>CALWHJ010000001.1 GCA_944380355.1 uncultured Christensenellaceae bacterium
TGACTTTTTGTGATAGCGAAGGAGCAAGGATTACAGTGAAGTTTTTTGACAAAAAAACGGAGCAAAGTTTCCTTTGCAATAAAAATCCATGTAAAATATAATTCTACGAGCATCGCGAGTACTCTCGCAAAAAGTTGGTAGCGACAGTGAAACGTAGTGAAGGCGTTTACAACTGAGCAGTTGAACCGAGCGTGACTTTTTGTGATAGCGAAGGAGCAAGGATTACAGTGAAGTTTTTTGACAAAAAAACGGAGCAAAGTTTCCTTTGCTCCTGAGCTGGAGCTACTAGCCAGATTCGAACTGGCGACCTGTTCATTACGAGTGAACTGCTCTACCTGCTGAGCCATAGTAGCAAATTTATCGGTGCTTAATTATAATAGCAACTTTTTTTGGATTAAACAACTGTTTTTAGATATTTTTTTATATAATTTTGCGGACGCGCCGCAAAATTATATAAATATATCGCAAGAATTTTTGTATCCGCATAGCGGATAAATACGTATCTTAGAAGTCCGCGTTGCCCGTCGTACGAGGGAAAGGTATTACGTCGCGGATATTCTGCATACCTGTCAAGTACATAATAAGTCTTTCAAATCCAAGACCGTAACCTGCGTGCTTAACTCCGCCGAATCTTCTCAAATCGAGATACCACCAGTAATCTTCTTCTTTGAGTCCGAGTTCCTTAAGACGAGCAAGCAATAGGTCAAGACGCTCTTCTCTCTGGCTTCCTCCTATAATTTCGCCTACGCCGGGAACGAGCAAATCCACTGCCGCAACAGTCTTGCCGTCATCGTTAAGACGCATATAGAAAGCCTTGATTTCCTTGGGATAGTTGGTTACGAATACAGGCTTGTTGAATACCTTTTCGGTAAGATATCTTTCGTGTTCGGTCTGCAAATCTGCGCCCCAATATACGGGATACTGGAATTCGTCCTTGTGCTTTTCGAGAATTTCGATAGCCTCGGTGTAAGTAACAGTAGCAAAATCGCTGTTTACGATATTGTTAAGTCTTTCGATAAGTCCCTTATCCATAAAGTTGTTGAAGAATTGCATCTCCTGAGGGCACTTCTCGAGTACGTCTTTTATAACGTATTTGACCATATCTCTAGCGAGGTTCATATCGTCCTGAAGGTCTGCAAAAGCAATCTCGGGCTCAATCATCCAGAATTCTGCAGCGTGACGGTTGGTATAACTCTTCTCTGCTCTGAAAGTAGGTCCGAAGGTATATACGTTTTTGAAAGCGAGCGCAAAGCACTCTGCGTTGAGCTGACCGCTTACGGTAAGGTTAGCGGACTTGCCGAAAAAGTCGTCGGAATAGTCTACTTTTCCGTCCTTTGTCTTAGGTACGTTGTCAAGGTCGAGAGTAGTTACTCTGAACATTTCGCCCGCACCTTCGCAATCGCTCGCGGTAATCAAAGGAGTATTTACGTACACGAAGTTTCTGGACGCGAAGAAAGCGTGAATTGCCTGTGCCGCAACGGAACGTACTCTGAACACAGCCTGGAAAGTATTTGCTCTGGGTCTTAAGTGAGCAATCTCTCTCAAGTACTCCATCGTATGTCTTTTTTTCTGAAGAGGATAGTTAGGCGTAGAGGTGGCCTCAATCTCTATCTTCTCGGCTTTTATCTCATAGGGCTGTTGGTTTTGAGGAGTAAGAACGACTTTACCCTCAACCGTAATGCCCGCACCAACGTTCTGAGATACGGCAAGCTTGTAATTTTCCATATCCGCGTCGGCTATAATCTGCGTAGACTTAAAGTAAGTACCGTCATTAAGCTCGATAAAAGCAAAGTTTTTGCTATCTCTTATCGTCCTTACCCAACCGCATACTCTTACTTGTTTATCACCGTATTTTTCAAAATTCTGAGCTAATTGTTTTAACGTTAAAATTTCCATCAAATCGCCTCTTTTTATATATTCTATTAGAGTATATCACAACCTAATTCAAATTACAAACACTTTTTCTCAAAACTTGCATAAATTAAGCCTTGGATATCTGTATTTCTATTGAACGTTTTACATAAATTTTAGTCGAAAATATCCTGACAATACCTGTCGCAAGGACTTTTTATGAATTTTAACAAAATTTACCGCTTTAAAATAATCGACACATAGGCGATATTTTTCAAAGTTTCAGCCTATTTGTCCGATAGCTTGATATATTTTTTGACAAAAAGGTATTGCAATTGCCTAATTGATAGGGTATAATATAGGTACACATACGAGGAGCACATTGTACCGCACCTATTTATAGGGAATCCGGAGTTGGGAGTCGGCTGGCGTGCCTTGCCTTAGGGCTGAGGATTACAAAAAACTTTCACAGGATACCCACCCTGCTACAAAGCGGGTTCAGAATTGCACTCGTATGCGTGAAAAGCCTTGCCGTTGTGCAAGGCTATTTTTCTGTCTTTCAATAAAGTACATTGCCTACAAGCAAAAGATATGGTCACTAAAAATACAATTCTGTACCTATAATTTTATATAATATTATTTTATCAATATACTTACACCACAAAGCAAAAGCCTTAATTCAATACTTCAAATCAAGCTTTGTATTCCCTATTAATCAAAATAAAATCTGTTTTATTTACAAGATTGAATTATAAACAGACTTGAAAACATCGCAGTAATACACAAAAAAACAGCAACTCAGATATCCGAGTTGCTGACTATAATTTTCGTTTACGATTGTTACTTCTGTAAATCTTCTGCTATTTTCTTAAGCTTTTCTATTTGACTCTTGTCCGTAAAGAAATCAGAGATATTGATTTCTTGTCCGTAATTGCCGTAATAAAATTTGCCGTCTCTCATAAGGATATATCCGTAGACTATTCCGTACTCCCCGTCTTCTTCGTAATCGAATTGTTTCTCTCCGAGTACTATTGCAAACGTAACGTCAGCGTCCTCCAAATCCATACGGGTAGATTCGCACGTAGGATACTTGGTGTCATACTCCTTGAGTTTTTGATAATTAAAATTGAATTTGATATTAGTCGAGAATACATTATAAATACTGTTGTTGATTACCGCTTCGGCTTTGTTGATAGCGATAATGTCAATATTTCTGTTGCCCTCGTCGTCTATATATTTATCAAAATCCACAGTAGAGAGATTGGACGCTTTTTGATAGTACGAAGATATTTTACCCTTGAGATTTATAAACTCCTGAGTTTCGTCCTCGATATCTCTGTAAAGATAAGTGCCGAATATGATTTTGTTGAGCCAACCGCTGTATTCGTTGACATAACCTACAGGCTCCCCGCCCGTAGCCTTATCTTCGAAGGGCTTGAAGTATACGGGATAATACAGCTCGTCATTATAAGCGACCGCGCTGTATCTGCTTTCTCCGCACACGGTATAAGCTACCGTTTCATACTTACCCGAAAGGGCGTCTGAGCCGCCTATAACTCTTACGGTAATCAGTCCCGCAACCAAAAGAAGGATTACGGGAATAATAACGCAAACGGAAATAATGATTTTCAATTTGGTAGACATAATTAAATAATCCTCCGAAAATCAGTTATTCTTGATTGGATTGTCCATAACGGCGTCTTTATATTTCTTCGTAGGGTCGACGACGTTTTGAGCATCTTTGTAATATTTTTTACCGCAATAGTGATAGTAATTGACGAGGTCGTAAGCCTGAGCGTATACGGTACACATCGAAACTACAATCATAAATCCTATGCCGAAAGTAAGTATTCCGACAACAACCGAAAATATAAGCGCGATGAGATAAACCATAAAGTACATACCCAAAGCGTCACGGAAGTATTTTTGAGCTATTTTGAAGTTGGCTACAAGGCTTTCTTTGAACGTCATATCCGATACGAGATAAGCGGGCATCCAACCTGCAAACAAAGCTCTTTTTATCGAAAGCGTAAGAAGCAGCGTAAAATATGACACCATTATACCCGCGAGATTGTTCCACGCGGAGAACAAAAAGCCTAGACCTACGCTGAGCGATATCATGAACGCCAAAAGGACAAGCGAAAGTCCCACGTATGCCAAAGAGAATTTCAAAGACTTAGCAAGGTTGGCGACCAGATTTGACGTAAAACCGTATTCGCTGTCAGAAGACATAAAGGCATTCATTATATCCGTAACGGTATAGAGGAATACATAATATACAATGGTGAACAGAATAATCAAAAGTACGATTGCGACGATACCGCCCCAAATCGCGCCAAGATTATTTTTGAAAATCTCTACCGCGTCTTTAATTCCTTGCACGAGTTTCTGATATTCGGCAGTTTGTTCGCCGTTGTTGTCAATCAGTCCCTCTCCTGCATCACCGCTCTGTACGCCCTTGAATACTGACGAGAGATACTCTTTGATAGTATCGTCAAGATTGAGAGTTTGCAGTTCTTTGACAAAAGAACTCAAAGTAGGCGCGAGTATCGCATAGCCTATTACGCAAAATATAACAAGCACTATAATAAGCGCAATAGCTATCTTATACACCAAAGAATATTTGGATATCAATATGCTGAAAGAATTTTTCGGTATCATCTTTACTCCCCCTTTTGGTCCTCTCTTTCTATTTCTTCTACATCAAAGTATACAACGTACATAAGTATGATTATATAGTTGATAATTACCCAGTAAAAAATTACGGAAAACAAGCCTAACAGTATTTTCATATACTTAAACGGAAAGACTATCAGCAGTATCATAGGTGCAGACAAGATGACGGCAATCCAAAGCAATGCAAAAAATACTCTGAAGCTTTTTGCGCTGAGTCCGTATACAGACATACCCAGCGACTTTCCTATTCCGTAACCTTTCATCGTCATATTCGGTATTGCAAGACTTGTCATAGACAAAAACCACAATTCGCAAATTGCAAAAATCACGGAAGATATTATGCACGCGGGCAAAGCGTTGGAAAAGAGTTTTATCGAAGTATACAAAAACGTAGACAGCAAAATCGACACTATTTCAAGCGATATAAAGAGTATTACGGTATACTTTAGAATCGCAAAGAAGTTGTCGTTGATATGTCCCCAGAAGTTTCTTGTCCTGCCTGCAGTATACGAGCCGTATCGCATTTTTTGCTGAGTCGAGCCTACTAAAAGACATACAAACAGCACTGACAATATCATAATAAACAGTATTAGTACGTAATGCCAAGGCTTATCGACGTAGTTGATTTTTTTGAAAATCTCAATAAACGACGTATAGGTCTGCTCTTTCTTGCCTATGCTGACAATAACGTACATCATAGAAAAAGGCTGAGCGAAAATTCCCAATAAAAGCGCAGGTATCAGCGTAAAGCCCATACATCTGAAGAAGTTTTTATAATAGAATTTAAGCGTCGCTAACGAATAGGTCATAATTCTCCTTGTACGTTAAACAATTTTAAGCCGAGATTTATTTGTAAACCTCTCAGCTTTGCGCCAAAGCGCGGTTATTTTATCACAGCGTAATTTTCTCGCACAAACTTTGTAACGTCCTGAGGGGTTTTTGCTCTGAATACTACGTTTTTGTTGTGAATATTGTCGTAATCTCCAAATCCCCAAAGACAAAGTATGCAGTCCATCCCCAGCTTTTCCGCGCCCTCGACGTCGTATATCGTATCTCCTACCATAACGCAATCCTGAGGCGTAACGCCCAAACTGTCTATGGCGTAACCGAGAATATCTTCTTTGCTCTCTCTTACATTATATACCAAACCTGACAGACAATCAATATATTCTCTGACTTTGAAGTATCTGAGCAAGTCGTCCGCCTCTTCGTGTTTTTTGCAGGTGGCTACGCCCGTAGTAATGCCCTGCATTTCGTGGCAGTCTTTGAGCATATCGTAAACCCCGTCGTAAAGGCTGGATTTGTAAATAGCTTTTTCGCCCACGTAAAGCCCTCTGAAGTACGCGACCGCCTCGTATGCCTTATCCCTGTCGCCGAGCAGTTTGGTAAAACTGTCGGAAAGCGGAGGTCCGATATATTTATTGTAATCCTCGACAGGTACGTTAAGATTATATTTATCAAACGTGCGCTTTAATATGTCGGCTACACCCTCGTAAGTATTGCTTATTGTACCGTCGAAGTCAAAAAATATATATTTCATATATGATATTATTACCCGATTTTTTCTCTCTCACGCACAGCGCAAGAAAGAGAATTACATATTTTTGAGATTATTGAGTTCGGCAATCAGCTTGCTCTCCTGTTCTTTGTAAGCTGCGAGTTTTGCCTGCTCTTTATCAATAAGAGCCTTGGGCGCTTTTGCTACGAAACCTTGATTTGAAAGAAGTTTGGTGCTTCTCTCGACTTCCGCCGCAATCTTAGCGTGCTCCTGAGTAAGCCTTTGGATTTCCTTGTCGATATCCACAAGCTCTCCGAGGGGTACCGCGATTTCTCCGAAGCTTCCGAACAGCGATACGAGCTTTTGTTCTATACCGCTCTTATCCTCTACGAATTGCGCGTTGTCAACGCTCGCAAGTCTCATAATATAGCTTACGTCCTTGGGATTGATACTGCTGTTTACGAGATAAACGCTTACCTTTTTGGAAGGAGCTACGCCCTTTTCCGCTTTCATATTACGGATAGCCTTGATAGCGTCCATCGCATAGGAAAACTCCGTGCTTTCCTTGGTGTAGTTGTACTTTTTATTGACTACGGGCCACGAAGCAACCGCTACGCTCTTGCTCTTCTTTGCATGAGGCAGATTTCTGTATATCTCGTCCGTAACGAAAGGTACGAAAGGATGCATCAGTTTGAGAATGTCGGACAACACGTATACCAGTACCGTGAGAGTGTTGGCTTTCTTATCCTCGCTGTCGCCGTAGAGTGCCGACTTTGCAAGCTCTATGTACCAGTCGCAGAATTCTGTCCATACGAAGTCGTAAAGTTTTGCCGCAGCATTACCCAGTTCGTATTTTTCGAGGTTGAGAGTAACTTCCTTGATTGCCTTGTTAAGACGGGAAAGTATCCACTTGTCGGCATTCGTAAGTCTGAACGAACCCATTTTTTTAAGTCTTACGCCCTTTGAGTTGAGAAGCACAAAACGCGAAGCGTTCCAGAGTTTGTTCATAAAGTTACGCGCAAACTCCGTCTTCTGGTCGGTGTATCTCGTATCGTTGCCGGGAGCAAGACCTTGTACGAGCGAAAATCTCAGGCTGTCCGCGCCGTAGTTTTCGATAATCTCCAACGGGTCGATGCCGTTGCCCAAAGACTTGCTCATCTTTCTGCCCTGATTATCTCTTACGATACCGTGAATAAGCACTTCGGGGAAAGGTATTTCGCCCATATGCTCTATACCCGAGAATATCATTCTCGCTACCCAGAAGAATATGATGTCGTAAGCCGTAACCAAAAGGCTGTTGGGATAGAAGTACTTGAGGTCTTCCGTCTTGTCGGGATAGCCGAGCGTAGAGAAAGGCCACAGCGCGCTCGAGAACCACGTGTCGAGCACGTCTTCGTCCTGACGCACGTGTTTAGAGCCGCACTTGGGACATACGGTAACCTCTTGTTTGCTTACGGTCATCTCGCCGCAATCGTCGCAGTAATATGCGGGTATTCTGTGTCCCCACCAAAGCTGACGCGATATACACCAGTCTTTGATATTCTCCATCCAGTTGAAGTAAACCTTGCTGAATCTGTCGGGGATAAATTCTACTTTTTTCTTTCTGACAACGTCGATAGCGGGTTTTGCCAAAGGCTGCATTTTTACAAACCACTGCTTGCTTACGATAGGCTCTACGGTCGAATGACAACGGTAGCATTCTCCGACGTTGTGCTTGTAGTCCTCTATTCTTACCATATAGCCCTGCTCTTGCAAGTCTTTGCAAATAGCTTCTCTTGCGGCCTGTCTGTCAAGTCCCTTATACTTACCGGCTTTTTCGTTCATACTGCCGTCGTCGTTCATAACTCTGATAACTTCGAGGTTGTGTCTGAGTCCCACTTCGAAGTCGTTAGGGTCGTGAGCAGGAGTAATCTTAACCGCACCGCTACCGAAGTCCGTCTCTACGTATTCGTCAGCGATTACGGGAATTTGCTTGTTGAGAAGAGGAAGGATAAGCATCTTGCCTACCATATCCTTATATCTCTCGTCTTTGGGATTGACTGCTACCGCGGTATCTCCGAGCATAGTTTCGGGACGAGTGGTAGCTACTACGATTTCACCGCTTCCGTCAGCGAGAGGATAGCGGATATGCCACAAATGGCTGTCCTGCTCCTTGTATTCTACTTCTGCGTCGCTGAGCGCGGTCTTGCAGCAAGGACACCAGTTGATTATTCTGTCGCCCTTGTATATAAGTCCCTTTTCGTAAAGGTTTACAAATACTTCCTTGACGGCACGCGAGCACTTCTCGTCCATAGTGAAAGCTTCTCTCGACCAGTCGCAGGACGCACCGAGCTTCTTGAGCTGCTCTACTATTCTTCCGCCGTACTTGTTTTTCCAAGCCCACGCACGCTCAAGGAATCCCTCTCTGCCGATATCCTGTTTTGTCAAGCCTTCCTTTTTCATCTGCTCGACGATTTTTACTTCCGTAGCAATGGACGCGTGGTCAGTGCCGGGAAGCCACAAAGTGCTGAAGCCCTGCATTCTTTTAAATCTCACAATTACGTCTTGAATAGTATCGTTGAGCGCGTGTCCCATATGAAGCTGTCCCGTTATGTTGGGAGGGGGAATAACTATCGTAAAGGGGTCCTTTTTAGGGTCGACTTTGGCTTTGAAGTAGCCCTTGTCTATCCACTCCTTGTACAGTCTGTCCTCAAACTCTTTGGGATTGTAAGTCTTTGCCATTTCCATATCGCACTTCCTCTTTTTCTTTATATACCTGAAAAACTTTTTTTATCAACATCATCAATATTGCATTTTGACTATAGCTACGAGCATACCTATGAGCATAACTCCCAGCGAAACGTACTTGAATGACATATATACCATTTCCACATTGTCGTTTTCGCCCTTTTCCCTGCGCTTTTTGGCAATCGAATCGGCAATAGGTCTACTGCAAAAACTGAGTATCAGACCTACGAGCATAATGCAAAGTCCCGCGATTACCGCAGGCTGAGTAAATCTGTCCCAGTGAAATTCGAATGCCATCGTAAGTAAGTTGTTCATATCGTTCCTCTTATAGTCGCGGGCAGTAGATTAAATATTAGACTTTCTGCCCGAATGTTTTTGTTTTAAAATTTATTTTTCCGACTTATCGTCTATGCTGTCGGCTTGAGCGTCGCTTTCGGAGATATCGGATTGAGCATCGTCTTCTTGCGACTTCTCTTCTCTTTCGACTACCTCAGGCAAGGGATTGCCCAACCTGTCGAGTTTGTCAAGTATACCGCTCTCGCGCACCTTTCTCAATTGACCGTTGTAAATTACCGTATACTGCACCGCTGCGATTATCGCAAGAATACTGCCTACGGCAAGAATGGCTGTATCTACGTAAAATACTATCTCGTGCAAGCCTGCGAAAAACGCCAAAGCTATACCGATAAAATAGATAACCGCACCGGCTTTGCCGACTTTGTTGGACTTCTGCTCTATCTGTCGCTTGCTGGCTCTCATATAGTACTTGGACGTAACGCCCATATAGATTTCTTTTACTATAATTACTACTGCAAAAATCCAGTGGAGATTTCCGCAAATACACAGCATCAGCATAGCTATGCACTGCAAAACCTTGTCCGCGATAGGGTCGAGAATTTTGCCTATGTCGCTGATTTGATTGAAGTGTCTTGCGATATATCCGTCGCATACGTCTGTGATTTCTGCAAAAACAAAAATACCTATGCCTGCCCAAAGATATTTGAGCGCGTCCTTATCCGCAGCATACTCCGCCATCATCCACACGAAGAAAGGAATGGCTATAAGACGTATATACGTGAGTATGTTGGGAATCGTAAACAATTCTTCTTTTTTGAATTTCATAATGACCTCAAAAGCATTAGTGGGACTTTATTATATCATATCGGAAAAAGATATACAATAATTTTAATACAAAATATAAATATAAATATTTTATATAAAGCGTAAAATCTTTGCCCGCGCAAGCCTTACACCGCGCCGAAGTATTTACAATGATTTATTCGGCTTGTCTTTTCTAACACTTCCCGCGCCCCGCTCATATAATGTATTGACCAAATTCAGGAGGTAATAATGAAAAAAACCATTTGCATAACGCTTATGCTCGCGCTATTGGTTGTGTCGTGCGTAGGCGTATTCGGCGGTTGCCAAAACGACGACCCCGACCACATAAAACTCATTGAAGTAACTCACTCCGTTTTCTATGCGCCTCTCTACGTCGCGCTTGACGGCGGATATTTCGAAGAAGAGGGGCTGACCATAGAACTGACAAACGGCGGCGGCGCAGACAAATGTATGACTTCCGTAATTGCCGGACAGTCCGACATAGGTCTTATGGGCCCCGAAGCGGCAATATACATTTACAACGAAGGCAGAAGCGACTACCCCGTCATATTCGGACAGCTTACCAAAAAAGACGGTTCCTTCCTTATGGCAAGGACGGATATGCCTGATTTCCAATGGACGGATATAGCCGGTAAAGAAGTTATCGGCGGCAGAAAAGGCGGCGTACCCGCAATGGCTCTGGAATACGCAATCAAAAAAGCAGGCTTGATTGACGGCAAAGATTACACTATGAATTACGACGTGCAGTACGACCTTATCGGTCCCGCTTTCGAAGGCGGTACGGGTGACTTCTGTACTATGTTCGAACCAGCCGCGTCAAATATGCAAAAAGCCGGCAGCGGATATATCGTAGCTTCCGTAGGTCAACAGGCGGGAGATATGCCCTTTACTGCGTTTATGGCTACTCAGAGCTATATAGCCGAACACCGCGAACAAGTCGATAAGTTCGTGCGCGCTATAATAAAAGCTATGGACTTCGTCAACACCTCGTCTGCCGAGGATATAGCAAAAGTACTCGCGCCCTCTTTCGACGGTACCGACCTCGCTACTCTCGCCAACTCAATTCAGGCGTACAAGGATATAGGCGCGTACTCAACCACTCCCGTAATGGCTAAAGAAGATTTCGAACTTCTTCAGGACGTAATAATCGACGCGGGAGTTATGACCAAACGAGCCGACTTCGACAAACTCGTAAACAACTCTATAGCAGAGGCTTTGCTCGCTCAATAACTTACTCAAAAGAGGTAAATATGAACACTGTCTTACAAATGCAAAACGTATCTTTGACATACCATACGCTCAAAAACGAAACGCAGGCTGTCAAAGATTTGAGTTTAGAAGGATACGAAGGCGAGCTTTTGGGAATAGTCGGTCCGAGCGGCTGCGGTAAGACAACCATTCTCTCGCTTTTGTCGGGAATACTCTCCCCTACACGGGGAGAGGTACTGATTTGCAATCAAAAGGCAAACTGTCAATCCAATCTCACGGGATATATGCTTCAGAGGGACGAGTTGCTCTCGTGGCGGACAATTCTCAACAACGTCCTTTTAGGGCTGGAGATTAAAAAACAAAAAACTCCCGAGAAAATCGAGTATGCCGTCAGTCTTCTGGAAAAATACAATCTCAAGGAGTTCAAAGACTTCTATCCCAATCAGCTTTCGGGCGGAATGAAACAGCGTGTAGCGCTTATACGTACGCTCGTCCTCGAGCCTAAGCTTTTGTTGCTGGACGAACCCTTTTCCGCACTCGACTTCCAGACAAGGCTCAACGTCGTAGAGGACGTATACTCTATCCTGAAAAGCGAGGGAAAGAGCGCAGTCTTCGTAACTCACGACATAAGCGAAGCCATCTCGATGTGCGACAGAGTAATAGTGCTCTCTCGCAGACCTTGCTCGGTCAAAGCGGAAATAGACCTTTCGCCGCTCAAAGAATACACGCCTTTAAAGCGCAGAGAGCTGCCCGTATTCAGCGGATACTTCGACAGTATCTGGCGCAGCCTGCAGGATACCAAGGAGAAAGAAAATGAAAAAGAGATTACTAAAAACTAACGCCCCCGACATATCCGCCGAACACGCGGCTTATCTCAAAGGGCAAAAGAAAAAGAATATTATCGTGACGCTTGCGCGAGCAGGCATTCTGGTATTTGTAATACTGCTGTGGGAAATTCTTGCCCGAACGGGTGCGATAGACAGCTTTATATCCTCCTCTCCGTCGAGGATGCTAAGCTGCTTTGTCGACCTCGTCAAAGGCGGAGAACTTGCTAAGCACGTAGGCATCACGCTTTGGGAAACGGTAGTCAGCTTTTTCCTTGCGACTACTCTCGGAACGCTGACGGCAGTGCTTCTGTGGTGGTTCGAGAGCGTAAGAAAAATACTCGAGCCTTACATCGTAGTACTCAATGCCCTGCCTAAAATCGCACTGGGTCCGATTATCATTATTTGGATGGGCACCGACCAGCCCGCCATAATCACTATGGCTCTCGCCATCTCGCTGTTTATAACCATACTCAACACTCTGAGCGGTTTTCTCAGCGTAGAAAAAAGCAAGCTTATGCTGATGAAAACACTCGGTGCGACCAAGTGGCAAACGCTTACAAAACTTGTCCTTCCGTACAATCTTCCCAACATAATCGATGCACTTAAAATCAACGTCGGTATGTGCTGGGTAGGTACGATTATGGGGGAATACCTCGTTTCGCACGCGGGACTGGGATACCTCATCATCTACGGCGGACAGATATTCAAACTCGACCTCGTTATGACCAGTACCGTAATACTCTGCTTCCTTGCGGGGCTTATGTACTATGCCGTAGCGTTGCTTCAAAAATTCGTCAGCAAAAAACTCAATCTCGACTGAACTTCGCCAAAGACTTTTTAGTCTTTGGCGTTTTGCCCTGTAGCGACTGCTCTTTGCTCGCCAATCGGGCCAGCCTGCCGTCGGCGGGGCGATTAAATTCGATAGCGCTCTCGCTCGCGCTTGCGGCTTTTATCTCCCTTACGCGTTTTACTCTTAAGAAAATTTTATACGCTATCGGCAATACACTCATAAAAAACAGATACGCTATGCCCGCATAACCTATCGCGGGATAAACCACGGCTACCGCGCGCGCAAAGTTCAGTTTTACGCCTATAAACGAGGTTATTATCAACATAACCACGCTGAAAGCTTTGGGAATTCTCACAGCGTCGTTTTCCTGACAGACGAGTTTTGCGCACCCTATCAAAGTCGTGAATACCGCCAGATAAATTACCGCACCGCTGACGCCCTTTAGGTTGTTGACTTTGGCAAATTCGTAGACGGGCATAGAAAAGTTGGAAAACTTTGCGGATACCGCATATACGATAGCTACCGCCGAAGCGAAAACCGCCGCCGTAAACACAGACGTGAATACGCACTCTCTGACAGTAAATTGCTCTCTTTGTTCGGCAAGCAGATACCCGCCCGTCATTACGTTCATACAAGCGTAAGAAAGCACCTTAAATAACGAAAACTTCCCTGCTTGAGGAGTAGCGCAATCATTTGCAAGTACGAGCAAAAGCACGATTATTACGGGTACGAGCGCAAGGTTGAATTTCTGCATTACCCGCATATCTAAAAGCGCGACGAAACTCACGAAAAGCCCCGTCCATACGCCTACGTTTTTTATACCGAAACTTTGGGATATTATCTCCTCACACGCGCTCAACATACACAAAAATGTCGCGTATGTGGCGATATAAAGACAAATTTTTATTGCTATGCACACACCTTTTGCCACTTTTGAAGTACTGTTTAAAAGTATGGAAAAAGCCTTGGACGAAAACAAAAAAATACCCGCCAAAAGTCCCATAAGCGCACCGCCCGCCGCAGCGCAGACTATTCCGCTGTCCCCGAAGTACAGCATTACCTCTCTGCCCGTCGCAAAGCCCGCGCCTATCACTGCGCCTATATATGTAAAACTCACTGAAAAACATTTGGACAATCGCATACCATAATATATGCCGATTGTCCTCTGCGTATGTAAATATTAAACCGACCTCAGCCTCGCAACATCAAATCTTCCATTTCCTGCGCATAAGCGAAAGCCTTCCTGCAAAAAGCCGTTTCTATACCCTCTTCGATATTGTCGAGCATATCTTCTTTGAAGATATACAAAAAGTCAAGAGTAGCTTTTTTGTCCGAGCAGAAAGAGAAAAATTCGGGTGAATTCTGCATACCCTCGAATTTGAGAAGCAGCCAGAATACAGACAGTACGGGAGCGTGCGAATAATCTCTTTTGAGAAGCTTATAGAATTTTTTGATAAACGAAGTCTTGCTCTTTCCGTCCCTGAGTATGCACTGCGCAAAGTACATCGAAAGCGCAAAAACCACACCTTCTCTTCCCGCCGATTTGTCCAGCTTAGTCATAGGATTTTTGTACACCTTGCCCTCGAATATAAACTCTTTCTTTCCCGACAGCGCGGCAAAACAGCCTAGCGCGATAATGCGTACGATATAGAAATATTCGTCGTTTACGATTGCCCCTTTCAGCACCGCTGTAAGCGGAGCGTAGTTTATCTTGTACAGTCCGTACATAATCTGCGCCGTATCTTCGAGCAAAGGCATAGTGTTGACAAGTATTCCTTCGAGCGCGATTATTATCTCGCGTATATTTTCTTTTAAATCCTGTTTTGTCTTACAGTTGTTTATTTTTTCCGCAAGAATTACCGCGAGCATATCGTCCATAGCCGACGACCTCTCGAGAGAAAGGCTTGTCCCGCTTTTATCTCTTCCGCCGAATTTCTCAAGAAAACAGAGATAGCTCTTTGCTCTGCTGAAAATACCGTAAAGCGCATCCGCTTTGTACCAGCAAGCCTGAGCTTTTTCGGGTTGATAATCGTTGTAGTAATTGATACCCTCGAGAAGATATCTCTCCTCGCTTTCGTCGTCTTTGTCGAAGGGATTGTTTTTGCATATAGTATGCCAAAGTTCCTCTTCCCCCTCTCTGTAAAGAGCGGAAAGCCCCGTCAATTCGTCAGTACTCAAATCGTCCTTTTGCGCGATAAAATCTTTAAGCGACTGATAAATCTCCGTCTTTCCCTTGCTTCTCGCGCCCAGAAGTATATCGAGCATAGCCTCTATGTAGAGATTTTGCGCCATACATTCCTTACAGTATTCGTATGCCTTGTCGTAATCTCCAAGTTCGAGATAAGCCCTTACGTACGTTACGCTGACGGATAAAATCGTATGCTTTTTGACGTGTCTTCTCTTTATCTTGTCGAGTATTTCCACGCTGCGCTCAGCACGTCCCGAATTAAGTTCGCCGTTGGCTTTGACGTTTGCGACGAAAGTGCGGTAATCGTTGTCTTCGAGAGTGTACAAGAGTTTGCCGTCCTTGTGATAGCTGACCTGACCGTTGGAATACTCCACGAAATCGTCTGCTTCCTCTCCCTCTTGCAAAGCGTCCTCGTCGCGGTTGTTATCCTGAAGGAATTTGATAAAGCGTTTTTCCTCTTCCTTGTCGAATTTGGTAAGCAGACTGAAAGTATCGCTCATACCTCTCGTATCTCTCAGCTGTACGTAATCCCTCTCCAGTACGCGCAGAATATCCTGCACGTAATCCATATCCAAAAGCTGTTCTCTTAAAATTTTTGCAGACAAAAAGTACGCGCCTTTATCAAAGTAAAAGTATGCGAGATAGATTTTTCTTTGGGCAAGCTCCTGTGCGTCGTCGATATCGGGAAGAGTGTAGAGTATGCGCTTTGCTATACTCTCCTTACGCTCTCCTTTCCACAGTTTGCCGTCCGTATATTCTCTTAGCGTCTGGGGGAATTTAATCATTCGAACAACCTTTTCAAATCCTCTTTGTCAAATACGTATTTTGTGTTGCAGAATTCGCAACCGACTTCGATTTTACCCTCTTTTTCGGCGATATCGAAAGCTTCCTTCTTGCCCAGAGTGAGTAGCATAGCGGCAATGCGCTCTCTCGAACAACTGCACTTATACTCTTCCTGTATGTCGGGAAGCTGTTTTATCTCGAAGTGTCCGAAGTAATAATCTATAATGCCCTGCGCTCCCGTATTTTCGAGCAATGCGGGTACGTCTGTAAAATTGCGCGCGATATCCTCTAGTATTACTATTTCGTCCTCCGAGCAATTGGGCATAGGCTGAATTATTACTCCGCCCGCCTTTTTGCACTTTCCGTCCTTAAAATCCACTCCTAGCGCAACCGCCGAAGGAAGCTGTTCGGAAACGGTAAAGTAATACGCAAAATCCTCGTCTATATTGCCGTTGACGAGGTGCGACAGACCGTTGTAAGGCTCCTTGAGACCGAAGTCCTTGATAATATTGAGATAGCCTTCTTTTCCTATGATTTCGCTTACGCTGACATCCTTATCGAGACTTGCGCGCGGGTTTTCTATGTATCCTCTGACTTTAGCTCCGTAATCTCCGCAAAGCACGGCTTTTCCTCCAAGTCCGTTGCCCTCGATGATTATAGTGAGTTTGTTTGCAGTCCCCTTGAAGTTACCGCTCATAAAAGCAGTCATCGTCAAGGCTTTGCCCATAGCTCTCGCTACGCTGTCCGAAAAACCGTGTATATCGGCTGCGTCGGCTACGAGTTTTGTCGTATCCAACACGCTTACTATCGCTTTTCCTCCGAAGAGAATGGCTCTTTTTATCATATTGTCTCCTTTTGAACTTCAGTCGGGTATCGTTACGTCACGCGCGCACCGCGCGCATTGCGTATTATAATTATCATTACAATTATTACAATACATTAAGCGATATCCGCTAAAACTTTTTAGTCCGTATAAACCGTATTTGCTTATGCCGTATGTTTTGACGTAACGGCTCTTAATGTATTAATCCGACGCGGCGCGCCTTTAAAAAAAATAATTTTATATTCGCGGGAATATAAAATTATAAGCTTTTGCAGATAAACAGCAATCTTTTGGACTTTTGCGAAACCTTACCAAATTTTTCGCCGTCATATACCTGCCACGTCCACTTGTCTTTGAGAATGGACTCTATTTTTTCTTGCGTATGTATATATTGCCTGTGTGTTTCTTCCACGCGACGGTACAGTCCGCTTTGCGTTTTCTCAAAGAAGTCCACGTCCATATCCACACAGTCGCGCTTTAGCGTATTCTGCCATATATAGGTAACGTCGTCGTAATCTTCGCAAAAGAGATTGTCTGCCAGTATATTTCTGAGTTTGTATTCCGACGACACGTCGAATACGAGAGTGCCTCCCTCTTTGAGATTTGCGCGTATCCTGTCCAGCACCGCACCGAGTCTATTCTGAGGGACGTAGTTGAATCCGTCGCATACCGCAGTAATAAAATCGACTTTATGCGCAAGTTCGAGCTGTACGATATCCTGACGTACCCACTTGACGTCGAGTCCTTCGCGTCTTGCTTTGTCGCGCGCCACGTTGAGCATCTCTTCACTGAGGTCGATTCCCGTCATACGGCACCCCGCCTTTGCAAGGCGCACCGTAATTTCGCCCGACCCGCAAGCTATGTCCGCGCCCTCTCCCGAGAGTTTGTCTTTTATAAACTCTACGTACGCGCCGTAATCGAAGTCGCCCATCAAGCGGTCGTAGTATTTTGCAAGTACGCTGTAAGAGGACATATTATTTCTTCTTTTTCTTCTTGTGAGAAGCCCGGAAGTTCTGTTTTTGCGACTGTTTCTTCTTAGCCTGATTGCGCTCTCTTGCCAGTCTTTCCTGCTCTTTCTGCTTAGCCTTTACGTCTTCCTGATAGAGATAACCTATCATATTGTCACACACGTACTGACTGTATGCCAGATTGAGCAAAACGTATACGCTCATACCCAACAAAGCCATATATATAAGCATAAACATACCTATGAGCGATACGAAAGACAACGCTACGAAACCTGCAAACACACCTGTTACGAAAAGCGTAGGCACTATCATCATCAATACCAGCACGCAGGTATTCTTGATATTGTCTTTCATCTTGAAACGGTAAAGTACGTACATACCCTGACCGATAAGCATATACATTACGCTCAGAAGCGCAAGGATACCTATGAATACCACGAGTACCCACCAGCCTGCGTTGGCAGCGCCGTAAATCGCGGTTTCTTTCAAAATCATAATGAGCGAGCAAGTAAAGCCCGTAGCGAGTATGCCCAGCCAAGCGAATGAAAGCATAAACTTGTACCAGTGCATTTTAATACCTCTGAAGAAGTGCTTCCAAATCTTGACCTGTGCGCCCCACAGCATATTTCTGCAACAGTAATATACGCCCGAAGCAAACAGACCTACCAAAAGCAGGCAGGGCAAAAGTGACGCCCCGAAAAGTTTGAGTCGGAAGTCATATATCGCAGCCGTCGCTTCGATAGTGTTATCCACTATGCCGTAGCCTATACCGATACCCGAGCTAAACTGGTATCCGGCAAGAATACTGCTCTCCTGCACCTGCATATAGTAGCCGAAAAGCACTATGATAGGTACGCAAGCGACTACCATAAAAAGGTTGAGCAAAACGAGTTTGGTCATATTCTGCGATACGACCTGCATAGCCTCTCTTATTCTGCCCTTATAGTTGATTTCTCTGCCTTCGGGGGACAAATCGCGCTGAAGCGTAAGTTTGCCCGCAAGGGTATTCAAAACTTTTCCCATATTAACTCCAATTTTAAAATCTTTTATATTATAAACTATTTTTTCCTATTAATCAATAATATTAACGGATTTTTTCTCAAAGCTTGAAGCAAAGATAAAATACCCTGGCAAATATCTGTGCGTATAAATAAAAAAACTGCAAAAAATTACTTTACAGCTTAAAAATATTGTGCTATCATATTCGTAAGTTTATAGAGGCGCAGAATATATCAGTATCGGGATACAGGCGACAAGACGCTCCCGCGAAAGGATATTTTGCCGAAATCGTAAGCCCCTCTTGTGCGACTTACGGTTGGTTACTACGGTGAACAACCCTGTAACTGTCACCTTAAAATGCAAGGTGGAGCACTTAAACTGACAACGATATTTTGTCATTTATGTATGCTTTACACCTGTAAAGCATTTTTTATTGCCCTTAAACTTCCGATACGCAAAAAATTTTAATGAGTTCAACTCACAAGGAGAATAAAATGAAAAAGTATAACGTAGCCGTAGTCGGCGCAACCGGTATGGTAGGCAACAAGTTTCTCGAGGTCTTGACCGAAAAACAACTCCCCGTAGAAAATTATTATCTCTTCGCATCTGCTAAGAGCGCAGGCAAGGTTATTGATTTTATGGGCAAACCCCACACCGTAATCGAGCTGACCGAAGAAAACGTAAAAGCTCACAAAGTAGACATCGCGCTTTTCAGTGCGGGCGGTTCGACGAGCGCAAAGTTCGCTCCCGTTTTCGCTAAAGAGGGCGCAGTCGTTATAGACAACTCCAGCCAGTGGAGAATGGACCCTACCGTTCCTCTCGTAGTTCCCGAAGTTAACCCTCAGGATATCGACTGGCATCACGGCATTATCGCCAACCCTAACTGCTCTACCATTCAGGCTATGGTAGCTCTCAAACCCCTCTACGACAAGTACGGCATCAAGAGGATTGTTTACAGCACCTATCAGGCAGTAAGCGGTGCCGGCGTAGCAGGTTACAACGACCTCCTCGATGGTCTCAAATCCTTCGTTAAGGGCGAAAAGTACGAAACCAAGAAGTTCCCTTATCAGATAGCTAACAACTGTCTGCCCCACATCGACGTATTCCTCGACAACGGCTATACCAAAGAGGAAGAAAAGATGATGAAGGAGACCAAGAAAATTCTCGGCGACGACACCATTAAGGTTACCGCAACGACCGTCAGAGTTCCCGTACTCAACTCTCACTCCGAGTCCATCAACGTAGAATTCAAGAAGCCCTGCACCAAAGAGGGTATCATTGAAGCTCTCAAAAATCAACAGGGCGTCATAGTAGTTGACGACGTTGCCAACAACAAGTACCCTATGCCTATCGACTCCACGGGTCACGACGAAGTTTACGTCGGACGTATCCGTATAGACGATACCGTAGAGAGCGGTTGCAACCTCTGGGTAGTAGCCGACAATATCCGTAAAGGCGCAGCAAGCAATGCTGTACAGATTGCGGAATATATGATTAAAAACAACAAGATTTAAGTTTGTAATGCGGTACGACCGCAAGAGGTAATAAAATGTTTGAAGGAACTTATACCGCGATAATCACCCCTTTCGACGAAAAAGGCGTAGATTACGAAAGTTTTGAAAAATTGATAGAAAGCCAGATTAAAGGCGGTATCAACGGTATAGTATTTACCGGTACTACGGGTGAGCCCGCTACGATGACGGACGCAGAGAAAAAGCAATTGAGACGCTTTGCGCTCGACACCGTTGCAAAACGCGTACCCGTAATATTCGGCACGGGAAGCAACTGCACTCTTTCCGCCGTTAAAAACTCGGCTATGGCTCAGGAAGAGGGCGCGGACGGCGTACTCGTCGTAACTCCCTATTACAACAAATGTACTCAGGAAGGGCTTTATCTGCATTACGAGGCAATCTCCAAAGAATGTTCGCTTCCTATGATTATATACAACGTACCCTCACGTACGGGCGTTAACATTCTTCCCGAGACGGCAGGCAGAATTGCTCGCGGCATCAAAAACGTCGTAGGCATCAAAGAAGCTTGCGGCAATCTCGAACAGATTGCAAAGACGGCTAAGGCTATCGAAGGTACTCAGCTTCAGCTCATGAGCGGCGATGACAAACTCGCAGTAGACATCGCAAAGCTCGGCGGTACTACCCTTATATCCGTAGCCAGCAACGCTCTTCCCAAAGAATTTTCCCATCTTATGGCGTATGCGGGCGCAAAAGAATTTGACAAGGCGCAGGCTATTCTCGATAAATATTCGGATTTTGTCGACCTTCTCTTTGCCGAAGTCAACCCTATCCCCGTAAAATACGCTTGCTCGTTGCTCGGACTTTGCAAAAACGTATTGAGACTTCCCCTCACTCCTATGAGCGAGGCTAAGGCGCAGCTTCTTTGCAAAGAAATGCAAAGACTTCAAATTATCTGAGGTGTGATATGACAAACGTACTTATCTGCGGAATAGGCGGTAAAATGGGACAGCACGTCCTCGAATGCGTATCCTCGCGCGACGATATGCGCGTAGTAGGCGGCATAGACAAATTCGCTAACGCAGAAGATTTTAAAGTTCCCGTATACAAGAGCGTTTTCGACGTAAAAGACAAAGTGGACGTAATCATAGATTTTTCCCGTCCCGAAGCTCTTGCCGACCTGCTTAAATACGGCACGGAAAACGGTGTATCTTTGGTATTAGCTACTACGGGATATACTCCCGAACAGCAACAAGCTGTGGAAGAAGCAAGCAAAAAAACAGCCGTTTTTCAATCTAGCAATATGTCGCTCGGCGTAAATCTTCTCATCGAGCTGTGCCGCAAAGCAACCGATTTCTTGGGTGACGCTTTCGAAGTAGAGATTATCGAACAGCACCACAACCGCAAGGTTGACGCCCCTTCGGGCACTGCTCTGTCCATTGCAAAAGCCATCAACGAGGAGTTTGACAATTCCAAAGAATTCGTATACGGCAGACACGGCAAGGACTGCAAGCGCACTCCCAAAGAGATAGGAATACACGCCGTAAGAGGCGGTACAATCGTAGGCAAACACGACGTACTGTTTATCGGCAAGGACGAAGTCATTACTCTCGCTCACGAAGCGCAGTCGCGTATGGTATTCGCTCAGGGCGCAGTCAAAGCAGCCGCCTTCGTAGCGCAGAAAAATCAAGGTATGTACTCTATGAAAGAGATGCTTGCCGAGATTATGGACTGAGTAAAAAGCTAAAAGGTCGTACGTTATGTACGAAAGTTTGTCCGATATTGTTCGGATATAAAAAAAGCGAGGCAACAGCCTCGCTCTTTATTTTCGTATATCGATTTGATTTTATTAAGCTTTCTTTTCCTTGTCGCGCATAAGCTCCTCGAGAGCGACTTCATACTTTCTGTTAAGCTCTGCAACCTCTTCTCTGTGCTCCATCTGCATTTTGAGAAGGTCGCAATCGAGCATACGGCTTTCTTTATATACCTTTATAGGAAACTTCCCCGCCGCTTTCAGCGTCAGCACCTCGTACCAGGTAAACTGACTGGGGCTTTTGACAATGTATTTCTTTCCGTCCTTTTCGTAAGAATACTCAACATAGTAGACCGCGACTTTGCCTATCGACTTTTCACTGCCGTAAGATATGAATTCCGCCGTAGCACTCTCTCCCGACAAAGCAGTCTTTTCCTCTCTCTTTATCTCGGCTAGTCTGAACAGCGCGGATATCGCAAGAGCTACTCCCACGATTAGAGTTATCGCGGATACGAGATAGCTTGCCGCAGACTTTTCCGCCGCAAAATATCTGTAATACACGAGAAGCACTATACCCAGCACCGCGACTATTATGCCTATTACAGCGGGACGTATAACGTTGTTTTTGACAGTGAGTTTTTTCATATCAGTCTTTTATATAAAGTATTCTTCCGCAGTTGGGACATTCCTGAATTTTGTTTTCCTGAAGCTTATTAAGCGCGTCGCTCGCCACTTCCATACCGCAACCTCCGCAACCGTTGGGTTTTACCAAAGGAACGAATACGGGTACTCGCTTGTTTGCCCTGACCTTCTGATATCTCTCCATAAGTTTAGGCTCGACGTCCTGCGCGATAGCTTTCATCTCTTTCATAAGAGCGTTAGCCTCTACCGCCATATTTTTCTTGAGCTCGTTGAAAGCCTCCGTAGCTATACGGTAAGCCTTTGCCGCTTTTGCCGCCTGCTCGAAGTCCTTTTTCTGATTAGCGTTGATTTCGCTAAGTTCTCTGTTATCTCTTAAGATTTCCTTCTCTGCGTCTTCGAGTTTCTGCTCGAGCTTTTCCAGTTGCTTTGCAAAATAATCGAGCTGCTTTTCGTCACAGTCTTTAAGTTCGCTGTTGTTGATTTCGTCAATCTGCTTGCCCGTATCTTCGAGCGACGCTATTATCTTCTTGATGCTCTCCATAGTATGGTCGGCAACGTCGTTCATTCTCGTAAGGTTTTCAATAGACTGTTGTCCCGTCTGCTTGTATGCCATAACCTTTTTGGCTTCCTGCGAAGACTTCAGTTCGTTTTCGAGCTTGATATATTTCATATCGTACTCCTGATATTGCAAAATCTTATCTATACTCATAATATACTCCTTTGCGCCCTTGGGCACTTGTAGTTGTGTTGATGTCCTACGCTTTCGTGTAGGGGTCCTTGTCGGTATTGCTGATACAAATCATGTCGCCGAATTTACTATCCAGCCACGCGCGGAAAATGTCAATGCAGAAAATTTCACTGTTGTAATGTCCGAAGTCGACAAGCGCGAGATTGTAATCTCTGATTTTTAAGGCAACGGATATCTTGCTTTCTCCGCTCGCGATACAGTCTATTACGTTGTCGCGCGCATATTCGACAAGCTCGTCATCTCTCGCTCCCGCTCCCGTACAAATCAAAGTATTGCTTATGACTTTTTCACCGTCGCCCACGTATTTTACGTTGGCATCTCCTAATATATCCGCTAACGTTTTGGCAAAATCTTTGAGTTTGAGAGGCTGAGGAAGCACCCCTTCTCTGGCACAACCGTCCGCGATTTTTACCTTTTTCAGTCCTATCAAACCCGCAAGGTAATCGTTGAGACCGCCCTTGCAACAGTCAAGATTTGTATGACAGCTGTACAGGTTGATTCCGTACTCCTCAGCTTTTTTCAAAAGTCTCTCGGAATATAAATCTCTCTCTTCACCGAATACCGACGGATGATGCGTAACGAGTAAATTGCACCCCTTTTCGACACATTCTTCCAGCACGGAAAAAGTCGCGTTTTGGGCAAGCATAATTCCCGTCAGCTTCTGCTCCTTGTCCCCTAGATTGAGACCCGCGCTGTCAAAGTCGAGCATAAGAGAAAGCGGAGCGTGTTTTTCTATCTCGTCTGTTACGTCTTTTATCTTAAAATCGTCCTTATGCATACAGTATCCGTATATCTTTTTGAGAGTTTCGTCGGCATATACGCCAAGTTTTTCATACTTTTCTCTGATATATCGCGAATACTTGACAAAGTCGGGATTGTCTATGCTGTTTTTGCCTATGTACAGACTTTTCTCGTCCGTCGATTTTTTACCCGTATCGGCAAGCGCGACGATAATATCGTAGAATTTTCCGCCCTCTTCGACGGTGTAATCCTTTTCCGTATAAAATCCCTGAGCGCGCAAAAACTTTCTCAAATCCACTACGTTGCGATGCGCTACGAGAACAAATCTTTTTATTCCTTTGCTTCCCTTAGAAAGTATGGATATAATCTCGTTGCCGCCCATACCGGCAATGACCGCGCAATCGGTTTCGCTATCTTTCAAGGGTATAAGACCGTCCCCGCAACGACATTCCATAGCGTCAAGCCCCAGCCTTTTGGCAAGTTGAGACGCCTTGCTCAGCGAATCTTCGGATATATCGCAAGCAATTACTCTCTTGACTTTGCCCCCGATAAGACTTGCCGCGCTGACCTTGCCGTGGTCGCAACCTATGTCCGCAAGCACTTCGCCCTTTACTTCGTTGACTACGGCGGTGAGCCTTTTGTCAAGTCTCAGCATATCATACCTTGCCGATATAGTCTTTGAGCTTTTTGGTGCGGTTGGGATGACGAAGCTTTCTCAATGCTTTCGCCTCTATCTGACGGATACGCTCACGCGTAACGTTGAATTCCCTACCCACTTCTTCGAGCGTCTTGGGACGCGCGTCGTCGAGACCGTATCTCTTGCGGATAACTTCGTTTTCTCTGGGTGTAAGCGAGCTGAGAACTTCGAGCAAATGCTCTTTGAGCATTTTCGTTTCTGCTTTCTCAGCAGGAGAAGCAGAGGTATTGTCCTCTATGAAATCTCCGAGATGGCTGTCTTCTTCCTCGCCGATAGGTTTTTCGAGAGAAACAGGGTCTTGCGCAATCTTCTGAATCTCTGTTACCTTTTCTTCTGTAATACCCATCTTGTCGGCAATTTCCTTGGTAGTAGGTTCTCTGCCGAGAGTCTGCAAAAGCTGTCTTGCCACTCTGCCCGTTTTGTTTATCGTCTCTACCATATGAACGGGAATTCTTATCGTTCTTGCCTGGTCTGCGATAGCTCTCGTAATAGACTGCTTGATCCACCACGTAGCGTAGGTAGAAAACTTGAATCCCTTTGTATGGTCGAATTTTTCTACGGCTTTCATAAGTCCGAGATTGCCTTCCTGTATAAGGTCGAGGAATTGCATACCTCTTCCGACATATCTCTTTGCGATAGATACGACAAGACGAAGATTTGCTTCGCTCAGTCTGTTTTTAGCAGCCTGGTCGCCCTCGCTCATTCTCTTTGCGAGTTCGAGTTCCTCATCGGGTTTGAGTAGAGGTACCTGTCCTATGTCTTTGAGGTACATCTTTACCGAATCGTCAGTCGTAGCGTCGATATTGTCGAATACGATACCCTTGATATCGTCTTCGGCATCTTCTTCGATTTCTATGCCCTTTTCTCTCAAAATCTCATATACGAGACTTAGCTCGTCGGGCTGAAGCGTAAGCTTGTCCGTAAGCTTTTCAAACTCGGATATAGTGAGAGTTTTGTTTTTGTAGTTGTTGGCGATTTTCTTGGCTTCGTTGCGGATTTTCTCTTCTCTCTGCGCAGTCTTGTCGCTTACTTCCACTTTGTCCTTTTTGTCTTCCATACGTCCTCCGAATATATTAACTTTCGTAGTATTATTGTTTTTTTGTCTGGGCAAGCTGACTTATCATTATGTATCTGGCTTCCTCGTCCTGTTCGCTGTCGATAGCCTTTGTCAAAGCGCGCTTGCGCAGTTTGTTGCCTTCTTTGATTATTGTTTTTACACAGTCGGCAAAATAATTATTTGCTATTTCGTCGCCTATTTTACTGCCCTCGTCGAGTAGGTAACGCACTTCGGGATTGTTTTCTTCTTCCTTTACGAGTTCGTCGAGTGTGTTCTGTCCCGAGTCTTTTTTTGCTCTGTAAAGATTATAAAGCGCAGCTTGGTTTTTATCTACGATATACTGTGACAAATCCGTCTCGCAGTTTGCGTTTTCCACGCCCCCGAACAACGCATACAACACATATCTTACCGCTCTATCAAATGCCGTCATTCCGACTTTAGCCTGCGGTTTAGCAATCTGAATCACAGGGGTTTCGCTCATATCGAACTGACGTTTTAACGTTTGAACGGTAATACCTGTTTTCTTTGCCACAAATTCCACATATGCTTCTATCATTGCTGGGTCTTCAAGCACTTTTATCGCTTTCATTGCCTCTACCGCATATTTACCCTTTTCCTGCGGAGAAGTAAGATCGTATTTAGAAGCTATTACGTTGAGTTTGTGTTCGAAAAGCGGTTTAGCTTCTACGAGAAGTTTGAGATAACTGTCCTTGCCGTACTTACGCACGTATTCGTCGGGATCGAGATTTTCGGGAAGGCTTACTACTCTGACATCTAGTCCCTCGTTATAAAGAATATCGAGGCCTCTCATAGTAGCTTTCTGTCCTGCGCTGTCGCCGTCATAACAGATAATAACCTTGTTGACGTATTTTTTGATAAGCCTTGCCTGTTCGACGGTAAGTGCCGTACCCATGGAAGCAACCGCATTTTTTACTCCGCTTTGGAAAAGCGATATTACATCCATGTAACCTTCAACCATGATAAGTTCGTTGACAGGTTCTTCGAGTTTGAGTTTTTTTACGGAATGCTGTCCGAATATCTCTTTCGACTTGTTAAAAAGTATCGTCTCACGGGTATTTTTATATTTAGGCAAGCTACCGTCAAGCACACGGCCGCCGAAAGCAATTACTTGCTTAATGTTGTTGATGATAGGAACGATAAGTCTTCCTGCCATAGTGTCGTAACAACCGCTTTGCGATTTATCGGCAATTCCCGCTTCTAACATATTTTCTTGCGAATAGCCTTTTGAAAGCAAGTACGATATCAACTGTTGTTTACCTATTGAGTATCCCAGTCCGAATATACGTGCAGTATGTGCGCTGATACCTCTTTTTGCGAGATATTCTCTTGCCGGCTTACCGCCCTCGCCCATCAAATTTTGATGGAAGTATGCGGCAGTGTCACGCATCATTGCATACAGCTTGTCCTTGTGTCTTTTTAATGCAAAATCGTTATCTTTTTTAGAAAAATCAGGGATTTCGACATGATATTTATCGGCAAGAATTTTGACTGCGCCCATAAAATCGGTATGCTCAATCTCCTGCACGAAAGTGATTACGTCTCCACCCACGTGACAACCGAAACAATAATAAGTCTGAGTCTGGGAATGAACGCAAAACGAAGGCGTCTTTTCGTGATGAAAAGGACAACACGCCCATTTTCTGCTGCCTTTTTCTTCGAGATGCACATAGGAAGATATTACCTCAGCTATGTCCGTCTTAGATTTGAGCTTTTCCAGCCACTCGGAAAAAACTTCCGCCATCTTATGTCTTATACCTTATACCTTCTAACGTTTTACACTTAATTATACGCTGCCCGAAGCCGTTTTTCCTAAATAATATTAAAATAATTTTTAATATTCTTGCCCGAATTTGAAAAATATGCGTACAACGGCGCAAAAGCGCGTCGAAAATGTAGAAAAATTTGAATTTTTTATAAATTTTTTTGCTTACAGGTGCGTTTTATAGACTCTTGATATTGACAAAATTTACATTTTTTTATAAAATGTAATTATGGAAAACGTAAGACTTCATATATGCAAATTAGAGCGCGAAACGCTCAGCAAATACGCTACTCTCTCTGAGAACACCAAAGGCAGACTGAAAGAATGCGAACCGTGCGATTTGAGAAGCGAATTTCAGCGCGACAGAGACAGAATTCTGCACTGCAAATCATTCAGAAGACTAAAGCACAAAACACAGGTATTTCTCTCCCCCGAAGGGGACCATTACCGCACGCGACTTACGCACACTCTCGAAGTATCGCAGATAGGACGAACGATTGCGCGCGCACTGCGTCTTAATGAAGACCTTGTGGAAGCCATAGCTTTAGGACACGATTTGGGGCACACTCCTTTCGGACACGCGGGAGAGAGAAAACTCAACGAACTCGTGCAAGGCGGCTTTGTACATTCTCTTCAATCCAGACGCGTAGTCGACCTTCTCGAAAACAACGGCAAAGGTCTCAATCTCACCTTTGAAGTGCGCGACGGCATAGCAAATCACAAATACAATGACAAGCCCGCGACTTTAGAAGGAGAGATTGTCAAATATGCCGACAGATTCGCCTATATCAATCACGATATCGAGGACGCCGTAAGAGGCAACGTCATAAGCGAAGACAGTCTTCCTAAAGACTGCATCGACGTATTAGGCGCGACTAAGTCCGACCGAATAAACAATATGATACGCGATATGGTGGAATACAGCTGGGATAAACCTTTTATCAAGCAATCCCCCGAATTCGAAGAAGCAACGGAAAAACTGCATACTTTCATGTTCGAAGAAGTGTACCTCAACCCTAAGGCTAAATCTCAGGAAGTAAAAGCCGTCAAAATGATAGAGCTTATATTCGATTTTTATCTCAACAATCTCGACAAGCTTCCCGACTTTTACAAATCGCTTCTGAAAGACTACCCCGCCGACAGAGTGGTATGCGACTATATCGCGTCTTTTACCGACAGATATTGTATCAAAGTATTTCAAAAGTTGTTCGTGCCCGACGAGTGGAATATCTGAATTTACAACTACTTACCCGGATATCCGACCGGGATTTATATAAGCAAATGCGCTTACCCAAAAGAAAAAGCCTGCTTTAAACACAAAGCAGGCTTTTAACATATATTCATTTTATCCTTTTAAATTATCAATCAAACATAACCAAGCAATTATTTACCTTTCCATGAAGTACTTTATGTCAGACCGATAAGCACTATTTGTAGGATTTATCCGAAAAGCTTTTATCCTTTTTCTCTTCCTCTAAGACTGTTTTATTTTCCTCATCGGACGTCTTTTCAGACTTTTTGTCTTGCTCCCAAAGTTCTTTTTCTTTCTCTTCGAAAGACTCCTCTTTCTTTTGCTCGCCGAAATAGGGATTTACGTGAATTGCTATATGTCTTACCTCTTTGAAATCCTGTTCTATCTTGTCGTGCACTCTCTCTGCGATTGCGTGCGCGTCAACGATATTGAGCGAGCTGTCTACGGCTATCTCAGCGTCTACGTAAATAATCGAGCCGGATATTCTCGTCTTTAGCACGTCTATATTCATTACGTCTTTATCCTCGTCAATCGTCTTGTATATCCTGCCGACAAGCTCTTCGGGTGCTGCGTGGTCGGTAAGCTGTTTGATAACTACTTTGACTATATCGTAAGAAACTTTTATTATCAATACGGCTATAAACAAAGTCGCAATACCTTCGAGTACCAATACGCCGAGTATCGCGCCCAAAATACCTATAAAGCTTGCAACTGACGAGAAAGCGTCCGAGCGGTGATGCCAAGCGTCGGCTTTGAGTGCCTGAGAATCAAGCTTCTTTGCATAATAGATAGTATACCAGTACATACCCTCTTTTACGACAATGGAAACTATAGCCGCCACAAGCGCAATATAAGAAGGCTTGACGAATTCACCCTTAGTAGCGGATATGATGCTCTGTATGCCCGCATATCCTAAAGCCAATGCGGTGGCAAACAACATCATCGCGAGAATGATAGAAGCAATATTTTCAAATTTATCGTGGCCGTAGTTGTGGTCTCTGTCCTCGCTCTTAACAGCTATACGCGCACCTATAAGCACTATAAAAGTACTGAGCACGTCGCTTGCGGAGTGTACAGCATCGGATACCATAGCGGTAGAATTACCCACGATACCCGCGGCAAACTTGCCTATGGACAATACGAGGTTGACGACAATCGTAACGATTGCCACTTTGTTGATTATTTTTACAGCGTTGGTTTTATCGTTTACAAGCATAATATAAAAACGTACAAAACGTATGAAAACACGTCAAATCAAAGCGTAGTTTTCCAGATTCTTTTTAATTTCGCGCATATAAGACTGCACGGGTTTGTAATTTTTTGCTACTGCGCAAAGACCTATCCAGCATACCTTGACCATCTTTGCTCTCGACAATTCGAAAGAATAATAAAATCCGTCCAGTATGGTGAGCAAATCGTCTCTAAGTTTGTCGGAGATATGTGCGTCGGCTTCGACTATCTCAATCATTTTCGACACACAGGGCATCACGCTTTCTTTTGCGTAGTCGTCTACGGCTACGTCCTCTTCCGCATCGAGTACGGTCTCTTTATAGTCGAGAATACCGCCGAAAGCTCTGGCATATCCTGCAAGCACCGTAAAACAAAATCTCTGATAACAAGCTTCATAATCGTCCATTTTGTAGTACTTGATGAGGAATCTGTCCATATCTATGTTGCCTCTGTCGAAGTCGTACAAGAGCGCGGTTACTACCGCAACGACCGCCATAGGATTGGTAGGCATATTGATTGTATCGTCGCCTATAAACCTGAAGTACTCGTCTTTGAATTTTATACTCTGGTTGCACTTGGCTACGTAATTGTAAAGACAAGGCGTATTGGCAATAAATCTCAGCATATTCTTTATCGCCGTAGTGGACAGAATATATTTTGACCTTGCGATTTTATCGCAATAGTCTATCAGTATATTATATGCTTTCTGAGGTGCAAGTTCCGCCATATCGCCGTCTCCTTGTATATTTTAAAACATTATACATCAAACGCTGAAAAATATCAAGTTAATATATAATATTAAACGCACAATAAAGCAATACTTGTCGATTAAACGATAAATATGCCCCTAACGCTTGAAAATAACATAATAATGTTATATAATAAATTTAATTAACCAATTATCAGCGGAAAAAATTTTTTGTAGAATATATAAGTTATCAGGAGCGAAAATGAAATCTATTACATTATTACTCAACACCACAGAGAGCGTAAAATCCTTTGTCAATACGATATCGCGTTTTGACTACGATATGGATTTGAGATGCGGAAGATACGTGGTAGACGCCAAGTCCATACTCGGCATTTTCTCCCTCGACCTCAACCGCCCCGTCGTCCTCGAAGTACACAGCGACGAATGCGACGACCTTATCGAAAGTATCAAAAAATACATTTCCGACGCGGAGTAATCTTATGTTGGACAACGCGACCGTAAACAAACTAATACTTCTCTACGCCCTTGACAAAATGGAAGTACCACTTCAGGAGGGCGTTATTTTGGATATGGTCACGGAAAACAACTGGCTGGGGTATATGGATTGCAAGGTTGCGCTATGCGACCTGATAAAAAACAATCTCATTACAAACGTAGCCACAAAGGGCTGCAATCCCAGATACGCAATCACGAGCGATTCGAGAGAGGGGCTTAAGCATTATTATATCAATATCCCCTCTTCTCTAAGAGAAAACATAGCCGAAGTAATAAAACAGAACAAATTCAAATACAGAAAAAAACAGGACTATTTTTCCGACTATTACAAAAACAACGACGGCACCTACACCGTAATCCTCAAAATCGAAAGCGCGACTGCGCCTCTTATGGAATTAAAACTCGTCGTGCAAAACCGCAACAACGCAAAATGGCTCTTTAAAAACTGGGGTGACAAAGCGTCGACGATATACGAATTTATTCTCGAAAATCTGGTAGAATAATAATAACTTCGTCACACCTGCACCGCTACTGAAAAGCGCATAAAGAATATCAAAATCGCGTTTTCGGCGTTATAAGTAAAGCCTTTATTTTACAAGTATAACCTTTACAACCTTTACAATATGATAAAATAATATTTTATATAAATATAAAGCAAACAAAAATAAATCTAAAAACAAAAGGTCGGCTAAACCGACCTTCTTATTTTTCAATTCAGCTGAAGATTTGATTTCCCTTATATTAAAAACTTTTGTATCAACGTTTCAGTTCAAATCTGTTGCAACGTTATTTTTTCCGCTTTTATCGTCCGCCGACTTGAGCTTTTCGACGTCTACGACTATCTCCTCTTTGGGGTCGATGAGATTTTTGCTCTTCAGCTTCTGCTCGTTGACTATCTCCATTACCGCAAACATCATAGTCATAAACAACATAAAAGGAAGAGGACAAAAATCTCCGGGATTTACGCAAGCCATAAGCTCAAACCCTATGAATGCTATAAGCATCGTATCGTTGAAATTGCTGCGATACTTTTTAGCACGCATAGTGTAAACTCTCATAACGAATTGATAGGTATATGCTATCACGCCCACAAGTCCCATCGAACCTATGATTTGGAAAGGAGTTGAATGATACCAGTACATTCCGCCCTCTTTGGGATTATATCCTACCCCGCCGTCATACGCAAGTCCCGTACCGAATATCGGAGATTTGCTGAAACATTCAATCGCGTGAGCAAAAAGCTTTACTCTCGCTTCGTCCTTGCTTATGTGAAGTATCGAACTCAAACTGCTCCACGCCGCTATTATAAAAGCTACTCCGGCTACTGCGCATAACGACGTTATGGCAATCATTATCTTTTTCATTTTTCCCTTGCATACCACGCAAAGATAAATAAAACTTATCGCAAGCTCGATTGTACCCATTAAAATGCCGCCTCTTGAAAGAATAAGCATCAAAAATACGTACTGCACTATCATAAAGGCAAACATAAGCAAAGGTCGCTTGTTGCGTCTTATATAGTACATAGGGAAAGGCATTGTCCACAGCATAATCGCAGACAGGTTGTTGGACAGTCCTTGCGCAAATTTGCTGTACTGAAACTGCTCGAGCTCCTTGCCTATTCCGTATTTTCTGAATATGTCGATAAATCCGCCTATATTCTCGAGATACTGAGTAAACATCATTATTACGGCAAAAAGTCCTATATACAGCATAAGCTGTACGAAGTACTCCTTGAGGTCGTATTTTCTTCTTGCGTTGATATAAGACCTGAACAATACGTAAAGCAAAAGCTGTCCGAATCCCAATCCCAGTACGTAGTACATAGCCATTCCGCTGAAGTACTGTTTAAAAGACAGCGAAAACGCTCCGCCGAAAGTGACTGCTATGGATACAGCCAGCATAGGCCAAAACATAGTATCGATTACTATTTTTTTACGGTAGAAAATAAAGTGGAATATTACCGCCAACGCGGGAGGTATTACGAAAGGAGCCACGGGCATCCAGCCGCTGAAGCTGTCGTACAGTCTCAAAATATGCATAATCATAAGCATAAACGGTAGCGTCGTAGGCATAATGTCGTCACTGAAGATGAGTACTAAACCTATAACGTAGGCCAAAAACAACGCGCCTATGATTTCAAAGTGAAAAACATAACTTATAGTCGCTACCGCGATTATAAAAAAGTTGTAATATTTTGAAAACAGAAAACTGCGGATATCTCCCACAATCTGTCTTAACTGTTTGTGCGTAGTTTCGTTAAGCATAACCTATTACCTGAATTACCAGTCTTCTCTACGGTCGATTTTTATATCCGTATAAAATTCCTTGTATTTTCTCTTGAAGATTTCGTTGTCCGTAGCGTAATTCTGCGCTGCAAGCAAATCCTCTTCGTCGTACATCTCAGAGCAGTCTTCGTCGTACTGCTCGGCTTTTTTCATTTTTTCGTAGTTATTCATCGAGATTCGTCCTCTTCTTCAAGTCCTCGAGTGCGTTGTAACCCATTTTTTTGAGCAAGTAGTTTCTCGTAGCTACTTCGACTATTACCGCAATGTTTCTTCCCGGCATAACGGGTATATTTATCTGAGGAAGCAAAATTCCGAGAATTTCGCACGTGTTGTCCATAGACCCCAGTCTGTCGTAATCGGCAAGGTCATTGATTTTGTCAAGCCTGATTACAAGGTCTATAAATTCGCTCTCCAGCACCGCGCCTACGCCGTACATATTCTTGATGTCTATTATACCCAGTCCCCTTACTTCCATAAAATACTTTATGTTTTCGGGAGCTTTTCCCACGAGTTCGTTACGCACTCGCTTTACGCATACCGCGTCGTCCGCTATAATTCTGTGTCCTCTGTTTATGAGTTCGATAGCCGTTTCGCTCTTACCCATACCGCTGTGCCCCGTGAGCAACACTCCGACGCCGTTTATATCCAAAAGCGTGCCGTGTACCATCTCCGTCTGCGCAAGCAGATTGTCGAGATAGTTGCCAAGTTCGTGCATTAGCCACGTCGTAGTCATATCCGAACGCAAAAGAGGTACGTTATGCTTTGATGCAAGTTCGAGTTCCATCTCCGAAGGACGGATACCGCGCGCATAGATTATGCAAGGTATCTTCTGCACCAAAAGTCTTTTGAGTGCCTTTTGCTTTTCCTCGTAACTCAAAGACGCGAGATAATAGTGTTCGGCATTGCCTACAACCTGTATTCTGCTGTTGCCGAAGTAATTTTCAAATCCCGCAAGCAATAGTCCCGGTCTGTTGACCAGTACCGACTTGAAAGTAATATCTCCGTCAGCTTTTCCGCACAAAAGCTCGAGGTCGCATTCTTTACAGAATTCGCCCAGTTTTACAGTCTGAGAAACCGCCTCTTCGTTTTGGTCGAAATGCTTATTCATTCTCATTGTCTCCGAGACAGAATTTTTGTATTACTTTCGCAACTCCGTCATTATCATTGCTGTCTGCAATATAATCCGCAGCTTCTTTTACCTTGGGCATAGCGTTTGCCATCGCAACTCCCAGTCCCGCAGTCTTTATCATAGCGATATCGTTTTCGCTGTCGCCGAGGGAAATGGTATCTTCGGTATTTATGCCGTATTTATCGCAAAGCCATTTTACGGCAAGTCCCTTGTCTATGCCCTTAGTCATTATCTCTACGATAAAACTGTGCGAGCGCATAAATGCCAAATCGGGGAATCTCCTTATTCCCTCTTCGCTGAAACCGTCACAGTATTTGCTATCCATAAGCACAAGCACCTTTACGGGCAAGTGTTCGCTCTGTCTGACGTATTGCGACAGAGGTATTTTAGTCTCCTTGTATCCTATATTGCATATAGTGACGAATTCCTTGACGTAATCATTGAATTCTCTGCAATGGCAAGTATCGTCGATATACACTATAGGTACGTATTCGTCTCCCAGCGACTCAACGTACTCGAGAGCCTTTACTGCCTGTTCTCTTTTGAAGTATTGACCGAAAATCTGAGTTTTCGTCTTGATATCGTATACTCCCGCGCCCTGATATACTATTACGTCACCGTCGAGATTCATCTCAACAAGCTTAGGATATATCGCGGAAAACAGTCTTCCCGTAGAGACAACGAATTTACCGCCTTTTTTTACGTATTGTGCTATTGTATCTTTATTTACTTGCGATATTCTGTGGTCTTCGGTATATATCGTTCCGTCAAAATCGCAAAAGATTGCCTTGTATTTCATATCTATAATAATAATATACTTATTAACAAAAGTAAAGCGTTTTTGTGGCTCTTATACCGTCGATGAGCAACGCTCACTGTCTTTAAACGCACCTTTTCCGCAATTTACTTTTCGTCGTCCTCGTAATACAGCAAGTATTACTTCCTCCTTCTCAAGATAAATCATCGCAAAATCCGTTGCCTGTGCCTAAGCCCGCCCCCGCTTCTCGGCGGTATATATTTGGGATTGTTATTCTGTCGGTCTTGCCTATTTATAAGACAAGCGGATTATTGTAAATTTTATTCTTGGTTAGTTATGCTACCCGACTTACCCATATTTATTATAAGTTGCTGATTGTACCTGAGCCCGCCCCCGCTTCTCGACGGTATAAATTCGGGAAGTTATTCTGTCGGACTTGCCTATTTATAAGACAAGCGGATACTAATTTTTATTGCCGTCTTCTTTAGGATGAAAATGGTCATAGATATTTTGCGCGCTGCGCCTGTCTATACCCTTGACAAGACAGAGATCGTCCACGCTTGCGTTTTTGATATTTTCGATATTTCTGAAAGCGTCAAAGAGTGCCTTTACTCTCTTTGCTCCTACGCCTTCGATTGCAAGAAGTTTGCTGTGCGTCTGACGTTTTTGTCTGAGTTCTCTGTGGAACGTAATGGCAAATCTGTGCGCCTCGTCTCTTATCCTCTGCAAAACTTTTAGCGCATAGCTGTTGCGAGGTAATATTACGGGCTGAGAATTGTTAGGTAAAAAAACTTCCTCTTCTCTCTTGGCAAGTCCTATTACGTCGATATCTTTGACACCCTTTGCCTCTAGAATTTCCATTACGCTGGAAAGCTGTCCTTTGCCGCCGTCTATTACGAGAAGGTCGGGGCGCGAAGAAAAACTCTCGTCTTCGCTCTCTTTCAACTCGTCGATACGTCTCGTGATAGCTTCCTGAAGTCCCGCAAAATCATCGTTGCCGAGTGCGTATTTCATCTTGAATTTGCGGTAGTGCGAACGGCAAGGGCTGCCGTTGACGAATACTACCATAGACGCTACTTTGTCGGTACCCTGTATGTGCGATATATCGTAGCACTCCATTCTTACGGGCATTCTCGAAAGATGCAGATACTCTTCCAGCTGTATGATTGCGCCCGTAGTCATATTGTCCTCTCTTTCTTTGAGAGAAAGCGATTTTTCCAGATAGTCCGAAGCGTTGCCCGCCGCCATATCGGCAAGCTGTCTTCTTACGCCCTGATGAGGCGTGATGACGTTGACTTTGCTTCCCTTTTTGTAAGAAAGATATTCGCTCAGAAGCTCGGCATCGTCTACGGGAGTAGCGGTAACGACTTCGCTTGCGATATAGTTGATTTTATCGTAATATGCCGTAATAAAGTTTTCAAGCACTACCCCGTTTTCGGGAGCGAGGTCGCTGACTACCTGTTTGTCCGAGCCTACCAGCTTACCGCCTCTTACGAACAGCACTGCGACCACCGTATTGAGACCGTTGGCGGCGATAGCGAATATGTCGAGGTCGAAATCCTTAGGAAGTGCCGTAACCTGACGTCTTACCAGTTTGTCTAGTATCTCCAGTTTTTTGCGGTAGAATATAGCCAGTTCGAAGTCCTCGTGCTCTGCCGCCGCCGTCATTTTTTCGGTAAGAAGCGCGGATACTTTTTTATCGTTGCCCGACAGAAAAGATATAACGCTGTCTATCTGCTTAGCGTACTCTTCTTTTGAGCATAATCCCGCACAAGGAGCAAGACAACGCTTTATGTGATAGTTAAGACAGGGACGGTGATTTTTTGACAGCTTTTTAAAATCGTGATTGCACGAGCGAAGGCAAAACGCACTCTCGACAAGCTCGGTGATATCCTTGCTGGTAATGCCCTGCATATAAGGACCGAAGTACTTGGAGCCGTCGTTTTTAAGTTTTCTCACTACCTCGACTTTGGGAAAGTCCTGTTTGAGATTGATTTTGATAAAAGGATAGGATTTGTCGTCCTTGAGCAAAATATTGTAGGGAGGCACGTGCTTTTTGATGAGATTGTTTTCTAAGACCAGTGCCTCTATTTCGTTGCGCGTGATTATATACTCGAAGTCGGCAATCTTTTCTACAAGACGTATTGTCTTTTCCGTCTTGTTGGAAGAATTGGCAAAATATTGGCTTACCCTGTTTTTGAGGTTTTTAGCCTTGCCTACGTAGAGTATCTGTCCGCTCGAGGACTTCATAATATATACGCCGCTGTTTGTCGGCAAATCTTTGAGTTTTTGCTTGATATCGGTCATACTTAGATTATAGCACACGAGCCCTGCCGCCGCAACTCAAATTATTACCCGCATACGCGAATATATTACAGCGCGAAAAACGGCTTATTCAAGCCGTTTGAAAATCGACGTGCCGGATACGTTTTTTCGGCGTAACACCCAAAACCGTTTAAACAAGAGCCTAACGCTTTTTATACTGCGTTTTCCACGCCGAGGGTTATTGCTCTTTCCACGCTTTCGTTGACTATACGGTAAAAGACAATTTTGCCGTACCGTCTGCAACCTACGATTCCGTTATCTCTTAGCAATTTGAGCTGATGAGAGATTGTAGTCTGATTGAGCGAAAGGATATAACTCAAATCCCCCACGCACAATTCCATACTGCACAGCGCGCAAAGAATCTTAAGCCTGGTCCTGTCCGAAAAAATAAAAAAGTAATCCGCCGCACTCGCGAGAATACCGTTGGGAGGCACGCAACCTCTCACAAAACTTTCCTGCTGTTCGTTGACTGTAAGACAAATCATAAAAAACTCCTTTGAATTAAGTATAAACTTGTCACATTCGAAGATTTTCGGACATATTGTAGATTGATAGAGCTTTTTGACAATAAGGAGGTAAATTTATGATAAATAATTGTTCGGGGCTTTTGCTTTTGGTCGCGCTTTTGAGTTACAACAACCGTTGCACGACAAATTCGTGCACTTCTTGTAACAATTGCAACTGCAATTCGTGTAATTGCGGCTGCAACAACAACGCAACTTCTCTCGGTATGGACGCGGGAATGTTGTGTCTGTTGTTGGCGTTTATCACGTGCGGATGTTCATCGGTAAGTTCAACCTGACAAGCGCGACGCTCCTTTTTAACGACAAAAGACTTCCTTCGGGAAGTCTTTTGTCTCGTATATCGCATTGATTAAAATTAATTCGTAATTAAGAAAATCCTATTCGGCTCAGCCTCTCGCTTTCTTGACCTGAGGATATTGATTTGCTTGCAAGCTGTCCTCGAAGTCTTTAAGAAGCTTCAACTGTTTTGCATTGAGTCCTTTAGGCGTTTCGACTTTTATTATTACGTACAAATCGCCGTAACTTTCCTTTTGCAAAACTTTCATTCCGTAGCCTTTAAGTCTTATCTTGGTACCCGACTGAGTGCTTTCGGGAATTTTGCACTTAGCTTCGCCTTTCATTGTGTTGATAGTAATGGTATTACCGCAAGCCGCATCGTAATATCCTATAGGCAAATCCATATACAGGTCATTGCCTACGCGCCTGAATTTATCGCTCGCAGTCACTCCTATGGCAATTACGAGATTGCCCTTTCCTCCGCCGTTGCGACCGCAATTACCCTCGTTGCGGATAGTCATAGTCACGCCGTTGTCCACGCCTGCGGGAATATTGACTTTTATGCTGGCTTCCTTGCGCATATATCCGTTGCCTCGGCACATAGCGCACTTGTCGCCCACGATTTTACCGCTTCCTCCGCAATTGGAGCATACGGTCTGCACTACTTGCTGACCGAAAAGCGACTGCTGTACTTTACGCACGGTACCCGTACCTTTACAGTAAGGACATACCTTGATTGACGACGCGTCTTTCGCGCCGCTTCCTCCGCAAGTCGTACAAGTTTCGTCGCGGTTGAGTTTTACGGTTTTGCTCGCGCCGTTGTAAGCTTCTTCGAAAGTAAGGTTGATTTTGATATGAATATCTTCGCCCTGTTTAGGCGCATTGGGATTTTTCCTGCCGAAACTTCCGCCGAAGAAAGAAGAAAGTATATCTTCAAAACCTCCGAAGCCTCCGCCCGAGCCGTCAAATCCGCCTCCGCCGAAACCGCCGAATCCCTGAGGCCCATCCTCGCTGCCGTACTGGTCATAGTTGGCGCGCTTGTTTTTATCGCTCAACACCTCGTAAGCGTGGTTGATTTCCTTGAATTGCGCTTCGGCTTTCTTCTTTTCCTCATCGGATGCCGTAGCGAATCTGTCGGGATGCAACTTGATAGCGAGTTTTCTGTAAGCTTTTTTTATCTCATCGTCGGTAGCCGTCTTGGGCACTCCCAGAATTTCGTATAAATCTTTTGCCATATAAATCCTTTGCCCCAACTTGGTTTTTGCCACTAGCCCTTAAAGGGCTAATGGCATCAACTCAGAAGGTTATTATTTACCGTCTTACGATATGGTGAAATCAGTTGTTGTCGATTATGATATCGTCGGGATTGGTTCCGTCGTTCTTAGGCTCGTCATTGTTGTTCTGAGCGTTTGCCTGAGCTTCTGCCTGCGCTGCCTGATAAAGCTTGGTGAAGATAGGAGCGTTGGCTTTGGTCATCTCGTCGATAATGCTTCTTACCTTTTCTGCGTCGGTTGCTTCTGCAAGGTCTTTCTTAGCCTTTTCGACAGCTTCCTTGAGAGTATTCTTGTCCTCATCGGTGAGTTTGTCTGCACTCTCCTCGAGAGCCTTTTCGGTAGCGTAAATCATCTGGTCGGCATCGTTCTTTGCGTCTACGAGGTCTTTACGCTTCTTGTCTTCCTCAGCATACTTCTCTGCTTCCTTTACAGCCGCGTCGATTTGGTCGTCGGAAAGGTTGGTCGAAGAAGTAATTGTTACGGATTGCTTTTTGCCGGTACCCTTGTCAACTGCGGTTACGTTAACGATACCGTTAGCGTCGATATCGAAAGTAACTTCGATTTGAGGGATACCTCTGGGTGCCGGGGGAATTCCGTCAAGCTGGAATCTTCCGAGTTCCTTATTGTCGTTTGCCATAGGTCTTTCACCCTGCAATACTCTGATGTCTACCGCGGTCTGATTGTTTGCAGCCGTGGAGAATATCTGCGACTTGGAAGTAGGGATAGTCGTATTTCTCTCTATGAGTTTGGTGAATACTCCGCCCATAGTTTCGATACCCAAAGACAAAGGAGTTACGTCGAGAAGGACTACGTCCTTTACGTCGCCCGCAAGTACGCCGCCCTGAATAGCTGCGCCGAGAGCTACGCACTCGTCGGGGTTGATGCCCTTGAAAGGCTCCTTGCCCGTAATATTTCTTACCGCGTCTACGACAGCGGGAATTCTCGTCGAACCGCCTACGAGGATAACCTTGGACAAATCGCTTGCCGAGAGGTTAGCGTCAGCGAGGGCTTTCTTGAGAGGGATAATCGTCTTGGATACGAGGTCGCTCGTCAAAGCGTCGAACTTAGCCCTGGTAAGCTCCATATCTATGTGCTTAGGCACACCGTCCACCATAGTGATGTAAGGCAGATTAATAGAAGTTTTCGTTACGCCGGAAAGCTCGATTTTAGCCTTTTCGGCAGCTTCTTTAATTCTCTGCATAGTAGCGTTGTCCTTGGAGAGGTCGATACCCTCTTTAGCCTTAAAGTCTGCTACGATGTAGTCCATAATCTTCTTGTCGAAGTCGTCGCCGCCGAGCATATTATCGCCGCTGGTAGCCAAAACTTCGAATACGCCGTCCTCGATTTCGAGTACGGATACGTCGAACGTACCGCCGCCGAGGTCGTAAATCAAAACTTTCTGACCTTTGTTGTCGCCCTTGTCAAGGCCGTAAGCCAAAGCTGCCGCGGTAGGCTCGTTGATAATTCTCAATACTTCGAGGCCTGCGATTTTACCTGCGTCCTTGGTAGCCTGTCTTTGAGAGTCGGTAAAGTATGCAGGTACTGTAATTACCGCCTGCGTAACTTTCTCGCCGAGATAAGCTTCAGCGTCCTGTTTGAGTTTGGTCAAAATCATCGCGCTGATTTCTTGAGGGCTGTATGTCTTGCCGTCGATGTTTACTTTATAATCGCTACCCATATGTCTCTTGATAGAGGAAACGGTTCTGCTTGCGTTGGCAACAGCCTGTCTTTTAGCAACCTGACCGACGAGTCTTTCGCCGTCCTTTGCAAAACCTACAACCGAAGGAGTAGTTCTCGCACCCTCGGGATTGGGGATAACGGTAGCTTCGCCGCCTTCCATAATTGCAACACACGAATTGGTAGTTCCCAAATCGATACCTATAATTTTGCTCATGTTTATATCTCCTTTCGTAATTTCTTATTTATGCGCCACATAGTGGCGGTGTTGACTTGTTTGTTCTGTTTATTCGGCTACGATAACCATAGGGTGTCTTAAAATCTTACCCTCTCTCGAATAGCCTTTTTTGACTACTTCGATAATCTTACCCGAATTTTCGCTGTCTTCTCTTTTCATTACGGCTTCGTGTTTGTTGGGGTCGAACATTTCGCCTACGCAAACCATCTCTTCTACGCCGTGTTTGGAAAGTATCGTTGTAAAAGCGTTTTTGACGAGTTCGATACCTTTGCGCTGTTCCTCGTCTTTCTGCGCTGCCATAGCCAAATCGAGATAGTCGAGTACGGGAAGTATTTCCGTTATGATATCGCCTACGCCCTGTGCGTACATAGTAGCCGACGTAGCAGCGTTACGCTTTTTGAAGTTATCGAAGTCTGCCTGAAGTCTCAGATATCTGTCATAAAGAGCATTGTATTTTTCGTCCTCCTGAGGCTTTTGCTCCTCGACTTCTTCCTGTTGAGGTTTGAATTCCAAAATCTTTTCTTCCTCTTGCTTTTTGTTTGCCATTTTATCCTCCGTCCCGACTTCAATCGTCGAGATTGTCGATTATTTTCCCCAGCTGTTTGAGTACGCTGAGCACCTTTTTGTAGTCCATTCTTTCGGGTCCGATAACGCCTAACTGTCCGACTTCTTTTCCTTTGATATGATACTTCGCACTGACGAGTGCCATATTGTCAAGTCCTTCGGCGTCCTCTTTGCCTATCTTTACGGAAAACTCTATATCCGCATCGTCGCTCAAAAGCTCTTTGAGTTTGTCTTTTTTGCCTACGATAGTCATAAAGTTTTTGACGTTGTCTACGTTTTTGGCCTCGGGATATTCGAATATCTTATCCGCGCCTTCTACGTAAAGCTGTCCTTCTCTGCTCTTCTTGTATTCGCTCAGAAGCTCGAACACGTCTTCGAAAATCTGTCTGAATTCCTTGAGTTCGCTGTCGAGGTCAACTTGTGCCGCGAGTATCTGCGAAAGCGTCTTTCCTGCAAAACTTTTGGCAAGCAGAGCGTTGGCAACCTCGATATAATTTCCTTCTATTCTGGGAAGTTTGATTTCCTTGTCCTTGATTACTCCGCTGTCTGTTATGATAAGCACGAGCGCATTGCCGTCGTACATATCCAAAAGCTTGATGTCCTTAATCGTAAGGGTATCGCTGTTGGCAATCATAAGCATCGAAGTATAGTTGGTAGCGTCGCTGACGATTTTTGCGCCGTTTTTTACTATCTCGATAACGTTGTCGCACTTTTGGGTAATTTCGTCTCTTATCTGGTCAAGGTCGATATCCTCGTCGTTGATAAAGTTTTCGACGTAATATTTGTAAGCCTTGGACGAAGGTACTCTGCCCGCGCTGACGTGAGGCTGAATGAGATAACCCATTTCCTCGAGGTGCGAAAGCTCGCTCCTGATGGTCGCGGTAGAAACGTCGGGCAAATATTTTGCCTGAATAGCACTGGACGAGATAGGCTCAACGCTCGTGATATAACTGTCCACCAACGCTTGCAACACTTTTCTCTTTCTTTCGGTAAGTTTATCGTCCATAATACCACCTGTTGGCAATCGGTTTTTATGTTTGTTAGCACTCGCATATCTCGACTGCTAAATTCATTATACTATATTATAGACAAAAGTCAAGTGCTTTATGTAAATATTTGATAAAATTTTCGGTCAATCAATTGTATTGATAAAGTTATATAATAATACCCGCCAATAATACCCGCGTACAATGCACCGCCTTAGAAAATACGACAAAAAAGACCCGCCTTTTTGACGGGTCTTATCAGGTAAATTACGTTGTTTGACATATCGCGGATAATCACAGTCTGCGCGACTTACGCTTCTTTACTACGTCTGCAACAGCCGCGCCTATAAGTGCAACCGCTATGACGGCGGGTATAATAAGCGCATACAGGAGTGAGTCGGTATTTGCGTTGATTTCCTCTTCTGTCTCGGGAATGTACGAGATATAGTCGAGATTAATTACGTCGCCTTTTTCCGCTGGCATAATCTTTATGCTGTGCTCTCTCGTAGTATCGAAGTCGATTGCAAAAATCAGCGCATTGGTAACAGGAGTGGCATTATACAAATCAATAGTCGTATAATGCGAGCCGTCTACGTACACATCCATTTTTCCGTAGATACTGTCCTTTACTCCGTAAAGGCATATCTGTCTGCAAACTGCGGTAAACGATATAACGGAATTATTGTCTGCGCTTTGGCTGACGCTGCCGTTAATGCTGACGTATCCGAATACGTTATTCCAGCCGCCCATATACGAAAGCGAAGACGACGTATTGGCAACGATAGTGCTTTTTTCGAAGTGCTGTCCCGTCTTGAAGTCGGTAAACGCACACTCGAAAGCTTCGTCTGCCGAGATGACGATTTTGACATATCTTGCCGTTACGGGGGTATAATTTATGACGTTTACGCCCGTCTCGAGTGCGTATTCTCCGCCGTCGACAGCTACTTCCTTATACTTATCCGAAGCGTTTTTATCCGCGCTGAATATGCTGACTTTTGCGCCTGCCATACTCTCCTTCACTATAAAAGAGAAGTATTCGGTACGTTTGCTTGTTCCCAAATCCATGACGAAAACGTATTCGTTTTTCTTATCGTTGGCAACGTAATAGCTTGTCGACAAGCTGTCGAAAGCCTGATTTAGACCGCTGGTTACGACCGCTTGGGGATATTGCACAAAGTTCTTCTCGTTGATATCGTAACTCTGATAGAATTCGTCCATCTCCGTATAGCCGTCGGGATAAATGCTAGGAGGCTGATACTCTACGATATCGTCCTTTGACAATCCCCTGTAAATCAAATACGAATCATCTACGTCGCGGATAGTCTTATCGTCGCCGTCGTTATATCTGATACCCAGCATAGCATTACCTTCGCCTTTAGTGGAAAGCATATATATTTTGAATTCGTAAGTCTTGTTGCTGTCAAGCTCGATATTATAAGACAAATAATCCGTATAGTCCGTTACGGGCAAAGAATTGGCAAACATATCGAACATATATTTTTGTACGCCGAATTCCACCTGACACAGCCCCGTGTTTTTGAGATAAATCGTATAGTTACCGCTCTCAGGCACGCTCATACAGCCGTCCGTAACCGTAAACACGTAAGTATTGTCGTCGCTGTCCTGCTCAGCGTCCTCTTCGTATCGGTTGATACCCGCGTAATCTATACTGCCGACGTGGTCGGGTTTACGCTTCGAATAACTGTTTATAGCTTCCTCTAGCGCAGTAGACATATTGGAAAACGTCCAACCTTCGTATACTTTGTATACGGCTGTCGATATATTGACGTTGAGTCTGCCGTAAAGTACTGCGGAATACTCACCGTTTTTTAAATAGATTGTATAGTCGTCAACGAGTTTGGACGGAGTGGGATTATAATAGAATATTCCGTTTTCCAAAGTCCATCTAGTACTGTCGCTCTCTACTTTGTATACGCTCCAGCCGTCCACGAAGGATATTATACTGTTTTGGAAGTCAAACGCAGTGGACTCTCCCATAGGCACGGTATATCCCAAGTCGTAAAATTCGTTGTTACCGCCTACGGCATATTTCGACTGCACGGGGATATAAATCTGCTTACCTTTCATCTTGTCGACTGTCGATTGAGAAAGTCCCATATCCTCACTCAAACCTCGCCTGAACGTTTCGAAGTAGAAAGTCATATCTCTCTGAAGAATCTTGCTCATAGACAGCGCAAATTCGTCGATTGTCATTTCTCCGTTTTCGCTTTCTTTGGAAGCGTGCGAATATTCTATGAGTATATCGAGCGTTTTGTCCACACCGAAACTGTGCAATATATTTATGAAAAAGGCTCTCATCACGTTTTGACTGTAATTTTCGTCTCTTTCACTCTCCGGAAGGGAAAGAAGTTCTATTGTTTTTTCAAGACAGGAATACGCGTTGTTAAGCCACGAGCTCGTGCTGTTGTAGCCCGAATTAGTCATCATAACGTAGTCGATATTCGCCAAAATATCAACTATCATATCCAAAGCGAATACACCCTCGAAACCGCTTGAGAGTTTCACTTTTCTTTCGCAAATCTTATAGAGCAATTCCCACGATTTACCGGCTTTGAGGTTTTCGAAATCGAGCGCGTTGAGAAAATAGCTTCTGTCTATCGAAATCAAACCCGTAGCATCGTCGAGCGTCGGCGCAGTACCGAAATCGCCTACGACTACTCTTATCGAATAGTTGCTTTTAAGACTTACCATATCCGTAGCTTTATTGAGAAAAGTGACGGCGGACTGCCACCACAAAAGCGTGTTGTACAAATCCTCTACCGTACAATTGCCCTCGCTATCGAAAAGCAAGTCTGTGGGCACGTAAAATCTTATGTTTTCGCCGTCAAGTATGGCGTACTTGCCGTCTCCCGCGTAAATGCGCTCTTCCGTATCTCTGCCCATTCTGTAATACGGCATAACTATACCGCCCTCGATAATTACGTCAAAGGAATTGTCGGACGTAGCAGACGCGGGCACCCACAATTCTACTATACCGCCTTTTTCGCCGGTAATCTTCTTTTCGGTACTGTCTATAGGAGTGGAATTAGTACGGTCATTGACAAAAGAATTGAGCCTGAGTCTGTATCCGGCCTGAGATATTTCGCTCGATACGTTGACCGTAAGCGTTTCTCCCGCGGGAAGATATACTCCTGTAAGGTGATATCCGCCTACTCGCGCGTCTACGTTTACTCTCATCTTTACTCTTTCGACGTCCTTGAATTCCGTAGCGTCGGAGGGAGCCGCATTACTGCTTATTACACTTATGCCGTCTCCGAAACGAGATACTATATCGTCTTCTATCCTGAGATTGTTTTCAAGCGTCGAACAAGCCGCGCAAGACAATACGAGCGCAGCAAGAATGAAACCGGTCAGCAACGTCAGCAAAGCTTTTTTTCTCATTTCCTCTCCTGTAAATTACCCGAGCGGGTGGATTACATAATTAGTTTACTACAAACCTAAAAAAATTACAATTAAAAAAGTATATAATTTGTCTGCGCGCACAGGTTTTAGGTATCAACGCTTTCTTATAAACAGCTAAAATTGCTCGAATATCTTGATTAAGCGTTTGTCCTCTGTTTGGGATTATCTGCCCGCATTAAAAAATCAAAGCCCGAATTGCTTCGGGCTTCGAATGTGTTTTTATCTTAATCAATATTCGGCTTCTATGCAACCGAGATTGCCTGCCTTTCTCTTATACAGCACGTTGACTTTTCCCGTCTTGTCGTTGAGGAACACATAAAAATCGTGGTCTGTAAGTTCCATATCCGCAACCGCCTCTTCGAGGTCGATTTTCTTGAGTGCCATGGATTTGGTACGTATGACTTCCATTCTGGGTTGCTCCGACTGAGGATACAGGCTTGCTTCGTCGAAAGCACTCTTCTTGAGCTTGCTGAGTTTTGTGCGGTATTTTCTTATCTGTCCCTCTATTTTGGGAAGCGCGAGGTCTATATTGTTATACATATTATCGGAAGCCACTTCGCTTCTTACCATATTGTTGCCGAAGAAGACGGTGATTTCCATTACGTATCTTTCTTTACCCGTTTCTTTGAGGAAAATTTTTGCGACGGCATCGTCTTCGAAGTATCTCGAAAATTTTTCCATTTTCTTGTTGATGACTTCCTCGAGTCTGTCTGTAAGTCTATAATTTCTTGCAATTATTTCAATCTTCATATAATTGCCCTCCTTATATAATTTGAGATATTCGCATATCCCGAAACTTAGAAAATTTTTATCATCTTTATTATAACATATCAAACAAACAAAAAAAAGGGGGTTTTGATAAATTTGTTGTAAAATCAGCGATATTTTTTCCGATGATTTATTTAACCGACACCTATCCCTTAAAAACGCCTCCCCGAGATAATTTTTGCCAAATTTTTCTTGTCGTATGCGAGTGCAATATATTATAAAAATTTTTATGTCGCCGAAAGGCTGTTCCCCCTTAAAAGATCGCTTTAACAAAATAAGACGGAAGCTTTTGCCTCCGTCTTTTTGTTTAGACTTATTTGTCTGAGTTCTTATCCGAACCGCCCTTATCTTCTTCGGGCTTTTTAATTTCTACGTCCTCGGATTTTATTTCCTTAACCTCGGGTTGGGGCTCGACTTTCTCATCGGACTTTTTGCTTGCCGACTTCTTTTCGGACTGTACTTTTGCTTCTTTCTTTGCAAACGTGAGCGCACCGTCTTTTTCGTCGACTACGATTTCGTCACCGATTGCAAATTCGCCTTTAAGAATTCTTTCGCTGAGTTCGTCCTCGACCATTCTTTGCAAAGCCCTTCTCAGAGGTCTTGCGCCGTACTCCTTGTTGGAACCTTTTTCGACGATGAGTTTCTTTGCATTTTCGCTGATATCGATATTGATATTCTTCTCCTTAAGACGCTTCTTGAGCGAGTCTGCCATAATATTGATAATCTTGGACATATCCTTGTCTTCGAGCGCACGGAAGATGATTATATCGTCGATACGGTTGATAAACTCAGGCTTCAAAGTTCTCTTGAGAGCTTCCATCTGTACTTCTCTCATTCTCTCGTAGTTGTCCGCCTCAGCCTGCGTACCGAATCCCAAAGAAGGCATTGCCTTTATTTCGCTTGCACCGATATTGGAAGTCATTATGATTATGGTATTCTTGAAGTCTACCTTTCTGCCGTGCGAATCGGTAAGAATACCGTCGTCGAGAATTTGCAAGAGGATATTGAATACCTCGGGGTGCGCCTTTTCGATTTCATCGAAGAGCACTACGGAATAAGGTTTTCTTCTTACTTTTTCAGTGAGCTGTCCGCCCTCGTCGAAGCCTACGTAACCGGGCGCAGAGCCTATGAGTTTGGATACGCTGATTTTATCCATATACTCGGACATATCCACTCTTATCATAAGGCTTTCATCACCGAACATTGCCTCGGCAAGCGCTTTGGACAATTCGGTCTTACCTACGCCGGTAGGTCCTAAGAATATAAACGAACCGATAGGTCTCTTGGGGTCTTTGATACCCACTCTCGCACGTCTTACCGCTCTTGCGACCGCCTCTACCGCCTCATCCTGTCCGACTACTCTCTTCTTGAGAATTTCTTCCATGCCGAGCAGTTTTTCGCTCTCGGTCTGAGTAATCTTGGTTACGGGGATTTTAGTCCACGAAGATACGATATTGGCTATATCCGTATCGTCAATAGAGAGTTCCTGTTTGGTCTTCTCTTTTGTCCAGCCGCCCTTCATCTCCTTGAGTTGCTGTTTCTTCTTGTCAAGTTCGTCGTTGAGCTGTTTTGCCTTGTCGAATTCCCTCATCTTCGAATAGCTGTCGATTGCCTCGTCGAGTTTCTTTATATCGTCCTCGATTGCCTTTATATCGGTAGGCATTACCGAGCCGCTTATTCTCTTTCTCGAAGCCGCCTCGTCGATAAGGTCTATTGCCTTATCCGGCAAAAATCTGTCATTGATGTATCTGTCGGACATTACTGCCGCCGCCTCGATTGCCGAGTCGAGAATCTTTACGCCGTGATGCTCTTCGTACTTGCTCTTCAAGCCCTGCAAAATAACGATGGTATCCTTTACCGAAGGGGGGTCTACCGCAACGGTCTGGAATCTTCTCTCGAGCGCGCTGTCTTTCTCGAAATACTTTCTGTATTCCTCGAGAGTGGTCGCGCCGATAGTCTGCAATTCGCCTCTTGCAAGCTGAGGCTTGAGAATATTAGCCGCGTCCATACTGCCGCCCTCACTGCTTCCCGCGCCTACAATGGTATGGATTTCGTCAATAAACAGTATGATATTGCCCTCTTTGTTGAGATATTCGAGTGCTTTTTTGAGTCTTTCTTCAAAATCGCCTCTGTACTTTGTACCTGCAAGCAAGCTCGCCATATCGAGAGAGAATACCTTTTTGTTTTTGAGCTGTTCGGGTACTTTGCCTTCTACGATAGCCTGTGCAAGTCCTTCGACTACCGCGCTCTTACCTACGCCCGGCTCACCTATCAATATAGGATTGTTTTTCTTTCTTCTCGAAAGTATCTCGATGATACGCTCTATCTCCGCATCTCTGCCGATTACGGGGTCGAGCTTGCCTTCTTTTGCCTTTTTAGTCAAATCTTCTCCGAGACCCGAAAGAGGATTGTCTGAATCGGATATATCCGACGAGGACGAGCCTCCCGCAGAAAATTTGGAAGAATTGCCGTCGCCCTGAGCTTTGCTCATCAATATATCGATAGCCTCTTCGCCTATCTCCTCGGGATTGATGCCCGCATGTCTCAAACCTCTGCATGCAAAGGAGTTAGCGTCGGAAAGCGAACAAGCAAGCAAAGCTATCGAATTGATTTTGTTGAATCCGAACGTCGAGCAAATATCCCACGCATTGGAGATAGCTCCCGCCACTCTTTCGCTTAACTCGCACCTTGCCACTACCTGTCCGTTTTGCTCTATGAGCAAGTTGACAATACTTTCGTCAACGCCGTGTTTAGCAAGCAGTTTGCCCGCTCCCGTCTTGGGACACGAAGCCATCGCGCATATAATATGCTCCGTACCTATAATACCTCCGCTCTTGGCAGCAAGTCTGCCCGCGGTCTCTATAATCTTGTTGCATTCTTCGTCCATTCTGTTAATCATATTCACACCTCACTTTAACGCTTTTGCGTTATGCTTTTTTGGTCAGAGTTTCTCTTACGAGCCTTGACCTGTATATATCTCTGTCGCTTACCGACAGCTCCTTGCCTACGTTGTAACACAAGGTATTTTTTTGCGTATCCGTTATGAGTTTGTTAAGTACTTTTATGTCCTGTTTTATAAACCCGTAGTCTACGCCAAGTTTTACCATAGCGATATTTCGCATAAACTCCTGAGAGGATATTTTCTTTGCAAACAGCAAAGTGCCGTATGCTCTCATTATCTCGTCCTCGAGGTCTATGCCCCTTCGCGACAGCAACAAACTTCTGTTTTGCTCTTCCATATCACACAGCTTTTCTACTACGCTTTTGACGATATTGAGTATTTCCTGCTCGCTTCTTCCGACGGCAGCCTGATTGCTGACCTGATACATATATCCGTCCGCCGTAGAGCCTTCGCCGTAAACGCCTCTGATTGCCACGCCGTGGTCGTTCATCTTGCGTATGATCGCGTCAATCGTATGCGTCATAGTCAATGCCGGCAAGAACATCATCACCGAAGCTCTCATTCCCGCACCGAGATTTGTAGGACAAGCCGTCAGATGACCGTACCCCTCTTTAAAAGCTATATCGAGCTTACCTCTCAAAGCTTTGTCTATATCGAGAAGTTTTTTGTATGCGTCGTCGAGCGCGTATCCCTGAAGAATACATTGCTCTCTCAAATGGTCCTCTTCGTTTATCATAACAGATATCGTCTTATCCGCGCTGAGCACTACGCCGCCGTACTCGCTCTTGCAGAGCAAGGGACTTATTAGATGGTTTTCGATAAGCACGTTTGCGTCGAGATTTTTGAGCTTAGGGATATAGTAGAGACTGTTTTTGAATTTTGAGTCGCATACTTCTTTTACCGTATCGAAAAGCTCTTTAAGCTTGGGTTCGTTTCCGACAAGCTTTTGAGGAAAAGGAAGATTGTTGATATTTCTGGCAAAACGTATTCTGCTGGATATAACTATATTATCAGTCTTAGCCATTGTTTTTTCCTCCTTCGAGTTCTCTTATTTTAGCGTCGATTGCTTTCGCTTTGTCAAAATCTCTTGCTTTGACGGCTTCGCCGAGCAATTTATTGAGCGCGGGCAAATCCTCTTTTGTCATCTCGCTGAGACGTCTCTTTTTAGGAGTATTCGCAGTCTTTTCGCTGCCTGCAAACTCTCCCTTGTATTCCTGACCTCTCAAATCGGAGAAAAATTCTTTTACCCTGTCCGCAAAAACGTTGTAGCATTCACTGCAACCGAATTTATATTTGGATATCAACTCACTTTCGGTCATACCGCACTTGGGACAAACTCTTTCCTTGATTTTGTTATAGCCTATCCTTGCGGGAGAAAAGTCGTCGAAGTCAAAGTCCATATCGAAAAGATTAGCCATATTTCCGAAAATGGAATTAGCCGCGCTGTAAAGATTGTACTTCTCGGCGCAATCGTTGCAGACGTTGATTGTATCATTGTCGATTTTTATAAAAATCGTAGCAGGTTTTTTATTGCAAACCTCACACATTTTATCTGCCATTTTATTCTCTTACCTCCTCATCAGACCGATTACTATTTCTTTAAAAATATTTTTTCTCATCTTTCCTACGTGGGCGGGAAAATTGAGTGCCTTGTCACTAAGCGCGCTCTTGATTATGTCGCCCTCTTCTTTTGTAATTACCTCGTCTCTTACGAGTCTGTCGGTAAAGTTGCTTGCCCTATTGAAAGTCAACACGTCTATATTGTCGAGTTCCTGCACGAGTTCGGGCAAAATATCCTCTTTGTTGTCGCTAATTCTCACCAGAGTGATACAGCCGCCACCGCCTCTCTTGCTTTCGATGATATATCCTTTGTCGAAGTTAAAGCGCGTAGCAAGTACGTAATTTATCTGGCTGGGAGCGACGGAGAAATAATGCGCCAAATCGTTTCTCGAAAGTTTGACCGATTCGTCATCGCTCAAGACAGATAATATAAACTGTTCGATTTCGTCCGATATGCTAGCCATATTCTCAATCCTCCTTTAAATTCAATATATTATTTAGATTTACATTATGAGCACTTTGATGAGCACTTTTTGTATTACCTACTTTGTTTCAATACCTTTTTCGATATGCTTTTATCGGATATACTGATATATTTAGCTTTTTTACGTAATACTGATGATACTCGTTCGTTTAGTTGTTAGCTACAGTCGCAAAATAGCAATTTGAACATTGTTCAGTTTTGTTATCTTGCTTACCAAAGGTCTTTCGCAAGCCTACCCGATACTTATTGTTTGACTTTCTTTGACCTTTCGCAATTATTATAGCACTTCACTAGCGTTTGTCAATAGCTTTTTGTCATCTTTTTTGTAAAAATTATGTAAAATCATTGACGTTTTTTGATACTTTTAAGCAAAATAGGCAGTTTATAGGCGATTTTACACTCATATCTTTGAGGGCGCGGCGTTAAAAAACAGATATTTGAACACTGTTCAAATTGTTTGATATGTCCTAGTATGCTTATATTTTTACTTTTGACCTTCACCGCCTTTATTGCCTTTATCGCACCTATCATACAAATCATACTTGCCTCTCTTTTCCAACTCACCGCACTTGCCATACTCATCGGGCTTGCTATATATATTTCTTTCAACTTTTATTTTTTGTCTCTATTTGCTCGGTATTTCCGTCTGATTGTTTTCTATCCGCATACCGCGCTCAATCAATCTAATGTCATATACTACTATTCTAAACTTATTTGCTTCATATCCTAACCCCTATGTTTAAATTCTAACCTATTCTTTATTCACCTATCTGATTTTATCCTATATCGCAGTTTTACAGGTTCTTTCACACGTTTTTAAAACAATAAATTTAAAATAAGCATTGATTTATGTCCTCTTATGGTATATAATGGAATATATACATATAATATATGTGTATATTACATTCAATTACTGTCAGCCATTCAGGAGTATATATGAGTAAGATTAGAAAAGCGGTTATTCCCGCCGCAGGATTCGGTACGAGATTTCTACCCGTAACGAAAGCCATTCCCAAGGAGATGTTGCCTATCGTCGATACGCCTACCCTTCAATACGTCGTCGAAGAGGCAGTTAAAAGCGGTATCAACGAAATACTTATAATTCTCGGCAAAAACAAAAAGTGCATCGAAGACCATTTCGACATATCCGTCGAACTCGAACAACTTCTCCAACGCACAGGTAAAAACGACTATTTGAAACAAGTACGCGACATAAGCAATATGGCGCATATCTACTATGTAAGACAAAAGGAGATGAACGGCAGCGGTATGGCAGTACTCGAGGCAGAAGCCTTTGTCGGCAACGAGCCTTTCGCAGTACTCTACGGCGACGACATTATCTACAACCCCGAAAAGCCTTGCCTTAAACAGCTTATGGACGCCTACGAAACCACAGGCAAAATTATTCTCGGATGTCAGAACGTACCAAGAGAAGAAGCCCCTAAATACGGCATTATTCAGCCCGGTAATACTAAGGGCAAATACACCGAGATTAAAAAGCTCGTCGAAAAGCCCCCTATCGACAAGCTTCCCTCTACGCTTGCCAGCATAGGAAGATATATCCTCACCCCCGACGTGTTTGATATCCTAAAACACACCCCCGCTATGCCCAACGGCGAAGTGTGCCTAACGGACGCAATACAGACGATTGCCGACACCACAGGCGCATACGCCTACACTTTTGACGGCAAGCGTTATGACGTAGGCGACAAGCTCGGATATATTCAGGCAACCGTTGAATACGGTCTTAGAGACGAAAATCTAAAAGAAGGTCTGAAAAAATACCTCAAAAGCCTTGAGCTGTAATTTTATTTGATACATCAAAAAATGCGGAGTATGTCTGCTCCGCATTTTTATTGGCAAATTTTTAAACAGCCAACTCAATATTTGACAATAATCAAGCTTTATAAAAATATCTTTTCACTCCCTACGTATCCTAATTATACATATAAGCACGCACGCAAATACATTCGCAAAACTACCTTAAAGCAACAAGCGTCAAAACAAATAACAAATCTGATACTTTTATATTTACACCAATAATCTAATTTCAATATAATCCGTATCTGTATTTTAAATATCCTTTTTTCTTGTATAAACATTAAAATTATGCAAACAAATGTTTGTATTTTGCTTATTTAAGTGCTATACTTTGAGTATGAGAAGAATTTTGCACTGCGACGCCAACAACTTTTATGCGTCGGTAGAATGTATGCTCGATGAGTCTTTAAGAGATAAGTACGTAGCCGTATCGGGCAATCCCGACAAGCGGCACGGCATTATTCTTGCAAAAAATCAAAAGGCAAAGGCAATGGGCGTGAAGACGGGAGAAACTATTTGGGAGGCAAAAAAGAAGTGTCCCGAGCTTGTGCTCGTGCCCCCGCAATACGACGAATACGTAAGAATTTCCAACAAGATATTCGATATGTACTGCCAATATACCGACCGCGTAGAGCCTTTCGGCATCGACGAATGCTGGCTGGACGTCACACACTCGACAAAACTGTTTAAGAGTGCGGAAAACATAGCTGAAGAGCTTAGAGAGCGCGTAAAAAAGGAAATAGGCATAACAATATCCGTGGGTGTATCTTTTAATAAAATTTTCGCAAAACTCGGTTCGGATATGAAAAAGCCCGACGCCGTAACGGTCATAGACGAAGACAACTACAAGCAGAAAGTATGGCCGCTGGACGTGGGCGACCTGCTAATGATAGGAAGACACACTAAGGAGAAACTGAGAAAAATCGGCATAAACACCATAGGAGATTTGGCAAACGCGCCTCTCAGAATATTAACCGACAAATTCGGCATAGTCGGAGAAAAGATGAAACAAAACGCCATGGGAGAAAACGACGAGCCTATAAGACTTTATTACGAACGTCCCGTCCCCAAAAGCGTAGGCAACTCGACCACGCTCCCTAAAGACGTATCAAAACGAGAAGAGGCTCAAGCCGTGATTATGGCTCTTAGCGAAATGGTAGCCATAAGATTGAGAAGGCACTCCTTTGTCGCAAACGGACTGCATTTGGGCGTAAAATACAACGATTTGACCTACTTCGGTAAACAGATTAAGCTGCCCGAAAAAATCAATTCTGCGGGCAAATTGTGCGACTACGCAATGCGTATCTACGACGAAGTCCCCAAAAGACTTCCTATAAGAGCTTTTTCCGTATCCACTTTCGACTTATCGGACGGCGAGGAAAACGTTCAACTCTCACTTCTTGACGATATAGAAAAGACGGAAAAACTTCAACGCCTTGACAAATCGCTCGACGATATACGCAAGAAATACGGCTACGGCGCTTTAAAGTCCGCCGCAGTCCTCGAGTTTCCGCATATCACGGACGATTTGGAAGACAGCGATTTCAAACCTTTTAAAAAATAAAGCGACTCATCCATAACACCGGATAAAGTCTGACTTGCAAAATAATTTCGCCTCCTGAGTTTCAATTCTCGGAGGCGATTTGAATTATCAATTTACGTATACGGACGGTACTGCCAAGTCATTGTCGTCGAAAAGGCTGAAAAACGCAGTTCTGAATTCGTCTACGGCACTTTTAGATGTTTTATAATACTGCGAACCTACATTTATAATATACTCATCCCCGTCATCTTCTATAAATTCGATTTTTACATACTCAAGAGTACCGCTCGACGAATTCATAATACACAGAGCACTTCTCGAGCCGCCCGTTTTAAAAGGCATTTTGTAGTAATTGCAGGTCACAAACGTGCTTTCCGATATGAATTTCTCAAAAGCTTGAGCACCCTCGGCAACTCTCGGGTCATCGCCGCAGATGCGCCATATCTTGTCGCCGTAGGGGCTGCCTCCGTCGTTGATTTGAGCATTTATCATACCTATTTCACTGACCTTTCTTGCCTCAAAATTACTGTTTGCAAAAGGTTGCGCCTCTTTAGAGCAACCGCCTAAAACAGATATAATTAATAACACGCAAATTATTACCGCAACAACTGCTATACGTCTTTTTCCGTTTTTTACAGTTTTTTCCATAATAAGCCCCTCCTATTTCCCGCACTTTGCAATGCTTTTTAAAGAAATAGCCTTAGCCTTGAGATTACAATAATCCCGTTTGTTACTATTATCAATTAAGATTATATCACTAAAGATAACTTTCGTCAATACTCGTATTTTTTAAAACGACGAAGACGGTACGATTGTCAGTCTTCTCTTTGCTCTTTAATATATCTTATATGTAATAAAGTGCTATCGTATATATAAAAATACCTGCCCGAAAGGACAGGTATTTTGTTTTTGATTTTATTATTACTTAGACTAAACTGAGATATTAGTCTTCCTCGAGGTATCTCGTCTCAGCGGGAGCGGGCTTGATTCTGGGATTGATGATGTTAGCCTGAGCAGCCGCAAGTCTTGCGATAGGTACTCTGAAAGGAGAGCAAGATACGTAAGTGAGACCTACGTTGTGGCAGAATTCGATAGTCGAAGGGTCGCCGCCTTGCTCGCCGCAGATACCGAGTTTGATGTCGGGTCTGGTGGACTTACCGCCTTCGATAGCAATCTTCATAAGCTTGCCTACGCCTACCTGGTCAAGTCTTGCGAAGGGGTCGGATTCGAAAATCTTCTTCATATAGTATTCGTCAAGGAACTTACCGGCGTCGTCTCTGGAGAAACCGAAAGTCATCTGAGTGAGGTCATTGGTACCGAAGGAGAAGAATTCAGCTTCTTTAGCGATTTCGTCAGCAGTCAAAGCAGCTCTGGGAATTTCAATCATAGTACCGATATGATATTCCATCGTGGTATTGTTAGCCTTGAGAATCTTCTCGGCAGTCTCTACGACTACGCTCTTTACGTACTTCAATTCCTTGACGTCGCCTACGAGAGGTATCATGATTTCGGGAATAACGTTGAAACCTTTCTCTCTTACAGCCAAAGCAGCCTCGATGACAGCCTGCGTCTGCATTTCTGCGATTTCGGGATAGGTAACCGCAAGACGGCAACCTCTGTGACCCATCATAGGGTTGAACTCATGCAAACCTTCTACGGTAGCCTTAAGCTCTTCGAAAGTCAAGCCCATAGTCTTGGCAAGGTCTCTTATCTCTTCGTCCTTGTGAGGTACGAACTCGTGGAGAGGAGGGTCAAGGAAACGGATAGTAACGGGTCTGTCACCCATTGCCTCGTAAAGACCGATAAAGTCCTCTCTCTGCATAGGCAAAATCTTAGCGAGAGCTTTCTTTCTCTCTTCGACCGTCTTGGAAACTATCATTTCTCTAACGGCGGAAATTCTGTCTTCAGCGAAGAACATGTGCTCGGTACGGCAAAGACCTATACCCTCTGCGCCGAACTTAACTGCGGTAGCGGCGTCGTTGGGAGTGTCGGCATTTGTTCTTACCTTGAGTGCGCGGTACTTGTCCGCCCATTCCATTATCGTAGCGAAGTCGCCGCTTACGCTTGCGTTTTCGCTTGCGATTTGCTCGCCGTATACGTTACCCGTAGAGCCGTCGAGCGAGAGATAATCCTGGTCAGTGTATTCCTTTCCGTCGATATAGATAACTCTCTTTTCTTCGTCTATTCTTACAGCGCCGCAACCCGCTACACAGCAAGCGCCCATACCGCGGGCAACAACCGCCGCGTGAGAAGTCATACCGCCTCTTACGGTCAATACGCCTTGAGCTGCGTACATACCTTCGATATCCTCAGGTGAAGTCTCGAGTCTTACGAGAACAACCTTCTCGCCGTTTTTAGCTCTCTCTACAGCTTCTTCGGCAGTAAAGCTTATCTTACCGCAAGCTGCACCGGGAGATGCGGGCAAACCTTTTGCGATAACCTTTGCTTTCTTCAAAGCCTTGGGTTCGAACTGAGGGTGGAGCAAGGAGTCGAGCTGCTTGGGCTCAATCTTGAGCAAAGCCTCTTTCTCGGTAATCATACCTTCCTTAACGAGGTCGCAAGCAATCTTGATAGCTGCGCGAGCGGTACGCTTACCGTTTCTCGTCTGGAGCATATAAAGTCTGCCTTCTTCGATGGTAAACTCCATATCCTGCATATCCTTGTTAGCTTTTTCGAGTCTGTTTGCGATTTCTACGAACTGGTCATATACTGCCTTGTTGGCCTTAGCAAGCTGGTCGATAGTCTGAGGAGTACGGATACCCGCAACTACGTCCTCGCCCTGAGCGTTCATAAGATACTCGCCGTAGAGTCTCTTTTCACCCGTCGAAGGGTCTCTGGTGAAAGCAACGCCCGTACCGGAAGTGTCTCCCATATTACCGAATACCATTGACTGTACGTTTACAGCCGTACCCCAGCTTCCGGGAATATCGTTCATACGACGGTACACGATAGCACGGGGGTTGTTCCAGCTTCTGAAAACTGCCTTAACGGCTTCGATAAGCTGAACCTTGGGATCCTGAGGGAATTCGCTTCCTTGGTCCTTGAAGTATACTTCCTTGAAGAGTTTGATAAGCTCCTGCAAATCCTCTGCGGTAAGCTCGGTATCAGACTTGATACCTTTCTCTTCCTTAACTTTGTCGATGATTTTTTCAAATTCGCTCTTGGGGGTACCCATAACTACGTCGGAGAACATCTGAATAAATCTTCTGTAGCAGTCATAAGCGAATCTGGGATTGCCGGTCTTCTTGGCGAGACCTTTTACGGATACGTCGTTGAGACCGAGGTTGAGGATAGTATCCATCATACCGGGCATAGACGCTCTTGCACCAGAACGTACGGATACGAGGAAGGGATTCTGCTCGTCGCCGAATTTCTTACCTGCATCAGCCTCTACTTTTGCGAGTGCGTCGAAGATTTCCGCTACGATATCGTCGGAGATTTTTTCGCCGTCGTCGTAGTACTTCGTACAAGCCTCGGTGGTGATAGTGAAACCTTGAGGTACGGGCATACCCCACGAGGTCATCTTGGCAAGGTTTGCGCCCTTACCGCCGAACAAATCTTTTCTGTCGCCGTCAGCTTCTTTGAAAAGATATACATACTTTGTCATACACATCCTCCTTTTTTGACAAAACAAATTAATTCACTTAAAAAACAAACAATATTGTTAACTGTGGATATTTTACAATAAATAAACTTAAATTTCAACTATATGAGAGTACAATATCAATAAAAATATGTAAAACTTCAAAAAATACGCGTAAAAAAACGCTTTTAAAAATTATTCTTCTTTTTGCTCAAAAATATGGCTGTAAAAAACCAGTTAAAATATGCACAAAACGGATATTTTTTAATTGAATTATATATCCGCATTTACGGTATCGAGCTTTATAAGTTGCAAAAGCGAATTTATTTTTACGCCGTGCGTATGCAGAAAATAATTGTAATAGTCTCTGAAAGTAATAGCCTTTACTTCGTATCCGAGCGCAGAGGTCATTTCTTTGAGATATTCGAAAAGGCAAACTTTGGGATATTCCGCTTTATAGCACAGCTCATTCAGACATTCTAGCATAGCGACGAAAAGACGGTGATTGTATTCTCCTTCCAAAGTCATCTTATCCACGACCTCGAGCACCACGGACGCGCAATAATATTTCAAAGGGTCTGTCGCGAGATTGAAAAAGTTGTCGATACAGTCGCAACCCGTCAGAACGTATCTGTTTTTATTGGCAAGATAATACTTGCCGAAGCACAGCGGCGTAACTGCATACTTAAGCTTGGATTTCGCGCTCTTGCAACCTTTTGCGCAAACGCCTACTTTACCGTGTTCCGCCAGGTACAAGGTAATAATTTTGTCGTTTTCTTTGTAATCGGTGCTTCTAAGGCAAATGCCCTCGTCAACAAGGAGTTCCACACTCTCTCCTTTATCTCCTGCGCTCCTCCTCCTGAAGGTCGTGCAACATAATATAGTACTTTATATCTCCCGTCCTGCCGAACAATTGCCACAAAGTGTCTTTTAAGTCCATATACGCCTCCCGAAAATTATGTACCGAAAAAAACAGGGACGCGACTCAAACTGCCGACAAACGGAACATTGTTTATTTTATTTAAATTCAAGACTTTTATCAGTCTTTAAGGTCTTTTATATTGTATCCTAATTGATTGAGAAGAAAATCGCTCTCTCTCCAGTCTTCCTTAACTCTCACATAGAGATTGAGGAATACCTGCGTATCGACGAGTTTTTCGATATCCTGTCTGGATTGCGTGGATATCTTCTTTATCATCGCACCGCCTTTACCTATGACCATAGCTTTGTGCGACTGCTTTTCGCATACGATATCCGCGTCTATTTCGATAATACCGTCTTCTCTATACTCGAATTTATTGACCGCGACTCCTATGCCGTAAGGAATTTCCTTGTCGAGATTGCGAAGGGCTTTTTCTCTGACGATTTCGCTTACCATAAATCTTACTGATTTATCTGTATACATATCTTCGTCGAAGTATCTCTCTCCTTCGGGAAGAAGCTCGAGAAGTCTTTGAGTCAACATATCCACGTTTTTGCCTGTCAATGCGCTTACGGGAATAATGCTGTCAACGCCTTGAATATCCTTGAATTCGTTTATTCTGCCGACGATTGCTTCTCTCTCCACTTCGTCGCATTTGTTGAGTACTATGATGAGAGGCGTTTTCTTGCCCGCGTATTTGGCAATATACTCTCTGTCGGTATCGTCAGGCTTTTTGTCCATAGCTGAGACGTAGACGATTACTTCAGAACCTTCCTGCCCTTTTTCCACGCTCTTCATCATATATTTTGAAAGCGCGTTTTTAGCCTTATGCACTCCGGGAGTATCGACTATGACTATCTGATAATCCTCTCCGTTCATAATACCTAGAATCTTATTGCGGGTAGTCTGAGGTTTCCAGCTGACGATAGAAACTTTCTCCCCCACCAAAGTATTGGTGAGAGTGGATTTGCCCGCATTGGGCTTGCCTATCAACGATACGAAACCTGCTTTCATATTCTTCCCTTTTGTGTCTGTGTTTAGTCTGTTTTTTGCAAATTATCGCAAGTAGGATTTTTGCGAGCGGTTACCCTCAGTCGCGGGTAATACCCAAATCAGTCAGAATCTTTTCTTCCTCATCACGCATTTTGACTCTGTCGCTCTCTTCGATATGGTCGAATCCCAAAAGGTGCAACAGTCCGTGCAATACGAGATATGCGCACTCCCTTTCTACGCTGTGCCCGTATTCTTTGCTTTGCTCTACTGCTCTGTCGTAACAAAGCATTATTTCCCCCAGCGTCAATTCTCCCGTAGCCATATCCACATCGTCGGGATAGTCCTCGGCTTTAAAAGGCAACTTTACTTCAAGATTGGGAAATGACAGCACGTCCGTAACGCTGTCGACGTTTCTGTACTCTCTGTTTACCTCGCGTATCGTCTCTCCGTCCGCAACGGTCAATTCGACATACGCATTGTCGGGAAGGCAAAACTCTTTTGCCACAGCAGCGAAAACTTCGTATATGAGTTTATTGTCGAGCTCGCTGCCCGTTTCGTCGAAAATTTCTATCATCTCTTTTCCTTGGCCTTGTCGTAATCTATTCTCTTGTGCATAGTATAAGGCACAACGTCGCATATAGTGTTTTTAATCAGTGACAAATCCTTTATGGTCAGCGCGCATTCGTCAAGCATACCCTCTTTCATTTTGGTACGTATTACGCCGTCTACGATTTGCTTGAGCTGCTCGTAATCCTCTGCGGGCTTTGCTCTCAGCATTGCTTCGCATATATCGCATATCATAATGAGCGCGCTGTAACGCGTGGTAGGTTTGTGCGCGTCGTAACGGTAGGTGTAATTACTGAGCTCTCCCTCCGTAATACCTTGCGCCTTGGAGTAGAAGTAAGATATTGTAGAGTCGCCGTGATGCTCGTATGCCGCCTTGATTATAGTATCGGGCATACGGTTGGCTTTCAAAATTTCCACGCCGTCCTTTACGTGTCCCGTAATTACGTTTACGCTAACCTCGGGTATAAGGTCGTCGTGAGGGTTTTTGCCGTCGGTCTGGTTTTCGACGAAGTACTCGGGATTGTTCATCTTGCCTATGTCGTGGAAGTATGCGCAAGCTCTCGCCATATAAGGATTGAGGTCTATAGCGTTTGCACAGCTTTCGGCGAGGTTTGCTACGCTCGCAGAGTGATTGTAAGTACCGGGAGCCTTCTCCTTAAGCTCTTTGAGAAGCGGCTGAGTAGGAGAACATACTTCTGCAAGCTTGAAGTTTGTCCATACGGAAAACAGCGTTTCGTAAAGAGGAAGGAATATGAGGAATATTGCCACGGAAAGCATATTTCCTATCAAACTTCCGAACATTGCTCCGCCTACGCTTGCGGCAGTGCCGTTTTGCGCAAAATAGTTGTACAGTCCCGCAAGAGGAGTCATCGCAAGTCCCAGCAAAATCGTACCCCACGTAAGACGCAGACGACTGTATTCTCTGCCTACGAGGATATTCATAAACATACTCGTAATCATCGAAACTATAAGACTTCCCACTATTGCGGTGCTGAATTCCTCAGGCTGAAGCACGTATGTACTCGACATAAATACCGCCATCATCGTGCCCATAGCAATAAAAGTCGTTACGATACCCAGCTTTTTGTTGGAAAGCACGGTTACCATCATCGTTACGGACGACATAACTATTGCGTAAGGAGTAAAGAAACTGTACAATACCGACGATACGACTACCGCAATAAAGATTATCGAATAACATATAAGACATCTTTTGCCCACCGATATATATTCCTCGGCGTGCTTGTCGAATCTAACGATATAAATATACAGAGTAACCATCAGCAGATATACTATTACCGTCAGGGGCAGGTAAACCTTGTAAAAGGAAAATATACTGAAGTCCTTAGCGATACAGGCTACCGAAAAAACCATCATAAAGAAAGTGAGTACGAAAATACCCGCCAATCTTCCCGCGGTAGTAAGAACCTGCTTTTTGTCAATTTTCATCTTAAATTACCTTTTCCTCATTGTTTATACTCTTTTCGTACGCTTTGACGATTGCTTGTACCAAATCGTTACGTACGATATCTTTTGCCTTAAGATTAACTATTTCTATCCCCTCGATATCCTTGAGAATAGCCGACGCGTGCAGAAGTCCCGAAGTCTTGTTGTCGGGCAAATCTATCTGAGTGGAATCTCCCGTAACCACTATACGGCTACCCTCGCCCATTCTCGTCAAGAACATCTTCATCTGTTCTTTGGTAGTGTTCTGAGCTTCGTCCAGAATAATGAACGCGTTGGAAAGCGTGCGTCCGCGCATATAAGCGAGAGGAGCGATTTCGATAACACCTTTTTCAATAAGTCTGGAATAAACTTCAAGCCCGAACATCTCTTGCAGGGCATCGTAAAGCGGTCTGAGATAGGGGTCTACCTTTGCTCCCAAATCGCCGGGTAAAAAGCCGAGTTTTTCGCCCGCCTCGACGGCAGGTCGCGTAAGAATGATTTTATCTACGGCCTTATTTTTATACATCGTGACCGCTAGAGCTACGGCAAGATAAGTCTTTCCCGTACCTGCGGGTCCGATACCGAATACTATCGGATTGTTTCTGATTGCTTCGACATACTTGGCTTGTCCGTACGTCTTACACTTTACGGGTTTACCTTTGGCGGTAACGGCAATAACCTTGAAAAGTTCGTCAAACCTGTCCTCTTCGCCGTTTTCCGCTATCTCCGCACAAAACCTTATAAACGCTTTATTGACAGCGTTGGTTTTGGATTTTTCCAGCAACAGTTTTATCAAGGTGCAACATTTGTCGACCTTTTCGTCTTCGCCTTCGACTACAACCGCGCCGCCGAATAAATTGATATTTACCCCGAAACGCTTTCTAAGATAATTTGCGTTTTCGTCGTGATTGCCGAAAAGGGCAATAGCGTCTTGCAAATCCTTAACTTCGATTTCGACTTTGATAATAGTTACACTCCTTGACAAATAGCTTGTTCTACAATATAGTATATATCTATTATATGCAAATTGTCTACCCTTTTGCGCAAAGTATAATTATTTAGAAGTTTTGCTTGTGGAGGCAATTCTTGCCAAAGTTGCATTTCGTACACGGTAATTTGCTCGTCTATTTGCTCCTGAGAAAGCGTTGTTTCCCTCTCTTCCACTTCGTAGTACGTAGTAGTTACCGCCTTTATAGGAACAACCGAACCGAAAGTCTTGCTCTCGCTGACGCTTTCGTATGCGTCATACTTTGGCACGTGCGCTTTGCCTATAGGCTTTCCGAAAACGTATATCTGAGTATTCTTATACGAATTGCCGGTACGCACTCTTTCCAAAGCTTTTTCACTCAGCGTAACGCGTGCCGAATAAGCGCATTCGGCATATACTTCGCCTGCTGCCTCTACGGCTATGCGCTCATTGTCCTCAGTGTCGGGATAGGTGTCTATGTATCCGTCGATAAGCACGTCTCCCGCCTTGACTACGTCACCCGCTTTTACGAGTGCAGTACCCGAATATACAAGCACGCGCGTAATAATTCCGTCGCAAGAAGCGACTATGCGGGAGTAACTCTCGGGAGTTTCGTCGCTATGTACGTTTTGCACCTCTATCTTAAGTATTCCGCCCTCAAAATAACAATTCGCAAATCCTATATCGTCCACTTCCGAAGTTATGGCGTAGGACAGAGCTTTGGTGTCGAGCGAAGTCTTACGTGAATATTTCTTATAGCCGAATTCGTCGAGAATCTGCATAATCTGTACTCTCTGAGTACCGTCGGCACACTCTATCTCAACACCTAAACACACTTTGGTACCAAGACATATTCCTATGACGGCTATTAGAGCGCAAATAACCAAAGAAAGATATCTCAAAGCCGTCTTTTTCGCAAGATACGCTCCCCCTCTTTTCAATACGCGGTATTCCATTCGCTGAGCGGAAAGCACTTGCGTTACGGTTTTGAGATTTTTATCGTCTATGCAAAAAGTAAGTTTCCCGTCCTTACTCTTAAGGTTTTTTATTCTTACTTTTTTGTCGAGAAAAGTATTTAGCAAACGCGAAGCGTTTCTCTCTTCGCACTCTATGCGGGTATATCTCATATCTTTTCCTCCCCGACAGTTACGCTGAGCACCTTACCTTTGATTATTATCTCCTCTTTCTGACTTGCGGCAATGCTCAATCCCTTTCCCTCGAGCGTAACGGCAGAGGACGATTTAAGTCTCAATACTATCTTGTCATTTGAAAAGTACAATACCCCCTTATGTCCTTCGACTACCGCATAATCCTTTGCCAACGTAACTTTATAAATATTGCTAAGTCCGTCCGCACCGCGTTTTAATTTTTTAAAAACCTCTTTATCGTAACTCATACGTCTTCTCCTACGCTAAGTATATGCGGGCAGACTGTAAGATATGAAAAGCCGAAAGGACCGCGTATTGCAGTCCTTTGATTTATTTTTATTCGCTTAAGACAGCGTCTGCAAGTAGACGCGAGTCAAAAATATCATTGTCACTCTCAGCCCAATTCGCTCATATCCACGTAGCCGTCGGGAATTTCCTCGGGAGGAACGTCATAACCCGACATGGCTTCCGCAACGCTTTCCTGAGGAGCGTCGGCGTGCTGAGTGCTCTGAGGAATTATCCTGTTGGCAACCGTAGGTTTAAAGCGCATCTGGCTCTTGTCCCACTCAAAATACAATTCGCCTATCGAGCCGTTTCTGTGTTTTGCAATCATAAGCGTAATTGCCGTCTTTCCGTCGTCTACGGCAAACTCTCCGTCGGTAAGGAATGCTACTATATCCGCGTCCTGCTCGATACTTCCCGACTCTCTCAAGTCGCTCAGCTTAGGAGTCTTGTCGTCACGGTTGTCGATATTACGCGACATCTGCGAAAGAATGAGTACGGGCACTTTGAGTTCCTTTGCAAGCAATTTTATAAAACGTGATATCTCTCCGACTTGCTCGTTTTTGCTTCTGGAAGCGGTGTTCGAGCTGGGGGATATAAGCTGTAAATAGTCGATTACGACAAAATCCAGTCTGCCCTTCTGTGCCTTGAGTCTGCGGCACTTGGACATTATCTGCTCGCACGTAATCATTGCGGAGTCGTCTATGTATACGTTGGAATTTTTAAGCACGTCCTGAGCAAGCCATACCTTGTCCAGTCCTTCTTTGTTTTCCAGACCGTTCTGTATATCTCTCGAATCTATGCCCGCTACGTTGGACATCATTCTGAATACAAGTTCGACAGCAGACATTTCCAGGTCGAATACTGCGATTACTTCCTTGCTGTCCTTTCTCGACGCTATGTTCGTAACCATATTCATTGCGAACGAAGTTTTACCGCAACCGGGTCGCGCGGCAAGTACTATCATCTGACCGGGCATAAAGCCGTTGGTAGCTTCGTCAAGATTTTTAAAACCTACTTTAAGTCCGCCCTGCGAGCCGCTTTCGCTGTAAGCTTTCTCTATTCTCTCCATTACCTCTACCGTTGCGTTGGAGATATGCGCAAGTTCTGACGATTCGTTGTTTTCGGATATCTTGTATATCAAAGCTTCCGCTACGGCAAGCACCTTTTCTGCATCGTCCTCTTTGTATGCCGTATCTATTATGTCGCGGCAATTGGTGATGACTTTTCTCAAAACAGAGTTTTTCTTGAGAATATTGACGTAATAGTCGATATTGGCAGTAGAAGGTATACTGTCGAGCAATTCGTCGAGCGTGGTTACGCCGCCCACTTCCTGAAGCACGCCCTCTCTCTCGAGACTGCTGGCAAGCATTACGAGGTCTACGGGCTTATTCTGATTGATGAGCTTCTTTATCTGAGAGAATATCTTTTTGTATATGCTCGTATAAAAATCGTCTTCCTGTATGTTGCACGCAATGCGGTTGGCAACATCGTTGTCGCTTATTATCGCGCCGAGGACTGCCTGCTCCGCCTCAACCGAACAGGGATAATTTCTGATTGTCTTCTGATTTGCTTTTTCTGCCATATTAACTCCTACTCTCTATATTAGTATAAAAGAGTTTTTTCGTCAAGGTATTTCATACATTTGAATCCGTCTCAAACCGCTCAGCCGAGTTTCTCAAGTTCACTCAAAGTGTCTTCGAATACTTTCATTGCCTGCACGTAAGGCTTATCCGTCGTGAGGTCTACGCCTGCAAGTTTGAGAATTTCCACGGGAGGCATACTTCCGCCCGCCTTCAAAAACTTCTTGTATTCCTCTACCGCGCTATCGCCCTTGTTGAGTATATCGTCGGCAATGCATATCGCGCTTATCATACCCGTAGAGTACTTGTATACGTAAAACGCATTGTAAAAATGAGGGATACGCGCCCACTCGTACTGTATGAGCTCATCGTCCGCTACGCCGTCGGTAAGATAGTATTTGTCATTGAGTTTTTTGTAGATTGCATTGAGTGTCTGTGCGTTGAGAGCCTCTCCTTTTTCGGCTAACGTATGCGCCTCGTACTCAAATTCTGCAAACTGCGTCTGACGGAATACGGTAGTCCTGAACATATCCAAAAGATACGACAAGAGATATTTTTTCTCCTCTCCCTCGGCAGTTTTGAGGAGGTGTCTCAAAAGCAATACTTCGTTGACCGTAGAAGCCACTTCCGCTACGAAAATCTTATATTCCGCTTTGGCAAAAGGTTGAGTGGTATTTGAATAATAACTGTGCATCGCGTGTCCTAATTCGTGCGCAATCGTGAATACGTCGTGAGTGGTCTTCTGATAGTTGAGAAGCACGTAGGGATGAACGCCGTAACAGCCCCAGCTGTACGCACCGCTGCGCTTTCCCTTATTTTCGTACACGTCAATCCAGCCTTCGCCAAACGCCTTGTCGAGAAGCTGAGCGTATTCTTGTCCCATAGGCTTTAATGCGTCTTTTACGAGTCGGCAAGCCTCGGGATACTCCACCGCTTTTTCGCTTCCGCTGACGATAGGCACGTGCAAATCGTACATATGCAAAGTCTTGTAACCCAGCGCCTTTCTTCTGTAACTCATATATCTGTGAAGTCCCGAGAGTGCGCCGTCTATGCACTTGGTGAGCTTTTCGTAGACTGCTACGGGTACGTCTTCCGAGCTCGTAGCGCGGTCTAGACAACTCTGATACTTTCTCACCTGAGTATAGAATACGTTCTTTTTGACGTTGCCTATATACAACATAGAAACGGTATTAATCATATCCTTGTAGGCATTGAACATACTCTCGAAAGCTTTTTTTCTGTCCTCTCTCGAAGGGGATTGCATATACAGCGAGTACAAGCCGTGAGAGAGTTTTACTTCCTCTCCCTGAGAGTCCTTAAAGGGTTCGAACTTTATATCGAGATTATCGAACATTCCGAAGGCGTCCTTGAATATTCCGCTGAAGAGTCCTGTTTTGGCAAGTATGGTTTCTTCCGCCGTGGAAAGAGAATGTTCCTTTCGCTTAGCTATACATACTAAAGTGTAAGAGTAATCGGAAAACTCCTCTCTCTTTGACAAGTCCAGCAAAAACTCCTTATCGAGAGCGGACAATTCGGGATTGACGAAAGCCGAAAGCGTAGACAGCTCCACGCAAAGGTTTTCCACCTTGTCGCTCATAGCGAGATACTTTTCTACCGAGCAATCCTCGTCCTTGCGCATTTTGGTATATACGTAAAGTCTTTCGAGTTTTTCGCTCAAAGAATCGTCCGCACGCAAGCACTCGAGAATGTTTTGCGCGTCCTTGAGTTTACCTTGAAAACGCTCGATTGCCTTGCCCTCTTCGCGCACCTCGTCAAAAAGAGTCTGCCACTCTTTATCGTCGGCTATCATATCTTCGAGCCGCCATTTGTATTTGTCGTCTATTTTATCTCTGCTCTTTACTTGCATATCTGCCTCCGAATTTAATTATGAATACATTATACTACAATAATACGAAAAAGGCACTTATAATAAGCACCTTTTTTTGTTTTTGCCTTTATGTAAAGGACGTATCGGCTTAAAATTCATATTACGGAAGTTTTCCGCACAGCGGATTTTCTCTTATCAATCAGGCAAAGTCAAATCGCCGTCCTTTATCCATTTTACCTTTCTGAACAAAAGACAGAACGCCCAGCTGAGTACTGCCGGCAGTACAAACATAAGCAGGATTACTCCCAAAACCATTACCCATATTTTGCCGCCTTGCTGAGGTGTAGTCGTAATTATGTCTATCACGCCTACAAGTCCGCTGGTACCCATACCGCCGCCCGACGCGCCGCACTTGAGCTTGAACAGACAAGTGGACAAAGGTCCGCATATCGCGCTGGCTATCGTAGGAGGCAAAAGTATGCGTGGATTGCGCATTACGTTGGGTATTTGAAGCATAGAAGTACCTATTCCCTGCGATACCAGACCGCCCCATTTATTTTCTCTGAACGACATTACCGCAAAGCCTACCATATGACAAGCGCAACCTACCGTAGCTGCACCGCCCGCTATATACATAGCGGATATCTGTACGGGGTCGCTGCCCGCAAGTATAGGCGTAGCGATTGCTACCCATATAGCCGCGCTCGACGTAGGCAACGTAAGCAAAATTCCCATTATTACGGCGATGACTATGCCCATAAAGAAAGGTGTGAAATTCGTAGCGAGCGCAATTCCCTTGCCGAGCATATTGATAAGCCATATAAAAGGATAGGATACATACGCGCCGACTATCGACACTACAAGACATACTATCGGTATGAGTATGATATCGAGTTTAGTCTTGCCCGCAACAAGCCCCGACAGCTCGCACGCCATAAGTGCCGTTACGTACGCGCCGATAGGATTACCGGGTTTTGTCACGCCGGCAGCCGACGACAATCCCGTTACGAGAGTGTATACAGCGTTTGACGTTGTGCCCGCAGTAATGACCACGTCCGCCCACGCACCTATAAAGCCCGCGACTATGGTCGCAAGCACTACAAGCGGCGGCATCTTGAGTCTGTAAGCTATACCCGCGCCGATACCCGCGCCCATAAGCAAGGACGCTATCCTGCCCACCATAACCAACAGTCTGCCTATTGCGTTGTTTTCCGTGAAAATGTATTGACCCAGCGTAGTAAAAATCGTACCTGCAATCAATGTGACGAAAAGGCCCTGCGACATCCCCGTAAAGGCGTCAATGAACCATCTCTTTGAAAGTTTTTTGGTAATTTGCCAAAACTTGTTTTGCGCTTTGGGCGCGTCCGATACTTTGTCTTCTTTGTCGGCGTCTTGGCTTTGTGGGTTTGTAACTACTTCTTCCACTTGGGCTGTTTTCTGCTCTTCTTCGGCAGTAGAATGGAATTGCTCTTCCATACAAACCTCCCAAATACAGTGATTGCTACTATTATATTGATAAATAAATTTTATGTCAAACGAAAAGAGTAAAAAATAAGGCGCAAAATCAATTTGCGCCGTCTTTCGTTATTATGCACTGCGTTTTGCGCTATTGGATTGGCTTTTCGATGCAGTATCGTAAAGCTCTTTGTCGATATCCTTCTTTGCCACTCTTATAATGCGGGGGTTTACGTAAACGTCCTTTTGACTTTTTATCTCTTCGCGCTTACGCATTTTAAACTTCTTTGTCTTTGAAAAAAGAAAAAACATTACAAAAAGCACTATTACCAGTACGCTGGCAATTAAATAAAATTTTACGTCTCCCACGTTGACGTTGGGATATGACGTCTGCACCGAAAGCAATCCGTACATTTTATACCTCCAGTTTGTTGAGATACTCTATAAGCTTTTTTGTAGTCTCTTCGCTGATGTCATGCTCGATTTTGCAGGCGTCTTTATCAGCGATTTCGGGAGCAACGCCCAGCACGTCTGTCAGAAGTCTCGTGAGCGCCTTGTGTTTGAGCGCAACCGTCTGTGCCTTTTTTCTTCCCTCGTCCGTTATCGTTACGTCGCCGTAATCGGGCTTATTGACGTATCCCATTTCCTGCAAAATACTCAACGCCTTGTTTACGCTGGGCTTGGATACGCCCAGATATTTTGCAATATCGACCGAACGCACTCTGCCTTTTTGCTGTTCGATAAACAGTACCGCCTCGAGATAATCTTCTCCGCTTTTGTACAAACTCGCCATTTTTCACCTCAGTCAGCGTTTTTTATATTTTCTTCTGCCATACCGTCTTCGTCAGACGCGTCTTCGGACTGTTTTTGCTTAGACTGCTTGTTTTTGGCAGGTTTAATTTTTGACTTGACTTTTTTGTAAGCACTCTTTATGTTTTCGGTAAATTTGTTTCCCGCTTCGTCTACCTTATCTCCAAAGTCGCCCAGCTTTTTCTTTACGTCGTCCACGCTTTCTTTTCTCTTTTCCGCTTTGCGGCGTTTGTATCTCTCTACGTATTCTTCGTCCACCGATATGGATACGCTCTTATCGTCGGGTACGATTACGTCGCTTGCAGCCTGCTCGTCAGAGCTGTCGCGCGACGAATTGTCTGACGTGCTTTGACGGTTTTTCATATAGTCGCTTTCAAATCTTTCGGTATCGTCAAGATTCTCCGCCTTTGCGTTTTCCTCTTCTTCACTTGCTTTCATAGCTTCGTCCGCTTCCTTGTCTGTCAGCGAAAGCGCGGCAAGAGTACGCAAAAATCTGCTCTTGATTTTCGCAAGCTTTTGCGCTATAGTCGATTTAGGCTTATTTTTGTTGTCCATATGCTCTGCTACTCCGCTTTGTTCTTCTGAGATTTGTTCCGAGTCGGAAATCACTTCTCCCGTGCTCTCTCCTCCGTCGGTATGCCCGACCGTACCTATGGTTTCTCCGGCTCCTTCGACGGCTTTGACGGTCTGTCGGCGTCTTACGTTGGGAGCAATATATCTGCTAATTACGTAGCTGACTCCGCTGACCTTTTCCTTATAATTCTTATACTTTCTTTTAATCTTTGCGCTAATCACCCACGTAGCTATCGACAAAGCTATCTGTATCAACGCAAAAAACAGCGAGAATACCGATATCGCGAAAGTAAACTTATCTCCCCTGCCCGCAATATCGTTTGACGTAAGCTGTGCCGTATTTATCAAAACTACTATCGTCAGCGCGATATTGATTACTTTTAAAAACTTTCTTGCAAGAGAAAAACTCTTTTTGAAATATTTGAAAGTCTTTTTTCTCTTAGGAGAAAATCTCGCAAAAATTATAAAAAAAACTATCGCGTATATCAGCAAAAATATCAACAGCGTAATCGTGTACCAGTCGAATACCGCACGCGCCGTTTCTCCCCACAGCGTAACGTCGAAAGCTATTTTGAAATACGAACCTATCGAATTTACGCCCTTCAGGCGGTAGTAATCCGCCGCCCGCGTGAATATCCTCACCGTACAGTTTATGTAGTATACGAAAAAGGATAGCAAAGAGAAATACTTATAAAACTTTGCCGACCACTTTGAATTGTAATCTTTTTTATTGTCTGATTTTTCTCCGCTATTCTCTTGCGCGATAAAGTCGGGAGATTTTTGCGTTTCCATAGCTATATTATATAACACAAAAGCTCCCTTGTCCATAGATTTTGCAAAAAGTTATCTGATGACTAACTTTTGTAAAAACCGTGTAATTCATTTTTTATGAAAACGGCTGTATATACTTGAAGAATTTGAAAATAATTTTAGTACCAACATAAGGAGGTAGTACTGATGAACGCAAAGTTTAGCACGGGTGAAAAGCCCGGCAAGGGTTGTTACACCTGCACCAACTGCGGTTTTGACCTCAGATTGGGCAGCGACGACAAGATGCCCCCTTGCCCCAACTGCAACAACACCACTTTTGTCAAGAACAACTAATCATCAAAAAGCGAAGAGGAAGGCATAACCTTCCTCTTTGTCTTATCGGATATTTATATTTTAAATTCAGACTGCAAGCGCAAAGTCTTTAATCGGATTTATTATGGCAACGTTTGAAATTCGCCTTTCCTTTTGTACGTTCTATTTTAGAAAATCCACTATTATGCCGTTCATTACCGACAAATACTCGTCTTTTATCGCTACCCTCTTGTCGTTTATGTGCAGATATCGCGCGTCTTTAGTTAGCGCGTACTTGTATTCTTCTTTGAAATCTCCGCCGAAAAGCGTGTTGTATTTATCGACGTCTATGCCCTCTTTAAGCCTTAAAGCCAGCATTACAAACTCTTCTTTCTGTCCGTCCTCGTCGATAATATCCTCTGTCTTAGCAGGCAATACTCCCTCGTCGATACTGCTATAGTATTCTTCGAAAGTACTCGGATTGAAAGTCCTTATATTGCCGAGCAGCGAATGGGCGGATAGCCCCAGCCCCAGATAATCCTGTCTTCTCCAGTATCTGAGATTGTGAAGGCTGACTTTGCCGTCCTTTGCAAAATTGGATATCTCATAACGCTCATATCCCTTTTCTTTAAGAGCCTTGCACGCGGTATCGTAAAGCTCTGCTACCTCGTCGTCGTTCTTTGGCGTAAGCATACCTTTTTCGATAAGACGGCTGAGCTCTGTACCGTCCTCTACGCTAAGCATATATACCGAAACGTGGTCGGTATGCAATGCCGCCGCTACCTCAGCAAACTCTTCTACGTCTTCTTTTCTTTGCTCTGGAAGTCCCGTCATACAGTCCGCACTGACCTCGAAAGGATATTCCTTTGCTAGTTTTATTACACCAACGGCACATTCTCTGTCGTGCGCTCTTCCCAGCATTTTCAGAAGTTTGTCGTCAAAAGACTGTACTCCTATGCTTACTCGCGTTACGCCCGCTTTTTGAAAAGCCTCGAATTTTTCCCGCGTTGCGGTACATGGATTCACTTCTACGGAAAACTCTTTTAATTTGCAATCGAAGTTATCCTTCACGCACTTTGCTATATCGCAAAAGCTCTCTTTATTGAGCAAAGACGGAGTGCCGCCGCCCAAATAAAGCGTATCTACCGTATAATCCTTTGAGTATTTTTGCGCGGCAAGACATATCTCTTTTTTCAGATAATCGCAGTACTTTACCCTTGCCATTTCGTCACCCACGCAAGAAGTAAAGTCGCAGTATATGCACCTCGACCTGCAAAAAGGTATGTGTATATAAATTCCCAGACTTTTTCTGTCGTCCATATCGCGCCGCCTTAAATTATTCTATTATCCTCTTGAATAAATTTTGTAGCCTTGATTGTTTGGTATTTTCAAGACAAAAAGGGACTATGTCCCTTTATTTTGTCAGTTGTCTATTTTGAGAATAGTCATAAACGCTTCACTGGGCACTTCTACCGAGCCTACCTGACGCATTCTCTTCTTGCCTTCTTTTTGCTTCTCGAGCAACTTTTTCTTACGCGTGATATCACCGCCGTAACATTTCGCAAGCACGTCTTTTCTCATAGCTTTGACTGTCTCTCTGGCAATGACCTTGCCGCCGACTGCCGCCTGTATAGGTATCTCGAAAAGCTGTCTGGGGATAACGTCCTTGAGTTTTTCGGCAATGCCTCTTCCTCTTGCATAAGCCTTGTCCTTGTGTACGATAAGGCTCAGTGCGTCGCAAATCTCGCCGTTGAGAAGTATATCCAGTTTGACGAGGTCGCTTTTCTTGTAACCCGATATCTCGTAGTCAAGGCTGGCATAACCTCTCGTACGCGATTTGAGCGAATCGAAAAAGTCGTATATGATTTCGTTGAGAGGCATTACGTAATCTATGCGCACTCTCGTAGTTTCGAGATACGTGAGATTGATAAACTCTCCTCTCTTATCCTGACACAGCTCCATAATCGAGCCTACGTATTCGGGGGGCGTGTATATAAACGCGTTGACGACAGGCTCTTCCATATGGTCTATCTCTCCCGCGGGAGGAAGATTGGAAGGATTGGAAACCACGTCAACCTCTCCCGAAGTCTTTACAACCTTGTAAGAAACGCTAGGTGCGGTAGTAACCAAGTCGAGGTCGAATTCTCTCTCCAGCCTCTCCTGTATGATTTCCATATGCAAAAGTCCCAGAAAACCGCATCTGAAACCGAATCCGAGTGCAGTAGAAACCTCAGGCTCGTACATAAGCGAAGCGTCGTTGAGTTTGAGTTTTTCAAGCGCGTCTTTCAAGTCGTTGTACTTCGAGCCGTCGGCGGGATAAATACCCGAAAAGACCATAGGAGAAGCTTCTTTGTAACCCTCCAAAGGCTTTGTAATTCTGTCATCTGCCATAAGTATGGTATCGCCTACTTTGGTATCGCTGACATTTTTTATGCTTGCGCAAAGATAACCTACTTCGCCTGCCGACAAGCTGTCCTTAGACTGCATCTTAGGCACGAAAATACCCACTTCGGTAACTTCGAATTCCTTACCTGTTACGCACATTCTTATTCTGTCGCCCTGCTTTACCTCTCCGTCAAAAACTCTTATAAAAGATATCGCGCCCTTGTAGCTGTCATAATACGAATCGAATATAAGTGCCTTGAAAGGCTTATGAAAATCTCCTTTAGGCGGAGGCAAAAGCTCGATAACCTGCGTCAGAAGCTCTTCTATGCCGATACATTCTTTTGCAGATATAAGCGGTGCATTCTCTGCGTCGAGACCTATGACGTCTTCTATCTCTTTTTTCACTTCGTCGGGACGGGCTGAGGGAAGGTCGATTTTGTTGATTACGGGCAAAATCTCCAGGTCATTGTCAAGCGCGAGATACACGTTTGTGAGCGTCTGTGCCTCAATACCCTGCGACGCGTCTACTATGAGTATCGCGCCTTCGCACGCCTTGAGCGAGCGCGAAACTTCGTACGTGAAGTCCACGTGTCCGGGCGTATCTATAAGATTAAAAGTATATTCTTTGCCCTTATAATTATATTTCATAGTCACGGGAGTAAGCTTTATGGTAATGCCGCGCTCCCTCTCTATGTCCATACTGTCGAGAAGCTGCTCTTTGGCGTCGCGCTTGGCTACGGTATGAGTAACGTCCATAATACAGTCCGCCAGAGTGCTCTTGCCGTGGTCAATATGAGCAACTATGCAAAAATTTCTTATATTTTCCTGATTTTCGGGCATAACTTTCCTCAAAAACTCTTTTTTGTTTTATTATATAAAAAAATATAGATTTTAGCAAATATATTTAGTATAATATTTATATACAGACTCGGAGGTATCTTATGGATATTCAAAAAGTAATCGGCAATCTCAAAAGAAGAGGCTTTTTGCCCGCATACTTCGACAACTCGCAAGACGCTTGCAAATACATACTAGACCTTATTCCCGCTTCGCAAAGCGTAGGCATAGGCGGAAGCATGACGGTAAGCGGGCTTTCTCTCGACAAAAAACTGCAAGACAAAGGCGTGACTGTATACAGCCACTCGCTCGTAGCACCCGAGCTTAAAGACAAGGTATATCAACTTGCAGGGTCCGCAGATTGGTATATGTCCTCAACCAACGCATTGACCGAAGACGGAGATTTCGTCAATATCGACGGCTCGGCAAACAGAATATCCGCCCTTTGCTTCGGCGTAAAGAAAGTAGTTTACGTGCTGGGAGTCAACAAAATTACACCGGACCTTGAAAGCGCGATAGCGAGAGTGCGCAACGTAGCCGCTCCTCTCAATACCAAAAGACTTGGCAGAAACACGCCTTGCGCTACGTCGGGAGAGTGTTGCTATTGCGACAGTCCCGACTGCATCTGCAACGCAACTCTTATCTCGCACCACCCTACCAAATTCCAACAACAAGTTCACGTCGTAATAATCAATGAAAATCTAGGATATTGAGCATAATTAAGACGTGCTATTACAGGAGAAACGATTATGAACAAAGATACTTTGTGGCTTACGCAAAAGGTTATTACTCACAGAGGTTTGCACGACAACAAAATTTACCCCGAAAACAGCCTGGGCGCATTCGAGCAGGCAATTGAACACGGATACGGAATAGAATTTGACGTATATCTCACAAAAGACGACGAACTAATCGTGCACCACGATTTGTTTATCAAACGCACTTGCGGCAAAAAAGGTACCGTACGCAAAGTAGACACTTCGCGCCTGGACGAATACAAGCTCTACGGTACTGACTACTCCATACCTCGTTTTAAAGAGGTGCTTACGCTCGTAGACGGCAAAGTCAATCTCGTCATAGAGATAAAGCGTACTCACAAAGTAAACGCTACCTGCCAAAAAGTATGGGAAGCACTCAAGGATTACAAGGGAAAATTCTGTATCGAATCCTTTGACTTCAACGTCGTAAGATGGTGGCACAAGCATCACCCCGAGATAATTCTGGGTCAGCTTTGCGACGTATATATTCTCAACAAACTGGCGGTAAGATTGTTCAGACATTACAAATTCGTAGATTTTTATGCCGTCGGCATAGACAATCTTCCCTCGAAGTATTATCGCAAACTCTGCACTCTCAATAAGAATTTAAAAATCATAGCTTGGACGGTAAGAACTCCCGAATCTTTGAAAATCGCGTCTCAAAACGCGGATAATTTCATCTTCGAAACCAACGCCAAAAATCCCGAATACATTGCTCCCCCGTCAATAGAAAACACTTACTGCCATCCCGATTTCAGAAAGTAAAATTCAATCGCGATTTAAAAAATCAATAAAAAATATGCCGTCTTGAACGGCATATTTTTATTTTTGTCAGTCGAGAATTTTGATTATCTTGTCCTTGAGCATTTTTCTACCTCTGTCAAGAACACTGTGTTTCATTCTGACACCGGCAAGCACGGCGGTCATTACGCCCGCGCCGAAACCTACCATAAGAGCGAGTTTTTTCATACTGTCACCTCCTGTGAATAGTATGTGCCCGCCTTAATTTTTAAGTTCAGGATACAAACACTTTGCGCGTGGTAATTTTTACCTTATTTCTTTTTGTTTCTGTAATCGTTGATTGCTTCTTTGATAGCCTCTTCTGCAAGTACGCTGCAATGTATTTTTTGAGGAGGAAGTCCTTCGAGTTCTTTAACTACCTGCGAGTTGGTGAGTTTCAAAGCCTCATCTATTGTCATGCCCTTTACCATTTCGGTAGCGGTAGAACTGGTTGCGATAGCCGCAGCGCAGCCGAACGTCCTGAATTTGGCGTCTACGATTACGTCGTTCTTAATCTTCAAAGATATTTCCATTATATCTCCGCAGGTAGCGTTGCCTACTTTACCTACGCCGTCTGCGTCTTCTATAAATCCTACGTTCTTGGGATGAGCGAACGCTTCTCTTACTTTTTCGTTATACATACTTCTTATCTCCTTTTATTTCTTTGAAAAGCGGCGACATTTCTCTCAATCTGTCTACCGTCTCCACGAGTTTGTCAACAGTGTATTTTGCCTCTTCGAGAGTATTGTTTTTGCCGAAAGAAAATCTTATCGAACCGTGTGCGACTTCTATAGGTACGCCTATGGAAAGCAGTACGTAAGACGGCTCGAGCGAACCCGACGAACAAGCCGACCCGCTCGATACGGCTATTCCCGCCATATCCAGTAGCATCAGAATGGATTCTCCCTCGATGTACTCAAAACTGAAGTTTGCGTTGGAAGGAAGTCTTTTGGACATATCCTTAGGTCCGTTGAAGTAAATATCCTTTATCTTGGACTGCACTTCTTTTACGAAGTAATCTCTCACTTCGGCTACGTGCTTGTTGTTTTTGTCCATATTGTTTACGGCGTTTTCGATAGCTTTACCGAGACCTACGATTGCGGGAGTGTTTATCGTGGAAGCACGCATATTTCTTTCCTGCTCTCCGCCGTCCATAAATCTGCCTATTCTCAAGCCGTTGCGTTTGTAAAGTACGCCTACGCCCTTTGGACCGTAAAACTTATGTCCGCTCATACTCAGCAAGTCGATATTGTCTTTTACTACGTCGATAGGCACGTTGCCGATAGCCTGTACCGCGTCGGTATGGAATAATACGCCGTGTTTATGTGCGATTTCACCTATTTTGCGGATAGGCTCGATTGTACCGACCTCGTTGTTTGCCGTCATAACGCTTATGAGGATTGTATCCTCTCTTATGCTCTTTTCAAGCTCGTCTAACGATATAAGTCCCTCGTTGTCCACGTCGAGATACGTAACTTCAAAACCTTGCTTTTCGAGAGCCTGACACGTCTTGATTACCGCGGGGTGTTCTATTCGCGACGTAATAATGTGCTTGCCCTTTTTCTGATGAGCGAGGGCTATGCCCTTGATTGCCCAGTTGTCGCTCTCTGTACCGCCCGAAGTAAAATATACTTCGTTGGGATTACAGCCAATGGCTTTTGCTACTTGCCCTCTGGCTTTGTCTACGGCTTTCAATGCTTCTCTTCCGAAAGAATGCTGAGAAGATGCGTTGCCGAATACCTCCGTAAAGTAAGGCAGCATTTCCTGCAATACTTCGGGGTCGGTATAAGTCGTAGCCGAATTGTCTAAATATATGCTTTTCATATTGACCTCTTATTTTATCAGGCTGTCGAGACTCATTTCGTCAAGACAGGAATTGATGGCTTTGTAAAGTTTGTTCCACACGTTGTAGGTACTGCACATACACTTGTCGGCGCAATCGCCCGATATGCAGTCAATGATTACCAGTCCGTCCTCAAGTTCTCTCAAAATCTCTCCTACGTTGATTTCCTCGGGACTTCTCGCAAGACAGTACCCACCGCTCGCTCCTCTCGTAGCCTCTACCAGCCCGGCCTTTCGCAAAGTCGCGATAAGCTGTTCGAGATATTTTTCGCTGATACCGGTACTCTGTGCCATAGTAGGAAGACTGACTACGCCGTTGCCGTAGTTTTCTGCCATATAGCACATTGCTTTGAGTCCGTACCTTGCTTTAGAAGACAGTTTCATTTCCTTGAATACCTACTAATTTACTAGGTATTATTTTATACCATAGTTATTTGCTTGTCAATAGATTTTATACATATTTTAAAAGGATAAAAAAGTAAGTAAAAATATCGAATAGATAAATAGCTGAAAATCAGTAAAAAGGCTGAATTATATACTTAAAACCGCCCTATAGGACAGCAAAACGAATTGCTGTATTGACAGGACTTATTCCCTTCGTGTTAAATTTCTGAAAGCCCTAAAATATAGTCTGCGGAAACGTCGAAAATTTTGCAGAGTTTAATCAGGGATTCAACGTCGGGCAAAGCCTTATCAAGCTCCCATATAGATACGGTATCCTGAGAAGTTGACAGCATATCCGCTAGCTGTGTCTGCGTATATTTTGCATCTTTGCGCAATTGACGTATTTTATTTCCTATGCTTTTCATAATTGTATTTTACGAAAAATTTCCGTATTTATGTTGACATACGAAAAATTTTCGTATATTATGAATATAGGATTTTTCTTTTGCAAAAACATAACTACCCTATATTCGCAATATCTCTTTAAGGCAAAAAATGTTCGCTTAGCGCACTTTGCCTACGATATTTATAAGATTATTACTTTATAAGTAAACTGTAATTATATATACAAAAATACAATTAAAAAAATATAATTTATTTTAGGCTTTTAATGACTACACAATTCTTAAAGAATACAGACATAATTTTATAATTATTGACACTCTCTAACCTATAAACTTGAAAAGAATCTGATATTTAATTCACGCTTTTCAGACGTCTTTTCAATCAAAAAGGACAAGCCTACCGACTTGTCCTTTTCTTAGTTTACCGTTTTGCGTTATCTTATAATATCGTTGGCATAAAGAGGATACTTCTTGCAAAGCTCTGCAACTTTCTTGCTGCAACGCTCTACTGCTTCTTCTCTGTTGTCTACAAGGTCTGCAATACAATCTGCGATTACGAGCATATCTTCCTCTTTCATACCTCTAGAGGTAACTGCGGGGGTACCTATTCTGACACCAGACGTAACGAAAGGCTTCTGAGTATCGAAAGGAATAGCGTTCTTATTTGCGGTAATATGCGCACTGTCGAGAAGTGCTTCAAGCTCCTTACCCGTCATACCCTTGGAAGTGAGGTCGATAAGCATAAGGTGATTGTCGGTACCGCCTGAAACAAGATTGATGCCCTTTTCGAGAAGTGCCTTAGCGAGTACCTGAGCATTCTTGACGATTTGCTGTTGGTAAGCCTTAAACTCAGGACTCATTGCTTCTTTGAGCGCAACAGCCTTTGCAGCGATTACGTGCATCAAAGGACCGCCCTGCGTGCCGGGGAAAATAGCCTTGTTAATCTTGGTAGCAATCTCTTCGTCGTTGGTGAGGATAAGTCCGCCTCTGGGTCCTCTCAAAGTCTTGTGCGTAGTCGTGGTAACTACGTGTGCGTAAGGCACGGGACTTTCGTGACAGCCTGCTGCTACAAGACCTGCGATATGCGCCATATCGACCATAAGATATGCACCTACGCTGTCAGCGATTTGTCTGAATCTCTTGAAGTCGAGAGCACGGGGATATGCGCTTGCGCCTGCAAGAATGAGTTTAGGCTTGCATTCCTTAGCAAGAGCCTCTACCTTGTCGTAGTCGAGAGTGCAAGTAGACTCCTCTACACCGTAAGGTACGATGTTGAAATATTTACCGGAAATGTTTACGGGAGAACCGTGAGAGAGGTGTCCGCCGTGAGCAAGACTCATACTGAGTACGGTATCGCCGGGTTGGAGCAAAGCGAAGAAAGTAGCGAGGTTTGCGTTTGCACCGCTGTGCGCCTGTACGTTGGCAAACTTTGCACCGAAGAGTTCGCACGCTCTTTCGATAGCGAGTTTCTCTACTATATCGACGTATTCGCAACCGCCGTAATATCTCTTTGCGGGATAGCCTTCAGCGTACTTGTTGGTAAGGTGAGAGCCTGCGGCAGCCATTACTGCGGGGCTGACGATGTTTTCGCTTGCGATAAGCTCGATATTACCCTGCTGACGCGCAAGTTCCTGTTCGAGTGCCTGACACACTTCGGGGTCGGTATCGTTGATAACCTTAAAATCTATCATATGTATCTCCTGTAATGTTGATATGTTAACCTCTATAATTTTAGCATAGCAAAGCTGTTTTATCAACAAATTTTATTATATATTAATATTTTAATTATTAATCAATATTATTGCTAATATTATTGCGAAAGCAGTCTGTCGATTACAAAGCCCGCTGTTTTTATACCGCACTCAGCGACAACGTAGCTTACACTGCCTACACCTTGCGAGACGCTCAATACAGGCTCTTTTGTATAGCACACGTCGAGTTTTGTTATGCCCTTTTCCCTGAGAGTTTTTCTCAGTTTCTTTGCCAGCGCATCGTAACTCGTCTTGTATATATCCGTAATCTCGAAAGTACAAGGCTTGATTCTGTTGCCCGCGCCCATCGCACTTACGATATTAAGACCTTTTTCCTTGGCAAGACAAATAAGCGCAACTTTTTCCTCGAAACTGTCTATTGCGTCTACAACGTAGTCCCAACCGCCGTCCAGCACCGCGGCGCTGTCCGCATTGAAACGGGAGTTGATTGCTACTACTTCGCAATCGGGATTTATGTCGAGAATACGCGCCTTCATAACGTCCGTCTTACACTCGCCTATGTTGGAATTGAGAGCTATAATCTGACGGTTGATATTGCTTATATCTACCACGTCAAAATCCATTATGCCTACTCTTCCTATGCCGCACCTCGCCAGCATCTCCGCGACGTATCCTCCTACGCCGCCTATGCCGACGATAAGCACGCTTTTTCCGACGAGTTTTTCAAGTCCGTCTTGTCCTATCAGTCTCGTAATTCTCGACCACATATTATTCCTTTATATCGAATTTGATAGCAAGCTCTTTAAGCTGTTTGTCCTCTACCTGAGCGGGTGCGCCCGTCATAAGACAGGAAGCGTTTTGCACCTTGGGGAAAGCTATTACGTCCTTTATGTTGTCCGTACCCGTAACAAGCATAGTCAGTCTGTCAAGACCGAATGCAAGACCGCCGTGAGGGGGTGCGCCGTATTTGAATGCGTCAACGAAGAAACCGAATCTTTCCTCTATATCCTTTTGAGAGAAGCCCAAAAGTCCGAATATCTTCTCCTGCATGTGCCAGTCGTGTATTCTTATGCTTCCGCCGCCGGCTTCTTGTCCGTTGATGACCATATCGTAAGCGTTGCTTCTTACTTTCAGAGGGTCGGTATCGAGAAGAGGTATGTCTTCGACGATTGCACTCGTGAAAGGATGGTGTACGGCAACGTATCTCTTTTCTTCCTCGTCATACTCGAGAAGAGGGAAATCAACTACCCACAAGAAGTCGAATTTACTCTTGTCATAGAGGTTGTATTTGTCTGCAAGATAGCATCTCAATGCACCCAAACTGTCGTATACGACCTTGTTCTTGTCTGCGACGAAAAATACTATATCGCCCTTTTCGGCATTCATCTCTTTGATTACGGCTTGTTTTTCCTTTTCGCTCAGGAATTTGAATACCGACGAGGTGACCGAGCCGTCCTCTCTGAACATAGCGTAGGCAAGACCCTTTGCACCGTAACTCTTGACGAATTCTCCGCAAGCGTCTACTTCCTTTCTCGTCATCTTGTCGCAAAGACCTTTGCCGTTGATTGCTCTGACGCTGCCGCCGCCTGAGATTGCACCCGCGAATACCGAGAAAGCACAGTCCTTGAGAATAGCCGACAAATCGTGAAGCTGCAAGTCAAAACGCGTATCGGGCTTATCGCTACCCCATTTGTTCATAGCTTCCGAATAAGGTATGCGTCTAAACTTTTCTTCAAGCTCCATTCCCAGACTCTCTTTGAAAACTTCCTTGATAAGTCCCTCTGCGATTTCCATAACCTGCTCGTTGTCCTCAACGTAGCTCATTTCCATATCTATCTGCGAAAATTCGGGCTGACGGTTGGCTCTTAAGTCCTCGTCGCGGAAACATCTCGCTACCTGATAGTATCTGTCCATACCCGCAATCATCAAAAGCTGTTTGTAAAGCTGAGGTGACTGAGGCAATGCGTAGAATTCGCCGTTATGTACTCTCGAAGGTACAAGATAGTCGCGCGCGCCCTCAGGAGTAGACTTGCCTAGAAAAGGCGTCTCTATCTCCAAAAATCCGTTGTCAGCGAGATAGTTTCTAACTACTCTCGTGATTTTGTCTCTCATGATAAGTTTTTGCTGAAGATAACTTCTTCTTAAATCGAGGTATCTGTATTTGAGTCTTAACTGCTCGCCTACTTTCATATCCTCGGTGATTACGAAAGGCGTAACTTCTGCCTCGGAAAGTATCTTCAAATCGCTCGCGAGTATCTCTATCTCGCCCGTAGGCATATTCTTGTTTATATTGCTGCCGCGGCTTCTCACTACGCCCGTAACGGCTATTACGTACTCGTTACGCACGGTGTCCGCCTTGTCGAATACTGCCTTGTCTACTTGGTCGTCGAATGCTATCTGCACTACGCCCGCGATGTCTCTAAGGTCGATGAAAAGGAGGTTGCCGAGATTGCGGTATTTAGCTACGAAACCCATTACGGTAACCGTCTTGCCTATATCGCTCGCTCTCAATTCTCCGCATTTGCAAGTTCTCTTTGCGCCATTAAGATAATCTACCATATTTACCTCTTTCCGTAATTTATGTACGGATAAAATTATTACTGTTTTAAATATTTATTTTATTTGCGTGCGCTTTCGCGCGACGCGTCTTATATTATCAATTATCGGTATTGCAAATATAGGTATTACAAACCGTACTTGTCCGAAAAATATTTTTCAAGTTCGCTCAAAGCTACTTCCACCTGTTCGCCGCTCTGCATATCCTTGACAGACGCGGTACCTTTTGCTATTTCGTCCTCACCGAGAATTACGAGATACTTGACGCCCGTCTTGTTGGCGTACTTGAGCTGAGGCTTGAAACCTCTGTCCATAATATCGTAATCCACGCTCAAACCCTTGACTCTCAACTTAAGAGCAAGCGCGGGAGTAATATCTCTCGCCTTGTCGCATACGGGAGCAAAGTATACGTCGGGAACGTATTTTTCGCCTACGCTAAGTCCCAGACTTTCCAGCACGAGCAAGAGTCTCTCAATGCCCATACCGAAGCCGACCGCGGGACAGGGCTTGCCGCCGACCTGCTCGACGAGGTTATTGTATCTGCCGCCCGCGCACACAGTACCTTGCGCGCCTATGTTGGAGGAGATAAACTCGAATACCGTACGCGTATAGTAATCTAAGCCTCTGACTATGCGGGGATTTACCACATAGTTTACGCCGAGCGCGTCAAGCTGACGGCATACGCTTTCGTGGTGCGCTCTGCAATCGTCGCACAGATAATCTATTACGCTGGGAGCGTCCTTTGTAATAGCCTTGCACCCTTCTTCCTTGCAGTCGAGTATTCTCAAAGGATTCTTGTCAAATCTCTCTCTGCACGTAGGACACATATCGTCAAGACGCGCGCCGAGATAACTCTTGAGCGCGGCATTGTACTTCTTGCGACATTCGGGACAGCCGATAGAATTGATATTGAGTACGAGATTGCCTACTCCGAATTTATCGAAAATAGTCTTGGCCAGCATCATTACCTCTACGTCCGCCGCGGGAGAAAACGCGCCGTAATACTCTATGCCGAATTGGTGATGCTCTCTGAGTCTGCCCGCCTGAGGTTTTTCATAACGGAAAACAGGCGTTATATAATACATTTTCGTAGGCTGAGCGTTGCCGTAGAGAGAGTTTTCGATAAAAGCTCTCGCTACTCCCGCCGTACCTTCGGGCTTCAAGGTAATACTTCTTCCGCCCTTGTCCTCGAAGGTATACATTTCCTTGTTGACTATATCCGTGGTATCGCCCACGCCTCTCAAAAACAGTTCGGTGTGTTCAAAAGACGGCGTGCGGATTTCGTTGACGCAAAAAGCGCGCGCGACTTCTCTCACGGTTTTTTCTACGTAATGCCACTTGTAACTCTCTTCGGGCAAAACGTCCTTTGTACCTTTAGGTATGTTTATCATTGTTTTCTCCTTGATATATGTTGCTTACCGCAAATGCGGTAAAGATTATTGCAAACCTCTCGATTTCAACCATTCGTAGCTTGTCTTCAAACACTCGAATGGATTTTTTCCGTAACAGTAATCCTGTTCGACAAGCAAATATTCGCTGTCCGCTTTTTGCGCACTCGACAGAATTCTGTCAAAATCCATATTACCTTTTCCTACCGGTGCCATTTTACGGAAAAATAGTTTTTTTGCCATATCTTTGAGATGCAGACAAGGCACTCTGCCTTTCAGTCTTTCAATCCACTCGCAGGCATCGTATCCCGCATAATTTATCCAGTAAGTATCGAGCGTAAAGCCCATTTCGTCATCGGCAAATTCCTCAGCAAGTCTTTCGATATAAAGCTTACCTTCGTGCTTTTTGAATTCTTTGCCGTGGTTGTGATAGCAAAACAGCTTGCCTGCGTTTTTTATCTTCTTAGAAGCGTCCTTATAATTTCTGACAAAATTCTCCAGACTGTTTTCGTTTACACCGCCCGGCATACTGCCTATGCCTATATACTTACAGCCGAATAAGTCGTGTTCGGCAATGACCGATTGGGTATCGTCGGCAATACGCTTGCCGTCATAATGAGTAAGCGCGCACGTGAGAGAATTGGCTTTAAGTTGTCCGTCAAGCCATTCGGGGGCATACTTGCAAGTTCCCGATACCTGCACGGTCGTATAACCGATATCGGCTACTCTTTTCAACGTTTCTGCAAAACCGTCAAGCGTCTTGCAGTATTCTCTCAACGTGTACAGCTGTGCTCCGATTTTCATATTAACTCACGTATAAGCGGTAATCAAAGTATATATTTGTTGAGATTCATTTTCTTTATTACGCTGTCGAAGTGTTTGTCCACAAACTTTTTGTCGATTACCACGTCCACGGCCTCGCTGGTATTTCCCGCGTCAAACGATATCTGCTCGAGCAGGCTTTCCATCATAGTGTGAAGTCTTCTCGCGCCTATATCTTCGTTGTTCTCGTTTTCTACCGCGCAAATTTTAGCAATCTGCTTTATCGCTTCATCGGTGAATTTAAGATTTACTTTGTCCACTCCCAAAAGCGCGGTGTACTGCATAAGAATTGCGTTGTCGGGCTTGGTAAGGATTTCTTCAAAATCCTTTTCGCTCAGACTGTCAAGCTTTACGCTTATAGGGAAACGTCCTTGAAGCTCGGGAATAAGGTCGCTTACGCTCGAGATATGGAACGCGCCCGCCGCGATAAAGAGAATGTGGTCGGTGTTGATTTGTCCGTACTTGGTATTGACGGTACAGCCCTCTACGATAGGCAAAATATCTCTCTGTACGCCCTCTCTCGAAACGTCGTGTCCCTGAGTGCCGTTGCCCTTATTGGCAATCTTGTCGATTTCGTCGATGAATATTATACCCTCGTTTTCAGCTCTCGAGATAGCCTCTTGATTTACGTTGTCGGGGTCAATGAGTTTTTCTTCTTCCATTTCGAGAAGATATTTCGTTGCCTCTTTGACGGTCAGTGTCTTTTGCTTTACCTTACCGTTGTTGCCGCCTACCATCGAGCCGAAAATCTCGTTGATATTGATTTCCATATTGCCCTGTCCGATAGTCTGCTGCTTAGGCTTTACGGGCAATGCTATGTCGATAACCAAATCGTCGAGTTTGCCTTCTCTGAGTTCCTGAAGAATATATCCTCTCATCTGTCCGTCGGACATATCGGGATAAGCTTCTTTTCTCTTCTTAGCGATAGCGGGTATGAGCTTTTCCTCTACCATTTCGCGTGCACGCAACTCGACTTCCTGCGACTTCTCCTCCTTGACCATTCTTATAGAAGCCTCTACAAGGTCTCTTACCATAGACTCAACGTCTCTTCCTACATAACCTACTTCCGTAAATTTCGTAGCTTCTACTTTGACGAAAGGAGCCTTTACGAGTTTTGCAAGACGTCTTGCGATTTCCGTTTTACCTACGCCCGTAGGTCCTTGCATAATAATGTTCTTGGGAGTAATTTCCTCTCTGAGTGCCTGAGGAAGTTTGCTTCTTCTGTATCTGTTGCGAAGAGCGACCGCAACCGCTCTTTTCGCGCTGTGCTGACCGATAATGTATCTGTTAAGTTCCTGTACGATTTGTGCGGGAGTAAAATTGTTCATATCACACCTCCTCTACGATAATGTTGTTGTTGGTGAATACGCAAAGTTCGCTTGCGATTTCAAGAGCCTTGCGCGCAATTTCGTTTGCCTCGAGAGTAGTTTCTTTAAGCATAGCTCTAGCCGCTGCAAGTGCGTAATTGCCGCCCGAACCGATAGCGCAACAATCACCGTCGGGGTCGATTACTTCACCGCTTCCCGATACGATGAGAAGATTGTTTTTGTCCGCAACAATCATCATAGCTTCCAGCTTTCTGGGAAGCTTGTCGTCCCTCCAGAGTTCTGCGAGTTCGACCGCGCTTCTCATAAGATTTCCGCTGTATTTCTGCAACATTTTTTCAAATTTTTCGCTCAGGGATATTGCGTCGGAAACGCTGCCCGCAAAACCGATAACTACCTTATCGTCGTAAATTCTCTTTACCTTTTTTGCAGTACCTTTGAGTATGACGCTCTGTCCCATAGTAATCTGTCCGTCACCGGCAACAGCTATTTTTCCGTTGCGTCTGACGGCGCATATAGTAGTACCCATCATTTCCATAATCAGTTCTCCTTGTCTTTGAGATATCTCTCCGTATCGCCTACGGCGCGCGAAGAGTATTTGAATTTTCTGGCTTTTTTATCTCTCGGCGGTCTGTCCAGTACGGGCAAAACGCCGAAGTTGGCATTCATAGGTTGATAGTCGTCGACTATCGTAGATACATGTCTTTGCAAAGCTCCCGTAACAGTGGTAGAAGGCATTATCAAATCTTCTTTCCCCTCGAGTCTTCTCGCAAGATTTATTCCCGCGATAAGTCCGCTGAGCGTGCTTTCCATATAGCCCTCTACTCCGGTCATCTGTCCCGCAAAAAATACGAGAGGATATTTTTTTGTTGCAAAGCTTGCGTCGAGTACGCGGGGCGCGTTGATAAACGTATTTCTGTGCATTACGCCATACCTTGCAAATTCCGCGTTTTCAAGTCCGGGGATAAGTCTGAATACTCTCTTTTGCTCCCCGAATTTGAGGTTGGTCTGAAAACCTACTATGTTGTACGCACTGCCCTCTTTGTTTTCCTTTCTTAGTTGTACTACGGCATAAGGTCTTTCGTCGCTGTGCGGGTTGCGGATTCCGACGGGCCTTAAAGGACCGTAACGCATGGTATCTTCGCCTCTTCCCGCCATTATCTCTATCGGCATACATCTCTCGAATACGTTGATTTCAAAATCTTTGAGCTGTGCACGCTCTGCACTGACGAGTTGATTTCTGAATTCGATATACTGCTCCTTATTCATAGCGCAGTTGAGATAGTCCGCGTCTCCTTTGCCGTATCTTGCGGCAAAAAAAGCCTTGTCGTAATCTATACTGTCCGCCTCGACGATAGGTGCGACCGCGTCGAAAAAGTGGAGATAATCCCCGCCCAAAAGTTTGGCAATACACTCGCTCATAGCGTCCGACGTCAAAGGTCCCGTGGCTATCACGACAGGCTGGCTCGAGTCAATCTCTTTTACCTCTTCGCGTATAAGTCTGAAGCCCCCGAATTCTCTGAGTCTGCTCTCTATGAGAGCAGAAAACTTGTCTCTGTCCACCGCAAGCGCGCCGCCCGCAGGCACGTCGCTCGCATAAGCACACTTTAGAATAAGACTGTCAAGACGCGCCAGTTCGTACTTTAAAAGTCCCGACGCATTGTCCATACTCTGCGCTTTCAACGAATTGGAACATACAAGTTCTGCAAGCTTGTCCGTAGAATGGCAAGGAGTGTTTTTAACTCCTCTCATCTCGTACAAATCCACGTCGTATCCGCGCTTTAAAAGCTGATACGCACATTCCGAGCCGGCAAGACCTCCGCCTATAACTTTAACTCTCATTTTTAGTCTCTATTATCTCGGTATGTCTGCACGACTTGTTTGTGCATACGTACTTTGTCGAGTCTTTGCTTTTGACTATTTTCATAGTACTCTTGCACTCGGGGCAAAAGTAGGGCGCGGGCAAATCCCACGATATGAATTTACAGTCGGGATAGTTCATACACGAGTAGTATTCAGTCCCTTTCTTGGAAAATTTTTTGGCGACTCCACCGCCACATTGCGGACATTTGGCAACAGCCTCGCCGTAGGGCTTGGTATTGCGGCACTTGGGGAAGTTGGGGCAAGCAAGGAATTTTCCGAATTTGGAATCCTTGACAACCATACGCGCCCCGCATTTCTCGCAAATTACGTCCGTTTCCTCGCTCTTGGGCTTGACCTTGCCTTGGTACTTGACTTCGAGTACCTTGTTGTGGAAGTCGGTATAGAAGTCGGCAATAACGTCATACCATTTGATATTGCCCTCTTCTATCTTATCGAGATTGTTTTCCATATCGGCGGTAAACTTGGTGTTCATAATCTCGGGGAAGTTCTTTTCGAGCTGTTCGCAGACGAGTTCTCCGAGTTCGGTAGGTTTCATATTTTTACCGTCTTTTTCGATATACGTACGCTTATAGAGTACGGTAATTGTCTTTTCGAAAGTGGAAGGACGACCTATGCCGTTTTCTTCCATGGCCTTGATAAAAGAGCCGTCGGTATATCTTTGAGGAGGCTTGGTAAATTTCTGTTCGCCCGATATATCCTTGAGATAGAGCGTTTCGCCCGTATTGAGATTGGGTAACTCTTTAGAGTTATCCTTGTCGGGATTACTCTGGTATGCCGAGGTATATCCGGGGAAAGTACATACCTTTCCTTTAAGGGTATAGCCGTATCTTCTGTCGCTTTCGGACACTATATGAACGGTAAGAGTATCGTATACCGCGGGTGCCATCTGGCTGGCTACAAACCTGTCATAGATAAGTTTGTAAAGCTTGTAGTCGTTGCGGCTGATTTTGTCCTTTATAGACTCGGGAGTACGCTCGAGCGTAATAGGACGTATTGCTTCGTGCGCGTCCTGCGCTCCCGCTCCGGTAGCATACACATTGGGTTTTACTGGACAATAATTCTTGCCGTAATTAGTCTGAATAAACTGCAAAGCTTCTCTTTGGGCATCATCCGAAACTCTCACGCTGTCGGTACGGATGTAAGTAACGAGCGCGATTTGACCTTCGCCTTCGACCTCTACGCCTTCGTAGAGTTTCTGAGCCGTCTGCGTAACCATCGACGCGCTGAAGCCCAGCTTGGATATAGCGTCTTGTTGCATAGTCGAAGTGGTAAAAGGAGGAGCGGGTTTTGATATGGACTGCGACCTCTTGACGTCGTCTACCTTCCACGCGCCTTTTTTGCTTCCTTCGATTATTCTGTCGGCAACTTCTTTTGTTTCGACCTTTACTTTTTTATTGTCTACGTCAACGAATTCACACTTGAAAGACGTTGCGTTTTCACTCAAATCCTTGACAAGCTGAGCGGTAATCGTCCAGTATTCCTGAGGTACGAAACTTCTTATTTCCCTCTCTCTGTCGACTACCATTTTGAGCGCGACGGACTGCACTCTGCCTGCAGAAAGTCCGCTCTTTATCTGATGCGATATGATAGGAGAAAGCTCATATCCCATAAGTCTGTCAAGCACTCTTCTTGCTTGTTGAGCGTCTACGAGTCCCATATTGATTTCTCTGGGATTTTCAAGAGCATGCTGTACTGCTTTTTTGGAGATTTCGTTGAAAACTATTCTTACCTTTTTATCCTTTATGCCGCATACGTTGGCAAGGTGCCACGATATAGCCTCTCCCTCACGGTCGGGGTCGGCAGCGAGATAAACGGTATCGCACTTGGCAATATCTTTCTTTATCATCTCTATAACGGACTTTTTGTCCTCGGATATGACGTACTCGGGCTTGAAGTTGTTCTTAACGTCGATACCCAGACTCTTCTGAGGAAGGTCGCTTACGTGACCTTTTGACGCCACTACCCTGTAGCCGCTACCCAGATATTTGGAGATGGTCTTTGCCTTATGAGGCGACTCTACAATTATAAGTTTCATATTTCTCCTTAAAGCGTAGGCACAATTTCATAAAAATTGCCCTGTATTTTTCTGATTAATCCCATTATCTCAAGCTCCGTCAATATGGACGAAAGCTGTCCCGTAGACATTCCCGCACCGACGATTAAGTCGTAGAAGTGCTTGCTGCCGTCTTTGAGCAACTCCATTACGGATTGCTGTTCCAAGTTGAGTTGCACGTACCTCGCGGGCGAATCTTGCGAGTACACTCCGAGCGCGTCCGTAACGTCTTCGGGAGTGAGTACGCAAGTTGCCTGAAGTTCGCGTATTTTAGCGTTGCAACCTTTGCTTGCCGTTGAAAATATACTTCCCGGCACGACAAAAAGTTCTCTCCCCTGCTCGAGCGCGTAGTCCGCGGTAATGAGCGAACCGCTCTTCTCGCCCGCCTCGGGTATAAACACTCCGTCCGACAGCGCGCTTATTATTCTGTTGCGCTCGGGAAAGTGATATTGCAATGATTTAGAGCCTAGCGGGTATTCGCTTATCACAAGTCCTCTCGATACAATCTCTTCTTCGAGAGAAAGATTTTCGGGCGGATAACATATATCCAATCCGTTTGCTACCACCGCTATCGTATCTCCGCCGAGGTCGAGACACAGCCTGTGCCCTACACTGTCCACGCCTCTTGCCAGTCCGCTGACTATTACAAGTCCGCTCTCTACAAACTTGGGGATAAAGTTTGCAAGTATGTTCTTGCCGTATACCGTCATCTTTCTCGTACCGACGACGGCTATTTTTCGAGGACGGTTGATTAAAGACAAGTTGCCTTTGAAATAAATCACGTACGGCGGGTCGTATATATTTGCGAGTTTCTCGGGATACTCCTTGTCGAGAATCGTCAGAATACCTATTCCGCGTTTTTCGCACTCTTTGATTATTTTATCCGCATCGGCATAGTCTTTATACAGCTTCGACGGTTTGTCCGTGCTTTCGTACGCCTTTTTGCGGGCGTTGTAACTCTGCAAACACGAGAGCATTATAAGTGCTTTTGCGTCGTTGTCGTACTCTCTAAGCATATTCCTCTACCGTCAGTCCCAGTATTTTCTGTCGAGAGAACGGTATTGCACCGCCTCTGCCACGTGTTTTGCCAGAATCTTTTCGTCCCCTTCCAAATCGGCTATGGTACGCGCTACTTTGAGCACCCTGCTCGTTGCTCGCGCCGTAAGGTTAAGACGCGTAAAAGCGTTTTTTAGAAGTTTTTCTCCCTCGGCATCGAGTGCGCAATACTTCTTGAGCTGAGCGTTGGTCATCTCGTCATTTGTCTTTGTCTTGGTACCTTTATATCTCTCGCGCTGAATTGCCCTAGCCTTTTCGACGCGCGCTTTTATAGTCGCGCTGTCCTCGTCGGGTATTGTGCTTCTGAAGTCCTCGTAAGACACTGCGTCGACTTCTATCTGCAAATCTATTCTGTCAAGAAGCGGTCCCGACAATTTTGATATGTATCTGTGTATCTCTCCCGGCGTACACTTGCATTGTTGTGTAGACGAGCCGAGATTTCCGCAAGGACAGGGATTCATACTTGCCACAAGCATAAATCTCGCGGGATATTCGAGCGTCTGTTTTGCTCTCGACACCACTGCCATCCCGTCCTCGAGAGGCTGTCTTAAGGTTTCGAGAGTACGTCTTTGGTACTCGGGCATTTCGTCGAGAAAAAGTACGCCGTTGTGCGCAAGACTTATCTCTCCCGGACGCGCGTTACTGCCTCCGCCCATAAGCGCGGGTACGGTCGCGGTATGATGAGGAGTGCGGAAAGGTCTTGTAGCGACTATTCCCACGCTGTTATCCAAAATACCCGCGACGGAATGTATCTTGGTGACCTCAATGGCTTCCTCGAAAGTCATATCTGGCATTATTGTAGGCACGCATTTTGCCATCATAGTCTTGCCCGCTCCGGGAGGTCCTATCATAAGTACGTTGTGTCCGCCCGCGACAGCTATCTCTAGTGCGCGCTTGGCAACGTACTGCCCTTTTACTTCTTTGAAGTCCACACCGTATTTATTTTCGGCTTTGGCTCCCGAAAACTCGCTGGTCTTCAAAGGCTCAACCTGAGATTTTCCCGACAGAAAATCTACAACCTGATTGAGCTTATCGAAAGCGTAAACCTCTATACCCGATATAAAGCTCGCTTCTTTTGCGTTAGCCGACGGGATTATAAACTTCTTGTGTCCGTCCTGAAGAGCCGCTATTATGAGAGGCATAACTCCCTTGACGTGATTTATCGAGCCGTCGAGCGAAAGCTCTCCGAGTACGATATAGTCCTTATAATCTTTGCACTCTGCCGCTTCGCTCGCTATAAGTATTCCCAGTGCTATCGCGAGGTCGAATTGCGAGCCTTCTTTTTTTACGTCAGCAGGTGCGAGATTGATAGTTATCTTGCGGACAGGATAGGGATAAAGACTGTTTTTTATTGCCGAGCGCACGCGCTCTTTGGATTCTTTTACGGCTGTATCCGCCAGTCCTACGGTATCGTAGGAAGGCAGTCCGGAATTGAGGTCTACCTCTATCAGCACTTCGTAGCCGTCTATTCCGCTTAAAGCGTAACTCCTCGTCTTTGCAAGCATCTTTTTCCCCTTTCGTTATCTGTTTCTTAAATTGCTTCTATATGGCACACAAACTCTTTTGAGTATTTGCAATAGATATTCAGCTGAGTGTAAAAAGCTTTTCCCTTTACGACTTAACTCAGCCCGTACGCGTATACAAGCTGAGCTATGAATAATTTATTTTGTAGCTTTCTTTGCTTTAGGATTGTTTTTCTGCTTGGGCTTTTCTACGGGTTTATCTGCCGTAGCTTCGCCTGTCTGTTCCTCAAGCTCGTTTACGTTGCCCGTAGCGATAGGCTTTACGTAAGAATTGAACAATACGTCCACCATTACGTATAGCATATAGAATACCACGCCTACCGTAATGATACTGAAGATAATCATAAACGCGCTCTTAGGCTCGAATGACAGCCAACCCGCATTGTCCACACCGGAGATAAATCCGCTTTGAGAGATGTACTGCGCAATGTTGAGGAAGGACAACGTAGCTAGTGCCGACATTCCTATATACAGTCTTACGTCGGGCGTAAGGACGATATACAATATCAAAAGCATAAGACCCATAGGCATAGTTACGAGCGTAGCCTGAGTGCCCAGTGCGGAATATGCTATGAAAGTCATTGCCGAGAGAAGCACGAGGTCAAGTCTGTTGGCAGTACGGATATAGTGGAAAATCGCGAGCGCGCTCATAGCTATTACGAGCAACCAACCTCCCATTTGGAAGAATACGCTCGAACTTCTTGCCTTGTCAGCCGAAGCGAATATTCCGTAGAGATTAAAGGTATTGTCAGAGAGCAAAGGATTTGCCGCGTTGAAGAAACCGTACGTTTTCTTGAATACGAAGAGTACGTTGCCGCCGGCTACTTCTGCCCAGCACAGAGGCAAAGACAAGAGATAGAAGCCTACGAAACAGCATACCATCGTAACCACAGTCTTTGCAATCGACGTCTTGTCTGTGCACATTGCGTAAATCTGATAGAGAAGTACTATAGGCAAGAGCAAGAGAGCGTAGTTGCTGAAGAAGAGCGCGAGCGTATAATAGACGCCTGTCTGAATATATTTCTTTTCGAGCATCGATACAGCGGTAAGTAAGAGGAATGCCATAGCTACGTTTTCCATTGTGCCGTAAAGCGTGCCGAGTATAAAGAATACGGGCAATACGGCATATACGAAACCGTAAGCCGTAGCCATACGTTCTTTTTGATATTTTGCCGTAACGTTATACAACGTATAGCAAATTGCTATGTCCGCGATAATAGCGGGAACTCTGACCAAGATAGCATAACCTACTTCCTGAAGATTGAGCGCCTTGCCTATATAACCTATAAGACCGAGTACCCAGAGAATACCCTGCGCCTCGTAAGTCGAATTGGAGTAATAAGATACGTAACCGTTGGTTGCGATACCCTTTGCAAGAGCAACCCAGCTTGCGATGAGGTCGTTACCCTCTGCGGTAGCAAGCACGATAATAAATCTTATGGCAAAAGCGGCAAGCAAGACGTAGACGAAGTTTGCCGTATTGCTGGTCATCGTATTGAGGAACTTGTCCGCTTTAGTGGTGCCGTTGTTGGGAGCAAGGGGCTTGTTTTTGATAATAGAGCGGATAAGGAAGTACATACCTGTCAAAAAGCCTGCGCTAATAAGCGTAAACAAAACTACGAAAGTAATAGAGCCGCCGTCAGACAGCGTATAACCCTCTTTCATCTTGAGGATAGTTATATCGGTATCTTCGCTTACGCCGTCGACTTTCTGCAAAGAGATATTGTCAAAATATACAAGACCTGTAGCCGACTTGTCGGGAGTACCTACTGCCGCAACGATTACCACTTCGCCGCTTACGGTGGAAGTAAAATACATTTCTTTTTCTTCCCAACCCGTAGTCGTACCTGTCAATACGATACCCGTAGTTTCTGTCGCGCCGTCGATATACACGCCTGCCGTACCCGATATCGAAGATACGTTTACGTATGCCGAAAGTTTGTAAGTAGCATTCTTTTCAAGTCTTACCGTCTGATAAACGTACTGGTAAGCCGAAGTGGAATTGTTGAGATAAAGATAATACTTACCGAGTGAAGAATTGTACTCGTTGGAGCCGTCGTTGACGTTTCTTCCCCAGTTAGCGGTAGTGCCCGCCTGTACTGTCCAGTCGGAAGCTTTAGTGGATTCGGCGTCGAATTTCTCGAAGTCGCCGTTGGCAATAATTTCCGTATCGTAATCCACCCTGTTGGAGCTGCAAGCAACAAGCAGGAGAGAAACGATAGTCACGATTAATAAAATTATTACTGTTTTTTTCTTCATTGTTATCCCCTTGCAAGATATTCTTTTATATTTATAATAAATGATTATCGGCAATTTGACAAGTACTTATTTAATATTTTATTAAAAATATAAGTAAATTATATAATTAAATAAAAATAAACTAAAACGCAGCCGCTCGCACGCCTTATTATCCCCTGCGCCCGACCGCACACCAGCCGATTTTAAGACTTACAAGAATACACTGGAATAAAAATATTTCTGTTCACAAAACGCGAAGATAAATTAGTTCTGAACGCATAGGAACGAATTAATACTTGCCGTATTACGATGACGCAGAATTGAAAAGCGGAAACGCAGAATTGACATATATATAAACTCAGTACCGCCGAGAAGGGGGAAGCACTTGCCTTTGCATAGCAAATGTGCTGCGCAATTCAAAATGCATTGATTAAGGGAGTTACAAGGCAAAGCGCAAAAACCACAAAAGCATAATTGACAATAAAAATATCCGCTTACCTTTGCAGGTAAGTCGGATAGAATAATTAGCCAAAAATCAGTACCGCCGAGAAGGGGTGCAAGCTAGGCTGTAAACAGTGGATTTTGCTTATTACTTGGTTGCAGCTTTGGTGATTTCTCTGAGTCTTGCAGCTTTACCGAACTTATTTCTTAGATAATAAAGCTTAGCTCTTCTTACACGACCGCGACGTACTACTACGATGCTGTCAATCTTAGGAGAGTGCAAGGGGAAAGTTCTTTCTACGCCTACGCCGAAAGACACTCTTCTAACCGTAAAAGTCTCTCTGATGCTGCCGTTTTTAAAGGAAATGATAACGCCTTCGTAAGCCTGAATTCTTTCCTTGTCGCCTTCCTTGATTTTTACGTTAACTCTTACGGTGTAACCTACTTTGAGTTCGGGAAGGTCGGTACGCATACCCTCTTTTTCTACTACATCAACTATGTTCATTTGACTTACCTCCATATTTACGCAAGATATTCGTGTTCGTTTTGGGATTTTGTACGACAGAGGAATATCCGAAGTCATTGTTGCTAAAATATTCTATCACCAAAAATATATTAAATCAAGCGTTTTACAAGCTTTTTTTATAAAATTTTGCCATTTTGAGTGAGTTTTTCATAAAAAACAGTTGCTTGGAGCGTCGTTTTTATAAAAATTGCCTTTTGTAAAAGCAATTTACACTCTGAAAGCGTCCTCTATATGGTTTACTTCTCCCCTCAGCACTTCGACTACGTCGAAACGGCAAGGACAATTCAACCGACCGTTTTTTACGATATACGCTTGTGCCGTCCTCACGATACTTCGTATTTTCGACGGCGTTACTGCCTCTGCGGGAGTACCGAATAACGTATTTTCTCTTGACTTTACTTCTACGAATACCAGTGTGCCTTTTTTCTCGCACACGATATCTATTTCACCTGTTTTGCAAGCAAAATTCCTCTCTAAAATATTGTACCCGTGTCGCTTAAGATAGTGCGCCGCGATATTTTCGCCCTCTATGCCAAATCTTCTGTTATTCATTGACAAAATGTTTGATAAAACTCTTTCTGTGTATCGGGCAAGGTCCTACGGTTTTGAGTGCCTCGATATGTTTTGCCGAGCCGTAACCTTTGTTGTCCTTAAAACCGTACTCGGGATATTTCTCGTCAATCTCGCGCATATATCTGTCTCTTGCAACCTTTGCAAGAATCGAAGCGCAAGCAATCGAGTAACTCTTAGCATCGCCCTTTATTATTGCTTCTACGTGATATTTGCAATCGGGATTTACCGCGTCGATAAGTACTATATCAGGCGCTACGTCGAGAGAATTTATAGCATTTGTCATACAGCGTTTTGTAGCTTGCAAAATGTTGATTTCGTCTATAATTTTTTCGTCCGCCCACTCGATTCTGTAAGCTATCGCTTTTTCTTTTATTTTGTCGAAAAGAACTTCTCTGTTTTTCTCCGAAACTTTCTTCGAATCGTTGACGCCCTGAATGATATCCTCGTCATTCAAAGGCATTATTACGCTTGCGACAACCACGGGACCCGCAAGCGGTCCTCTTCCCACTTCATCGACACCCGCAATATATTTTGCACCGTCCGCAATATGTTTTTTCTCGTATTCGAGCATTGTGAAAGTATCGTGTTTTGACCTTGCCACTTACAGTATCTCCTTTTCTTCTTCGGGAAAATCTAACATAATTTTTCCGAGTTTTTGTCCTCTGAATTCGCTTATGAGAGCCTTTGCCGTACGCTCGTAGTCATAGCCTCTTTTACCCAAAAGATAACCCCTGTTTTGTGCTATTTTATCAAAGGCTTCTACATTGTCTTCGGGTATACTTTCGAGCTTGTATCTGTCCAGAAAATCCTGAGTTTTGTTTTGACGGAAATAATTGATAATCTCTATCGCAAGCTCGTCGTAAGGCACGATATCGTCTTTGATTGAGCCTATAAACGCTAAGTGCAAAGCCTTTTGCTGGTCCTCGAAAGCGGGAGGCACCGCGCCGGGGGTATCCAAAAGCTCTACTCCCTCGGCAAGACTGACCCACTGCTTGCCGCGCGTTACTCCGGGACGGTTGCCCGTAATAGTCTTTTTGCTGGCGCAAAGGCTGTTGATAAGCGTGGATTTGCCTGTATTAGGCACACCCACAACCATAGCCCTTATACTCTTCTTCGCGCCCTTTTGTGCGTATTTTTCTATTACTTCGGCGTTGATTTTTTTGAGTTTGTCGATTATAAGCCCGCGCTGTTTTCCCGACACGTTGTCCGCGGCAATAAAGTTTTTACCTTGCTGTGAAAAAGCTTTCGTCCACTTCTTGATATCCTCTTGTTCGACAAGGTCGCTCTTGCCGATAATATAGAGTACGGGCTTGTTTTTGATTAGCTCGTCAAACTTGGGATTGATACACGAAGATATGGCGCGCGCATCCAATACGTATATAATGCAATCGACTTGTTTTACCGCTTCTTGCATCATACGCATAGCCTTTGTCATATGTCCCGGGTACCACTGTATATGCATCAATTCTGCCCCTCTTCAAACATTCTGTCGTATATATCGAATACCTCGTAAATTACGTTGTCGTCCTCTACGATGGTTACTTTCTGCTTCTTTTCGTCTATTTTGAAGACCATACCGCCGTTGTCAAAGTTGCCTGCTTCAAAGTCTTCCTTGCGCATCAGTATCGCATAAAGCGAATTGTCGAAAGGTACGAGAGCCATTTGTTCGAAAGCCTCTATTTCTCCCGTTTCGTCGCTTTTAAGATATACTGTTTCGCTGTTTTCTTCGTCGAGCAGTTGCTCAATGGCGTTTTTGTATTCCATAATTACTCCTTGCCGTCCTTTTTCGCGCTTTTGTTTTTCCCTTTTTTCTTATTCTCCGTCAAAGGGTCGCTGTCTGGGAAAAGCGCGTAATACAAATCAGGACGTCTTTCTTTGGTAATTTCGAGCTGTTTTCTGTATCTCCACTCTTTGATATCCTTGTGATTGCCGCTCAAAAGCACGTCAGGGACATCTAGTCCGCAAAAACTCTTAGGGCGCGTATACTGAGGATATTCCAACAGTCCGTCCGAAAAGCTCTCCTCGCTCGTCGATTCGCTGGAGCCAAGCACTCCTTCGACGTATCTCGACACGGCATTGATAAGCACCATTGCGGGCAATTCTCCGCCTGTCAATACGTAATCTCCTATGGATACTTCCTCGTCTATATCGAGCTCTATAATTCTCTCGTCTATACCCTCGTAACTTCCGCATACGAGCAAAAGGCTTTGCTCTTTGGCAAGTCTTTCGACCATAGACTGATTGAGCGTCTTGCCCTTAGGGGACATATAAATTCTACGCACTTTATGCTCGGGGTCGAGAGCGTTTATCGTATCGTGCAAGGGCTGAGGAGTCATAACCATTCCTGCGCCTCCGCCAAAAGGGGTATCGTCCGTTTTGTGGTGCTTGTCAGTGGTATAATCACGGATATTAACGGCATTGACTTCGATAAGACCCTTTTGTTGCGCCTTGCCGAGTATACCTATATCCAGTCCCGAAAACATCTCGGGAAAAATTGTAGCCACCTGAATTTTCATATCTTAAAAAATAAGGGAGCATACGCTCCCGTTTTGTCTACTCCTCATAAACCGCGAGGTCGTCGAAAGCCTCTGTATCGAGTACGATTTTTTTGTCCGCAACACTCACCTCTTTGAGTATTCTGTCGATTGCGGGCACCATTGCGTTTCCCTTTGCCGTAGATATTACGTACACGTCCGCCGCGCCGTATTGCAATACGTCGGTAAGTCTGCCTATACGCACGTCGTCAGTATAGACATCGCAGCCGACTACGTCCACGATAAAATATCTGTCTTTGGGCAATTTTACCGCGTCCTCTCTGTCGACCTCTATATCCTTGCCCCTCAAAAGCTCCGCAGAATTTCTATCGTCGACTCCCTTGAGTTTGACGAATACGCCGTTGGGCAAAACTTTTGCCGACTGTACGTCATATTCTTTTTTATCGACAAAGACTTTTTTAAGACGCGTAAAACGCGCCGCATCGTCTGTAAGAGGGCTTACTTTCACTTCCCCTCTTACGCCTTGCGGTTTGGCTATATTGCCTATTACCAGCCTATCCATTATCTTTCGATTATCTCTACGGATACTTTCTTGCTGTCCTTTCCGCTTCCTGCCTTGACAATCGTGCGGATAGCCTTGGCAATTCTGCCTTGCTTGCCGATGATCTTGCCTATTTCGTCCTTGTCAGCATAGATATTGATTACGTTGATACCGTCCTCTACCTGCGACGAAACTTCGAAAGCGTCCTTATTGTCGACGAGCTCGCCGACGATAAATCTTACCAATTCTTCCATAAATCCTCTCGATTACTTGATGATTTCCTGCTTCTTGAGAAGACTTCTGACGGTATCGGTGGGTTGTGCGCCTACGCCGAGCCAGTAGTTTGCCTTTTCGCTGTCGATTTTTACTTCAGCGGGTTGCTTGGTAGCGTCGTAGTAACCTATGTTGTCAAGATATTGTCCGTCTCTTGCCTTTCTGCTGTCGATAGCAACGATACGGTAAAAAGGTGCCTTCTTTGCGCCCATTCTGGTAAGTCTGAGTTTTACTGCCATAATATTTTTCTCCTTTGCTCCCTTGCGGGTAAATTTTATTTCGTTATTATTATATATTGATTAATATTTTAATCTTTAAATCGGATATATTTGCTTTTATATTGAGTTGTTGCGCCGCGCATTGCGTCTTTTTATACCGCTTATTTTATGATTTAAAAAGGAAATCTCATTCCTCTCATACCGCCCCTCTTTGTCATCTTCTGCATCATCTCCTGCGTCTGGGAGAATTGCTTGAGAAGAGAGTTGATATCCTGAACGGTAGTGCCGCTTCCTGCGGCAATCCTCTTTTTCTGCGACGACTTGATTATGTCGGGGTTTTGTCTTTCCTTGGGCGTCATCGACTGAATAATAGCCTTCGACTTGGCAATTTTCGTTTCATCGACTTCCATATTCTTGCCGTTCAGCTTGCCCGCAAGTCCGGGTATCATAGAAAGCATCTGCGACATATCGCCCATATTCTTCATCTTGTCCATCTGCACGAGATAATCTTCGAGAGTAAAAGAATTGTTTTTCATCTTCTTTTGCATCTCGAGAGCTTCCTCTTCGCTGAAAGCCGCCTGCGCCTTTTCGATAAGCGTGAGCACGTCTCCCATACCGAGTATTCTCGATGCCATTCTGTCGGGATAGAATATCTCTATATCGCTGAGCTTTTCGCCTACGCCGCAAAACTTGATTGGCTTGCCCGTAACCGCTCTGATAGAGAGTGCCGCACCGCCTCTGGTGTCGCCGTCGAGCTTGGTAAGCACCACGCCCGTAACGTCCATTACCTCGTTGAATTTGCTTGCTACGTTTACGGCGTCCTGACCCGTCATTGCGTCTACGACGAGCAATATTTCAGAGGGATTGAAAGACTTTTTGAGCCCCTTGATTTCGTCCATAAGCTCTTCGTCGATATGCAGTCTTCCCGCGGTATCCACGATGAGGACGTCGTTGCCGTTGTGCTCCGCCTCTTTGAGAGCTTCTTTGACTATTTTCTGAGGATTGATTTGTCCCTTTTCGAATACGGGTACGTTGGCGTTTTTACCTACTACCTGCAACTGTTTGATAGCCGCAGGACGATATATGTCACACGCTACGAGCAAAGGATTTTTGCCCTGCTTTCTGAGCATAACAGCCAGCTTGCCGCACATAGTAGTCTTACCGCTTCCCTGAAGTCCGCACATAAGGATTATCGTAGGGGGCTTGTCGGCAATATTGATTTTGCTGTGCGTGCCGCCCATAATTCTTATAAGCTCTTCGTTGACGACTTTGATAACCTGCTGAGTAGGATTGAGTCCTTTGAGTATATCGTCGCCTACGGCTTTTTGACTTACGTTGTTGATAAATTCTTTGACAACGGTGAGATTTACGTCCGCCTCGAGAAGGGCTATACGTACTTCGCGCATCGCCTGCTTGACTTCAAGTTCGGTCAGCTTACCTTTGTTTTTCAACTTGGAAAAGATATGATTGAGTTTTTCGCTGAGTCCGCTGAAAGCTCCCATTTTTCCTCCTCGCTATTCGACAAGCACGTCGATAGCCTCTTTTAGTTTTTGTCTTTGTGCGGGCGCGCTGTCTTCGATAACTTCTTCGATTAGAGCTTTTACCTTTTGCGTCTTTTTGACGAGAGAGAGTTTTTCTTCGTAAAACTGAAGCTGTTTTTCCGCTCTTTTCAATGCGTCTCTAACTCCTTGCGGGGATATGTTGTGTTCTTCCGCGAGTTCGCTCAAAGACATATCGAGATTGTAATACCCGTCTATAAGTTCCCTCTGATAATCCGTCAGAAGGCTACCGTAATAATCGTTGTACAGGCTTATAAACAGTTTTTCTCTCTTTTCCATAGCTATAAAGTATTTCTACTTGTTAAAGTATTTTGCCTTTACATACTAGCACGAAAGATTTTGCCTGTCAACGGTTTTTGCATCATAAATTATTTTTATCGCTCTTGAATTTACCGCGAATGTCCGAACACTTACGCAACGAAACTCGATACCGTCAAGGACATTCGAGTAAATGCGCAGGTATGCTGTTTAATCAAAAGAGTTCTTCGATAAAGAATTTTGCGTCGAATTCGAGCAAATCGTCGATACCCTCGCCCACACCGATAAAGCATACGGGCAACTCTTTTTCTACCGAAATTGCAAATACTACTCCGCCCTTTGCCGTACCGTCGAGCTTGTTGAGAATAATACCGTCCATATCTATTATCTCGTCAAAAGCTTCTACCTGAGAAAGCGCGTTTTGTCCCGTCGTCGCGTCGATTACGATATATGTGCGATAATCGCATTCGGGGAATTCTCTGCCTACTACCTTATTGATTTTACCCAGCTCGTTCATAAGGTTTTTCTTATTCTGAAGTCTGCCCGCAGTATCTATGAGAAGTACGTCCGTACCCTTTGCTTTGACTGACTTGATAGCATCGAAAACAACCGCTGCGGGGTCGCTGCCCTCTTCGTGTTTGATAATACGCACCTTTGCGCGCTCCGCCCATACTTCGAGCTGTTCGCTTGCCGCCGCTCTGAACGTGTCTGCCGCCGCAACTACTACGCTCTTGCCCTTGTTGACGAAGTACTTTGCGAGTTTGCCTACGGCTGTGGTTTTTCCTACGCCGTTGACGCCGGCTACGAGAATTACGAGAGGATAGGAATACTCCTGTATGTCGTAATTGATAGCGTCAATCATTATGTTTTTGAGGAGCTGCTTTGCGTCCTCGGGCTTTTTGATTTTTCTCTTGTAACATTCGTCCTTGAATTCTTCGAGAATCTGTTCGGTAGCCTCTACGCCGAGGTCGGACGAGATAAGAGTGTTTTCAAGGTCTTCGTAAAATTCGTCATCGAGTTCTCTTCCCGTAAAGAGTTGATACATCTTTTTGGAAAAAGCCTCTTTCGTACGCTTAAGTCCTGCGATTAGTTTTTCTAAAAATCCCATAAATTCTCCTTCGGATTTAACCTTTAAGGCTTGCCGTATCGACGGCAATTATTGTTTAGATTGTCATAGGCACTTACTTATTATAGACGCATAGGCAAAGTGCTAACCTCACGCGTCAAACGGCGCGTCAATCGTTTTTAGAGTGTTTGACTGCGTCGGCAAGGTTGACGGCAACTACCTTCGATACACCTTTTTCCTGCATGGTTACGCCGTACAGTCTGTCCGCAAGTTCCATCGTAGGTTTACGGTGAGTGATGACGATAAACTGAGTTTCGTTGCTGAATCTCTTGAGATACTGCGCAAACAGACCTACGTTGGCATCGTCGAGTGCCGCCTCTATTTCATCGAGTACGCAGAAAGGCATAGCTTTGAGTTTGAGTATAGCGAAGAGAATTGCTATTGCCGTAAGAGCCTTTTCTCCACCGCTCATCAGCGTAATGGACTGAAGCTTTTTGCCGGGCGGCTCCGCCATTATCTCTATACCTGCATCGAGTTCGGATTGTCCTTCTTCGGGAGGAAGAATTTCAAGTCTACCCGTACCGCCGCCGAAGAGTTCCTTGAATATGATTTCAAAGTTCTTATTGATTTTCTCAAACTCCGTGGTAAACTGTTCGAGCATTTGTTTGGACAGCTGTTCGATAAGCTTTCTCAAATCGTCGGAAGTCTTTTCCAAATCCTCTATCTGCCCCGAATATTCCTGATACATACCGTCGACTTCGCGGAAGTTTTCGATTGCGCTGATGTTGACGTTGCCCATCTCCTTTTGCTCTCTCTGCAACTTCCTTATTTCCTGCTTGCACTCCTGATAATCGAAGTCTTCCATTCTCAAAGCGAGCGCGCCTTCGTAATCGAGGTCGTACTCCTCTTTGATTTTGTTTTGCAAAGCAAGCATATTTTCTTCGACTTTTTCAAGCTCGTTTTCACACTTGACTTTGTTTTCGTTGATATAAATCAACGCCGAGCTTATGCTGTCTTTCTTTTCGACAAGCTCTTTGATTTTTTCACTGAGCTTGATCTTGTATTCGTCGGCTTCGTCGATTTGTTTGGTAATCTCGTCAAGCTGCTTCTGATACTTTTCGGGAAGTTCTACGCTCTTATCGTTGGTGAGTTTGTAAATAATCTCCTCGAGGTTTCTGAGATTGTTTTTATGGTCAGTCTTCTCCTCTTCGAGCGTGTTGACATCGCTTTGCAATCTGTCTATGTTTTCCTTGAGATTTTCGAGATTCTGTTCGAGCGTGCTGCACTGTACTCGCAAATTAGAGAGTTCCTCTCCCAGCTTGTCCTTCAATTGACTCTTGAGGTCGAATTCCTCTTTGGTCTTGCTGGCTATGCTGTCTACGTTTTCTTTGAGAGCGTTGACGTCCTTGCCCTGTTCGCCCAAAATATTGAGCGCATTTTCTATTGCGTCAAGCTGATTTTCATACTCGCTCTTACCCTTTTGTCTCTCTTGCATAGAGTTAAGGTTTTCCTGTATGCTCGCAAGCACTTTGTCGAGTTTTCCGTTTTCGGTGGCAATCTGTACCTGACTGTTGCGGATATCCTCGTCGTATCCCTCGAGTTGCTCCTGATAATCGGCAAGGTCTTCTTCTGCCGTCGAGAGAAGCTTTTCTATCTTCTGCTTTTCTACAGCGTAATCTTTAAGACGCTGTTCGTCCTCTGCGATAAGTCTTTCATACGAAAGCACTCTCGCGCTCGAAGCCTTCTGCGAACCGCCGCTAATCGAACCTGTAGTACTCAGCACGTCGCCTTTCAATGTAACTATACGCACGGCATATCTGTACTTTCTGGCTATCGAAGTAGCGTTGTCGATATTGTCTACTATAAGAGTACGCCCGAGCAATGAGGAAAATACGTTGTCGTATTTTGAGTCGTATTTTATGAGTTTGCTTGCGACGCCCAAACATCCGTGCTCCCTGAGGATAGAGGAAAATTCTCTCTCGAGTTCTCTGGGCTTTACGCTGGTAAGCGGCAGGAAGGTAAGTCGTCCGTACTGTCTTTCTCTCAGATATGCGATTACGTACTTTGCGTCCTCTTCGTTGGAAACTACTACGTTCTGAAGCGACGCACCCAAAGCCGTCTCTATCGCCGTCTCGTAATCCTTAGGTACGTTGACGAGGTCGGATACAACGCCGAGTATTCTCGATTTGAGTTCGCGGTTGAGTTCGGCGTCTCCCATAAGCGACCTTAGAGTAAAGTTGCCGTACTCGCGTCTTAAGCTCTTGTTTGTTTCAAGACGCTGTCTTGCGACAGACATATCCGCATTGAGTTCGCTCGCGCGGCTTCTCGCTCTGTCCTGTTCTTCCTGAAGCTGGCGGACTTCGCTCATAACTTCGTTACGGCTTATGACAAGTCTGTTGAGGTCGTTTTTCATATTGACGAGATTTTTCTCGTGCTCGCGCTTTGTCTCCTCATAAGTCTTTATCGCCTTGTCATAACTGTCTATCTCGGAGTTAAGTTCGGCAATACGCGTGAGAATAAATTCTCTCTGTGTGGTAAACTTACTTATATCGACCTTTGTTTCGCCCTCTTTCTGAAGCGCGTTGAGCAAGTCCTGATTAGCACTCTTTATCTTCTGGTCTCTGTCGACTATTTCGTTGACGAGCGCTATGTAATTATTGTTGCACTCCGCGTATTTCTTGTCGGACGCCTTTTTGTCCTCGGCAGTCATATTGTACTGCTCTTTGAGCGTTTTGAGCTCTCTGTTTTTTTCTTCGAGATTTTTCTCGCTCTGCGTAAGCCTTTGCAGGCACTGGGATTTCTGCTCTTGCAGGTTGTTTACTCTCTCCTGCATAGTCAGTCCCTGACCTCTTATGTTTTCGGCTTTTACGGCTATATCGGTACGCTTGTCCCTCAGCTTGGTGAGCATAACGTCGATATTGTTTAGCTCCATATTCTTGAGGTCGTATTCTCTGTTGTTGTTGTCAGCCTCAATGCTCTTTGCCTCCAGCTCTTGCGTAAAGCCTTCGAGTCTTGTCCTGATTTTTACTTTGACGCTCTCGTGGTTTTCAAACTGATATACGTATTCGTTTGCTTCGAGCACCTTGAGTCGGTCTCTCGTCTCGAGATATTTACGCGCGTCTCTACTCTGCCTTTCGAGCAAATTGCGCTGTCCTTCGAGCGAGTCTTTGGCAATACGTATTTTTTCTATATTGTCATCGGTAGAAGCGAGTTTTTTCTCCGCTTCGATTTTGTTCTTTTTATAGGTTAATATACCTGCCGCATCCTCGAAAATATTACGTCTGTTTTCGGGCTTTGCATTGATAATTTCGTCGATACGACCCTGTCCTACTATGCTGTAACCGTCTCTGCCCAGACCCGTATCTCTTATGAGCGCCTGTATGTCTTTCAGACGGCAAGGCGTGTTGTTGATGAGATAATTGCTTTCGCCCGAGCGGTAAAGCTTTCTTGTGATAACGACTTCGTCGAGGTCGATATCGAATATGCGGGTAGTATTGTCAAAGGTGAGCGAAACCTCGCAGAAAGAGAGCTGTTTTCTGATAGACGTACCGTTGAAGATAACGTCCTGCATACTCTTACCTCTGAGGTTTTTCGCGCTTTGCTCGCCGAGTACCCAGCGTATAGCGTCGGATACGTTGCTCTTTCCGCAGCCGTTAGGGCCGACGATAGCCGTAATACCCTCGTTGAGGGGCACCTCTATTTTGTCCGCAAAGGATTTGAAGCCAAAGGCTTCCATCTTTTTAAACTTCATAATTCCTCACTTAAAAAGCATAGAAAAATGTGATTTTACTAATAAATTATACCATAAAGCAAGGGCTTTTGCAATAGTTATTTATAATATTATAATAATTATTAAAACTGCTTAATTTTATCCGAATAAGCGGTTATGACTAATCGGTTTTGACTAATTCCCGCATACGGCAAATTAATCCTCAAACTTCATTCCGATACGTATATCCGCATCGAATAAAGCTCCTGCGTATTAGCAAGAGAAGTTCATTTTCGCAGGTCAAAAAACTTATTTTGTGATATATAGAATTTTTTTGAGCATTATCGCTTAAAATCGCAATATTTTTTGTGAAATATATGTAATATTCTGTCTTTTGGACATATTGTATTGACAATATTTATACTTTAGTATAAACTGTAGTTGAAAATATTTGGAGGTGTGACTATGATAAGCAAAAAACAACAAGAACTCGACTTGAGAAAATGGTATGACAGCGAAGCTGCAGGTCATGACAAGTGCGGTTCTTACGATTATTGCGCTTACTGTAACAACGAAATAGAAAACCCTTGCGACATAGCCTATGAGGCAATGATAGCAAGTCAAAAAGCAATAGCTGCCGCTGAGGTAGCCCAAGAAGTAAAGGAAGAAGCTAAGCCTGTCGCAAAGAAGGCTCCTGCTAAAAAGACTTCGTCTACCACGGCTAAAAAACCCGCCGCTAAGAAAACCGCTACAAAAAAAGCTCCCGCTAAGAAAGAAGAGGAAACTTTGAAAGCCACCGCGGTAGTAGTACCCGAAAGCGTAGAGAAAAAGACCGCAGCAAAGAAGACTGCGACTAAGAAAACCGCTTCTACCACTAAAAAGACTGCCGACGGCGCAGAGAAAAAGCCCGCTGCTAAAAAGACTGCAGGCACGACTAAAAAAGCTACTTCCTCAACAACAAAAAAGACTACCGCTAAAAAGAGCGAAAAAGCTGAATAATATTTTACAAAAAACAATTATTGCAAAACTAAAAAAGACAGCCTAGACTGTCTTTTTTAATACATTTCATATACGAGAATAACGGTAATACGTTTTTTCGTAGCTCTCAAATCTTAAACTCTCAAATTTCAAAAACTTTCAGTTACCCCTTTATTTGAGTTTTTTGTTGTCGAGAGCTATTTTCGCACACTTTTGCTCGGCGTGCTTTTTACTGTCGCCCTTTGCCTTTGCGACAAAGTTTCCGTCTATATACAATCCCATCTCGAAAGTCGGCGCGTGCTCCGGCCCCGTCTTTGACAGCTCCTCAAACCTTACTCTGTCCGAGAATTTCTCCAGCAATTTGGATTTGTAATCCATATTGTAATTTTTATGAGCGTTGTCCAAAAGGTTTGCCAGATGGCTTACTACGTATTTTCTTGCACACTCCATACCGCCGTCCAGATATATAGCACCGCAAAGCGATTCGAATACGTCCGAATAAGTCTTTTGACTTACTGTGCCGTAGCCTACGCGAAGATATCCGACATATCCTCTTTCTTTTACAATCTCCCCCAAAGGCTGAGACGATACTATCGCGCCGCGCATCTTTGTAAGCACTCCTTCGTCGGCGTGCGGATAGCGGGAATACAATTCGTCGGCAACTACAAAATCGACTATACTGTCCCCTAAATACTCCAGACGCTGATAATCCTCTTCCCCGTATTTATGCGAATACGAAGAATGCGTAAGCGCCATTTCCAAAATACTCTTGTCTTTAAAACGGTAGCCTATCAATTCCTGTATATCTTTCATATCGTTTCTTTACTTACCGCTTCGCTAGCGAGTGCGCCTGCTATCTTAGAAGGCAAATCAGCCTTTGACATTTCGTAAGCGCGTATAAGCGCGTTTTTAAATGCGAGCGCGTTGCTTGCGCCGTGCGCTTTGACTACTACTTTTTTGACGCCTAAAAATACTCCGCCGCCCACGCTGTCCGAAGACATTATCTTTTTGAGCTTTCTCAAAGAAGGCTTGAGCATAAGATATCCCAGCTTTGCCCTCAGACCGCCTTTCATAATAAATTCTTTCAAAAGAGTGAATACGGCTTTTCCCATACCCTCTGCTGTCTTAAGACACATATTGCCGTCAAAACCGTCCGCTACGATAACGTCGGCTACGCCGAAAAGCAAATCTCTGGCTTCGATATTTCCTATAAAATTAACGTCGGTTTGTTTTAAAAGCGCGTGCGCTTCTTTTGTAAGCGCGTTACCTTTTTCTTCTTCCGCTCCGTTGTTGAGAAGTGCGACTTTAGGATTTTGCACTCCCTTGACGGCACTCATATACGCGCTGCCCATTATGGCAAATTCCTTGAGCATACTTGCCTTACAATCGACGTTTGCGCCGCCGTCTACGAGTATGGTATTTTTATCGTCGTATATCGTGGGAAGCAAAGGAGATAACGAAGCGCGTTGAACCCCGTCTATAAGTTTAACCAAAAGCGTCGCTCCCACGAGAAGCGCACCCGTATTACCCGACGAAACCATACCGTCAAAATCCCCGTTGGCAAGAGCCTTGAGCGCGACTACCATAGACGAATCCTTCTTCCTTCTGATAGCCGTTACGGGAGCGTCGTCGTTTGTAATGACTTCGCTTGCATTAAGCAAAGCGATTTTGTTTTTATCGTAAACTTTGTCTTTGAGTATTTGCGCGATAACGTTTTCGTCGCCGCAAAGCGTAACTTTTAAATCTTCGATTTCGCCTACTGCCTGAATTGCGCCTTCAACCGCGCTATCGGGACAGAGGTCCCCGCCGAAACAATCCAAAACTATATTCATAATATCTCTCCTATCGTTTAAATACATTATACCACACAAAAAAACAAAATCAACATTTGATTTGTTAAATTATACGAGAATTTAAATAAAGCTTATATCAAAACTCACTTACTAAGCGTCAAACGCGTCTGAGCATCGAGCGTTAAAATAAAAAAGTACCGCCGAAGAAAATATCTTCAGCGGTAAATTAATTCTTTTTTCAGATGAATCAGCCACTCAATCAGTTGGACTTTTTCTCTTTCTTTTCTACAACGAGTTCACCATCATAGTAACCGCAGTTAGGACAAGCCTTGTGGTTAGCCTTGAGCTCGTGGCACTGAGGACATTCAGAAAGATTAGGAGTGGTCAACTTCCAATTAGCTGAACGCGTATGCTTTCTTTGTTTCGAAGTTTTCGCCTTAGGTACTGCCATTTCCAACACCTCCATTAAGTGTACTAAAATTAATTGCTATTGCATTATAGATGATTTTTTCACCTTTGTCAAACAAAATTCGATTATTTTGCTATTTTTATAACAGCCTTTAAGGCTGCCGGTCTTTAAAGGGATTTTACAACCTCTTCGGTCTCTCTCGCAATGACGAGTTCCTCATTGGTGGGAATAACCAAAATCTTCACTTTGGAATTCTTTGCGCTTACGTCAACGAGTTCGCCTCTGGGAGCCTTTTTGTTGTACTCCTTGTCAATTTCGATACCCATAAATCCGAGATTGTCGCATACGGCTTCTCTGATTACGGGACCGTTTTCGCCTATACCGCCCGTGAATACGATACAGTCGAGACCTTCCATAGCTACCGAGTAGCTTCCGATGTACTTGCGGATTTGATATGCGAACATATCGAAAGCGAGTTTTGCTCTCTCATTACCCTCTTCGATAGCCTTACAAAGTGCTCTGAAGTCCGAGCTTACTCCGCTTACGCCGAGGAAACCGCATTTCTTGTTGAGATAGTTGGTCATCTCCTTGGTAGACATATTCTTGAATTCGGCAAGCATTTCTACTGCCGCTGCGTCGATACAACCGCAACGCGTACCCATAATAAGTCCGTCGAGAGGTGTCATACCCATAGAAGTGTCTACGCACTTGCCGTCCTTGACAGCCGTAATAGAAGAGCCGTTGCCGAGATGGCAGGTGATAATATTCGAATAAGGAAGGTTTTTACTCTTAAGGTACTTGATAGCTTCCTGCGATACAAACTTATGAGAAGTACCGTGGAAACCGTACTTTCTGATTTGCGTAGCCTCGTAATCCTCGTAAGGTATAGCGTACAATTTAGCTTTCTTGGGCATGGTGCTGTGGAAAGCGGTATCGAATACGCATACGTTGGGGCAGTCTACGATAGACTTGCAGGACTTAAGACAAGCAAGGCTCGCGGGATTGTGCAAAGGAGCGAGATGCGCAATACTCTCGAGGTCCTTCATTGCCTTGTCGTCGATATATGCCGCGGTCGTGAAAGCCTCGCCCGAGTGCACTACTCTGTGACCGATAGCAGAGATTTCTTCAGGAGAAGATATGCTGCCGTATTCTTTGTTCGTAAGGCACTCCATAACGAGGTTGAAAGCGTCGGTATGATTTGCGAGGGGCTTTTCGATAACGTACTCTTTGCCGTTGACTTTGTGAGAGATTTTAGAGCCTTCGATGCCTATGCACTCTACACCGCCCTTGCAAATAACTTCTTCGTTGTCCATCTCGATAAGCTGGTATTTAAGAGAGGAACTGCCTGCGTTTACGACCAAAATTTTCATAAAAATTCTCCTTTATTCTCTAATTGCTTTATATGTATCAGTTTTGACTAGCCTGTACGGAAGTGATAGCGACTACGGCTACGATATCGTCGCTCGTGCAACCTCTGGAAAGGTCGTTGATAGGTTTTGCAAAGCCTTGGCAGATAGGTCCGATAGCCGTTGCTCCGCTGAATCTCTGAGTGAGCTTGTAACCTATATTACCCGATTGCAGGTCGGGGAAAATGAATACGTTTGCCTTGCCTGCAACGTCGCTGTTGGGAGCCTTAAGTCTTCCGACTGAAGGAACGATTGCAGCGTCTACCTGCAACTCGCCGTCAACGTCTATTTCGGGAGCTTTCTCCTTTACGAGAGCGGTAGCTTCTACTACCTTGTCTACGAATTCGTGTTTTGCACTTCCCTTGGTGGAGAAGGAAAGCATAGCTACCTTAGGCTCGGCAATACCGGCAAGGTCTTTTGCGGTAGCTACGGAAGAAATAGCTATATCCGAAAGTTGTTCTGCGGTAGGATTGATATTTACCGCGCAGTCACCGAATACCATAATATCTCTGTCCTTGTAGGGAGTTCCCTCGAATGCCATAAGGAAGCAGCTGGAAACCGTCTTGATACCGGGCTTAGTCTTGACTATGGTAAGTCCTGCTCTGAGTACGTTGCCCGTAGAGTTGATAGCGCCCGCTACCATACCGTCTGCGTCGCCTTTCTTTATCATCATTGCGCCGTAGTTAAGATACTTTCTGATTTCTTTGCGTGCGTCTTCGGGGGTCATACCTTTTGCCTTTCTGAGCTCGTAAAGAGTGTTTGCATAGTCCTCAATATCCGCAGTCAAAGGATTGACGATTTTGATATTGTCAAAGTTGGCATAGGGATACATAGTCTTGAGTTTTTCCTCGTCACCCAAAAGAATAACATTGGCAATCTTATTCTTAACGATAGTCTGAGCGGCTTCGACCGTTCTGGGTTCCTCGCCTTCAGCCAAAACTATAGTTTTGTTGAGGGTCTTTGCTTTGTCGATTATGCTGTCGATAATTTTGCTCATTGCACTTCCTCCGAAACGCTTTATTTTTTGCGTATTTTAACTTATAATAATCTTATGTAAACGTCGGAAACGACACTTTAAGCCGTATGCCCGAACAAATAAATTATACTCTTATATAAAATAATTGTAAAGAGTTTTGAGGTGCAAAATATGGAAATCGCCGTCATAATTTGCGAATACAATCCCCTTCAAAAGGGACACGTCTACCACATACGCAAAACCGTAGAGGATTGCGCGTGCGACAAAGTCGTGTGCATTATGAGCGGCAACTTTGTACAGCGCGGAGAGGCGGCGATTGCCGACAAATACACACGTGCAGAATGGGCGGTAAAAAACGGCGCGGATTTGGTCGTTGAATTGCCCCCTCAATACGCTTTGACTACGGCAAAATATTTCGCACTCGGCGCAATCAAGATTGCAAACGCTCTTGATTGCGAAAAGGTACTCTCTTTCGGAAGCGAAGAGGGGAATATGGAAAAACTCAAAAAAGCCGTAGAGTTCGAGGAAAGCAAAGAGTTTAAAACCTTATTCGAAAAGTTTATTTCCGAAGGCAACGGATATGCCACGAGCTACTCGCTCGCCCTTAAATCTTTTGACGGAGAGCTTGCCCTTTTGCTCTCTTCTCCCAACAACACTTTGGCGGTGGAATACTTAAGAGCAATCAGACAAACAGGCAGCGACCTCATCCCCTATACAATAAAACGCATAGGAGCGTATGACAGCGAAGACCTCAACGGACAATTTGCGTCGGCAAGCGCGATACGCCGCGCCGTAGCGGACGGAAAAACCGACTGCGTAAAGGATTACGTGCCGGACGACGTCTTTTCTTTTCTCTCCGCTCTTACCCGCGACATTACCGAATTAACACAGGACAGACTGCTTGCAATATTAAAATACACTCTATCCTTAGACGGCGCATCCAAAGCACACGGCGTAAAGGAAGGCATTGAAAACAGGATTTGCCAACATATAAAAAATGCAAAAACTTTTTCTTCCCTCGTGTCGGACATAGAGACAAAAAGATATACCCGCTCGTACGTAAGACGCACGCTTTTGAATATCGCACTTTTCAACTCTCATACTGCCGACGATTTAATCTCGCAAGAGGTAGATTTTGTCAACGCGCTTGCCGTAGCCGAAGATTCGCGAGAATTGCTATCTCTGTTTAAATGCCCCGTTATCACCAAAGCGTCCCGTCTTTCGCCCGACAGCCTTATCGCAAAGAGCGACAGTCTTTATGCGAGTTTAGCGGGAGATTTCGGCAAGATAATGAAAGTAGTAAAAAAACTCCGCTAAGCGGAGTTTTGCTTTTATACGGCTTAACATCGTAAATAAAGAATCGCAAAAAGCGAAATTATATTGATTATTAAAATTCCGTACGCTTTATTCAGCGCTTTATTCAAATTCGAATTTTTTCAACCGCTTTGCTCAATAATCGCGCTGACAACACACGAGCGCTCGCATACCGCATAATGCGCGTTTTCAAAGCATATATTTTGGTATGCTCACGCTCTCAAAAAACGCAAGAAAAGTACTCCCTTTATCATTGATAATATGCTTTTTCGTATGCTGTCTGGTGCTTAATCCTCAAAAATATATCGAAAGCGTATTCAACGGTATGTTGCTTTTTGCAAAAAACGTCGCCCCCGCACTCTTTCCCTTTTTCTTTTTTACCAAACTTCTTACGGGACTGGGTACGGCAAACACGCTCGGCAAAATTCTCAAACGCCCCGTATCCCGACTTTACAACGCACCTTACGAAAGCGGATACATAATGATAATGAGCCTAATATCGGGTTACCCGGTAGGCGCAAAACTCATAAGCGATTTTTATTCGGAAAGGATTTTTACTCTGAAGGACTGCAAAAAAGTTTCGTCATTCACTTCGACCTCGGGACCGCTTTTCGTTGTGGGCACCGTAGGCACTCTTATGCTGTCTTCCCCCAAAGCGGGTTATGTTCTGTTTGTATGTCACGCACTGGGAGCTATGCTCAACGGACTTCTCTACCGAGGCAAGAGTGCGCCTGTTGCGGTTAGCGCGCCTCTTACTCCTCAACGCGACGATAATTTTCTCAACACTTCCATTACTTCTTCCATACTTTCCGTACTGGTAGTCGGCGGCTATATTGCCATATTCAGTATGGTAATCGACGTTGCGCTCGACTTGAAAATAGTGGACTTCTTTGCGCGTATAATTTCACCTTTGCTAACGCTTGCGGGCATACCCGCTCAGACTGCTAAGCCCGTGATAATATCTCTTATAGAGATAACGCGCGGCTGTCAGAGTTTTGCAGATAGCGGTGTCGGCATAAAAATAATCCTGCCTTTTATAGCAGGATTGTTATCTTTCGGCGGTTTGTCGATAACATTTCAGTCGCTGACTTTTTTGAAACAATGCAAAATCAGCGTACCCTTTTATTTTATCACGAAAACCACTCAGGCAATATTCAGTTTTATCATTGCGCTCATCGCGTGCGCTATCTTGTATTGAAGTTTTATCTGTTCTGAAGATTGTTATGCGACATATCCTGAGGCATATCTCCCTGCGTATCGTCCGCAACAAAAAGACTGTCTCTGCTCTCCATAACCTGCGCGAGCATATTTCTCATTACGTTTTCCACTTCGAGGTACATATTGTTGACCTGATTGTAGCTCTGCTCTACGAGTCCGTCCGCATACGCGCCCGCTTTCTTGACAAGCTCTTCAGCCTGTCTTTCGCTCTCCTGACGGATAGCGTTTTCGTCAACGAGTACGCGCGCCTGCTCCTGCGCCGCCGCAATAATTCCGTTGGCTTCGATTGCGGCCTCCTCCTTGAGTTTGTCGCAGTTGCGCAAAATCACCTTTGCCTCCGCTAAATCCTGAGGCATTTCGGCTTTTATCTGCTGAATAATCGCAAGACATTTGTTGACGTCTATGAGATACATATTGGAAAACATCTGTTTTTTTCCGCTCAAAAGCGTCGTTTCGAGCTTTTCGAGCAATCTGTCTACGCTGGTACCGTTCATAACTTCTCCTTGTACGCCTTCAAAACAGCCTTAACGCAATTCTCGGGCAAGTATTTTTTTATATCTTCGCCTTTTAAAAGTTTCTCTCTTATCAGAGATGAGGATACTGCTCTTTCACCCTCGACAAGTACGGTCTTGAGTCCGTGTTCCTCGTTGAATTTTGCCATATCTTTCTCGTAAGCATAATCCTTTTCGTCTCGGTAGCCGCGATATACGGTATCTATTCCGTGCGCCTTGCAGTATTCGTACACGAATCCCTCGCAGACGTCTACCTTGACGTTGAGATAATCCTCTGTGGCCAGACGGCAAAATTCTTTCCTCTCTTCGAGCGAGAAAAGGTATTCTTTGTCTTCGTTTTTCGCAAGCAACACCGTTACTTCGTCATACTCCTCGAGCGCGGCGTCCACTATGTCGAGGTGTCCTTTTGTTATCGGGTCGTAACTCCCCGCGATAGCAGTCTTTCCTCTAGAGAAAGCAATGTAATCCACAACAACTATGCCGAACTTCTTGCGCTTAGCTATGCACATACCGCCAGGCAAAACGTAATCGTTTTTACTGTCATCGTGCTCGTATATCACGTATCCGTCCTTATCGAGAATATCTCTTTCTTTGACTATACGGCATATATCTTCGATATAATCCGTCTTGTAAGGCGGGTCGACGAATATAAAATCCTGCTTGCCGCTCAAAGTGAAAAGCACGTCTCTGTAATCGCGCCCCAGCACCTTGTAATCGCCGTCGATACCCTTGAGATTAGAGTTGATAAGGCGTATCGCTTCTCTGTCGCAGTCGCAGAAAACAACGCTCTTCGCGCCTCTGCTCAACGCCTCTATACCCATACCGCCGCTACCTGCGAAAAGGTCTACGAAAGCGCATCCCGCAACGTCAAACTGTATGACGTTGAATATACTTTCCTTTACCTTGTCCGCGGTAGGTCGTACCGCATCGTTGATAGGAGAATTGAGTTTTCTTCCTCTGTATTTTCCGCTGATTACTCTCATTTTTTTATTATCCTGTCGGGAAGCACAAGCATATCCAGCTGTTTGTCCCAAATATCGCAAGGCACTTCTTTGACGAGTTGCTCTCTGAAAGCTATACCGATTTTATAAGTATTTACTTTTTGGAAGTACCTGTCGTAAAATCCCTTGCCCTTGCCTAAACGCATAAGACTTTCGTCCGCTCCCAAAAGAGGCGTTACGGTAAGTGCGGGATTTACCTCTTCGGGTTTCAACCTCTCGCCTATCGGCTCGGATATATTCCACGCACCCTTTTCGTATTCGGTATCCGCGTCTATTCTGACGAGCATTATGTCATCTCCCTCTACGACGGGAAGATATACCTGCCTGTCTTCAAGAAAATATTCTATAATGCCGTCCGTATTCACTTCGCTCGGCAACGCTTTATATACGCATACCGCCCCTTCAGGCAATTTACACTCTTTGATAAGAGCAAGCACGCTCGCGCTCTGCTCTCTTTTTTCATCTGGAGTGAGCGAAGCAATTTTTTCTCTTAGCGATTTTCTGAGCTGACCTTTGTCCATTATCTCGTCTTGTAGTAGTTGATAAGACAGCCTCTGGAGATAATTTCTCTCTCGTCTGCCGTCAAAGGGTCTACCCTCAACACTCTGTCTATAACTTCGTCACCTCTTACTACCTTGGCTTTGAATTCGCAGCCGCCCTCGTCTATCGTCTTCTTGACGTCGCACACGATTACGATATCTCCGAGCTTGAATTCTTCGTCGGAGAGGAAAGGCAACATACCCCAGTTGATGAGGTTGGAGCGGTATCTCTTCGTCGCATACTCTTTTGCGATATTGCATACGCCGCCGAGTACTCTCTGACAGCTTGCCGCCTGTTCTCTCGCGCTGCCGTCTCCCGGTTTAACCGCATATACGCCGCTTCCTATGGAGATACTGCCCTTTACGCCGCCCGCTTTCTTGACAGCGTTTGCGTACTCCTCGGGCAAGCCATTGTCTCTTCTCGCAAGCTCATCTGCATAGATGTTCTTTGCTCTTCCCACGTATTCAGGTACTTTTCTGGAAAGCGCGAATTCAGCGAGTTTCAAAGGATTCGAACGGTAACTCGAAGTTTCTCCCGAAGGTATCAGCTCGTCGGTCGTAGTAACGGGGTCGTTGATTACCGCCGCAAGTTTAACAGCGATATTGTCGGTAAGTTCGATTACCTCGGGCCAGTCGCAGATATTAGGTCCGTACTGCAAAGGCGCGTCTTTCTGCGCTTTGCCCCAGCCGTTGTAAACTCTCTTTTCGTATATGCTCTTGTCGTATTCGAATTGAGGTATAGAGTTGTCGTAGTCGAGTCCGAGCGCACTCGTCAGCACGCCGCCGTTGGCAGCCGTAGCCGCGATAGAACGTGCGTCCATAAGCGCAACGGAAGCAATCTGATTGTTAGCGGGTTTGCTGCCCTCACGCGACTCGAAGTTTCTCGTCGTGTGTCTTATGGACAAAGCATTGTTTGCAGGTACGTCGCCCGCACCGAAACAAGGTCCGCAGAAACAGCTCTTGATATTCGCGCCGCTCTTGACGAGGTCTGAAATTGCGCCCTTTGCCAAAAGGTCGAAATAGATAGGCGTTGAGGAAGGATATACGCTCAAAGTAAACTTGTCGTCGCCTACGCTTCTGTCTTTGAGAATACGGCTTGCCTCGATAATATTGTCATAAGTACCGCCCGCGCAACCTGCAATGATACCTTGCTCTACGCACACTTTACCGTCCTTGATTTTGTCGGTAAGTTTGAAATCTATATTCTTGTTGTTGAGAAGTCTGTTGCACTCTTTCTCGACAGCCGAAAGTATGTCGCCGGGGTTGTCGATAACGTCCTGAAGATTGTAGACGTTGGAAGGGTGGAAAGGAAGAGCTATCTGAGGCACTACCTTGGACAAATCGACCTCTACCACGCCGTCATAGTAAGCAATCTCGGCGGGCTTGATTGCCTTGTAGTCGTCGAGTCTGCCTCTCACGCCGTAATAGTTTTTGACTTCCTCGTCGTCCGTAGTCCATATAGACGAAAGACAGGTCGTCTCGGTAGTCATTACGTCGATGCCGTTGCGGTATTCGATAGGCAGATTCTTAATGCCGTCGCCCACAAACTCCATAACTTTGTTCTTGACGAAACCGCACTTGAAGACCGCGCCGATAATAGCAAGCGCGACGTCCTGAGGTCCTACGCCCTTTTGAGGCTTACCTGTAAGGTTGATTGCGATAACGTCGGGATATTTTATATCGTAAGTGCGCTTCAAAAGCTGTTTTACGAGTTCTGGACCGCCCTCGCCCATTGCCATAGTACCGAGCGCGCCGTATCTCGTGTGCGAGTCAGAGCCGAGCAACATTTTGCCGCAACCCGACATGCACTCTCTCATATACGTATGTATTACCGCCTGATGAGGGGGTACGAAAATTCCGCCGTACTTCTTAGCCGCGGACAAACCGAATACGTGGTCGTCCTCGTTGATAGTACCGCCTACCGCGCAAAGTGAGTTATGGCAGTTGGTGAGTACGTAAGGGATAGGAAACTCTTGAAGTCCGCTTGCCTTAGCTGTCTGAATTATACCTACGTAGGTAATATCGTGCGACGCAAGAGCGTCGAATTTGATTTTGAGAGGCTCGCCTTTAGCCGTTACGCCCGTAGTATTGTGCGCGGCAAGTATGGAATATGCCATAGTGCCCTTATATGCGTCCTTGAGATTTTCGGGAGCTACGCCCTTAGCTTTGATTTCCTCTTCCGAAAGGAATTTTCCGTCGTAGAGGTATGCGCCTTGTTTAAGTTGAATCATATATATCTCCGTTGTTAAAAAATTTTCAGATAAAAAAGTTTGCGCCGACTTGTACGTTTTGAATAGCGTATTATAAGCCATACGTCCGGCAGCTTTAATTATATAATAATTACGCGCATTTTGCAAGTCTATACGACCTACAAATATCTTTGGCACGTTTAAGCGTCATTGTTCTTTTTTACTCTCGACCACGTTTTTTCTGGCAAAAGCCGCAGGATAATAGGATTGCTTGGACTTTCTCAACCCCTCAAGTCCCATATCTTCCTGACGGTTGATAAATCTTACGTCCTTGAAGTGCTTTTGCGCTACGCGCTGATTGATAAAAGGATATACTCCCTCGTAATTTATATCGCCCTTTTCGAAATGCACTATCCCCACGTTGGACGGCGTAATTTCGCCAAAGCAAAAAGCTATGATTTTGTCGCCGTATTCGATTACGTCCGCAAAGCATCTGTCGCAACCGCCGAATATCATTTTCAAACCAAGCTCTATAACTTTGAACTCGTCGTTTTTCATCTCGTCGTAGGAGTCCTCGTTGAATTCTTTTTTCTCGTCCCAGCCCGCGATAAGAGCCATTACCTTTTTGTAGTCGCGCTCTTCGTAACTTCTGAAACGGCATTCGCTGCCCTCTTCGTCGGGCGCATAGAGTTTTATGAAGTTGTTGATATGATTGCGCTTGCCGTGATATTTCTTGCCCGTAAGAGTAATGAGATTTTCGGGCAGATAGAGATACTCGTCGTAGTCGTCGTTGTGCTTGTATACGTATTTATCGCCTAATATCTCAACGTATTCGTCGGGCGTAGACATAACGTACATAAGGTCGTTATCAGCCTTGCTCTGCTCCTCTATCTTTGCATAAGCGTCCTTTATTTTGTCGAGCGTGCAAAGAGGCGGAAGAAAAATATACTTGGTTGTATCGAATTCTTCCTTGTACTTGTCGTGAGGAATAAATCTAATATAAATTACTCCGTCTTCAAAAGCTATCTCCATCTCGGGGTAATTGAAAAATTCCCAGCCTTTGAGATAGAGTGCGGAATACTCGCTGCCGTTGTAGAGTGTCTTGCTCTGCATCTCGGCTATAATATTGAAATCTTCGTCTTTTATTTTTCTGAATTGCATAAATTCCCTGTTTTTTGTTGTGTACCTTTAACGATTTGTGTATAATATTAAGTATGAAAAAATTTTATCCTTTCAAACAAAAACGCTGGATATTAATCCTTTCGATACTAACAATAATTATATTGTTTGTTTGTATTCTTGTCAATATTTTAAGAGTATGTGAAGTGGGAAATTTGGTATCCTACTATCATACTCAGGACATACTCGCAAGCGTAATTATGGGCTTCGTAATAGTCGTACTTGCACTGACGATTTTTCTCAACGGATTACTTGTCAAAGACACTTATATGCTTTATCTTTTGGGCTTTTTGGTATCCAAAGTCAAATACGAAGATATAATCGTAATACGACAGGACACGGACAACAAATTCCTTTTGATATATTACAAGGCAAAGGGAAAAGGTATGGTGCAGGACAAAAAAACGGGCATCTCGGCGGACGTACTGCAAATCAACTGCAACGGCAAATACTTTGACGCAATACTCGACAAAATAAAACAAGCCAACCCCTCTGCCCTCATTGAATTCGTAACCTATCAACCACCTAAAAAGAACAAGGAAAAATAATATGAAAGCAGTCTTAGCCAGCAACAACAAGCACAAACTCATCGAGATAAAAACAATGCTCAAAGACAAGTTTGAGGAAATCTATACCCTCAAAGATATGGGCATAGAAATAGAGATTGAAGAAAACGGTACAACGTTTGAACAAAACGCCTGCATAAAAGCCAGCACTATAGCCAAGCTGACGGGACTTCCCGCAATCGGTGACGACAGCGGAATCTGCGTAGAAGCTTTAAACGGCGAGCCGAATATCTATTCTGCGCGCTATGCGGGCGAGCCTTGCAACGATGCTAACAACAATAAAAAACTTCTCGACAAGCTCCATTCTCTCGAGGCAAAAACAGGCGTCGTCAACAGAAAGGCTTACTTCCAAAGCGTGGTGGTACTGTGCTATCCCGACGGAAGTTATCTAAGCGGAAGCGGAAGGACTTACGGACAGATTATTGACGAATACAGAGGCACCAACGGTTTCGGCTACGACCCTATATTTTTGAGCGACGAACTCAAAAAAACTTTCGGCGAAGCTGTAATGGAAGAAAAAAACACTATATCGCACAGAAGCCGCGCGCTCAAAGACTTACTTCAAAAACTCAATTCTGAAAAAGCCTGACGGTATAACCCTATCGAAAGACTACCGACTGAATTCCCCGTCCTTATAGGACGGGTTTTTTAGTATTTTGCACGGATATTTGATAAAAATATCCCGCGCCCCTAGCTAAATATTTGACATATTTTCTCAAATGGTATAATTTTATATAGACTTATGAAAAATATTATAATCATATCGGACACGCACGGGCGCCTTCCTAAAGACTATGCCTTTTGGGAAATTCTTAACGACGCCGACCTTATAATTCACCTGGGTGACGGCTACAAGGATATACAAACTCTAAAAGAGGCTTTTAAGGATAAATTCGTGTTTGTATACGGCAACTGCGACTTCGTATCCTCTCCCAAAGAACAGCTTTTGGAGATAGAAGACGCAAAGATTTTTATCACGCACGGTCACGAATACAAAGTCAAGTCGCAGCTTATGGATTTGCAGATGCGAGGTCTGGAACTCGGTGCAGACTGCTGTCTTTACGGACATACCCACAGAGCCGACATAAGCGACTTCGGCAATATCAAACTCATCAATCCCGGCTCTTTAGGCGCAGGCAGAACGTATTGCTATATGACCATCATAGGCAAAAAGATACTTGCAAAAATAGTAGACTTGCGCTCCGCCGAATAATATCAGCCCGGTGCACGTTGAATACAGACAGAGTTTGAGCACGTATATTACGGCATTTATTTCGTTGAGGCTTTCGACAATACGTCAAGTATTGTCTTCATACCCCGCCTCATAACTGCCGTAATCTCCGCACTCAATATGCTGATTGAACAATACGATAACAATGCGCTTGTCTTTGTTGACAAGTCGGTAATCATAATTAATCTAAATATAACTAAATATAACATAGTACCGCTGAGAAGGGGTGCGGGCTAAGCTGTAAGCCGTGGATTTTGCGATGATTTTTGTCGAGGAGGAAGAAGTAATACTTGCCGTATTACGATGACGACGAAACGAAAAGGGCGCAAAAGACACTCTTACAGACAGCCCGCATCCCCTTCGAGGCGGTACAGAAAGAAAGGACCAAATGAAAAGACAAGACGTAAGAAACATAGCTATTATCGCACACGTTGACCACGGCAAAACTACCCTCGTAGACCAACTTCTCCGCCAAAACGGAATTTTCAGAACAAACGAAGCGGTAGTTGACAGAGTTATGGACAACGGCGATATCGAAAGAGAAAGAGGCATTACCATACTTGCAAAAAATACCGCAGTGCACTACAAAGGCACTAAAATCAATATTATCGACACCCCCGGACACGCGGACTTCGGCGGCGAGGTAGAACGTATTCTTTCGATGGTCGACGGCGTACTTCTGCTTGTTGACGCGGTAGAAGGCTGTATGCCTCAGACGAGATACGTGCTCAAAAAGGCTTTGGGGCTCAACAAAAAAGCCGTAGTCGTAATCAACAAGGTAGACAGAGGCGGCGACCCTAATCAGGTAATTGACCAGCTTATAGATTTGTTTATCGAGCTCGGCGCAAACGATGACCAGCTGGATTTCGTAACCGTTATGGCAAGCGCAAAACAAGGTTGGGCAAGTCTTAAGGTGGGAGAAGTCGGCAAGGATATGACTCCCCTTCTCGACACCATACTCGAACAAATTCCCTGTCCCGAGGGCGACCCCGACGACGGATTGCAAGCAATAATGTGCAATATCGACTATGACGAATATATCGGCAGAATAGGTATAGGAAGAATTGTCAGAGGAACTATTCGAAGCGGTCAGCAAGCTATAATCTGCCATACCGACGGAAAAACGGAACAAGCCAAGATAACAAAACTCTATCAATTCGAAGGTCTTAAGCGCGTAGAGTGCGAGCAAGGAAGTATCGGCGACATAGTAGCTATAAGCGGCGTAGACGACCTCAACATAGGCGAAACGATTTGCGACCTCAACAAAGTCGAGGCTTTGCCTTTCGTCAAGATAGACGAGCCTACCCTCTCGATGCTCTTTATGGTCAATGACTCTCCTTTTGCCGGAAAGGAAGGCAAATACGTTACGTCCAGACACCTAAGAGCAAGACTCTTCAAAGAAGTACAGACCAACGTATCAATGAGAGTGGAAGAAACGGATTCTGCGGACTGCTTCAAGGTCTACGGAAGAGGCGAATTGCATCTTTCCATTCTTATCGAAACAATGAGAAGAGAGGGCTACGAATTTCAGGTATCCCGTCCTAAGGTTATCTTCAAGACGATAGACGGCGTAAAGTGCGAGCCTGTCGAAGAACTCGTAGTTGACGTACCCGAAGATTACGTAGGCGTAGTAATGAACAAGATAGGCGCAAGAAAAGGCGACCTCAAAAATATGACTCCCGACGGAAGAGGCGGAACAAAACTCGAATTCGATATTCCCGCCAGATGCCTTATAGGTTACAGAAGCGAGATGCTCACCGACACGAGAGGTTTCGGCGTAATGACTCACGTATTCAAAGGCTACGAGCCTTACAAGGGCGATATCCAGGAGCGCAACCGCGGCTCGCTGGTCGCGTGGGAAGACGGCACAACGACTTCTTACGGACTATTCAACGCACAGGAACGTGCTACCCTCTTTGTGGGCGCAGGCGTCAACGTATACCAAGGTATGATTGTCGGCGTAAACTCGCGTGAAGACGACCTCGTAGTCAACGTGTGCAAGAAAAAGCAGCTCACCAACAACCGTGCAAGCGGCAGCGAAGACGCTCTCAAACTCATACCGCCCACAATACTTTCTCTCGAACAATGCCTCGAGTTTATCGCCGACGACGAACTTGTCGAAGTAACGCCCAAGAGTATAAGACTGAGAAAAACAATCCTTTCCAAAGAACAGCGTGCAAAACTCGCCGCTAAGGAAAAGAAAAATTCATAACTAAAAAATAAAATATAAAGAGACCGTCCTTAAGAGCGGTCTCTTGTTTATTGATTTGATTGATTACTTCTTTCTTTGGGCAAAAAGCCACTCTTGCCAATTTTCGTTTTTATAAAACTTTTTCATAATGGAATGTCCTCCATTTTCATATTTTGATAATCTTATATTTCCGCCGATTTCCTTAATTTTTTCGTACAAATACAAGTCATCGTCAATAGACACAATTTTATCGTCCGTTGCATGCGCCGCCCAAATATTTGCATCAGCAAAGTTTTTTAATTCAAAATAATCCGAATACGCATGCGGCATATTCCCCATCAGCGGCATAGCCGCAGCATAATAATAGGGATTTTCATAAATGGAATACCATACGCACTCACCGCCGAATGATATGCCTGTAATATAAATCCTGTCTTTATCTACATTGTAGATTTTTCCAAGGGATTCTATAAGATTCTTCAGCGATTTGACGTAATTGATTATGTCTTTTACGTCATTGCGCAAAGAACCGCTAAATTGCGGTAATAATATGTGACAATCGTTTTTGACCTTTATTCCTACTGTCAAATATTCAGCCAACTGTTTTATATTATCTTCGCCAAACGAACCTGCCCCGTGCAAATATAATAAAAGAGGTCTTTTATCTTCAGACTTTGCCTTTGAAAATCTACAACGTATTGTTAGCTTTTGTTCTGCATCATAATAGTCTAATTTTTCATATTTCGGTATAAACGATTTCCTAAATACAATCGTATTTTGCTTGTGTCTTGTTTTTATTTCATCTGCCTTTTTAGCATATACAGACATTGATTTATCTAATCTAGAAAACAATTTCCTAAATTTATTTAATCCGTATTTTCCTTTCTCTTCTGATTTACCGTCACTCAAATTAACTTGATACAAAATACCTTTTTCGTCAACAAAACTTGAATAGAAACTCTTTAGTAATCCGCAATCGGTATTTCCCTCGCAATAAATATCAAAACATTCTTTTCTAATCAACTCCAAAACTTTATCTTTCTGACCGTTAGAAAACTTTATCAAAGAGCAATTCGTACCTTTTTCGCAAATAAAATCTTTAAAAAGCTCACTGTCATTTATTATATTATAAAAATTCATAATTTTGTTTTGTATATGTCCCCAAAAACTTAATTTCAATTATTATATCATTTTTTATATATAATTTCAAGAGCGTAAATAATTCTATAAACTTTTGCATATATGCAGGGATAGCAAAGGAATGTCAATTTTAAAAAATATAAAAAAGACCGTACTTTTTGTACGGTCTTTTTTCTGGTGCACCTTCAGAGACTCGAACTCTGGACCCAATGATTAAGAGTCATTTGCTCTACCAACTGAGCTAAAGGTGCATACTGGAGCGGGAGACGAGATTCGAACTCGCGACATTTGCCTTGGCAAGGCAACGCTCTACCACTGAGCCACTCCCGCATATTCAGTATCTTTCTTGTATGTGGTGCGGATGAAGAGACTCGAACTCCCATGTCGAAGACACTAGATCCTAAGTCTAGCGCGTCTGCCAATTCCGCCACATCCGCATCTTCAGATGCTTGGTGACCCATCCGGGATTTGAACCCGGGACACCATGATTAAAAGTCATGTGCTCTACCGACTGAGCTAATGGGTCAAACCTTTGTTATCATATATCATTATCGCTGAAAATGCAAGCGTTTTGATATATTTTATAAAATTTTTAACTCATTACGCCAGCCGATGAGTAATGATAAATGGCTGGGGTGGAAGGATTTGAACCCTCAAGTGCTGGAGTCAGAGTCCAGTGCCTTAACCATTTGGCGACACCCCAATGATTATTTTTTTGTGGCAGGGGTAGCAGGATTTGAACCTACGAATACCAGAGTCAAAGTCTGGTGCCTTACCGCTTGGCGATACCCCTATAATAGGTGGGGTGAGTAAAGGGAGTCGAACCCTTGGCCTCAAGAGCCACAATCTTGCGCTCTAGCCAACTGAGCTATACCCACCACCTGTGGCGAGCCTGAAGGGATTTGAACCCCCGACCCACGGCTTAGAAGGCCGTTGCTCTATCCAGCTGAGCTACAGACTCACAAGTGGAGCGAGTGATGGGAATCGAACCCACACGACCAGCTTGGAAGGCTGGGATTCTACCATTGAACTACACTCGCATAAGGACACCTAGAAAAACTCTACATCTAAATGCCTACAAATTTTACCATAGTATATTTGTGATGTCAACAAATTTTAGATATTTGCTAAAAAAATTTGCTTGTATGCCGATATTATTTTTAGCTGTTTTAGCAAGGTTATACCTCTATGCCTAAGTAAAATCCGATACTGTTCAGCTAATGCCGCGCATAAGCGGACAAATCATAGCAACAGGTTTTTGAAAAATTCTTTTTTCTCTTTGCTTATTCTGAAGGAATCTCGTATTTTACCCGCAGTCATCTTTTTTACTGTCTCAGACAGCTCCAAAGTCTTTATTGCGGATACGGCTTTTTCCTCGTATTTTACCGCCAAAACCTGCAATAGCCACGCCAGTGCCATATCGACGTAATACTTTCCCTGTCTTACGCTTTTAAGCACGCCTGAGAGCGTTTCTTCGTCCTTGTCTAGATAATTTACCATCAAGGCGACTATCCCCCATCTTGCGCGCCATTCGTCAGAAGAGCGGGCATACTCCGAGCATTTTTCAAAGTACTCTTCGTCCTTTCTTTTTACCGCACAACAAGCGCCGTCGCAGAGAGACCAGTCGTCTATCTTGCCGACGTAATCTTCCAACAGCCCGTAAAAATCATGACTTTTACTCTTTAATGCAAGAATGTATCCCTGCACTGCTACTTGCTCGTAACAAGTTGTCTTCCACGCAAAAAATTCTTTGACGTCGCAATTGTTTGCCACTGTCTTTGCTTCTTTTTTCAACAGCGGCATACGCACCCCGTTGAATACGTAGGATGTCCTTATGAGTTTTGATTGAAATACTCTGTATTTTTCTTCCGCGTTACGGTTTATAAAAGATTGAAAATTCTCTAATGTATACATATTATTTTTTAGTCATTTTCAAAGTAGCGTTGATTCCGTCATAGGTCTCGACCGCGTAAGAATATGCGTTGGCTGTACCGGAATTAAGAGCGGAAACATACTTCGTAAGATTTGTTATGCTGCCCCCCACGTCAATCAAAAGGTATCTGCCCGATATCATAACGTCGGCATATTTCTGCGCATAATACTCTGCGAGCAACTTCAACTCGTCCGCGTTGTCTATCACGTAATCGTTGAGTTTTCCGCCGTATTCGAAGAATGTATTTGCATAAACGTTGTAGTCTTCTCCGGCATAATATCCTGTATACAAGCCGGTATATTGCTCATAATGTTTACCGCCGTTGAGATTACCGCTTGTTGATTCGCTCATAAAGAGATACTGATGTCTTAACACTTCGTAACCCGAATTGCTGTTGGGATAACGCTTTACCGCCCACGTAGGGTCGACTACATACCACGCACCGCCCGCACAAACCTTATTCCAAGCGTGCTGACCGCTGCCGCTCTTGCCTTTTATCTTATAGCAAGGTATACCCTCTATACCGCAAAGCAAACTCATAGCCTTTGCATAGCCGTTGCACACGGCAACGCCGTCTATAAACGCACCTTCGAGATAGAGTGAACGGCACGAATAGAATTTATCGTATTCGGGGCTTGTCGAGCTTACGCTGGCAAGGTCTTTTTCGAGCTGATAATCGTATATCACGTTGGCGGCTAGCCAGTCGCTTATAGCGTGTATCTTTTCGTAATCCGTCATACCGTCGTCAATAATTTGTCTGAGCACGCTCTTTGCTCTCTCGTAAATCTCGTATGCCGAGGTTCCTTCGACGGGTACAGGGCAAACTCCCCTTTCTACTGCGATATAGAGTTCTTCACTGTAATATACCGTGGCTTTGGTGTCTGCCGCGTTGATGGCAAAGCCTTCGTAATCCGAACCTCTGCCTACGCTGCTGTAATGCACGTCGGAAATATTTTTTCTTATATCAGAGGTGCGTATCTCCTCGTCGGGCACGCAGGTAGAATCAATATCGCCGCATATTACATACTCACCGTTATTCTCTCCTCTGAATACTACGAAAGAGCCTTTTATCGCTTCGTTGAGCTGTAGCGCGAGCGAATCAATCTTACTATCCAAGCCCGTCTGCGTTGCTACGAATCCCGGGTAAAGATATACTCTAACCTCGTTGTCATAAGTAGCTGTATCCGTCTTGAGAATATCCGTTTTGTCGAGAGAATCGTAATATATCAACATATAGTAAACCAAATCTCTAAGCTCGTCCTCGTCGGATATGTAAAAATTGTTTTTATTACCCATAAAGTCAAAACTCTTGTCATAAGACAGATACGAAGCTACGGTTTCGTCGCTGATATTAATGTCGAAAGTACAGCTACTTGTACTCTGATAACCTTTGCCGTCGTATTCTGCGACAACGCTTACCGTGTCGCCGTAGTTCAATTTTCCCGTAGCGTCAAACGAACAGCCGTCAAACAGTTCGGAATTTGTATATGAATAATAATTCTTTCCGTTGATTTTGACTATATAGTTGGAAGGCGTATCGTTGATTGACCACTTAACTTTTATCTCGGGATAATCGCTGTCGCAATCTATCTTCAAATCGTAGGGATACTTATCTCTTCCGGTAGCAAGCGTAACTACGTTAACGTAGAATACCGTCTTTCCCCACGAAGTGTATATCTCCACGAGATGCACTCCCGTATAGCGGTTGAAGAACGAATAGGAAAATTTAATCTTTGACGAAGACTGATATACGGTATAATAAATCTGACTAAGCTCTTTGCCGTCCACGCAAATCTTTTTCAAAGAAAGCGAGCTGAGTTCGGCAGGTTTGTCATTAAAAAACAATGCTATTTCTCTAGACAGGTATTTGAGGTCGGCAGAAGTAGTGTCATAGGTGAAAGTATCGTCCTCGAGTCCTTCTACTCTCAAAGGATAATCGTTGCAAATCTGCACATAGGTACTGTCGGTTTTCCCGTCAGCATAGAACCACTTGATTTGCGTCCTGAATCCTGTGGAAAATCTGTCGAAATATGACTTGTCGAGGACAAGGGTATTGTCTTTTTCATTGTACGAATACATACCGCTCGGTAAGAGTCCTAAAGCTTCGACTTTTACAACGCCGTCGTCCTCAGTCAAAGGCAGCACGAGAGAATCGTCTCCCTTGCGATAGTAATATACAGGCAAGAGTCTGTTGACAACTTTGCTGTACGTCTGAGGAAGCTGTTCGTTGCCGTCGGTTACTCCCGTAGGCGGAATAATTCCATCGCCTATCGCAAATGTAATGCTGGTAGAATACGTCTTGTCCTTGACGTAAGCTGTAACAGTCGCAGTATAAATATCGCTTTTGAGATTGGTAAGGGTAAAGAAATTGCGTTGAATGATACTTTCGGTAGTAAAAAAAGAAGTACCGTCAGAGCGCAAAATGGCAAGCGAATATCCGCTAGCGTTTTTGCACGACCAACTGAGCACGCTCGTGTCGGGGTCAAACTCGACAAAAACTTCGGGCTGCTCGGTTGAAGTCGTATCTTCTTTTTGGCAAGCCGCAAAGGCAAAACACAACACGAGCAAAAGTATTAAAGTAAAAAGAATTCTTTTCTTCACCATAAATTCCCGCCTAATTCGCTTAATATAAATTATAACATAAGTCTTTTAAGATTTCAATATGGAAAAGGTATAAACTTGTGTGTTTATACCTTTTCATTTATATCTTACGTTTTTGTGTTTTCAAGAAGTTTATTTTTCGGAATTGTCGCCTTCCGTAAGGTCGTTTCCCCCTGCTTCGTCAGCACTTTGTGAAGCCTGTACGGCTGAGTTTGCTTCAACCGACATTTCAGTCTGCTCTTGACTTATTTGCGCGTTTTTGACGTCCTCTTCGCTTATGCTGTCTATTGCCGGCCCCTGACCTATAAGTTCCATATTTTCACGCGCCATCTCAGGCATTTCCACGTGAGGATATTTCTTGTACAAAAGTTTGAGAAACAAAGGAGTCAGTATCGAAGAGATGATTATAAGCAATATAATCGCAGGATAGTACTCCTCAGAGATAAGCCCCATACTCTTACCTGTGTTGGCGACTATCAGGCAGACTTCACCTCTGACCATCATACCTATGCCGACTTTGCAGCTGTCGGGCCAATTATATTTACATATCTTCGCGCCCGTTCCGCAACCTACAAACTTAGCAGCCATACCGAATATTACGAATGCGATGCAGAAGAGTACGATATATACGACGTTGCCGCCCGTAAACATCTTGCCTATCTGATTGTAATCGAGCGATATTCCGATATTCGCAAAGAACATAGGAGAAAACATCATATACGCACTCATATCTATTCTGCGCTCTACGTAGTGGCTTTCTTTCATATTAGCGAACATCATACCTGCCATAAACGAACCTGTGATTGCCGCTACGCCGAAAAGCGATTCTGCGATAGCCGCGTACAGGAAGCAGATTGCCAAAGAGAAAATCGAAAGTCTTCTCGTATGAGGGAATCTGTCGCTCATCTTCTTGAACGCAAAGTGTACCAAGAAACCTACGCCGATAGCAACCGCAAAGAAGAGGATTACGTTGAGCGTTGTAACTAGTGCGGAGTTGGGATTTTCGGTAAAGAGACCGATAAACGCTCTTCCGATGCTGAAACTCGTAGTATTAGCCGTAAATATTGCGAGAATAATAATACCTATTATATCGTCGAGTATAGCCGCCGTAACGATTGACGCACCGACTTTTCCGTGCAAAACGTTGAGTTCCTTGAGCACCGCAACCGTGATACCTACAGACGTAGCAGTCAGAATGACGCCGAAGTAAAGTCTTTGTTTGATAATGCTTGCATCGGGACTGAACATTCTGTCAGGCAAAATAAACGATACCAAAAATCCTGCGATAAAAGGCACTATTACGCCCAACGAAGTGATTACAACCGAAGCTATGCCGTTCTTCTTGATTTCTCTGAGGTTTGTCTCCATACCCGCAGAAAACATAATCAGATTTACGCCTATTGTAGCCAGCGTACTTATAACCACGCTCTGACTGTCGACCAAAAAGAGTTCGGAATTCGCTTTGGAAAGCAAAAGATTGATGATACCAATAAGCACACCTGCAAGAAGTGCGCCCAGTACCTGAGGAAGTCCGAGCTTTTTGAGAATAATACCAAAAAATTTGGTAGTTAGCAAAACAATGGCTATTTCAAAGAAAATCCAAGTATTGTTATGGACGATTTCAATTAAAGTTTCCATATACATACCTCCAAATTTTTTCCCTTTCAAGTCAACATTATATGCCCCGTTCCAAGTATAAGTCAACATATTTTTTCAAAAAAAATCGACACAGCGTAAATTTTACGTTATGGCATATATTATTTATAATATATATTTTTGAATTTTGAAAATTTTAATTAATCGCGTTTTAAATACTTTCTAAAATTTCACAAAAAACTTTTGCCGTACCGTATAACAACCTTGATACCGACGGCAAAAAATCGAACGCATAAATTTAAATTTATATTTACAAGAGTGCGAAAATACGCTTTATTTGCAAGACGCAAACGATAAACGCGATAAATGTATTTAAATCAAATACGTACTTTTATAAGAACGCATCTTTAGGTAAGTACACATTGCCATAGACAATTGTATCGCAAGAAAAAAAAGTCTCTGAGAAGCTGTTTGGACAAAAAAAGAGCGACCTAAAACAGGACGCTCCAATGATTTGTGCGCTTAACGAAAAAACTGCTCTGATTGATTAAAGGTCCATCGAATTGAGCAAATCTCTCAAATTGACGATTTCTTCCTTGCTCAAAGTAACGCCCTTACCCATCTTTTCACCGTCGGGAGACCATTCTCTGATATCGTACTTAGCTTCTTTCTGATTCCAGCTTATGAGTTTAATCTCCTTTTTCCAGCCCTTGCTTGACTCGGAAAGACTGCCGTATGTCTTAACAATGTCGAATTTGAATTCTGCCATTTTGTTCCTCCTGCGAACAATTTTTTCTAACTGAGTTAATTATAACATAATATTTTTTCAAATTCAATACTTTTTTTAATATTTTAATAATTATTTTTTAATTATTATAATTATTAAATATCATTATATATAAGTATTATACTTTTTTTAGGCGCACAGGCGCGTTATTTTTGCGCGCCGACTGCTTGCTCTTCGGATTTTTGAGGTTTGAATACGGGCTTCATTCTGAATTCGTATACAATATCTGCCGTCGAGTTGTGTCTGTACTCAGCTCTCGTGTCGGGTCCGCAGCTGTTGCTTCCCACACCTCTCACGAAGCCGTCTATTCTAACCACGCTCTTGTCGCTCTCTGACAGCTCGAAATCGTGCTTAGCTTGAGCTATAGCTTTATCGGTATAGCGGTTTGCGTTGAAGTTGAAAGCTTCCGAGATTGCCACAAACTCAAGTCCGTCCCCCTCTTTATCTGTTATTTTTGCCCATCTTACGTCACAGCGGTTGCCGTTGTCCTGAGGTTTGATATAATGCTCGAACATACCGTCCGTATCCGTCTTATAAATGCCCATAATCGCGTGAGCGGACATATCCGAATAGTTTTCCTTATCTCCCCTTCCGTAATACTCTATACGGTTGAATTGCGCGGGCAATTCGAGATTGAGTCCGAATTTGGGAATATCTACCGCCTTTATCTTTTCAAGGCAGGGCTTAACGTCTATTTCGCCGTTGTCGTATACTCTGTATTCTGTATATACGTTGAACAGGTGCTTTGAGTTGCCGACAAGCTTCTCTTCCGTGCTAATCAAAGCGCAGTTTGAATTTTTCTTGTATTCGAAGCTGACGAGTTCGGTCTTTATATCGTCAAGTCCGAGCTTTTTCCAGCCCTTGACCACATACATATAGTTGTCAATAGGCGCTCTGTATACGTTGGGCACGAATACCTGTGCGCTCTTATCCGTACTCAGGAATTCTCTCTCACCCACTACGTAACTGCTTATTTTGCCTTTTTGCATATCGAAGATAACTTTGGCTTTGTTGGTAATGACCTTCAAAAATCCGTTTTCTTCCAGACAGACTATATCCTTACCTTCGGGTTTTTCGCCTTTCTTTATAAATTTGCAAAGAGAAATCTGCTCTTTTGCTATAACCTTTTTGCTCTTCTTATCCGTGTAAACAAAGTTGATATAACAGTCTTTGGTAGTATCGAGCGCAGGATGTTTTATAGTCACTTCACAGCTGTCCATAGGAAGAATTTCATTCTCTATCTTACCTTCCGTGATTATTTCTCCGCTTCTCACATACTGCCACTTTATATCGAGATATGAAGTGGACAAAAATCTGTTGGTGTTGCGCAAAAGATACTTGTTGTTTGAGATATAATCTGCTCTTACGGGACGGTATACCGCCTGCATATTGTATGCGCTGGGAGAGGGAGTGCGGTCGGGATATACCAGACCGTCCACGCAGAAGTTGGAATCGTGCGCGTATTCGCCGTTATCCCCTCCGTAAAGATATCCTTTCTTTGTCTTTACGGCGTGGTCAGCCCACTCCCATATACATCCGCCCAAAGCGGTGGGAGTTTTGTCAAAAAGCTTCATATACAAGTCAAGCGAGCCGGGACCTACACCCATAGAATGAGCGTATTCGCACTGGAAGTAAGGCGCACGGTAAAATTTCTTGGGAGCCTTACCCTCGACGTACTTCTCGTAAAATTCTGTCGAAGCGTACATTTGCGACACTACGTCGTAATTAAATCTCGGTCCTCTGCAAACACCCTCATAGTGTATAGGCGTACCCTTGTCAAGCTCTTTAAGACGCGCATAGCAGTAGTCCTGATTCTTCCAACCTCCCGACTCGTTGCCGAGCGACCACATAGTTACGCAGGCATTGTTCTTGTCGCGCATATACATTCTGTAAACTCTGTCCCAGAAATGATTGCGCCACTTTTTATTGTTGGATATCAGATTGGGTCTGGGAAGCGGGAAATACGTCGCATAACAGCCGTGAGTTTCAATATCCGCTTCGTCGATAATATAAAGTCCGAGATGGTTGGCAATCTTGATAAAAACGGGGTCGGGAGGATAGTGCGAGGTACGCACTGCGTTTACGTTAAGCTGCTTCATAAGCTTGGCTTCGTCAAGAAGTTCTTCCGCCGTAACCGTATAGCCGTTGCTCTCGTGCGTATCGTGATGGTTTACGCCCTTTATCTTGATAGGCTTGTCATTGAAAAGGAAAACGCAGTTTTTGATGGCAATCTCTTTTATACCGACTTCCTGTCTGATACTCTGCACGATTTTGCCGTCTTTTACAATTTCTATATAAGCGGTGTATAAATTGGGTATCTCTGCACTCCACAGTTTTGGCTGAGAAAGAGTAAATTCAGTTTTATCTCCCTCCTTGATACCGATCTGCTTTTTGCCGTCATACAGCGTAACGCATAATTTTGCACCGTCGCTCAGCACGCTTTCGGCGTCTACGCTAACACTGTAATTCTCTTTATCCTTACGTTTTACGCTTACGCGGTAATCCCATACGTAATCTTCATTGTACGATGTAACGTAAACGTCTCTGAATATGCCGTTGTTTCTGAACATATCCTGACATTCGAGATAAGTACCGTTGCACCATTTGTAGACAAGCACGACTATTTCGTTTTTACCGTCTTCGGCAAGGTACTCTGTAATATCGAATTCGTGAGTATTGTGACTTCCCTCTCCATAACCTACATAATAACCGTTGACGTAAAGCTGAACGCAAGAACTTACTCCCAGAAAAGTTATGATATTGCGAGCAGATTTTTTGAGAGTAAAGGTTTTGCGGTACACTCCTACGCTGTTGTGTACTTCGACGGTTTTCTGTCCGTTGTCCGTCCTGAAATTTTTGCCGTAAATTCCAGTATCCGCAGGCACGTAAGGACGGGTATTGAGGTCAAACATATATCTGGTATTGATATAAAAAGGCTTTTCGTATCCCTGAAATTGCCAGCATCCGGGGACTTTAACACTGTCGAATTTAACCGACTCGGTATCAAGCTCGAGCGGCATATCGCTTATTTTCTCATAAAAAGCAAAATCCCATTTTCCGTTGAGAACTTTGAGCAGAGAAGACTCGTATCTTTCGTCGAGGTATGTAGTCTTATCCAAAGAAGCTCTGTCTTTGAAAGGAACGAAATAAGACCTAGGGGGCAAAGCGTTGTCTTCGTAACAATTAAAATCGTTGAAAAAATCGTTGGAAAGATTGTAAATCATATTTTTCTCCCAAAAGGTTTTTTATTATTATAACATTAATAATATAAGTAAGCAATATCAAAATTCAATTTATTCCGCCGATTTGACGATTTTTATCTCCAGACGGCGCAGAAAGGGAAAAAAGCCAGACGGCATATTTTAAACCACTGTCCCGCCAAAGGAAAGCCTACCAGCGTAGCGCAGGACACCAGCGCATTGACAAGGCACAGCGTGCCTATTATCCACCCGAAAGTCAAGAGCCACAAAAACGTCGCTATCGGACGGTTAAAAATAAGTACCACGTCTTTTCCGAAAGGCTTATAAGTCAGCCAACCTATTCTGAAGCATTGCAAAGACAGCGGAAAGCCTATCACCGAAAACATAAGCGCAAGCCCTATGACAAGCCAAATACCCGCAATAAAAATACCTCCGAATACTCTCCAGTAAAAATTGCCCGCTATCCTCAGCGATTTTTTGATAAGCCACGTCATAAGAATAGTATGCGATAAGATAGTTTTTTTATATGCGCATACTTCCCGGGCTAACGGTTTTTAAGAATACTTTGACCGTGCAAAAAGATTAAGACTATAAATCTGAATTGCATCCGATTAAGCTAATAATGCTTAAATTTTACCTTATAAAAAAGACTTGCCGCGGCAAGTCTTTAAGATAATTGAATTGGTTTTCTCAGATTTTAAGGTAATCCGTCAGTATGTCCACGCTGTCGGTGACGAATTTTACGCAAGGTCTTACCTTGTAATACTCGTCGTCCCTTATCTGAGGCTCGTAGTCTGATGTCAGATTTTTGACGTTTTTCAAAAGCTGAGCACAATTTTCGCTGCCGTTTCGCTCTTGAAAGAGTTTTACAAGTTCCTGAATTTGTCGGTATATGTTTGCTTTGTCCTTGTGAGGGTCGGCGTCGTGCGGGCAATATAATCCCAACACTATTGCGAATGCGCTCACTGCTCCGCAAATATTTCTCGTCCTACCGAAACCGCCTCCGAAACCTACCGATACGGCAAGCAGTTTTTCTCTGTCAAGCCCAAGTATGTCTTCAAACGCAAGTACTACCGACTGACAACAATTGTAACCCTTTTTAAAATTGTCGTAAGCGAGTCTTATTCTCTCTGCCTTATCCATAAAATCACCTCTATGTCAGTATATCACCGCTCAAAGTCTTTGTCTACCTAATACGTCGATATGGACTAAATCAAAGTATCCTAAAATCAACGGCTTATACAATAATTTATACAATAATTCAAACAAAAAAATATATGCCGTCTCTCGACGGCATATAAATTCAATTTTAAAGTCTTGCCTTACAAGCTGTCCTTGTTAGACTTCGATGCCTTAAAGTTGATAACTTTAGACTCGGGAATGTCAATCTTTGCACCGGTAGCGGGGTTGATACCCTGACGAGCGGCACGCGTCTTAACTTCGAAAGTACCGAATCCAAGCAAAGCAACTTTGTCGCCTGCTTTCATAGCATCCATAATTGCTTCAATCATAGCGTCGCAGCACTTTGCAGCGTCTGCTTTGGAGCAGCCGGACTTTTCAGCCATAGCATCAATGAGTTGTGTTTTGTTCATAATTTTCTCTCCTTATCTCGTATATAAAATATACGTTTTTTATCACAATGAATACCGTAGTAACCTTCAGCCAACATTCTTCTTTGAGTAGCTATGTCCGAATTGCTGACTTCCCGCTCTACATCTACGATTATATCATATTTTGAGGGGCTTTGCAATATCAATTTTGAAAAATTTTCCATATTTTGTAAATTTGTATTTTCTGCCCTTCTCAACAGGTATCCGAAATCGTACACTCCGCCCATAGAATATAGGCCTCTCAGCTCAAATCCGCGCGAAAAAAAGGTGTTCATACTCGCCGCATTGCAAATCTGTACGACACCGCAGATATTTATGTTTTTTCGGCTTGCTTCGACACATATTTTGTCCATAAGAAAACCGGCAATCCCCTGACCTCTGTAATCCTCGTCAACCATAAGTCCGGAGCTTTCGTATGCCCTGTCAAGACCTATATCGCAGCTAGAGTTGATTATGTCGGCAATCTGCTTTGCGTACTCCTCGTCGTAGTCTATGGCAAAAGTAGCAATTAGTTTCTGACCGTCAAAAAGCCCGAGAAAATATCCCTTGTCGAGCACTTCGGCAAGTTCACTGTCCTTATAAGGATAAAAGAACTCTATCCTGTCGAGTTTTTCTCTCTGTCTGTCGAGAAAATCCTTGACAAGTGTAAAGTCCTCTTTTTCCATTTGATAAAGATTGTAATTCTTAAATGTGCTTTGCTTTGAGTACATCTTTGTCCGCCATAAGCTTAACCATTACGGCTTTTTGAGCGTGCAAACGGTTTTCCGCTTCGTCGAAAATTTCGGGGTGAGCTTCTATCACTTCGACAGTAATCTCCTCGCCTCTGTGCGCGGGCAGACAATGCAATACCATAGCGTCTTTCTTTGCTACGCTCATAGTCTCGGCATTTACCTGATAGCCCTTGAACGCTTGCTTTCTCTTCTCAGCTTCGCCTTCCTGACCCATAGATGCCCATACGTCGGTATATATGACGTCTGCGTCCTTGCAGGCTTTCATTACGTCGGGAGTAATAGTAAACTTATCGCCGTATTTCTCTGCAAATTTCATTACGGTTGCGTCGGGTCTGTAATCGTAGGGACAAGCGATAGCAACCTGCATACCGACTTTAAGACAGCCTACGATAAGCGAGTTTGCCATATTGTTGCCGTCGCCTACGAAAGTGAGCTTGAGATTGTCGAATTCTCCCTTATATTCCCTTATGGTCATAAGGTCGGCAAGTACCTGACAAGGATGCGCAAAATCGGTAAGTCCGTTGATGATAGGAATAGAGCCGTATTTTGCCAAATCTTCGACTTCCTGCTGGGCAAAAGTACGAATCATAATGCCGTCAAGATATCTCGAAAGCACCCTTGCCGTATCTTCGATAGGCTCTCCTCTGCCTATCTGCAAATCTCTGGGGCTGAGGAAAAGTGCCTGTCCTCCGAGCTGATACATTCCCGTCTCGAAAGAAACTCTCGTACGCGTAGAGGATTTCTGGAAAATCATACCCAGACTTTTTCCCTCGAGATACTTGTGCTCTATGCCGTTTTTCTTCTCGTATTTAAGTTGGTCGGCAAGATTGAGAATATCGAGGATTTCGCTTTCTTTTAGGTCAAGTAATTTAAGTAAATGTTTCATATCGTTCTCCGTTTTGATTATGCGAGCAAGGTCGAGAGAATACTCATAGCCTTGTCAATATCGTTGTATGTAATAGTAAGAGGGGGCAAAAGTCTTACTTTATCCTTTGCGGTAAGCATAATTATCCCTTTTTTAATTCCCTCTTTCACGACGTCGGACGCAGTCTTTGATTTTAGCTTGAGACCTATCATAAGCCCCAGACCGCTGACGCTTTCCACTTCGGGAAGCTGTGCGAGTTTTTCTCTGAAGTAGTTTGCCTTTTCCTCTACCTCTTTCAAAAACTCGTCATTCATCGCATCTACGACGTAATTTGCACCCGCGCATACGATAGGGTTACCTCCGAACGTTGTACCGTGCATAGAATACCCGAGTACTCCCGAACACTTCTCGTCAGCGAGTACCGCGCCTATAGGCAAACCGCCGCCCAGACCTTTTGCAAGAGTTGTGACGTCGGGCTTTATTCCGTAATGCATACTTGCGAGAAGCTTACCCGTTCTGCCCATACCCGTTTGCACTTCGTCTACTATGAGCAACAAGTCTTTTTCGTCGCAAAGCGCTCTGAGTTGTTCTACGAATTGTTTGTCAAGCGCGATTACTCCGCCCTCGCCTTGTACCATCTCTGCCATTATCGCGCATACGCTGTCGTCCAAAAGAGCTTTTACGCTGTCGATATCGTTTGCCTTCGCGTGCAAAAATCCTTCGGTAAAGGGAAAGAAGTAATTATGGAAAACTTCCTGTCCCGTAGCGGCAAGCGTAGTAACCGTCCTGCCGTGGAAGGAGTTGACGAGAGTAATTATTTTATCTCTTCCGTTGCCGTATTTGTCAAAAGAATACTTACGTGCTATCTTTATCGCGCCTTCGTTTGCCTCTGCACCCGAGTTGCAGAAAAATACCTTGTCGTATCCCGTACGCTTGCACAGTTTTTCCGCAAGTATCGCGCAAGGCTGCGAATAATACAGATTGCTAGTGTGATTGAGCTTGCATACCTGCTGCGTAACGCTGTCCACCCAGCCCATATCGCAAAAGCCCAGGCTGTTTACGCCTATACCCGACGAGAGGTCGAGATATTCCTTGCCGTCTACGTCATAGCAGTAACAACCCATTCCCTCTACGATTTCGAGGTCATAACGGTTGTAACTGTTCATAACGTATTTTTTATCTATATCCTTTACGCTCTTTGCCATAGTTACCTCATTTGATAAGAGTACCTATACCCTTATCGGTAAGCATATCCATTATTATGGAATGTTTGATTCTGCCGTCGATGATTACCGCCTGCTGTACTCCTCTTCTTACAGCTTCTACCACGCAGTCTATTTTGGGAATCATACCGCCGCTGATTATGCCTTTCTTTTTAAGCTTAGGCACTTCGCTTACTTTGATTTCGCTGATAAGAGTGCTTTCGTCGTCCTTATCCATCAAAAGTCCTCTGATATCCGTCATCAGCACAAGGTTTTCTGCGTGCAAAGCAGCCGCTATCGAAGCTGCCGCCGTATCGGCGTTGATATTGTAAATCTTGCCGTCTTCTCCGCTCGCAACCGTTGCAATAACGGGTATATAATCGTTTTCGAGAGTTACGAGTATAGGGTCGACGTCGATGCTTACTATTTCTCCTACGTTGCCCAAATCGACTTCGCTCTCTTTCTTGCAAGCGGTGATTATGTTGCCGTCGATACCGCAAAAGCCTACCGACTTTCCGCCTACTTTGGATATGAGTTTGACGAGGTCCTTGTTTACCTTGCCGGCAAGCACCATTTGCACGATTTCCGCGGTTTCGTCATCGGTATATCTCAATCCGTTGACGAATTTGCTCTCCTTGCCCACTCTCTTGAGCATATCGCTTATCTCAGGACCGCCGCCGTGTACAAGCACGACTTTTACGCCTACGAGGCTCAAAAGCACGATATCGTTCATTACCGCTTTTTTGAGTTCGTCGTTGAGCATAGCGTTTCCGCCGTATTTGACTACGATTATCTTATCGTTGTATTTCTGTATGTAAGGCAATGCTCCCGCGAGGAGTTCCGCCTCTTTTATGAGTTCTTGTTCGTCCAACATATCCTATATCTCCTTTTATCAAGTGCGGTACTCTGCGTTGATTTTGACGTATTCGTACGTCAAGTCGCAGCCCCAGCCCGTTGCTTTAGCTCGTCCCTCGTGACAGTCTATAAATATGGTTATCTCGTCCTCGAGCAAAATCGTATGCGCCGTATCCTCGTCGAATTCCACTCCTACACCGTTGCGACATACAGCTATTTTACCAGCCTTAGAGATGAGGTCGACGTCTATCTTGTCAATGTCAAAATCTGCGTCGGTATAGCCTATCGCGCAAAGTATTCTGCCCCAGTTTGCGTCCGCGGCAAAAAGAGCCGCTTTTGTAAGCGACGAAGTTATTACGGATTTAGCAATCGCTCTCGCAATCTTAGCGGATTTTGCTCCCGCTACCTTACATTCGATAAGTTTGGTTGCCCCCTCTCCGTCCTTTGCAATGGCTCTCGAAAGAGTCTCGAGCATCTTCTTAAGAACCTTACAGAACACGTTGAAGTTTTTACCCTTGTCGTCGATAAGCGCGTTACCTGCAAGACAGGACGACATTACGGTAAGCATATCGTTGGTCGACGTATCTCCGTCTACGCTTATCATATTGAAAGTATCTACTACGACTTTATGCAAAGCCTTGTCGAGCATCGCGCTTGTAATGTTTACGTCGGTAGTTACGAAACAAAGCATAGTAGCCATATTCGGATGAATCATTCCGCTGCCTTTTGCAATACCGCCTATATGGCATTCCTTGCCGTCCAACACAAAAGAGTACGCATATTCTTTAACTACCGTATCGGTGGTCATAATAGCAAGTGCGGCGTTGGTACTTCCGCTTGTCGAAAGTCCGTCGACGAGTTGCTGCATACCGTTTTCGATAGGCGTTACGTCAAGAGGCTGTCCTATTACGCCCGTAGACGCTACTACTACGTCGCTTGCGGGTATTCCCGTATGTTTGCTTACGCTCTCGCACATAGCCTGTGCTTTTTGTTCGCCGTCGAAATTGCAGGTATTGGCATTGCCGCTGTTGCATACGATTGCCCTTGCCTTGCCGTCGGCTATATTGCGTTTTGTAACGGCTATAGGCGCGCCCTTGACTTTGTTTTGCGTATATACGCTAGCTACAGCGCAATCGGTATCGCTCATTATGAGCGCGAGGTCGCGTTTGTCCTTATTCTTTCTTATACCGCAGTGTATGCCGTTGGCTTTAAATCCCTTAGCGGCGCACACTCCGCCTTTAATCTTTTTCATATTCACCTCAAAATGCGGGAGGGATATAGTCCAGTCCCGTATCCTCTTTTAGTCCGAACATAATATTCATATTCTGTATAGCCTGTCCTGCCGCGCCTTTGACCATATTGTCGATAACGCTTACGATAACCGCTCTCTGAGTATGAGCGTCGTAATGCACGGATATATCGCAGTAGTTGGAATACTTTACGTTTCTAAGATTTGCCACGCTTCCCTCGTCGAGTACCCTGACGAATTTTTCTGCCATATAGAAGTCCTTGTATATTCCGAGGAGCTTCTCTGCCGTGACGGGAGAGGTCGTATTGAAATATATCGTGGACTCTATACCTCTGTTGAGAGGCAAAAGGTGAGGCACAAACGTAACCGCTACCTTTTTACCCGCAAGCTTTGAAAGCGTCTGCTCTATCTCGGGCGTATGTCTGTGATTTGCTACCTTATAAGGAGAGAAAGCCTCGTTGCAGTTGGGATAGTGAGCAGTATCGCTAAGACCTCTTCCCGAGCCCGTAACGCCTGACTTGGAGTCGATTATTATCGTATTGTCAGCGACAAGTCCCGCCTTTATCGCAGGAGCAAGTCCGAGTGCGATACTCGTAGGATAACATCCGGGGTTTCCTATAATAGGTTGAGCCTTATAACTGTTTCTCATCAATTCGGGAATACAGTATACCGCGTCTTTATGTAACTCTTCGTGCTCGTAAGTTTTGCCGTACCATTTGGTGTATTCCTCTGCGCTGTCCAGTCTGAAGTCTGCTCCGAGGTCGATAAGCTTTACGCCCTTTTCTACGCACTTTGCCGCAAATTTTTCGCTCAAACCGTGAGGCAAAGAAGTAAACACTACGTCGCACTCGTCGATTATATCCTCGTTTTCGAGAGTATAGTCGCATATATCTTTGAGATTGGGGTATACATCGCTTATCTTCTTACCCTCGTAACTTACAGACGAGAGCGCAGCAAGCTTTACCTGAGGATGCAAGAGCAAAAGTCTTACAAGCTCAACTCCTGCGTATCCCGTAGCTCCAATTATTCCAACGTTAATCTTTTTCATTTTCTTCCTTTAAGACGGTATCCTTTATTTTCTGTATGTGCTGTTTTACTCTCTCGGGTGCGGGACCGCCAATCGCATTCCTGCCCTCGACACAAGTCTTTAAAGATATGGCTTCGTATACGTCGCTGTCGAAAAGAGGAGAGAGTTTTTTGTATTCCTCAATAGGCAGACTGTCAAGCACGGTATCTTTGTCTATGCACAGCGCGACAAGCGTGCCCGTAATCTTGTAAGCGTCTCTGAACGGCATACCCTTCTTGACGAGATAGTCGGCACAGTCGGTAGCATTAATAAATCCCCTTTTGCCTGCCTCCAACATCTTGTCCTTGTTGACCTTCATAGTATCGAGCATAGGCGCGAGAGTGGACAGACAAAGCTTTATCGTATCTACGCTGTCGAAAATCGCTTCCTTGTCTTCCTGCATATCCTTGTTATATGCAAGCGGCAAACTCTTCATCATACTGAGCAGCGTTGTGAGATTGCCTATCGTCCTGCCCGTCTTTCCGCGAATAAGCTCGCAGATATCGGGATTTTTCTTTTGAGGCATAATGCTGGAGCCTGTGGAGTAAGCGTCGTCGAGTTCGATAAATTTGAATTCCCAACTGCACCACAGCACTACCTCTTCGCTGAGTCGCGACATGTGTACCATACATATAGCGATAGCGCCTGCAAGCTCCATACAGTAATCTCTGTCGCTGACGCCGTCAAGACTGTTGAGCATAGCGTTGTCAAAGCCCAGATACTCCGCCGTATAGTCCCTGTCGATAGGATAGGTCGTCGTAGCAAGCGCACCGCTTCCCAAAGGACATTCGTTCATAAGCGAAAAACAGTTGAAAAATCTCACCATATCGCGTTTGAACATTTCTACGTAAGCCATAAGATGATGCGCAAAAGTAATAGGTTGCGCCCTCTGCAAATGCGTATATCCCGGCATTACCGTATGAAGATTTTCCTCTGCCTTTTCCACAAGCACCGCTATGAGTTTTTTGATAAGACCTATTATTGTGTCTATTTCTCCTTTGAGATACATTCTCAAATCAACGGCTACCTGGTCGTTTCGGCTTCTGGCAGTGTGCAGACGTTTGCCCACGTCACCCAATCTCTCGGTCAGCTCTGCTTCTATAAACATATGAATATCTTCAGCATCAGGAGCGAATTGCACCTTTCCGTTTTCAATATCGTCGAGAATACGGGTAAGCTCCTTTGCAATAGCCTTGCTGTCTTCGAGCGGAATTATCCCTTGCTTGCCCAGCATATTGACGTGCACTATGCTTCCTATAATATCGTCCTTGTACATTCGGCTATCAAAAGATATGGACGAGTTGAAGTCATTGACCTTGCTGTCCAATTCTTTTTTAAATCTGCCTTGCCACATTTTTGCCATAATCGCTTTTTCCTTTTTCAAGGCTTAAAGATAGTTATCGCCCGACAACTATCTTTAAGTACCTTTCACGTTGATTTTCAATCTTCCGACTAAAAAGACTAATTCGTATATCGGAGATTATTTTTTATTCTTGTTCTTAGCTTCCATCATCGCTTTAACCTTGATAGGCAAACCGAAGAGGTTGATGAAGCCCTGAGAATCCATTTGATTGTATACGTCGTCCTCAGCAAAAGTCGCTATATCCTCGTCATAGAGCGAATAAGGACTAGTTACGCCCGCATTGATGATATTACCCTTGTAAAGTTTGAGTTTTACATCACCGGTTACGTTTTGCTGAGTGCTGTCAACGAATGCGCTGAGCGCCTCTCTCAAAGGAGTAAACCATTGACCGTTGTAAACGAGATCGGCAAACTTGATAGCTACCTGCTGCTTGTAGTGAGCGGTTTCCTTGTCAAGACAGAGCGTCTCGAGCACTTCGTGAGCGTGATAGAGGATTGCTCCGCCGGGAGTCTCGTATACGCCGCGGCTCTTCATACCTACGAGTCTGTTTTCAACAATATCCGCAAGTCCTATGCCGTTTGCGCCGCCAAGCTCGTTTAGTTTGCGCACGATATCGCTTCCCTTCATCTTCTTGCCGTCAACCGCTACGGGAACGCCCTTCTCGAAAGATATAGTAACGTATGTAGCCTTGTCGGGAGCTTTCTCGGGAGTTACGCCCATCTCAAGAATCTTGTCGTACTGAGGCTCGTTTGCGGGGTCCTCGAGGTCAAGACCTTCGTGAGATAAGTGCCATATGTTTTTATCTTTGCTATAGTTGGTTTCTCTGTTGATTTTAAGAGGGATATTGTGAGCCTCTGCGTAATCTATCTCTTCGTCACGGGATTTGATATTCCAAATTCTCCAGGGAGCGATAATCTTCATATTAGGAGCAAACGCCTTGATAGTAAGCTCGAATCTTACCTGGTCGTTACCTTTACCGGTACAGCCGTGACAAATAGCGTCAGCACCTTCCTTGAGAGCGATCTCCACAATTCTCTTTGCTATGATAGGACGTGCAAAAGACGTGCCGAGCATATATCTGTTTTCGTAAATTGCGCCTGCCTTAACGGTAGGGAAAACGTAATCGTCTACGAATTCGTCAGTCAAGTCTTCGATATAAAGCTTGCTTGCGCCGGTTTTGATAGCCTTTTCTTCGAGGCCGTCAAGCTCGGTACCCTGACCTACGTCGCCGCTTACTGCGATAACTTCGCAATTGTCGTAATTTTCTTTAAGCCAAGGTATAATGATAGAGGTGTCGAGACCACCGCTGTATGCCAAAACTACCTTTTTGATTTCACCCATTTGAGTAATCTCCTTTTGTTTAAACTTATTACATACATATAATACAACGCTAAGGAAAATAATGCAAGTGTTTTTACATAAATATTCACAAATTTTGTTGATTTTTTTGTTTTATGAATAAAAATGCAAGGTTTGTATGTATATTTATGCGTTTATTCTGTATATTTATACAAATATGCACTAATATTTGCATAACATTGTAAAAATATAAATACGGCGATACAAATTACCGCCGTATTAACGTATTTTATGCGCGTGCCTTAACTGAAAAACTTAAGACCGTCAAAGCATTAGTATTGGATTTTGCTTCTGTCTACAAACTCGAGAGAATCGTTGGCAACGTCGAGTTTGGATTTAACCTGATAGTAGCACTTGCCTCTTAAAGCTTTGATTTCGTCGTCGCTTGCCGCAGCCGTAGGAGCTATGTCTCCGTTTTGGTCGGTAAGCTTGATATTTTCGACAAGCGAAATAAGCAGCCAGTCTCTGGTAATGTTATGTACAGCGGTGCTGTGAATTTTCAAAAGTCCGTTACACTTGACGAATGCGCAGTTTTCAGAGAGTTTCTCAAAGTCAGCGTCCGTGCCGTCGTAATCGTAATAATCGTATGCGATAATCATACCGCCGTAGATATCTACCGCCGCGTCGTTTTTATCTACAATATATTCAATGCAATCTGCCATTAAGGTTTTAGGCTCGCGGTTATTGAAAGGCTCGTTTGTATAAGCAATACCGCCCTCGGCAATATTTTTCCAACCGCTAATCAGCGCGGGAGAGCCTAAATAAGGGTCGGCAAGCGTAAGTCTTGTAGGAATTATATTGGAATTGGAGATAACCCCGTCTTCCTTAAATTTAGTAAGTTGATATGTCGTAGCTACCGCAACTTGCGCGCCGTAACTGTGTCCCATCAATTTTACTTGTTGCTGATAGTCCTCTCCGAGCACAAGAGCAAGCTCTTGAGCAAATCTTACGCTGAGTGCGTAACCTCCGTCAAATTCTACCCATATATACTTGAAAAGTGCCGTCAAAGATGACGCGTAATCGAACCAACCGAGACAAGCCACGTTATAGCCTTGCTCTTTGAGCAAAGACGCGTAATCCACTTTCTGCACGTCGCAATTTGACAAAGTATCGGCGTGCGTAACCAAATCTTCTACAAGTCCGTTGGAAGAATTACTCTTGCTAGGCTCCCAACCGTGAGCGTATACGAAAGTGGGCTTTGAGGGATCAAAATACTTTAAAGCCATATTTTCGCTGCTTCTTACGTATTCACCGTCAGCGTACCAGTAAACGCCGTAGTCAGTAGTAACGTCATAGGACAACGTAATATCGTCACTCTTGTAACCGTCGGTACAAGCAGAAAACGCGACAACGCCTACGATTGACGAAATAAGCAAAATCGCAATCAGTAATTTTTTCATAAATTCTCCTCTATATTTTAAAAACTTTTTATCAATATAAATATATTTTAATACATTATCACACTACAGTCAATAAAGACATAAAAATCTCTGCAAAAATAAGGTAGCTGATATTAAATTAATACGGTTTTATTACGTAAGATATTTAATTTTTGCAATTATTCTGACAAAGTCGCAATTTTAAAAATAAACAGTATCCGTCACGTTACATAGGCAAGCCCGACAGAGAATAACTACCCCAAATCCGTACCGACGAGTAGCGGGTGTGAACTAGGCTGTAAGCCGTGAATTTTGCGATGCTTTGTTGTACCGCTAAAGAGCGGTGCGGATAAGATTTGAGATGTGCATCTTACGGCTGTTATTTTGTTGAGGCACTTGACAATACGGCAAGTATTGCCGTCGCACCTCGCCGCATAACAGCCGCAATCTGCTACTCTCAAATTGCGAGCCCCGTATTACGGCTTATCCTTACCGCTTTTTATCGGCAATGCGAAAGGAAGAAGTAATACTTGCCGTATTACGATGACGCCGAATTGAAAAGCGGAAACGCAGAATTGACATATATATAAACTCAGTACCGCCGAGAAGGGGTGCGAACTAGGCTGTAAACAGTGGATTTTGCGTTTTATATTTAAGTAAAGCAATAACAAAACTTGTGCCGCCGAGAAGGGGGGCGGGCTAGGCTGTAAACAACAGATTTTCCGATAATTTGCTTTGAGAAGGACGAAGTAATACTGGATGTATTATGAGGACGCCGAAACGCAAATTACGGAAAAGATGCGTTTAGAGACAGCCCGCATCCCCTTCGAGGCGGCACAAAAAAAGAGAGGTCCGAAGACCTCTCTCTGTTTTTTTTGTTCAGTAGTCTTTATCAGACTATTTCGAATTTAACGAGTGCGCCGTCAGCAACCGCAGCGTTTGCACAGTTGCAATTGTATTCTGCACTGCCGTCTACTTCGATAGTTACGTTTGCTATATCGAATTGAGAGATAGCATTGATAACAACTTCTGCAGTACCGCCTACAGCTTTGTTGCCGTTAGCAACAACGCTCATTACTCTGATGTTTACAAATGCGTTGAGACTGGTGGAAGTCATCGTGATGGTTCCCTTTACATTTACGTTGGATACGGAACCGTTGCCGAGATTCTTGCCTACTGCACCTGCTACATAGTAATCTGCGCCGGTCTTTGCGGAGATAACTGCGTTTACGTTACCGCTCAAGGTGAGGTTCTTGATTTCGCCTCTGTTAACTGCGAAGAATGCTACGCTGTTGTCGCTCATACCTTCAACGGTATAGTTGGAGATTTCATAACCTGCACCGTCGAGTACACCTGCAAAGGAAGTAACGGGAGCGATGGTTGCGCCGTCCATATCGATGTTGTCGGTAAGAACGAAGTTAACACCTGCAAAGTTGTTGCCTGCAGCGGACTTGCTAGCCAAATCTTTGATTTGGTCAGAGGTGAATACCTCATACTTGCCGCCGAATTCGAAGCCGTCGATAGCAGCTACGCCGCTTACGTTAACAGTGAGGTAAGCCTCAGTGTCGCCGATAGCAATGGTAACTACGTTTGCGCCTGCCTTCATATCAGCAAGGGTCTTGTAAGGAATGGTAACTTTCTTGGTTGCTACGTTGTAAGTAGCGTTCTCAGCGTCTACGGTAACCTGAGAAGCGTCGGTAACGCTGTCAACCTTAGAACCGGAGAGGCTGATAACAACGTCGTTCATTCTGTCTGCGCCTGCCTTGTCGTAAGCGATATCGGACTTATCGAGAACGAGGCTTCCGTCATAAACGATTTGAACGTCGAATTCGATTGTACCGTACTCGGTAGGATACTGGAGAGTAACGGTTTCGTTGATTTCGCTGTTCTGAGTGAATACGGTAAGGATACCGTTTTCTATTCTGTAAAGCTTGCCTTCGTAAGGAAGTACGTCAGCCATGGATACGGTGGTATCGAAGTAATACATACCCTTGAGGTCGTATGCCTTAGCTTTTACATCGGGAAGCTGAGTTTCAAGAGCAGTAAGCTCGAATACATTGCCATCGTACACGTCGGTAACTACGGTAGGCTCGCCTGCACTGTAGAGTACGATTTCGCCGTCAACGATATCTACGGTCTTGCCGATGTTGGCAATGCTGCCGATAGAGATAGCGAAAGTGAGGTCTACGTCATAGTAGAAGCCGCCTTCGAAATAAATTGCACCGGATACTGCTACGTCTTCGATATTTTCAGCACCTACGAGGTTATCGGTAGAAGCAAATCCGTACAAACCGTTGAAGTTGCCGAGTTCTGCCATAATGCCGAGTTTAGCAACGCCTGCGAGAATATCGAGCGACAAGGTATTTTTGATACCGAGTTTAACTTTTGCACTGCCTTCTACGTCGATGTTGACGTTCTTGAGACCGGAGCCTTCGATTTCTTCAGCATAGGTGGATACACCGTCAACCTTATCGTATGTAGCACCTACCATATAGTTGAATTCGGAGTTAGCTTTGATACCGAGTCTGCCTGCGAAGCTGAATTTGAAAGTGAGGTCACACTGATAGGTTACGGAAACTGCGCCGCCGCCTACGGGAATGCTCCACGTAAACATAGGAACGTCAACGCCGCCTTCAGCGTTAGCTTCGTCCTGCATCTTAACGGTCTTTTCGATAAGTTCCGTCAAGTTGGTAACGCTGGAATAGCTGTAACCAGTCTTGATATCGACGGTGGTGTCGATAACGTTGTATACGTTAGCGATAACGCCGCAATCTACCGCATTGCCTTCCATATCTGCATTGATAATAGCGTCAGCGGTGATAAGAGCGTTTACGGTAACGATAAGATCGGTAGTCGCAGAATCAACTTTAACTACGCCGGGGATAGTCATCGTAATAGCTACTTTAACAGAGCCGTCTTCAAGTCTTTCGGGTTTGATGTCAAAAGTAGGAGCCGAACCGAATACGGATACGGAAGCCATAGCGAGAGTGCTGTTTTGGAGTTCCTCCTCGATTGCCTCCTCGTCAAATTCTACCTTGCTGTCCTTGTCAAGCTCTTCGGTAGCGGATACGGAAAATTCTTCATAAACTTCGTTGATTTGAGGTTTTACGTAATTGATGAACGTAACTGCATTCATATCGGTCTTGCTTGCGCTTTCGATTTTGTAAGCCTCTACAAGTCCGTTTTCCTCATCCTCGACCATAATTATGTCGCCTGCGTTTACGTCGACGCCGCTGGTCTGGATTTTAAGGTTTCCGTAGATTTCCTGTTCCTTACCCTCTCTGAGGACGAGCTCTTCGCTTACTTTCTCAACCTGCTTGGAGTCGAAAGTAATAAGACCGTCCACGAATTTGATATTGCTCAAAGTATCCTGGGTAATCGTAAATACAATGCTCTTAACCTTGCTATCGTAACCGCTGAAAGACAAAGATTTGTCAATGGTAATTTTGTAGATAGCACCCATCGTGTAATAACCGTTGGGGGGGTAAACCGTAAATACGTTTTTACCGTCAGCATTGTTAGCCTTGGAAACAGTAACGTCTACCTTTTGATTGCTGACTACTGCAATTACCGAAACCTTATCGCTTATATCGGTAACACCCTCGTCTGCAACTACGGTAAACATAATGCTCTTTTCTGCATTATTCAAAGTGGCAGTTGCACCTTGTTGGTCGCCGTCAACGGAAGTAGAGTTGTTTTTATTAACACAACCCGCTGCCATTGCCATAACCATAGCGACGATAAGAATAACGCCTACAAAGATAAGCATTTTATTCTTTCTCATAAAAAATTCCTCCCTCTTAAAATTTTAGTATAGATACTAAATGCAAGTATATTCTATAATATTCTAAGAGGGAATTCAATAGATTGTTGAAAAGTTTTATTAAAAGTTTATTAAAAGTTTGTGAAAATTTTTTAATATAGCAGTTATAATTCTAGATTTTCCACTAACTTCGTTAAGTTATTAACAATTTCTTTAATTCTATTTTCATCTTTGTATTCGAGAGTAATTCTCAGCTTATTTTCCGTACCCGAAGGTCTGACGAGAATTCTGCCCTCGTCTTTAAACTCTTTTTTGATATCTTCGATTGCTTTTTTAAGCAATTCGCTTTTTGCTGTTTTCTCCTTGTCGGACACCTTGATTGACTTGGTAATCTGAGGTACCGTAACGGCTTTAGCCAACGCGGATAAAGGTTTTTTGCTTTCGCTGACTATTTTTGAAAGCACTACCGCCGTCTGCACGCCGTCACCCGTAGTACTCTCTGAAAGTATGAGAGTATGTCCCGAGCCTTCTCCGCCGAGGATACCTCCTTTTGCCAAAAGGTTGCGCAAAACGTACTTATCTCCGACGTCCGCTCTGTCAAAACATATGCCGCAAGCCTCGATTTCGCGCTGAATTCCGATATTCGTCATAAGCGTGCCCGTAATAATATTGCCCTGCAAAAGTCCTTTTGATTTAAGATACTTTCCTATAACGAGTAAATTTTTGTCACCGTCGACTATTTCGCCTTTTTCGTCAAGCGCGATAAGTCTGTCCCCGTCCCCGTCAAAACTGAATGTCAAATCAAACTCTTTTGCTTTTTCCGAAAGAAGCTCTGCGTATACCGCACCGCAGTTATCGTTGATAACCGAGCCGTCAAGGCTGTCGTTGACAACGGTTACCTCTGCGCCGAGTTTACGGAAAACCTCGGGAGCGATACGCGACGTCGCACCGTTGGAGCAGTCAAGCAAAATCTTAACGCCATTGAGATTTACGCCCTTATCTGCAAGAAAAGCTACATACTCTGCTTCGCCGTTGTCATAAGCTATTTTAGCACCGCCCTTGCGCATATAAAGCTTTCCGGATATTCTGTCCTCTATTTCTCTCTCCAGGCTTTCGCTAATCTTGTGTCCTTCTCCGTCAAACACCTTTATTCCGTTGTATTCGGGAGGATTGTGGGAAGCACTTATCACCACGCCGTAGTCGCAAGCGTGTTTTATTGCAAGATAAGCGACTCCCGCCGTAGGCATCAGCCCCAAATCGAGAATTTCGCCGCCCGCGTCGATAAAACCTTTGCAAAACGCATTCGACAAGTCTTCTCCCGAGATACGCGTATCCCTTCCTATTACGGCACGGCACTTCTCCTTAAGCCCGCCCAAAGCGTTGCCTGCTTTATAGGCAAAGTCCTCGCTGAGTTCCTCGTATGCTATACCTCTTATTCCGTCTGTTCCGAATTTCATAGGCACCTCAATATCTGGAAGTTTTGGATTCTTTTACAATCTGACGCGACCTGCCTATAACAAAGCTGTCGTTGGGAGTTTCGTCCGTAACGGTAGTACCTGCAGCAATATAGCTGTTTGCTCTCAAAGTAACGGGGGCGATAATATTGCAGTTGGAGCCTATAAAGCAGTTATCCTCAACGGTGCTTCTGTGTTTTTTCTTACCGTCGTAGTTGACGAATATAACGCCGCAACCTACGTTACACCTTTCTCCTATGGTCACATCCCCCACATAAGCTAGATGCGAAGCCTTGGTATAATCTCCTATCACGGAATTTTTTATTTCGACAAAATCGCCTATACGGCAATGATTGCCTATGCACGCACCTTTACGCAGATATGCGAAAGGACCTACGGTAGTATTATCGCCAACGCGCGCTTCCTCCATTACCGCCGCAGTAACTTTGGCGTTTTCACCTATGATACTGTCCGTAATAATGCAATTGGGCATAATGACGGTACCTTTACCGATGACCGTATTGCCGATGATATTGTTGTTGGGATAAATGACGACGTCCTCGGCTATCTGTGCCTCAGGCGATATATAAGTCGTATTCTTATCAATTAAAATCATAATGCCTCCTTTTATCAATAAGCACTACATTTTATGCCTAAAATAAAAATGCAGTTACATAGTCTTAAATTATTTGTGTGTAATATAAAAATTTATATACTCAGCATTAATTTTATTATAATTAAATATTTTTATTTAAGTCAATATATTAAAAAATAATGTGATATATTATAATTAATATCTTTTATTTTATCCTACTTAATATTGAAAATTTCCAAGCTTTTTTACAACAAATCACACAAACTTCTTATTATTGACTAAGCTTCGGAGTGCATTTTACAACATATTATCCAATAAAAAAAAGAGAGAAAATCGCATTTTCTCTCTCTGTATTTTGATATATCCACAAATGTCAATCGTTGTTTACCAAAATTTTTTCTATTTCAGCTACATACACTTCGTGATAATCGTTGTCGGGATAGCACTGAGGTATAATCTTTTTATCGTAAAAACCGTCGGGCGTCAATACCGAAGAATAGAGTTTTTTACATACAAAAGTCAATTCGGCTTCCTTGAATACGGGCGCATCGTAACCCGCCGTAAGCGTAAGATTTGCTTTTGCGATTTTATCTTCGTCCCTGCCTGACACCTTTCCCATATATGTGAGCATATCTCTGTATTCTTCCACAAAGAAACTGAGAGACAGCGTACTGCTTTTATCTATGAAAGTTTTCGTATAACGCTGAGGACGGATAAAAAGAAACACGACGTTTTTGTTCCATATTACACCCATACCGCCCCAAGATGCGGTCATTGCGTTCGTTTTGCCGTCCGCGCTTGCCGCTACGAGCGTCCACTGCTTGCCTATTGCATCAAATACGTTTTGCTTTAACTGTTCTGCTTTTATCTCTTTCATATATACCTCACAGTCTGTCTGCGATATCGTATATCAAACGCTCACTCTTTTCCCATCCCAGACAAGGGTCCGTAACTGACTTTCCGTATACGCTCTCGGTAATTTTTTGATTGCCGTCCTCTATGTAAGACTCTATGAGCATACCTTTGACTATGTTTTTGATAGTATCGCTGTAATGCATATTGTTGATTATCTCGTGAGCAATTCTTATCTGCTCGATATAGTTTTTGTTGGAATTAGAGTGGTTTGTATCAATAATGATAGCAGGGTTTTGCAAGCCCTGAGCCTCATACATACTGCTGAACTTGACTATATCCTCGTAGTGATAATTCTGATGATTGTTTCCGTATACGTCTACGCTTCCTCTCAAAATTGCGTGCGCATAAGGATTGCCCTTTGTCTTGACCTGATAGTCGAGATACTTGAATTCGTTGGGAATCTGCGCCGCATAAATGGAATTGAGCGTAACGCTCATACTTCCGTTCATAGGGTTTTTGATACCTACGGGAACTTCTACACCGCTGGCTACGAGTCTGTGCTGCTGATTTTCAGACGACCTTGCACCTACTGCAACGTAAGTCAGCAAATCGTCGAGATAATGGTAATTGTCGGGATAAAGCATCTCGTCAGCCGCACTGAGTCCGCTTTCGCTTATCGCGCGGATATGCATATCTCTTATTGCCATAATACCTGCCAAGATATCCGTAACGTTTTTGTGGGGGTCGGGGTTGTGGAGTATACCCTTGTATCCCTCGCCTCTCGTACGGGGCTTGTTGGTATAAATTCTGGGTACGATAAATATTTTATCCTTTACTTTGTCTGCTACCTTCGCAAGACGCGCAACGTAATCGCATACCGCTTCTTCGTTATCTGCAGAGCAAGGTCCCATGATAAGCATCATTCTATTGTCCTTGCCGGCAATGATGTTGCGAGCGGTTTCGTCGCGTTCGTTTTTGAGTTTTTGATATTCGGGCTTGAGATGACTGATTTGTTTTACTTCCTCTTCGCTCAATATTTTCTTTACTTTATCAAACATTTTTTCACCTTTTATTCAAACTACATACATTATAGTACAAAAGCACGGTTTAGCCAACTGTTTTGATATCTCTGAGCAAAGATTTATTATTCTGCGTCGTAGCCCTCGTCTTTTATCTTTGCTTTTATATCGTCCAAAGAAACTCTGCTTTCGTCAAACTGTATTTCTACGCTTTCGCTCAGACGGTCGGCTTTGACAAAGCTTACTCCGTCCATTGCGCCTAAACTCTTATTGACTCTGTTTTCGCAGTGCTCGCACATCATACCTTTTACTTTAATTTTCATATTAATCTCCTTTATGCTTTCTTTTTCTTTTTCCGTATCGTTGTCTTCGCTGACATTTTCATAAGCCGCAGGACAGCTTGCTCCGCATACGTTTTCGCTGCCTTCTTGCTCCTTGAATTTATAAAAATTCAGCCTTAAAGCGTTGCTTACCACAGATACGGACGACAAGCTCATTGCCGCTCCGCCTATCATAGGATTCATTATTATGCCCGTAAGCGGATAAAGCACTCCGCAAGCTACGGGTATTCCTATGATATTGTATATAAACGCCCAGAAAAGATTTTGCTTTACGTTGCGCATAGTCGCTTTGGCAAGTTGAATACTGCGCACTACTCCCAAGGGACTTCCGCCTACGATTACGACCTGCCCGCTCTCTATCGCTATGTCGCTGCCGCCTCCCATAGCTATACCCACGTCGGCTTTTGCAAGCGCGGGGGCGTCGTTTATTCCGTCGCCTACCATTGCAACCTTTGCTCCCTCGCTCATAAGCTTTTCAATAACCTGACTCTTGCCCTCGGGCAAAACGTCGGCGATAACTTCGTCTATCCCCGCGCTTTTAGCGATATTCTCAGCCGTAAGAGCATTGTCGCCGCTCAAAAGCACAACTCTTATGCCCGACTTCTTAAGACTTTCAACGGCGTGCGCAGCGTCTTCCTTGATTGCATCCGCTACCGCCAATACTCCTACTGCCTTTTTGTCAACGGCTATGATTATGACGCTTTTGCCCTGCTCGGCATACTCGCAGGCTTTTGCGCTGTAAGGCGTACTGTCGAAATCTTTAATTTTTTCCTGCATAAGTCGCGCGTTGCCCAGATATATCTCTTTGCCGTCTGCTACCGCGCTTACGCCCAGTCCCGACAAAGCCGTTACGCTTTCGACTTTTATTTGCGAAACGTCTTCCTCAATACCCTGCGCTACCGCCTGAGCAAGGGGATGCTCGCTCATAATCTCTACGGCTTTTGCCAAACCCAAAATCTTTTCTTTATTCTCAGGTACGTACACGTCAGTCAGTAAAGGTTTTCCTACCGTTATCGTACCCGTCTTGTCGAATACGACGGTATTCACTCCGCTGAGTTTTTCCAGTCCCTCTGCGTTTTTGAACAAAACTCCGCTTTTCGCTCCCCTGCCTATACCCGTGATTATTGCCGTAGGCGTTGCCAAGCCCAAAGCACAGGGACAGGCTATAACCAATACGCCCACGAATACTTTTATTGCCATTGCGGAATTTTCTGCTATCGTCCATATTATCCCCGCAAGTACGGCAATTGCTATTACGGCAGGCACGAAAATACCCGAAACCTTATCCGCAATACGCGCTATAGGAGCCTTGGAATTTTGCGCGTCCTCGACAAGTCTTATTATATTGGCAAGTTTTGTCTTTTCTCCTACGTTTTCCGCGATAAATTCTACCGTTGACGTGCCGTTGACGGTACCGCCGAATACGTAGTCACCCTCATTTTTGTCGGCAGGAAGACTTTCGCCCGTAAGCATACTTTCGTTGACAGACGTATGTCCTTTTGAGATTTTGCCGTCGCAACAAAAACTTTCTCCCGCTTTTACGAGTATTATGTCTCCTTCAATCACTTCTTTGACGTCAATTTCTTTCCACTCTCCCTCGCGCCATACCCAGGCAGTATCAGGCGTAAGCATGGTCAACTTTTTAATAGCCTCCCCGGTCTTTTTCAAAGACCTGCTCTCCAGCGATTTTCCAAGACATATTATCGCGATTATTACCGCCGCGCTTTCAAAATACAACTCGTGGACTGCGTGAGCGTTTCCCAGACATATCAAAACGTAATTGTACATACTGTAAACAAATGCAGTAGTAGTACTTACCGCCACCAGAGAATCCATATTAGGTTTGAGAGTAAAAAGATTTTTAAATCCTCTCGCATAAAATCCCCAGCCCAAAATCATTACTGGCACGCATAATACAATCTGCACCGCACCGAATGCTATAGGATTTGTATCGGGAGATATGAATGACGGATACTTTACTCCCAGCATCGCAGCCATAGAAAACACCAACAGACAAAGTGCCAGCACAAGCATTGCTATGAGCTTCTTGTCCTGAGGCTTTTTCTCCTCCTGCTTTTCGACGACAGCCTTGTATCCCGCTTTTTCTACGGCGCGCACTATATCGTCTATACTGACCTTATCCTTATCGTATTCTACTACGGCTTTTCCGCTTGCAAAATTTACGTTGCACGCGCTTACCCCGTCAAGTTTTTCTATAGCTTTTCTACAAGTTGCGGCACATACTACACACGTCATACCGCCTATGGAAAATGTAAACTTCTGCATATCCTTTTCTCCGAAATTCCTATATGAAATTTTAATCCCTACTATTTTACTAGGGTATAGATTATTTATATAGTACAATATAAATTTTGCTTTGTCAATATTATTGCGTGTCATTTTATAAATAAACACTACAAGATAATAAATAACGGTATCGCCGACACGAAGAAGTTTAAAACCTCATTTAAACAAAATTCAAACCCGACCTTGCGTAAAAACAAAAATACGCCCCGCTATAGCGGAGCGTAAATTGGATTTGTTATTCTTATTGCTTAACTTATCAGTCGCCGTAGTCAAACTCTACTACCATCTCGGCAAAACCGATTACGTCAGCTTTAAGCACAAGGCTCTTGTCAACGTCGTTGTTCTGCGTGTAGTACGAAAGAATATCTTCGTTGTAGATTTCCAAAGAGTCAACCTGCTGATTCTTCTTGGTATAAAGTACAGTCAGGCGGTCGTTGTCCATAGAATATACCTGATTCCAGTCATAGCTTATGTCTTCGCCGAAACCTGTCCAGAATTTCTTTTCAGCCGCAGCATTGGCATCTCTGGTTACCACGTTGCCGTTGCTGTCGTATACGGCTCTGGTCTCTATTCTCATAAAACGGTTGGAGAGCTTGAAGCTGTCATTGAGATAGAATCTCATACTGTCGCTTGCAGTAAGACCGTTGGCAAGAATATATTCGGAATTGATGTTGGCAAAGATGACCTCGATAGGATTGAATCCTTCGTTGAGCTGACTGTCTGCGGTAGGCTCTCCGTTGATGAGCTTGTATTCGAAAGTCTTATCTACGGTAAACTTTTCTCTATAGTTCTTTTTGTCGATATGCTTTACGTAATCTTCTCTCTTAACGTCCTTGAATACGGTAGTCTTTATCGTATAGTTTTGAGAATCTGTATACTCAACGTCGAAAGCCATAAAAGCAGTCATTTCTTCGTTATCGTCAGGCCAACCCTTAACGCTTGTCGAACCTCTGGTAATTTCTTTGGAATAGTAAGTGTATGCATATACAAAACTGGATTTCCAGCCGGTTGCAAACAATTTATCCATAAGAGTATTCAACGTTTCGGTATGTTCTGCGACTGCCGCATCGTTTTCTGCATAATACTCTTTTTCCTTTTCTTCAGCACTCTTGCAACCTACGAAAACAGTCATAAGAATGCATACCGTCAACATAAGAGATACAATCAATATAAGTTTCTTCTTCATATTATTTGTCCTCCTTTACGTCTTCAGCTTTTTCGCTCTTGACAGTCTTGGGCTTTGCCGTTCTCTTAGGCTTAGCGGGAGCAATGGGAGTCTCTTCAACTACGCTCTCTTGCGCTTGCTCAGAGTTTTCGCTTGCCTGAGCCTTCTCGGCTTTAGCTTTTGTCGATTTTCTCTTGGGCTTAGCGGGAGCTTCGTCAGCTACGAGAAGGCTTTCTTTAACCTCAGTCGCAGTAGCCTCCTGCTGATTTTTAGCCATTTCGACTTCTTTTTCGATGTCATCTATCGCTACCTTTTCGGCAACTACGGAATAGACGTCGGTTTCACCCTCTACGGCAAGACCTTCGAGTCTTTTTGCCTCTTCTAGACGCTTAACTGCAAGTCTGCCCTGTATCTCAGCCATCTTTTTACCGCTGAGCTTGTAGAACATAATAGGTATGATAGATACCAGGTTAAGTATAGCAGGTATAATCGTATAGATTGCGAACAAACCGAACTTGGTGAAGTCAGACTGTACGGGCGTATGGTCGCTGAGGAAAGGAAGCGCCTGAGAGAAACCGAAGTAAACGAGCAAGTAGCTCATTACGTAATCCTTGAAACCTGAGGAAACTTTAGAACGCAAGCTCATAAGCGAGAAGGTAATACCTTCGCATCTGTCACCCGTCTTGTCTTCCCAGTAGTCGAGCGTATCGGTAGCCATAAGGTGAGGTATTACGTTGAGGATACCTACAGGAATCATCGCCGCAAACATCAGTATAGCTACGAGCCACCACCACGTGCCGCCTATCAAGTAGATAAAGAATATGATGGCAAGACCTATGGAGTGCCAGATAGTAGCGAATATAAACAGCTTTTTACTGTCCATCATCTTTCTGAGCTTAGGCGCAATCATCATACCTATCATCGACGCGATAGCACCGGGCAGAGCGAATATAATCTGCAAGGAACCGTTGTTGTATATGTAAGATACGACGTAAATAATCATTGCGGAAACAAAGTTTCTGAAGAACGTCAGCAAGTTTGAACATATCAACAACAGGAACTGTTTGTTTTTGAACAGATATTTGAATCCTTCGAGAGTGCTGGGCGTACGGTCGGTAGGCTCGAGTCTTTCCTTGATGAACTTTGCACCGAGTAACATAAACACAGGTCCGAGAACGCCGATAACGAGTGCCATCAACATATAAGAGTTGGGATAATCGTTTTTGGTAATGAGCAAGAACAACGTAATGAGTACAAGTGCCGACTGCTCGCCTATGCTTCCCAAAATACGGCTTATGGAAATGATCTTTGCTCTTTCGTCGGTATTAGGGGAAGCAACGGCAGGCAAACCTTGGAGAGGAATACCGACGATTGAACCCAAAGCACTGTAAAGAAGATATGTGATCCACATGAACGCTACCTTTGCGGTAGTTGAACCCATTGCCGAATAAATGCTGGGCATAAACATTATGATGGTCAAAACGCCCCAAGGTATAGCACCGAAGAACAAGAAAGGACGCATTTTACCCCACTTAGTTCTCGTCTTGTCGACGATAACGCCCATTGTAGGGTCATCGAGACCGTCGAAAATCTTGGAGACCAAGAACATTACGCCGACTTGCGTAGCAGGAATACTTACGCAGACGGTGTAGAAAAACAGCAAGTAGCCTTGTACAAGACCGGTTACCGCACTGGAAGCAAACTGAGCGAGAGAAAAGAATACATAATCTCTCATTTTCAGATACTTCTTGTTGGCAAGATCGTCGTCGGACATCCCGCCGGAGGGCTCTTCTTGAATAGGCATAGCCTCATCAACAAAGCCTTCTTGTTGAACATTTTCTTCCACTCAAAACCTCCCCTTGCAATATAATTGCATTGATTAATTTGATTATTGATTATAGGTTTTTACCTACAAGTTTGACTTAAAATTTACCTTACCTCGTCCATTATAACAAAATATAAATCTTTTATCAAACGATAGATTATCCTTTTGCGTAAAATATTATAATTATTATTTATATTAACAAACTGCCGAGGTTACGACGCGTGCTTTACTTTTTCGCAAGCGTCTTTCTGAAAAAGTTACCGTCGGGATAACTGAGCACAAACGCGCCCGTACTGCTCCACGCTTGAAGCATCGAACCGTCGGGATGTACGGGGCTGAAAAACTCGATAGGAGTGTAATTGCCCTTCTGAATGTTGTACTCAAACCATCTCGTAAGCGGATAGATGTAATCCATTCCGTGCATAAGTTTCGCATAAGCGTAAACACAGGAAAGATAAGGCCAGTCTCCGCCGTTGTGATAATAATAAGGAAGCGAGGACTTCTGCACGATGTCTCTCGTGTTTTTGTAGAAAGGATATACGCTGAGCGTACCGAAATCGCCTGCGCCCTGCTCCTTGTTGTTTTTGCTTTCGAGGAGTCTTTCCATATTTTCGAGCACGCGCTTTGCTCTGTTGTCATCGGCGATGCCGAAGAGTACGGTGACTACGGTATCGATGGAAAGGTTGTCTTCCACAAACTTATCGCTCTTGTAGTTGACGTACCACCCCTTCTCCTCGTCCCAGAGCAAATCGTTGATGGATTTGACTACCTTTTCGTAATGCTGAGCGTACTCCTCTGCCTTCTGCGCATTGCCGAGGCAGTTCTTGTATATTTCGCTCATGGCGAAGAGTGCCCTCGCGTAGAGCGCTTCGTCATAGGTGCAGTAGATTGATCTGAACACGTTGTCGCACCAGTCGCGTCTGTTGTATTCGCCGCCCTTGACGAGAAGTCCCGTAGAATCGGTCTCCTTCATAAGTCTTTTGAGTACGAGATTGGCGCTGTCGATTACCTTGCCCGCTTTTACTTTTTCAGTGAGTACGGAATAGTCGCCGGTATGTACGAGATAGTCGTAGAGCATAAGCACGAAGAAGGAAGGCGAATCGTAGTGGTCGCCCCAGTAGTTCTTGAAGTTGAACTTGACTGCGGAAGGACACTGACCTTTCTTGCTGATGCCGTTGGCGAGAGTAATGATTTCGTTGCGCACGAGTTCGGGCTTGACAGGCAGTACGCTGAGCACCGTCCAATAAGCGTCGCGGTAATACGTACGCGCAGGGAACTGATATACTATGCCTGCGAGGAATCCCTTGAATTTGCCGAGTTCCTTGTAGTTGGACAAAGAAGTGTTGAGCAGGGACTTGTAGTAAGCGTTGAGGAACTTGTCTTCGAGTTTGTGAGGACAAGCGAGTTCGCTCGCATATTTGTCGCAGTCTTTGAGTGCGTTATCGAAGTTTTTGAGCGCTTCTCTGACGTCGCAGAAAGTAAAGTCGCTTCGCGTGCCTGCGCTCATTACGTATCTGAACACTCTCGTTTCACCCTTCTTGACTTCGCCGCCGTAAGAGAACTGATTGTAAAAACCTCTCTCGCTTTCGAGTCCTTCGAGAGGACAGTTGGAAGCCACGTCGATATAGAAGTCTCCCATAACGTCGCCCTTCATATAACTGAACTTTTCGCCGCTCTCCAAAGACTTTTTGTTCTTTTTGAGAAGTCCGCCGATAATCTTGGCTATATTGCCGGCAGACAGACGGTTGGCGAGAAGCTGCTGAACGTAGGAAGCGTAATCCACGCCGAAGTTGGTGACGTTGTCAAAATACAAGTCCTCTTTTGCGGTGATTTTGTTTTCTACGTAGATGCAGTTGTGAACGGTGTCGAGAAACTGAGTTATCTCAAAATCGGCGTTCATTTCGCAAAAAGACGTAATCTGCTTTTTGCCGAGCATCTTGACCGTCTTGTCACTCATATAGCCGATAGGTTGATGATTGATTGAAAACAAGGGATAAAAGGCGGTAAAGACGGAATATTTGTTCATTACGGCGTATTTGGAGATACCGCCTCTTCCGTCGAACTGCGCCGTGATAAGATTGTTGGCTACGTCGTAACAAACTTTTTTGTGAAACTTTTCAGATGCTACGATTTCACCCTGTAAGCTGTACTTGACTGGCATAATTACCTTCCTTAAATTTGATTATTGTTCGATATTATCGATTTATGAATATTGTGACTTCTGCGCTTTGTGCGAGAGTGTAAACACGCGCCGACGCACGCCGTCTTTGACGGCGCACGCCCTGCAAATTTATTTCACTTCTTTTACGCTGTTCTTTTTCTCTTCTTCGATGCGCTTTTGAAGTTCTGCATAATAGAGATCTTCAAATCCTTTTTCGTCGGGAGAAACGGTTCTGCCCAACCATCCCGAGAGATGTATCGCATTGGAGAAAGTAAGTCCGTTGAGACCTTCTTCGTAGTTGCCGATGAGTTTGTCTTCGAGACCGAGCACTACTTTGGAGAAGTTGCGAATTACGTTGATGTGCTGACCTTTATCGATGAGAAGTCCTTTGAGGATTTCGCCGAGAGTAAACTTGACGGTTATCTTCTTGTTTTTGGGCTTACCCATAAATACGGTGTTGGTCTTGGAGAATTCGGGCTCGGGCATTTCGAGTTTGGTAAATTCGAGTTTCATGCCGAAATCGCTGCCGCCCGAAATTACCATCTTACCGCCGTCGCCGGAGATTTCCAGTCTGTTGGTACCGGGAGCGTCGTGAGTGGACGTAATGAATACGCCCGTCGCACCGTTTTCGAAAGTACACATTGCGGTAACGTCGTTTTCGACGTTAATCTGTCTTCCGACCGTCTTTGCGACTGCGTTTACACTCGTAATCTTGCTGTTTGCGAGCCACGTGAAGAGGTCGAGTTGGTGAGGGTCCTGATTGATGAGAACGCCGCCGCCTTCGCCTGCCCAGGTGCCTCTCCATCCGCCCTGCGAATAGTATGCCTGAGGTCTGTACCAGTTGGTGATTATCCAAACGATTCTTTTGAGTTTGCCGAGTTCGCCCGCGTCGATAATGGCCTTTGCAGCCTTATAAATCTTGCTGGTTCTCTGGTTGTAGAGCAAACCGAATTTTACGTTGGGTCTTTCCTTTTTAGCGTATTCTGCCACTTCTCTTACCGCTTTGGTATATACGCCTGCGGGCTTGTCGCTCAAAGTATTGATATTGAGTTCGAGCGCGCGCTTTGCGATTACGGGGTGAGCGTAGTGAGGCGTATCAATGATTACGGCGTCGATGAGTCCGCTCGTGAGCATATCTTCGTAGTTGTCGAATACCTTGACCTTATCGCCGAATTTGTTTTTCGCCCATTCTCTTCTGTCTGCCGCGATATCGCATACTGCGGCGAGAGTAGCGTTTTTGTCCATACCCGCAAACAGTTTGCTTGCGTAGCCGCTACCCTGTTTGCCTATACCTACTATTCCGTATCTGACCTTTTGCATATTAAGCCTCCTTCTTTGCTTTCTTGGAATCTTTGAGCGCCTCTTCTGCGTTGGCAATCATTTGTTTGAGCGCTTCGTACTGCCAATCCATCATCTGGCGTCTGGAAACGGGCTGAGTATGACCTATACCCTTTGCCTCGTCTATTCTGTGGAAAATCTTTCTCCACTTGTCGATATGTTCGAACTTGATGCCGAAGAACAGCCAGCCTATGCGGTGGAAAAGTTTCTTATTGTCGGCATACTTGCCCGTATGAGGCTCCATGGTCATGAAACCGTCGTAGCCTCTCTTGACGAGGTCGTTGACAACGTTTTGATAGTCGCCTATGCCAAGACCGAGGGGTACCTCAACCTTTTCGGGAGAACAGTCTTTGACGTGATAGTATACGGTTACGTCTTTGAGCATCTCGTATGCGGAAGGCACGTCCACTCCGCACTGTACGTAGTTGGAAGCGTCAAAGCAAAGTTGGAACTGAGGGTCGTTGATTTCCTTGTAGAGTTGGAGAACTCTCTCGGGAACGTCCGCCCAGATTCTCTTCTCGTTTTCGTGGAGAAGCACCACGTCCGTACCCTTGACTTTTTCGAGGAAGCCTCTTATTCTCTTGACCACTACGGGGAAATCCAAATCGTACTTACCGCTCAGACCTCTGAACGAAAACATACGTATGTATTTGCAGCCCATCAGCTGACAAATCTTGACGAGTTCTTCGAGTTTTTTGAGTTGGGACTCGTAAGCCTTGTCGTCGTAAAGACCTATCTTACCGATAGGCGAGCCTATCGAAGAAAACTTCACGCCGTACTCGTCGAGCATGGGCTTGACATCCTTTTCAAACTCTTCGAGCGTGTAGTCGGCAATATTTTTGCCGTTTATTTTTCTGGGACAGAGATAACTTTCTCCGTACGCCTTGACGGTTTCGAGCTGAGTCTTCAAATCTCCGCTGACTTCGTCATAAAATCCTGAAATTTTGATATTAGCCATAATATCCTCCCGATATTTTTATGTATTATTCGCTTTAAGCGTTTGTGTTCTCTTTTTTGATTGCCGACTTTTCCTCGGCTATTTTTTTGTTGAGTGCTTTGACGTATTCTTGCGTATCGACGGGGACTTTTACTTGAGCACCTTTCCACGCCGACATATTGATTGCGTTGATAATAGTCAATCCGTTTATTCCGTCGTTTACGTCGGCTATAAGACGAGACTTGTCCCTCGTAGCGATAACTTCGACAAAATTGTTGAGCACTCGTGCCTGCTGACCGTTGATACCGTCGTATATGAGTCGGAAAAGTCCGTAGGAATAAGTATACTTCTTGCGCTTTTTATCTTCTCTGTTGCCGTAGTCTCTCTTTGCACGCGCGTTGACCGTGGGCTCGGGATATTTGTTGAGATAATATATCATCTTGTGCTTGTCTATGACTATCTTACCGTTTTCGCCCGCGATCTCCAATCTGTTGGTGCCCGGCAATTCGTGCGTACTCGCCGTGAATACGCCCTCGAATCCTTCGTAACTCATTATTGCCGTAACATCGTTTTCCGTAGTGATGTCTCTGCCCACCGTCTTGCATACCGCATAGATTTGCGAAGGCATTCCTAAGAGCCACTGCCATATATCGAGTTGATGTACGCATTGATTGATGAGCGTGCCGCCGCCTTCGCCCGACCAGCTGGCTCTCCATCCGCCCATGTTGTAATAGTACTGCGAACGGTACCAGTCCGTAACAATGAAATTTACTCTCTTTACGGGGCCTATCTTTCCCTCGTCTATAAGCTGCTTTGCTTTTGCATACATTCTGTTGGTGCGCTGATTGAGCATCATCGCGCCTATAAGGTCAGGTTTTTTTACAAGTATTTCCCGCAGGCTTTCCGCCTCTTTGACGGTTACGCTGACAGGCTTTTCTATAAGAAAATCCATATCCCTGTTTGCGCAGTCCTTCGCTATCTCGATATGAGAGTAATGAGGCGTCGCGATGATTACGCCGTCGGGCTTTTCATTATCGAGCATCTCAATTCTGTCGGTATAGCCTTTTACTTTATACTTGACGCAAAACGCGTCGAGCACGCTTTTGTCCGTATCGCACACGGCGACAAGCATAGCATGTTTTACTACGCCTTTGAGAATATTGCGGGCGTGCCTTCCGCCCATTCTGCCTATACCGATTACCGCAAGTCTTTTCATATTTCTCCGACTGTGATTGTTGTTTGAGTTGATTGTTACGCTTCGACGTATTTTCTCACGTCGAGAGGTCTGTTGGTAGTGATGTTGCCGTCTATCTTCTTGGCGTACTTTTTCATTACCTCTTCGTCGTCTATCGTAAATACGCTGAGTTTCAAGTCGTACTTCCTGCACTCTTCGAGAAACTCGTCGTCAATCTTGGTATACTTTATATTCAAACCCGCAAAGTGAGGATTGGAAAAACTGTCGAGAAGTTCTTTGAGCGCCTTGACGTTTTTGGTGACGTATTTCAATCCCATACGGTTGAACCAGACTTGTCCGCAGTCCACGTACTGGCTGTCGCTGAGTCTCGCTTCGCCCGTGAAAATCAGATATTCCTCGACGCCTATCTCCTTCGCAAGGGCGATTACGTCACGTATGATGCCCGTCTGTTTGAGGTCGCAGTTTATCTTGATTTTCTTCTTTTTGACGACTTCGAAAGCGTATTTCAATGTGAGTTTTTTCTTATATCCGAAAGGCGAAGGCAGATGCGAAAGATAGAGTAAATCTCCCTTCTTCCATATATCCACTTCGATGGCGTCGGCTTTGTATTTGTCGATATTGTCGAAATACGCCTGAGTATTTCGACCGGTATTCATCGCTCCGCCGTGTGCAGTAATCATCATATCTTTTTCTCCTTGACGTATACGGGACTCGTGAGAAGCACGTCCGCGTACTTGCCCTCGGTAATTCCCGTACCTTCTATTCGCATATATCCTTCTTTTGCGAGATAAATCTCTTCTTCTATCGTCTTGCCTTCCGTATACGCGAAGTGGTAATCCTCGCACGCGCTACCAGTAACGGTAAAACTCTCCGCCTTACTGTCAAAGGGATAATCGGGGGCTTTTGCGCACGATATCTTTATCGTATATCTGCCGGGAGAAACAGTATCTCCGATACCGTAGGAGTGTTCTCCGTCGCTCAGCGAAATATCCGCTTCCCAGCCCATTGTGATATAAGTTCTGCCGCACTCCACTGCCTGCAAAACGGCGTCGGGCGTAAGTCTGCCGTCGATTCCGAGATACGTGTACGCATACGAAGGACCACCCTCGTCGGGAGAATGCCAGTCGTAGCCGTAAAGCGCCGCGAGCCTGTATCCTTTGTCAAGCAGGGAAATCCACTCCCTTTTTGCCCACAAATCCGCGGGCGATACGTTGGGGTCGTAGTGCGACCACACTTCGTAAGAAGTGAGATAGTCCCAGTTGGTGATATGGAAGTCGTTGTGACAGCCCGCGCACAGCGGCCAGCCTATTCTCTTGGGGTGAGCGAGCGTGACTATATCCCCGCTCTGTCTCGCCTTTACTATCATGGCGTTGATGTTTTCGGGACGGATATCCAGCCAGTTGACGGGACTGTTGCCGCCGATGACTGTCAAATGTCCCCAAAACGTCGTCCATTCTATTCCGCGCGCCACGGTAAGATTGTACTTCTTGCCCCACTCCTCGACTGCCTGCACGTTGCTGATTGTGTTGTGGTCGGTAAGGCATATGGCCTTGTATCCTCTCTTGACGGCGTTTTGCACGAGTTCCTTGGGAATCATATCCCCGTCCGACGCCACCGTATGACAGTGCATTTCTACTCTCTGCCAGGTACGTTTGCCGTCGCAGGCATCGTTGACCGCGCAAAGTTCGCCGTCGTATTTCTCAACGGGGAAATTACCTTTTTCGGTATATCCGTCGACCGTAACGTCGATGTCGATATAGTCTGTTACGATGCTGTTGATGCTTGCGGTAAGCGTCCACTTGCCTGCGCGCACTCTTGTCTTTATAAAGCCGTTGGAAGAATACTCTTCGCTGATAACATGCACTTGATCCGGCTTATGTCTGTGCTCGGTACCGAGTTGTTTTTCTCCGTCGTCGAGCGACCATGCGATATGATTGGCAAGAGGAAAATTCCTCCTTATCTCCTCATACGAAAATTCCCTGTAAGGCGCGTCCTTTTCGAGACACTCTCTCACAAGCGCCGCGCACTTCTTCTCGTCGTATTCGTACTTGGGCGAATAAAACGTCGCGACGGTGATATATTCGAGTCCTTCGGGTACGTCGAAACTCACTCTTATATGGCTTCTCAGATCCTCGGGCAAAACTTTGATTTTCGTATGAAAAATCTGCATATTATTTCCTTATGTCGGGTATCTCGCTCATTTCGACGAGTCTGCCGCCCTCGTGTCTGGACAGTTCCGCCGCCGTAACGATTCTGTGACTTTCAATGGTATCCTTGATCCAAGTATACTGCATGGCAGGATCCTGATTGTTTGTGAGCATACCTACGGTAGCCTTGACGATACCCTGGTCGCCGCCGTAATGTCCCTTGATAACGGGGATAATATTGACGACAATCTTCTTGGGCTTCTGACCGAAGAGTTGAAGTTTGATTACGCTGCCTCTGTCATCGGCGATGAGAATACCTTTGCTGCCTCTTATCTCAGTATGTCTGTGGTCTTTCTCGTTGAAAGCGTTGGCGGTGAGGACAATCTTGGTACCGTTTTCCATGAGCATATTGACGGTCTGGCAGTCAGCCACGTCGTTGTCGCATGCGAATACGCATCTCGCCCACTGCTTTGCTCTCGCGTCGGTTTTGAGCGCGTTGAGCACGTCCTTCTTCTTTGAAGAAGTACAGAAAGCGTATGTACCCCAAAGGAATTTTTTCTTACCTCTGCCGATAGCTTTCTTTCTTCCGAGATACTGATGCTCGACCTCGAAGTTACAGGTCATTCTGTGGGGGCAATCAAAGCAGTTGTCGGTCGCACCCTCGGGTCTGTGTTCGTGGTTAAAGAAAGTCAGCCCGCCGTAAGAATTGAGGCTCTTGCACTTACTGCCCGTAAACCAGTACATAAGGTCCATATCGTGACAGCACTTTGCAAGAAGCATAGGAGAGGTTTCTTCTTCGCTTCTCCAGTTTCCTCTGACATAGCTGTGACAGAAGTGCCAGTAAGATATGTTTTCGTCGTGCTTGATAAGCTCGATTTCGCCCAGTACGCCCGTATCTATCATTTCTTTAATCTTTCTGTAATAGTTGGCATATCTCAATACGTGGCAAACAAGTACTTTTCTTCCCTGTTTTCTCGCGTACTCCTCGATGTCTAGACATTCTTCGATATTAGGGCTCAAAGGTTTTTCGACGAGGATATCGTATCCCAGTTCCAAAGCCTTCATTGCGTGCTTGTAGTGGTCTCTGTCCTGAGTAGCTATAAGCATACAATCTGCGACTTTTCCGAGAGCGAAAAAGTCGTTTTCGTCCGTAAAGCACTTATCTTCGGGCACTTTCCAAAGGTCTTTCACTTTATCGATTTTCGCCTGATATTTATCGCAAATCGCCACGATTTGCACGTCGCCTCTCTTGGCAAAATGAGTGCCGTAGTTTTTGCCTCTGCTGCCAAGTCCCAGCACTGCTATTTTCAACATAAATCCCTCTTTGTCTTTCTTGTAGTAATATTAAATAACGCCGTCAAATCATTCTTCGACGGTATGTCCTCTGACATTTGTCCGAGAAACTGTCGCTTATTATACTCCGGAATATGCGGAGAAACCGCCGTCGATAGGCACTACGATACCCGTAACGAATCCCGACGCGTCATTGTCGGAAAGCCACATTACGGTACCGAGGAGTTCTTCGGGTTCGCCGAATCTTCTCATAGGCGTGCCTGCGAGTATCTTGTTTGTTCTTGCGGTAGGATTGCCCTCAGCGTCGAAAAGCAAAGCTCTGTTCTGATTGGTTACGAAGAAACCGGGAGCGATTGCGTTGACTCTGATGCCTTCCTGTGCAAAGTGAACTGCAAGCCACTGAGTAAAGTTGGATACGCTTGCCTTTGCGCCCGAATATGCGGGAATTTTGGTCAAAGGTCTGAATGCGTTCATACTCGAGATATTGAGAATGATTCCTCCTCTGCCCACCATATCCTTTGCAAAAACCTGAGTGGTCAGGAAAGTTGCAAGGAAGTTGAGTTTGAATACGAAGTCTACGCCGTTTTCGTCGAGGTCGAAGAAAGATATCTTCGCTTCGTCGTCCACGTCGGCAGCATTGAAGTATTCGCTCGTAGTCGTACCCTTTGGATGATTGCCGCCCGCACCGTTGACGAGAATATCGCACTTGCCGAGCTCTTTGTTGATTTTTTCTTTTGCCTCTTCCATAGTTTTCTTTTCGAGACAATTTACTGCATAAGCCTTTGCAATACCACCGTCATTGACGATTTCGTCTACGACTTTCTGCGCGCTCTCGAGCTTCAAATCGAGAACAGCTACCTTTGCTCCTTTCTTTGCGTATGCCTTTGCAATCGTACTGCAAAGTACGCCGCCTGCACCTGTAATTACTACTACTTTATCTTTCATAATTTACTCACTTCCTCACTATTATTTTATTAATATTTAAATTCTGTTATTTATCAATACTATATTAGTAGATAACGAAAACTTTGTCTACAAAATAAGCGTCCTCACTGCAAAATCCAAAAACAGGATTTTATTTCGCATTTTATTCCGCTTATTCCGCGGCAGACGGATTATTTATCCGCCTTTTCTACCGCTTCGATTATTCCTTGCAGATACATTGCGCCGAGAGCTCTGTCGTAGAGACCGTAACCGCCTCTGCCCGTTTCTCCCCAAATCATTCTTCCGTGGTCGGGTCTTACGTAACCGTCAAAACCGTCCTCGTGAAGAGCCTTGATGATAGCGTACATATCGAGACTTCCTTCGCTGGAGAGATGACCGCTTTCCTCAAAGCAGTGGTCGCCCGTAATCTTTATGTTTCTCAGATGTACGAAAGGCATTCTGCCCTTGCAGGTATGTATCATATGCACGAGGTCGTTGGTCGTAGCTACGCCCAAAGAGCCTGTACAGAAAGTAATGCCGTTGGCAGGACTGTCCACTATCTTCAAAAATCTCTTGAGATTTTCCTCGTTGGTAATTACTCTGGGAAGTCCGAAAATGCCCCAAGGGGGGTCATCGGGGTGAATAGCCATTTTGATACCGCTCTCCTCGGCTACGGGAATAACTTCTTTGAGGAATACCGTCATATTCTCCCACAGTTTTTCCTCGTCGACAGCCTTGTACTGATTGAGCAAATCCTTGAGTCCTTCTTTCGTGTAGCTCGCATCCCAACCGGGAAGAGACAATTCACTCGTCAAAGGATTGAGATTGAGTACTGTCTGGTGGTCGTATGCCAAAGCGTTTGAGCCGTCCTTGAGGGGAAGAGCGAGATTGCTTCTCAGCCAGTCGAAAACGGGCATAAAGTTATAGCAAATACATTTTACTCCCGCCTTGCCGAGACGTCTTACGTTTTCCTTGTAGTTTTCTATAAGTCCGGGGGCGTTGGCGTTGCCGAGTTTTATATCCTCGTGTACGGGTACGCTTTCGACAACTTCGAAAGTCAAGCCCTTAGCTTCGATTTTCTTTTTCATAGCGAGTATGGATTCGTTGCTCCAGACTTCGCCCACGGGGGTGTCGTAAATCGCCGATACTATACCCTGAATACAAGGCACCTGTCTTATGTAATCGAGCGTAACCTTGTCATCGTCTCCGTACCAGCGGAAAGTCATTTTGAAACTCATATTATTCCTCCACTATATTTTTTGCATTCTGATAGCAAAGTGCCTTTGCTACGTTGATAGCGTACTTGTCTTCGCCGTCTTTCATAAGACCGCCCAAAAAGTCGCATACGATTTGTCTGTAATAGTCGTGTCTTGTATAGGACAGGAAGCTTCTGCTGTCCGTAAGCATACCTACCAGCGAGCCTACGTGAGACAATTCCGAGAGAATTTCGAGCGTCTCGTACATACCTCTCTTGTGGTCGCAGAACCACCAGCTTATACCGAGCACTACGTTTCTGAACGCTCCGCACATCGTAACCAAAGGATAGTACATTGTGGGATTGAGCGTATAGATTATTGTCTTGGGCAAAGCGTTCTGGCTGTTAAGATTGTCGATATATCTTTTTATACGAGCCACGTCGAAAGCGTCGCCTACGCAATCGAAGCCCGCGTCTCTTCCGCACTGAGCGAACATCGCGCTGTTGGAGTTTCTCGTAACGGCAAGATGCAACTGCATAACCATATTGCGTTTTGCGTACTCTTTTCCGAAGAAGTTGTACAGATATCCCCAAAAACCGTCGTAATCCTTATCGTCGACTTCTTTGCCTTTAAGCAGATTTTTAAAGGTTTTGTCTGCGTCTTTGAAGTCTGCTATACTCTCGGGGAAGCCCTGTACGCCTACGTCGGAGAACTTACATCCGAGGGATACGAAGTAGTCCATTCTCTTTTCTACTGCTTCTTCGAGGTCGGCAAGGTCTTTTATCTTTACGCCCGCCGCGCTGCCCAGCTTGGATATGTAATCGGCGTAGTTTTTGTCCTTTGCGAGTACGATATTGTCTACTCTGAAAGAAGGAACTACCTTTGCCTTGATACCCTCGTCCTTTGCGATGAGTTCGTGATATTCGAGAGAGTCGCAGGGGTCGTCCGTCGTGGCTATGTATTCCACGTTTGCCATCGCGATGAGTTTTCTCGGATAGAGTTGTTTGTCCGCGATAACCTTGTTTGCTTTATCCCAGATCTCCTTGGCGTTGTCCTCGTTGAGAGGCAGTGTGATACCGAAGAAAAATCCGAGTTCGAGCGCTACCCAATCCTTGATAGGATTGCCGTAAGCTTCGCCTACCGCCTTGGCAAAACGCATGAACTTGTCGTACATGTCGGCGTCGCCCGTGATATACTTTTCGTCGATGCCGTACGCTCTCATTAGACGCCACTTATAGTGGTCGCCCGCAAGCCACATTTCTCCTATGTCGCTAAAAGGCTTGTCCTCGTAAATCTCCTTGGGAGAGAGATGACAGTGATAGTCTATGATTGGCAAATCCTTGACCTCGTCATAGAGTTTGCGCGCGTACTTGCTTTTGAGTACGTCCACCAACGCGGTGCAATCCGCTTTGACGTCCTTGACTTTTTTAGTCTGCGCCGTCTTCTTTGCCGCGGTAGCCGCCTTGGCAGCCTTAGCAGCGAGTTTCTTGGTCGAAGCCGTCTTTGCTCCTGTGCTCTTTACGCTTGCAGTCTTTTTATCTTTGGACTCTGCCACTTCCGTCTCCTCCGGCAAGTTTATTTACTTCGTCAACGCTGATTACGTTGAAGTCGCCCTCAACAGTGTGCTTGAGACAAGATGCAGCCACAGCGAATTCGATAGCGTTTTGCGCGCCGAGATTGTTGTGCAAGCCGTATATAAGACCTGCGCCGAAACTGTCTCCGCCTCCTACTCTGTCAACGATGTCTATCATATATTTTTTGGATTTGTATACGCCGTCTTTGTCTATAAGAATTGCCGACCAGCCGTTACGCGATGCGGATACGGACTCTCTCAAAGTAAACGCAACGTATTTTACTGCGGGGAACTTTTTCATAAGCTGTCTTCCGATACTCTCGTAACCATCTACGGAAAGTACTCCCGCGTTTATATCGGTATTCTGTGCCTCGATACCGAATACGTCCTTGCTGTCCTCCTCGTTGGAGATAAGCACGTCGACGTACTTGACGAGCTTGGACATTACCTTGTTGGCTTTTTCCTTGCTCCAAAGTTTTTTGCGGTAATTGAGGTCGCAAGAAACGGTGATATTCTTTTTCTTTGCGGCTTTCAAAATCATTTCGGTGATTTCCGCAAGACTGTCGCTGACGGCGGGGGTAATGCCCGTCCAATGCAACCATTCTACTCCGTCGAAAATTTTATCCACGTCGAAGTCCTTTTTGTCTGCGGTAGCTATACTGCTTCCTGCGCGGTCGTAAATGACGTTGCTGCCTCTTTGCGAACAGCCTTTTTCGCAGAAGTAGATACCTATTCTGTCGCCGCCTCTTGCTATGTAACTCGTATCGACGCCCCATCCTCTCAGCTCTTTGATGCACTTGTCGCCGAGAGCGTTTTTGGGAAGCTTGCTTACAAACGCTACGTCTTCGCCGAATTGCGCGAGCGATACTGCTACGTTAGCTTCGCCGCCGCCGAATACTATTTCAAAACTGTCCGCCTGCATAAAACGCTTGTAACCTACGGGTTGCAAACGCATCATTATTTCGCCTAACGTGATAATCTTAGCCATTATTTTCTGCCTCCGATTACGGACTGAACCTTGTCAACGAAAGCCTTGCATACGGCAGTAACCTTATCGTAATCTCCGGTCTTTGCGTCCTTAGTGAGGAAAGAGCCTGCTCCGACAGCAAATGCGCCTGCCTTAAACCACTCTTCGACATTCTCCGCGCTTACGCCGCCCGTAGGCATAATGTTTGCGTGAGGGAAAGGTCCCTTGAGTGCTTTGAGTCCCGCGGGTTTAGCAATGTCTCCGGGGAAGAGTTTGAGCACGTCGACACCGTATTCCATAGCCGTCTGCGCTTCGGTAGGGGTCATTACTCCCGTCATTACGGGGATGCCGTAACGGTTGCACATTTTTACCGTTTCGATATTGAGCGAAGGACTTACGACAAATTTTGCTCCCGCAAGAATAGCAATTCTGGCAGTCTCAGGGTCGAGCACGGTGCCAGCGCCGATTACCATATCGCTGCCCTTGTATTTTTCAGTAAGACTTTTTATAAGCGAATCCGCTCCCGGTACGGTAAAAGTTACTTCGATTATCTTGATACCGCCCTTGTAACAAGCGTCTACCGTCTTTACGGCGGTGTCGAGACTGTCGCCTCTGATGACGGCTACGACTCCCAGCTTTTCGATTGTTTCATAAATACGATACTTTTCCATATATCTCCTCTGTGTCCTAACGGACAGCATAAAATTTCACACACTTTCGCAGTCTATAATTATTATAATATGGTCGTTCAAAAAAAACAATACTATTTTTGCATCAAAATTATGGACAAAATAGGTTTGATGGTTTATAATATACCTATCATCGACACAAAAGCGCAAAGGCGGAGGTTTATTATGCCGTTTATCAATTACATAGGCAAGAATATGAAGACGTACGACGTCAAACAACACAAGCACAATTTCTGGGAGATTATATACTGCACCAACGGTTCGGGCAGAATTACATTCGAGAACGGAAAACCTCTCGACTATACTCAAAACGAGGTCGTCGTCATACCCCCCAACACTCTGCACAGCAATTCTTCACAGAGCGGTTTTAAGAATATACATATGACCGTAGCGGGTTGGACGCCCAACTTCAAAGGCGCGGTAGTCATCAAGGATAACCAGCAAAAAGACTTGTACACTACGATGAATATGTGTTTCCGTCACTTCTCTCAGACGAAGTCTTGTTCGTCCAACATTATAATGTCTTTTACAGACCTTATACTCGGCTTTATAATGCAATTTGACGGTACGCTTCAGACCAGCCACCATATCGAAACGATTGCCAACGCAATTATCGAAAACTATGCCGACCCTAACTTCAACATAGATTCCGTCTACGGTGAATTCGATTTGTCAAAGGATTACATAAGAAGACAGTTTATCAAGGAGAAAGGCATCTCTCCTCTGCAATTTCTCAACAATACTCGTATCAACTGTGCACAGAAGCTTTTGCTGTCGCGCAACATTAACAATCTTAAAATTTACGAGATTGCGGAAAGATGCGGTTTTAACGACCAACTCTATTTCTCGAGAGTATTCAAGAAAATTGTAGGCGTAAGCCCCAAAGAGTATATAGGAGAGCCTACCAACGACCAATACAACAGCTGATTCAAAGTCAATTTGTATGGACGATAAAGTTCTTGTTTACAGAGCGTTTACGCCCTTTGCAAAAACGCGACAGCTTTAGAATCTTCGGAATAAAGCTTATTATTATTTATCAGTATGATAAAATACAATATGATAAAAATTATAAAAGACGGAAAAATTTCCGTCTTTTCGTTTTGGTGGGTGAATTATTTTTTTGCAATTTTATAAAGCCGTTTGCGCTATGACTGTCCTAAAGATTATTACCGCTCCGAAACTCTCGCGCGCCGGATAAACTTTCCGAGCACAAAATCCGCATACACATAATCCAAGCGCAAAAACGCAGAATTATTTTACAGAAACAATCACAAGCGCGTTATCCTTTACAACTCGAAGTAAAGAGTCTTTACTTCGTATGCGGTAAGCTTAAGATTGAGTTTGTCGAGTTTTACGCTGTTGTCTTCAAGCATATCCGTCTCGAATACCGCTTTGTATCCGAATTGAGGCGTAAGCGAAACTTTCGCATCCTTGCCGTATCTTTCCAAAAGTCTTACGACTATTCCCTTGCCGTTTTCTGATACTTTAACCGTTTCGACGATAACGTCTCCGTTGACTTGAATAATACTGTTGCTTTCTCCGCTCTCACCTATTATCAAGGGATTGTTGTAACAATATCCTCTCTTTACGACGTCGCTATCCTGCCAGCTGCCTTCGTGAGGATAGAAGGCGTATGCAAAAGTATGACGACACATATCGCACTCGGGGTCGGGATATTTAGGAGAACGCAAGAGATTAAGAGAGATTATTCCCTCTTTTACTCTGTATCCGTACTTACAATCGTTGATTACCGCAACGCCGTAGCCGTCCTTATCCACGTTGACGAACTTGTGCGCGCAAATCTCGAATTGCGCTCTTCTGACGGGCGTATCGTCGAGAGTGCTTCTGTCAACGTTGCCGAACTGAATGTCGCAGTTTACGGTATCTCCGTATACCGCAGGCGCAAAATCCGCTCTGAGCATTTTATAACTTTCTCTCCACTCCGCTTCCGTCTCGAAGTTGACGAGTTTATCGCCCTGAGTAAGTATTACTTTCTGCTTGAGAAGGCTCTTTCCGTATTTATACAGACTCTCTCTTACCGCCTGTACACCGTCTACGTATGAGTTGACGGACAAAAGCTTGAAATATCCTTTTTTCATTTTGGGATAATCTATATTGATATCCCACGCATTGTAGTGCATTTTAGGGTCGCTGTATACGGTCAGCTTGTTGAGATAACCGTTGCAAAGCTCCTTGTTGCACTTTTTGTCGAAAAGCGAATTGATACTGCCGTCGGGTGCAAAAGTGATTTTTATCACATTGTTTTCAAGCACGTTGTCTTCTGCGGTAAGTTTTCCTTTTACCTCTGCCTTTTTGAGAGGTGCGACGGAATAAGCCTTTACATCCGCTTCGTACCACTCGTCGCCTTCCTTGACGTACTCTTTTCTGTCAAATCCCGCAGGATTTACCGCGCACAATTTTTTGTCTTTAGACAAAAGGGCTATGAGTTCGTCACGCATCTTTGTCACTTGTGAGTACAGCTCGGCGTATCTTTCAAGGCTTTCGTCATATACGCGCTTTATAGACGAGCCGGGTATGATATCGTGGAATTGATACAAAAGCACCTCTTTCCATATATCTTCGAGCTTGCCGTAATCGTATTTTTTGCCGTTTGCTTTTGCTACCGCGCACAGCCATTCGACGTTGTGAAGTTCCCTCTCCATAAGTCTGTTGTACTTTTTATTTCTCGCCTGAGAAGTATAAGTACCCTGATGCTTTTCGAGATAGAGTTCGCCGTCGTATACGGGAATTACATCCCTGCTTTCTTTGTCTATATCTTCGAAGAACTCGACTGCGGGACGTCTGACAACCTTGTCAAGTCCACTGCAGTTCTTTTCCCTCTCCGTAAACTCAATATGAGCTTCGCCGGGACCGCCGCCGCCGTCACCGATGCCGTACACGAGCAACGCCTTGTCTATCTGGTCCTTATGAGGATTGCCGTTGTCCGATTTTACGATTGCCACAGGAGAAGCCGACGAATTGTATGTACCCTGAGGTGGCATATGCGACAGCACCTCGGAGCCGTCTATACCCTTCCAAATAAAGGTCTTGTAAGGGAATTTGTTTTGCATATTCCACGTGAGTTTTATCGTCATAAAGTATTCTCTGCCGCACTTTTTGATAATCTGCGGCAAAGACGCGGGATAACCGAATACGTCGGGAAGCCATACCACTTTGCAATGTTTGCCGAATTCGTCCTTAAAGAATTTTTCTCCGTAAAGGAATTGTCTTATGATTGACTCGCCGCAAGGAATGTTACAATCGTTTTCCGTCCACATTCCTCCCTGCACTTCGACGTTGCCTTTGGCAATCTGCTTTTTGAATCTGTCGTAAAGTTCGGGAGCTTCTTCCTTTACCCATTGGAAAAGCTGAGCTTGTGACGCGCCGAATTTGTATCCGGGATACTTTTCTATGTTATACAGCGCATTGGCAAAAGTACGCACGCCTTTGCGTTTTGTTTCTCTTATAGGCCACAGCCACGCAAGGTCGATATGCGCGTGTCCTATCGCGGTATATTCCGTACACTTGTCGGTCATAGGCACGGCAAGCGTAGCCGCAAGTACGGCGTGTGCGTCCTTGACGTTTTTGAGCGACAGCAAATAACTCGAATTGAGTGCTTTGTTGATTTCCTTGCAACGCTCTTTAGTGAGATGCTTGTTTTTGCCGTAAGTCAAAAGCAACATCGTCAAAGTGAGATAATCGTAATAATATTTGAGTGCGTCGTCATTGCATATAGCTATATCCTTACGCACGAGCTTTGCCTTTTTACCCTTGTTGAAACCGCAGTCCACAAGCAGATTAACTTCTTCTCCGCCCTCTGCTTTTGCAAACAGTTCCACGACCTGTTTGCCTTTGAGCGCCTGCACGATATCCACGGTATCCAGCACGCGGGTTATGCCCTGAGTAATCTTATCGTCTATATAAACCGCGCCTTCTCCGCTTACGTTAATAAGCGCGACTACGTGTTTGCCGGCGCAATTCTCGGGTACTTTACCGTTGAATTTGAACCAAGCGCAATCGAACTTCTCTCCCCATACGGCACCTTTTCTGACAGGCACAAAAGTTGCCTTGTCCAAATCCTCCTTGCGGATAGGTTCTTTACTGAGCGCACCCTCGCAACTCAATTTACCGACCACCTTGTAGATTCTGTTGCTAATCTCCAGAAGTCTTGAAAGATGATGCGGGTACAATGCAATTTTTTCTATCATAATTATCCTCTCGTTTTACTCTCTTGTTTTACTCTTTTGCGATAACTTTTACATACGTCAACCGCCCTCGCGCTCGCGTATATTACAATTGATATTATAAACTAAATCAAATAGTATTGTCAATGCGCTTTTTCAAATACCTTGAAAATTTCACCCGATTTTCTAACCGTTTTGTCCATATAATTTTTATATCGTACTATAAATCCGGCGCGAATGCAAAAAGCGCGACAATCGCGGGGGATTTTTTACAAAATATACCTTGACACAGCGCATTTTTAAATATATACTTTAGATAACAAACCAACATTTTGGGAGAAGAATTATGAAGAAATCTTTAATCGTTTTTGCCGTTTTGGCAATAATTTTGACAAGCTGTCTGGCTTTTACGGCCTGCTCAGACCCTCTCAACGTAACAATCGTGCCCGTCGATTACTCGGCAGTACTCAATGACTACCTCAAATATCCCGACGAAGCAAACGTAACCAGTATGCAAGCCGTAGAGAGAAACGTAGCAGATATTTATGCCGACGCTTCGCTTACCGACGCTGAAAAAGTCGCTCAGATTATGGACAGAGCTACTTACAACGAAATGGAGTGCGAATACTTCGCATATTTTGTGGATAAGGTAGGTACTACCAACCTCGGTAATAACTCCGGTACTCTCCTCTATCAAAGACTGAGAAGGCAGAGCGATACCCTCAAGGACGACACTACCGTCAAACTGCCCGTCAACCACAACTTTGACGCTATAGCATCCTCTTCCGTTACGGCTGCCGACATCAGATACGTTAAGGACGGCAAATACTTCAGAATGGACTGCGGCTCAAGCGATATGACTTATGACAGCAAAACCGGTCTCGTCGTAGGAAGCAACTGGAAGAGACAAAGCCGCGGCAACTGGAACAAGACGGAAAATGCCGCTGACTCCAGAAGCTACGACGAAGCAAGAAAGATTGCTATCAATTGGAGCGCCGAAGGCATAGTCGATTCCGAAAACATTACTATTCAAAGCAAAGTAGACGAAAATACGGGTAAAGTTTATTACGAACTTTCCTTCTCTATCGACGTTGATGTCGCTAATGCTGACAGCACCACCATCGGCAGACTAGAAAACGATAACGGCGGTAGCAATATGAAATTCGAATACTGCAAGTTCAAAGTTCAAATTTGGGACTGCGGTCTTGCAAAATACTATGAGATAGAGGAAAGCTGGAGCGGTACCATCGTAATGTACAGCGGCTCCGCTCAGTCTGTTACCAAAGTAGTATTCAGCTACTCCGAAGCAGATATGGACGACTCCGCAAGCCTTGCTATCCGCGACTCCATAGGAGTATAATCCCCCTCATTCAAAACAACTCAAAAACTTAACAACTCAAAAAGCCGCTCTTTTTCGAGCGGCTTTTTTATTTCGTTTTTTTGCGTTTTGCGATTTTTATATTTAAGCTAAAAAACGGCTTCGATAAATAAATCTTTTTGAATTAATTTAAATGTATTTTTGAGTTAACTCAAATGTGTTTGGCTTTATTTATAGACTGCTTAACCAAGCTTATTCTTCCTTATTCTTCTCCGCCCAGCTTATCGAGCTGTTCGAGCCAAACCCTGGAACTTGCGTCACTGGGCATTCTCCAATCTCCTCTGGGAGATAGCGTTACGCTTCCTACCTTAGGACCGTCAGGCACGCAAGACCTCTTGAATTGCTGTGAGAAAAATCTCTTATAGAAAGATTTGAGCCACTTGAGAATCGTTCCGTCTTCATACCTTCCGGCAAAAGCGTATTTTGCAAGTCTGTAAATTTTCAAAGGCTCGAACCCCCAACGTACGGCATAATAAATAAAGAAGTCGTGAAGTTCGTAAGGCCCTACTATATTTTCAGTACACTGAGATATCTCTCCGTCCTTAGTGGGCAACAATTCGGGACTGACCGGAGTATCGAGTATGTCATACAAAGCCTTGCTTACCTTTTCTTCGCTTGCCGTATCGGCATAATACTTGACAAGATATCTTACAAGCGTTTTGGGTATAGACGCATTCACTCCGTACATTGACATATGGTCGCCGTTGTAGGTCGCCCAACCGAGCGCAAGCTCCGACAAGTCGCCCGTACCTATTACGAGTCCGCCCGACCGGTTTGCTATATCCATCAATACCTGTGTACGCTCTCTTGCCTGTGCGTTTTCAAAAGTTACGTCGTATTTGTCTTTTTGCTGTCCTATGTCTTCAAAGTGCTGTGTTACCGACTTTGCGATATTGACTTCCTTAAAATCTACTCCAAGTCCTTCTGCCAGTATTTGCGCGTTGGACTTGGTACGCTTAGTCGTGCCGAAACAAGGGAGAGTTACGGCAAGCACGCTCTTTCTGTCAAGCCCCGCCATATCAGCGGCTTTAACCATTACCAAAAGCGCGAGTGCGCTGTCCAAACCGCCTGACAACCCTACTACGAGTTTCTTGCTTCCCGTATGCTTTATTCTCTTCAAAAGACCTTTTGCCTGCATAGTCAGTATGAGTTCGCATCTTTCCTTTCTCTCTTCCTCTCCGTAAGGCACGAAAGGCATATCGGAAACTTTACGCGTGAGTTTGCACTCCTCGGGTTTTTGGTCAAAGTATATTACAGCGTCCTGTTGACAGGAATATGCAGTATTGTTGCGACGCACTTCGTATGCGCACTTCTTGACGTCGATTTCGCTGATTGCCACCCCGTCTGCAAAAGGTTTGCTTTCGGCAAGTATCGAGCCGCTTTCCGCAATGAGGTTATGCCCCGCAAAAACCACGTCCGTAGTGGATTCTCCTTCGCCCGCGTCTGCATAGACGTAACCGCAATTGAGTCTTCCCGAAAGCGATTGTACCAACAGACGGCGGTATGCGCTCTTGCCTACCACTTCGTCGCTTGCAGAAAGATTGAGTATTATTCTTGCGCCCTTAGATACAAGGTCGCACGCGGGAGGATTAGCCACCCACATATCTTCGCATATCTCTACGCCGAAAGAATAGTCCTTGTCATAAGTATTTACGAATACGGCTTGTCCGAAAGGACAATTTCTTCCAGCAACAGTTATTTCCGAATTTACAATACCCTCTCCTGACGTGAAGTGCCTTGCCTCGTAAAACTCACCGTAGTTGGGTATATTTATCTTGGGTACTACTCCGAGAATTTCTCCTTTGTATGCCACTATAGCACAATTGAAAAGTTTTCCGAATTTTACCAAAGGCGCGCCGATTGCAAATACGATATCGTCGTTTTTCGTGTGCTGAAGCACGTAAGCCACAGCTTCGTCGGTACTTGCCAAAAGCCTGTCCTGTAACAGCAAATCTCCCACGGTATAGCCCGTAATGCAAAGCTCGGGGAATACTGCAAGTTTAACTCCCGCCTTGACCGCACTCTTGACGCTGTCAACGGTTTTTTTAGCATTCGCAAGCGTATCACCTACCGTAATTTCAGGCGTTATTGCCGCGCATTTTATAAATCCGTCCTTCATATTTAACTCCGTCCGACACATTGTGTCGCAAAAAAATATACTAAATTATGCTCATTCAATTGCATATTCATAAGTATAAATATATAATATTTTATAATAATTCTACTCGATAGTCAATTAAGGATAGCCAAATTTATGTCAAATCTCTACAAATATTTGAAAAAATATAAAAAACAATTTATACTCGGCCCGACCTTCAAACTCTTCGAAGCAATCTTTGAGTTAATCGTCCCCGTCGTTATGGCTAAAATTATCGACGTTGGCATTGCCGAGCAGGACACCAAATATATACTTGTTATGGGCGGCGTACTCGTACTTCTTGCAGTTGTAGGTCTTGCATCCGCGCTCGTATGCCAATATCTCGCCACCGTTTGTTCACAAGGTTTCGGCACAGAGGTAAGGAGCGTACTTTTCGACCATATCAACTCTCTGTCAATGAACGAGATGGACAAATTCGGCGTCTCGTCTATGGTTACGCGTTTTAACAGTGACATAAATCAAATGCAACTCGGCGTAGCAATGCTCATACGTCTTGCTATACGCGCGCCTTTCCTCGTTATAGGTGCGACGGTTTCGGCAATAATCCTCAAGCCTTCGATAAGCTGGATATTCCTTGTTACCGCGCCTTTGGTAGCAATCGTACTCTACTTTATTATGTCGAAGACTATCCCCGTATATACGAAAAATCAGGCAAAACTCGATAAGATAACTTCCATTGCCCGCGAAAACTTCAGCGGTATGAGAGTTGTAAGAGCCTTTACGGAACAAGAACGCGAACAGGAACGTTTTGAAAAATCCACCGAACAGTACGCAAGAAGCGTAATAGCAATCGGCAAAGTTTCTGCTCTGCTCAATCCTTTGACTTTCTTGATAATCAATCTCGCTATGGTAGCAATACTCTATTTCGGCGGAAACAAAATCAACGTAAAGTCTATGACGCAAGGCGAACTTATAGCTTTTATCAACTATATGACGCAGATATCTCTCGCACTTGTAGTCGTCGCTAATATGGTAGTACTGTTTTCCAAATCGTATGCTTCGGCAAAGCGTGTAAGCGAATTGCTTGCGACGGAGCCTGCGGTAACAGACGAAGGCAACTCCGAAGTAACTCCCGTCGAAGGTGCGCCCGCAATATCGTTCAACAACGTATCGTTCAGATACAACAACGGCGGCTTAGCGCTCAAAAATCTTTCCGTAGACGTAATGCGCGGACAGACGGTCGGCATCATAGGCGGTACGGGTAGCGGTAAATCTACAATCATAAATCTTCTTCCCCGCTTCTACGATATATCCGAAGGGGAACTCAAAATCGACGGCGTGGATATCAAAAAATATCCATTCAAACAATTGAGAGGTAAGATAGGTTTGGTACCTCAGCAGTCTTTGTTGTTCGCGGGTACGATAAGAAGTAATATGCTGTGGCAAAAGCCCGACGCTACTGACGAGGAAATCGAAGAAGCTTTGAAAATCGCACAGGCTTACGACTTCGTAATGCAGAAAAAAGACCGTCTTGACTGCGTAGTGCAACAAAAAGGCAAAAACTTTTCGGGAGGTCAGCGTCAACGTCTTTGCATAGCCCGCGCTTTGGTAGGCAAACCCGAGATACTGATACTTGACGACAGTATGAGCGCGCTGGACTTTGCGACTGACCTTGCTTTAAGGCGCGCAATCAACAAATCTCTTCCCGCTGACACCACAAAAATAATCATTTCTCAACGCGCTACTTCGATAAAAAGCGCAGACATTATAATCGTAATGGACAAGGGTGAACCGGTAGGTATCGGCAAACACGCCCAACTTCTCAAGTCGTGCGAAGTATACCGCGAGATATTCGAATCGCAGCAAAAAGCTCCCCACGAAAAGGAGGTAAAAAATGAAAAGTAAAAACACTTTGACCAGACTTGTTTCTTATACCAAGCCCTACGCTTTTCTGTTGTTTATCGCCCTTTTGAGCGCAGTCGTATCCGTTGCGGTAACTCTGCTTATCCCCGTCCTCACGGGTGACGCAATCGACTATATGGTCGAAGGTGACGTAGACTTCGAAAGCGTATTCAAATACATCTATATTCTGCTCGCTCTAATAGCCGCCGGCACTCTGTTTCAATGGCTTTTGACTGCTTGTACCAACTCCCTCACTTTCCGCACTGTCAGGGATTTGAGAAACCAACTCTTCGAGCATATCAACAAGCTCCCTCTCAAGTACCTTGACTGTCAACAACAAGGAGATATCACCGCGCGCATATCCAGCGATATGGACCAAGTAAGCGAAGGACTGTTGCAAGGCTTTACTCAGTTATTCAGCGGAGTGCTTACTATCGTAGCTACGATAGGCATACTCTTCTATCTCAACTGGATAATCGCTCTCGTAGTGCTTGTACTTACCCCTCTTTCGCTTTTCGTAGCTTCGTTTATTACAAAAAGGTCGCACTCGACCTTTGCCGCACAAGCCGTAAAAAGAGGTGAAGTAAGCGGTTACGTCGAAGAGATTTTCGCAGGTCACAAACTCGTACAGGCTTTTTCTCAGGAAGTCAGCCAGAAAAAAATATTCGACGTACACAATCAGGAACTTTACAAGACGGGCTTCAAATCCCAATTCTACGGCGCGCTCGTCAATCCTTGCACTCGTTTTGTCAATAACCTCGTATACGCCAGCGTAGGCGTTGTAGGCGCGCTCATTGCTCTTTGGTCCGACGCTCCTATGTCGCTTTCGGCAGGACTTTTGTTTACCTGTCTTATGTACGCCAACCAGTATACCAAACCTTTTAACGAAATTACGGGCGTCATAACCGAAATACAGTCGGCTACTGCCGCTGCAAAGAGAATATTCAAAGTACTCGACGAGCCTCAGGAAGAGAGCGACGAAAACAACGAAGTGCTCACAGATTGCGACGGAAGTCTCAAAATCGACGACGTTTACTTCAGCTATATTGCCGACAGACCTCTGATTCAAGGGCTTAATCTCGACGTAAAACAAGGTCAGCGCATAGCTATCGTAGGACCTACGGGCTGCGGAAAAACTACCCTCATCAACCTTTTGATGAGATTCTACGACGTCAATCAGGGAAGCATATCGATGTCGGGCAAGGACATTCGCACTATTACGAGAAAGAGCCTTAGGGATAACTACGGTATGGTGCTTCAGGACAGCTGGTTGTTTGAAGGAACTATAAAAGAAAATATCGCTTACGGCAAATGCGACGCAAGCGACGAAGAGATAATCAACGCCGCAAAACTTGCCAACGCACACGACTTTATCGACAAGTTCCCCGATAAGTACGATACTATGCTTACGGAAAACGGCGATAACCTTTCGCAAGGTCAAAAACAGCTTTTGTGCATAGCACGAATAATGCTCACTCATCCTCCTATGCTCATACTCGACGAAGCAACCTCGTCCATAGACACCCGTACGGAGATGAAAATTCAAGACGCTTTCTACAACCTTATGCAAGGCAGAACGTCCTTTATCGTAGCGCACAGACTTTCGACCATAAGAGAATGCGACGTTATTCTCGTAATGAAAGACGGCAATATTATCGAACAGGGCAACCATAACGAACTTCTCGCAAAAAGAGGATTTTACTATACGCTGTACAACAGCCAATTCGAAAACAGCTGACAAAACGCCTAACTTTGCAATTTGCATAAATCTATTGATTTTTGCAAGGAAGTTATGTATAATTATTATAATTTAACAAAAACGATACCACGATACTAAGAAGGTAAAAAATGAAAAACATTATTTCCATAGTAGTAAAAAACAATTCCGGCGTACTCGCAAGAGTTTCGTCTTTGTTCGGAAGAAGAGGTTTCAATATTGACTCTCTCTCCGTCAGCACGACCGACGACCCTCAGATTTCGAGAATTACCGTAGTAGCCGAAAGCGACGAATACGGACTTGCTCAAATCGTAAGCCAGTCCAAAAAACTCGAAGAAACCATCAGCGTAAAAGTACTCGCAGAAAACGACAGCGTATGCAGAGAGCTTATACTCGTCAAAGTTGTTACCAAAGGCACGTTTGACAATTCTATCGTACAGCTTGCCGACGAATTCGGCGCGCTTATCCTCGATATCACCGCAAAGTCTATGATACTCGAACTTACGGGTACCAGCCAGAAGGTCGATAAATTTATGGACGCAATCGCAAGTCTTTGCTCTGTCAAAGATATGTCTGTAAAAAACGTGTGCCGTACAGGTATCACCGCTATCGACAGAGGCGTATAAGACAGACGGATTTATCTTGCGCAAAAACGTGATAAACACGATATAAGGCAATATATACTGATAAAATATTATAAAATAAAGGCGGATATTATCCGCCTTGTTTATTTTCCTAAATCATATCGAAAAGGTGTTTTTCAAGCTTTCCGTCAAAAATACTTCTTTAGCAAATCGTCAAGCCCCAATATACTCTGTCCCATTTCTATTTCGCTCTTTGCACTGAGTTTTCTGTCTATCATATCCTGCAAATCGCTTTTGACTTTTTTCATCTCGTCTACCTTTTTGCCCTCAATACCCGTATAAGGCAAAAAGTCGTCGTCTTCCTTATCTTCTTCTTGCACGGAAGGCGCAACTCTCTCCAGCATTATGTAGCTGTCGCACTGCTCCGCCACAAAAGAGGGGGACTGTGTTCCCATTACTACCCTTTTACCGAGTTTTTTGAGCGCGTTGACCATCGCTATACTGTCAAGCTCGCTGCATACGATAAAAAACGCTTCTACGTTTTTGTAAGTGCAAGCTATCGTTATCGCGTCGATTACCTGACGAATATCAACGCGAATTTTCTTGCGGTTGCTGACCGGTAAAGCCACTTCCACGCCGTAAGTCTTGATAAAATTGTTAAAGTCGTTGTTGCGCTTGTTGTTGTATCCGTAAAGCTTTGCATAGGCAATCTTGCCGTCGATTTTGTCCATCGCCTTGACAAAACTGTCATACGACAGACGCATACTGTTGAGGTCCACTAATACTGCGTAATTCATAATACCGCTCCCGTAAATTTTATTTGTCCTCTTCAGTATATTATACGCTGCCCGCAAAACATCAATGTCTGCAAGGCGCGCACTTTAGTATGTATATGATTAGCTTTAAAGCTGTGATTTATTTTCTTTATTACTCAATCCGTGCAAGCGCGGAGAGTGGTGTGATTTTATCTTTTCAAGGTCGCCCGCAAAGGCGCGTACTAGATGCATACTACGTGCGAGCGTGGAGATAAGTCAAAATTATTTTTCCTCACTACGTGCGACCGCAGAGATTGGTGCAGAGTTGCGATTTTGAAGAGAGTTCGCGAACGGAGCGTACTATACGTACGTGACTGAGCGCAACTACTCGAGCAAAATCGCAAATATGTGCCGATATATGCGGTCGCCTATAAGGCGCCTATCCGCGTTTGTTAAAGAACAGATACTGCTGCGCATACCCCGACATATCCTCGCCGTATATCTCCAAAAGCTCTTTTCTTATGGTTTTTACGTCAGTGCTGACATTACCGGTTATGTCGGTATATACTTTGCGTATCCAAGTATCGACGGGAAAGACGTCTTGCTTGTGATAAGCAAAAAGAAGTATGCAATCCGCTACTTTGCTTCCTACGCCCATAAGGGTACACAGCTTTTTGTTGGCTGTTATGCCGTCCATAGCGTCTATGCTTTCAAGGTCAAAGCCGTCTGCCACGCTTTTTGCCGTACTCAAAAGATATTTAGCTCTGTATCCCGCACCCAGTTTTGCATAAAACTCCTCGTCTACGCTTGCCATAGCCCGAGGTGTGGGAAATGCCTTGTAGTCCCCCATATCCCTACCGAGTGCGTCGCAAAGTCGTCGAATAATACCCTTGATACGCGGTATATGATTGTTTGCAGAGATGATAAAGCTTATAAGTGTTTCCCACTTATTCTGATTGAGTATCCTTATTCCATAGCCGTATTCGACTGCCTCATTAAGCAAGGGTTTGTCCTTGAGACGGCTTTTTATTGCCGAGTAGTCCGTAGCGAGGTCGAAAAAACGGTAAAAATACTCTTTATTCCCCTCGTCAAATGTAATCACGGCTTTATCGTCCGTTTCTTGGACAAAACAACGCTTGTCGTCGGAGTACACCTCGTACCGACCGTCGGGCAAGAGAAAATATCTGAATATCTGCCCGCAGTCGAGTATGTGGCGTATGTTGAAGTCCTTTAAGTCCGTTAATATTATACTATCCGTATTTGATGACATTTTCGTACCTTTTAGAGCTTTTTGTCTAATTTTATCATATCTTCAGCCTTTTTTCAAACGTTGAGAGCCAACTGCTCGAATATAGTCAGCATAGTACATATTTATGCCGTATTTTTCTTTGCGAAAAGCAAGTTTTTAAATAAAAATACGCTATTTGCGTTTATATTTATATAAAACCGGTATTTTTTTGTTGACATTTGCTTTATACGTATGGTAATATTATCAACGAGCCGCGTGAAAAGGGTACCAAAGAGTCTATGACCACCCCATCAGCGAGACTGGTAAGAGGAGGTATTTCAATGTACGCAATCGTTTTGACAGGTGGCAAGCAATACAAAGTTGCCGAAGGCGAAACCATCAAGGTTGAAAAGCTCGACGCAGAAGTCGGCGCAAACGTTGATTTGGAAGTAGTTATGGTAAGCAACGACGGTAAGGTTTCTTGCGGAAAAGACGTGGCTAAGGCAAAGGTTGTTGCTAAGGTCGTTGCTCAGGACAAGGCTAAGAAAATCGTAGTTTTCAAGTATAAGTCCAAGAAGAATGAGCGCAAGCGTCAGGGTCACAGACAGCCCTTCACTGCTTTGAAGATAGAATCTATTAAGGCATAATGACCAAAGTTATCGTAACAAAACACGGCAATAGCATCGTAGAGATAGAATGTGACGGACACACGGGTTACGGAGTACACGGCGAAGACGTGGTATGCTCTGCACTCTCGTCGGTAGTACAAACCGCGGTACTCGGACTTTTTCAGGTAGCGGGTGTCAACGTAGACTACAAGGTCAACGGCAAAAAAGGATATCTCAAGGCTTCCCTCCCCAGGGATTTGGACGATGCCACAAGGCACGACTGTGACGTAATACTCAATACTATGTTGTTGGGAATAACGGATTTACACGAAGGCTTTTCTGATTTTATAGAATTGGAGGTAAAGTAATATGTTTATTAATATTCAGTTATTTGCTCACAAAAAGGGTGTTGGTAGCTCGAGAAACGGCAGAGACTCCGAATCCAAAAGACTCGGACCCAAGAGAGCTGACGGTCAATTCGTATTGGCAGGCAACATTCTCGTAAGACAAAGAGGAACGAAGTTCCACGTTGGCAACAACGTAGGCATCGGAAAGGACGATACCCTCTATGCTCTTATCGACGGCGTTGTAAGATTCGAACGCAAGGGCAAGGACAAAAAGCAAGTCAGCGTATACGCTAAATAATTGCAAAATTAAAAATCAAGGGACTCGAAAGAGTCCCTTTTTTTATTGTTTTTTAACGCGAGAATAATTAACTCTGCCGTAAATAAAAGCGTAAAAAATGCCCTGCTCCTTCTGTGCAAACGTCGCCGATAAGCGAAATATGTGCCGCTATTGTTCTCCAATCCTTACGAGCGCGGAGAGTGGTGTAGATTTTTGTTTTTTCTAAACCGAGCGCGACAGGCGCATACTTTGCGTATGTAACTAAAAAACGAAAGGCGCACCGCGAACAAAAGAACATACGGAAACGCCTTATTTACCTATTAATTACCAACTCCGTGCGAGCGCGGAGAGTGGTGCGATTTTGCGAATTTTAAGAGAGTTCGCGAGCGGAGCGTACTTGCCGTACGTGACCGAGCGTAACTGCTCGCAAAAATTCGTAAAGGCGCGCCGCTATACGCGCTCGCCTATTAGGTCGCCTAATAAAGCATCTTAGCATTATTCGGCAAATCCAACACCGCCCCGTGTAATACCTTGACTTCAAACTTTTCGATATGCATATGCTCGTCGCTTCGGATATAGATACGGCGGTCGCGCCACTCGCCCGCACATTCTTTCTCGAGAAGGCGGTAAGCAAAGAGTTTGTGGCTTACGCTGGGAGCAAGCGTGACAAGTACAGCTTTGTTGTCCTTGCAGGCAAAAACGTCGTTGAGATAATTCTTAAGACGTGCCGCCATTACTTCGTCACTCAATACATAGCCGTCACCGTTGCAATAAGGGCAAGTCTGAAGCATTACGCTCTCGAGCATACTTCTCGTCTTTTTGCGGGTCAGCTCGACAAGTCCTAAAGGAGTCATTCCTATAAGCGAAGTTTTGGTCCTGTCTTTTGCAAGATACTCCTGCAATACGTCAAGCACTTTTTGAGAATGCTCGGGATTTTCCATATCAATAAAGTCTATGATTACGATACCGCCGATATTGCGCACTCTGAGCTGTCTTGCAATTTCCTTTGCGGCAATGCAATTGGTATCGAATACCGTCTGTTCGAGGTTTTTCTCGCCTACGTATTTACCGGTATTGACGTCTATCACTGTCAAAGCTTCTGTACGGTCTATTATGAGATAGGCACCGTTTTCGAGTACGACTTTTCTCTGCAAAAGCGCGGTAATCTGCTTGGTAATACCGTACTTTTTCTGCATATTCTCCTTGCCCTCGTAAAGCACGAACAAATCGGGCTTTTTCTCGTTGAGCGAGGAAAAGGCAATCTTGAATTCTTCGAGAAGCTTTTTATCATTGATAATAATATGGTCTACATCGTCTCTCAACATATCTCTGACCGCTCTTATGGCTACGCCCTCTTCTTTGTACAAAAGCGAGCCTGCCGGCTTTGTATTGTTGAGCTGTTTTATTTTGTTCCACTTTTCGACAAGGTCGGCAATCTCTTCTTTGATTTCCTCTTTTGTGCAATCGACCGACTGAGTACGGAAAATCAGTCCGTATCCCTCGGGCTTAACTTCTGCGGCAAAATCGAGAAGTTTTTGTTTGACCTTTTCGTCGGTAATTTTACGGCTTACCCCCACGTAATCAATTTGGGGCATAAGCACGACACCTCTTCCGGGAAGAGTGATATTCATAGTAATGCGCGCGCCCTTAGAGCCGAATTGCTCCTTGGTAACCTGACACATTATCGTATCTCCCGCCCTGAGATTGAGTTTTTTATCTGTTACGTCCTTGAGTATTTCCACGTACTCGAGCGTATCACCCGCGTAAAGAAAAGCGTTTTTCTCCAGACCTATATTTACGAAAGCCGCCTGCATACCGTTGAGTACGTTTTGCACTTTGCCCTTGTAGATATTACCTACAAGTCGCGTCATATTTTTACGCTCTACCCAAAATTCTACAAGCTCGCCGTCGGCAACTATACACACCTGCGTATCGCTGGGATTTACGCTTATAAGTATGTCTTTCATCTGAGCACTTCCTCCACGTCGCGAAAACTTCCATTATCTCTCACAAGCTGAGCGGTACGGAAGATATCGTTGATTTTGATATCGCAACCGAATTTACCGTTGATATGTCTTATTACGTCGTCGCATCTTAGGTTGGTATTGCCGGTAGCCAAACGCATACAGAGCGTATCGTCCTCGACTTTTAAAGCATATACCATAGGTGCGATATCTTTTTTTATAACTTCGCCCTTTTTATTTACGTCTATAAAATAGCTTTGACTTTCAGCGATTTTTTCAATCTCCTTAGAAAGAGATTGCGAGCTTTTTACCCTGTAATCGCTTGCCGTAACGATTGCAGCTATATTGGGGTTTTTATCCTTATAAAAACTTTCTACGGCACGCATACCCACGGGCATAGAAGCATTGTATCTCTTCAAAAACTCGTCCTTGTCTATTCCGCTGCATTCGACTCCAAAGTACTCCGCGAGGGATTGCACTCCTAGCGGAACGGGAGTAGAGGTATAAGTGAGCATATGCGGGATAAATCCTTGCGAATACTTTACGTCGATTTTTGCTCTCTTGAGTCCTCTTTGAAGCACTCTTAAAATATCTTTCTGCGAAACGTAGCTTACGTCGTCCACCTTGTAATGTCTGAGTATTATCATTTAAAGCACCTCGCAAACTTATTCGCACCGCAGCCGTTGCACTTGCCTATGCAATTGGGCGTAGTCTTGCCTTCGTAAGCAAGATGACGTTCTTTGAGAAGATAGCTTTTTTTGACGCCGTTGTCTATTATATCCCACGGCAAGGTTTCGTCTTCTTTAAAGCCGTTGAGGAATTTTTTATAGTCGACATTCGTTTCTTCAAAAGCTTTTATCCACTTATCGTAGTCGAAATTTTCGCTCCAGCTGTCGAATACGCATCCCAGTTCGTACGCTCTGACAACTGCACGCGCTATCGACTCGTCGCCTCTTGCCAGTACCGCTTCGATGACGGAAGCTTTCGCGTCGTGCCAACTGTACTTGACGTTTTTTATACGCAGGTTATCCTTGAGAAAATCTTGTTTTCTGTACATCTCCTCGATAGGAATCTGCGCTTCCCATTGAAAAGGCGTAAGCGGCTTGGGAATGAATACCGAAGTGGAAACTACGATATTCAAAAGCTTCGATTTGCCGTACTTATAGTGCAATTGTTTGACGAGTTTTACTATATCGACTATGCCTTGCAAGTCCTCGTCTGTTTCCGTGGGAAGTCCCGTAATAAAATACAGCTTTACGTTTTTGACGCCGTACTTCAATGCCGCCGTAAGAGAAGTCAATATATCTTCCTCGGATATGTTTTTATTTATTACGTTGCGAAGTCTTTGAGTGCCCGCCTCGGGCGCAAACGTAAGCGACGCGCCCTGCATATCTTCGTATATCTCCGCTTCGAAACTGTCAAGTCGCAATGACGGCAAAGCAAGTTTTACCTTGCGCTTGTCCGCCTCCTCTTTTATCCTTGCAACGAGTTCCTTGAGCTGAGAATAATCCGACGTGCTAAGACTTGACAGACTGAGTTCGTCATAGCCTGTGTTGTCCATAAGCTCTGTAGCATATCTCACGAGCGTATCGACTTTTCTCTCTCTTATAGGTCTGTAATAAAATCCTGCCTGACAAAATCTGCAGCCGTTGGCGCAGCCTCTGAAAAGTTCGATAGTCGAACGGTCGTGAACTATCTCGCAATTGGGAACAAGAATTTTCGTGGGAAAATACGCCTTGTCCAAATCTTCGAGGACGGCTCTTTTGACGGGATTATTGAGCGAAGGCACGTATACGCCGTTAAGTTTGGTCGCACGCTCCAGAAACTCTTTTTTGGAAAGCTTCTGACGTTTGCAAAGCGTATGAAGTTCTACGAGTTCCTTGAGGTTTTTCTCTCCCTCGCCTATCAGCACCGCGTCGAAAAAAGGCGCGAAAGGCATAGGATTGACTACGCAAGGTCCGCCCGCTACTATAGGAGGATATTCCTCTCCTCTGTCTTTAGCGTAATAAGGGATGCCCATCAAATCGAGCATATAAGCAATATTGGTAAACTGAAGTTCGAATTGTACGGAAAATCCTATAAGGTCAAAGGTCTTGACGTCTCTTTTCGTTTCGATGGAAAACAAAGGCAGATTGTTGATTTTCAGCTGCTGAGCCATATCGACGTCGGGAGCGTAACACCTCTCGCATACTACCCCGTCGGTATCGTTGAGCATATGATACAGAATTCTCGTGCCTATATTGGACATACCCACTTCGTATTTGTCGCAAAAACAAAGACATACCCTTTCTTCGCAAGGCTTGTCCATATCGGGCAGATTGTATTCTCCTCCCACGTATCTCGCGGGCTTTTGTACTTTCAATAAAATATCTTTGAGTTTATCCTGCATAATATACCTACATTACCAAAGCCGCGGCACCCATAAATTCTGCACTCTCGCCCAGTTTTGCGCTGACTACGTCGACGTAGGGATAAAAGCCGTTGTTGTCTATATATTCATTGAGTTTCTTTTTTACGGGAAGAGTGAGAGCCGCGCCTTCGTTGGCAATTCCTCCGCCTATTATGAAAGCCTGAGGGTGAAGTATGTTGGTAAGACCTATAAGTCCGTAAGTCACGTAATCGATATATCTCTCGATAAGAGAAGCGGCTACCTTGTCTCCCTTTCGTGCCGCAATGAATGCGGATTTTCCGCTTATTCCATCTTTGCAGACTTCTGCCAGTATGCCGTCGGGATTTTTTCTTACTGCTTCTCTTGTCTGTCTGACGAATGCCTTTGCCGAAGCAAAAGTCTCCCAACAGCCTCTGTTTCCGCAGGCACATTTTTCTCCGTCCACGCTGATACCCATATGTCCGGCTTCCGCACCCGCGCAACCCAGACCTTCGAACAGCTTTCCGTCAAGAATAATACCCGAGCCTATGCCCGTGCCGAGAGTGATATACACGAGATTCTTATAATTGCGACCGCTTCCGAAACGCTGTTCGCCGAGAGCAGCGCAGTTGGCGTCGTTGCATACCTTGCAGGGCTTACCCGTAAGATTGGTCACGTCTCCCGCAAGTTCTACCCCTTTCCAGTTGAGCGTCGAACAGGACATTACAAGTCCCGCTCTCGAGTTGCAAATACCCGGCACGCCTATACCTATGCCGGAGATATCGTCGGTATAAATACCCGCTTGTTCGCAAAGCACTCCTATGTTGCTTATAATCTCCAAAAGCACGGCGTCATAACCACGCTCTTGTTCGGTTTTGTAAGACATAGAGGACAGTACGCGACCGAAATCGTCGACAATGCCCATTTTGATATTTTTCCCGCCTATATCAACTCCGACATAATTCATAGTCTACCTCAACCGTCTAAGAATCAGATATAAACCAGTATATCAAAAATAGCGGATATTTGCAAGGTATTTATATATAAATATAGCCGACGAGAGGTTAATCGTCGGCTGACTTGTCATCGCGCATAGCATTAAGCGCGCGAATAACGGGTGTGGACAGTTCGTTGGCAATACAGAGTTTTCCGAGCGTTTTTTCGCTGATACTGTCTATCTCCTCTCCCTGCTCGTCGACTATTATGAAAAAACAAGCCGTATCTTTGCCCACATAGGTCAGCAACCTGACCAAAGAGGTATTGCCCGACACATATACGGTTTTTTCTATCAAGCCACCCGAATAGTCCTTTACCAAAGGAGTATTTTTGGTGATATGGTAATAGCTCTCGCCCCCTCCTTTGACTACTCCGCCGAACAACAGAAAAATACCGAAAACGGGAAGCGTTACGTTGAGAGTAACCACCGCCAATACAATACCGAGTATTGTCATTGCAGCTCCCGCCGCAATTGTCATTACGCGTATAATTTTTACGGCTCTGATTTTGTTTTTGGCAAAACTTACCACCACCCTGCTACCGTCGAGAGGATAAAAAGGCAAAAGGTTTACAAGACCTAACGCAAGAGAGGCAAGACAAATATCCTGCGTATAGTTGTAGACCTCGGGAATTACCCACCAAGCCGCCACGACGAAAGTGGAAAACGCGATATTGAAAAAAGGAGCAGCCAGCGCGATAAGAATATTATCGCTGTCGCTGTACTCCTCTTTGCAATCGACTACGCCGCCGTAAGGCATTACGGTAATAACTCCTGCCGCGTAGCCTCTTAGCTTAGCCATTCTGTTGTGCGCGATTTCGTGCGCGACCACTCCGATGAGATAACCGCACAATAATTCAAATCTGCCAAGCACGACAAAAAACGCCGCCAGCAGAAAAAACAGAGGATGAAACTTGATTTTCAATTAAAGACCCATCTGAATGATTCTCGATATCATTACGCCGCAGCTTATGCCCACGCATATTATGGCCTGAACGATGAGAAGGTCCAGAACGCCCGCTTTCTTCTTTTTGCTTGCAGGCTTACGGGTAATGTTTTCGTTGGGGAAAGAAACGCTTTCGGTAATTTTGCAATCGTCGTATTTCATTGTTACACTCCTACTTCACAAGATTAGTATATCTTATTAAGTTAAGGCGTGCGATATGACAAAAATATCAATTAAATAACTTGCGGCGCGCTTATATTGTTTGCCTTAGCCGATACGTTGACTTGATATTCTCCGCTGTCGAGAATATCTATATTGACACTGACATCGCCCACGATGTTCATATAGTAGCTCAAAAGCGTGCGTAAATCTCCTTCGAGTGCCTTTGAAAGTCCTTCGTAAGCGTAAATCTTATCTTGAAGCAATACTTTTTTTAATCTCTTTGCAATCTGCTTGCTCTCGTTCATACTTACTCCTTACAGTCCCGATACCAACCGTCTGATTCTTCCGAAAAATCCTCTGTATGCCCTTTCAACGTCATAAATCCGAAAACTGTTGTTGATGATATTCATAGCAATCATATCTATCGAATCTCTGGACGACGAGCGGTTAAGGCCTATGCGTCCTAGCTGAGAATATACGGTGATAGCGTCGTCTTCGGGCACCGCGCCTATTAGCGGAGCGCGCAAAATACGCGCAATTTCGCTCGCGCTCATCATCTTGCCTCTTGCGACAAAATCTCCTCGTACGCGGTTTATTACGAGATTGATAGAATTGAGTTTGTAGCTTCTTAGCAAAGCCAGTACCTTGTCTGCATCTCTTATTGCCGACACGTGAGGAGTAGTTACCACTATAGCTTCGTCGGCACAGCTTACCGCCCTGTGAAAACCGGCGTCTATGCCCGCGGGACAGTCTATGAGTATGTAATCAAACAGATTTTCCACTCTGCCTACCATCTCTTTGAAGGCTTGCGCCGTTATCTTCTGATTGTCGTAAGCGTGCGCCGACGGCAAAAGATAAAGACTGCTCGCGTCCTCTTGCAAAAGAGCTTGATTTATATGGCATTTATTCTCTATTACGTCCGCCATATCGTAGATTACTCTGCTTTCCATTCCCATTACCACGTCGAGGTTGTTGAGTCCTACGTCCCCGTCAATCATAAGAACGTTTTTGCCTTTGTTGGCAAGACATATTCCCAGACTTGCGAGAATACTTGTTTTTCCCACTCCGCCTTTGCCCGACGTCAAAACTATTTTCCGTGCCATTTATCTCTCCTTAAATCAACCGACAAAAGTATTATAAAACCCGTGAAATCGAATAATATGGATATTTTTGTAGCACGTGTACGATAATTGTCAAATATCAGTTGAGAAAATGCTTTTTCAAGTATGTCGATAATATTTTATAAAACAGCTTCAGAAACAAAATAAGCACAAAAAAAGTCGCACAAGCGACTTTTGAATTTTTATCTGAAAACTGTTGTCTTTTGAGGCAAATCTTTTCGTATGCGATTGGATTATTTATAATTGATTACGTTGAGCATTTTTGCAAAGTCGGTACTGTTTTCGAGAAAATACATACCTCCTCTCGAAACGACAGTCTGAGGGTCGTCCACCTTGTAATAACGCATCTGCATAAACTTGGATATATAGTTGCCCAGTCCCGTGAGGTTTGCACCGCCTCCGCAAAGTACTATGCCTTCTTGTAAAATATCTTCTGCCAAAACGTCGGGTATCTGGAAAGACATATTGTATATGATATGCAAAAGGTCAATGATATGAGGCTCGATTACGCTTCTGATTTCTCTCGAATGTATTACCTCGCTTTCCGCTCTTTGGCTACCGACTTTACGCACGTTTACACGCATTGACATATTGTTGTTGTCATACATACTGCCGAGGTCGCGTTTTATCTTTTCGGCAAGATTGAAAGATATGGTCGAGCCCAGCTCCGTAACCATATAATCTGCGATAGCTTTCGTGAGTTTATCTCCTCCGATATCTACCGAGCAACCTGCGACTATTCCGTCGCGTCCCACTACCGCTATCTCCGTCTTAGAACTGCCTATATCGACGATAAAATGTCCTCTTCCGAAACCCAAAGCACCTGCAACCGCAAGAGGAGATTCGATAATGCTGACTTCGTTGGCGCCTGCGAGATTGAGGGCTTTTTCAATGTCTTTTTTCTCAGTAAGGCTTATGCCGCAGCCTACGCTTACCAAAGCTTTTATTTTGGGTTTTAGCACCGCATTACCGGGAAGGCATCTGGAGATATAGTCCTTGAGCATACATACGCACGCTCTTTCGTTGGTGATGACTCCGCCGTCTATGGTGTTGAGTATCTGACAGCCGGGAACGGGCTGACGCAAATATCTCTCTACGCCCTTGCCGCTCTCGAGCAAAGTCATTTTGTTGTTTTTAGTGGCAACGACTACTCGTGACTCGTCGTTGACGACCAGTCCGCTTCCTATCTTGTGAATACTTGTTTTGCTGCTGCCCAAATCTATTGACAATTCTATAGGTTTCATATTCTCTCCTGTGCGCCGAGCAGGCGATTGAGAAGTTTTTTCAGTTTTTCGACGGGAAGCCCGACGATATTAGAATAGCTTCCCTTGTATGAGGCTACTGCCTGCTTGTCCTGTATGCCGTACGCGCCCGCTTTGTCCATCGGGCTGCCTGTCGCGATATATGCGTCTATTTCGTCATCGCTGAGCGTATTGAATCTGACCGACGACTTGTCCGCAAAGGTATAAACCCGACCTTTGAAGTAAACCGCCACACCCGTATAAACGTAATGCTTTTTCCCGCTGAGTTCTCTTAGAATACGTCTTGCGTCCTCTTTATCGCGCGGTTTACCGTAAAATTTTCCGGCTCTGTATACTAGCGTATCGGCAGATACGGCAAGTACGTCGGCATAAAGAGAAGGTAAGCTGCCGAGTTTCAAAAGCGCAAGCTCAACTGCCCTCTTTGCAGGACGTCTTTGCGTGCTGACTTCGTCGACGTTTTGCGCCATTATCTCGAAGTCGCTTATCAGCTCTTTTAAAAGCTCTCTCCTTCTGGGAGATTGCGATGCAAGTATCACTTTCATATCTTTGACGTCCGTCCTCTTAAATATTCTATCATAAAATGCAAAGCGTTTCAACACTTTTAACCACAAATAAAACGGGCAGACCTGCGTCCGCCCGCGTTGTAATCCGTTATAGCTTGTCCTTTAGAGTATCTGCAAGTTTTTCTTGTAGGCTCTTCTGAAGTCTTGTACCGCCGTCATAGCGTCCTTTATTTCCAGCGAGCAATCGTGTCCCTCGCTGTCCGTCTTCATAATTACGCTGTCTCCGAGTACGTCGCAATCGATATTTTTGATTACGCTGGACATACTTCTGTCAAAGCTCTCGGCAATTCTTACGATTACGCCGAGCTTGAGAATTGCGTCGAAGTCTTCCTCCGTAAGCATATCCTTGTATCTCATAAACTCAACGGTATTGATATCTCCCTTTCTGTGCATAGACGCAACGAAAGCCGCCATTACGAGGTCCTTGTGAGATATTCCGTAAAGGTTGGAGTTGAGAATAACGTAACTCGAATGTTTGTGGTGGTCGTAGTACTTTATTCTGTTGCCCGTATCGTGGAGCATTGCAGCCGTACGCAAAACTTTTACGTAAGCTCTGGGCAGTTTGTGAAGCACCTTGAGCTGTTTGAAAAGCTGTATTGACAAATTGTATACCTGCTCTGCGTGCTGGATATTCTCGCCGAAGAAGTTGAGCAGAGAGTATATGCTGTGTCCCAAAACGTCGGAGATAGGTTTTTCGTTTGTAGAAGGTACGGCATACTTGAACATCGCGCCTTCTCTCAATCCGCTACCCGATATTACTATTTCCTCTGCGTTGATTGCCTTGATAACTTCGCTTATTGCTGCAAGCGCGGCAGGGAAAATGTCCGCACGTACGCTCGAAAGACCTTTTATTTTCATCGTCTTGTCAAGCTCTAGTGAACGGATATTCGTATAAATGCTGTTGAATTCGCTCTTGCCTACAACGTAATTGTGTGCCATAGAAAGAGGATATTTCTTGAGCATTCTGCTGATTTTTCCTATGTTTCTGAAAGAACCGCCTACTCCGATGAGCTTGGTATCGGGCATAATATCCTTGAGCCAGTCAATCTTTTCGAGTTCTTCTCTGACATACTTCTCTATCATCTGAGACTTTTCTTGAGGAGATAGCCCTTCCTGCTTGACCATATCTGTCAAAACTACCGAGCCGAAAGGCAGAGTAACTGTATTGAGAATACTTTTTCTGTTGTAATAGATAAGCTGCGTACTGCCGCCGCCTATATCCATTATAAGACCTCTGGGGATATCCATCGAATTGATTACACCCTGATATACCAGTTGAGCTTCCTCTTCGTTGGTCAAAACCTTGAGGTCGATACCGGTATATGCGTGAATCTCGTCGAGAAAACTCCTCTGATTTTTAGCTTTTCTGACCGCAGCCGTAGCGTAAGCGTAAATATGACTTACGTTGTTGGCGTCGCAAAGACGTCTGAACATAATAAGCGTCTTTTTTGTCTGGTCAATTCTTGCAGGCTGAAGGCAACGGTCGACTTCCATATCCTGAGCAAGTCTTACCGTTTCTTTTATATCGTCCACAACCTGAAAATAACCGCCCTTGAGTATATCGACCAACACGAGACGAGTCGAGTTGCTACCCAAGTCGATTATCGCAATCTTATCCATATCTTTTTCCATATTCGCTTCCTTGTGTCTAAATATTGTTTACCGCACTCATTATAGCATACAAAAACCGCTTTTACAATACCCATTTTTTAAAATCTATGCAAAAAAACGGCTTAAAATTCTGAAGTTTTGTAATATATCAATAGGCGTAACAGCAACACGCCTTTTATAAGGAGTGACGATTAACTTATGTTTTATACATATCACTATGCGACATCGGTCGATTTTATTTTCTGCACCGACTGTGCAACTCAGTATTGCAATCCTGAGAAAACTCCGATTTGAGATTTTCGGCGTACTTTTCGAGATAGTATTTGATTTCGTCCATAGCTCTGTGATATTCGTCCTGATTTTTTATTAACACAGGGTCGGGAATCGCCTTGTATTCCCCCGTAGCGAGCGTAGACAAAAGCGCAAATTTCTTGTGATATTTAAGAGGCAAAAAAACTTTGTTTGAGCGCGTCATTCCTATGATTATATCGGCTTGACCAAAGTATTTTCTGCCCCGCCCGTATTTAAAGAGAGGTACGTGCGCGTCTATCTCCTCCTCAGTAAATCCCTCTCTCAGCAAAGCGGTTTTCGCTTTGGAATTTATGTGAAAGGACTTATTGAATACCGCCGCACTCTTAATCCACGTAATATTTTTGCTAAGTACCCCGTCATTGTCGGCGATACGTCTGAAAACATACTCGCAATATGGGCTTCGGCATATATTTGACATACAAACAAACAAAATCTTCATACACTATATTCTAGCATACAAAGATTTTGCTTTCAATAGAAAATATCACGATTTGCCTTATATCGCTCAATTTATATATCCCAGCAACAAAGTCTTTATGTCATTGAGCAACGCTCTTATTCTCCTTTCGTCTTCGTCATTGCACTTTTGCGCTATGCACAAGGTAGGCACGCCGTCAAAGGTCGTGGACGTAAGCTGAATATAAGGTTTGTATTTTGTTGCACCCGTGATAAACGCGTCGGTGCATTTTGCGCCGTCGTACGCAGTTATCTCCTCTGTGATTATTCCTGTGTTTGACATACCTATAAGAGGGTTTTCGTATCCTATTTTTATTACAAACTCGGCTATCGAGAATGGAAACAGTCTGAAAGCCAACGCCATCAAAGGCAATCCGTAAAGTCCGCAGAATTTATCTTCTTTAGCTTTTGAGGTTACCTCACACACTGCTTTCAGCACCTCCTCGAAACTTCCGTCAGCCATTTCCAGCACGCAAGGCATAAAGCCGGTGAGATTAGTCAACTCCTCCGAATCGTTGTCTGCCATATGGTATCTGAGATTTTTCATATTGGTTACGGCAAGACGCGAATCCTTTCCGTCTATATACTTGCAGATGCACTTTGCGTATGCCGCAAGAAAAATATCGTTTACGGTTGCGCCGTCAGTCTTTGCCTTAGCCCTCATCTTAGAAAATTCTTCTTTTGTAAACTTAATAAGATTGAATCTCGTGGTGCAATCATTTCCGTCCGTGAAAGAAAACTTGTTTTTAATACCGGTACGCGATACGTTGACGTAGAGTTTTTTTGCTTTCTTTCTGTCCTCTTCGCTCATATCTTTATAAAGCTGTGTGTAGCTTCTGGTACCGTGCTTCAACTCAAGTCCGCTCAAATCCTTGCCCGAGCCGAGAAGATTGTATGCCTCGGTGAGCTTGCCTAAAAAATATTTCAAATCTCCGCCGTCAAGGCACATATGGTTGACTATTACGGACAAAGCGCATTTATTGCCTGATATATGGAGGATTATCTCAAACTGTTTTTTCTCTCCTACGGCAATCTCTTTTGCGAGCGCGGCGTGTACGCTTTTTTGCAAATCGTCGCAGACTACGTGCCCTACGCATTCGCTTTCGGTCAATTCGTTGACTTTCCAATAGGGGCTAAAGGGATTGCTTTTAAATGTCGATTTAAGCACCGGGTATTCGTTTACAAGGCGGTATACGGATTTCTTGAGATATCCCAAATTGAGTACGCCGTCAAAATAAAGTGCGGCATGTACCATTCTGTCATAATAATTTCTGAAAATATACTGGACCTTATCCCAGATTTCAGCTTTTAATTTTCTCATAACGACCTCTCATAATTTTCTCACAACCATTTCCCTGATTTGCCGACGTAAAGTCGTAAATCAACTTCAATATATTATAGAGATATTAAAAAAAAGTAAAAAAATCAAACTGATTTATAACTTTTCCAAATAAAACTTTCTAATTTTTTATAATTTATCTCTTTTATATATAATTTTTATATATAATTATTAATCAATATAATATACTTAACACAATATTTATTTATAAACAAAAAAAAAGAGGAAGCTTTTCTGCTTTCTCTTTTCTTTTGCTAATTTTATTGTACTGCTTCTTCTATGCCTTGTGGCACTAAGAATCTTACTGCCTGCTGTAAAATTTCCACTTCGAATCTACCGCCTTCGATTATCTCGCCGTCAAGGCTGATAGGAAAATCAGGCTTCTGTGCGATTATCTCTACTTTTTTTGCTTGTCTGTACTTTAGTACATTCACCAATGAAGCGTCATCGAGATGCAAGCCGTTTTTATAAGTGTTGATAAGTTTTATAAACTTAAGGCGCGATACGGGATTTATACAGCACACTTCCATAAGTCCGTCGTTGTTCTTTGAACGGGGAGCGCATTTATACGAGCCGCCCACGTACTTGCCGTTGGTAACCGTACATAGCAAAATGCACTTTTTGTTGAGTTCTTCGCCGTCAGCAATAACTCTGCATTTGTTTTTCATAGCAGTCATCAGTGCTACGAAAACGCCTGTATTGTACGCATTTTTTCCGCCGATAACTTTTTTGTATTTGACATTTGTCATCGTCTTAGCCACTTTACTGTCAAAACCGAAGTGACAGGCGTTGACGGCATAACGGTCTCCTACTTTGATGATATCGATTTTATCCTCTTTGCCGTTGAGCATTTTGTCAAAGTCGAGGAAGTAGCTCTTGTCGCCGTAATACTTTACGTAATCGTTTCCGCTGCCGCAGGGATATACGCTGAGTACTGCATTTGGATGTCCCACGCAACCGCTCGCTACTTCGTTGAGAGTACCGTCTCCTCCGCAGGATATAAAGAGTAAATCCTCCTTACTCTCCTCGCAACGCTGAGATACGTACTTAGTAGCGTCTCCTTTGCATTTGGTCACGTAAATTTCGTAATCTTCGATATTTTTTTCTATAAGTTTCTTTTGGATATCCTTCTCGCAGTTTCTGGCACCTGCGGAAGGATTGACAATAAATATTTTTTTCATCTTTCTCACTATCCAATTTTTTTGCACGCGAAAAGACTATGCAACGTATATATTTTATACTATTGCATACCGCGTGTCAACTGATTTTTTTTACGCCCCTTACTGGTTGGCTTTCTCCATATCTATTGCGATAGCGAGAAGCATTACGTCGAGAGCGTGCTCAGGATTGGAAATATTGAGCGTATAAACGTCGAAAAGATTGATTACGTGCTTGCTGAGAGACGCAATTATATTATTATTCTGGTCAACTACGGTGTAATTCCAGCCGAAGAAATCGCCGTCTACTTTCCAGTTGTTGAAGTCAATCTTGAACTTATCTCCGAATAACTTAATACCTTTTTTGATGCGGCCTACTTCTTTTCCGCCCTTGAAAATTCTGAATGTAGGGAAAATATCTATCAATTTTCCTTTGACCGCGCCCAACTCGTTGCCGGCAGCGTCTCTGACCACAAACTTTTTAGGTATTGTAAATTTACCCTGGACATCATACACTTCGTTGTTGTCCTGGTCATACACTTTGTATCTTCCCAAAATAGTAAGTGCTTTTTGTTTGAATGTCAAAATCATATTTTTCCTCCTGTCAATTTAAAGCCTAGCGGGCTCTAAACCCCTTTAATATATTTTTTATTCCTCAGAAACGTCTTGTATGCTCCCGAGAAAAACTTTTCCTCTTGCGTAATTTCTCTGCAGTCTCATCAATGTCATTTTGAGAGACATATCCCTTAAGGTTCAATTTTTTCATAGTGAATCCGTCAAGTTTTACGTCGACGCTGCCTAATTCTACGTTACGGTTTGCTCCGTGATAGTCCGTGCCTCCCGTCGCTATAAGCCCGTATCTTTTTGCAAGCTCTTTGAGCGTAGCGCACGTAGAAGCGTCGTGCACGGGATAGTATACTTCGATGCCCTCTAGTCCGAAAGGTTTAAGCCCTTCGATAAGAGGTTTTATCTTACCCTGCTGCAAAAACCTGAGCGGATGAGCGATTACGGGCAACCCCTTTGCCTGTTTTATAAGCTCGACGCCCTGCATAGGCGTAATTCTCTTTGACGGATAATATGCCTTACCGTTGGCTCCCAGATACCTGTCGAATGCCTCGGGTATGCTTGCGGAAAAGCCCTGCGCAACCATAAGTTTTGCTATATGCAATCTGCCAACGCTCGCACTGTCCGAAGGCAAACTATCCCTGTCGAGTTTTATTCCCAGCTGATACAGTCTGTCCAGTATAAGCCCCGCTCTTTCCTTACGCTTTTTCTCAAAATAGTCGAGTTTCTCGAGAAGCTGAGCATTCTCAGGGTCGAAGCAGTATCCCAAAACGTGTATTTCGCAAGAGGCAAAAGTAGACAGTTCTACGCCGTTGATATACGTAATCCCGCATTTTTCCGCATAGTCGCCCAAGTCCTTTATCGCCCCTATACAGTCGTGGTCGGTAATGGACATTATTCCGATACCGAGTTGCTTTGCCTTATCGACAATATCTCTCGGCGAATCGGTGCCGTCGCTCAATACGCTGTGTATGTGCAAATCTGTCTTCAACTTTCCTCCTCCGACGCTACCTGTTCGATAAGATTGTCTTCCTGTACGGGAGCGGGCAACTCGTCGCCCACTTTTCTTAGTCTGCCTATAATTTTTTCGTTACGCTTTTCCACGTCCTCGACGGTATCGACTACGAGTTTGGCATTGCGTTTGATTTTGGTAATAAGGTCGGTATACCTTTCAAAATCTTTTCTGAAGCGCTGAAGTTCCTTGACTATTTCTCCGCTCTTTTTCTGTATCTTAAGCGTGGTAAAGCCCGTCTGTAAACTATTGAGAAGCGCAGTTATGGTAGTAGGTCCGCATACGGTTACTTTGCAATCGTTTTGCAGGCTTGCCGTAAACGCGCTGTCTTTGACTATCTCGGCATACAATCCCTCGGTAGGCAAATACATAATAGCAAAATTCGTCGTTACAGGCGGCTTGACATACTTTGAAGATATGCTTTTGGCTTGTTTTTTGACTTCGTCAAACAATGCCTTTCTCGCTTTTTCCGTACTCTCCGCATTGCCTTCCTCGCTAATCTCGACAAGCTGTGTATATCTGTCGAGAGGGAACTTTGAGTCGATAGGCAAATATACCTGCTCTTCACCGCTGTTTCCGGGCATTACTATTACGAAGTCAACTGCCTCCTGAGAAGTACGGCTGAGCTGCACCTGTTTGCGGTATTGCTCGGGAGAAAGTATCTGGTCAAGCAAACTCTCGAGCGCGACTTCTCCCCAACCGCCTCTCGTCTTGACGTTGGAAAAGACCTTGTTGAGATTGGTTACTTTTGTGGACAAGTCCTTCATTTCGCCAAATCCCTGTTGTACTTTATCCAGTCTGTCGTTGACTATCTCGAAAGCGTTTTTGATACGCGTATCGAGCGTTGACGTGAGTTTTTCGTCTACGGTGTTACGCATCAGTTCAAGCTGCTTATCGTTGTTTTCCCTTACGTTAGTCAGCTGTTTTTCGTTGTCGGCACGCATATCTTTGAGTGACTTGTCGATTTCCTCTTTCATACTTCTCAAAGACTTGTCCGTATCTTCTCTCATCATACCCGTAGCGTACTTCATCTCGCCTCGGATTGCCTCGAGCTGTTCTTTGGTAGTCCTCAGGTTGTCGTCAAGCGTGGACTTGAACTGCTTCATATAGTTGTCGAGCATAGGTATAAACGTACTGTTTGACGCATTGAAAGCCGACGTGAACGACGATACTATATTGGCTCCCTCTCTCGAGGTGTGTTCGTTGACGAGGTTCTTGACCTCGTTGAGATTGTTGTTGAGATTGTCTATCTCTTCGAGTAATTCTCCTTTTTCCGCGCCCTTTTCTTTTCGGACTATTTTAGCAAGCACTACCGCGCCGATAATTACGGATACAAATCCGCATACGCACGCGATAATAGCAATAATCAATTCAATCATTCTTCTTTTCCTTCTCCATTTTAAGGCGTTGTTTCTTCGCCTCTTTCAACATACTCCCTCTTTCGTTTGCAATAAGTCCGTCGACAGACAACTTCACCAGTCTGTCAAGTTCCTCTCCTATCTCTCGACCGCCGTATCCGAGCGTTTGCAAATCCCTGCCGTTGACGGATAACATCGAAACGTTAAATGCCGTATTCTGCGCTTGCATATTCTTATATATACCGCGCATCTTCTCAGCCGTACGCGAATATTCGTAATATCCCGTACCTATGCTGTCCGCGTCGAACAAAGCAATCATATCGTCGATTATATCGTAATATTTTGCTATGAACCGTCTGTATTTGACGTCGCGTGCGTTTCCGTTGACGTCAAACATATGCCCGCCCACAAGCCTCGATATCCTGTCTATCTCTTTGAGCGGATATTTGTATCTGGTCATAATTGCGCGCGTCATTGCTTCACCTACCGAAGCGTGCATATAAGTATTGCCGTCCTCGCGCTTGCACTTAGCTTTAGCTATATCGTGGAAGAGGCCTGCAAGCCTTATACCGACGGGACAGTTTTCGACAACCTTGAATATGTGTTCGAGTACGTCGTATTTGTGAAACTCGCTCTTTTGCGGTTCCTTGTCGTTGTCGGCAAGTTCGGGCAATATAATTTTCAATACTCCTGCCTCATTCATAAGCTTTAAGGCATTGTAGCAGTATGCGCCCGCAAGAAGCTTATCCAACTCGTCCCTGATACGCTCTACGGATATATCCGTAAGATTATTTTTTAGTCTTTTCGCGCTCTCGTAAGTATCCTCGTCTATGCCGTATCCCAGCACCGAGGCAAACCTGAACAAGCGCATTATTCTCAGACCGTCCTCAGACAGCACTTTTTCCGAAGCTACCGTAGTAGAAAGCACTTTGTTTTTCACGTCTTGCTGACCGTTCAAAGGGTCGACGAGCCGACCTTTGAGAATATCGAAGTACATTGCGTTGCACTTGAAGTCGCGTCTGCAAGCGTCGGTATAAATATCATTGGTAAATTCCACTTTCAAAGGCGTATGCTCTCCGCTTCCTTTGGGATAGCTGTCCGTCCTGAAAGTAGTATATTCGTAATGCCTTCCGTCGCCTTTTACGACTACGGTACCCAGTCTCGGGGAAGCCGAATGTACGCAAAAGCCGCTGCCGTCCAGAATTTCGGCAAGTTCGTCGGGAAGCACTGCGCCCGCCAAGTCTATATCGTAAAACTCCGCACCTCTGATGCTGTCTCTTACGCAACCGCCTACTGCGTAAAGAGGTTTGTCAGAGGGAAAAAGCTTTGCCAGTTTTGTAAGCTCTTCGCTTTGCAATCGTGAAAACAACCGCCACCTCTCAGCTCAATTCGAGAACGCCTATATACGGCAGGTTACGGTACTTTTCGTCATAGTCGAGACCGTATCCCACAACAAATTCGTCGGGTATGGAATATCCTATATAGTCGGCTTCGAAGTCTGTTTGCCTTCTGGAAGGCTTGTCCAGAAAGGCGCATACTCTTATGCTCTTGGCTCCCCTGTGCTCCAAAAGCGCGGTAAGCGACTTCATAGTATTTCCACTGTCGATAATATCCTCTATTATGAGCACGTCTTTGTCGCATATATCGTGCGACATATCCTTTTTGATTTTTACGTTTCCGCTCGAACTCATGCCCGACCCGTAACTCGACACCGCCATAGTATCGAAACGTATAGGGAGTTTGATTTTTCTCACCAAATCTCCGTAAAAGATTATCGAGCCTTTGAGTATAGCTACTACGATAGGCTCCTTGCCCTCGTAATCTTTTTCTATTTGCGCGCCCAATTCGGCTACGCGCTTTGCTATCTTTTCTTCGTCTATAAGTACTTTAGTTATCCTTTCCATATCCTTCCTCTAAGAGCGTTTTTCTTACCGTAATATATGCGATACGCACCGTATTGTCGTCAATCTTTACAGCGTCTGCTATCTCGTATTCGGGCAAGAGTAAAACTTCTTTGTCTTTTGCTATGACAATCGCATTGTCCCTGAGTCTGCGGGCAAGCTTAATATCCGTAAAATAATCTCCCAGACTCTTTTTTGCGCCTTTGTATCTTCTGAAAGAATCTCCCTCTCGTCTGTTGCGTATATCTGCGTCTATCAGTTTGTCGAGGTCGCATCTCAGTGCGCCTGAGATTTCGTCGGGCGATACTACAAGCGTTCTGCCGTCCAAACCGTATTCTCCGTAACCCGTTATGCTTCCGCGGTAGTTTGTTTTTTCGTCGAGGGCAAGCGTAATGCCGTCAGTCTCTTTGTATGCCGTAAGAGAGAAAGGAAGATTTACGCTCGCTCCGCTCTGTCTACCCGCTAGCGCAATAACGCTGTCTATATGCTTTGCCGTCAAATCCACTCTGGTGGTTATTTTGTCGACGGCATTGATAACCGTCTGCGAAGCTATGACTTTGTCGCGTTTGAATACTCTGTCGGGAATAAAAACAGCTCGGTTTTTCACTTCAAAATCTCTGCTTTGCGAATCTATATACCCGAATATTTCTCTGGCCCTCTCCCCCAGTCTCAGAATATTGTTTTCGAAATTGGGATAGGCTTGGGATATCAGAGGTATTATCTCGTGCCTTATTTTGTTGCGGGTATAGTCAACGCAAAAATTAGTACTGTCTTCCACGTAAGGTATTTCGTTTTGCTTTACGTATCTGTCGATATCTTTTCTTGTTACGTGCAGATAAGGTCTTAACAGAACGCCGTCGTCAAAATCCATACCGCGCAATCCTCTAATGCCGCTTCCTCTGAACACGTGCATCAAAATGCTTTCTGTCTGGTCATCGCAATGGTGCGCCGTAACGACTCTCTGCGCTCTGCCTAAAGCAACTAAGTCTTGAAAAATCTGTCTGCGCCGTATGCGCGCTCCTTGCTCTACCGTATAGCCGTTGGCAGTACAAAATGCGGGAATGTCTTCTTCGTACACCTCGCACTCGACGTCGTGCTTTTTGCAAAAATCCGACACGAAATCTCTGTCTCTTTCGCCCTCTTTTCCTCTTAAGTTGTGATGTACGGTAATGACAAAAAAAGTTCCTTTAGCGAAATTGTTCAAATAATAATGCAACAGAGACATAGAGTCCTTGCCTCCGCTGACAGCCAAAGCAACCCTGTCGAATTGTCTCAATCCGTCTTTTTCGATACCGTCCAGCATATTTGTATTATAATATAAAATATACAATAAATCAATATCTTTGCAAAATTAGACTGCTAAAAATAATTGCCAAGGTACTCTTTGTGACGAAAAATACAAAAAACTGTCCGAATCTTAACAAAAATAAAATCTTGAATAAATTGCAATATATTATTTGAAAAAATAAAAGTAATGTGTTATACTCATTAATGTTGACACAAAAACAGCAGTCAAACACAATACGGAGACGTATCGAAGTGGTCGTAACGGGACTGACTCGAAATCAGTTGTACCGTTCTCGGTACCGTGGGTTCGAATCCCACCGTCTCCGCCACATCAAGGCAGTTTGCCTATATACAAACAAAAAGACGAGAGAAAACCTCTCGCCTTTTTTTGTTTTACTTCTTGGCAACTGCCTTGCCAGCTTCACGGCTGGACAGTCCGAAATAGTGACGCTCGCTTTCTCCGCTCCGCTAGCTCGCTATTCCGTCGCTTCGCTCCTTACGAATCCCACCGTCTCCGCCAAACAGAGTCGCGTTCGAACCCGCGGCTCTGTTATTTTTGTATTAAAGGAGTTGCCGGTATCATAATCGATACCGAAGTTTATGTTCCCCAATGGTCTGACTTCTACTTGACACAGAAAAGAGATGAACACGGTTTTTACACAAAATAGACGGCTTATGTCGTCTATTTTGTTTGCATTAAAACTTGTTTTTTGCTACAACTCAATTATCTGATGGTTTTTCTTGTAACATTATTATGATCGAAGGCAAATATAGTAAAACTTCATCTAAATCTTGATTTTAACGCGATCATATGATATACTTTTTACGGAGGCGTCAATGAACGATACCGTTAAAAAAGTCATAGCCGCATTATCTGTCGCTGTAATCGTATTGACCATATTACTGGGAGGTGCCATAGCGGTTTCCGTAATCGTTGTTTCGCTCGGGCGCAGCGACGGTACTGCGTGGTTTTACGTAGACGGCACGCTTTATCGTGCCGTTAAAGTCGAAAACGGCACCGTGAGCTGTCCCGATGTACCTACGGTCGCGGGCACGGTATTTGACGGTTGGTACTCCGACGCTGACTACACCGGACAAAAAACGACCTTTCCCGCACTTATCGACGGCGACACGGCATTCTATGCGCGACGCATACCTTTCTCCGAAGCCGACAACGATTATATGTCCGCATCGATTGCGATCGACGGATCCGTTGTCGTTGCCGATAAAATGAAGCCTGTTCACGGTATCAATAACGGTCCTGTAAACGGTATCGGAATATTCGATGAGCCGTATATCGACGCTTCGGAATATTTTGCGAATATGGGAGCTCCTTTCGTACGTTTGCATGACACGGAATATCCGTTCGGAAGAGACTGCTATGTCGACATACACTGCGTCTTCCCCGACTTTTCAGCCGATGAAAAGGACATAACCAACTACGACTTCGATAAGACGGATGAATACGTGCGATCGATACTTACCGCCGTACCGGATGCCGAGATCATTTACCGCTTAGGAGAAAGCATAGACCATACGCGCTCAGGCGGTTATACCGTAGTCCCGGAAGACATTGCCAAGTGGGCAAATATCTGCACGGAAGTCGTACGTCACTATTTTTACGAGTATGGCATTCGCTTTTACGAGATCTGGAACGAACCCGATCAAGAGGCAATGTGGAACGGCACTCCCGAACAGTATTACGAATTATATCGCGTAACTGCGCAGACCATCCGGGAAGAATTCGGGGAGCAAGTCAAAATCGGAGGACCGGCGCTTGCGACAAGTACTACCGAAACCATCGGGGCTTTTCTTAACGCCGTCGATGGCTATCCTCTGGATTTTTTGTCCGTTCATGCCTATTGTAACGATCCTGAACAATACAACTCCGATCAGTATTCCGTTTTTAAGGATATGCTCGCGGAACACGGCTATACAAATGCGTTGCTCATACTTGACGAATGGAATTTCGTATCGGGATGGGACGAAGGATCTCTCGCTGACAGCTACCGCCTTATTTCTTCGAACAAATCCGGGGCGTATATTGCCGCCTCGCTGATCGCTCTCCAAAATTCGGCTGTCGACGCCGCTTTGTACTACGATTCGCAGATGACCGGTATGTGGTGCGGTCTTTACTACAAACCGTACTTCGATATCGGCAACGAAAGTCTTTCCGAATTGATCGAAGCGTATATGGCAGGTGGCGCGGAGGCATTGAATTCTTTTATGCGCGAGCTGCTCGAAGTATACAAAGACGAACAATTACAACCGCTATCAGGCACGTATGCGATGAGCGCATATGATCGACTCTATTCGATGACTTCCCCTATGCAACTCAGCGTCACTACGTCCGAGCATGGATTGTGGGCGATCGCGGTCACCGATATATCAGATGGAACAACCGGGATGCTTGTTTCCAACTGCGCCGACACGGGTAAAAATATCGTGACAAACATCAGCGGCGCGGATATTCCGAACGGAACTGTCGTATCGGGTACTGTTTGGGAATGCTCTGCCGACGGAAAGCCGCTCGCTGCAACCGTTACGGATGGCACGGCGGTATTTGCCTTGGGACCGTATTCATTCGCCTATTTCGAAGTACAGGCGGAGCGCTGATTCATCCTTTTGCGATCATTTAAATGCTGCTTGAGAATTTCCCATATCTTCAGAAGTTTGATTTTAGAGAAGGCTTCTTTTCTCATTACACGCTCCTAAACAATATACATAAATATTGTATCATATAACTTTATAAGAGTTTTACTTTAAGACGATGATAAAATTCCGATTGTTATGTTATAATAGTAATATTATCAGGACACAGTGCAACAACTATGAAAACACACGCAAAAACTCACTCTTTAGACATTAAATGGTATTACTTCCTGTTTCTTACTTTAGCAGGCATAATCAACGCTTTCGGCGTTGTACTCTTTCTCGCTCCTTGCGGATTGTATGACGGCGGTTTTTCCGGTACGTCCATACTTCTTTCGCAGGTAACGCCGCTGCATATGAGCGTATTCCTTGTAATACTCAATTTTCCTTTCTTCTTGTTGGGATTTAAGAAGCTCGGCGGAACTTTTATAATATATTCGTTGTTTACCGTAACAGTTTATTCGCTGTTCTCGTTTTTGTTTCAGTCAATAATTCCTTTCGACTTCACCGACGGCTCGCCGATTGCAGGCTCGGATATGTTGCTCTGCTCTATTTTCGGCGGTATCATTTCGGGTATAGGAAGCGGCCTTACGATACGTTTCGGAGGAGCGATAGACGGTGTTGAGGTACTTGCAGTTATGTTTGCGAAAAAACTGGGATTGACGGTAGGTACTTTCGTAATGATTTTCAACGTAGTGCTTTACACGATAGCCGGACTTGTTACAAAGAGTTTTCACTCCCCGCTTTATTCGGTACTCGCTTATGCCGTAGGCCTTAAAGCCGTTGACTTTATGATAGAAGGTTTCGACAAGGCAAAATCGGCTTATATCATCACCGAACACGACGAAGAAGTAGCTCAACAGCTGTCGAACGTTTTCGGAAGAGGTCTTACGTTGTTCAACGCAAGAGGATATTATTCGGACAGCGAAAAAACCGTCCTTTATTGCGTAGTAAACAGATTTGAGATAAATCAGCTTAAAAGCATAGTATCGTCTATTGACGGGAATGCCTTTATCGTAGTCAATGACGTAACGGATACTTTGGGAAGCGCGCTAAAATACGAACGCGTACTGAAGAGAAGGTTCAATTCGAGGAAAAACCGTACAGAACTCGGCAACGTAATACCTCCCGAACTGCTTAAAGCCGCCGAAAGTCAAAACAATAAAGCGGATGACGGCGCAGATACTGTCCCCTCCAACGATAAACCCGACAAATCGGAATAAAAAATTTGACCTTTGCATAAGCAAAAAGCGCGACTTGTATCGCGCTTTTTTATGTTTGTTGATTTATCAATAACATATATCCGGAGCGAGCTTTCTCTTGTATACGTCCTTACGGCATACCTCTACGTCTTCTATCTGAGTAAAGCTTTTGCTCTTATTGTTTTGAGAATCAAGAGCGTAAACTTTTATATCGTAAGTTCCCCTCTTTACGCCGTAAAGTCTGAGCGAAACTTTTCTCTCGCCGTATCTCGGCAAAAACTCTTCTCCCTTGTAAAAATCGCTGAAGTATGTTTGCGTAGTGCCGTCGCTGAATTCGAGAAGATAGGAATGCACGAAATCTTCGTCCGCGCCCTCGGTAAACTCGACATAAGTCGCATTACCCTCTCTGTACCAGCTTCCGTAATCTTTTGGCATAACAGGCTCGCGCGGAAAATCGGGATTGTATATATTGTTTTTCGTTTTGTCTTTGCTCAGGTCGCAAGGAATGCTTATGCGCATATCGGCTTTTTGCTCTCTGCCGTCAAGCAGATTAATTCTCAATACGTCAATATTATCCTCTCCGAAATCGAGTATCAGCCCCATAGGCGCGACGTGCGCCAAAGGAGGCACGCTGCCGTTGACTTTACCTCTCTCCAGTTCGATATACGAAACGGACTGTGTATTGAAAACTCTGTACGTTCCGTTATAATAACTTCTCTCGTCCATAAGCGAATAGTGTGAGTGTCCCGCAAAGTCGACGACGTTTTTATACTTTGAAAATACGGCTCCCAGTGTTTCGTCACCCCAGTCGTCGCTTCCGTATACGGTGTCTTTTGGCGGATGGTGAGTAATTACGAATACGGGTTTTTCGGGTGCGTCTGCGACCGCTTCGGCAAGTTCTTTATCCAACAAGTCCGTAACCTTAGAATACGCCCTGTGAAGACTGCAACAGTCGGGAGATACTCCTATAAAATGAAAACCGTTTATAACGTAATGAGTATACGGCTTTTGTCCCAGCTCTTTTTCAAAGAGCTTTCTGGCGGAAAATGCCCCGTAATAATCGTGATTGCCCATTACGCTTATCACCAAAGGCATATCCTCCCCAAACACCAATCGAAAGGCGTCTTTGTATCTTCTGTAAGCGTATTTGCTTGCAACGTTGCAGATATCGCCCGCAAACATAATAAGATTGCATTGCAGCTTTTTCAGAGTTTTAAGCGATTGTATGAGATTACGCTGATAAGTATTTACTTTGCCGTTGGCAAAAGGAGACAGCTGTGAATCGGATATTACTCCCGCCCTGAGCTTGCCCTCGATGCTAAACTCTTTTTTCTGCACTTGGATTTGCATATTACACCTCCGCCTTTACAGCTTCGCCGGATACGGCATTGCGTCTGCAATCCAAATCGCAAAGTATTTTCTTTTTCTTCTCCCCCGTATAATCGTAAAACGCCATAGGTATGAGCGAAAGCGCAAAGCCTATCGCAGGTACGAGGGTTGCCATAGCAAACATACCCGTGGTCGTAAACTCCGACTGCGCTTCTATCGCGCCCGACTCGCTGGGCTGAACGAATTTGACGAGAATAAGTCCGAGCATTACTCCGAAAGCTCCAACCGCGTTGTTGAACTTAGTAACAAACGAGTTGAGCGAAAAACATATACCTTCCATTCTCTCGCCCGTCTTCCACTCGAGGTAGTCAAGGCTGTCGCCTACCATAGGGTAAGGCAAAGTATTGTATGCCCCTAGTCCCAGTCCGCCTATAGCCATAAACGGAAGAGCAAGATAGATATTGAACATTCCGACCAAAAAGCTCGCGCCCAAAGCCAGCGCGCCTATCGCGCCGAAAATAAGGCTTGTCTTTTTGTATCCTATACGCTTGTAACTTACAGGCGTAAGCAGTATACCTCCGAACATTCCCGCACCTACTACGGCATAAAGAATGAGCAAGACCGTACCCGAAGACAGCCCGGGGATATGTACTACGTAGGTCGCGATATAAATAGCTATTACCATTATCATATATCTTGTCGAAGCCAACATCGAAGTCAGCAATGCAAGCGTCATAGGTTTGTTTTTTGCGACTACTTTGAACATCTCGCTGATTTTTATTTTTTCCGTCTTTGTCGAGAATCTCTCCTTACTGTGTCTGTAGAGATAGGTGTATGCTATAAAGGTCAGTACGCCTACGATTGCCGATATGGCAAAGTATACCCACTTCTCGGGGATAAACATCTGCAACACAAACAGCATTGCCGCGGGCAGTAATCCGCCTATCGAGCCTACAGCCACATAGAAAGACGAAAGCGACGCTCTCTCGTCCTTGTCGGGCGTAGCTACGCTGAGCATACCCATAGCAGGCACGTCAACAAACGTATATGCCAGACCGAAACCGACGTACATAACTACGGCAAAAATACTTCTCCATACCAGCGAACCGCCTACGGGATAAAACATAAATACCGTAACTATTCCAATAAAAAATGCGCCGATCTGAACATAGGGACGCATCTTACCTTTTTTTGTGTTTGTCTTGTCAACGATAATACCCATCATAGGGTCGGTACACATATCCAGCACTCTGCCTATAATCATAAGTACCAAAATAAATACGGGCGTAACCATAATAATATTCGTAAGATAATAATTGACGTAGGACGAAACTATATTTGCTACCATATAGCTTCCCACGCCTGCAAACCCGTATGCAAACTTTTCTTTTCCTTTTACGTATGCGGACATATATTTCTCCTTTTCTTTTGTTTCACCTCAATTATAGGCTGTGACATTTTTACGTACAAGCGGTAGTTTGTAAGCGAATTGTAAAAAAACTGTAAGCGTAGAAATGCGATTTTACTTGTAGAGTAATATATATTGATATTATAAAAATTTTGAATAATATATTTAATCTTTTATCATATTCATACGTTTGTACGATTGAAAAATTTATAGTACAATAAAACTGTAAATACTCTCTTTGCGAGGTAGTTATGAACGAATTACTTTATATCATCGAAGACGACGAAGGCGTACAGGAAGTGTACGAAAGTGCGTTTGAAGATTTTTACAATCTCAAAATTTTCTCCAACGGCAAGGACTTCTTCGAAGCCTTTAATCTTGAAAAGCCCGATTTGATTATTGTCGACATTATGCTTCCCGATATGGACGGATACAAGATAATCTCGGATATCCGTCAGCGCGACGAACGCATTCCTATCATCGTGGTATCCGCTAAGACTGACGAGCTGAGTTTCGTCAAAGGTCTCAACAAGGGCGCGGACGATTATATGGCAAAACCTTTTTCCGTAATGGAATTGCTTGCACGCGTAAAAGCAGGTCTTAGAAGAAGCAAGCTTTTAGTAAAACATCAGGGAGATTTCGTCATCGACAAAAACAATTTCAGAATACTCTATAAGGATAAAAACCTTCAGCTTACTCCCAAGGAATACAAACTGTTTTCTTATATGCTTTCCTGCAACGGCAGAACGATTACCCGCGAAGAGTTGTTCAAGGAAGTATGGGGTGACGAATTCATTGGCGAAACGCGTACGATAGATATGCATATCGCCGAATTGAGAATCAAGCTTTCCGACGCAGGCGCGGACAACGTAATACAGACTGTACGCGGCATAGGATACAAAGTAGAATCGTGAAAAAGCGACTTGTAATTCAAAGTTTTATCATTACGCTTATTGTGCTGATTGCGGTGTTTATCGCATCGGTATGTACTTTTTATTATATTCAGCAACAAAAACTCAAAGAAACGCTCGTCAGTCAGACTCAGCTTATAAAAACGCTTTACGAGGAAAACCCTCAAGCTCTTTTTTCTCTTTCACTTCCCGATACGAGAATTACCGTAATTTCGCTCGAAGGTGACGTGCTCTTTGACAGCTCTAAGGAAAATACCGAGGACTTCGACAACCACATCTCAAGAGAAGAGATTGTCGCCGCTCTCAACGGCTCCCCCGAAGTCGTGAAAAGATATTCCGACACTCTCAAGCGAAATATGTTCTATTATGCCCTGACCGCCCAAAGCGCAGACTCCGAGCAAGTGCTGCTTCGTGTAGCGAAACCCGAAAGCAACGTGTGGTCGTACACGGGTACGGGAATTATCTATATCTGCATAGGCATAATTTTTGCCGTGGTCGTTTCCTATCTGCTAGCCCAAAGACTTTCTGACAAAGTCAATTCTCAACTTAAGTATTTGCAAGACAACCTCAGAAGCATCAACAGCGGTGATTACACCGCTATTACCCCTCCCGACAAGGACGCACTCAATCTGTCAATATTGAGCGAAATGAACGAGATTGTCAAAAACCTGCAAAGAAGTTATGACGGAATGCAGAACGAAAAAACCAAGCTTTACAATATAATAGACAATATGACTCAAGGCGTAATCGTAACGGACGCCGAAGGAAAAGTTACTCTCATCAACAAAGTCGCATCTTCCCTCTTCGGTGCGAAAGAAAATTTGACTGCGCTCAAAGACGTGTTTGACGACGAAAATCTTTTCGATGCCGTTTCGCTGGCTTTAACTGAAAAGACCTCTTCCCCTATAGAATACGTATACAAAGACAAAGACCTCGCAATCAACACTTTCTCCATTGCCCTAAGCGGTACGGAGGACAAGCAAAACGTAATACTCATAAGCGACGTCAGCAAGGAAAAAGAACTTTCAAGGCAAAAGAGCGTATTCTTTGCCAACGCATCGCACGAATTGAAGACTCCTTTGACTTCCGTGCAAGGCCTTAGCGAAAGTCTTCTTGCGCGTATGGACGAAAATTCTCCCTATTTCAAATATCTCAAAAGGATTTATACCGAAAGCGTGCGTCTTCATAACATAGTTATGGATATGCTGTACATAAGCAAACTCGAATCCAAAAACATTGACCGAAGCCACGAAGCCGTCAGTCTTAAAAAAGTCGTCGAGGACTCGCTTTTGAGTTATGCCACCGAAGCCGAAGAAAAATCCCTTAAGATAACTTCCGAGGGTGAAGCCGTAGTATCGGGAGACTATCACAACCTGTACGAACTGATAAACAATCTCATAGGCAATGCCGTACACTATAACAAACAAGGCGGCAGCATCGAGATATCACTCGGTCAAACACAAAACGAATGCACAATCCGCATAAGCGATACGGGCATAGGCATTGCCCCCGAACACATACCTCATATCTGCGAAAGATTTTACCGCGTTGACAAAAGCCGCTCTAAGAGTACGGGAGGCACGGGACTGGGACTTGCTATCGTCAAACACATAGTAATGCTCTACAACGGAAAACTGGATATAGAAAGCACTTTAGGAAAAGGCACCGTCGTATCCGTCGTTTTGCCTTGCGACGTAAACAACGTCTGACTTTAAATCCTAAAAATTGAATAATTAAATCTTCTCGATATTTATCAATAATAATTCACTGATAATTAAACTCCCCTGCCAAACGGGCGGTTTAACAATTTAATTGTGATAAAATAAAAACGGCAGAGATAACTCTCCGCCGTATTTTGTTTTGATTGTATTTTATTTTATTTGCTCAACAACACGTCGAGGTATGCCTTTATCTCTTTTTTAGCTCCCTCCAAATCGTGTTCCCTGTAATTGCCGCACTCGATAGGCTTAGTACCGGGTACATAGTCAAGCTCAAGACATTTTTTCAAACACTCGATTGTTATCTTTAGCGCTTCTTGTTCCTGCGTTTTATACAAGAGAAGATAGCAACCCGTCCTGCAGCCCATAGGTCCGAAGTACACTACTTTGTCCTTTATCTCGCTGTTACGGATTACCACGGCGAAAAGATGCTCTATCGAATGAAGCGCGGCATAAGAGATATAATCTCCCTTGTTGGGATACTTAAAACGCATATCGTAAGTATATACCCCGTTTGCCTCGCCAAGACAGTAAAATCCGGGAGTCATAGTGTTGTGGTCGAGTTCGAAAGATTTTATATTATCCATAATATACCGTGTTTTCCTTATGCCTTATAGAGTTCCGTCGAAAGGTATCTGCTTCCGCTGTCGGGAAGTACCGTAACGATGTTTTTGCCTTCAGTCTCTTTTGCTATTCTTATAGCCGCGTCAAGATTTGCTCCCGCGGATATGCCCGCCAAAAGTCCCTCCGTCATAGCCAGCTCTCGCGCCATCTCGTAAGCCGCATCGTTGTCGACCGTCATAAATTCGTCTATTACGCTCTTATCCAAAAGCGCGGGGACAAAATTTGCACCTATGCCCTGTATGGCGTGAGGTCCCGCGTGTCCCTGTGTTACCAAAGGAGATGCCGAAGGCTCTACCGCAACAACTTTGACGTTCTTGTTTTTGCCCTTTAAGAACTTGCCCGTACCGCTAACCGTACCGCCTGTGCCGAAAGATGCAACGAATACGTCGATTTTGCCCTCGAGGTCCTTCCATATCTCCTCGCCCGTAGTCTTTACGTGCGCCAAAGAATTTGCGGGATTGTCAAATTGAGATGCGATTATTGAATTGGGAATTTCTCTGTTGAGTTCCTCGGCTTTTGATATCGTGCCTGCCATTCCGAGTTGACCTTTCGTCAACACTACCTGAGCACCGTACGCGCTTATGAGTTTTCTTCTCTCGACGCTCATAGTCTCAGGCATTACGACTATCATTTTGAATCCCTTGACGGCACACAGCATAGCAAGTCCTATGCCAGTATTACCCGACGTAGGCTCGATTACCGTACCGCCCTCTTTGAGTCTGCCCGACGCTATCGCGTCCTCGAGCATAAACAAAGAAGCTCTGTCTTTTACCGACCCCGAAGGATTGAGGAATTCTGCCTTTGCGTATATATCGCTTTTGAGATTGTATTTTTTCTTTATTCCGTCCAGTTTCATAAGCGGCGTATCGCCTACGAGCTGAGCTACGCTGTTATATATCATACTCTGCCTCACGGATTGTTTTTATACGCTTATTTTACTACACATATAAACCGTTGTCAATTATGATGATTTTGACTTTTCAGGAAAATATTGTAACCCGACGTCTTAATTTTTTGCAACGCGTCGGTATATGAGTAATACGTTACTTATTTTTGCGTAATGCGTTACTTAATTTATGTACTTCAAAATGGTTATATTCGTCAAAAAGCTCAAGTTAGGTTGACACGCCCTATGCGATTTTATATAATGAATTTGAACAACATAACAAAGGGGTAATTATGGAAGACAATCAAAACGTGACCGCTACTCCCGCGGACGAGCAAACCTTGCCTAATACAGGCGACAAATCCAAAATGTCCAAATGGGAGATTATCGCTTACAGCGGCGGTGAAATTTACGGCGGCGGTTATGCCGCTTTGCTGGGCGTTGTGCTCACTTTCTTTTTGACCAACCTCATTCTCGTCGGAATCAAAAACGCCGAACTCTATGCGGCAATCATTATCGTCGTATCCAAAGTATGGGACGCTATCTCCGACCCTCTTATGGGCGTGATATCCGACAACACCCGCTCGCGCCTCGGCAGACGCAGACCCTGGATTATCATAGGCGGCGCGCTCGTGCCGGTTGCGTTTGCGATAATGTTTCTGCCTTGGGCAAAAGGTATAGAAAATCAAGGACTGAGAATAGCTTACGCTTGCTTTGCATATTTCCTTCTCTGCACGGTCAACACTATATCGCAAGTGCCTTTTATGTCCCTGAGCGCAGAGATTTCCACCGACTACAAAGAACGTAACAAAGCCAACTCCGTAAAACTTATTTTCTCCATTCTCGCTTCGGGTCTTTTCTACCTCATACCCGCCGCGGCTACGGAAGCTTACTCTGCATACATTTCTCACGAAGAATCTATGTTCGGCACCGTCAACGAAACGGGATTCTTCCTCATCGTAGCAGTGCTTTGCGGAGTTATTTTCGGCGTGGCTACCTGCCTTACCGGTATCTTCACAAAAGAACGTACTCCTTACGACAAAAATGTCAAGAGTACTTTCTCTTTCAAAAGTTATGCGGTACCCCTCAAAAATAAGTCGTACAGATATCACCTTCTGATGTATCTTATGGCTTTCGGCTGCTACGATTTCATATCCGCACTCGTACTCTACTACGTTACCGCGGTAGTACCTCAAATCACCATCTTCGGTATGACTATGAGTTCGCTGTTTATCGTCGCGCCTATGATGGTTATGGCTGCCGTAACGTACCCTATCAATATGAAACTCAAATCGACTAAAGGCAAACAGTTCGCTTACCGCTGGGGACTCCCCTTCTATATCATCGGCGCGATAGGTCTTGCCGTATTCCCCAACACTACCAATACCAACGTAAGCTGGCTGCTTTTGATTTGCTCGTGCATTATGGGTATCGGTTTCGGCGGAGCGCAGATGATGCCCTGGATGATTTTCCCCGACACACAGGACGTAGCCGAACTTAAGACGGGCGTAAAAGATACGGGCTGTTACAGCGGACTTATGACTTTCGCTAGAAAAATAGGCACCGCGCTCGCTCAGAGCATAGTGCTCGTAGTACTCGCCTGCGTAGGCTACAGCGCATACAATGCCGAAATAATCAACAACAAAACCCTTATTGCCCAAGCCGCCGAAAAAGGAGAAGAAATCGACACTTCCGGTATGCTTCTCGCTTTCCCCGCAAAAGTAACGGTCGCAATCAGAGTTATGTTTGCCGTTGCCGTACTCGTAATGATAAGCATAGGAATATGGGCTTCCGTAAAATATAAGGTTACGGATAAAAAACTCGCTCGCATCAAGTACTTCCTCGAGAAACAGCGTGCAGGTGAAAACGATACTCTGACCGAAGAGGAAAAAGCCGAAAAACAAGCACTTCTGGAGGAACTCGGCTGATGAAAAAACAATATACCGCAGAAGACTTTCATACTCTGCCCCTTACGGGTCTTACGGGAGCGCTGTGCAAAATTATGGACATACCCGCCCCTAAGCAAAGTCAAGGCGTACTCGAAGAGCTTTGCTCTTTTGTGGACAGTAAAACGGACGGAAAAGGCGTGGACAGAATACTTATGTTCAACCCCGACGCAATAGGCACTTATACCTACCGCAAGTATTCTGCTAAATTCGACGCGGTAAAACAATACGCGCCTTTCGAGCTGAATATGCTTACCGTATTTCCGCCCAAAACTCCCGTTTGTTTCGGAAGTATGTATACGGGCGCATCTCCCGAAGTACACGGAATACAGCACTACGAAAAACCCGTAATTAGAATCGACACGATATTCGATGCAATGATACGCGCCGGCAAAAAGCCCTGTATAGTCGCAGTAAAAAATTCGAGTATGGCAAAAATTTTTCTCGAGAGAGATATGGATTACTATATCGAAGACTACGACAACGAAGCCGTTACCCGCGCGCTTTCGCTCATAAAAGAAGATAAGTACGATTTGATATGCGTGTATAATCAGGAATTCGACGACGTTATGCACCGCTCTCACCCCGACTCTATGCGCTCGCAAAAAGCTATCGACCACTACTCTCTTTCGATGTCGCTTTTGGGTGAAGCCGTAAAGACTTATTGGCAAAATCACAATACGCTAATCGGCTATGCGCCCGACCACGGTACGCACAGAGAATGGTATCTTTTGGGACAGCACGGAAAGAATATTCCTAAAGATATGAATATCACTCATTTTTACGGTGTAATTCCCAAAACGCAAAACAGCAAAAACTGATATCAAACAGTTTTTCGGTTTAAAAACTGCGAATTTAAAAGTCCGCTTACGATGCGGGCTTTTTCTATTGAGATAGCGTTATGCTTTGATTTTCATAGCGCAACAATGACTTATTTTGAGGCCGCAGATATCTTTCTATCAGTCGATTGTTATTTTTATAACAAGCCTTTTTGCTTTATATACCGATTTTATAGCCTTATAAAGTACTAAAACACGTAAAAATATTAAAAAAAACACTTTGGTATTGACAAAGTTTTTGTCTTAATGTTTAATAGAATTATGGAAGTGTTGTTAGGTGTTTTGATGGCGGTTTGCCTTGTAATGGGCGTTCTTAAAAGCTACTGTCGCAACAAAGAATATCTCGAATACGAACTGCTCTTCAAAACTTGCGGTTCGTTGAGTTTCGTATGTCTGGGCATTCTGGCTTTTTATATCTCGGGTACGGACAATATACAATATGCGCTGGCTGTAATAATAGCGCTCGTACTCGGACTTTTGGGCGATATCTTCTTGTGCCTTTACGATATAATCGTAATACCCAAACACAAAGACTTCGTGCAGTATGTCGGCGTAACGTTCTTTTTCCTCGGACATATATGCTATATGTTCAATTTCCTCTCGCTCGCGCCGCTCAAACTCTATCTTATTCCTTTCGTCATAATAATGCCTGCGATTTATCTCGTACTCGCTCTTACGAAAAAGGTAAAGACAAATACTCTTCAAAACGTATTTCTTACTATTTATTTTCTTGCACTGAATCTGATACTGCTCTCTTCCATAAACTTGATAATCGTAAGAGAAGATACGGTATTCCCTATTCTGGTGCTCATTGCAAGCACGCTGTTTATATCGTCGGATATAGTACTCGGACTTTCGTGGTTTGCCCCCTCGGCAAAACTGCATAAAAACTACGACCTCTATGTCATACTCAGCTACTTTGCGGCACAATGCATATACGCTATATCAATATACTTTGTATGAGTATGATTGCTCCCCGACACAACGAAAAGACGCCTCAAGGGCGTCTTTTTTTAACCAAATTATAAACTGTTTATCTTATAAGCAGTCAAGCTCGACAGGTTAACTAACCGAAAATCCCTACCGCCGAGAAGGGGTGCGAAATAGACTGTAAGCAGTGAATTTTGCGATGCTTTGTTGTACCGCTAGCGAGCGGTGCGGATAAGATTTGAGACGCGCATCTTACGGCTGTTATTTTGTTGAGGCACTTGACAATACGGCAAGTATTGCCGTCGCACCTCGCCGCATAACAACCGCAATCTGCTACTCTCAAATTGCAAGCCCCGTATTACGGCTTATCCTTACCGCTTCTTATCGGCAATGCGAAAGGAAGAAGTAATACTTGCTGTATTACGATGACGCAGAATTGAAAAGCGGAAACGCAGAATTGACATATATATAAACTCAGTACCGCCGAGAAGGGGTGCGGGCTAGGCTGTAAACAACAGATTTTCCGATAATTTGCTTTGAGAAGGACTAAATAATACTTAATTCACATACCAGGTACCGCCGAGAAGGGGTGCGAAATAGACTGTAAGCCGTGGATTTTGCGTTTTGTATTTAAGTAAAGTCCAACAGAATTAATAACAAAACCCGTACCGCCGAGAAGGGGGGCGGGCTAGGCTGTAAACAACAGTTTTTCCGATAATTTGCTTTGAGAAGGACGAAGTAATACTGGATGTATTATGAGGACGCCGAAACGCAAATTACGGAAAAGATGCGTTTAGAGACAGCCCGCATCCCCTTCGAGGCGGTACCAATCACATATACGCCACGCCCATTGAGAACAACGCCAGATAGCATATCAGCACAAGCAATATGACCATTAACCAGATTATAAATCCGTAAATAGCGTTTCTTGCAAGAACTTTTGAAAAGACGGGATAAGTCTTTCTGAAACAAAAACTGACTATAAGCCCCACAAAAGGCAACAATATCGCGGTCAACACAAGATACCTTGCCAAGTGAATATTGACAAGTTCTCTCGACTTTGTGTTGGGATTGTAGAGTTGCTCGCCGCAGTAAGGACAAATCACCATATCTTTATCCACTTCTCTGCCGCATTTGGGACACTGATTCATAGCTTTATTTTATCACTCTTTCTTTGCCTAGTCAATACAAAAGCCCCCTCGGCAAAGGGAGCTTTACGTGTATTTTTCTTTTGATTTATTTGCAGGAATTGAGCGCGTCAAGTTCGGTCTTTATTATCTCACCGACTACATCGACAGCACTGTCGTAAGCGTACTTCTTGCTTTCCTTTGTTTTGCGGATTGTGATTTCCACCTCGTCGGTAGCAAGACTCTTGGGAGATACTACTATACGTATAGGCATTCCCATCAAATCCGCATCGTTGAATTTGATTCCCGCAGCTACGTCTCTGTCGTCGAAAAGTACGTCGACGCCTGCCTTCTTGAGTTTGTCATACAAATCGTATGCCTTTTTTGCCACGGTTTCGTCATCGATTCTCAAAGGACACAAGTGTACCTGCCAAGGCGCAACCGTCATAGGAAGCACAAGTCCTTTATCGTCTCCCGACTCCTGCGCTATCGAAGCTATCGCTCTGCCTACGCCTATTCCGTAGCAACCCATAATAGGATTGAAAAGCGAACCGTCCTGAGCCGCAACCGTCATACCCATAGATTTGGTGTATTTTACTCCGAGTTGGAATATATTGCCGATTTCGATACCGTTTTCTATCCTGAGTTTTCCTCCGCAAACGGGGCATCTGTCTCCCTCTCTTGCTTTGGAGATATCGTAAAACTCAGCGTCAGGCATATCCCTTTTGAAGTTAAAGCCCGTATAGTGATATTCGGGTTTGTTGGCACCTATCACGAGCGCGTTGACGTCGGCAAGCGACTTGTCGTAAACGGTAATGATACTCTTGTCGAGATTATAGGGACCTATATTTCCGCAAGCAATTACCTCGCTTACTCCGCCATCATAAGGCACGATATCCTTTTTGAGAACTTTTTTGAGTTTTGCTTCGTTGACTTCAAGGTCTCCTCTGGTGAAAGCTATAACTACTTCTTCGCTGTTGCCCTTGACCGCAAATACTACGGCTTTGCAAGAAAACTCCGCTTTCTTGTTAAGACGTCTGCATACCTCTTCGATAGTCTTGTCCTCTCCCGTAAATACCTCTCGCAAAGGCTCAATCTCGCACTCTGCAGGATTGATTTTGCCTTCGGCAACTTCCATATTCGCTCTGTAATCGCAATCGTTGCAAAGTACTATGCTGTCCTCGCCTACTTCGGTCAGAAGCATAAACTCGTGCGCTATACTGCCGCCCATCATACCGCTGTCGGATTTGATGTCTATAAAGTTTTTAAGCCCTATTCTCTTGAAAATTCTTACGTATGCGTCAAAAACCTTGTAGTAGTAATTCTCGAGGTCCTCTTTTGTGGCGTGGAAAGAATATGCGTCCTTCATAGTAAACTCTCTTACTCTTATAAGTCCGCCTCTCGCTCTCGCTTCGTCTCTGAATTTGGTCTGTATCTGATAAATCATCATAGGAAGCTGCGTATAGCTGCTTACGATATGATTAGCAAGGTGTACTGCCGCCTCTTCGTGCGTCATACCGAGGAGCATATCTCTGTTGCTTCTGTCCTTGAATCTTACCATTTCGCTGCCGATAGTGTTGTATCTGTCGGAAAGCTCCCACAATTCTTTTGGCATTACGACAGGGAAAAGCACTTCCTGACCGTCGAGCGCGTCCATCTCTTCGCGAATAATATTCTGAATCTTCTGGCTCATCTTCTGACAAGGCATCGTCATAGTGTAGATACCTCCCGCAACCTGCTTTATATAGCCGGCTCTGGAGAGAAGAATATGGCTCTTTATTTTTGCGTCCTGGGGAGCGTCTTTAGTACGTTCGCAGACCAACTTGCTGAGTAACATTTTTATACCTCGCGTGTAAAATTCTTTAATTCTTTGTTATTTTAGCATATACGTCCGACAAAAGCAAGTATTAACGCATAAAGGATAAAAAAAGCGTTTTGCCTCTTTTAAAGCGGTTTACGATACGACATCTATTGTACATATGCACATATTCGCATATGCCGATATCAACATAACGGTATATGAAAAAATGCGCATATCTTTGTATTTGCAAAGGAAAGTATGCGCATCGGTACATATTAATTTTTTGGTTTGTCAGGACAAGAATTCCGAGGTATTGTCCTTGTGTCTGTCCTGCAAAGCTACTACGGGGTGCTCTGCAATCTGATAGCGGTAATCAATACCCTTTTTGGCTATATAGTCTTCGATTACCCTATGGGACGGCGTAAGCTTTTTGGAGTGATTAACTATATCTTGATAGGCAAAATATTCCGCGTCGGAGGGCAAGTCCTCGACTTTTGCATACCCTTCCCTGTCCGCAGTCATATCCACCGTGTTGCTCAGTATATTTCTGATATAGTCCTTGTGCGGACAAAATTCTATAAGAGAAGGAAACTCACCGTCGGGAATAACTTCCTCCGCGATGATTTTGCCGTACTTTTCCAAAAGCGATTTAGCTATATTCAAATGGCACAGCTCCTCTTCGAAAAACTCCTCCCACATAAGTTTGAGCCTGTTGTCCTTTTCGCCGTTGTAACACGAATAATACAAATACGCTTCGCAGTATTCGTGCATAAGCAGATTTTCGAGAAAAGAAGGCTTGGTATCGAGAAGCGACCCGTAATGCGTGACGTGCTGTTCTTCAATCATAGCTATCTCGTTGTAAAGTTCGCGTCCCAAAGACGAACCCTCGTAAAACGCTCCCGCGTTCATATAGTAATTCATCGTCTGCTGTTCGGCGGCGGTAATGGTCATAATATGAAGCACGGTAGAGAGTTTTTCCTGTTTGTTGTCGATATGTTTTTTTATGCTGTCATAGGGATGGCGGTGTTCGGATATGGTAGGACGTCCGGGCATTATCTCGGCATATTCTCCCACAAGTCTTTGCGCCTTTACGCCTTGCTCCATTTCAAGCAAATCCGCATAGCGGTAAAGATGGTCAAAGTCTTCGAGCAGCGCAAAGTCGAGTGCTTGCTTTACATAGGGATTGCTCTCTTTGAGCGCAAGTTCTGCCGTCAAATCGACCGCAAGATGCTCGTAGCCTATAGTATGCTCGAGAATATTCTCGTTTTGAGGTTTGAGCGAGGATATACGCTTTTGCTGTTGTGCTTCGCCGCGCCTTATCGCCGCCAAAGCGCGACGTATATCGTTGTTGTCGCAAGTTCTGGAAAACCTGTGCGAAAAGTTGATAGCCTCAAATTCCGTACCGTTCATAAGTATGATTCTCAGTTTGGAATAGGGGTCTGCCGTCTCTTTGTCGTATGCCTTGGAAGTAAGCTTGGGCATTGATACGTAATAATTGTCAATAGACTTGCTCTTTATATCGAAAGGATTCATTTTTCTCTCCTTGTAAGGGTATTTTTATTGAAAGTATTGACGCTTTTTAGTATTTTAGACGCGATTTTGTGAAGTTTTTAACCTACTTTTCTAAAAAATACCGCCTATGAGCCGATAACTCTATATACATTAAAAATATTGTCGTTAAAATAAAATTTATTTTACGTTTTGGTAAAATTTATGCCGAAAACACTTTTTATTTAATTGATTTAGTGATAGAATAAGAATGCCGTAAAGGTTAGTATTTTTCAAGGAGTAAGTATGAACAGCGAAAAGTTGCAAAGTCTTCAGTCCAAAGCTCTCGATATCCGCAAACTGACTGTTGAGATGATTGGTCGTCTCGGCGTAGGTCATATCGGCGGTGCTCTCAGTATAGTGGACTTGCTGACCGTACTCTATTACGATATAGCAAACGTAGACCCTTCAAATCCCAAAAATCCCGACAGAGACAGAATCGTCCTTTCAAAAGGACACGCAGGTCCTGCGCTTTACAGCGTGCTTGCAGACAAGGGATACTTCCCTCTCGAGGAAATCAAAACTCTCAATCAGCCCGGTACGAATCTTCCCTCGCACTGCGATATGAACAAGACCGTGGGTATAGATATGACTGCAGGTTCGTTGGGACAAGGTCTGAGCTGCGCGATAGGTATGGCTCTTGCGGCTAAAATCGACAAAAAGGACTACAAGGTATTCTGCATTATGGGCGACGGAGAATCTCAGGAAGGACAAGTCTGGGAAGCGCTTATGTACGCAGGTAATATGGGACTTGACAACCTCGTTATTTTTATAGACAACAACGGTATGCAAATCGACGGTATGACCAAAGATATCAACTCTATCGAACCTCTTACCGAAAAAGGCAACGCTTTCAATCTGCATACCCAGAGAATAAACGGACACGACTTCGACGCTCTCGAAAATGCGATTAATACCGCGCTCGATACCAAAGGCAAATGTTCGCTTATCATTATGGATACCGTCAAGGGTTACGGCGTAGAGTGGGTATCCAGCAAAGGCTACGGCTGCCACTCGATGTCCATCACGGAAGAACAATGGCGTAACTTCTGCCAAAAGGAGAGAGACTGATGCAAGATACTTTTGAGATGAGAGAGATATACTGCCAATCTCTTATAGAAGAAGCTAAGACCAACAAGGATATCGTGGTCGTAGAGGCAGACCTTATGAACTGCATAAAGACTGGTCCTTTCAAAAAGGAATATCCCGACAGATTTTTCAACGTAGGTATCGCAGAGGCAAATATGGTAGGCGTTTCGGCAGGACTTGCTACCTGCGGAAAAATTCCCTTCTGCTCTTCTTTCGGCACTTTTGCTACCAGAAGATGCTTTGACCAGGTTTTCATAAGCGTAGCTTACAGCAAGCAGAACGTGAAAATCGTAGGTACCGACCCCGGTATTTGCGCGGAAATCAACGGCGGTACTCATATGCCCCTCGAGGATATGGGTATAATGAGAGGTATTCCCGATATGCTTTGCGTAGAACCTACCGACAGTACTATGCTCAAAGCTCTTATGCCTCAGATAATTGCTTACAAGGGCGCAACTTACATAAGACTTCAGAGAAAGAAAGCCGAGACTGTATATCAGAAAGGCGAAAAGTTTGACCTCTTTAAAGCAAAGAAAATCGCTTCGGGAAAAGACGCGACGATCATTGCTTCGGGCATTATGGTAAGCAAGGCTCTTCAAGCGAGAGAAGAACTCAAAAAACAAGGTCTTGACGTAGGCGTACTCAACGTATTTACGTGGAAGCCTATCGACAAAGAAGCTATTATCGAATGTGCTAAAGAAAGCGGTGCCATTGTCGTAGCAGAAAATCACAACGTGCACAACGGACTCTACTCTGCCGTATCCGAAGTGATAGTTGCCAACAAGCCCGTCCCTATGGAAAGCGTAGCGGTAATGGACGAATTCGGCGAAGTAGGAAAAATGCCTTATCTGGCAAAGAAATTCCATATTACCGAAGAGGATATTGTAGAAAAAACCCTCAAAGTAATCGGCAGAAAATAATTAAGGTAATATAAAATACAAAAAGCGTTTCCTGACAGGAGACGCTTTTTTTGATGATAATCATAGTTTTATCGTTTTATGCTCACAGGTTTTTACTTTGTGGGAATATATTTGACGTGCTTTCTAATGTGCTTTTTTAGTCCCTTATATCCCTCAGCCATAAAAGCCCTTATATTGCTTTGAGAAAACATATCCTGCTTAGCCGTGTTCAACAAGTGAATACTGCCTATTAAAACGTTATCTCACTTGTTCGCGCTCTTGTAGACTTCGTAAAGAGCTTTTTCGTCAAGCCGGCTGAATTCTCCTACCACTCTCGTACGGTTGCGCGAACATTTATCAGCAAGAGTTTTAAGCGTTTCGTCACTCTGCTCACCTACAAGGTCTTTAAGCCCTACGGGCATATCCAAACTCGAAAAATACTTTTCCGTAGCCTCTATTCCTTTAAGTGCGGCTTGACGTCCCTCGCCCGTGACGTGCCATACTTTTTTAGCATATCGTTCAAAGCGCGCTACGTCTTTGTCAAGCACGTATCTTGCCCAGCTTCCCCACACAGCCGAAAGACTTGCGCCGTGCGCTACGTCAAACATTGCGCTCAGCTCGTGTCCCAGCTGATGTACTGCAAATTCTCTTCCTCCGCCCAGTCCCGTAAGATTGTTGTGTGACAGACTGCCCGCCCACATAAGCTCGCTCATACTCTCGTAATCGCATTTTTCGTATGCGCGTTTACCGTACTCGATAACGGTACGCAACAAACTTTCGCTTATGCCGTCAGTCATAGCGTTGGATTGCAAACAGGGCTGATAAAAATATCTGTCCAACGTATGCATCATAATGTCAACCACCCCGCAAGCTATCTGATATCCGGGAAGAGTGAGCGTAAATTCGGGATTCATTATTGCAAACGAGCATATAAATTTATCGCTCGAGTGTCCGCGCTTGTCAGATAGCAAATCGTTGGTAAGCACCGCGCTGTCGCTCGTTTCGCTTCCCGCCGCAGGTATGGTGAGTATGCACCCTACTTTGAGTGCGCGTGTTTCTTTTATCTTGTAACACCATATATCCCACAAGTCGCCCTCGTTTACCGCGCCTATGGCTATCGCCTTAGCGGTATCTATCACGCTTCCTCCGCCTATTGCCAAAAGACAGTCGGGATTGTACTCCCTTGCAATTTTTACGCCCTCAAGCGCGTGGGTATATCTGGGATTTGCCTGCGCTCCGCCGAAAAGTATATACTCTTTTTTGCTCTTTTCAAGCAATCCTTCTACTCTTGAAAGAAGTCCGCTTTTGCGTATTCTGTCGGAGCCGTAACATATCATAATTTTTCTTGCGCCGATTTTATCGAGTTCGGCGGGCAAAGCGTCAAGCGCGCTTTTGCCGAAATTTATCGAAGTAGGAATTGAAAATCTGAAATCTCTCATACGCTCTCCTTTTTTGCGAGTTTATCAATAAGCCTCGTCAGCTCGCGGTAATTTTTAACTTGATAATCAGGCACTACGTCCTTTATTTGCTTGTTCTCTCTGTTGAAAAGTACTGTCTTTATTCCCGCGTTTATGCCGCCCTGAATATCCGAGCTCAAGGAATCGCCGATAATATACACGTCTTCTTTTTGCGTTATGCCTATGTCCTTGAGTACATAATCGAAAAAGTCCTTGTTGGGTTTTTGCAGTCCTATCTCCTGCGATATGTATATCTTTTTGAAAAACTTATCGAGCCCGGTGTTTTTAAACCTCATTTTCTGCGTGCGCGTAACGCCGTTTGTTACGCAGTAGAGGTCGTGCTCACAAACCGTCCTCTCGAGAAAGGCTCTCGCTCCGCGTATCACGCACGTGCTCTCAGCTACGTTTTCCCTGTAAGCGTCACCCACTAGTGTTACGTCTTTACCCTCTATGCCGAATTTGTCGAACAGCTCGTAAAAACGCGTATAAAAAATCTCCTCGCGCGTTATCTCACCTCTTTCGAACATATCCCACATACGCCTGTTGATTCGCTTGAATTCCTGTGCGATTGCGTCACCGTCTCCCAAAGAATAATCCTCAGCAAGTTTAACTACCGCTTGGTATTCGCTTGCGTTGAAGTCGAGTACGGTATCGTCCGCGTCTATCAATAATGTCAGTCTCTTTGCCATAGATAAATAATACCACGTATCCTGTCTTTTTTCAACCTCACCGATAAAATTGTCGCGTACTTTTGCACGCGACAATCCATAAACCGTATATTAAGTATTTTAATCTGCACCCGCTTATACGTCGTATTTAGACAGTATCTCCACGGGCGTCTTTCTCGTAAACGACAATATCGGCAACAGCGATACTATCATCATACAGCCTGCAATACCCGCTATCGCCGTAAAAAACAGCCACAGGGGGAAGTACAAAAGCGTGCCGTCGGAGAATATAAGTACAGGCAATCCTATCACGACGAATACCGACACTACGCATATCAGTATAAGCGCGAGAGATTCGACGAAAAATTTGTATACGATATTCTTTGTCGATACGCCTATTGCTCTGTAAAGTCCTATCTCCTTGGCTTTGCCGGACAATGCCGAATAAAACATCAGTGCCGCCGACACAAGCATAATCGCTATCAGTATAGCAACTACTATTACGAATTTTATTATTTCTTCCTTTACTTCGTCCATAGCTTGCTTATACATTATATTTTTGGTCTTTATGTTTGAAAACATGCCTGTCTCAATCAATGTGTCCGCAAGTTTGTTTGCGTCTGGAGTAAGTATGCAGTATTCTCTGTAATTTTCGAATCTGTCTTCAAGCGCACGCATTTCGTTTTCGTTGATTACCCAACCGATTACTTTGTCGGAATTTCTGACAACGAATTTTTTTCCGAATATATCGACTACTCTTCCGTCTTCGTAATTCCATCCCGGTGATAAAAGTACCTCGCCGTCTTTAGCTTCTTCTCCGAAGTAACTGTCGGGGGAATATCCGAAAATTACGTCAATCCAGAGCAAATCCTCCATATAAGCGTACGATTCGTCCTCGTCCACTACGCCGACTATCTTGACGGTCTTTGTTCTGTCCATCTTTACGGTCGCGTTGTAAAGTATCTCATAGCCTACGCCGTTTACTTTTGCTTCGTGAAGCCAGCTGGAGAGAATATCGTCGGCAAGTCCCTTGCTTATGACAATCCTGTCGTAAGCCGTCAAATCGTCGGGAGTGCCGTATATCCATTTCATATTTTTTACCTTTTCGATATCGTTGAAAGTATAATCCAAGAATGACCAGTATATAGTTTCGAGTGTCTCGAATCCAGCAATACCGACTTCCATACGCGACGAAAAGTTGCTTACGTAAGCGTACTCCACATCGTAGCCTTTTTGGGCGATTATATTATCGACTTCCTTTTTATCGCTTGCTCCGTTTACGGCGACTCTAATCAGATTTTCATTAAAATCGCTGCCGATATTATCGTATTTAAAAATCTTCGAACCGAGTACACCTACAAAAATAACGATTGCTATCATAAACACAAAGACAGATACCGTAAAAAGAGTAAATCTCTTCTTTTTGTTGAATATCGACTTCACGCCCGACACAAACGCGCTTTTGAAAGAGAATACCTTACCCGTCTTGCCCGTCTGCACATTGCTGAGAAAATTCATCGCACCGTGCGCCTTGACGCGTTGTTCTTCCAAAAACTCCTTTTCCGTCTTGTCTTCGAATTTTATCTCCGACTTCTCGTCGATTAGCCTTACGTTTTTGTCAGTCGTCTTGAGATAAATCTTTCCGCCTTCGTTGACAAGCATCAGATTTACGGGCAAAGCTTCGCCGTAATAGTCTATGTTTACGTTGTCTACGGTAAGTCTGTTTTTCTTTTTGTCTCCGAGAAAAACTCTCGTCTTGTCGGACGTACCGTGAGAGATTTTTCCTCCCTCGCTGAGATTTTCTATCCTGCCGTCCTTTATCTGTATTACGCTGTCGGCATACTTCTCTATCAAATCGCCTTCGTGCGTTACCACTATCACAAGACAGTTGGTACTCAATGCCTTCAACAGCTCCATTACCGTTCGAGTGTTCAGCTCGTCAAGATTGCCCGTCGGCTCGTCCGCAAGTATTATCCTGGCTCCCTTGACCATTGCTCGCGCTATCGCTACTCTCTGCTGCTGTCCTCCCGACAGCGTTGTCACGTTGCGCTTGTAATAGTCCCTCATTCCTACGTTATCGAGTGCAGTCATTACCCTGTCGAATATAACCTCTTCGTCCTTTACTCCGACAGTTCTCAGTCCCTGCGCTACGTTTTGGTATACGTCCAGTCTTTCGTCCAGAAGATAGTTCTGGAATATATACCCTATATTCTCTATCCTGTACTTATCGTCTACGCTGCTCTTGTAGACGTTGCCGTTCATTATTATCTCTCCGCCGTCGAATTTGTCCAATCCGCCCAGCGCGTTCATAAACGTAGTCTTTCCCGAACCGCTCGCACCGTATATGGCTACAAGTCCTTTCTCGGGAAACTCCACGCTCACGTCGTTGACGGCGCGTACTTCGTTTGCCTTGTTCTTGTTGAAAATCTTGAGAAGATTGTTAACCTTTATCATTTGTTTGCCCTCCTCAATCCTTTTCTTATCTTTTGTTTGTATATAAGCTTATTGTACGAGCCTGCCAGAATCAGCAGTATTATCGTCATTCCCAGTACTATCATAAATACCGCTTCCCAGCCCATATATTGAAGTACCGCACCTATAGGAGCAAAGTACATAATCAATACCAAAATCACGCACAAAATCAGTGCTGGTACAAGTGCTAAAAACAGCTGTACGAAAGTCGACGCTTTGACTGTCGAATCGGCAATACCCATAGTCCTGAATACCGACACGTCTTTTCTGCCTAGCGACATAAGTTTTATGAGCGTAACTACCACAACAAGAGATACTGCTACCGAGAAGGCAAGACTTATGAGCGTCGTGGAAAAGAAGTCGATTAGTTTTTCGATAAAGGAAAGATTTGACATAATATTAATATCCCTGGCGCGTATGGAACTGTAACCGTCACGCGTCATTTTATCGACTGCCACACTCGCTTTTTTGTTGTTTTCAAAGATAAGCGATATCTGCTTACTCTCTTCGGTAAAATAATCTTTGAATACCTCAGGACTTACGCTGAAAACTATGCAAGAAGCATCGTAAAGCGAAGATATAAAGGGCTTTAAATCCTCATTGTATTTTACGTCCGTAAAAAGCACTGCCGCAGATACTGCTTTTCTTATATAAAGTCCCTCGTTGTTATCTATCAACGCATTGGTTTCCACAACCTTGCCTTGCAAATCGAAGTTAATCTGAAATACCGCGTCTTTCATATAACGGCTGTCTAAGAAATTGCCTTCCTCGTCCTCGATTACGGGAAAACCTTCTGCGTCAACCTCGACTATCGCGCCGCTCAAAGGAGGTAAATTCAGCCTCTGAAACTGAGAATAATACTCGTATCCTTCCGTTGTAAAGCACGCAGTCACGGGCTTTCTGTTGTCGACATAATAATCAATACCCGAGATGACGTAAACCATACCCTGATTGTTTGTATCGTCAACTCTGGAATCGTAATTTACGTTGAACATCTCAAGCTTTTGACCTACGCTGTACTCTTTTGCGTAATTGTAAGGAATACGAAGCAATACCTCGTCGGCTCTTTGGGGCAGCCTGCCCTTGTCTGCTTTTTTGCCGTCAAGCCTATCCAAGCGGAAATATTCAAAATTTTTGACAGTATCTCCTTCCATTACCACGAGCGCGGATGCGTCGAAATAGATATCGTGCATAATAAAGGACGATGCTCCGTATTTATCCGCAAGCTCTTGCGCGCTTTGCTCGGTGTAATAATCGTCGCGGGTAGCGACCCCGTTACGCTGTTTAACGTCGTCGTGTCCACTTTGCTCGGTGTAATAATCGTCGCGGGTAGCGACCAGTACTCTGCCTTCCATATCGTTGACAGCGAAAGTTACAGGATAAAATCCCAGGTTGCTCACCAAGGATATGGAAAGAATAATACCGCTTAGCGCGATAAACAAAACAACAGATATCAGAATATTCTGTCTAGGACGGGTGCAAAACCTCTTCCAGCCCAGTATGAACTTATCTCTCGCGTCAGTACGTCTGTCTTCTTTTGAACGCTTGCTTTTTTTGCGACGCGTTTTGAAAACGTACTGTCTTTCTTTTTCGTAAAGACCTTCCCTCTCCTCTACGTCTTCGGAGCTTTTTACTCTCTCGAAAATTTCGTCGCTTTCAATTCCGCCGTCATATACGCGAATATGCCTGGTTGCGTATTCCTTAACGTCCTCGTAATTGTGCGTTACCACTATCACGAGCTTGTCTTTAGACACCTCTTTCAAAAGTGCGAGTATGCTCTTTGCGTTGACGCTGTCAAGATTGCCCGTAGGCTCGTCTGCCAGTATGACGGGACTGTCTTTTGCTATCGCTCTCGCGATGACCGTTCGCTGTTTCTCGCCGCCCGAAAGCTTAACCCCTTTTGTGTTGAGTCTGTCCTTCAGTCCTACTCTTTCGGCTATCTCCAGCGCACGACGTTTTCTCTCTTTAAGGTCCTTGACCGACGTCAATGCAAATTCAATATTCTCGAATACCGTAAAGCTTTCGAGTATGTTGTAGTCCTGAAAAATAAAGGACACGTACTTTGCCACGTATTCGTCCCAGTCGGCCTTTATGTAATGAGAAGTGGGCTTGCCCTCTATATACATCTCCCCTTCTTCATAGCTGTCAAGTCCGCCTATTACGTTGAGAAGCGTGGTTTTACCGCTTCCCGACTTGCCCGTAACCGCGACGAATTCTCCTTTGTCAAAAGACAAATTTACTTTGCGTATACCGACTGCTACGTTGTTTTCGCTAGAGTAAATCTTGCCTATGTCAGACAATCTCAAAAATGCCATAAAATTTCCTCCGATTTTATTATAGCAAATAATCTTCTCTTTTGCAATACTAAAATTTATAACTGATATGCTTCTACTACACCGCTGTAACGCGCTTTGTATCGCACAATAAAAAAAGAGAACCTTTTGAGTCCTCTTTTTTTCTTCGATTAATGTTATTGATTTGAATTATTTATCCGCTTTTTCAGAAACCGCTTTTTTCGTGTTTCTCGTCTTAGGCTTGACGACTTCTTGTTCTGTTACGGCGTCCTGCATAACGGCTGTATCTAGCAAAACCCCATCCGCTTTAACGCTTTCTTCAACGATTTCGACGGGAGTATCTGCTTGCTGCGCTTTTGCCTCAGCTTCCTCTTCGTCAAGCTGTTCCCACGTCTTGAATTTCTGCTCGGCGTGCCAAGCCAAAGCTCTCAAACGAGGATTGAACTTCGTGATGAGTTTTACTATAAATCCCGACATAAACGCAAGGAACGTGATTATCCAACCAACTATATTTGCGTAAAGAGGATAGCCTCCGTACAAACCGTCGTTTTGGGCAATAAGAATATAAATGTTCCATACCGTAAGTCCGAGCAATGCCAAAGGAGCTATTACCATTACGGCAGCGTAAAACCAGAATGCGGGCATCTTGAGTTTGTTGGTGTTTTTGTTGATTTCCTTGAGCACCTTCTTGGGCTTGAAAAACCAACCTACAAGCACGCACTCGAGTACGCCGACGATAAGCAGATTGTATTGGTTTGTCCAGTTGTCGACTATATCCAACCACGCTACGCCCGAACCTGTTACGTATATGAGCGATATTACCGCCGCCACGAGTATTATGCCCACGGTAGTCTTTTTCTTGCTTATGCCGTACTTGTCGGAGATACTTGCCGATATACCCTCGACAATGGAGAATGCCGAGTCTATCGTAAGAGTGATAAGCATCATATAGAATATAAATCCGAATACTGCGTTTATCCAGCCTACGTCCGTCAGCTGTACTATCGCCATAGGATAGATGAGGAATGCCGTAGAGATACCTGAAGCGGACATATCGTCTACCGTCATACCGCAACCGTACATGGTCGTAAAGAGCACGATACCCGAAAGCACGCTAGTCAAGAAGTCGCTTATTGCGATAATCATAACGTCTTCTACGATATTTGACTTATCGTCAAGGAAGGAGCCGTAAGCAATCATTATAGCCATCATAATCGAAAGGCTGTAGAATGCTTGTCCGATTGCGTCTACCCAAATGGTAGGCTCTTTGAAAGCCTCGAATTTAGGAACGAACAGTGCCTTCATTGCCGCGCCCGTATTGCCCATAGTAAAACCTCTTAATGCAAGAATTACAAGCAAGATAACGGGAATGAAAACTGTATATTTTACTACCTTAGATACCGAGCTTGCGCCGTCTTTGATACAGTAGTATATAGCAAACCAAGCAATGGCAAGGCTTATGAGCAAAAGCAAAGGAATTTGACTTCCCTGTCCGAAAAGCGAAGTACCCCACGTGGTATTGATGGAATTTGCCCACAGATTTTCGGCCTGTTCGATACCCGTAGAAGTACCTGTCATCGAAGCAAACTTAAAGCTCAGAAGTGCCATAAGTATTACCCACGCAAAAACAGCGGCATAATACGTAACTATTACGAATGCGTTTGCCGTAGCTGCCCAACCTATATACTCGCCGCCCTTTCTGAGACCTTTGAGCGCGACGGGAGAACCCGCTTTCATCTTTCTGCCTATGGAAAGCTCCATCATAAGCAAAGGCATACCTATAACGACCATCGCTATGATATATGCAAACAAAAATGCGCCGCCGCCGTGCTTTGCGGCAAGACCGGGAAAACGCCAAGCGTTTCCGAGTCCTACTGCCGAACCGATTGACGCAAGAATAAACGTAAACCTCGAGGGCCACTTGTCTCTCATTTTTCTAACTCCTCTTTCTGTTATTCCGATAATCTGGCACATAATTCTTACGCGCCGTGATAATACTTTTTAATTTTATAATATTTTTACATTATTTACAAGCATTTTATACGATTAAAAGGATTATGCGCGATTTTTGCAGAATAATTATGATTTATTTTATTTTTTTCGGGATAAATCAAATATAAACGTAATTGAAATATGTATTCTGCTGTAGTTGCGATGCTTAATTAACGGTTTTTTCCATAAAAAAAAGACGCCGACGGCGTCTTTTCTTTTAATATTCGATTGGTTTGTGATTATTCGGCAGAGAAATCGTCCTTGCCTACACCGCACAAAGGGCATACGAAATCGTCAGCTACGTCTTCCCACTTGGTGCCGGCGGGGATATCGCACTCGGCGCAGCCTACTTCTTCGTCGTATTCCCAACCGCAAACGTTGCATACGTACTTCATAACAATACCTCCTTTGAATTTTCTTCTTACATTATAGACCATAGTGTGAAAAAAGTAAACAGCGATTGCTCAAATTTTTGACTATTCGCACAAATTATAGTATGATTGAGTTATGCAGGATATTTTTCGCACCGACGATTTGGAGTGCAAGGGCTTGAAAATCAAACAATACAGAGAGGGATACCGCTTTTCTTCGGACGCGGTATTGCTTGCAAATACAGTCCGCTGCAAGCGCGGGGACACGATTGTGGACTTCGGTTGCGGCAACGGAGTTATTTCTCTTTTGCTCACCGCCAAAACCCCCTGTAAAAAAGTTATCGGCATAGAGGTACAAAAAGACGTAGCAGAACTTGCAAAACAAAACGTCGAACTCAACAATCTAAGCGAAAAAGTACAAGTGCTTTGTTTGGATATACTGGACGCGCCCGCTGTCTTGGGCAAAGAGAGCGTAGAAACCGTAGTGTGCAATCCGCCATTTTTCACACCCTCGTCCGGAGATAAACGCGAAAACCCTCAGGTCGCCCTCTCCCGTCACGAGTCCACGTGCGATTTAAAAAACCTTATGCGCTGCGCCGGCGAGATACTCAAATTCGGCGGAGAGTTGTACATAATCCACAAGACTCAGCGTATGGCAGAAGCCATCTTGCACGCTTACGAGGCAAAACTCACGCCCAAAGTACTGACGCTAGTCTACCCTAAACTCTCAAAGCCTGCCGATACGTTTATTCTCAAATGCAAAAAATGCTCTCCCGACGGACTGACGGTAGACAGAATAGTCGTTTATGACGAAAAGGGCGAGATGACTGAGCAAGCCAAATCGCTTTACAACAAAACTCTGTGAGATTTTTGTTGTATCGACTGACTTAACTAAACGGTAGAATATCAAATTAAAGCTTTCAATCCTAACTCAAAAATTTAAAATCGATAAATAAAAAAGAGGGTATACCCTCTTTTTTAACATAACTTTCTAAAATTCGGCTATTATTACTCGTTGTCTTTGAGACCAAGCATATAATCAGTCGATTTTCCGAACAAATTGCTAAGGTCGATAAGTGCCTGATAGCTAGGCTCCTTTACACCTCTTTCCCAGTTGCTGATACTAACCTGAGATACCTGCATGTACTTTGCGAGATACTCCTGGTTATATCCGTTACGCAACCTTTGTTCCTTCAATCTTTCTGCAAACTTCATTTTACAATACCTCCTATATTGTATTTTATAAAATTTATAAAACTAGATTAGCTTGTGCCAATCTACACCGTTTTCCTGAAACTGAGTGAGCGTATCGAGCATCATCTCTACGTCCTTGCCGTCTCTCGATTTTTCTTTTCGTTTTTTGAGCGATGCGCTTATCTCGTTGATTATGTCAATGAGCTTGAGCCTAGAGCACTCGAGAAGCTTGTCTATAAAAGGATAACTGTCGTAATATTCTCCTACGCTGTTGACGAGTGCGTAAGATATTGCACTTGCTACGTCCTCGTATGGCATACCGTTGTCTACGCTGGAAAAATCTACTCCGATTATTCTTCCGTCCTTGATTACGTAATTCTTGAAATCTATCTCCTTCATTACGCAATCAGTAAAAGAATATATAATCTGTAAAAATATCGCAAGTCTTGTGGCAAGCAATTGCATTGTCTGCTTGTCGTCGAGCATCGTCGCGTTTCTGAAAGCATCGTGAAGATTCTCTCCCTCGATATACTCGTATACGGCCTTGTTGCCTTCGTGTTCTATCACCTGAGGCGCGTATCCCGTCAACGCTATTTTGCCCACCGCAAGCACTTCTTTTGTCTTTGCCGTCTCGTCGGGATATTCTTTGAGTATGTAAAATACGCCTTCCGACTCTACTTTAAATACCTTTTTATCCTTTGACGACAGTTCGCTTACGACTTTATAATCTTTCATACTTTACCTATAGTATTATACCTTGCCTACAAAATAATAGTCAACATATATCGTAAAAATTTTAGCAAAAATTTACCGCTCTCCTTAAAATATCGCTAAAATACCCAGGTTTTTTGTAATCCTTATTTATGTTCAGACTACCATTGTCTATTTTATAACCGTTTTGATTTTGTGTCAAACGATTTTTTGTCCTGTTTTTTGACAATATTTGCTATTATTATAAAAGACGTCATATTGACTTATATGACGCCTTTATATTAGTTATTTATATTATTAACAATTATTATACCTTATACTTTTGCCTTTTCTTTGCGCTTATCCCCTTTTATTCTGAGAGTACGCATACTGTTGAATATAGCCAATAGACATACACCTACGTCAGCGACTACTGCCAGCCACATAAGAGGAGACACAAACAGACAGATTATCATTATCGCAAACTTCAATCCCAAAGCCATAGCTATGTTTTGTATGATGATTTTCTTTGTCTTTTTTGCTACCTTGAATGCGTCATCTAGCTGAGTCAGTTTTCCGCCGACAAGCACTACGTCGCTTGCCTCTACGCTGGCATCGTTGCCCATACCGCCTATGCATACGCCTATGGTCGCGCTTTTGATTGCGGGTGCGTCATTGAGTCCGTCTCCCACAAACATAACCTTTTTGCCTTCTTCCACGCAAGCCTTTACGTAATCGCATTTATCCTGAGGCAAAAGCCCTGCTTTGTATTCGTCTATTCCTACCTTAGACGCGACTTTATTCGCTACGGCCTCGTTGTCGCCCGTAAGCATTACCGTGCGTATTCCTCTTTGCTTAAGCCCGTCAACAGTTTTGTCTACGCCCTCTCTTATGCTGTCCTCGAGCGTAATGTCGCCTAAATATTTGCCGTCATACGCTACGTATACCCTCGTCAAGCCGTCCTGCTTTTCGGCAGCCTCTATACCGTAATCGCGCATAAGTTTTATATTGCCGAGCAAAGCGACTTTGCCTTTGTATTCGCAGACTAATCCTTTGCCTGCTATTTCTTTGCCCGAATCTGCCCTGTCCTTTACCGCGCAATATTCGCTTATGCAATCGGCAATCGGATGATTGGATAACTTCTCGCACGCGCCCGCTACTTCTACAACTTTTTGTCTATCCTCAGCATCGATAGACGCTACTTTGAGTTTTCCTTCGGTAATCGTACCCGTCTTGTCAAAACATATCTCGTCAATATTGTTGAGAATTTCGAGATAATTTCCGCCCTTGACCAGTATACCTCTTCTGGACGCGCTGCCTATTCCGCCGAAGTAAGTGAGCGGTGTAGATATGACAAGTGCGCAAGGACAGGATATTACCAAAAATACCAGACCTTTGGCAATCGACTCCGTATACGTCATACCGAGTGCCTTTATCAAAGGCGCGAAGACAGCTATGATAAGCGCAACCGCAAACACCGCAGGAGTATAAATCCTTGCAAACTTTCTGACGAATTTTTCGGCTGACGGCTTATTATGTTGAGCTTCTTCGACAAGACGCAGAATTTTCGATACCGTACTGTCACTGTACTCTTTACTGACCTCTATGATGACGCTGCTCTCTAGATTTAGAGTACCTGCAAGTATTTCTTCTCCCGTCTTCAGCTCTACGGGTACGCTTTCGCCAGTAAGTTTGGAATAATCGAAAGAAGACTGCCCCTGTACTATTTTACCGTCTACGGGGACTTTTTCGCCTACGTTGACGATAACTCTGTCGCCTACCTTAAGTAAAGACGTATCGACAAGCTTTTCGCTTCCGTCGCTCTCTATACGCAAAGATTTGTCTACTCTTATGTCGAGAAGCTGACCGATGCTTTTCTTTGACTTTCTGACGGATATGCCCTGTATAATCTCTCCTATCGTATACAGTAGCATTACCGCTACGCCTTCCTCAAACTCTCCTATACAAAAAGCACCTATCGAGGCAACGTTCATAAGTGTGTTTTCATTGAAAAAGTCCTTTTCCTTAAGTCCTCTGAATCCCTCGGCAAAACTCTCGATTGCCACGAGAAGATATGCGACTATATATACGGGAAGATAACCCCAAAAGAGTTTTTCTCCTCCGAAATGCTCCATACAAAAAGCCGCGACCAAAAGCACTGCCGACAGTATGACAAGCACAAGCTGTTTTTTATCGACCTGCCATACTTTCTGGTCTTTGTCTATCTTCACGGGAGTATCGTCGCAACAAGCGCAACCGTGTCCGTGCCCCTCGTGTCCGTGATGATGACCGCACGCGCACTTTTCGGTATGCGAATGACTGTGCCCGCAACATTCGTCTTTGTGTGAGTGACTATGAGTGTGATTATGGCAATCGTGCTCTCCCTCTTCGTGATTATGATTACACTCTTCTTCGTGACAGTGTATGTCGCACTCTAAGCTATGCTCTTTTCTTAACAAATTCAAGTCTTCGCAAACTTGCGAATTTATGTCTGCGTTTTTATTTTTTTCTTTCATATTCCGACCTCTTAAATTTTCGAATAGTATTCAACAGCAGTGGTAAGCTTGGAAAGTATCTCTGAGTCACCCTTCTTTATACCGTCTGCCACACAGTGATTTATATGGTGATAAAGCACGTCGCGCGCTACGCTTTCGACCGCCTTTGTGACAGCGGCAAGTTGTACGAGTACGTCCTCGCACGTTCTGTCTTCCTGCACCATTTTGCTTATGCCTCTTACCTGTCCTTCTATTCTGCTGAGTTTGTCGGTAAGCTTTTTAGTCAAGTCGCAACCTTCGTGTCTGCAATCCATTTTCATTACTCCTTTCATATACCCCCTAGGGGTATCTGTTTTCATCTATATTATATGCCCGATATTAACGTTTGTCAACAGTTTTTTCAAACTTTTATTAAAATTTTGCAGACGTCTATCTTGCTTCTTTATATGAAAATTCGCGTTTTGTTTTTATTATTTAGTTTAATTATTTCTTACTCTGTCTTTTATAAACGCAAAAAAAATATACGGCTGAAAACAGCCGTATATCTAAACAAATATCGTTTGTTTTATTGAATTAATCTACCTTAGGAAGCGAATCGAAACCTTTTTGCAAATCTTCATCGGTAGGAATATAGTCGGTCATTCTGCCCGCAAGGAAGTCTCCGTAAGCGGTCATATCGAAGTAACCCGTACCGGTGAGACCGAAGAGAATAGTCTTGCTCTCGCCAGATTCCTTGCACTTGAGAGCTTCGTCTATTGCGCCCTTGATTGCGTGCGCGGATTCGGGAGCAGGCAATATCGTCTCGCACTTAGCAAACTTGACCGCTGCGTCGAATACCTTGGTCTGCTCGTAAGATACCGCCTCCATATATCCGTCGTGATAGAGCTTTGAAAGTATAGGAGACATACCGTGATATCTCAGTCCTCCTGCGTGGTTTGCCGAAGGGATAAATCCGCTGCCGAGCGTGTACATCTTTGCAAGAGGAGTAATCTTACCCGTATCGCAATAATCGTATGCGTACATACCTCTTGTAAGCGAAGGACAAGAAGCAGGCTCTACTGCTACGAATCTCGTCTTGGTCTTTCCTTCGAGTCTGTCTTTCATAAACGCGCCGATAAGTCCGCCAAGGTTGGAACCACCGCCGGCACATCCTACTATTACGTCGGGATATTCGTCGAGCATCTCCATTGCTTTTTTACTCTCAAGACCTATTACGGACTGATGCAAAAGCACCTGATTGAGTACGCTGCCGAGTACGTATCTGCAGTTGGGAGTGGTCATAGCCTTTTCGATAGCTTCGGATATAGCGCATCCGAGCGAACCCGTCGTGTTGGGTTTGTCCTGCAAAATCTTTCTGCCTACGTCGGTAGTGTTGGAAGGGCTGGGAATTACGTTACCGTCGAAAACCTGCATAACAGCCTTTCTGAAAGGTTTCTGCTGATACGAACCTTTTACCATAAATATGTCGAGTCCGAGTCCGAAGTACGAACAAGCTTCAGACAAAGCAGTACCCCATTGCCCTGCACCCGTTTCGGTAGTTACCGAAGTCAAGCCCTGAGCCTTTGCGTAATATGCCTGAGCAAGCGCGGAGTTAAGCTTGTGACTTCCCGAGGTATTGTTGCCCTCGAATTTGTAGTAAATCTTAGCGGGCGTGCCCAACGCTTTTTCCAGATTGTATGCCCTGCAAAGAGGAGAAGGTCTGTAAAGTTTATACATCTCCATTATAGGCTCGGGGATATCGATATATCTGGTCGTCGCATCCATCTCCTGATGTGCAAGCTCTTTGCAGAAAATAGGATACAAATCCTCTTCCTTTATAGGCTGCAACGTAACCGGATTGAGAAGTGCGTCGGGTTGAGATTTCATATCTGCGCGGAGGTTGTACCATTGTTTGGGCAATTGCTCCTCGGTCAAATAAAATCTGTAAGGTACTTTTGTCATTTTTCCATCCTCCTATTGAAAAATTTTTTTCTGTTTTTATTTTATAAAAAAAATCTTGTCCCCTTAAAAGGGACAAGACATTGTTATCTTGCTTGTAAGCCACCCTACGTGCCATCACACGTTTTCCCACTCACGAGGGGATTCCGTCAGACATTACTCTGCCCTCAAAAGCCCATTCACTATAACACTGCTCGCTGCCTCTCACCTACTGCAACTCTCTGTAAAGCCGCTACATATAGTTACTCTTCTTTATCAACGGTTTGCTATTCAATTGTATGATAATATATTACATTACAGCGTGCTTTTTGTCAACGGTTTTTAAAAAATTTCAAAAAATTTATCTTTCATTGTCCCTACTCGGTCAGGACATAGGAATTCTTACTACAAAGGTCGTACCCTTGCCCTCCTCGCTTTCAACCTCTATAGTACAGTGCGAGATATCCAGTATTTTCTTTACAAGCGCAAGTCCCAGACCGCTTCCCTCTTTTGCGCGGGAAGTATCCCCCTGATAAAATTTGTCGAAAATTCTTTCCTGCACTTCCTTGGACATTCCTATGCCCTCGTCCTTTATTGTCAATACCGCATCCTGTCCGTACTGTTTGAGTATAATATTTATATCCCCGCCGTCATTGCTGAATTTGATTGCATTGGAGATAAGATTGAGCCATACCTGCAAAAACAACGCTTCGTCACTGCATATCGTGATTTCGTCGAGGTCGAGATTTAAATTGATATTTTTTTCTTCCCACTTATTTTCAAGCAGTATGATTGCTTGTCTTATCTGCTCGTCAGCCCTGAATTCGCTTGCTTCGAGTATGACGTGATTTTCGAGTTTACTCAATCTCAGAATGTTGGAAGTAAGATTCGAAAGGTTGTCTGCCGCCTCTATTATATTGTCGCAATACTCCTTTATCGCCTTGGGGTCTTTGCACTTCTTGATAATCTCGGCGTGTCCTTTGATGTTTGCCAAAGGCGTCTTGAATTCGTGCGATACGTTTGTCACGAAATCGCTCTTCAAAATCTTGTTTTTGTCAAGCTCGTGCACCATTACGTTAAAGTTGTGCGTAAGCACGGACATTTCGTCTTTTTTGAGCTCGCCGTTTTTCTTGGTATGCTCTTTGAGTTGGACGGAAAAATCCCCTTCGGCTACGCGTTTTGTAACGTTAACCAATTCATTGATAGGATTAAGAAAAACTATATTCATTATTGTAGAAAGCGTGATGCCTATAATAATACTCGATATGGTTGCTATTATTACCGTCCACCACAAATCCTCTATCTTTACTTCAAGCAATAACAAAATCGAATACAGCCCCGAAAAAATCGCCGACGCCGCTATTATCGTAACAAAGCTGGCTATACTTAATTTGAGCAAAAGCTCCTTTTTGGGTTTTTGTTTCATATTTGCTCCTGTGTCTGCGAATATTACGCACTTATATTTAGTGATTATTTTTGCTTTTTGACCGCCTTGTATCCCAGCCCTCTTATCGTAACGATTTCAAAATCTTCGTTATTCTTAAACTTGTCTCTTATACGGGTGATATGCACGTCTACCGTACGCTCTGCCGAGTCGCTGTCCGCGCCCCAAAATTCCTCCATAAGTTGACTTCTGGTGAAGATTTTTCCGGGATATGAAAGCAGTTTGTACAAAATATAAAACTCCTTTTGAGGAAGTTCTATTTCTCCTTCAGGCGTGGTAGCCGTCAAAGAATCGTATGCCAGTACAGTATTGCCTACCACGAGTTTTCTCTCGCTTACTATCTGACTGCGGCGCAACAACGCCCCTACGCGCAAAAGAAGTTCTTGCGTATCTATAGGTTTGACCATATAATCGTCGATACCCAGTTCGTAGCCTCTTTTCTTTGCCTCGAAGTCATCCATAGCAGTCATAAAGAGTATCGGCACGTTTGCATTTAATTCTCTCACCTCTTCGGCAAGCGCAAATCCGTCTTTGACAGGCATCATTATGTCGGATATTATCAAATCGTAATGGTCCTCTTTGAACATCTGAAGCGCGCTGTCGGCATTGAGTGCCATATAAGCGTCATACCCCTCTTCTTCGAGAGCTTTCCTGACAAGCTTATTGAGTTTGATATCGTCTTCCACTACAAGGATTTTAATCATACTCTATCTTTCCTTACTTTCCTTAAAATTTTTAACGTATAATATTATACCACTTTTAAGCGATATTGTAAATAGTTGACTTGAGTTATCGTATATCCTTATAAACCGTGCCATAACGCGGATTCGATTCCCAAAGCGTTTCGCTTACACATAATAAAGTCTGTAAAAATAAAAAAGAGCTTCGAAAGCTCTTTTTTATTTTTACAGTATAGCTTATTGATTCTATCTGTCCTCTCTGTAATAGTTCAAACCTATCGCAGTAGGCTCGTCGGGCACTTTTTTCTTTCTTACCGACGATATGATAAGTACGAGTGCCGTGATGATAAAAGGCAACGCCTTGTAAAACTCTATCGGTATCTTGCTGAGCCAGCCGAGCGCATTGGGGAACGATTCAACAAAAATACCGCGATAAACTTGCAACGTATTGAAGAAACCGAATACAAAAGTGCCAGCGATTGCCCAAAGAGGATTCCATTTGGCGAATATTACAAGTGCTATAGCTATCCAACCGTAACCGTTTATCCAACAGTTACTGCCTTCAAAAGTTCCGCCCATATTGAGACCCATGCACAATCCACCAACACCCATAATTCCGGCACCTATAATAATATTGATATATTTATACGCATTAACGTTAATACCCGCCGCATCTGCCGCCGCAGGATTTTCTCCGATTGCTCTCGTCTTAAGTCCTGCTTTAGTCTTATACAGATAAATAAAAGCCAATATTGCTATCACAATGCCGAGATATACAAAAATATTATAAGAGAAAAGTTTTTCTCCCACAACAGGAATTTTAGAAAGCAAAGGAATACCTATAGAATTGTCATAAACTTTTTTGAAGTTACCTCCTAACGTTATCCAGTTACTACTGCAAGCCTTACCTATAAAGAAGTAGAAGCCTAGGCCGAAAGTCGTTATGGTAAGACCCGTTACGTTTTGGTTTGCCTTGAGCGTAACCGTAAGGAAAGCAAACAATAAACCGAGCATTGCCGCCGAAACAAAAGCAAACAGCATAGCAACAAACATACTGTCAGCTTTGCTTCCCACGAGATAGCCTATAATTGCGCCGACCGCCATAATGCCTTCTACGCCGAGGTTAAGACTACCCGACTTTTCTGTCATAATTTCACCGACTGTCGCATACAAAAGAGGAATTCCGTAAAGAATTACACTGGCTATAAATAAGCTTAAAATTTCCATTATTCCTTACCTCCTTCAATTTGCTTGCCAATTTCCGCACAGACTTTAGTTTCTGCAAGTGATTCAGACTCATCGTCAGCATTATGACTGACTTCAACAACATTATCCGAATCTTCTGATTTACCGCTTGAGTTTTTATTGAGAGTCAAATCTATAATTTCAAAACCTTGTAATTTTAATTTTGCAATTTTTTTAGCTTTAAACTTATCGGTATTGACAACAATCTTATAATTGATAAGGAAGTGTACAGCCAATACGGCAAACAAAATAACACCTTGTAATAGATCGGCAAAGTTTGCATCGAGATTAGAGTGAGTTGATGATGCAGTCGATATTCCAAATTGCAATACAGCCAGCAAAAATGCAACTAATAATATCCCTAAAGGACTTAATTGTCCAAGCCAAGCAACTACTATACCGGTCCAACCTACATCACCTGTAATACTGTCTGACAAAGTATGAGCAGAAGAAGTAATCTTAAATGCACCGGCAAGTCCTACGATAAACGCCGAAAGAAATACCGTACGGAGGATTATTCTAGAGACGTTCATACCTGCATATTTTGCGGTATTGTGACTGTCACCTACTACACTTATTTCATAGCCCTGCTTGGTTTTCTTGTAATAGATAAAAAGCAAAACTACCAATATAATTCCGATGATAAGCGTCAAATTAATATCGAGTTTACCCAGTTTAATACTCCACATTTCAGCATTTTCACTGATTGATGCGTATTTAGGACGTTCGGATTCTTTGTCCAACAAAATATTCCAGCCGCCCTTATTTTGTCCGAAAAATACTAGCAAATACAACGCGATATAGTTGAACATAAGGGTCAAAAGCGTTTCACTTGTTCCGAACTTAACTTTGAATACCGCAGTGATAAGTCCGTATATACCAGCGCTGATACCACCCATAAGACACATAAGTATTACAAGGAAAAAACCGTTGATCTTGTCTCCCAACCCTATACCTATACTTGTAGCAACAATTGCACCTATTATAAATTGTCCTTCGCCGCCGATATTCCAGAACTTCATTTTGAAAGCAAGCGAAAGTCCCAAAGATGTAATAAGCAAAGGTACAAAAGTATTTATAAAATTGCTTATAATAGTGGCAGGAATTTTGTTGCCTATTAATCCGATAGTAAAAGTATTGAGATAAAATTCAAACGGATTTACTTTAAGAAAAGCAAGCAGTATCGCACCTATTATCAACGCTACCAAAATTGCGCCGATATATAAAAGTACAATTTTCCATTTGTCGAGGTTATCACGCTTGGTAACTCTGAAAAGAGGCTCACTTCTGTGTTTGAGCGAATAGTCAACCTGTTTAGTCATTGTCAGCCTCCTTTGTTACGTTCGTTTTCTTTGCCGCTACCGTTTTCTTTTGACCTGTCTGTGTCTTAACCGTGCTTTTCTTTGCAGTAGCGGTCTTGGCAGTTGTGCCTTTCTTTGTCTGAACGGCTGTCTTAGCTGTTACCGCTTTTACAGTGCTTGTAGAAGTCTTTTTTACAGACGCAGATTTGACCGACAAATTATTTGTCGAATTAGCCTTCTTACTTTGAGCCGTCGAAGCCTCACTCTTTGTTTTAGATTTTTTAACGTTTGCCGAGGCTGTCTTCTTCGCCGCGGTGCTCTTTGCTCCGTTTTTTGCCGATGCTGTCTTGGCTTTAATCTCTTTAGCAGACTTATCTTCCTGCGCTTCTGCGCTCTCGGTTTCCCCCTTTGTTTCTTGTGTCGCGCCTTCGTTCTCGGACGTATCGGATTGCTCTTCTGCGCTCTTTACGCCCTCGGTGATTACGCCGTTTTCCTTTTGCTCTGAAAGCTTAGCCGCCTCGGTGTTTTGTCCTTCGTCTTTTTTCTCACCGCCTAAAGATTGTTTGTCAGGTTCCTTTTTCTCTTCTTCGGTAAGCTGTCCGTCCTCGACTACAGCCTCGGGAATATCTTTGAAAGCCTCGCTCGCAAACATACCCGTCATCATAAGACCCAGTCTTTCTTTTGTAGCCATTGCGCCCTCGACAATACCCGTAACTCTTCCGTGACAAAGCACAAGTATTTTATCGCACAGCTGAAGCATTACGTCCAAGTCCTCGCCTACGAAAAGTATGCCTACGCCGTCCTGCTTCTGTTTATTGAGAATATCGTATATGAGATATGACGAATTGATATCCAAACCTCTTACGGGATAAGCCGTAACGATTACCTGAGGAGTCGTTTCGATTTCTCTTCCGAGTAGCACTTTCTGAACGTTACCGCCCGAAAGTCTTCTTACAGGCGTCTTGTCCGTATCGGGCGTCTGCACGTCGAGCTTTTCGACTACACCCTTTGCCATTGCGCCCGCTTTCTTTCTGTCGACGAAAGGATTGAATTTGTTTCCCCTGTAAGTCTTGAGCATCATATTGTCGGTGATGTTAAGACTGCCCGCAAGTCCCATACCCAATCTGTCTTCGGGTATAAAAGACATTGCTATGCCGAGATTGATGATATCCAAAGGACTTTTGCCTGATATGGTCTGTCCCATAAATTCTATCGTACCCGACTTGATTTTCTCAAGTCCGGCAATAGCTTCGCACAATTCTTTCTGTCCGCTTCCCGATATTCCCGCAACGCCGAGAATTTCTCCGCGCCTTACCTTGAAAGACACGTTGTCTATAGCACGCAGATTGTTGGAATTGTTTACGCATACGTTTTTGAGTACGAGCATATCCTCGTCAAAATGCGTAACGGGTCTGTCGATATGCAAATCGACTTTTTTGCCTACCATCATTTCGGTAAGCTCCGCCTCATTGGTTTCGGAAGTATTGACCGTGCCGATATACTCGCCCTTTCTCAATATGGAAACTCTGTCGCTTATCGACATAACTTCGTTGAGTTTGTGAGTAATAATGATAATCGAACAACCTTTCTCTTTCATATTTTTGAGAATAGAGAAAAGTTTTTGAATTTCCTGCTCGGTAAGTACGGCGGTAGGCTCGTCGAGAATAAGTACCTTTGCACCGTAGAAAAGCACCTTTACTATTTCTACCGTCTGCTTTTCGCTGACAGCCATATCGCAGATACGTTTTTTGGGGTCTATGTCAAAACCGTAACTCTTGGCAAACTCCTCTATCTTCGTATATCTCGATTTTGTCAAAAATACTTTTTTGCAAACTTTTTTTATGTATTTTCCGCAAGCAACGAAAAACTTTTTAAAATTTTCTTTGGCAGTACCGCTTTTTTGCTCCTGCGCGTCTTGTATTATATCGTTTTCTTTGTCAGCGGGATTTGCTTCTGCCAACAAATCGTTGTTTTCATCTTTAACGGTTTGAGAATTCTCTTGGCAAACGGCTGTTATGCCCTCTTGCTCATTTACTCTCTCCTGATTTTCTTTAGACTTTCCGTCTTCGTCCGGCTGATGGTATCCCAGCCAAATATTATCCGCTACCGAAAACTTTTCAATAAGCTTGTAATGCTGGTGTACCATACCAATACCCAGCCTTTTACTGTCCTCGGGGGAATCTATATATACCTTTTTACCGTCAATAAAAATCTGACCTTTGTCGGGACGGTATATGCCCGACAGCATATTCATAAGCGTAGTCTTACCGCTTCCGTTTTCGCCAAGCAAAGCCAAAATCTCGCCCTTTTTAAGGTCGAGGTTTATGTTGCTGTTGGCTACTACGCTACCGAATGTCTTGGTAATGCCCTTTAACTGTATAGCATACTCTTCCTGTGCCATATCATCCTCTTAAAAAAATTGCTATACTACCCGAAAATTCGGGTAGTATAGTGTGCATCCTAATTAATTTATTTTAGGAAACTTCTTTTACGCCTTCTACAAGGTAATTCATTGTACCTGTGATAACACTGTCATCAACAGATGCGCCGCCGGCTTCCACGATAACTACACCGGCATTGGTCTTCAAAGCTGCATCAGTCTTAGTAATGGTACCGTCTGAAGCGATAGAAAGTTTAACGCCGCTGAATACATCCCATTCACCATTGATGATAAGTTCTGTAACAGCGTCAATAGCTTCTTGAGTTCCGTCTGCACAGTTATCTGACAATGCCGAAACACCTACGAGACCGTCTGTAAGGCCCTTATAATATACTTTACCTACTTTTTCCATAAAGTTTTCTTTACCAGACATAGCTTCTTTTATGGCAGTAGTATAGTAAACATCCCAATGCCATACAGTAGCCGTCAAGTGAGCTTTAGGAGCGTCTTTTGTCATATCAGAGTTATATCCACAACCGAAAGCACCTCTGTCCTGAGCAGCAATTTGAGGTTGTGCGCTGTCACAGTGCTGAGAAATTACTCCGCAACCCAAATCCAACAAAGCGTCAGCAGTTTTTCTTTCAAGGTCAATGTTACCCCAAGTACCCAAAGATTTTGCATATACTTCAGCTTCAGGATATACTGATTGAGCACCCATAGCAAATGCATTGATACCGCTTGCAGTTTCAGCCGTTGCGGTTGTGAAAGCAGCTACATAACCGATTTTATTATTGTTAATTTCTTTTGCCTTAAGACCTGCGGCAATACCTGCAAGATATCTTGCCTGATATATTCTGCCGAAGTAATTGTTGAAGTTGGTGTCGTTGGACTTATAACCCGTAGCGTGAGTAAATATTACATCGGGGTACTTTTCTGCAGCCTCTTCCATAGCGTCCATGTAGCCATACGATATACCTATAATCATATCGCAACCTTTACCTACCAAGTTGTCGATAGCGGTTCTTGTAGCATCCATATCGGTATCAGGAATATTGTCCTCAATAATGAGCTGGCTGTCTTTCAACCCGAGAGTTTCCATTGCCTTCTTGATTCCAGAATGATGCGCATAAGTGTATCCGGTATCTTCGTTTTGGCTGGTAATGTAAACCGCACCAATTGTAAATTCGTCTTCGCCGTCAAAATCGCAACCTGCAAAAACAATAGCCATTGAAGCTACCATTGCGACTACCAACAACGAAATGATGATTGTCTTTTTCATATTGTGCCTCCTAAAAATTTTAATAAAAAAAGTGGCAGTATAAAGAATACTGTCACAGATTTTCCTTATCGGTTGCAATAAAGCGTAGAATACGCTCCGTGAGCTATGTTGTGATTATACGCGATACTTTCTGTCGTATCGGCAGAAAAGGCGTGCTTGTCAAAAGAGCGTTTGCCAACGCTTGTCGCAAAGATAATATAACTGTCCGACAAAAATGCTCTTCCCACAGCCGTCCCTCTTTTGTGTTCTGATATAATTTTACTTAAATTATATAAAGAAGTCAACCTATTGACGACAATTGCAATAAATTGTATTTGTCAAAACTCTATATCGAAAACTTTGTCGCAGAGTTTTTCGGCATACATAGGTTCGTGGCTGACGAGAATAATCGCGCCTTCGTATTGCTCCAAAGCCTCGAACAAGGCTTCCTTAGCCGACACGTCGAGGTGGTTTGTAGGCTCGTCGAGTATGAGAATATTGCTCTCCTTCTGCATAAGCGCGCACAGCTTTATTTTTACTTGCTCGCCTCCCGAAAGATTGCCTACGCTCTTGGTGGCAAGGTCGTTTTTTATTCCTACTCTGGCAAGCTGATTTCTTATCTCCTTTTGCGACATCTTGGGATAGGTTTCGTTCATAAAAGTTATCGCGTTGATTTCCTTGCTTCTGAAGACAAGGTCCTGCTCGATATAATTTACCTTTGCGCTGGGATTAAAGGAAAATCCACCTTTTATGGCGGGAAGACGGCGCATTATCGTCTTTAGTATGGTGGTTTTTCCCAGACCGTTAGTACCTCTCAGCCACATTTTATCGGTGCTTGAAAGCTCAAACGATATAGGAGGCAAAATTGCTTTGCCGTCATATCCCACTTCGAGATTTTTGACATCGAGAAGATGCTTCGTAACAAGCAAAGTATAGGGAAAATCGAATGTGGGTTTTTCAAACGAAACGGGCTTTTGCATTACGTCCATTCTGTCGAGCATTTTCTTGCGGCTGTTTGCCATACCGGCGGTAGCCGCTCTTGCCTTGTTACGCGCAATATAGTCTTCCATCTTTTTGATTTCTCTCTGCTGACGCTCGTAACTGTCCGCATACTGCTTGGCATTCTGCTCGTGCTGAAGCAAAAATTCGTCGTAATTTCCCCAGTATTTTTTAATCATACCGTTTTCGATATTGACTATTATTTTGCACACGCTGTTGAGGAAAGACGTATCGTGCGATATGAGTATAAAAGTACCTTTGAAAGTATCGAGATACTTTCTCAGCCATTCTATCTGCTCAAGGTCGAGGAAGTTGGTAGGCTCGTCGAGAAGCATTACGTCAAGCTCTTCGAGAAGAAGTTTTGCAAGCATAAGTTTTGCTCTCTGACCGCCGCTCAGATGAGATATGACCGTGTCGTATCCGAAATTATTGACGCCCAGTCCGTTGGCAACTTTTTTTATCTGCGAATCCAAATCGTAAAATCCGCTCTCGTCGAGTTTTTCCTGCATAGCCGCCGAGCGGTTTACCATTTTATCGAGCTTATCCATATCCTCTTCGGTAGCCATATCGGTATAAAGTTTTTCGAGTTTTTCGTTGAGCTCGTAAAGATAATCGAAAGCGGTGCGCAAATACTGCATAACCGTCTGCGACCTGTCAATATTAGCGTGCTGGTCAAGATAACCCCAACGAATTCCGCTCAGCCACTTGACTTCGCCCGCGTCCTGCGACAGCTTGCCCGTAACTATATTCATAAAAGTGGATTTACCCGCACCGTTAAGACCTACTATGCCTACGTGTTCGCCGTTGTTTATCGACAAATCGGCATCGTTGAAAAGCGTCTTGGAATCGAATATGTGCGTCAATCCTTTTATTGTAAGTACACTCATTTATCTCTCCGTCAAAAAGGGCTTTTGTAATAGCAAAAGTCCTTTAATGTTGATATCAGTCTTGTTTGTTTTCTTCCGTTTGATTATCCTCAATCGCGCTTGAGGTATCGGACTGCTCCCGCTCATCGGACTGCGCGCTTACGTCTTTACGCTTCTCCGCCCCGCGCGCTTTTTTTCTCTTGGGTTTGTCTGTCTTTTCCGCAGAAGGTTCGTTTTTGACAAGATGAGTGATATACTCAACCGTCTCTTTATAATTCATACTCTCGACTGCGATAGTAAGCTTGTCACCCTCTTGCAGTACCGTTTCTCCGTCGGGAACTATGCTCTCTCCGTCGCTCTTCACTATTTCCGTAACAAGTCCGTTGGCAGGCCAGATTATATCCTTTATTCTTCTGCCTATTACAAAAGCACCTTGTTCTACAAGCACGCCGAAACTGCGCTTTACTGTCTTTTCGTCCTCGTTGTTCTGCTCTCTCAATCTCTCGAGCAAGCTGTCGTACAAAGGCGTATTGCCCATAAGTTCCGCCACAAGAAAGGCAGTAAATATCGCTATACCGGTAGGAAGAAAATCCGAATTGTATCCCGACAATTCTACTATCAGAACTATTGCCGTGATAGGCGCTCTTACGCTCGCTCCGAAAAACGTAGTCATTGCAATCAACACAAGCGCGGGGAAATATTCTTCGTTCATTCCCATAGCTATAAACATCTTGCCCAGTACCGCACCTGACAGCGCGCCCATAGCGAGCATAGGTATGAACAGTCCGCCCGTTGCTCCCGCGTTGAAACACAACAGCATAAGAATCATACGCACGAAAATTATCAGCAACAGCAAAAGCACAGAATACTTAAGACCGTTGTGACAAAGCTCGTCAATCATAGAGTGTCCGCCCGTATTAACGAATGCAAAACCGTCCTCGAAAAACTTTGTAAAAATAAGTCCGAATACGCCCGTCATTACAAAAGCGATAACCAGTCTTGCCCAGTAAGGAAACTGCTTGACATACTTGTCTGTAAATTTCTGCGACCTTACCAAAAGGACATTGAATACGACTGCGAGTACGCCGAGGATTATTCCCATAAGCGCAAGCATACCCATAACTCCTGCAAACTCTCCCCATGCGCTGAGTTCGTTGAGATTTCCCAAGGGCATAAGACCCTCGATATTGAAAAGCATAGTCGTGCTCGACCATTTGAGGTCCTTGATAATCATACCTAGCGTTCGGAAAGTAGCCGTACCGAAAATTACCGCCGACGAACCGCACAAAAGCGTAATAGGCGACAATCTCTTCTGACACTCTTCCATAGCGAAGATTATACCTGTGAGCGGCGCGTTGAACGCGACGGCTATACCTGCTCCTGCACCGCCTGCCATTACGTATCTGCGCCAGGTAAGTTTGGCTTTCAGAAGTTGAGTAATTCCCTGCGAACCCATCGCGCCTATCTGTACGCTAGGACCTTCGCTTCCCAAAGGCAATCCTGCGATATAGCTCATGAACGAGCCTATGAAAGTACCTAAAAGCGTTCTGCCGCTTCTGTAGGAAAGATAACCTCTTACGCTTCCCTCTACGTTGGGGATACCGCTTCCGCGGACATTGGGAATATATTTATGCAATAGTGCCATTAAAAACGCAAGCCCTATGAGTCCCGCAAAAAAGAGCGGAATAGCCCAAAGATGTTCGAGAACGCCTTTGTAAATAGTCTCTGACCATTGAATGAGATACCTTGCGAAATAGTTGAAAAAGCCTACGAGAATACCCGAGATAATACCCGCAATACCGCCGTAAGCGATTACGGGCAGTACGATATTTTTCATTCTCTCTCCCATCTTTTTCAATCTGTCTTTAGTACTCTGTTGCATATTCTTTTCCTATAGACGCGCAACGCGTCCTATATAAATATAAACCAAAAACCTTATTGCCGTCAAGTCAAACCCCGATCACCTAATCAAAGAGGGTACAAAACGGCAATAAAAGACGGGGGGATTGGTAAATCCCCCCGCTAAAATAATTGTTTTGCTTAACCCAAACTAATTGCGTGTCCCAAAATCATCATTACCCAGTATATACCGATACATACATAAATAACGACTTTGAACTCTGTCTTTTTGCTTCTTGCAAAATAATAAGCAGACAACGTAACTACGAGACCCAAAGCAATATCTTTGATAAGATTGAGTGCTCCCATAACTTTGCCGTAAGCTGCTCCGTCAACCAATTCGAGTATCAAATTAATGACAAAAAGAACTATTGCCAAAATCAAAACTACGCAAGAGCAAATTCCGATAAAGGCATTCATATTGGACCTTACGGACCTATCTTCGATTTTTTTACCTGTCGATTTTTTCTGTGCCATAAAAAAATCCCTCCTTTTTATTGCAATTATATTATATGCTCACTGCTCTTCAAAGTCAATTATTTACAAAAAAATTAATTACGTTTAATCCGAAAACGGCAAAATCTAACAAAAAATCCCTGCGCTAATAGCTGAGCAAACCAAACTGCAGGCAGCGTTTTGCAAAAGATTTTCAAAGTCGCAAAAGCGCGAAAACGCGGAACCGGGAGGTAATAATAAAAATGTCCGCTTACCTTTGCAGGCAAGACGGATAGAATAATTAGCCAAAAATCAGTACCGCCTAGAAGGGGTGCAAACTAGGCTGTAAGCCGTGGATTTTGCGATGCTTTGTTTGTACCGCTACTCAAAGGCGCGGATAATATTTGAGAGGCGCATCTTTGGGCTGTTATTTTGTTGAGGCACTTGACAATACGGCAAGTATTGCCGTCGCACCTCGCCGCATAACAGCCGCAATCTGCTACTCTCAAATTGCAAGCACCGCTTTATACGGCTTATCCTTACCGTTTCGTATCGGCAACGCGAAAGGAAGAAGTAATACTTGCCGTATTACGATGACGCCGAATTGAAAAGCGCGGAAAAGACACGCTCACAGCCAGCGAGCACTCCTACGAGACGGTACTAAACCACTCGTCGTATTCCTCTGCGCTTATTTCGGGGCGCGAATCGAATATGCTGCCGAAATTTTCTATTCTCTCTTCGCGCAAAGATTCAATTTTAGATACGACTTCGTTATATAACGTAACGAGTTCGTCCTTAATTTTTGTGTACAACTCGCTGTCCACAAGATTTACATAATCTAGAATAACGTTTATCACTATGCTATCGGCAATGCCGTTTTTTATCTCGCCTAAAAGATTTCTGATATCTTCTATTATGTTGTATTTGATAAGATAAGCGTCCAAAGCCAGTATGCTCGAAACCGTAATATCGTACTCGAGAAGCTGCTTTCTCACTTCGTCGGCCTGAGCAATAAGCTGTTTGACATTATCGGAAAGACTTGCTCCCCAGATTATGCTGTCCGCCATCAGTTTGCAATCCCAGTAATTTTTACCGCTTTCCTTTTCTATCTCGGTATTAAGCTCGTCGAGTCTGTCCAAAAGCACATTGATATTTTCCAGTCTTTCTACAAAAGCGTCTACCTCGGTAAGGATATCGTTGAGAGCTCCTCCGCCGATACTCCCCGCTCTGTAATAGATGAACTCGTTTTTTATATCTTCAATATAAGAATCAATCTTATCGCCTACGTATTGCCAGCCTTTTCCGTGGACAAATTCTTCGACGGCATAAGTAGTAGCACTGACTATACCGAATATGTCAATTTCTTTGAGATAATTCTGCAAGCTAGAAGCCGTTTGCTTTGCAAGACGGTTGACTTTTGAGGATTTCTCGCCGCTTATGACGCTGACATTGATTTTATTGTCTTTAGCGGTACAGTCTATAAACCCCAGCTTAGCCGATTCGAGAATAAACGTCTGCATACACTCCTCTGCATTCATATCGGTATAATTGTCAAAAGCCTTGCCCGACAGCACTATATCCGCATCCTCGTTTTGCGCGGCAATATGAATGACGTTTCCGTCCTTGTCCGCAGTAATCAATACGGAAGGATTTATGTCAACCTCGTAGCAGGTCGTTTCCAACGTCACTACGGGCTGATTGGACAGATTGGTAAAGTATACTCCGCACACGCTTGCTGCTATAACGACCACAAGTATGCTTGCCACTACGCTGACCCACGTAATTATCGTTTTTTTGTTCTTTACAGCAGTACTGTTTTTGCCGAATGACAAAGACTTCTTTTTGTCGGTTTCGGGAAAATAGTTGTCCTTAGTATTGATAGGAGTAGAGAGTATCTTTTTAGTGAGTTTGGGCGTCTTCTTATCCAAACTCATATTCAAAAGATTTTGAATATCTTTCTTTTTCATAGTCCGTACTCCTCCTTTATAATCTTCTGCAAAGTCTTAATAGCTTTGTTGTATCTCCACAGCACCGTACCGAGCGGTATTCCCAAATCCGATGCTATTTCCCTGTGCTTAAATCCGCCCGACAAGTGCATCAGCACTATTTTTCTGTCCGTTTCCTCCAGCCGCGTGCCTATCAATTCCAGCACCGGCACATTTGACTCGTCTATTCGGTAACTTCCCGTCTTATCGCGTTCGCCGAAGTCTGTAGGAATTACGCGTTTTCTTTTGTTTATCTCGTTGTAGGCGGTGTTTTTTGCTATCTGCATTATCCAAGCAAAAGCATTGCCCGATTGATATTTATCGACGTTTTGTCTGACCTTTATAAATGTATCCTGCGTCAAGTCCTGTGCCGAATGATAATTGCCGACTATGGACAGCAAGTAGGCAAACACTTTTCTGCTTGTCATACCGTACAGCTCTTCAAAAGCCTTTTCCTCGCCGAATTTCATACGGCAAAGCAATCCGTCCAACACTTCGTTATCCGTCACAACAACCTCTTTTGTTTAATAAACAGCTTATTACGCTGTTTTATTGTACTTTTGGTTACTTTTTTATCAATTTTTTAAGTTGTATATAAATATAAAAGGATTATAAATATATTTATCTTGATTCCTTATACCTTAAGATCAATAATATATACAAGATAGTATTGATATAATTATTATAATATACTTTCTATTACAAAGCAACTTGCAAAAAGCAAGTACCTCTTTTGGCCGACAAATCTTTTGCTGTACGTATCGAATACCTCACTCCTCTGTTTTTTCTTTTAAAGCTCCACCCTTAATATAAATAAAGCGTCATTCTTTGTCAATTCTGTTGCTTTGCAGGTTTATCGTTAATTTATTGGCAATCTTTTTTTTAACTTTGTCACACAATATATCAAGAGGTAAGAAGGCTAAAATTTTTAAGATTGGATAGCCCAAGTTTATTTATCCGCGATAAATACCCTGTATGTGTTGATTTTACCGTTAATAAATATTTGTTATAACACATTATATTGAGAAAAATTTTTTATAAAAATACAATATATTGTGGTTTGTCAAGCATTTTGTCAAAACTTTTTTTATAAATTTTTTGCTTTTTGTCTTGCATACCGATAGTCAGTGTGGTATAATCTACTTTGCAATAATTCAATGGAGATGATATTATGTACGTTATTAAAAAGGATGGAACAAAAGAAGAATACAACGTTCAGAAAGTCGTTACGGCAGTCAATAAATCGGCTTTCCGCGCGCTTGTAAAGTTCAGCGACGAAGATATTCAGTTTATCTGCGATTTCGTAAACAAAAAAGTCGCTAGTATGAACAAGGAGTTCATTACTATAAGCGAAATGCACAATATCGTAGAATACGCGCTCGAATCGCTTAACCCTGCTGTTGCGAAAAGCTATAAGGATTACCGCAACTACAAGCAGGACTTCGTGCATATGCTCGACGAAGTTTACAAAAAGAGTCAGGCTATTATGTACATCGGAGACAAGGAAAACTCCAACTCCGACAGCGCGCTCGTTTCCACGAAGAGAAGTCTTATCTTCAATCAGCTCAATAAAGAGTTGTACCAAAAGTTCTTCCTTACAAAAGAAGAGTTGCAGGCTTGCCGCGACGGATATATCTACGTTCACGATATGTCTGCCCGCCGCGATACTATGAACTGCTGCCTCTTCGACGTTGCTACCGTACTCAAGGGCGGTTTTGAAATGGGTAACATCTGGTACAACGAGCCCAAAACCCTCGACGTAGCTTTTGACGTAATCGGTGATATCGTACTCTCTGCCGCAAGTCAGCAGTACGGCGGTTTTACCGTACCTCAGGTAGACAAAATACTCGAACCCTATGCCGAAAAGACTTTCAAGAGACAGTATGACAGATATACCTCTCTCGGTCTTTCGCCCGAAAAAGCCGAAGAAGAAGCTCTCAAGGACGTAAGAAAAGATATGCTCCAAGGCTTCCAGGGCTGGGAATACAAGTTTAATACCGTTGCTTCCTCCAGAGGAGACTACCCTTTCATCACCATTACCGGCGGTCTCGGCACATCGCGCTTCGCCAAGATGGCTAACATCTGTATGCTCGAAGTAAGAAAAGGCGGTCAAGGTAAGAAAGAGTGCAAAAAACCCGTACTCTTCCCCAAAATCGTATTCCTTTACGACGAAAATCTCCACGGCCCCGGCAAAGAACTCGAAGACGTATTCGAAGCAGGTCTGGAATGTTCCGCTAAGACTATGTACCCCGACTGGCTCTCTTTGACGGGCGAAGGCTACGTTGCAAGCATATACAAAAAATACGGCGAAGTAATCTCCCCTATGGGCTGTCGTGCTTTCCTCTCGCCTTGGTATGAAAGAGGCGGTATGTACCCCGCAGACGAAAACGATAAACCCGTATTCGTCGGCAGATTCAATATCGGCGCAGTAAGCTTGCACCTGCCTATGATTTACGCTAAGGCTAAGCAAGAGTCCAAAGACTTCTACGAAGTCCTCGACTACTACCTCAACCTTATCCGTCAGCTCCACTTGCGTACTTATGAGTACCTCGGAGAAATGAGAGCTTCCACCAACCCTCTCGCTTACTGCGAAGGCGGCTTCTACGGCGGACACCTCAAGTACAGAGACAAAATCGCTCCCCTTCTCAAAGCAGCTACCGCGTCTTTCGGTATTACCGCACTCAACGAGTTGCAGGAGATACACAACAAAAAGTCTATCGCCGAAGACGGTCAGTTCGCTCTCGAAGTTATGGAATACATCAACAAGAAGGTCAACGAGTTCAAGGAAGAAGACCACGTACTCTACGCTCTTTACGGCACGCCTGCTGAAAGCCTCTGCGGTCTGCAAATCGAACAGTTCAAGAAAATGTACGGCAACGTAAAGAACGTCAGCGACAGACCTTACGTAACCAACTCCTTCCACTGCCACGTAACCGAGGATATCTCCCCTATCCAGAAGCAGGACCTCGAAAACAGATTCTGGAACCTTATGAACGGCGGCAAAATACAGTACGTCAAGTATCCTATCGACTACAATAAGGACGCTATACGTTCGCTTATAAGACGTGCTATGAAGATGGGCTTCTACGAGGGCGTAAACCTTTCCCTCGCATACTGCGACGACTGCGGACATCAGGAACTCAATATGGACGTATGCCCTAAGTGCGGCAGTAAAAATCTTACAAAAATCGAGAGAATGAACGGCTATCTCTCCTACTCCAGAGTAAAAGGCGATACACGACTCAACGCCGCTAAGATGGCAGAAATTGCAGACAGGAAGAGTATGTAATATGCGCTATCATAACATAACAAAAGACGATATGCTCAACGGCGACGGCCTCAGAGTCGTGCTGTGGGTTGCCGGTTGCACGCATAAATGTAAAGAATGTCAGAATCCCATTACCTGGGACATCAACGGCGGTCTCGAATTCGGAGAAAGCGAAAAGAAAGAGATTTTCGACCAGCTCGACGAATCGTACATATCGGGTATTACTTTCTCGGGCGGAGACCCTCTCCACCCTCAGAACAGACAGCCCGTATACGAGCTCGCAAAGGAAATCAAAGAAAAATATCCCGACAAGACGATATGGCTGTATACGGGTTTCCTATGGGAAGAGATAAAGGATTTGCCTATAATCTCCTATCTTGACGTAATCGTAGACGGAGAGTTCAAAATCGAACTTCTCGACCCTCAGCTCTATTGGAAAGGCTCGAGCAATCAGCGCGTAATAGACGTTCCCGCCACGCTTAAGAAAGGCGAAGTCGTACTTCACGCGTAATAATATCCCTAAAAAAGGAAGCGGTTGTCGCTTCTTTTTTTATTCAACAGTATTATAAAAACAATGCCCTAAAGGCTTTTTGTTTTGGTTTCTGAATGCAACGTCGAACGGTCAAAGCTTATTGAAAACAGGCTTTATACGAATCTTCGGGCAATGACGGATTTTGCGTAGGCAAATACGTCTTCTGAATTAAAAAACTATTCGCTGTTTAAGTTATGCCGTCATAAGCCGATATTGACTAAAAGAAAACAGTGTGATATAATTAATATGAATAAAACTTATAAACATTAGAGGGCATTATGTTCAAAAAATCTGACGACAACTTTTTCTCTATGGTCGATATTATTCAAAAAGTTATCATATTCTTTATATTAGCAAGCCTTGCGGGCGGAATAATACTGATATGTTTTGTAGACTTTACGGCGGGAATTCTTATGGCGACAATACTGCCTGTACTTCTTATAGTGCTTTCTCTGATACTGTATGCGATGACTTATGTTGCGATAGACGCAAAAATAGCGCGCAACAAAGCTTGCGGAGAGGACTACTCTTACCTTACGGACTTGCTCGACCTCAAAAAACCTCAACCTGAGAAGCCCAACCCCAACCAAAAATACATAGATAAAATAATGGCAAAATCAACGGAAGATTGCGATAGCGAACAGGACGTAAAATTTGTAGAGTACGGAAAGAAAAAAGACAAAACCAAGAAAGACAACACTCCCGATTAAACTTTGCAAAAAAGCATTTACGCCTTGTGAAAACAAGTGAAAACCTCCTCATTCAAATCGGTAAAAGCCCTTAATAGGGCTTTTACTCATAGTAAAATTTTGTGAAATATGAACTGGTATGACGAAGTAAAACTCAATCTCAAAAAAAAGCGGGCAATACTTTTCTCTAAGTCGAGCGAGTGTCTGTTGCCCTTGCAAAGTCAGCTCGAAGATACCGACAAAAGGACGGCGGTATTGTGGTCGCTTTATTTTGCCGAAGAAGCGTTCAATTTACTGTCTGCCCGATATCCCGACGAAAGCGCGCCTTGCGACGCACTCGCGCTTACTAAGTTGTGGGCACAGGGCAAAGTCAAAATGCCTGAGGCAAAAAGAGCTATACTCGAGTGCCACGCAATGGCAAAACGATTGTCTTCTCCCGAAGATATTGCGCTTTGTCACGCAATCGGTCAAGCGTGCGGCTGCGTGCACGCAAAGGGGCACGCAATAGGTTTTCCTGTATACGAATTGACCGCTATCGTAAGAAGATACGGCATCGAAGCCTGTAAAGACGCGATAGAAAGACGACTCGACGAATATCGGGAAAAACTACTTGAGTTAAACTCCTCTCGCCAAGCCGATAAGTATGAGTGGGCAAAGTTTTTAAAATCAAACTAAGCAATATACGAGATTAGCGACAACATATCAAGCCTTTATGCCGGACGATTTTTACTGACAACAAAACTCAGAATTCGCACGCAGTACGGCATTTTATTCCCTCAAAATTTTATCGAAAAAGACAGCCTTTTGAGCTGTCTTCTTTTTTGATTTTCTTTTGCTTTTCAGATATTGTTATACCGTCAATTCTTTTTTGTCGTGGAGCCGAATCCGCCGTCGCGCTTTTCGCTCACCTCATCGTCAAACGTAATACCGTATTCGACAAATATACCCTGTGCGAAGCCTTCGCCCGCCTTAACGCTTACGGTCTTTCCTTCATTGGTATCGTTGGTAATCTTAATGAAAATATGTCCCTCGTTGGAAGAGCCGTAGTAGTCGCTGTCGATTATACCTACGGTATTGTTGAGCTGAAGTCTGAATTTGAATCCGAGTCCGCTTCTGGGATAAACCTTGAGCACCCAGTTGTCGAGAATCTTTACGCGGATACCCGTGGGAATTTTCGCCGTTTCCCCCGCTTTAAGCTCGATATCTACAGGCGCGTAAAAATCGTATCCCGCTGAGCCTGAAGTTGCTCTTTTGGGAAGCTTTATACTCTCGTATACCGCATTTACGTCGTACTTGTCGCCATAGGTGTCTTTGAAGTCCTTGTCAAATTGATTAAAGGAAACTTTTTCGAATTGTGCTACTCTCTGCATAGTTTTCTCCGTTTTGTCGTATTTTGTTTATTCCGCGCAGACCGCGCGAGTTGTTATTTGATAATCAATAGAATGTCGCAAGTTCCTGTTCGGGCTTGTCCGTCTTTTGAAGTTCGAGCGCACTGAACACAGGACCTACCCCGTCATATACGTCGTGTCTTTTGAAGTGTATCTTGCCCGTAAGCATTACCCAGTCGCGCTTCTTAAGCGGAATATTCTGCGAATATTCGCATACGAATGCACCGTAAAAGATATCTGCTTCGCAACACGTCATTATATGTCTGCCTACTACCATTGTACCTTTGGGCAACGTATCGTCAATTGCGATTATACCTCTGAATTTGACAGTCTTTCCCTCGTACTTTCTGCCGTCCTCAACCAAGTCGCGGTAAAATTCCGCGTAATCGGTATCCTTGATTTCTATAACAGGCGCATTGATATCGAAAGGCAAAGGGTCCTGAATATTGTCAGGCTCGACGTGTCCGTCTTTGTACTCGTAGAGTATCTCTATTCTTCTGCCCGCCGCACGAACTATTTTGTGAAACTCGTTTTTATTGAAAGAGTTGTCAAAACGGTTGAATATTACCGCTTCGCTTGCCTGCATTTTATCGAATGTAAGCTGACGCATATTTGCGTTGTAATTCATAAACGTGGTAGCGTCGGCAAGCATAAGCGTCTGCGCGATCACCCAATTCGACGGCATAGCGTCAAAGAATTTTCCTACCTCAGCCATACCGTTGTACTCTACGATTACCCTTTGCGCGCCGTACTTCTTTTCGAGCACCGTGAGCATACTTTCGTTGAGCTCGTCTATATCGGCATACTCTACGTGCACGTTGTTGCCGCCGCCCGCAAAATACTGAGGCTTATACTCTTCTTCGCCCTCTTCAAACACAAGCAAAAGCGTACGCTCTCCCTCGTTAAAGCGGTCGTCCGTCATCATCTCCTGTATAAATCGCGTCTTGCCGCTCTCCAAAAATCCCGTAAAAAGATATACAGGTACTTCCATATCTGTCTCCTCTCAGTATTCAATCAAAGCAAAAAGAGTTTTGCGAGTTTTTCTTCGTCAAGCTTACAGCCTATTACGCATATTCTGCCGATAACCTCGCTGCTGCCCGTCCTTACGTCAGGCTCGCCGGGTACGAAATCGTAGTGAAGCCACTTACCGTCCTCTCCCGCAACTATGCCTTTTGCTCTCAAAACAGTGCCGTATTCTCCGCTGTCCAGCGCGGTAAGAATATCTTTGATTTGCTCTTTGGTATAGACGTTGACAGTCTCTCTTCCCCAGCTGGAGAAAACCTCGTCGGCATCGTGTCCGTGGTGGTGATGATGGTGATGTCCTTCGTGGTCGTGATGACAGCACTCTCCCTCATGGTGGTGTTCGTGCTCATCGTGGTCGTGATGACAGCACTCTCCCTCGTGGTGGTGTCCGTGCTCATCGTGGTCGTGGTGACAGCACTCTCCCTCGTGGTGATGTTCGTGCTCATCGTGGTCGTGGTGACAGCACTCTCCCTCGTGGTGATGTTCGTGCTCGTCATGGTCGTGGTGACAGCACTCTCCCTCGTGGTGATGTTCGTGCTCACCGTGGTGATGATGATGTCCGCATACAGGGCAGATATCTTCCTCTTCCTGAAGCTTTTCAAGTTCTGCTTGGAGCGAAGACACGTTGTTCATAGCTTCAAAAAGCTTTTCTCCCGAAAGCTCTTCCCACGGCGTGGTAACGACTACCGCGTCGGGATTGAGACTTCTGACCGTATCCAGACAGAATTCAAGCTTTTCTTTGTCAATTCCCGTCGTGTGACTGAGAATGATGCACTTTGCTTCCTCTATCTGGTTTTTATAAAACTCACCAAAGTTCTTGAGATACATTTTGCACTTCTTGGCGTCAACTACGGTAGTAAGAGAAGATACCTCGCTGTCGGGCAACTGAGCAGACAAAACCGCTTTCAATACGTCGCTGAGTTTGCCTACGCCCGACGGCTCTATGAGTATTCTGTCGGGAGCGTATTCGGTATAAACTTTGTTGAGCGCCTTTTTGAAGTCGCCTACGAGGGAACAACATATACAACCGCTGTTCATCTCGTTGATTTGTATGCCCGCTTCTTTGAGGAAGCCGCCGTCAATGCCTATATCTCCGAATTCGTTTTCAATGAGGACTATCTTTTGTCCTTTCAAAGCCGAGGAAAGAAGTTTTTTGATTAGGGTCGTCTTTCCCGCACCCAAAAAACCTGATATGATATCTATCTTTAACATTTTATCACCTCTCGTACCTGAAGTACGTTTTATATTTGATTAAACGGTTATCAAACCTTATATATTCTACCACTTTCAAGCCTATTTTTCAAGGCTTTTGCAATTATGTAAGGTATTTTATAATTATTTTACGCTTACCTTGCACAAATAAATCCAAACTGAAAACCCCGACTTGCGTCGGGGCTTTGAATTATTTACTGAAAACGTAAGTCGCTATCGAATTGGCGGGTATCGTTACGCTTCCCGTATTCGAGTATTCGCTTGTCTTCCAGTTTTCCTCTTCGGTAGTGAGTATCTCTGTTACGTTGGCGTATCCGCCCTCGATATTAATTTTGTGGCTTCTAGAGCTGTCGTTGATTACTACCAAAGCTATACTGCCGTCAGTCTTCTTGAATGCTACGCACTCCACTCCGTTGAATGCCAAAGTATCGCTGTAACTTGCGTCTATTCTTACGCTTCCCGACTCGATAAACTTGGAGAAGTGACCCATTGCGTAATATCTTTTATAGCTTTTGATTACGTCTTGTCCGTCCACGTTGTTCCAGTATATAAGTCCGTCTTCGTAATCTCCCTTGGATATAGAAAGCCAGTAATTCCAGTTGACGGCGTCAAGCATAGCCAAATCGCGCATAATTACCTGAGCCGAGAAAATACCCATATCCATAGTGGGGTCTACGCCGAATTCGAGTACGCAATACTCGGTAATGCTTATCTTGAGGTCGGAATAGTATTTATCCATATATTCCGAGAAGAGCGTACGGTGGAATTTAGAGGTATCTGCGCCGTAGGAATGTGCGGATATGTTGGTAACGCTTTCAAAGAAAGGATATTTTTCAAACTCCGTCATATACTCGTTTACTCTTGCGGAAGATGCAACCATCATATACTTTCCGCACTCGAATATATCCATTTCGAAGTTTGTGCCGTTGGTCTCGTTGAACGCATTCAGCGTGGTATAGAATTGCTGATAGAATTTTGCGAGAGCTTCGGGCTCGTAGTGACAACCCTCTTGCGTAGCGCCCTCGCCGCCCCACTTCCATTGAGGCTCGTTGACGGGGCTGATTATTACCTTGATATCCTTGTCGTACTTGCAGATTATGTTTTCGTACAAATAATCCGTGATTACCATAAGATAATCGCTGAACGCTTCGTAACACTCCTCTTTGAGATTGTCGACATTGATTTGCTCGCCGTGAGTCTTGCCGTTGAGGGTCATCGTATAGTGAGGCGAATTGGCAAAGAATACTACCTGCTCGATATTGCCCTTGGAAAGCGCGAGCTCGAAAAGTTCTCTCACCGCGGCATCCTTGGTAAAATCGTAATTGGACGCGTCCTTGAATACAGAGTAATCTCCCTTGAAGTTTTCGGCTACGAAAAAGCTCTCCGCTCCTCTCAATTCGTCTCCGTAAGAAGCGACTTCGATACCGCCTCCGCCGATATTGTATCTAAAGGTATTGAGTTTAAGCCCGCTGTCCCCGTAAAGCATTTCCATTGCCTGTTCTTTGATTTGGGGATTGTCGAGTTTTCCGAAGTCCTGATAAATCCACGCGGACGACGCACCGAAACCTTCCATTGTCTGATAGGTCTTGCTCTCGTCGAGAGTTATGGTCGTAGTGCCGTATATTACTGCCGCCGAATATATTCCGAAAAACGCACCGAGCGCAACCACTACCGACAACACTACCGCTAAAGCGATGACGAGCTTTTTCTTGCGCGGCATACCCTTTTTGCCTGCAGGCTTTTGCTCGACGTCTGCACCGATTGCGGTGTTTTCTTGCGTCTGCAAAGTATCTGGGTGAGTTTCGCTGACTGCTTCAATCTGCTTGTTTTCTTCTTTCATATCTTTTCCCTTCTATTCACCGTTTTTATTTTGACAAAACGTAAGTAGCTATAGATTTTGCAGGGATAGTAACGTCTGCGCCCTTTTCGTACTCATTGCTCTTCCAGTTGTTTTCCGCGTCGGTATAAGTCTCCTGCACGTTGTACGCGCTTCCGAAGTTGACCTTGCTCGCGTCAGAATTATTGATGATTACAACGGTTACGGTACCGTCGGGATTTTTGAAAGCTGCTCCCTCGAGGTCGCGTGAATTCACACTGCTTGCAAAACTCAAATCAACTCTTACGCTTCCCCTCTGTACAAACTTTGAGAATTGTCCCATTGCGTAGTATCTCTTTTCTGCGCTCAGACTTTCTTCTCCGTCCGCAGCGTTCATATTCCAGTTGACCAGACCGTCCTCGTAATCGTATACGGATACGGACAGCCAGAAGTTCCAGCATATAGCGTCAATCATAGTCAAGTCGCGCATTATTACGGTAGCAGAGAACAATCCCATATCTATCGAGGAGTCGATACCTCCCTGCATTACGCAGTACTCGGTAACGCTGACCTTAAGGTCGGGATAATTCTCGTCCATAAACTTGCTGAAATTGTTACGTATTCTCTCTTCCGTATCGGCTGAATACGAGTGTACGGAGATATTGGTAATACTATCGAAGAAAGGATATTTTTTGAATTCTGCCAAATAATTCTTTACGCTGGCAGTGAGATAGTTACCGCTCTCGAAAATATCCATTTCGAAAGACGTGCCGTTGGCGGTGTTGTAGGCGTTGAGAGTGGTATAAAATTGCTGATAGAATTTCGCCAGCTCTTCAGGCTCGTAGTGACAGCCCTCTTGCGTAGCGTTCTCTCCGCCCCAGTCCCACTGAGGTTCGTTGACGGGACTGATTATTACTTCGATATTCTCGTCATACTTGCAGATTATGTTTTCGTACAAATAATCCGTGATTACCATAAGATAATCGCTGAACGCTTCGTAACACTCTTCTTTAAGATTGTTCTGCTGCTCTACTGCTCCGTGCGTCTTACCGCTCACGGTCATTGTGTAGTAAGGAGAATTGGCAAAAAATACGACTCTCTTTATGTTGCCCTTGGAAAGCGCGAGCTCGAAAAGTTCTCTCACTCCCTCATCGCGCGTAAAATCGTAATTGTCCGCGTCCTTGAATACAGAATAATCTCCCGTAAAATTCTCGGCTACGAAATAGCTTTGAGCTCCTCTCAAAGGGTCTGGGTATCCCGATACCTCTGTACCGCCTCCGCCGATATTGTATCTGAAAGTGTCGAGCTTGAGTCCGCTGTCGCCGTATAGCATTTCCATTGCCTGCTCTTTGACTTCTTCGTCCTCAATTGCTCCCAGCGCCTGATAGGTCCATGCGGACGACGCGCCGAAACCTTCCATTGTCTGGTATGTCTTGTCGGTATCTACAATTGCTGTCGCACCGTCGTTTGTGTTGTTGTCGCAAGCGACAAACAATGTACCTATAGCGAGTACCGTTACGGTCAAAAGCGCAATCGCGATTGCAGTCTTTTTAGTAAAATACATTTTTCCTTTTTCCATCTTCCTCTCCGTTTGTTTTAATATTGTAAGTAACGCGCTTTATGCAAAACGCTTAATAATTTTTACCGTTTAAAATTTCACTTGGTGAATATGTAAGTTGCTATCGAATTGGCGGGGATAGTTATACTTCCCGTATTTTCGTATTCGCTTGTCTTCCAGTTTTCCTCTTCGGTAGTGAGTACCTCTGTTACGTCGGCGTATCCGCCCTCGATATTGATTTTGTGACTTCTCGAGCTGTCGTTGATTACTACCAAAGCTATACTGCCGTCAGTCTTCTTGAATGCTACGCACTCCACTCCGTTGAATGCCAAAGTATCGCTGTAACTTGCGTCTATTCTTACGCTTCCTGCCTCAACAAACTTTGAAAATTGTCCCATTGCGTAATATCTCTTTTCTGCACTGAGACTTTCTTCTCCGTCCGCAGCGTTCATATTCCAGTTGACAAGTCCGTCCTCGTAATCGTATACGGATACGGACAACCAGTAATTCCAGCTTACCGCGTCAATCATAGTCAAATCGCGCATTATTACCTGAGCCGAATACAAGCCCATATCCATAGACTTATCTATGCCGCCCTCGAAAACGCAGTACTCGGTAACGCTGATTTTAAGGTCGGGATACTTTCTGTTCATATAGTTGTCGAAAAGCGTACGCAAAAGCTTATCCGTGTCCGTGCCGTAAGAATGTACGGATATATTGTCGAGACTTTCAAAGAAGGGGTACTCTGCAAACGCCTTCATATACTTGTCAAAGCGCGTACCCGAATCGCCTATGAGTTTATAGTTACCGCTCTCGAAAATATCCATTTCGAAAGACGTGCCGTTGGCGGCGTTGTAGGCATTGAGAGTGGTATAAAATTGCTGATAGAATTTCGCCAGCTCTTCAGGCTCGTAGTGACAGCCCTCTTGCGTAGCGTTCTCTCCGCCCCAGTCCCACTGAGGTTCGTTGACGGGACTGATTATTACTTCGATATTCTCGTCATACTTGCAGATTATGTTTTCGTACAAATAATCCGTGATTACCATAAGATAATCGCTGAACGCTTCGTAACACTCTTCTTTAAGATTGTTCTGCTGCTCTACTGCTCCGTGCGTCTTACCGCTCACGGTCATTGTGTAGTAAGGAGAATTGGCAAAAAATACGACTCTCTTTATGTTGCCCTTGGAAAGCGCGAGCTCGAAAAGTTCTCTCACTCCCTCATCGCGCGTAAAATCGTAATTGTCCGCGTCCTTGAATACAGAATAATCTCCCGTAAAATTCTCGGCTACGAAATAGCTTTGAGCTCCTCTCAAAGGGTCTGGGTATCCCGATACCTCTGTACCGCCTCCGCCGATATTGTATCTGAAAGTGTCGAGCTTGAGTCCGCTGTCGCCGTATAGCATTTCCATTGCCTGCTCTTTGACTTCTTCGTCCTCAATTGCTCCCAGCGCCTGATAGGTCCATGCGGACGACGCGCCGAAACCTTCCATTGTCTGATATGTCTTGCTCTCGTCGAGAGTAATAGTCGTAGTGCCGTAGATTACCGCAAGCGAATATATTCCGAGAGCCGCGCCTACTACAAGCACGACTATCAAAAGTCCGACAAGCGTAACCAACGCTACCTTTTTTCTGTCCATAATTCTCTCCGATTATTTTGCTGTAAATATATTTTATCATAAACCCAACCTTTTTGTCTATACTTTATACCTATTTTATATTTGCTCAAAAACTCCGCTGCTTTATATTATAAATAAAAGGACAAAAACAATGTATAGTTATTTTTGCACCGTTTTTAATATATATTTTCCCGTTTTATCCATAAATTATATTTTATGCAATTACCTTTGGACATAAATGACCTCTTTCTGTATCTCTCAAACTTTTTCGATTGACAAAAAGGCTTAACGAATGTAAACTTAAATTGTTAATTTTATCGGCAGGTGAAATATGAAACTTCTTGAAGATTACATATCCGAAAAAGGCAGACTCGTAGGCAAAGACATAGTTAAGGTAGACAGCTTCCTCAACCATCAGGTTGACCCCCTGCTTATGCAGGCTATGGGCAAAGAGATAAAACGTCTTTTTGCTGACACGGAGATTACCAAAATACTCACTATCGAGGCTTCGGGCATAGCTATTGCCGTTATGGCGGCACTCGAGCTTAACGTGCCTATGGTTTTTGCAAAAAAGAACGCTACGAAAAACCTCTCTTCCGACGTATACTCGACTACGATTACGTCTTTTACGCACGGCAGAGATTACGACGTACGCGTAGCAAAGGATTTTCTCGGCAAAGACGATAAAATATTGATTATTGACGACTTCCTCGCCAACGGCGCCGCTCTTCAAGGTCTTATAGAAATCGTAAACCAAAGCGGAGCAAGCGTAGCCGGATGCGCGATAGCAATCGAAAAGGGCTTTCAGGACGGAGGCAAAAAACTGAGAGAAAAAGGCTATCGCATAGAAAGTCTTGCGATTATAGAAGGCTTTGCCGACAACAAAGTGCTTTTCAAAAAATAATAAGATAAGGCGAATAAACTTTTTATCGATTTTTATCAGAACAAAGTATTTATTATTATATACATTATCAATATCTATACTGCTTTTCAATGCGGTATCTCAGCCCCTTTTCAGGGGCATTTTTTATTGCCGTGAATTTATACGGAATTCTTTTGAAATCTCAGACTTTTTACCCTGTCGGTTGCCAAACTTTTCTCACGCAAAAATTCCCTCTTTTCAACGCTAAAAATCCTTGCAAAATTTTTTGAAAATATTTGTAAAAAAATACGTGTATTCGTTTGACAAACATATAGCAAAATCATATAATACTCTTGTTTAATAATTCTAAACTCAATGTTTATTGCCACAAAACTTCATAAAAATTAAGTTTAGAAATACTAAACTCAGCACTTTCGGGCTTCGCCCTTATATATAGACTACTAAAAAAGGAGACGGGTATGGATTTCGGTATAAAATTGAAACAACTGCGCTTGCAATGCTCGCTTACGCAAGAGGAACTTGCCGACAGATGCGAGTTGACCAAGGGCTATATCTCTCAGCTCGAAAACAACCTGACCTCGCCCTCTATCGCAACGCTTACTGACATACTTGCGGTACTCGGAAGCGACCTCAAGTCGTTTTTCGACGAGGACGTCGAAGAAAAAATCGTATTCGACGAAAACGACTTCTTCGAGAAAGAAGACGACGGAGAAACGATTACGTGGCTGGTACCAAACAGTCTTAAAAACGAGATGGAACCGATATTGCTCACTCTGCTTCCCGGCGTAGATACGACAGTAGATATGCCCCACGAAGGTGAAGAATTCGGATACGTGCTGTCAGGTGAAGCCGTACTCCACATAGGCAAAAAGAGTTATACGATAAAGCAAGGCAATTCTTTTTACTTTACGTCCAACAAACGTCACTATATAGAAAACAAGGGCAACGAAACGGCAAAGATTCTGTGGGTATCCAGCCCTCCTACGTTCTGATAACGTCTTAAAATTATTCGGGAGATTAGATTACTATGGAAAAAGAGACTAAAAAAACAACATCGGCAAAGAAAAACGAAATAAAGAGCGAGAGGGAGGAAAAGTCCGTCAAAAAGCAACCCGCAAAAACGGCTGATAAAAAAACCGCTCAGAAACCCGCTGCTAAAAAAGACTCTGCCAAATCCGCTCAAAAGGCTTCTGCCGCTAAGCCCAAAAAGGATAATTTTATAAAAGAACTTATCAAAGAAGTTTCCAAGAAGAATACCAAAACGGTCGAAGAAAATCCCAGCGAATACATTATCGAGCTTCAGGGACTGACCAAACAGTACGGCAACAAAACCGTAGTCAACGATATGAATCTCAAAATCAAAAAAGGAGAGTTCGTAACTTTCCTCGGCCCCTCCGGCTGCGGTAAGACGACTACCCTCAGAATGATTGCGGGATTTGAGATTCCTACCTCGGGAAAGGTGCTTTTCGACGGAAAGGATATAGCTAAGCTTCCTCCTCACAAAAGACCCGTCAATACCGTATTCCAAAAATACGCGCTCTTCCCTCATCTCAACGTTTTCAACAATATAGCGTTCGGTCTCAAACTCAAGAAAATCGACGTTACTTACACAAAGAAGACGGGCGAAAAGGCAATCTGCCAGGTAAAACTCAAAAACTTCCTCGTTGACCCTGCTACGGGCGTACCCGATTTTTCCATTGCCGATAAGGATTATTTCTCCTATGCCGACAAGGGTTACGTAAAACTCTGCAAAGTCAAAAAAACTATCGACAAGATGACCAAAAAAGGCAGAGTCAGCAAAGTTGTCAACGGCTATAAATACTTCATCGACGAAAAAGTGCGCCGCGCTCTCAAAATCGTAGGTCTCAGCGACTACGAAACGAGAGACGTGGATTCCCTCTCCGGCGGACAGCAACAGAGAGTAGCTATTGCACGCGCTATCGTCAACGAACCTAAAGTATTGCTTCTCGACGAGCCCCTCGGCGCACTCGACCTCAAAATGCGTCAAGAGATGCAAATCGAACTCAAAGAAATGCATAAAACCCTCGGCATAACCTTTATATACGTTACGCACGACCAGGAAGAAGCTCTTACTATGAGCGATACGGTTGTCGTAATGAAAGACGGCGTAATATGTCAGGAAGGTACGCCTATCGACATCTACAACGAGCCTCGTACGGCATACGTAGCAGACTTTATCGGAGAATCCAATATCCTCAACGGAATTATGCTCGACGATTACAAGGTACGTATGGTTGACGTTGATTTCGATTGCGTGGACGCAGGTTTCGGCAAGAATACCCCCGTAGACGTAGTAGTCCGCCCCGAAGATATAGAGATAAGGAAAAAGGACAAGGGGCTCCTCAACGGCATAATCAAATCCAGTATGTTCAGAGGCGTACACTACGAGATGGTATGCGAGGCAAATACCTACGAGTTTACCATACACAGCACTATCGAGGCTCCCGTAGGCAAGGAAGTAGGTCTGTACGTCGCTCCCGAAAACATTCAGATAATGCACAAGGAACACGTAGACAATACTCTGCCTATCGAATTCCTTTCGAATACTACTTTCGACTTGCTCGACGCAACGTACGAATTCTCCCCCGCAGCTTGCTTTGAAAACTGCACGTACGATGAGGAAAACGACGTGCTTACCGTAGACGGCAAGGAGTACACGCTCAAAGGCACCGAAGGCAAAGTAAGCTTCAACTTCTATCACGTGGAGATGACTGACGACGAATATGCCGCTCCTCTTGCCGGCAACGTAGACAGTATGATTTACAAGGGCAATCACTATCTCGTTGACATAAAAACCGACAGCGGCGTACATATCTATGCCGACACCGTATATCTTTGGGACAAGGGCGACCGCGTAGGTCTCAAAGTAGAACCCGACAAATTCAGATTTTCCGAGTGCTCCGCCTTCAAAAAAGACGAGGACGCTAAACCTGACGAAGCCGACCAAACCGTACAGACGGAAGAGGTAAAGGAGGCGTAATATGTTCAAAAAACTGCTCGCAACTCCCTATGCGCTGTTTATGCTGTTGTTCGTAATACTGCCTATCGTACTGATAGCCGTATACGCTTTTACCGACGCAGAAGGCGCAATCGACCTCATAGGCAACTTCCATAATTTGGCAAAAGAAGAATCCTTGGGCAAAGTAGTCAGAAACTCCGTAATTGCAGGACTTTCGACAGCGATGATATGTCTTGTAATAGGATATCCTATAGCTTACTATCTCACCAAATCCGAATTCAACCGTACAGGCGTACTCATAGGACTTTTCCTCGTTCCTATGTGGGTCAACTTCCTTTTGAGAATGATGTCGACCAAAGCCGTACTCAACGCGCTCAATATCGAAATGGGTATGGGCACGGTAATCTTCGGATTGTGCTATGAGTTTTTGCCTTTTATGATAATGCCTATTTATACGACGATACAAAAAATAGACAAAAGCCTTATCGAGGGTGCGACCGACCTCGGCGCAACTCCTACCAAAGCTTTTTGGAAAGTTACCGTTCCGCTCTCCCTTCCCGGAGTTCTCAGCGGTCTTACGATGGTTGTAATACCCTCTATCACAACCTTCGCCGTAACGGAAATACTCTCCAACGGAAAGCTTATGCTCCTCGGCGACTTTATCTACAACCTCAAGGCTTACAATCTCAATATGGCAAGCGCAATCTCACTCGTGCTTATGATATTGCTCGGAATCTCGATGCTGATTACCAACAAATTCAATAAGGACGAAACCACGGGAGGCGGACTATGGTAAGAAAAATACTCGTAAGAGCCTTTATAGGAATAGTACTCGTAATACTCTATCTTCCTATCGTATGGATGATAGTATTCTCCTTTACCGATACGCCCTCGTTTGAATACTGGAACGGCTTTTCATTCGACAACTACATCAATCTGTTTACGGGACAGAGCTCCAACGCGTCGAGAATACAGGAAGCTATCGTAAACACTCTCGTAGTAGGCATATTCACAAGTCTTCTCTCGACCGTACTCGGCACGCTCGGCGCAATAGGCCTTCACGCTTTCAGAAGCAAAAAACTCAAAGCCGCATACAGTACCGTCAATCAGATACCTATGATAAACAGCGAAATAGTTACGGCAATAGCTCTCGCGCTGGTCTTCAACCTTTTCGCTTCAACCATTACCGTCAGCGGCGGTACGTGGGCGGAAACGGCTTGCAAACTCGTCCTGGCTCACACTTCTTACTGCGCGCCCTACGTACTTCTCAACGTACTGCCCAGACTTCAAAAGTCTGACAATAAGATTTACGAAGCCGCGCTCGATTTGGGCTGTACTCCCGCAAAAGCAATGTTCAAAGTAGTACTGCCCGATATTATGCCAGGCATTATCGTAGGAGCGTTGCTCGCGTTTACCCTCTCGATTGACGACTTCGTTATCACCAAAGTCAACGTTACGTCATTCGAGACGCTCTCCACTCTCCTCTACGGACTCAAGAGCGGCAAACACCCTCTGCCTCCCGATATCCGCGCTCTCTTCTCGATAATCTTCTTCATCGTTTTCGTATTGATAATGATTATCTACAGCCCTAAGAAAAAGAGCGAACAAAAATCACGTTAACCTCTCTTATGAGCGTTATAAAAAACAAAAACCATTAATGAAAGGAGTATTGTTATGAAAAGAAAAGTAACTGTAGTTGCAATACTATTGGTACTCGCAATGGCTCTTGTTTTACCCGTAGTCTTTGCAGGCTGCCAAAACAGAAGCGAAATCCTCAAAGTCTATCACTGGTCCGAATACATAGGTGAAGACGTAATAAAAGAATTTGAGGCTTATTATAAGGAAGTAACGGGCAAAAATATCACCGTTAAAATCGACTACTTCGATGAAAACGAAATGATGTATACCCAAATCAAAACCGCAAAAGCCGATTACGACGTGCTCTGTCCTTCGGATTATATGATTGAAAAAATGATTAAGGAAGACCTCCTTCTCAAGCTCGAAGATATCTCGTCTTACGGCTATGAAAACCTCGTAGACTACAGAGACAATATGTCTCCTCTCGTTATGTCGGGCGAGGACAGCCTCTTCAAATACGACTACGACAAAGAGAGCGGAGAATACAATCTCTACAGCCGCACCTATATGTGGGGTACTATGGGTATCCTATACGCAAACGACTCTACCGCATATCAGAACAGTGAATACGGCACTTACTCCTCTATGAAAGAATACGTAGAAGCCAACGGCTGGGCAGTATTCCTCGATCCCGCTTACAATCAGAATTTCATGCTCAAAAACTCCATGAGAGATACTTACGTGAGCGCGTCTTGCTACGCTCTTCTCAACGAGAGGTCGGATTACCGCAATCCCGATATGACCCCCGCTGACGCTCTCAACGCTACCGACAGTGCAAACGTAGCTAATATCAAAAACGTTATGCTCGAACAAAAGGCACTCAACAAACAGTACGAAAACGATGAGGGCAAGGAAGCCATCAACGTCGGAGAGATAGATATGGTACTTCAATGGGCAGGCGACGCGGTTTACGCAATGACAAGCCTTCAGGACGAACTCGGTATTAAAGAAGAAGAGAAAAGAGACCTTTCCTACTTCGTACCCATGGAAGGCAGTAACATCTTCTGCGACGGCTGGGTAATCCCCAGATATGCAGGCAACGTAGAAGCCGCTAACCTTTGGATTAACTTTATGTGCAAGCCTGAAATCGCTGTACAGAATATGGACTACATCGGCTATACTGCAGGCGTAGCAACCGAAGAAGTATACGACTATATTATCGAAAACTGGGCAAGCGAAGAACCCACCGATTACTCTATCGACCTTTCTTACTACTTCGGCGAGGATTGCGGTTTCGATACCGTCATCTACGTAGCTGAAGAAGACTACGAAGCGTTCGAAGCACAATTCCCTACCAAGGAAATCATCGACAGATGCGCGGTAATGCTCGATTTCGGCGACAAGACCGACGAGATGAACTCCTTGTGGAGAACAGTCAAAGCCTAATCAACTGTAAAAAACTAATTACGGACCTGCAAGTCAGGTCCGTTTTTTTGTTGATTTTTTCGTGAATTTTTGTGATTTAAAGACTGACTTTTTTGTTTTATCAGCAATCCCCTTATCTGTACAAATCAATTAAGGCGTGATTTGTACAGATAACAGATAAAGTAACTTGCGCGTACGCATACGCAAGAATTTCGGCATAAAAAAGAACGGCTGTGATAACCGTTCTTTACTTTTTTATCCGTTATCTTCTTTTTGAAAGAATAACACTGAGCCGTATTAAGCAAAACTCTTTTGAGATATCTTATTTATCTTTTCTTACCGTTTCCGCCCGCGTGCTTCTTTGCCGAATAAGCAAGCTCGCTCGCATACTCCCGGGCAAAACGCATTTTGTTGGACACTGCTTTTTTACTCTTTCCGTTAGTCTTGTTTTTCGCGCCTTTAACTTTTGAATTGCGGTTTTCTCCGCGTGAGTTGACGTTGCTTTTTGCTCTTGCGTCTTTTCCGCCTTTTGCCGACGAAGCCCCCGACTTCTTGCCCTCCGATTTCTCCTTGCGTTTGAAGTCGGATTGCTTTTGAGGTTTTTCTTCCTCGATTGCTTCCTGTATGTTTACCTTGCGGTTTCCTAGCGTAATACCCTGCAATTTGAAAAGTTTTTTCTCATTGCCCTTTATGACCGATACAAAGCTGTAAGTGTCGCGTATCTTTATGTCGGCTATCTCGTAAATCTTCAACGGCGTGGAAGTCAAAAGCAGTTTTGTCAGACTGTCCTTATCGAGCAAATCCCTTTTGCCTACGTTGAGAAAATATCTCGACTCGTTGTCGTGAAAATCCGCCATCTTGTTGGACGAATCCTTGGGCAAAGTGTAGCTGTCTGATATGTTGGGAAGTTCTTTGTACTCCAGTTTGTCCCCCGACGCTTTCTGATATGACGGGATATATCCTACCTGCGTGCTGTCTACAAAAGTGTATGCCGCGCCCTTCTTTTCGTTACGCGCCGTACGTCCTATGCGGTGTACGTAAAACTCTTTGTCCGTAGGAGGGTCGAAATTGATTACCGCCTGTACGTCGTCTATGTCAAGACCTCTTGCCGCAACGTCTGTAGCAACCAGAATATTGAGCTGTCCCGCCTTGAATCTCTTGATTATCTGAGTGCGTTCGCTCTGCTTTAAATCGCCGTGTATGACCGTAGCTTGTATCTTCTTGCCTGCAAGCGCGTCACCCAGTTTGTCTGCACGTACTTTAGTATTGCAGAATACTATGACCTTGTCGTACTTTTCTCTGTCGATAATACCCAGCATAGCCCCCACTCTCTGGCTGTCTTTGAGCACCGTATAGTACTGCTTTATATCGGGTACGGAATTACCGTCAATCTTAGTTTCGACATACGCAGCGTCGCAAAGAAGCTTGTCCGTAAGCTGTGTTATAGCCTGCGGAAGCGTAGCCGAAAAACAGAGTTTCTGACACTTTCCCAATTTTTCGGCAACCTTCTCTATATCTCCTCTGAATCCCATATCGAGCATCTCGTCTGCTTCGTCAAGCACAAAGTACTCAACGTCCGCGAGTTTGAGCGTACGTCTGTCGAGATGGTCGAGAAGTCTTCCGGGCGTACCGACTACTATCTGAGGTTTTTTTCTAAGGCAGAAAAGCTGCCTTTGTATGTTTTGTCCGCCGTAAAGTCCCGCTACTCTTACTCTTTCGTAGTATTTCACCAAACCTTGAAAAACTTCGCATATCTGTATTACGAGCTCTCTCGTAGGACACATAATCAGTGCCTGCACCCCGTTTGCGTCGCGGTCTATCGCTTTGAGCAACGGCAGCGCGAAAGCAAGCGTCTTTCCCGTACCCGTAGGAGCTTTGGCTACTACGTCTTTGCCCTCAAGCACGAGAGGTATTACCTCGCTCTGTACGGGCGTAGGCGTTACGATACCCTCTTCGTCGAGGGCTTTTAAGATATCTTCGGGTATGTCGAATTGTCTGAATAAATTGTCCATACGTATATCATACACTAACCGTTGATTTTTTTCAAACGATTAGCTATAATAGTTGTATGAAAACGGCAATAGTAACGGGCGCGTCGCGCGGAATAGGCGCGGCTACGGCTCAAAAACTGGCTCAGAAAGGCTATCTGGTAATCATCAACTACAATAACTCGCAAAAGCACGCTCAAGAAGTATGCGACAAAATCAATTCCTCGGGCGGTATGGCAGTATGCTTTAAAGCGGACGTTTCGTGCCCTAAGGAAGTCAATGCTATGACCGACTACGTTGTTTCTACATACGGCGGCATCGACCTTGCCGTAGCCAATGCGGGAATAGGAAAAAACGCTATGCTTACCGATATGACAGACGAGGAAATATCGGCTATAATAGACACCAATCTCAAAGGAGTGATAACCTTTTCGAGAGAATGTGCGAAAAGTATGCTTCACCATCATAACGGCAATATTATTACCGTTGCTTCTATGTGGGGACAAACAGGCGCAAGCTGCGAAAGCGTATACTCTGCATCTAAAGGCGGAATAATAGCTTTTACGAAAGCCCTTGCCAAGGAGTTGGGCGCAAACGGCGTGCGCGTAAACTGCGTATCTCCGGGACTTATTGATACAGATATCAATTCAAACCTTACTAAGGAAGATAAGCTTGCTCTTATCCGGGAAATACCTCTTAGCAGAATAGGCTCGCCCGACGACGTAGCCGACGCTATTTGCTGGCTTGCCGACGAAAAATCCGCATACATAACGGGTCAAGTGCTTAGCGTCAACGGCGGTATGGTCATCTGACTTCAAGCGGTCTTTGAATTAAATTCGCCAAAGCTCCTCAACTTGAAAAACTTAATAAACTTATAAACCAGTTTAAAAAACGTACTATTTATAAAAAGACTGATAATATGCAGGCGCAATATTACTTCTTGTGTGAATATAGGTGGGATATATGAAAAAACTCAAAAACTACAACGCTACTTTCGCTTCTTGCTGTCTTTCCAGCGTAATTCAGGCTTTGGGTATAAATCTTACTCCCCTTCTTTTCGTAAGTTTTCAAAACGAATTTTCCATATCGCTCACAAAGCTTACTTTTCTGATTACAATCACTTTCACCGTACAGCTTCTGATGGACGCTCTGAGCGCAAAATTTATAGACAAAATAGGATACCGCACTGCTATGATTTCCGCTCACGCGTTTATCGTCGTAGGTATGCTTGCTATGGGAATACTTCCCTACGCGCTACCCTCGGCGTATGCGGGACTTGTGATTGCCACAATCGTAGTTGCCATAGGCTGCGGAATACTCGAAGTGGTGTCTACGCCTATAGTCGAAGCTATCCCCGATATGGGGCAAGGAAAAATATCTTTATTACATTCCTGTTATTGCTTCGGATACGTATTTACCGTGTTGGCAAGCGTAATCTACGTCAAACTGTTTGGCAGAGAAAACTGGCGATATTTAATAATGTTCCTTGCTATCGTTCCTTTGTTCAACGGCATTTTCTTTGCTTTTGTTCCCTGCTCTTCGCTGGACGAGCAAAAGGGAAAATCTTATTCTCTGAAAGAATTGTTTTGCAATAAGTACCTCTACCTTTTCGGCATACTCATTATCTGCGCGGGAGCCAGCGAACAGGCTATGTCGCAATGGATATCTTACTTTGCCGAAAAAGGTCTTGGACTCGACAAAACGACCGGAGATACGGTCGGTCCCCTTTCATTCGCGTTGCTGATGGGACTGGGACGCTTATTTTATGGACTTTTCGGCACTAAAATATCTATTAAGAAAACTCTGCCCGTTGCCGGAATTCTATGCATTGCGACATTTACGGTAGCAGTAGTCAGCTCAAACGACATTATTTCTCTGATTGCCTGTGCCGCTACGGGACTTGCCGTCAGCATTATGTGGCCGGGTACGCTGGATATAGCCGCAAAGAACATTATACGCGGAGGCACGGCTTTGTTTGCCCTGCTTGCGCTCGGCGGAGATATCGGTTGTACCGTAGGTCCCGCAACAGTAGGCTTTGTAAGCTCCCTTTCTCCTTTTGAACTAAAAGGCGGTCTGGGCGCGGCAATTGTATTCCCCGTAATATTCTTCATCGCTTCGATTATACTCTTCAAAGCAGACAAGTCGCACGATTATCAAAGACTGCTCGACGAATACAAAAAAGAAAACGAACTCTCCTCTCAAACCGCAATTTCCGAGAAAAACGTCTGACTTATGTCTTACGCATACAATTCGGCTTATCTGTTTACCTTATCAACCGTAAAAATCAGCTTATCTCAGATTTATATAGATAAAAAACCTGATTAGCATAACAAATCCTTTAAATACAAAAAGCAGACCGAAGTCTGCTTTTTCTCGTTTTCTTCCTGGTAAATATTTTTATCCTTAATCTGCAAATATGAGTATCTCCTCGAGCTTCATTTCGCAAAGCTCGCAATATACAAACAAATCCTCTATGGATATTACGCTTCTGGCATCCTCCCAGTTGGCTACCTGACTGTCCGACCAACCGACTACCGCGCTAGCAAGCTCATTGCGCGATATGTGAGTATCCATATCGAAAGCACAAGTCTTGCACTTCTCTCCGCCGGAACAATAATTTTTACTGTCTTCCTGACTTCTGCAATATTCGCATATCTTTTTAATGAGATTGACGTTGTGGCGTCTTAAGTATTCTAAATTCTTGCCCGTCTTTTCCCAGTCGATTATTTTTCCGCAATACTTTTCCATATATACCTCACTTGCCTGACTTACTTTCTTATTATAACAAAACTTTTGTCCGTTTTCAATAACTTAAAAAAATTGTGACAAAAATTTTCTTCTGGCCTTGCAACCCCCTCGATTAAGCCTTTTGTACCTCAAAGACAAAAACTCCTATACCTATTATTACATCTAACCTATTGAAAAATCCTGTATTTAACGTTATTTTTATAACCTTAAGAATTCTTACATTGTAAATTTTTTATAACGTCAATTTATCGCTTGCGAGCTTTTCCGTCATATAAGCCGATTTTTAGCTTAAATGTAAAATTTGATAAAAATTTTTAAGAAAAAAAAGTATTGACACCCGCGCCTATTTACTTTATAATTAATTTAGTAAAATATATGAATAACTAGGAGGTTATTACAATTATGAAGAACAAAAAAATCATTGTTGCCTTGTTGGTTGTAGTGATGGTTCTTTCTATGGCAGCTGTTTGTCTCACCGCTTGTGACGAAGAAGGCGATTGGGACGACATCGAAGCAGAAGCTCTCGCTGCTATGATGGACAACGCTATCAACAATCTGGCACCTACCGATGCTCTTCTCAACAACACTGAGATTGCAGCAAACCTTGACGTAAAAGCTACGTACGGTGAATCCACCAAGAATTACGGAATTGCTTTCGCAGTAAAACTCGGTCTTAACAAAGCTGACGACAACACCAACGCTTTCAGCCTTGTTGTAACCGATAAAGCCGACAACTCTGTTGCTTTCGGCGCATACTACGATGAAAGCCTCGGCAAAAATTACAACGACAAGGTATATCTCCAAGGCCCCGGCGGCAACCTCGCTCTCCAGGCCGTAAAAGTTAAAGACGTAATTAAAGACCAAAATGCTGATATCAGCGATTCTTGGTGTGAAGAAGCTCAGGGCACCGTTCTCGACGCTCTCAGCGAATACTTCTCCGGTATCATCATCCAAACCGTTGGTGGTCTCGGCGACACCAAGATTAGCAAGGACGGTAAAGTTGCTCGTCTCGAGCTTCCTTTGACCACCCTCCTTCAGGATAAGAGCTCTACCGGTCTCGGCGGCTTGCTCGAAAGCGTAGGTTCTCCTATGGTTGACCCTTACCTCGAAAAGCTCGGCATCGACCTCAAGGTTGCTCAGCTCGTTGACATTCTTCCTAAGCTTACCGTTGCTCTCCAGTTCACTTTTGAAGGTTCCGGCGTAGACACCACTCTCAAGAACATTCAGGCTGAACTCTCTTGCGGCGCTAAAAACGTGAAGATTAACAAGACCAACAATAAGGGTACTTTGCTCGAACTCGACATCGCTAAAGACTTCTCCGCTACCGTAAGCGCAGACTTCTTTGTAGCTCCTTCGACCTCTATGGTTAAGTTGGCTCCTACCTCCGTATATGAAGCTAAAGTAGTAAACGCTCTCAACTTCACTTTGAAGGGCGAAGTTAACTTCGACAAGGATATTAAGGCTTCCGTAGGTCCCCTTAACCTCAACATCCCCAACGGCGATTACAACGTAACTCTCGCTATCGATGCTGATCCTACCGCTCTTATCGGTATGACTTTCCCTGCTGACAAGGTAGTTGACGGCGTTACCGTTAAACCCACCACTCAGGAAATCTTGACTTGCGTAGGCGACGTACTCGAAAAAGCTGTTGACTATATGCTCATCGACATCAAGAGCAAGACTGCTTCCGAAACCGACAAGTCCCTCCTCAAGCTCGAACTCAGCAGAGCTGCTGCCGGCGCTCCTTTGAAGGTTAGCGCAACTGAGCTCGGCGCTCTCGGTATGGACGTTAACATTTCCGGTCTCACCATTGCAGATGCAATCTCCACTATCGCAAATCTCTTCCCCGCTGAAGAACCCACCCCTGAAGAGCCTACTCCCGATGAGCCTTCTACTGAAGAGCCTTCCGGCGACCAAAGCGGTTCTGTTTCCGGCGAAACCGATGAAGAAAAGACTGACAAAATTCTTGCTTCCATCAAGCCTTACATTGAGATTTTGTCTATCATCATCAAGGGCGGTTCCGCTCAGGTAAATCTTGACGGCGCTAAGTTCGATATCAAGGATGAAGTAACCGGCGAAGTTACCAGCACTGCTACTTTGGATGCAAGTATCACCGTAAACGGCGAAGCTATCACCATTAGCGGCCACGCTACAGGTCTTGACAAGCTTCTTGCAGGACTTCCCGCAGATATCAACGCTACGATTAAAGTTACCGAATTCAAGCTCGGCAACGCCGGCAAATAAGCCTTAATCGCACAAATCAAAAATTACAGACCGCTTCGGCGGTCTGTTTTTTTTATATTAGTCTAAGCCTTGTAATATCTTTACGTAATATATAATACAATTTCTAAAATCGGCTCTTATTTTGTTTTTTTTTCTTGAGTATAGCCGTCCTAATTTTTACTGCACTATCCCGCTTAGATTTTCGCTCAAGTCGTAGTTCTTTTTCTTTTTTTTAGTTTTGTATAAGTCTAAATGGAAATTTGTTTGGTTTTTTTATTCGCAAGGCAATTATTTTGTTGACTTTGAAAATATTTTGTAATATATTCTATTTGATAACAATATTCGCCGTGGGTGCTGTAAAAAGCTGAGATTATACCACTTGAATCGGTCAAGATAATACTTGAACGAAAGAGCGTAGACATTTCTTTGCACCCCTTGTGGGTGCTTTTTATTTTCATTTTCGGCGGAAATAAATAAAAGGAGTATCTGTTATGAACAATCTTTTCACTTTGGCCGTAACTACCGCGGACGGAGACACTCTTCCCCCCTTGCTGTTCTGGCCTATCCTCGTGCTGTTTATCACGATGTTTTTGTGTATGTTTCTCATATACCTCAAAAACCGCATTAATCAGCAAGTAGCTAAAGCTCTCATTTTTACGGCTATCATTATATGCGTAGCTGCGGCAATAGTATGCCTTTCTCTCATAGGCACCTACTATTCTAAAAACATCAAAGACGACGGCTACTATTCTAATTATCTCAAGTCCGCTGCCCTGTACGTTTCAGCGGTTTGCCTTGTAGCATTGTCTATCGCGATAGTTTTCTCCGTAGGCAGACATACTACTTTCGAATTCAACAGCCGCTCTGTTGCTTTTGCCGCCGTATGTATCGCAATGAGCTTTGCTCTTTCGTACGTAAGACTTTTCAAGCTTCCTCAAGGCGGTAGCGTAACCCTCGCATCTTTGCTCCCTATTATGATATTCTCGTATATTTTCGGCATCAAAAAGGGTTATCTCGTGGGAATTATTTACGGTGTATTGCAGGCAATTCAGGACCCCTATATCGTACACCCCGCTCAATTCTTGCTCGACTATCCCATCGCATTCTCGGCTATTGCTTTTGCGGGAGTATTCTGCGAAATACAGGCTTTGAAAAAGCTTCCTCAGGTTTCCTTTATGCTCGGAGCTATATTTACAGGTATCGCAAGATACATAACACACTTCCTCTCGGGAGTATTCGCATTCGGTGCATACGCCGTAGAATCGGAATACAGCAGTATAGCTCTTTATTCCGCGGCTTACAACTCGTTTGTATTCGTTGATATCGTAATAGTAATAGTTGTTGGCGTTATACTCTTCTCCTCTCCTGCTTTCGTAAAGGAAGTTATAGAAAGACAGCGCAACAGAATTCAACCCGTGCCGGGTCAGGCTCATACTCTCGAATATGACGAGCAAAACGACACGGTTGATATATTGAGCAAATCCAAAGACTTCGATTTAACCGACCATACCGATAAATCGGATAAGAAAGACGAATAATTTTGAGCATTAAATTTTAAAAGGGCGCGTGCAAACGCGTCCTTTTTTTATTCAGTTAATGTGCCTGCAAATAAAAAACAGACGCAGGCAATACTCATTCCTCTTTGACAGTAATCTCATTTAGCGACCGAGGAGAGCGACGGGTGTGAGCGTTTAGGACAGACAAACAGCCACGCTTACAAGGCGAGAGACGCACTTGCTAATTGTTTAAATACAGCGACCGAGGAGGGTGGCAGACATAAGCCGCTTGTGGTGCGTAGCAAATTAAAGAGAAAATAGGCGCATATATAAGGAAAGAGTTAATGCGATAATTATTCCTTTACGCTAAAGCACGCCCCTAGCGGCCGAGGAGAGCGACGGGTATGAGCGTTTAGGACAGACAAACAGCCACGCTTACAAGGCGAGAGACGCAGGCAATACTTGCCGTATTGTCAAGGCTC
>CALWHJ010000002.1 GCA_944380355.1 uncultured Christensenellaceae bacterium
TCATTCCCAGATAAAGCAATCTGCTAAAAAATAATCGCAGTACCAGTCAAAACCCTTTTGCAACGAAAAATGGAATTAGTGGTGTAGCAATACTTGATAAAAAGTGTCCATAAAGATAAGTGACGGTACCGACAAAGGGTTTTATTTGCTTTAGCTAATATATACCGTTTCGTTTGCGCCGTAATATAGCGGCACGCCTAGCGCCTTTTATTGCGATATTCTTGCTCGGTTACATACGCAAAGTATGCGCCCTTCGCAATCAATCTCAAAAAACCGTTATCCTTACCACTCTATTACGACTTTGTCGGTATAGAGCGAACCCGACATTTTGCCTTACGCTTTCGATACCTCGGAAGCGTAGGTATTTTGTCGAGGTGAGCGAAAGCGAGCGCGGAGAGTGGTGCGATTTTGCGAATTTTAAGAGAGTTCGCGAGCGGAGTATATATATTTTATCCGCTTGAAGACAGTACCGACAAAGGGTTATATTCGCTTTAGCTAATATACACCCTTTCGTTTGGTCGGTATAGAGCGAACCCGACGTCTTGCCTTACGCTTTCGATACTTCGGAAGCGTGGGTATTTTGTCGAGGTGAGCGAACCGTAACTGAGCGCAAGCGTCGCAGATAAAGGCAAAATATGCGCCGCTAATTTACACACTTCGTGCGAGAGTAAAATTAACTATTATTAACTTCGTGAGACCTTGGAGAAGGGTGTGATTTTTTCTTTTTCAAGACCGACTACGACAGGAGCGTACTTGCCGTACGTGACTGAGTAGGAGCGTCGCAGATAAAAGGAAAAGGCGCGCCCTTATACAAGGTCGCCTATTTGCCTAAGCAAAACTTGGAAAATATTCTGTCTACTATCTCTTCCGTCGCAGTCGTTCCCGTTATCTCTCCTAAAGCTACGTAGGCATCTCTCAAATCTATAAGCACGCATTCAGTAGGGAGAGTATCTATATTCAAAGAGGCGTTGATGACGCTTTCTAGCGCGCGGGCTATTGCTTGTGCGTGTCGCTCGTTGGTGATGACGTCGCCGGAAGAATCTAATGTGCCTATGACGGTATCGACGATTTTTTCTTTTAATTCGTCTATTCCTTGACCTTTTTTCGCGCTTATGCGTACGCCGTCGCGGGTATCGGAATAGAGGTCGCATTTGTTTATTACGAGAAGTATTTTCTTATCCTTGTCAAAACGGGAGATAAGGTCTTTTTCGTAGTCGTTTAAATCTCGTCCCGCTTCTGTCAGAAAGAGTATTATATCGCTGCCTTTCGCCGCCTCTATACTTCTCTCCACGCCTATAGCCTCAACTACGTCGCTGGTTTCGCGTATGCCGGCTGTGTCGATAAGACGCAAAAGCACGCCCTTGACCTCTAGCGTTTCTTCGAGACTGTCGCGCGTAGTGCCTGCTATCTCGGTAACTATGGCGCGCTGTTTTCCTAAAAGCGCGTTGAGAAGAGAGGATTTTCCTACGTTGGCCTGACCGATTATCGCTACGTTGATTCCCTGTCTGATATATCCACCCGTGCGTGAGGTATTGAGCAATTTTTTCAGCTCGTCGGTTATATCCTTGCTTACTGCCTTGCCGTCCGCGCGCGCCTCTTCCTCCATCTCCTCGGGATAATCCAGACTTGCTTCAAGATGCGAAACGCAGTCGAGTAGTCTGTCCTGCAAAGAGGTGATTTTACGGGCTATGTCTCCGCTTGACAGACGATAACCCGCATTGAGTGCGGCACTGCTTTCGCCGTTTATCATATCAATTATACCTTCGGCATCGCTCAGGGCAATTTTGCCGTTGAGAAAAGCACGCTTGGTAAATTCTCCCTTGTCTGCTACGTCGCAGCCTAAGTCGATACAGCGTCTTAAAAGCTCACTCACGAGCCTTACTCCGCCGTGACATTGAAATTCCACGAGGTCTTCTCCCGTATACGAATGAGGTGCTTTGAAATAAACGGCTAATATATTGTCTTTAAACTTTCCTATATCCGCCGTGCCGTAATACATATAATTAGGGGAAGCGTCCTTAAAACTAGCGAGTTTTTTAGTAGAAAAAATGTGGGAGGCAATTTCCAAAGCCTTGTCTCCGCTCATTCTGACTACGGCTATCGCGCCTTTTCCAACGGGGGTGGATATAGTTGCTATCGTCTTCATAATTTAATTATAACACACGCGGTATGCGTTTGCAAATACAAAGAGCGTGTGATATAATAATCGTAAATTACAAAGGCAAGAAATATGTTGGACAGTTACGATAAAAATTACGATGCGATAGTAATAGGCGCGGGACACGCGGGAGTAGAAGCGTGCCTTGCTTTGGCGCGCCTGGGACATAAGACGCTGGTAGTAACTTTGTCTTTGGACGCGATAGCTTTTATGGCTTGCAATCCCGCTATCGGCGGTACGGCAAAAGGCCACTTAGTAAGAGAAATCGACGCTCTCGGCGGACAGATGGGAATATCAGCCGACCATAATCTTTTGCAGATTCGTATGCTCAATATGGGCAAGGGCGCGGCGGTACAGTCTTTGAGAGGACAAGCCGACAAAACTCTCTATCATCACTATATGAAGCGCGTACTCGAAAACGAGCCTGATTTGGATATTCTGCAAGGAGAAGTCGCGGAAATACTTGTCGAAAACGGCAAAGTCTGCGGTATAAAAACTACTCTCAATCAAGAGTTTTTCTGCGACGCGATAGTAGTAGCAACGGGCGTATATCTAAACGCTCACATAATAATCGGCGACAACGTAACAAAGACGGGACCCAACGGTTTTGCGCGCGCTACGCGCCTTACCGACAGCCTTATAAAACTCGGTATTCCCACAAGAAGATTCAAGACGGGTACTCCCGCAAGAGTCGATAAAAAGTCAATCAACTTCGACGTAATGCAAGTGCAGAAAGGCGACGATAATATATATCCTTTTTCCTTTATGACAAAGGGATTCGTACCCAACAAGGAAGTGTGTTATCTCACTTATACCACTCAAAAAACCAAGGATATCATTATGCAGAATATCGACCGTTCTCCTTTGTACAACGGCTCTATTCACAGCATAGGTCCCAGATACTGCCCGTCGATTGAAGACAAGGTAATGCGCTTTGCCGACAAGGAAAGACATCAGATATTTATCGAACCCGAAAGCTCGCTTACGGACGAAATGTACGTGCAGGGTATGTCTTCCTCACTTCCTTTCGACGTACAGCTCGAAATGTACAGAAGCGTTATAGGTCTTGAAAAGGTAAAAATACTCAGATTTGCTTACGCCATCGAATACGACTGCATAGATTCGCTTTGCCTTACTCCTTATCTTATGACAAAGGATATACAGGGACTGTTCCTCGCGGGACAGCTCAACGGAAGCAGCGGATACGAAGAAGCCGCCGCTCAGGGTATTATGGCGGGCATCAACGCGTCGCGTTATCTTAAAAACGCCGACTACGTAGTACTCAAAAGAGACAGTTCGTATATAGGCGTACTAATCGACGATTTGGTTACAAAAGGCACCAATGAGCCTTACCGTATGATGACGGCAAGAGCAGAACACAGACTTCTTTTAAGACAAGAAAACGCTGACCAAAGACTTACTCCTATCGGAAGAGAAGTAGGACTGGTATCAGACGAAAGATGGCAAAATCTGCAGACTAAAATAAATACAATAAAAGAAATCGACAAAAAGCTGGACAAAATCATACCTCCCAGAGAATACCGCGCATTTTTCGAGTCGATAGGAGAATCCGTACCAAACAACGGTTTATCCTATAAGGATATGCTAAAGCGCGCAGGCATTACCTACGATATGCTTACGGATAACTTTGACGAGCTGAAAACTCTGGACAGAAGATGTATGGAAGAAGTCGCGACTACCGTCAAATATGCCGGATATCTCGTCAAACAGCAAGCTATGATAGAGGATATCAACAAGCTGGAAAATAAGGTTTTGCCTGAGAATATTGACTATAACGATATAAAGGGACTGAGAATAGAAGCAAGGCAAAAACTCGATAAAATCCGTCCTCTCAATCTCTCGCAAGCTTCGAGAATAAGCGGAGTTTCTCCCGCGGATATTACCGTGCTTTTGGTATATCTTGCAAAAAACAAACTCTGATATTATACCTCTTATATTATTCGTATAACGGACAGACTCAAAAGCTATGGAAAATTTACCTTTGTTATGTGAATTTTTAGAAAACAACGGTTATTCCGCACAAAAATATGCGGATAAGTTTTCACGCTGTTTCGAGCTTCTTATCGAGTGGAACGAAAAATTCAATCTTACGGCTATTACGGATAGAGAAGGCGTAGAGACAAAGCACTTTATTGACAGTTTTTTAGGAAACGTCATACTCAAAAACATAAATGCAAAAAGCGTATGCGATATAGGTTGCGGAGCGGGCTTTCCGTCAATTCCTCTTGCTATAATAAATCCCGATATAAATTTTACTCTCGTAGACAGCGTAAATAAAAAAATCACTTTTATAGAAGAATTGAAAAGACAGCTCGCGCTTGACAACGTAGAATGTTTTCACTCGCGTGCAGAGGACTTTGCGCGTATTAATTTTCAAAAATTCGACTGTTGCGTTGCAAGGGCTGTAGCGGCTCTTCCTACGCTGGCTGAGTATACTTTGCCTTTGATCAAAAAAGGCGGATACCTTTTGGCTTATAAGGGTATTAATTATCAGGAAGAATTAAAAAATTCACAGAAAATACTTAGTATTCTAAACTCCGAAACAGATAATATTTATGAGAGTTCTCTCCCGGACGGTGAAAAAAGATACATACTGACAATAAAAAAAACAGGCGACTGCCCGAAAAAATATCCGAGAGGCGGAAACAAACCCAGAATATCTCCTATTGTTTGAAGCTTTTTTGTATTTCAATAACAAATAACAAGGTATATACGACGCAAGTATATGCCTTTTTTTATATTGAAAATTCAAAGACGTATATAAGAAAAAACTTTTAAATTTTATATTTATTGTTCTGTTTTTTATTATTCTGTCAAGTTGTAGGTTAAATTCTTGCATATATTTTTTTTGTTTGGTATAATAATATAAAATATTTTAAGGTTTTACCTCAAAAAGCGTGTACAGGAGGTTACTTATGAAAAAGGAAAGTAACGGCTCTAATATAGAAAAAATGCTCGATATCGACGAGCAGATTACTTCTTACGATAAGGACGGCAAACTCACTGAAGGCGTTGAGTTGATGTCGCTTGCAAAGATTATCACTAATCCTAATCAGCCCAGAAAAAAATTCGATGAAAATCTTCTCGAAGAACTTGCCGCTTCTATCAAAAATTACGGCGTTATTCAGCCTATTATCGTATGCCCCGTCGGAGACGATACCTACGAGATAGTAGCAGGTGAGAGAAGATACAGAGCAAGCAAAATAGCGGGCAATACCACCGTACCCGTTATCATCAAAAAACTCAGCTCAAAACAGCGCAAAGAAATTGCCCTTATTGAAAACCTTCAGCGTCAGGACCTCAATCCTATCGAAGAAGCTCAGGCTTATAAGGCACTTATAGACGAATACGGTTTTACGCAAGAACAGCTTGCCGACAGACTGGGAAAATCCCGTCCTGTCATTACCAACTCTTTGAGACTTCTCAATCTCAATCCCGTAGTAATAGATATGGTCATCAACGGCAGACTTTCCGCAGGCCACGCAAGATGCCTGTCTTCCATAAAGGACTATATAGTACAGAATACATACGCTATCGCAGCCTGCGATAAGCAACTCAGCGTACGTCAGCTGGAGATAATGGTAAGAAATTATCTCAATCCTAAAAAGAGCGATAAAAAACCTACTGAATTGCCCGTAGAACTGAAAGACCTTGCTAATATTATGCAGAAGAAATTCGGTACTAAAGTAAATGCCGTAGGTACTAATAATAAAGGAAGAATTTTTATAGATTATTATACGGCGGAGGATTTGGACAGAATTTACGATATTCTCGCCAAAATTAAATAGGCAAGCGCGTATAGCGGCGCGCCTTTTATAATTTTGGCGAGCAGTTACGCTCGGTCACGTACATCTAGTACGCTCCGCTCGCGAACTCTCTTAAAATTAAAAAAATCACACCACTCTCCGTGCTTGCACGAAAGTATGTAATATATAATTATTTTTAGAGCAGTTAAACTCAATTAAATACTGCAAGTACGCGCCTTTGCGGGCGACCTCGAAAAAGCCAACTCTACACCCTTCTCCAAGGTCGCACGAAGTGGGTAATAAATAAGATAAAATCTGAAAAAGATAAACTCTACACACTCTTCGTGCTTGCAAGAAGTGGGGTAATATAAATTGTTATAATTATTTTTTAAATTATGAATATAAATTACTTATTGCCTATAATAATTGCCGTGATTTTTTTGATGATAATTATGTCGTCAAACAAGATATTGACGGCTTATATAGTCAAAAGAAACATAAAAAGAAAAAGGGGACTAAATCAAAATATGAACGAACTTCTTCAGAGTTTTGTAGAAAAAGACTGTATTATATATTGCATAAACAATACGTCTGTTGACGGAATTATAAAAGACGTAAAAGAAAATGCCGTACTTATAGAAACGCGCGACGGACTTCAGCTTATCAATACCGATTTTATCACCCGCGTTAGAGAATATCCTAAAGGCAAAAACGGCAAAAGAAAAGGCTTTTTGATGGATTAATCAATAAAAAATAAATACCGCTCTTAATTGAGCGGTTTTTTTATTTGCCTTTTAAAAAATATTATTTAATTAAACTTATAAAAAACCACCCTCACATTAGTACGGAGAGTAGTATTATTTTATAAGTTTTAAAATTTATCAAAATTTTATTACCCACTCCGTGCGACCTTGTATAAGGGGGTGATTTTTTCTTTTTCTAGGTCGCCCGCAAAGGCGCGTACTAGATGTACGTAACTGCCACGGGTGTACCGCAGACAAAAGGAAAAGGCGCGCCCTTATACAAGGTCGCCTATCTACTGCGTATAGGCAAAATAAGATACAAATACTCATTGCTCTCTATAGGAGTAATTACGATAGGCGAATTGCTGTTTAAAAACTTCATAGAGATATATTCGTCCTGAGTATTTTTGATGCAGTCAGTGAGATACTTTGCGTTGAGATTTACGCTCATATCCTTACCGCTGGTAAAGGTATTTATTACTTCCTTTATGTTGCTGGTGGCAGTATTGCAGTAGATGGTCATTTTACCTTCTTTTATGTCCATCTTAATGTAGTTGTTTTTGTCCATACGGGCAATTACGTCTACCTTGTCCATACTGTACTCGAGACTTGCTCTGTCTACTGTTACTACCGTTTCGAAAGTAGTGGGAATGGTGGACTGATATTTTATAAACTGACCTGCTATCAAAGAAGTGATAACCTTTGTGTTGTCAAACTCAACGCACATTTTCTTGTCGTTGATATTTAGGGTAATTTCATTTTCTTCGTCCTCAAAAAGTTTGGATATTTCGCTAAGGCTCTTAGCGGGTACTATAATCTCTTTTGAAGGATATTCATTGTCAAGCTCTTTGTTGCATACTGCAAGTCTGTAACCGTCAAGACCTACGCTCTTAATTTCTTTTCCGTTGACGGAGATAAGACAGCCTTTGAGTTGTTGTCTTACTTCCTCGGTGGAAGTAGCAAATATAGTCTTATTGACCAAATCTTTGAAATCCTTCTGCTTTATAGTAAGCTGCATATCGTACTTTTGCTCTTCAATGGAAGGATATTCGTTTATATTCATAGTAGCAAGGTAAATAAAGCTGTCGCAGTGAGTGATGCAAAGCTTATCCTTTTCTATATCGCTGTCAAACTCTATTATGTTTTCCTTGCTTATTTTTCTTATATACTCGCAGATAGTTCTGCCGGGAACGAGTACTTCTCCTTCGAGAATAATATCCGCTCTTATTTTCATAACTACTACAAAATCAATATCCGTAGCCATAACAGTGAGGGTATCTTTGAACGCGCTGAACTTTATGCCTTCGAGAATAGGCATACTCTTTTTAGAAGGCAATGCCTTCATTACTTTTGACAAAGCGTCGGACAAATCCATACCGTTGCAAATAAACTTCATAAGTCACCTCATATTTATGCTAAAGCAATTAATGTATTTATTTATATATTGATAGATAATAATATATCATAATAATGTCTGTGAATATGTTGATAAGTGGTATTTACCGCATTATATCCTAAAAATTTATCAACAAACAGGGGTATAAATATGTTGATAAGTTTTTAATGTTATCCACAATATACACAAAAGATTTCAAAAGAAGGTATTTTATGTCTTTTAATTATAAAAATACTATAAATTTTAAGAATAAAATACTCTTTTATTTTACTTCTTTTGTATCATATTCTTGATGTCTTTTATCTGAGTGGCAATCATATTGTCGGTCTTTGACAATTCTTCTATCTTATCTCTTGCGTAGATAATGGTAGTATGGTCCCTTCCTCCGAAATAACTGCCTATCGTAGCAAGAGGTACTCCCAAAAGGTCGTTTATGAGATAGATAGCGATTTGTCTTGCCATTACTATCTGTTTGAGTTTTTTCTTTCCGATAACTTCCTGTTTTTTTATGTTGAAATAAGAGCAGGTAGCGTCTACTATACTGTCGAGCGAAAGTATGTGAGTAGTTACGTCAATATCGTCTTTCAGGGCTTCTTTTATTATATCTATATTGTCGGGTTGCTGACCTTTGAGCTGACAATAGAAAATTACTTTTTGAAGCGCGCCTTCGAGTTCTCTTACGTTTTTATCGAATTTTTCTGCGATAAAGTAAACTACGTTTATAGGAAGGTTTACGTTTTTAAAGAAAGCCTTTTTCTGAAGTATTGCTATTCTCGTCTCGAGGTCGGGCAAAGATATGTCTACCGTAAGACCGCTTGAGAATCTTGACTGAAGTCTTTCTTCCAGGAAAGTGAGTTCTCTTGGATGACGGTCAGAAGATATTACGATTTGCTTTTTTGACTGATACAAGTCGTTGAACGTATGAAACAATGCTTCCTGACTAGTTATCTTGCCTGACAGAAACTGTATATCGTCAAGCATAAGTACGTCGACTCTTCTGTATTTTTCCCTGAATTTAATATTTTCAATATTGTCTTTTGAATTTTTAAGACTGTCTATAAAGTCATTTACAAACTGTTCGGTAGTGCAATATAGAATTTTTGACTTTTTATTGTTTTTTAAAATCTCGTTGCCGATAGCGTGCATAATGTGAGTTTTACCAAGTCCTACGCCTCCGTATATGAAGAGAGGATTGTGAAGTGTACCCGGTTGGCTTGCTACGGCTTTTGCGGCAGCGTAAGCTATTTGGTTAGAAGAGCCTACTACGAATTTATCGAAAGTAAAATTAGGGTCGAAAATAGAAGAGTAATTAGAATTTTCTTCTTTCTTTTCATCTTCGATTTTTGTCTGATATACCGGTATTTCTTCGGGCGTGATTATAAGATAATCATCAACGTAAGTATTGAGCTTTTTAATCTCGTCGAGAATAATATTGCGGTAATTTTTGTTTATAGTGTTTTTAGCCGACTTGAGGTTGGCTACCAGAATGAGTTTATTGTAAGCGATAGTAAGAGGTTCAAGATTTTTGAACCACATATCGTAACTTACGGTAGATATATTGTTTGATATTCCGAGCAACAATACGTCCCAGATTTTTTTGCTTTCTTCCATACGTATATTATACTATAGACGGCTTAAAATTTCAATTATATTTATATAAATAGAAAAATTCAAAAAAATATATTTGATTTATAAACAAAAAACAAGCAGATTTGATAATAAAATTTTTATTATCAATAAGAATAAACGCTCTTTATTGAGGTATTTTGATAAGATTATGATTTAAATTTTCTTCAAACTCGGTACAGGTGATTAAAGTCTGAAGTCCTGCAGACAGTTTAAGGAGTTTTTCACGTCTTGAAGCGTCGAGTTCGCTGAGTACGTCGTCGAGCAGAAGTACGGGTTTTTCTCCCGTTTCGCTTTCAAAAAAACTGATTTCTGCAAGTTTTAAAGACAGCGCAACAGTGCGTTGTTGTCCCTGCGAAGCGAATTTTCGGGCGTCTACACCGTTTATTTTTATAGATATATCGTCCCTGTGGCATCCGAAAGAAGTGTATTGCAAAGACAAATCTTTTTCAAAGTTTTCGTTGAGTTTTTTCAAAAACTCTTCCTTTATAGAGCTTATTTCTCCCTGAGGTATTTCGCATTCGTATTCAAGTTGAAGATTTTCTGAATTATTGCTTATTTCAGAATGAGTATTGCGTGCAAAAACTTTTATTTTTTCTATAAATTCGTATCTCTTCAAAATTATGGTCGCACCGTAAGAAGCAAGCTGAGAATCCCAGCCGTAGAGCATCTCTTTTATTTTATCGGGATTGTGTTCTTCCTTTAAAAGTTTGTTGCGCTGAGCTACGATTGCATTGTATTTTGACAGTGCGTTGAAATAATTTTTATTTTGCTGAGAAAGACTTATATCCATAAATCTTCTTCTTTCTACGGGACTTTCTTTGACAAGTTTCATCTCGTCGGGAGAGAAAAACACTATATTGAGCATACCCAGTATCTCGCTGAGTTTGACAAGAGGTATGCCGTCTATCGCAATACGCTTTTTATCCTGTCGGTCGATAGAGTATTCTATCGTATGAGTGGATTTGTTTTTTTTGATTGTTACTTTGATATAGGCGTATTCGCTTCCCCAGCGTATCATATCCTTGTATTTATTAGTACGGGGAGAACGACCTATGCCCGCTACGTAAACGCTCTCTAACAGATTTGTTTTGCCGCTTGCGTTTTGTCCCACTATAATATTCAGACCGTCTTTGAACAATACGGTCTTGTCTTGGTAGTTTCTGAAATTTTTGAGAGTAACGCTTTCTAAGTGCATACCTGTATTTTACTACATTTTGCGTTTATACCGCAACTGAATAAAGCAATTCTGAAAATTGCTTTTGTTTTATTATAATGATTTAAAAATATTTCATACAGATTAATTGTTTTTTAAAAGGAATATTATTAAAAAATTATTAAATTTTTGAGATGATTAATTGTTTTTCGAAGTGATTATTTATAAATTTATTTAAAAATATTATATTTACGGTACTATGTACCGTATCGTTTATAATTTATTAATCGAAAAAAAGTGCAAATTGACTTTTATAATAAGTTATAGTATTATTAAAGTACTTTAAAAAATAAGGGGCTTTAAAGGGGAAAGGAGATTAATTATGATTTGCGATAATTGCGGAAAAGAGGTAAGCGGACCTTATTGTCCCAATTGCGGACATCCAACAGGGTTATATTCCAATATGAAAATGGAATACGACCCCGACAACGTAGAACATTTCATATCTGCGAATGAAACAAACACGTTCAAAAGCACAGACGAAGTAAAAAAGACCGTAGTCAGAAGAGGGGATAAATTTAGACAGGCGGAAGAAGAAAAGAAGGAACAGAAACTTCAGTCTGTTCAATCCGAGGAAAACTCAAAAGAGGATAAAAAAGCCAAGGATTCAAAGAAAAAGTCAAAAAAAGAGCAAGAAGTCATACAGCCCGAAGACAGTGACAGATGGATTATTGCGCCTGTGGATTTTTTTGAAGAAGAAAAAAAATCCAGATTTACAAGCGGTGCGTTCGGATTGTTTTTTATAAGACTGCTCGTAACGTTGGTATCGACAATTACTCTTGGGCTTGCATATCCTTCTATGGTGTGTTTCTATTATAAGTGGGTAGCGGCGAATACTGAAATAAACGGCAGAAAAACCTACTTTGACGGCAACGGACTTCAGCTTTTCGGCAAATACGTACTGTGGGTTTTTCTCACCGTTATCACGCTGGGAATATATTCTTTCTGGCTGGTAGTAAAAATGAAACAATGGATTGTATCGCATACTCACTACGTCGACGAAGCCGGAGAGGATAAAAAATCAGAGTTTACGGGCGGTGCGTTCGGATTGTTTTTTGCGCGTCTGGGCGCGGTGCTTCTGACGATTGTTACTTTGACGATAGGTTTTGCCTGGGCTAAATGCCGGCTTGAAAGATGGAAGGCAAATCACACCGTAATTGACGGATATAAACAACAATTTACAGGAAAGGGCGGAAGCTTGTTCGGTAAGTACGTATTATGGACGCTGCTTACGATAATCACTCTCGGCATATACTCCTTCTGGTATCAGGCAAACTGGAAAAAATGGATTACTGCCAATACGCAAGGAATAAATAAAGAGAGCATAAATTTGACTATATAAAAACCTACCTGAAAAGACGCGTTTTCGTAAAAGAGACGCGTCTTTTTCTTTTGAAACAATAAAAACCTTTTGGGATTTAAATAATTTCATAATTTTATTATAAAAGAGTTTTATTTTCTTAAGAGGTATAAAAAATATGTATGTATAAATATTTATACAGACTGTTTTTTATAAAATCGCGTGTGAGGGCTTGCAATATGCCCTGTTTTTAATTTTAAGCCCGTTTAAAGTAATCTTTCGACAAAGCGGAAATTCCCCGTATTTTCCCTCTCAGGGGCTTTTTTTGACGAAAGCGTAAATTATTTTTTCAAAAAACATTTTTTTTAGTTGAGATTAAGTTTTTTATATGATATAATAATTTTATTATAATATTATAATTTTGCGTATACACGTGTGCGTATGTGTGCGCGTAACTCGCAAAACCTTATTTCTATGGAGGTAAAAATGAGTACAAACGAAAAACAACATTATACTCAGGAAGACATTCAGGTGCTCGAAGGTCTCGAGCCTGTTAGAAAGCGTCCCGGTATGTACATCGGCTCTACCGACGAGAGAGGTCTTCACCATCTCGTTTACGAAGTAGTCGATAACTCTATCGACGAGGCTATGGCGGGTTATTGCGACAAAGTTATCGTCGAGATATTACCCGAAGGAGCGGTGCGCGTAATCGACAACGGCCGCGGCATACCTACGGGTATCATCGAGAAAGAGGGCAAGTCGGCGGTAGAAGTCGTATTGACCAAGCTCCACGCGGGCGGTAAATTCGGCGGCGGCGGATACAAGTTTTCGGGCGGTCTGCACGGCGTAGGCGTTTCGTGCGTAAACGCGCTTTCCGAATGGCTCGACGTAGAAGTCGCTCAAAACGGCAATCTCTACAAAATGTCCTTCAACCGCGGCGTTGCTCAGCGTCCCCTCGCTGTTGTCGGAAAAACCGAAAGACGCGGTACGACAATCACCTTCTATCCTGACAGAGATATATTCGAAACGGTAGATTTCGACTACAATACCTTAAAGGCGCGTATTCAGGAGCTTGCTTTCCTCAACAAGGGATTGAGAATAGTCCTCAAGGACAGCAGACCTTTGAGAGAGGCGGAGCAGGAATTCTATTACGAGGGCGGTATCGTGGAATACGTAGACGTACTCAACAAGGACCAGGGACTTTTGGAAAAGCCCTTCTACGTCTTTTACGAGGCAAACGATTATCAGATAGAAATCGCTATGCAGTACAACGATAATTACAGCGAGACGATTTACAGCTACGCCAACAACATAAACACTCACGAGGGAGGTACTCATCTCGACGGTTTCAAGACTGCGCTTACAAAACTCTTCAACGATTACGGAATAGAGCAAAAAATACTCAAAAACGAGGAAAAACTTTCGGGTGACGACTGCCGTGAAGGACTTGTAGCCGTCGTCAGCGTAAAACTCATCGACCCTCAGTTCGAAGGACAGACAAAAGGCAAACTCGGCAACAGCTTTATGCGTGCCGCGGTATCCAAGGTATTCCTCGAGAAATTCGGTGAATTTATGGAGGAAAATCCCAAGGTCGCTAAGGAACTCGTACTCAAAGCCGTCAACGCTAAAAAAGCAAGAGACGCCGCAAGAAACGCAAGAGACCTTACGAGAAGAAAGTCCGTACTCGAATCTACGACTCTTCCCGGCAAGCTTGCAGACTGTTCGGACAAAGACCCCAGAAAGTGCGAAATTTATCTCGTAGAGGGTGACAGCGCGGGCGGTACGGCTAAGCAAGGCAGAGACAGAAGATTCCAAGCAATTCTCCCTTTGAGAGGTAAAATCCTCAACGTTGAAAAAGCACGTCTCAACAGAGTACTCGAGAGCGAAGAAATCAAGAATATGATTACTACTTTCGGTTGCGGTATTCACGAGGACTGCGACGTAAATAAGCTCAAATACGACAGAATTATCTGTATGACCGATGCCGACGTAGACGGCAGCCATATCAGAATACTTCTGCTCACTTTCCTTTACAGATTTATGAAGCCTGTAGTCGAGCAGGGACACGTATATATCGCTCAGCCTCCTCTCTATAAGGTTACGCAAAAGGGCAACCGCAAGGAAAATTACTTCTACGACGACGCGTCGCTCGAAGAATTCCTCGTAAGTATAGACAGAAAAGCAGAAATACAGCGTTACAAAGGTCTCGGAGAAATGGACGCTCAACAACTTTGGGATACTACTATGAATCCCGAAACGAGAACGCTTCTCAGAGTAAATCTTACCGACGCGGAAAAGGCGGACGAAATATTCAGCGTGCTTATGGGTGACGAGCCTGAAAAACGCCGTACGTTTATCGAAGAAAACGCAAATCTCGTCAAAGACTTGGACGTATAAGAGGTGAACTATGGAAGAAAAGAAAGATAATATTTTTGAAATGCTCGACAAAACCAACGTCATCAACGTAGACGCCGAAAACGAAATGAAAACTTCGTTTATCGCGTACGCTATGGCGGTAAACGTTTCGCGTGCAATTCCCGACGTAAGAGACGGTCTTAAGCCCGTACACAGAAGAATCCTCTTCGATATGAACGAACTCGGTCTGACCTCCGATAAGCCCTACCGTAAGTGTGCGCTTATCGTCGGTGACGTGCTCGGTAAATACCATCCTCACGGCGACAGCTCGGTTTACGACGCTTTGGTAAGACTTGCGCAGGACTTCTCCATCAGATGTACTCTCGTAGACGGTCACGGTAACTTCGGTAGCGTGGACGGCGACCCCGCGGCAGCTTACAGATACACCGAGGCAAGACTTAGCAAAATCGCAGCCGAAATGATAAGAGATATCGACAAAAAGACGGTAGACTTTTATCCCAACTTCGACGATACCAGAGAACAGCCCGTAGTACTTCCTTCGAGATATCCTAACTTGCTCGTCAACGGCAGTGACGGTATTGCGGTAGGTATGGCTACGTCCATTCCTCCTCACAACCTCGGAGAGGTTATCGACGGTACCGTTGCGCTTCTCGACAATCCCGATATAGACATCGAAGACCTTATGAAATACATACCCGCGCCCGACTATCCTACGGGAGCTTACATTCTCGGCAGCTCGGGTATCAAAAACGCTTACCGTACGGGTAAAGGTAACTGCATAATCCGCGCCAGAGCAGAGATAGAAGAAAACCACAACGGCAAGTCGAGAATAATTATTACCGAAATTCCTTATCAGGTAAACAAGGCAAAGCTCATAGAGAATATGGCAGACCTCGTAAAGCAAAAGAGAATAGAGGGTATATCCGATATTCACGAGCAAAGCGACAAGGACGGTATGAGAATAGTCGTAGACGTCAAGAAAGACGCCAACGCGCAGGTAGTACTCAATACTCTGTACAAGCATACTCAGCTTCAGATATCTCATTCTATGATTATGCTTGCGCTCGTAGACGGTACGCCTAAGATAATCAACCTCAAGCAGATTCTCGAAGAGTACGTCAAGCATCAGAAGTCGGTCATCGTACGCCGTACGCAGTTTGACCTCGACAAGGACCTCGAAAAAGAACATATCTTGCTCGGCTTAGTCAAGGCTTTGACCAATATAGACGAGGTTATCGAAACAATCAAGAAGTCGTCTGACAGAGCGGTTGCTATCGAAAACCTTACTTCAAAATTCGAGCTTAGCGAAAAACAGGCGGTTGCAATCCTCGAAATGAGATTGCAAAGACTTACCGCTCTCGAGGTAGAGAAAATTCAAAAAGACCTCGCCGACCTCGAAAAAGAGATTGCTGACCTCAGAGATATTCTCGCTAATCCTCAGAGAGTTATCGCGATTATCAAGGACGAACTTCTCGAAATCAAAGCTAAATACAACGACCCCCGCCGTTCGGAAATCACTTACGATTACAGCGACCTCGATATCGAAGACCTTATCGAAGAAGAGGACGTTGTACTCTCTATTACCCACGACGGATATATCAAGCGTATGCCCGTCGACGAGTACAGAACTCAAAGAAGAGGCGGCGTAGGAGTTACCGCGCACAAGACGAAAGAAGAGGACTTTGTAGAAAACGTTATCGCAACTTCTACTCACAACTTCATTCTCTTCTTCTCCAACTTCGGCAAGGTTTACAGATGCAAGGCTTATCAGGTACCTGAAGCAAGCAAAAACTCCAAGGGCAGAGCTATCATCAACCTGCTCAACCTCGACCCCGGCGAAGTCATCAACGCATACGTTCCCGTACCCAAGGAAAGCACGGGCTATCTGATGATGGCTACCAAGCAAGGCCTCATCAAGAAAACGTCCCTTGACGAATTCGTACGCATACAGACCAACGGTAAGAAGGCTATCACCTTCGCAAGCGAGGACGACGAACTCATAAGCGTTCATATCACCAGCGGCGAAGACCAGATTATTATGGCTTCCAGCGGCGGTAAGTGTATACGTTTCAACGAGCAGGACGTAAGAGCTACCGGACGTACGAGTATGGGCGTTAAGTCCATAAGACTCGACAAGGGCGAAGTAGTAGTCGATATGACCGTAGTCAAAGAGGATTGCGAAGTGCTTACCATTACCGAAAACGGCTACGGCAAGCGTACCGACCTCGAAGAGTACAGAGTACAGGGCAGAGCGGGCAGCGGTATCAAAGTCGGCGTACTCAACGATAAGACGGGTAACGTCGTCAACCTCAAGCTCGTCAATCCCGAAACCGACGATATTATGATTATCGCGGACAACGGTATCATTATAAGAGTACGCGCAAGCGAAATCTCCAAGATAGGCAGAAATACGCAGGGCGTAAGAGTAATGAAGATGAAGGACGAAAACGCTAAGGTAGTAGCCTTCACCGTTGTACCTCATCAGGAGGAAGAGGAAGAAGCCGCAGAGGGCGCGGAAAACGCTGAAGTCGCAGAGAATACCGAAGGCGCGGCGGAAAGTGCCGTACAGGGCGAAAATCAGCCTCAGGAATAATTCTTTCGAATTGGTCTGACCGATTATCAAAAATAAAATACCGCCTCTTAACGGGGCGGTATTTTTGTCGTCATAGTATTTGATTCAAAAGTTTATTTTATCGTTTATATTTCCTTAAAATTAAAGAGCCGAAGATTGAGAAAACATAACTTTCCCCTCGTTGTTACATGCTTGGAAAAGAATGCTGTCAGCAGAAAGTGTGATTTTGCTTGCTATGAAAACGCCGTTTTTATGTCCGCCGTCGAGATAGACGCTCAAGCCGTTGTATTCGAAAAATTCGTTAGTGTGAGTATGTCCGCTTATAATATATTCCGCACCTAAGTCTTTAAGCGCCGAAAAAGCGCGGCTGCTCAAGTCTTCTTCTATGCAAATCTCGTATGAATGAGAAAGTACAACGACTTTTTTATCGCTTTTTTCGAGTGTTTCGAGCCACTGTGTCATATTCTCGCGGTACTGGGCGTAATTGACCATACCGCCGTATTCGGGGTGCGAATCTTTCTTGTCTTCGCCGCTGTCAAGCACTATGAATTCGTAGTTGCCGAAAGACGCGGTATAATAAAAACTTTCCATACCGAGATAGTCGGGGAGTTTTGCGGCGTATTCGCCTCGCGTTTCGTGATTTCCGCGTATGTATACGACAGGAACTTCGCCCTTGCAGAGATTGCCGCCGAATTCGACTATATAATCCTTAATCTCCTCTTCGAACATTAGTCCCGGCACGGCGTCGCCTAGCATTATCACGCCGTCGTAATCTCCTGCATAAGACAATGCGTCGTATGCCTTGTCAAGACGGGTATGCCAGTCAGACACGCAAAGCCATTGTTGCTCCTCGCCGTCGGGCGCGTTGAAAGTATAATTTTGAGATACGACTTCTTTGCCCGTGTAACTTCCGTAGCTGTATGCCTCCACGACTCTTTTAGAGCCTACGCGGTAGGTATTTCCGTCGAGCTGTTCTTTGGGTACTTCCACGGTGTGAATTTTGCTGTCGCCCTTAATTCTTCCCATTGCCTCGTCGTAAAGTCTTACGGTTTCGCCTTCGTATTCGTATTCCACGTAGCCCGTGCCTTCGTCGTTTGTGGCGAATACGACTGAATAATAGTCTTCGCCGCTATCGATTACGAGGGGAGCGGAAGTGATCTTATAATTGCATACGGGTGCGAGCACCCAGAGTGAAACAATAAACAAACATATAGCGGTAGATGCTACAGTCACAATTTTTAGAGTTTTGTTTTTGAGGGAGGGAAATACCGAGATAAAGAATACTATCGTGGCGATTGCCGCAAATGCAGGGAAGTTTTTTGCCGCCATTTTCATGATAACGGGAAAAGTTTCTTCGCCTGCGACTATCATATTTACCATTACACCTATGGCAAATACGATGCAAAGCGCAAATCCTATGATCGATAAAGCCGCAAACGTCTTGGTTTCACTGAAGTATCGTTCCTTTATCTTCAAACCGTAAGCTTCTGCGATATATAGGAAAAGAAGCAAAAGCGTATTGATTATCATCAGACTCAACAACAGATACGATATGCCGTTGAAAACCGTATAGTCTAAAAATACATAATTGGCTCGGCACGAATAAAAGAAAAACGCCGTAAAAGCCGAAATTATCGTCAATACCGCGAGCGTTATTTTATTTGTAATAAAATTGAGTAATCTATTTGATTTCATAAGCCCCCTGCAATACTTTTTTCTATATTATATCACATCGGCAAATCATGTTCAATATCAATTATCGGGTAAAAAAAACCGCCTTAATAAAGCGGTTTTGATTGTTTAAAATTAATGTCTTTCAGATAAGGAACAATGCCGCAAACAACATTGCCGCGATTAATACGGTAAATCCCAGCGTAACGCTGTGAAGTATCATACTCGTGCGGGTCTGACGGTCTATATTCTTAAGACGTCTGAGTTTTTGTGCCTTGATTTTGAAAAATACTTCCTCTTGGTCGAGAGGAGCAAGTTTGTAGTACTTGTTGTCTGTCTTATCGTTGGCTTTGACAAAGCCTTCGGGAATTGCGCCTATGCTTTTTTCCTTTTCCTCGCACATACGTACTTCTTCTTCGGTTGCTGGTATTAGTCCGTAGCTGAAGTTTTCTTCAAAGTCGTTGAGCAAATCGAAATTACGTTTCATACTTCCTCCTGAATTACCAAAGCTGCAGCACCGAGAATACCTGCGTCGTTTTTAAGGCTTGCGGTCTTGACCTCTACATAGGGGTTGAATGCCGCGCCGAAACGCTTTTCGTTGACTGCCGATTGTATAGGTGCGGTAAGATATTCTTTTTCGTAGCTTATTCCGCCGCCGATAAGTATTGCGTCGGGGCAGAAAATATTTACGAGATTGAGAAGTCCGCAAGTAATGTAACCTATGTATTTATCCACGACTTCCTGACCCGCCTTGTCGCCTTGTTTAGCTGCTACAAAAGCCGTTTTTCCCGAAACTTTTCCTTCTTCTTTTGCAATCTTGTGCATAAGACTGTCGGGATTTTTTTGCATAGCTTCAGAGGTCTGTCTGATAAGAGCGGTTGCCGATGCGTATGCTTCCCAGCATCCGCTTCTGCCGCAGTTGCATTTAGGAGCGTCCTCCGACGTATTGATTACCATATGTCCGCCTTCCGCGCCTGCGCATTCTCTGCCTTCAAAGAGTTTTCCGTCGATGATAAAGCCCGTGCCTACGCCTGTGCCGAGCGTAACGAATACGATATCCTTATAGCCTTTGCCTGCGCCGAATACGTACTCGCCTAAAGCTGCGCAGTTGGCGTCATTGTTGAGATATATAGGAACGTCGAAGTATTTGTGCAGTTCGTCCGCAAGAGGCACGTTTTCGAGAGAAATATTGTTGCTGTATCTGATTACGCCGCGCTTGGAATCTACCGAGCCGGGCTGGCCGATGCCTATACCTTTGCAGTCCTTGATATCTATCTTTGCGCCTTCGAGCACGAGGTCGATTACCTTTTTGATATCTTCGCTGATACTGTATTCAGCGGTATATTTTTCGGTAGTAGGAATAGAGGTCTTGTAGAGTATGTTTCCCGACATATCCACAACGCCGCCCTTAATGGACATACCGCCTACGTCAATACCAATCAAATACATAAAATACTCCTTGTCGCTATATGATATGCAAATTACGTGCTAATATTCTTAGCCACCATCATTATAGCGTATTTTGTGTAATACCGCAAGCGTATTTTGCAAACTTGCCGTAAGCGTATCTTTTGCGTGCTTTTTATTTCGGCGTCCTCGTAATACAGCAAGTATTACTTCGTCCTTCTCAATAAAAATCATTGCAAAATCTTCAGTTTACGGCTAAGTTTTTAAAATTTACTTGCGGTATTTTTTTGCTAAGTAATTCTCGCCGACTTGCCTATTAAGTACAAGCGGATTAATATCATATTTAAATCTGCCTTATTCTTAAAAATGGCGCGGCGCGCAGGCAATACTTGCTGTATTGTCAAGTGAGCAAACAAAACAAAAAAAAGTCTAAAAATAAAAAAAGTACCGCAAGACGGCGGTAAGGGCTAGGCTGTAGACAGCGAATTTTCCGGTAATTTGCTTTGAGAAGGACGAAATAATACTGGATGTATTTTGAGGACGCCGATATGCAAATTACGGAAAAGGTGCGTTTATAGACAGCCCGCACCGCCGCCTTGCGGTACACTATACATGAAAACGTTTTCTGAATTCGTTTATAAGCGACTTTCTTCCCAGTATTCCGCAGAATATAATCACTACCGACGAAACGCAAGCGCAGGTTATGGACATTGCGGGTTGGGTAATGACGTTGAAAGCGTAAAGAATTATAGGTATAAAACCTACCGCAGATACGCACATTGCATCGACTATTACGTCATTCCAGAAGCGGAAAGCTATTGCCGTATAAATACCTACTACGAGCGTAGAAGACAAAAGTATCGTCGGCAATCCGTAATTCCATACCCACGCGCCCGTAAGCTCTGCCAATTCTTTAGACAGTATGACGTTGACTACCAAAAGCACAATTAATGCCCATACGCATTGCCAGAATATTTTTACGCCTATGCTGTTGTTGGAGAGTATGGTGTTGCGCACCAATACAAAACCGTATACGCCTAATATTCCCACTATTCCGAACCAGTAAACTTCGGGAGTGGTAAGAAGGTTTATCGGTATGCAAAGGATAAATACGGATATAGCAATCGAAAGATAAAGACTGCTGGGAGAAAGGTACTTTCGCTCCTTTTTCGTGCTTTTAGAAGGGTATGCCGAGGGGAGTGCATCGGTAGAGTTATCGTCCTCGAGTTTTTCGTGGCAGAGAGGGCAGACCTTTGCCTTGCATCCTATCTCTACGTTACAGTATTTACAGCGCATTGTCCACCTCCCAGAAGTTGGACGTAACGGTGAGGTTTACGCCGTCCTTCGTAAGATAACTTGCAAAATTTTTCTCTATCTGCGTATCGGTGATACGTCTTGTGAAGGTAATACACAGCTTGCCGTTGCAAGAAATAATCGACAGCGAAAGAGGGGTTGTCGCATTTGACGATATAGCAAAGCTTACGCTTTCCACGTGCTTTTTCATACTGTCGGGGATATCCAGCACACCGAAATTAGACAGCGTTGCCGTCTTTTTTTTCTTGCCGAAAAAGTAGTTGGAGAAATTAAAGAAAAATCTCTTTACGAAAAGCGGTACGAATCTTACGAGGAAAAACTTTTCCGCCCATACCGTAGTGGAAATTTTGTCTTTCAGCACGTCCTTGTCCATATCGCGCTTGAGGTTGTCGTGCATAATCTTTATGAGTTTATCCATCTCCATATCTTCATAAGGATTGCAACCTATACGCGAAAACAAAGAGAAGTTTCTCAGCGTTTTTGAGCCGAAAATCTTTCTGAGATTGATAGGCACGAAAAGCTGTATATTGTTTGCATTTTCTTCCTTGCCTTTTATCTGGCTTTCGTATATTGCCATCATAAACAGCGCGCCGAGATATTCGGTCATAGTACAGCCTTTTGCGTGACAGATATCCAGCACTTCCTTGACGTCGCAGTACATATGAATTATACCGTTGCCTACGTTGTCAAAGAGTATTCCCTTGATATGGTATGCGTTTTTGCCCTGCATATCCTTGACCTTGAGGTCTTTGAGGGGAAGCTTCTTGTAGTTGGCAAGAAAAGAGTCTTCAAGCTCTTCGCGCATTACGGGAGAGCCTACGGTGAGTACCTTCTGGTCAGAGAATACTTCTTTTCCCGATAGATTGAGGTACGTATATACCAGGCTTTTGACAAACTCCGCCGCGCCTGTCGCGTCGCATATCGCGTGGAAAAAATCGCATACGATTTGCATATCGAAATAGCTTACTCTGAAGCAGTAACCGTTGCACGACTTATCCGTAATCTTTCTGAAAGACAGCGGGTCCAACGGATAAACTTTAATCTTTGCGTGGTTGTCGTCGAGATAATACCAAAACGCGCCTTTCATAAGGCGTACCTTGTATACGGGAAAACGCTCTATCGTCATTTTAAGAGCGTCGAGCAATATATTTTTGTCCACCTTTTCCTTAAGCGTAACGCTCAGTCTGAAGATGTTTTGACTTTTCTTATTAACAAGCATAGGATAAATTTTAGCCGAATTATCCAGTCTGCTCCAAGTTTGAAGTGATTTAGCCATACAGTTATTATAGCACTTAGATTATATAAATACAACCCCTTTTTTTGGCGACCTTGTATAAGGGCGCGCCTTTTCCTTTTGTCTGCGACGCTCCTACTCAGTCACGTACGGCAAGTACGCTCCTGTCGTAGTCGGTCTTGAAAAAGAAAAAATCACACCCTTCTCCAAGGTCGCACGAAGTTAGTAATAAGGCAAGGCGGCACGCCTTTTGTCAAATATCTGCTCGGCATAATTTTATCCGCATACAGGGATTTCGAAGAACGTCTCGATATAGTAGCGGGAGAGAAGAGTGCGAAAGAGATGGTAAAAGAAGTTTTTGACAAAAAGTTAGGCAAGGTAACGAAAAGCGATATTATGGAGTATTGTTCTACGCTAAGCCGTTCGGCAGTCGAAAAGGCTTTGAGAGAATTGGTTGGCGAGAATATTATATTCAAAAGAGAAAAAGGACCTGCGACTTACTATATACTCAACATATAGATTTATTGCATTACGGTATAGGTTTGTTGTCAAGCGGCGGTTTATACCGCGGTGCATAAAAGCCTGCAAATCAAGTAAAGGCTTTCTCCGACAATGCCGCCTATGCCGCTGATGAAAATCTGCATATAAGTTACACCGCCCGTAAAGGCGCAGACAATACAGCCTATGCCGCCTGTCAGGAGATTGCAAGCGACGTAAGGATAAAGCTGTTTTTTGTAGCCCGCTATATAGCGGACTATAAGTCCCGGCGCGACTCCCGTGATAAAGATGAATATATATTCGTAAAGGTACATACTAAATTGTATTTTGCTTTTACCGCGATTATGCGCGTATAAGATTTTTACGGAGTGCGTACGAAAGGTTTATTTGCAAGTCGAAAAGGGGAAAACAGTTAATCAATCCGGCTAATAAATATATATATTTTTATTTAAAAAAAGAGTTATCCACCTTGAAAAGCGATTTTTGTGGATAACTTTTTTATATTGTATATATTATATATATCAATATGTATACTCCGAAAAGGCGGTAAAACGCTATAAAATAAGGGTAGTTATCCACATCGCAGAAAGCCTTTCGACATAATGCGCGTGCATGTCAATTATAGGGCATAAATCAAAAGTTTTTTACACTGCTTTTGCCCAATACGGAAAAACGGCGGTATAATGTAATTGCGTTTACTCCTTCCCCTTTTCGGAGAAATTATGATTTTGAAATTCAAGTACCACAGCGATACGGGCTTGCTCGAAGCGTATCAGAGTTACACTCTCGCGCAAAACTCCTCTAATTCCGACAGCGTTGTGATTACGTCGACCGCAAGCGATGCCGACAGGTACGATTACTGTCTGGAGTTTGTGTGTTACAACAGTAAGAATATTCCCAAAGCTCAATACATAACTCCTATACTTCACTACAACGAGGGCATAACTTTTACTCTTCCCAACAATATTACCGAATACAAGGGACACGTGGATATGCAGCTTACGGGATACCTTCCCGAGGACAATTCCGTAGTATTCAAGAGTATAGCCAAAAACTGCAAGGCTTTTGACGTGGAAGGCTCGCTTAACGTACTCGAAAGCGACCTCGGCGAAACTCCCAACGTGCTTACCGAGGTAATGAAAGAGCTGGACGCGCTTAACAACATACACGAAGAAATCGTACAAAACGCGCGCGACGAATTTGAGGAGATATGCGAGAGCCAACTTGCCAATGCGACTTATCGCAGAGTAAGATTTTTCGTAACGGATACGCTTGTCAAAAGCTGTTACGTAATAGAAGGGGATACTGTGTCCGCGCCCGAAGCGCAACAAAGCGAGGACTTGCAAAGCGACGGAAAATGGTATGACGTGTTTGACGACGACGAATACTCTCCCGATAAGCCGATTTTGGCGGACAGGGATTACTGTCTTAACGTTTACAGCAAGGGCATACAGGTCGACGAGAGAGGTTATCTTACGGGATTTACGCCCCAACCGACTGTCGAAAGGATAGTCTTTCCTCAGTACGTCGCAGGTGTAAGATTTGCAGGCTTTGACAAGGACGGAGCCGATATTGCCGTAGACGGCATAAAAGAGGTATACGTATCCGCTACTATGACTGAAGAGTGTTGTCTTTATAAGTTCAAGAGCGCGGTAGAAACCGTCCGCGTGCATCCTTGCAACCGCAATTTGTACAGCGAAGAAAACGTACTCTATTCGCAAAAGAGTTTTGTGTATTATCCTTGTGCAAAAGACGCGACCAGATATTATATAAAGCCGGGTATATCCGTAATAAAGACGGGCGCGCTGATAAACAATCCTTACATAAGCACGCTTATTCTTTCCCGCGGATTAAAAATTATCGAGGCTAACGCCGTCGAAGGCAACGCTATGCTAGAGAGGATATATCTTTCTTGTACGCTCGAGGTTTTGGCGATAGGCTGTATGCAGAACAACGGAGCGTCGACGGCAAACGCACAGACTAAAATTTTTGTCGAGGGAGATATCTGCGACGCGATGGAGGTAAATACGTTCGGCACCGATAACAATTCGTACATGCTTTATCTCGAGTTTGAAGACGCGCTTAAATATACGCAAAAACTCGGCACCTACGGCGTTAAATGCAATATGATAGGCGCGGAAACTATGAGCCTCTTCTTCCAGACCAAGTTCTGATATGGCAAAACGTACCCCTTATATGAAAGTCGCGTCTTTGGGAAAGATACTCGTAAGGACGGACAGAGGCAAGACCTTTTATGCACATAAGGTAAGCACGAATTATCCTCCCGCTCTCGACGAATGGCAGGAGATAGACGAGCCTGAAGGCATTGTCAAGGTCAAAATTATACCGCCTTCTTTTCTGTCGGCAGAAGCAGTAGCGCGTTACTTCCCCGTTGACGCGGATTAAAAATCCTGAATATTGCCGACAAAGCAAATTGCTATGATAAAACTTGTCTTCTTGCTCATACTATGCTCGGAGGAGTTATGAAAGAGACAGGTATTGTAAGAAGAATAGACGAGTTGGGAAGAGTGGTAATTCCCAAAGAACTCCGTAAAGTGCTCAAACTCAAAGAGGGAGAGCTTCTCGAGATTTACACCAACGACAAGCAAGAATTGGTACTCAAAAAGTACAACGAAGTCGGCGCGGACAGCGACCAGCTTCAGGCTATGTGCAAAATACTGTACAAGACTACGGGTAAGGAAACCTTTATCTGCGATACGGGCGCCATTCTCGCGCATTGCGGAGGCAGCGAGCCTCTCGAAGGAGAAGAGATAAGCGATGAGCTTTACAAGCTTCTCGTCAACCGTCGCAGCCGTCACCTTACCGACAATCCCGTCAAGCCGACAGAGACGTCTTCCGACGAGGGCGGCGAACAGTATATCGTGCCGTTGGTATCGAGGGGGGATTTGTACGGGGGTATAGTGTTGTCCGCGCAAAAACTCGACGGAAGCGACTTTGTAGTCTGCGACGCTATGGCGCAGTATCTCTCGTACAACATAGGATGAAAAAGCAGACTTTCGCAAAAGGCGCGCTCGCTCTGGCTGTTTGCAGTATTATCGCAAAGGGCTTGGGCGGAGTGTACCGCATATCGCTTACTTCCGTTTTGGGTGCGGAGGGGATAGGCTACTATCAGCTCGTCTTTCCCTTCTTTTCGCTCGTACTGGCACTACTCGCAAGCGGCGTCCCCGTTACCGTATCGCGGCTTGTGTCGGGCGAGCTTTCCGCAGATAACACAGGCGGAGTGAGAACGCTTTTGCAAAGAAGTCTTGCCTACGCGTTAGCGGCGGGACTTCTGGGCGGCGTTATGACGATAGCACTCTCTCGTCTGTTGGCAGGTATACAGTCGACGGACGGAGTATATATATGTTATGTTGCAATCGCGCCCGCGATAGTCTTTGTCACGCTTGCAGGCGTGTACAAAGGCTGGTTTTTGGGCAACGGCAATATGACGACGGTCGGCGTGAGTCAGGTAGCCGAAGTGACTGTAAAACTCGCTTTCGGTCTGTTTGCCGCGACTTATTTTTCGAGATACGGCATTATGCAGTCCGTAGCGGGGGCTTTGCTTGCGGTGAGCCTCGGGGAATTCGTAGGATTTCTCTACGTGTTCGTGAGATACCTTTTCGCAAGCAAGGATTTTCGCAGGGTAATGCCTACTCCCGTCGACCGCAGATTTTTCAAATCGCTTTTACCCGTTACGTTAAGCGGGCTTGTTTTTCCCGTAGTGGCGTTTATCGACAGCGTCAGTATCGTGAATCTTCTCGAATACGGCGGGGACGTCAGGGCGGTAACGCATTACGGACTTTTGACGGGGCCCGTAAATTCGCTTATCAATATGCCTATAGTATTCGCTATGTCGGTAGCCGTGGCAATAGTACCCGCACTCGCCGGCTTGCTTGCCAACTACGAAGTAGTGTCGATAAAGCGCAGGACGGCTACGTCGGTAAAGGTATGTTTTATCATTGCGTTTCCTTTTTTTGCGGGCTGCGCGTTTCTCGCGCCTAAGATAGTTTCTCTGCTGTATCCCGCGCTTTCTTCTTCTGACAAAAGTCTTACCGCTACGCTTATGGCAATCAGCGCAATCGACATTCTGCTTTTGTCCTTGCTCGAGGTTTTCAATGCCGTACTCACGGGATTGGGAAGAAGCAAGCCCGTACTCGTCAACGTAGCTACGGCAGGCAGTATAAAAATACTCCTGCAAGTGCTGTTTGCTCCCCGTTTCGGAATAGTTGCGTGCGCATTTGCTACTATAGTGTTTTATTCCGTTGCGATGTTTGCCAACGCATACGTATACAATAATCTCGTAGGCAAAAACACAATTCTTGCCAAAAGTATTGCCAAAGTACTCTTTGCGGGTGTTATAATGTGTGTGACGGTTTTTGCGTGCAGCTTTATATCGGACCCTCTTATAGCCGTCATAGCGGGCGCGCTTGCGGGCGGGGCGGTTTATATCGCGGCAATAATCTTTTTACGTACTCTGGACAGCGACGAGCTGAGGCTTTTGCCTTTCTGCAAAAAACTCGCCGCGAGAGTTGACAGAGGCATACACGGCAAGGAGAAAAACACAATATGATTACGGTAGTTGGATTAGGTTGTAAAAAAGGTCAGCTCACCCTCGAGGGAGCCGAGGCTATAAAACAAGCAGACAAGGTGTTCGTCAAAACTCGGCTGACGGATACCTATACATACTTTACCGACCAAAGCATAGATGCTCAAAGTCTTGATTTTATTTACGAGCAGTCGGGAGATTTCGACAATCTCGACAGGGCAATCGTCCGATACGTTATAGAAAATTCTTCAGATAAAAATACCGTCTATTGCGTCAACGGAAGCGGACTCGACGACCGCTCGGTAATAGCATTGTCTAAAGAGTGCGAAGTGAAGATAATACCTTCCGTATCGCGCGGCATAGCTTGCGCAAAACCTTGCGTGGGAGTGCTTACAATCAGTGCTTACGAGCTGACGTCGCTCAAGGGTTTCAACTACGATACCAGACTCTCGCTCACCGTAACCGACGTTGACAACGCTTTTATCGCGGGCGAAGTCAAGCTTGTGCTCGAAAACATTCTCGGTGACGAAGAAAAGATTTTCTTCTCAGGCAAGGAGATTATGGTCTACGAACTCGACAGACAAAAGACTTACGATTATTCATCCGTCGTATTCGTACCCGCAAAAGAACTCGTTGATAAAAAGCGTTTCAACTTCATTGACTTATATCTCATTATGCGCATACTTCGCGGAGAAAACGGCTGCCAATGGGACAAGGCGCAGACGCACGAAAGCATACGCGAGAATGCAATCGAAGAGGCTTACGAGCTTGTCGAAGCCATCAACAACGAGGACATCGACAATATGATTGAGGAGAGCGGAGATTTGTTTTTGCAGAGCATTTTCCATTGCGTTATCGGAGAGGATAACGGAGAATTCAACGTCGAGGACAGTCTCAGCGGTATTTGTTCCAAGCTTATTTCCAGACATACTCACATATTCGGAGACGTAGTTGCCAACAATGCCGAGGAAGCTTTGAAAGCGTGGGACGCCGCTAAAGCCAAGGAGAAAAAATACAAGAGCCAGTCGGACAAAATGCAGCACGTTGCGCGTGCATTGCCCGCGCTTATGCGTGCAGAAAAAGTGCAGAAAGCCGCCGCTAAGGGAGATTTCGAATTCAATGAATACTCTCAGGTACTCGACAAGATAAAAGAAGAGTACGGCGAGTTTGTCGAGGCTCAGGGCGCAGACGTAGAAAAAGAGGGCGGAGATTTGCTCTTTGCGTGCGTCAACGCTTTGAGATGGAAGGGTGTGGACAGCGAAGTCGCGCTTCAGGGCACTATCGACAAATTTGTGAGAAGATACTCTTACGTAGAGGAAAAGTGCGGAGGCTCGACGGCAGGCAGACCTCTGGAGGAGCTGGACAAACTGTGGGAGGAAGCCAAGAAAAGTGAAGGTTGATTTTCGCGGTAAAACAGTGCTCGCGCCAATAGCGGGTTACAGTGACGTAGGATTGAGAAGAGTATGTGCCGAGAGGGGCGCGGATATGACTTATACGGAGATGATATCCGCAAAAGGTCTTGTCTACGGAAGTGACAAGACGGAAGATTTGTTGCATACCACCGACAGCGAGAAAGTAAAATGCGTGCAGATTTTCGGGAGCGAACCCGATTTCATACGCCGTGCAGTCGAGCACAAAGCCCTTGCAAAATTCGACGTGATAGACATAAATATGGGCTGTCCCGTACCTAAAATCGTCAAAAACGGAGAGGGAAGCGCATTGCTTGAAAACATACCCCTTGCACAACTAGTCGTAAAAGCGGCTATGGAGGGCGGACGTCCCGTAACGGTAAAATTCCGCATAGGCGTAAGCGAGGAAAATATCATTGCCGAAGATTTTGCAAAAGCGATGCAAGACGCCGGCGCAAGCGCGGTTACCGTGCACGGTCGCACGCGCAAACAACTTTACGCGGGCAAAGCCGACTGGTCGGTGATTGCAAAAGTAAAGCAAGCCGTTGCTATTCCCGTATACGTCAACGGGGATATAGTCGACAAATCCGGCTACGAAGAAGCTATGCGCGTGACGGGAGCGGACGGTGCGATGATAGCACGAGGCGCGCTCGGCAATCCCTTACTTTTCAGCGAGATAAAGGATTGCGTGCCCGAGAGATATTCTCTTAAAAAAGATATACTCACGCACTTCGATACGCTTTTAGAATTTCATCATCCCGCTTACGTGCTTGCCAATTTCAAAAAGCATATCGCGTATTATTGCAGGGGAATGCAAGGACAAAAACAAATCAAACTCGCGGGTTTCAACGCAAAAAGTATTGACGAGATGCGCGACGTAATAGAAAAGTTTTTCGTATAGCCAAGACTTGCAATAACGTCCTTTAAGAAACGATAAGCACAAAAAACAAAAAGAAAACGATAAAGACAAAAGACGGACTTTGCCCGTCTTTTTTACTTGATAAATATTTTTTAACCAATAATATACCGTTTAATAAAATCTCAATACTTGGTAAGCTTGCCCTGCTCTTTAAGTCCCGCATAGCCGTGCTGACGGTGATACTCGTATATAAACAGTGCGACGCTGTTGGCAAGATTGAGCGAACGTGCCTCTGCGCGCATAGGTATTCTCACGCAGTTTTCGTAGTTTTCGTGCAAAAGTTCCTCGTCAAGTCCTTTTGTTTCTCTGCCGAAAAATACCCAGCAATCCTCCTCGTATTCCACTTCCGTAAAATTGTGCGCCGACTTTGTAGAAGCAAAGAAAAACTGTGCCTTACCGTTCTCTTTGGTCTTTCTCACGGCAATAGCTACGTTGTCATCCGTGTCGGCTTTTTCACCGAAGTTGGCTTTTAAAAAAGCCTGCATATTTTCGTATCTCTTTACCGTCGCCAAATCCCAGTAGTCCAAACCGCTTCTCTTCAGATATTTGTCCTCCCAACTGAATCCGCACGGCTCGATTACGTGCAATTGCGCGCCCGTTGCCGCGCACGTTCTGACTATATTTCCCGTGTTGTTGGGGATTTCGGGGTAGACCAGTACTACGTTTATCATATTCTATCGCGCCCTTGTATATCGGCACGCCTTTCGTTTTTCCTGCGACGCTCCCGCTCAGTCACGTACGGCTAGTACGCTCCTGTCGCGCTCGGTTTGGAAAAAGCAAAAATCACGCTAATCTCTAAGGGCTTTACTCTCCTATTAATTCTATTGCGCGCCTTCGCCGTAATATATGACAGGTTCGCTCGCTCGCGAACTTTCTTCAAAATCGCAACTCTGCACCAAGCTCTGACGGCTTTACTTCCTTTATGGTGTTTGCGCTCTCGCATTGCTATTTTACCCTCTCAGCCTTCGGCTTGTCAACCTTTAGAATATGGCTTGCAAAGCGTCTGACAATCTTTATGTATTGTATTTATATTAATTTTTGAATAATTATTTTTTAAATATCCCGCATTGTTTCTCAACTTATTGACACAGACGCGCGCTGTTAATATAATTGAATTGTACGTATTTAATTAAAGGGAGAGAACTATGAAAAAATTCGATGTAACCAATTCCCGAGAATTTTGCAAGAACGTGCTTAAGCGTTCGGCAAGCGGGTTTCCTTATGACGCACAAGGCAATCAGCTCAAGGACTGCCTTGACGGAGAATGGGATTTCAAGTTGTGCTCAACGTCCGACGATATCCCTGCCGGCTACGAAAAGGAAGGTGCCGTTCTTAAAGATTTCGGCAAGATAAAAGTGCCTTCCAACTGGCAGATAGAAGGTCATGATATTCCTATCTATACCAACTATATCTATCCTTATGCCTTAGTACAGAACAATCTTCTCTCTGTGCCTAAGGTAAAGAAAAAATACAATACGGTAGGCTGCTACGTAAGAGAGTTTGACGTCAAGAAGACCGAAGGCAACGTATTCTTGCGTCTTGACGGCGTCAACAGCCTTGCCGAAGTATACGTCAACGGCAATTACGTAGGTTTCAGCGAGGATACGTTCAGTCCTCAGGAATACGATATTACGGAATATGTGCGCGAGGGCAAAAACAAACTCGCCGTAACAGTTTACCGTTACTGCCGCGGAAGCTATCTCGAGGACCAGGATATGTGGCGTATGTCGGGTATTTTCAGAAGCGTATACGTAATATACAAGCCCTGTGCCGAGATTGTCGACTACTATACTCACGCGACGTTCAGCGACGATTATTCGTCCTCTGAATTTATTGTCGACGTTGACCTCAAAGCTAAGAGGGGCAGTCTTAGTCAAGGCGTTGTAAAAGTCGTACTCTCGCGCGAGGGAAAACAAATAGCCGCCATGGAAAGTCAGAGCGTTTCGCTTGCCGACGGAGAACAAAAGAGAGTTACGCTCAAAGCTGCCGTAAAATCTCCCGCGCTTTGGTCGCACGAAAAGCCCGAACTTTACGACGTTGAAGTTACGCTTTGCGAAAAGGACAGCGTAAAGGATTGCAGAAAATCACGTTTCGGTTTCCGTAAAATAGAGATTGTACCTATGAAAGACGGCAGAGGCCCTTTCATCACCCTCAACGGTATGCCTATCAAGATTTGCGGCGTCAACAGACACGAGTTCCATCCCGAATACGGTCACGCCGTACCCGAAGAACTCATACTCAAAGATTTGTTGCTTTGCAAAGCCAACAATATTACCGCTATCCGCAACAGCCATTACCCCAATCAGGACGTATTCTACGACTTGTGCGACAAGCTGGGTATTTTGGTTATGGCGGAAACCAACCTCGAAACTCACGGACTTGCGCGCTTTATCCCCAAGAGCAACCCTAAGTGGACGGCGCGTTGCGTAAACAGAGTGGAGAATATGGTCGAAAGACTCAAAAACCACGCTTGTATCATAAGCTGGTCGCTGGGTAACGAGGCAGGTTACGGCGAAAACTTCGTGGAGATGAAAAAAGCCGTACTCAAAATTGACGATACCAGATTTATACATTATCACCCCGACCAGTCGGCAAACGTAGGCGACGTACTCAGCGGTATGTACGTCAAGATGGAAGATACCGAAGGCATTGCGCAAAACAAGAAATTTATGCACTGTCCTGCGCTTTGGGCTATTTTCGGCACGAAGTATACGCCCGAGATGTACAAGGACAAACCTTTTATCGAGTGCGAGTATGCACACTGTATGGGCAACAGTCTGGGTAACTTCGGCGAATACTGGGATATGTTCAAAAAGTATGACCGTTTGTCGGGCGGCTTTATCTGGGACTTTGCCGACCAGAGCATCAAGAGGACGGAAAACGGCGTAGACAAATGGCTGTACGGCGGCGACTTCGGAGATAAGCCCAATGCCGGACACTTTGCATTCAACGGTATCGTGAGAGGCGACCGCTCGGCAAATCCTGCGCTTTACGAGGTAAAACATCAGTACCGTCAGGTAGACTTCGCGCTCGAAGACGGCGAGCTCTCGCTCAAAAACAGATACAGATTTACCGACCTCAAGGAATTTGCATTGACGGCAGAAACCGTTTGCGAAGGAAAAGTCCTACACGTGCAAAAGATATCTCCTGCGGGTAAGCCCGACAGCGTAACCTATTACGACATCGAAAAGGTTGATTGCCCCGAAGCAAAAGAGTGCGTGCTCAACGTATACCTCACGCTCAAAAAGGATACTCCTTATGCCGCAAAGGGACACGTGGTAGCTCAGGAACAGTTTGTTCTTATAGCATACGATTTCTCATTCAAAGCCCCCGCGGAAAAAGCCGTGTTGGCAAAGAGGAAAAAGGCATACGAGATTACGTGCAAAGACGTCGTATATAAGGTCAGCAAGGGTAAGATAATATCCGCTGTCAGAGACGGAAAAGAGAAGTTGTCTTCACCTATAGTTCCCAATTTCTGGAGAGCTGCTATCGACAACGATTCGTTGCCTCAGGTACCCGCTTTCGTCGGACAAGTAATTCTCGGTTACGGAAAATTCAGACGCGCAGAGAAGTCCTTGAGAGCATTGAGTTGTAGTGCTAAAGTCAAAGGAGATACCGTAGAGGTTAAGACTTCGTGGTTTATGAATTGCCTGTGGAGTCTTAAGACTGTTTACACCTTCTACGGCGACGGCAGTGTAAAACTCGATATGCAAGTCGTTCCCGCGTTCAAAATGGAGAGATACGGATTTACCTGGCAGCTTGCCAAGACGGAGGACAAACTCAGCTTCTACGGAATGGGACCTCACGAAAACTATTGCGACAGAGCGACTTCCGCTTCGTTGGGACTTTACGAAGGCAAGGTAGAAGAGTATGTACACGACTATCTCTTCCCTCAGGAAAACGGCAACCATACGGGAATACGTTATGCCGAGATAGGCGGAGCGGACGGTATGCAGCTTAAGGCAGTAAACAAGTCTTTCGAAATGTCCGTACATCCTTATACGAAAAAGGCATTGCAGGAGGCGCAACATCTGCACGAGCTTAAATACGAGGACAAATTCACAGTCAGCGTAGACGGCAAGCAAAGAGGCGTCGGCGGCGACGTGCCCGCAATAGCTAGCCTCAAAAAGCCTTACAAGATTGACGCCAACAAGAAGTATTCTTTCAGCGTACTTCTGAAATTCTGAGAGTAAAAGCAATACACCGACAACAAATAAAGAAAAAACGACCGCAAGGTCGTTTTTTTGTTTTCGTAAATTTGATTGCACGCTTTTTATAATGAAAATGCAGTCGGTAATATATCCGATAATCGTAACGGGGATTATCACATACGGAATTTATCCATAGCGGTAGCGAATTTGACGTAGTCGCGATAGACGTCTTTATATTGTTTGAGGTCGCCGTGCTCGTTGAATGAATAGTAGCCTTCGTCGGCTATGACGATATGGTCGACAAGCTTTAGTCCCATAATCTCGCAGAGCGATACCAGCCATCTCGTGAAATCGTAATCCGCCATAGAGGGGGAGGGGTCGCCCGAGGGGTGATTATGCGCTATGAAAATATTGTCGGCACCCGAATTCGTGGTGCGTGCAATAAAACTCTTGACGTTGAGAGTACATTCCTGAGAGGTGCTGTCGCCTATCTCGCATTTGTCGACGAGTTTTCCTTTGGAGTTGACTATGACGAGATACATCTTCTCTTGCGTGAGGTCGGACAGCAGTATGCGGAAATAATCCACGGCGTGCGCGATTGTATCGAGCATAGGTTTTTCGCCGAGTTTTCTGAGCTGATAAGTCTTTAAAATCTGAGGCATAGAGGTGAGGAAGAGCGCGGCGTTGCGCGTCATATTCTTTACGCTCATAAGCAGGGCGATAGAGGAGTCGAATACCTTATCTAAACTTCCGCCCGCCCTTTCTATCAGTTCGTGCGCAATGGCATTCGTATCTTTGAGCGGTATAAAAGGATATAGCAAAAACTCCAGTACCTCGTGGTCGGGGAGATTTTCTATACCCAGTTTTTGCACGCGTTCGCGCATACGCTGTCTGTGTCCCGCGTGAATATTGTTGTCTTTTGTATCCATAAACTTATCCCGTATTCCCTTGTATACTCAGATTTAAAATCGTTATTCCGCGCTTTGGTCTGCTGCGACGGTATATTTTATACGCGCTTCGTCGAGGAACTCTTTGAGAGTATCGAGAGGAATTGCGCAACCTATGCCGTAAGCGTCGCTGTTGGAGCCTTCGATACGCGCATAAACTACGCCTACGACGTTGCCGTACTTGTCAAAGAGCGCGCCGCCGCTGTTGCCGTGATTTATAGTGCCGTCGAGGATAATGGAGCTGAAGCTGTCATCCGATGAAATCTTGATTGCGGGAGAAGAAACCATAAGCTCGGTGAGTATAAGTCCCAAATCTTCGGGATTGCCTATGGTGTAAACTTTGTCGCCGTAAAACAAGTCCGAAGAGCTCGAAAGTTTGACGGGCTCGAAAGATGCGCTTCCCGTGAAATCCGCATAATTTCTTATTTTCAAAAGAGCCAGGTCGGCATCGTTGCTGTAACCTATCAAGTCGGCGGAAAGAGCTTTGTTATCTGCAAAAACTACTTTGTAAGTAGCGTTTAGGGGCGTTTCGAGAGGGTTGTAGGGAGTGTCGCTTCCCGTAGAGGAGTACATAAGCACGCAGTGTCTGTTGGTGACTACGTATCCGTCGGAGGTTACGACGAAACCGCTTCCCGCGCTGGTCTTTCCGTTGGAGAAAGAAGCGATTATTCTCGTGCACGAGAGCAAGTTGTTGTTTGCGACGATATTAGCCGCGTTAGGGTCTTCGACTTCTGCTACGTCAATATAGTAAGGCGTGCGGTCGGTATAGAATGCGCCGAGAAAATTGCAACCTGCGAGCATTACGAGGCAGGAAAGAAGCACAACGGCAGTGGATATAATCAAAAGCTTTTTTTTCATAATTTTTACCGCCTTTTATTAGCTGAATAAAAAACAATCCGACGCGTGTATTTATTGGTTTTTTATTATAATACGCGTCAAACCGTAAGATAATTCTATCACAAAATATTATTTTTAACAATACTAAAATAATATATTCTCTTCAGCAAAGCGTAAAATTACACCGTTTATACCCAACTTTTACAAATCGTGAAAAAATACCGCCCGAAGGCGGTATTGAGGTTGTTATTTTTTTGTAGTTTTCTCGGCTTTTGTCTGAGCGCGCTTTTCTTTAATCTTCTGCATCTTTTTTCTTAATCTGTATTTGATAATCTCTTTTATAAGGAGTTTTATAAGAGAGATAACAAACAGCAACAAGGACAGTCCCGCTACTACGATGGATATAATGTCCAAAATACCTATTTCCGAATAAGCCGCGCCTACGATAATCAATACGGACGTAACTAAAGTAGTGATTTTAAGCGAAAGTTTCTTGATTTTTTTGACCCACTTGAGAGTATTCTTGCGGTTTTTTGCGTCCTGCTTGTCCTTAGAAGCAATTGCCGTAAATACTACAAAGAGTATTATCTGCAAAGCGAGAAAAGCCGTCGTAATTATGTTGACGGCAGTCCAGCCGTTTTCTCTTATTTGCATTACGTCCTTGAAGATATAAAAGCCGAACATAAATACCGTCCATATTATGGACAATATCTGCAGTTTGCTTTTTTTCTTCTCGGGCTGTTTGGCTTGTTGCGCTTGCGCTACGGCGGGTTGGCCGTCTGCAGGCTGAGCAGCATTGGCGGATTGGGTTTGTTCCTTTGCCTCGTCGGGCGTTTGAGCGGGTTGTTGTTTTCCCTTAAAAATGTTTTTCATAGCATCTCCCCTGATATGTTTTTCCTAATCCCTGGTTTTTTGTTGCCGCATATAAATCCGCAAAAGCGGTATTTACTTATTTTTTGTCCTTTTCGAAAGGAGTAAAGTCGAGCGTAGCGAAGTAGTCCTCGGGAGTTTCCGCACGGCGTATGAGTTGTACCGAGCCGTCCTCTTTGAGGAGAAGTTCCGCAGAGCGGAGTTTGCCGTTGTAATTGTAACCCATAGCAAAGCCGTGTGCGCCCGCATCGTGGATATTGACGTAGTCGCCTATCTCTACCTGAGGGAGCATTCTGTCGACTGCGAATTTGTCGTTGTTTTCGCACAATCCGCCCGTAACGTCGCACTTATAAGTGAGGGGCTCGTTTTCCTTGCCGAGCACGGTGATATGGTGATATGCACCGTACATAGCGGGACGCATAAGGTTAGCCGCGCACGCGTCGAGACCTACGTACTCCTTCCAGATATGTTTTTTGTGGATAACTTTCGCGATGAGCGCGCCGTAGGGAGCGAGCATAAATCTGCCGAGCTCCGTATAGATAGCTACGTCGTCCATACCTGCGGGTACGAGTATCTTTTCGTATGCCTGACGTACGCCCTCGCCGATAGCGATAATATCGTTGCCCTCTTTGTCGGGACGGTATTGCACGCCTACGCCGCCCGAGAGGTTGATAAACGCGAAGTGTATGCCTACTTCCTGCTGTATCTCGACAGCAAGCTTGAAGAGTATCTCAGCAAGCTTGGGATAGTAGCCCGTGCCTACGGTATTGCTTGCCAGAAAAGCGTGTATGCCGAAGTGCTTTACGCCGTACTCCTTGAGCTTTTTGTAAGCGATTTTTATCTGCTCTTTGGTCATACCGTATTTTGCGTCCTTGGGGGTATCCATTATCTCGTTGTTGAGAGTAAAGTCACCGCCGGGGTTATAACGGCAGCACATAGTCTCCTGAAAAGGCGCGATTTGCTTATAGTAATCTATGTGGGTGAGGTCGTCGAAGTTGATGATTGCGCCGAGTTTAGCGGCAAGCGCGAAGTCCTCTTTGGGGGTAACGTTGGAAGAAAACATAATTTCCTTGCCCTTAAAGCCTACCTTTTCGGACATCATAAGTTCGGTAAGAGAAGAGCAGTCGACGCCCGCGCCTTCCTCTTTGAGTATCTGAAGAATATAGGGGTTGGGCGTAGCCTTAACCGCAAAAAATTCTTTGAATCCTTTATTCCATGAGAAAGCTTTTTTGAGCAGTCTTGCGTTTTCTCTTATGCCTTTTTCGTCGTAGATATGAAAAGGCGTAGGGTATTTTTTGACAATCTCTTTGATTTGTTCGAGTGTTACGAAAGGTTTTTTATCCATAAAGTCTCCTATCACTGATGTGATAAATTAAAAATTTTACACATTTAGTATAATATAAACGTGCATATTCTGTCAAACGGGCGGGAGCAATAAGGCTCTTAATATTTATAAATAAGTAGTATGCCTTATAAACAAATACGGTATAAATAACAATGACAATTCGCTGTATCAATAGTTTGCCAAATTTATAAAGGTATTTTCGGAAGCATTATATTACAATCTTTATGCAAAATTTCCCAAGACAAATCAACCGATTATTTACAGAAGCTAAAATATGCATAAAAAAAAGAGAGGTTTGATACCTCTCTTTTTTATTAACCCCGATTAGATCAGATAATCTTCTTGAAGAGGTCGATTGCGCCTTCGGTACCGAATGCGATTGCCTTGCCTCTCTTGCAAAGATTCTTCTTGCTGTCGTCGCTCTTGAGCTCGTCGTAAGCTTCTTTTGCGTCTTCGCTGTTTTCAAACCAGAAAACGGTTATGGTCTCGGTGAGTTTGGTGTATACAGAACCCTTGTATTCACCCAAAGAAGTTGCAATGCCGACATAGCCCTCTTCTTTGAACTTCTCGTCAACCTTTTCCTGACTGGGAGTACAAGCAACGAATACCGATACGAGCATTACTGCAAGCACTACGATTGCAACGGAAAGAAATACCTTCTTCTTCATAAAAACCTCCTGATGTTTTGTGAATTTTTATTGTCTATATTATAGCATTGTCAAAGCGTAATTACAAGAACTTTACATAAAAAAAATGAGCAAAATTAAAAATAACTTAAAAATTTTATGGATAAAACGGTTTTCGACCATGGATGAAATAAGGGTAAATTAATAAAAAAACACAAATAGTAAAAAAATCGTTATATACAAAACGGATATAAAAAAGTAAAAAAATTTTTTGATATATCCAAAATTTAATGGAAAAACTGCCTTTGATTGCTCAAAGATTGACAATTATCAGGCAATACGTTTGTCTTATCGCGGGCAATATGATATAATCGTAATACTTTTATCAGGCGCACAAGCGAGGTCAGAGTGGAGACTTTATCAAAGATAATCGGTTTTATCAACGACAATATTCTTTGGGGTATCCCTATGGTAGTGCTCATTCTGGGAGTGGGCATATATCTCACCGTGCGCAACAGATTTTTACAGGTTACGAAATTTCCCTATGCGGTCAAAAACACTATCGGCGCGCTCGGCAAAAAACAGGCTTTGAAAGGCAAGGGAAAGAGTCTTTCTCAATTCGAGGCTTTCTCTACGGCGATTGCAGGTACTGTCGGTACGGGCAATATCGTAGGCGTTGCTACCGCGCTCGTAGCGGGCGGACCGGGGGCGATATTCTGGATGTGGGCGTCGGCTTTCGTGGGTATGTTTACAAATTACGCCGAAAACGTACTCGGCATTTACTACCGCAAGAAAAACAATCAGGGGCACTACGTAGGCGGACCTATGTACTATATCGAAGAGGGGCTGGGGCTCAAGTGGCTTGCGGTACTTTTTGCGGTATTCTGCATGCTTGCGTCTTTCGGTATGAATATGGTGCAAGTAAATACGATAGCTACCACGCTCGACGGAGGTTTTTCCATGCCTGCGTGGGCTACGGGACTAATAGTAGCCGTGCTTATCGCGCTGATTATCATAGGCGGGGTAAAGAGAATAGGTAAAATCGCGTCGATGATAGTGCCTTTTATGTGTCTGTCTTTCATAATAATGGCGCTTATAATCATATTTATCAACGTAAAGCAAGTTCCCGCGGCGCTCGGTATGATTTTCTCCAACGCTTTCAGTATTAAAGCCGTAGGCGGCGGCGTTTTGGGATATGCGTTTATGCGCGCGATGCGTTACGGTCTGGCAAGAGGTATTTTCTCCAACGAGGCGGGTCTGGGCAGTTCGGTTATTGCGCACAGCGCATCGGATACCCGCGAGCCTGTCAAACAAGGATTGTGGGGAATTTTCGGAGTATTTCTCGATACCATAATCATTTGTACTCTTACCGCTCTAGTACTCATCACGTCGGGTGTTTACGACGTAAACTCGGTCATCGACAGCGGGTCAAATCTAACGCAAATAGCTTTTACCGAGAGTTTCGGTACTTTCGGCAACGTGGTATTCTGCATTATACTTCCTTTGTTTGCCTTTACGACTATACTTTCGTGGGCATATTACGGCGAAAAGAGTTTTGAATACATATTCGGCGGCAAGTATGCTATAATTTACAAAATCATTTACGTCGCACTGATAGTAGTCGGTGCAATTTCGGGCGTAACTCTTGTTTGGGATTTGGCAGACTTGTTCAACGGCCTCATGGCTATTCCCAACCTTATCGCGCTTTTCGTCTTGGGCGGTGTGGTAACGCGTATCACGCGCAACTATTTCGACCGCAAGAAGAATAAAAACTTAATGCCCATGCTCTCGGCGTATCCTCTCGAAAACGCGGCGAATACGCAAGAATATATTGCCGACGGCGGCGAGGAAGGCGAATGCGGCGCTGCATTGTGCGAAGATACGGATGACGAAAAAATCGACAATTCCGACGAACAAAATCAAGACGCAGACAATCAACCGACAGACGAAAACAATAAAACCGGCTGAGAAAAAAGCAAACTTATCAAGACAGTTTTTTCACATTTGACGGCGACAGCCGTCTTTTTTTGTGGATAATCGTGTTTACATTTTTCGCTTAAAGTTTTGCGTGGCAAATAAATGCCTATCGGGAAAAGCGAGAGGCTTTGTTTTAAAGCGATTGAATTAAGAAGGCAGTTTAAAACAGAAGAAAAATAAGAGCCGCGAAAAAGGTAGTTAAGTTATTGAATACAGACAAAATAAATGGTATAATGTCACAAGAGGGAAAAGATATGAAACTGAATAAAATTATAATTGTATGCACTTTGATTGCGGTAATGCTTTGCGTGTCTTTATTTACGCTTGCAGGTTGTTCCGATTCCACGCCCGACGCAATCAAAGACAATTTTACAAACCTTGCAAAGAGCGGCAGTTTTGACAAAACTTCAGGCGGACAGGGCGACAGCGTTGTGTTTGACTTCGGAAAAGAAGTAACGCTCAATACTCTTGTGTTAAAAGAAAAAAGCGGCACAGTTACTTCCTTCCGTCTATATGCCGACGATTCCGATGAGGCTTTTTACGGCAACGATTTTATAGACGGCTACAGATATTGTTCATTTGACGAAATCACGCTTTCTTCCGTGCGTATAGAGGTATTGCAATGTGACGGCGAATGGAAAATCGACGCTTTGGAAGCATATGACATAAAGTCTACGGATAAGGACGACAACTTCAGAATAATGTCATACCTGACCGTGGACAGCGCATTGTATCTCGGAGAGGAATGCGCTCAAAATCTGGCGGTTGTTACCCAGTTCAACGTGTTCGGCACTCTCTATCTCGACAAGGACGGCAATATCGTCTTTCGGGATTATGAAAAAGACGGGCAGACAATAGACGGAAAGCAGGCTTTGAATTACGCCTTGCAACTCGTGCGCAAATATAATCCCCAAGCAAAGATTGTGGCTACAATTCTGGGTAATAAGGATTTTTATCAAGACGGAATGGATGTCGAACAGCGCCATACGTCGGCAATGGACGACAACAAAGACAAACTGATTTCCAACGTTCTTAAAATAATCGAGGAATTTTCGCTAGACGGAATTTCTTTTGACTACGAGTATCCTCACAAATTAAAGTCATACATCGTTTACAAGTCCTTCCTTAAGGACCTTGACGCGGCTTTGCCCGAGGGCAAACTTTTGACGGCGGCAATTTCCGATTGGCAGTTGGGCGTAACCATGTTTACTAAAAACGATTTGAAAATTCTCGACCAGATAGAAGTAATGGCTTATGACTCGTTTGACGAAAGAGGTAATCATTCGACGTTCTATAAGTCATGTTACGAGATTCTTGACAAGTTCCGCTCCAAAGGCGTGGATATGTCCAAGATAAATCTCGGAATACCTTTTTATTCCCGCCCCGTTGACGGAGCAACCTTCTGGGGTACTTATAAGGATGTGGCAGAACAAATTTCGCCTTGGGAAAATTCTTATACTCAGCCTTATACCGACCTTGACGGAAAGGAATATCCTCCTCTTTCCAACTACTACAACGGTATTCAGCTTGTCAAAGACAAGACTTGTTATGCCGTTGACAGCGGTGTTGGAGGAGTTTTGATATGGCACTTTGCCTGCGATTCTCCCGACCCCGATTTGTCGCTTATGCAGACGATAGCAAAAGTCGTTCAATCCAGAAAATAAAAGAGTTTATAATAAAAGCACTTTGCGAATCGCAAAGTGCTTTTTCTTTTTTACGAAATTGCATGAAAACTTTAAAAGCGAGCATCCTAGTAATTTTTGCTATTTAAAAACCGTTTTTGTCTTCGCTTTTTGACGCTGTTTCGTTTATATTTGAGTTTTCTTCACTTGCCGCATTGTCTTTATTCGTTATATCCAAAGAGCTTACGGCAGGAGTTTGCAGACTGCGCTTTTTAAGTATTTTAGGGAAGAAAATCAAAAAGACCGTAGTAGACAAAATCGCCGCTCCTATGTCCGCGATAGGTTCTGCGTAAAATACCGCGTGCGCTCCGAGCAACTTAGGCAGCAGCAGAGTAGCGCCGAGATATAGCACGAGTTTTCTCGTCAGAGAAAGCACTATCGCAAATTGCGGCTGACCGAGCGCCGTCATTCCGTCCACGAAAGCGTATTGGAAGGCGAGAGGAATTATGCCTATCATAAATATCCTTATGCCCCATACGCTGTTTTCGATTACCTCGGGGTTTTCGGTAAACAGCGACGCGAAAGGTTTTGCTACGGCAAATGAAAGCGCAAACATTATCGTCGTGAAAGCAATACACATACCGAGTATACATTTCTCGCCGCGCTTTATAAGATTGACGTTACGCGCGCCGTAATTGAAACTTATTACGGGTTGACTTCCCGTGCTTATTCCCATCATAGGCATGGTAATAATAGACAAAAACGCCTGCACGACAGTGAGGGAGCTAATCCACATGTCGGCTTGCTCGCCGCCGTACGCCTTGAGGCATATATTGCTTGCTATGATTATCACGCTGTCCGTAGCGCAGATGATAAAAGGGGAGATGCCCATTTTGAGTATTTTAAGAATTGTCTTCGCGTCGTATCCGCCGATTGAAAGACGGCATTTCGTACCTTTGAGTACGAGAAAAATTATTACGAACAAAAATGACAAAAACTGCGATAAAATCGTCGCCAAAGCCGCGCCGGCAACGTTCATGTCGAATACGAAAATAAACAGCGGGTCGAGCGCAATGTTAGCTACCGCGCCTATCAGGGTAGTCGCCATGCCTATTCCGGAATAGCCTTGCGCTATTATGAATTGATTGAGTCCTGTAGACACTATGCTGAACAGTGCTCCCGCCGTGTAAATCAATAGGTATTGTCTTGCGTATCCGTAAGTCGTTTGGCTTGCGCCGAATGCGTTGAGCAGAGGCTTTGCAAGCGCAAAAGTCAAAGCCATCGTTACCGCTGAAAGACACACGAGCATGGCAAGTGCGTTGGCAAGAATTTTCTTTGCCTTTGCTTCGTCGCCTTCGCCGAGCGCCATAGCGAATAAAGGCGCGCCGCCCAAGCCCACAAGATAGCCGAACGACGTCAATAGCGTTGCCACGGGAGCGCATACGCCCAGCGCCGTCAACGCTACGTCGCCTATACCTTCTATGTTGCCCACATACATTCTGTCCACAATGGAGTAAAGCACGCTCACGAACTGTGCGAGCATAGCGGGCAGTGTGAGTTTGAGTACTGTGGAAAAGACCTTTTCGTTTGCTAGATTAAGTGCTTTCATTTTTTTCTTACCCGCCCACAATCATACAGCCCGTACGCGCTATTGTCAAACGTTTAAATGATAAAAAATTCCCTTAAACCCAATTGTGCAAAGTCAGTATTAAAGAGCTACATTTTTGACTTAAAAATATTTGCATACGGCAATCGGTCGTGTAGGATTTAAACTGAGAAAAAATAAAAGATTTTCCTTAATTAAGGACGCAACAGACTGACTAAAACAAAAAAAGAATACGGCTTGCGCCGTATTCCTTTTAGCTGATTGTCATATTAAGGGGAGAATGACAATAAGGGGCTTAGTTAATCTTTCGTCCTCTCTACCCACGCTTTGAGTTGAGAGTCGCAATTCTGTACGTCCGCGCCGTGCAAAGGAAGTCCTTCTTTGAGTATGGCGTCGGGGCAGGTGTTCCTTATATCCCTTTCGCTCTTGCCCATTCCGCTTCCTTCGTTTGTACAGAAGGGAAGTATCGTTTTGCCCGCAAATTTGTACTTTTCCAAAAATGCAAATACCGCCACGGGCATTGTCCCGCAATAATTGGGATAGCCGAGATATATCCTGCCGTACTTTTCTATATTTTCGGGATAGGCTTTAAGTTTGGGGCGCATTCCTTCGAGATAGTCTTTTTTTGCCTCGGCTACGCATTCGCGGTAATCGTCGGAATAATCGTTTTCCTGCGCTATTTCGAATAAATCTCCGCCTACGATTGCATGCAGTTTTTCGGCGGCAACTTTCGTGTTGCCTTTCTTTAGCGGAATAATATCGCCGTTGACGTAATTGTAACCGGCTCTCGAAAAATACGCTATGAGTGTAGCCATAAAGCCTCCGTTTCTTTCCGTTTACGATTATAGCACACATTTTCCGCTTGTGCGCTTTTCTAATGAAATCTTTATCCACAATTTACCTTTTCTATACAATCGTCTATCTTCAAAAATATTCAATTTTTGTATCGTCTGCATCTTTTTGGCAATAATTACATATTATTAATCTTGACAAAATCTCTTGCAATCAATATAATAATTACACCGACCCAAACGCGTATCTTCAGGTTGTTAGCGCGCGACGGTATCTCCCAGTACGCTTCGTGCCTTAGGGAAGTCTAAGTACGGGGCTGTCCCGGATTCGATGGGGAAGAGAGTAAGGTATAAGCACGTCGAAGGCTCGGCTTCGTAAAAACGGAAACTTAAAATTAAACGCAAATAACAACAAACAATTGGCTTTCGCTGCCTAACAGCAAGCCTGTCGACCTAAGACTCCACGGCTTAGTCATCGGCATCAGTTAGTGGACCAGGGTCGGGCGCCCACGCCTTTAACGTCCGACGCCATCTAAAGGCTCGCCAAACTACCCTCCGCGGATAGAGAGTATAAGGGACAAATATATGTCCGATAAACGTGTAGAAAGTGTCTTATGAACTTTTTCAGACAGGGGTTCAACTCCCCTCAGCTCCACCAATCGCAAACAAAATCGAACCTGATTTTGTTTGCTTTTTTATTTGCTATTGCAAGAGAGCAGCAGTATTAAAGGCAATCCGATTGTTAGTTGGGTTGCCTTTTGCCTATATAGATATTGATACATTTAATAAAGTTAAAGAGTTATTTAAGTGTGTGCTTGTTGGCTGAGCGAAGCGAAGCCTCTCGTATTATACAAGTGGACGTCGTGGTGCCATATTTGTGTTGTTTTCTTAATTGGTTAGTTAAATTACCATAAAAATATTGACTCTTATATTAAAACCATTTATAATATTATTAAAAGGGATAGAAGTTGTGGTAATAGTTTGGTGACGATGATAGAACAATTCACGATACAATTAAATTATATCTTGAGCAATATTCTAAAGAAAACACATTAGAAAAATAAATATGCATTGTTAAGAAGTCGGCAAAAGTTGCATGTTTTTGGTGGTTTAATCAACCCAAAATGCTAGAGGAGTAAAAAAGGGGAAAAATAAGTAATTGGAAAATATTCAATGTATAGAGTTAGATATTGAACAGGTTACTTGTTTATTGTATAATTTTTCATTTTATAAAATCATATAATAAAACAGTATAAAAAATTTTACAGTGTAAATCAATAAAAAAATAATGTGGTCATTTTAGATATGGAGGGTATATGTATAAAGCAAAAAGAATAAGCAAAAGAATAAACATTAGTTTAATAATTGTTTCTATAATATTGCTAATATTAGTAATGTTTTTTTCTCAGGCAGATTTGGCATACGCTCAAACTGCATCCTATAAATTGGGGGCTGTGAATTATGAAGGTAGCCGTAATTATTGCAGATATGATCTAATGATTCAAGCGACAGGAATTGAAGATGGTGTTATTACTGATACGCGAGATTTCAAAATTTATCTAGAAGGTGAGAGTTGCAAAAGAAACATTTTTACAACTTTTACATATGATTTAAAGTTTACTCTTTATAAAGATGGTGTTTATAATAACGAAGTTTCTATTTATTTTAAAATAGACGATAAAGATGATGTGCCGGGTAGCATTAAGGTTATATTTAGTGGACCTTTTGATAATGGTGATTATAAATTAAAAGTTAAAGGAATAATATATTCAAATGATGATGAAAATATAAATGGAGAATATTATTTCACAATAGATAAGTAAAGTTAAATAAAGATGGCCACATTATTTTTATTTTAGGGAGTAAATCATTTAATATCGATGTCAAGCATATTTTTATTATCATTAAAAAAGCTAAAAGAAAATATTAATCATTCGATAGTTTTCGTAATATGCATAGTTTTACTATGCATATTGATTATATTGCTTGGTAATATATGTATATATATGCAATTTAATGTAAGGTGCATAGTATTGGAAGATGTTGCGGAAAATGGTCTAGATATAGAAATAAGGGTAACTAAAAACACAAAAAAACTGTCAACTGAACATATTGAGTACGCAATTGATAGAATTGAGGAAATAAGTGATGAGTTTGTATTTTCTGCGCGTACAAATTCTGAAGTACAGCTAAATGGTAAAATAATTGATTGCAAGCCATATTTCTCTTATGGAATGTATGATGTGCAGGTATTACGCACCGCTGATACAAGCAAAACAAACAATGGTAAAGATTATATATGGTTGGCAGAATCAATCGAAGGATATGAAGTAGGGCAACAAATTAATGTGACCATAGATGGTGTCGAAGAGAAATTGACGATAAAGGGAATAGTCGTCGGGGATATATCCTATGTGGATTATGTCCATATGAACATACAAAGTATTTGTGGCAACAATCTTTCAAAAGATATGGATTGGAGTAAAGTTAAAGAGTTATATGCTACAATTGACGATATATCAAAAAATTTGAGAATAGACGATGGATATACAGAATATATCATATCATCCTCAATAATAGGTTCTTACAATTATCTCAATGTTCTAAACATATTTTGTAGTGGCGTTTGCATCTGCCTTATTGCGATTGTAATGGCATTATCCGTTACAGGATTAATTAATACTGTAAAAATAAATACAAACATAAATCAAAAATTTTTTGCTATGTTGAAGACTCAGGGAGCAGATAATAAGGCAATTATGTTGTATTATTTTTATCAATATCTAATTTATATTATCATAGGGGTGACGATTGCAAGCATAGTTTCTGCTATTATATTGCAATTATCATTACAAAATATATTGCAAATATTTTTCGGATTGCTAGGATATACTAATGAAAGTTTTATTATAGGTTTCTGTTGGTGGCTTCCGCTTATATGTATTGCTGTGATGGTTTTGGTGTGTTTGTTGGTGGCAGCAAAAGAAACAAAAAGAATTTCCAAGACTGAAATAGCGACGCTATTAAAGGAGGATGTATGAAAACAAAAGAAGCATTATTTTTGGCAAAACTTAACTTGACTACGTCAAAAAAAATAAATCGCATTATAGTTTTCATGCTATCCGTAAGCATGATAATAATTATACCTGTTTTTGTATTATGGATAAGCGTAAATGTATCCATAAACAACAAAATAAATTCAGTTCCGTATATGTTGTATTCTCAAGTGCAGATGAAAGATTACAGAATAGAAACGGCAAATGAAGATAGGAAAATTTCAGGTTTTGAAAATATAAACAAATTTGAAAATATAGACTCTAAAATTGTATATGAAAGATATAATTTACCGTGTTCCCCTCAATATTATAATGTCACTATGAGTGTGGATGGAAAAAAATATGATTTGAGTGAAAGTGTTTTTTCTTATAATATAATTGATATAGACAAAAGCTCATATAATTTCCCTTATAATTTAAATACAATAGGCGATATATTTGTTGATAGTTGCGACGCTTCTTTTGACGAAACAGGGAAAAAGCAAGTTGTATTATCTCAAATAGTATTGGATGCGTTCAATCTTACCTCAACTGATGTATACGGCAATACGATAAGCATTTATATTTCATCTTCGCACATAGAAGGATATTTATGTTATGAATACAAAGTCGTGGGCATAATCAAAAGAGAAATCAGTGAATTATATGACGAAAGCGGGAGTTATATGGATAGCGAAATTTTCTTTTGCAGTAGCAATGTCTATAAAGACGGAAATGCTGTATTAAAACCCACCATGACGGGGCAAGGGTATGAATATAAATATTTGAATATAGAGGATAAAGAAATGCTTAACGAAGAGTATATGATGCTCGGCATAGGAAGCGATATTTATGCAAAAGATAGTTATGCTTCTACCTGCATATATCTTGAAGAAAGTAATTATGCTATCCTGTCCTCTCTTATCACCTCTTTGCAGAATAGAGGTATATACACAGAAAATTCTACTATTTATAATAATTATAAAAAGTTGTATGATGTATCAAATATATTAACTTTTATCCTTGGAATAGTCGGGGGAGTCTCTTTTATAATAACATTACTATATTACTATCTAAATCTTAAATTCAGTATTTATAAAAGAAGGCATTTTTTAACTATAATAAGAGCGTTGGGAGGCCAAGATTGCGATATTCCCAAAATTCATATGTTGCAATCAAATATTCTTTGCGCTAAAGCAGCACTTATATTTGCAGTAATAGGTGGTGCATTATGTTGGTTGATTAAATATGTGATAAATGCAATGATATCTATTAATCAAATTCCAATTTCTATTACGATTTCGCCGTGGATAATCTTAGCCAGTATAATAACAATGATTGTAATTATGTTTGCTATTACGAATTTGATTGCTTTAATTTGTTCTCGAAAGCTATCCAAACAGCCTATAATGAGTATTCTCAAAACACAGTAAGGAGTTTAACATGATAAAAATTGAAAATTTAAGTAAAGTATATGGCGAAGGAGAAAGTAAGGTAATTGCTTTGGATAACATTTCATTTGAGCAAAAAGAGCAAGAGAAATTTATTGCTATTATAGGCAAATCGGGGAGCGGGAAATCAACTTTGTTGAATATAATAGGAGCATTGGAAAAAGCTACTTCTGGAGATGTCCAAATTGATAGTGTAAATATATTAGCACTAAATGAAAAAGAGCGAGCGGTTTTTCGTAGTAAAAAAATAGGATATATTTTTCAGGCTTTCTATTTGGAGTCGGAATTTAGTGTCCTTGAAAATGTTGAATTGCCGTTATTGATTGCAGGTGTAAACAAAAAAGACAGAGAGATAAAAGCAAAAGAATATATTACAAAACTAGGACTCGAAAGTAAGATTTACGAAAAAGTAAAAAATTTGTCTGGCGGACAAAAACAGAGAGTTGCGATAGCCAGAGCTCTTGTTAAAGAGCCTTCTGTCTTGTTGGCAGATGAGCCTACGGGTAATTTGGATAGCGCTAACGGTCAAGAAGTAATGCAAATATTGAAAAAAATAGCTGAAAGCGGTAGGACAGTATTGCTTGTAACGCACAATATACAAGATGCGCAAATTGCTGATAAGATAATAGAATTGCAAGACGGTAAAATATCTAATTGAATATGATTGCGATGAACAATATATGTGGTTTGCATCATATTTTAAAAACTAAGGATATACTGCCGACTAATAAAAGAGGTAGATTATGAAAAAGAAAACATTGTTAATTATAAGTCTGATATGTATAGCAGTATTAATATTTGCGTTAGCGTTTGTGAGCTGTAAAGACGATTTTGAGCCGCATTATTTTACCGAATACGAAAGCGGGTACTTTAGATATGCTGCATATTCATTGATGGACGGAAAAAGATGTGCCGTTATTGTAGGGTTGACGGAAAGCGGGCTTGAACAAGAAGCTTTGATTTTCCCTATTGAACTTGACGGAAGAGAAGTATACGGAATAGGGTATGAAACACAAGCTAATACCATTTCCCCTTGGGCACCTATTATCGAGGTAGGAAGCCTTGAAAGCAAAAATCTGAAAAAACTGTTTTTCTTGAAAAATCCTATAATAGATATTGGAACTAATGTTGATTTTTCAAGCAAAATAAAGGCAGTCTATTGGAATTTAGAAGAACAGTATCAAGGATGGGGATATAATCCTTTGATTACTACGCGAAGCTATTATAAAAAATTCAATAATGAAGTTTTTAAAAACGTAATCTTTGCAAACGTAATGTATATGTACAATTACGAAAACAGCCCCAATGAAGGGTGCTACTGGATAGACAGTTACGACGAAGGACTTATCACCTTTATGCCGCCTATGCCACAACGAGAGGGATATTATTTCGTGGGTTGGTATAAAGAACCAGAATGTATAAACAAATGGGACTTTGATGTAGACAAAACGGGAAAAGAAATTAAAATGGATAACAATCTCGACTCGGAATACGAAGGGATTTACCTATATGCAAAGTGGGTAGAGATTTAACATCAATAACTAAAGGGGGAACAAAAGATGAAAAGTAAAGTGCAAAAGATATTTATAGCATTTTTATCAAGTGTATTTGCTTTTGTGTTGGTATTGAGCGCATTCGTTGTGTTCGATACGACTTTGACGGCGTATGCGTCGGTAGAAGAAGATGGATTAGTAGTATCGGAATTAGACGCGGGAAGTATGTTGCGGGCGGAGATTTGTCGCACAATACGGTAATCAACGCATTGAGAAGATTTAACAAAAATGTTGCTAAGTGGTGCAGATAAAAATAAATAAGCCAAAAAGCATTTCAAAAAAGCCTTATGTGACGAATAGTGTCGTGACTTTTTCTTGTAGAGCGGATATAATTGAGTTGTAATCAGGGAGGTGCAATATGACTTTCGGAGAGAAACTCAAAAAATTAAGAACAGATAAGAATCTTACTCAGGAAGAATTGGCTGACGCGATTTTCGTAACGAGAACGGCTATATCAAAATGGGAGACAGATAAAGGTTATCCCAGCATAGACAGTTTGAAGGTATTGTCTAACTATTTCGATGTCAGTATAGACGAATTAATTTCAGATGCAGACGTCGAAAATAAAAAACAACTGGAAAATAAGAAAAGCAAAAAGTTTTACGCAACAGCCATTTGTTTTCTTATCGCGACAGTAGTTTTTACATTGCTGGCATATATACTGGAAATAAAATATCTTACCGTGGGAAGTTGCTTGTGTATGATAGGATATGTAATATTTGCAATTCTTACAAAGCCTAAAGATAAAAGGCTGCAGATGCGTAAAGTAATCGTTCCCTATATCATAACGAGGGCAGTGTTGTTTGTAATTGTAGTAAGTATTACGATATATACCCTAGTTACTTTATAATAAGACAGAGGGAAAGTAACTCTGAAAGATAAAGAAAGCAGCGTGTCCCGCTGCTTTCTTAGTCAGGCTCAGTTTTTCAACGCTCGCCAATCTTTTATGTGGTGGATAGCTATGCCGAAGCAGTCAGGGATTTTGCCCCTTAAGAGGTCTAGCTGTCGGTACATATAATCTGCGCCCTCTTCATAAAACGTAACAATATCTTTGTTCTCTCCGGTTTCAACGCTGAAGTTAAAAGGTTTATCTACAGTAGCGGCATAGTTTGCTTCGTTTTGGGCTACGTCGTATATCGCCTCGGCGCTGTCGCGGTAGCTCATTACCGTTACGCGCGAAGAATTGTCTATTATAAATTGGTAGGCAGGTTTTGTAGTGCCTTTATAAGTAACCTCGTCTTCTAGCCAAAAGGGAATATCGTATTCTATCCACAGGTCGGGGTAGCTTTCTTTAATCTGAGCACTCAGGCAGACGAAGGAAGTGATAAGCTCGTTACGTCTATCGCTGAATTGAGGATTCTGATGCGGCTCTATATCGAGGTGTATGCCGTCAAACGGGTACTCGTTTTGGCTTTGGTAATCGAGATATTCATCTATTCGGTTTTTTAGCGACGGTATGTCTTCTATCCACTCGTAGTTGCCCTGTAACCAGAATACTTTGATGTCTCGCGAATTTGCGTCTTTGATGAAGTCGCTTGTTTTTTGAGAAAAGGACGAAGTATAATAATATATTTCGTTAACGCCTTGGTCTTCGGCAAAGTCGAGATAAGTCGAGTCTATACGGTTGTCCCACCACCATACGCCCAAAGTCGGAGCGGGCTGAGAATTTGAAGGAGGGGAGGTAACCGTCTTTTTGTAGATAACTATACCGAGTGCCGTTCCTAATATTGCAAGAGCGACAATTCCTGCTACTATAGAAAAGGTTAAGACGCTTTTTTTCATTTTTCATCTCCTGTATGTTTTATTATAGACGTACAGATACGGATAGTCAATAACCACATTTGACGCAACACAGTGCGTTAGGTATGAAAGCCTTGAAAATTCTGCGTATTTGCGCTATAATATCAATGCGTTTTTAATGGAGATTGTATGGAAATAAAATTGTTTGACAAGTTACCCGACGAGGCAAAAGATATAAGAGTTACCGTTTTTGTGGAAGAGCAGGGTTTCAACGAGGAATTCGACAGCGTAGACGACATTGCTACGCATATTGTTATGTATAACCGTGAAAGGCCTGTCGCAACGTGTAGGTTTTATATTAAGGACGGTAGTTACCTTTTGGGCAGAATTGCCGTAATAAAAGAATACCGAGGCAAACACATAGGGGCATTGCTTATAAGCAAGGCTGAGGAAGAAATAAAGAAAAATGGCGGCAGAAAAGCAGTAATTCACGCGCAGACAAGAGCAAAGGACTTTTATCTCAAACAAGGATATATCGACAGCGGCAAAGAAGATATGGAAGAAGGTTGTCCTCACGTATGGCTATTCAAAAATCTCTGACGACATAGTAGAAATAATATAAAAAGCCATGTTACTTACGAAAAAATATTTACAACACGATAAATATATGCTAATATATTAAAGCAACACGGAGGCATAGCCCAGCTGGTTAGAGCGCTACGTTGACATCGTAGAGGTCATAGGTTCGAGTCCCATTGTCTCCACCAATAGCAAACAAAGTCGAACCTGATTTTGTTTGCTTTTTTTCGTTTAAGCAATCAAAGCAGTTGTAACAATTAGTGATAAATGCTATAATTAAGCAAATATCGAATAGGAAAGAGAATAACATGTTTGAAGAAAGATTTATAGCATTTGTAGATATATTAGGATTTAAGGAAATAGTAAAGAAAGCAAAAAATGATATTAATTTTCAAAATGACATTTCTGCCGTATTAAATTATATTGCAAAAATTAGAAATGATAATTATCACGGGTACCTATCAAAATATGGGATTTATAACGATGTTTCTGTTTTTTCGGACAGTATTGTAATTTCATACCCCTGTAACTGCTCTGATGGAGCTGGCTTATTTCATTTGCTTATGGATTTAATTTTCATGTGTTTTGACCTAATAAATCATGGTATTTATGTTCGTGGTGGCATTACAGTTGGAGAGATTATACATGATCAAAATATAAGTTGGGGACCCGCATTTATTGCTGCATATGAATTGGAAGAAAATCAAGCTGTTTATCCGCGAATTATTGTGGATAAGAATGCGATTGAAATAGCGAAAGCGATATATAAGCGAAAATTTCCTTATGATAAAGATGGCGATTATTTAGATAAACTTATTGCGCTTGATGAGGACGGAATCTATTATTTAGATTATCTTTCACAATACAGCGAATTTGATGATATTTCTGATTATATTATTTGTTTAAAGCTTATTCGAGAAAATATTGTGTATAATATACAAAATTCTTCAATTACAAAAATAAAAGATAAATATGATTGGTTTGCAAAATATTTTAATAGAACTATTGCAAACTTACCATTTACACATAATTTAAAAAATATATAAAAATTTAAAAAGGTTCTGTTTATGAATAATAATTTAGAAGAAATAATGAAAAAGCGCCCTCATGTGGTTATTTTGGGTGCAGGGGCAAGTTGCGCAGCTATACCGAATGGCGATAAAAATGGGCGAAAAATTTCTGCAATGAATGGTTTTATTAAAAAACTTGGATTATCTGATTTATTGTCACGAGTAAATCTTGAAACGAAGTCAGACAATCTCGAAGATATATACATGGAATTGGAAGGAAGAAGTGGTCAAGAATTAGATTGTGCAGTTGTCAAAAAAGAGTTAGAACAAAAGATATTTGATTACATGAAAGAATATGAGATTCCAGATGAACCAACCATATATGATTATCTTATATTAAGTTTGACAAATAAAGATTTAATTGCGACATTTAATTGGGATCCTCTTTTAGTGCAAGCGTATTTGAGAGTTGGAAAATATACTAGAAATCTGCCGTTTTTAGCGTATTTGCACGGGAATGTTGCTGTTGGTTATTGTGAACAAGATAATATAATTGGAATTGCATCTGGGAGATGCAAGTGTGGGAAATTGCTTAGGCCGATTCAATTGCTTTATCCCATAAAGAAGAAAAATTACCAGGCTGATATTGCGATTGAAAAATTCTGGAAAGAATTGCAGAATAATTTTGAAAGGGCATATATGGTTACAATTTTTGGATATAGTGCTCCGCAAAGTGATATTGAAGCATTGTCTATGTTAAAGGTGGCATGGGGAGAACCTGAACAGCGCTCCCTTGAGGAGATAGAAATAATTGATATACGAGATGAGAGTGAAGTGATAGAATCGTGGAAAGATTTTATTCATACACATCATTACTCTTATCATACGGATTTTTTTACATCTACACTCGGGAAATTCCCGCGAAGAAGTTGCGAGGCAACCTATGATAGATTGATGAAATGTAGATTTTTAGATGGCAGTAAAGGATTTAAAAAGGGGATGACATTTGATGAAATAATAAAGAAACTAATTCCTTTGCTTAATGAAGAAATTGAAAAGAAAGAAACGGGCGAAATGCTTAGTCAACTTTATTAAGAATATGGCATTTAATGGTGATTGATTAAGACTTCCAGTAGTTGTACATTATGATTTTAGGGTGATTTAGAGCCCTTTTGTAGCTTGTGCCAATCGCAAACAAAGTCGAACCTGATTTTGTTTGCTTTTTTATTTGCTATTGCAAGAGAGCAACATTAATAAAGGCAATCCGATTGTTAGTCGGGTTGCCTTTTGCTTATATGGATATTAGCACATTTAATTAAGTCAAAGAGTATCTACAATAGATAAATACTTATTTTGCATACTTTTTCTTCTTCTCCATATAGTAGACGGATTAAGAGAAAGCATATTAGCTTGTTGTACAAAGCCTATACCTTGCATATAGCAGTTTAGTGTTTCTTTTTCGCCTTTATTTAGTTTTAGCTTTCTCATTATCTTATCGTATTTTGTATAATCTCCTTTGTATTCTTGCTCAAATTCTGTATAGGGTTCTTCACTTTTATTCAAGTCTTCTATACTACCTGTATATCTTTTTAGTTTCCATTCTTCATATAGTAAATGGCAAAGGTGTTTATAACACAATCTCTTTATTGCAAATATCTTATTACTCTTTTTATCTATACAGGTATCGTATACGGATTTACCCATATAGTCTAATAAGAATAATGCAGCACTTTGTGCTAAGTCATAGCTATCTGTAAGAATATATCCGGGTATATCTTTGTAATCTATATCTCTAGCAAGATTAGCATACATTCTATGTAGATGTTTATGCCCACACATAAACTTTAACGATTGCAGAGCAAGTAATTCTCCCATACGCATAACATTGTCAGGTGAGATTATTTCCTCAAATACTTCATAACCTTTTTTGTTGTTTTTCATTTTCTTTACCTCCGAAGTTAATTTGCCTTTCGGCAGGCAGAGAAGGAGCATAAGACGATGAATAGAAAACAACAATAAAAGTTAATATCCAAAAGTCAACGGGACAAAGAAAAATCCTTGCTTAATACCCAATATACATTGAATACCAAACAAGGATATTTCGACCGTTTACTTTTGAGAGGCATATGCGACAATGCCAAACGAAAAGGCAAAGACTACGGAGGAATTATATCCGCATTATCATATACAAAGGCAGGGAAATTGTTTGTCCGCTTTGAGGAACCGTATATGGAAGGAAAACCATTTTTTCATAAAAAGAAAAGCCCCGATTTTCATCGGGACCTTCGTTTAATGGATTGTTGTAAGTAATAATTATTTTGTCGTCGAAAAGCGTTATTTCTTTTATAAAGTAATTTATTAGCAGTTGAGATTCTTGTTCGATAGCGGCAGTATAATAACGTCGGATTTCGTTTTCAGACAACATAAATGACGCTTTGTTTTGTTCTATTGCTATTTTCTCATCAAGGTCTTTTATTAGCGATTCGAGTTCGTTAAGACGTTTGTTTGTAGCTAAAGACACAATACCTCGTTCAATGGCTTTTACGAGATTATTCAAGGATGTTTCAGCTTGTTTCTTCTCTTTTTGCAACAATTTCAAAATCGTTTGTTCCTTTGAGTTTTGTTCTTGCAACTTCATAATTCCTTTGACTATTTTGTTGACTGTTTGAGGATTGTTCATTGCATCTTTTAAGTTATCCAATACGAGTTTTTCAAGAGTTTCTTTTCTCACAGGTTGTTTTTTACAGCCGTTGCGATGTTTCTTCCTTCCTATACACTTATAATATCTTACGACGTATCCGTTCTTTGCCGTTCCGCATTCTGCGCTTATAGGACAACCGCAATATCCGCATTTAATTTTGTTTCTTAACAAGTATACTGCTTTTACGCTTCGAGAACCTATTTTGTTGCATAAGAGTTTTTTCCTTACTTTCTCGTATAAATCCGTCGGAATTATTTGAGGGTAGATATTTGTGTATACTTCGTCTCGGACTCTGCTTATACCAATGTATCTTTCGTTTCTCAATATGGCATATACCGTATTCAAAGCAAAAGGTTTGCCGTTATGGAGTATTCCTTTTTCATTAAGTTTGCATATAATATCCGGCACATAAACTCCGGCTGAATATTGTTCATAAATAAAACTAACTACTTTTGCATTTTCTTCATCAACATACACCTTCTTGTCTTTGACAAAATATCCGTAGGGTACTTTGCCTCCGCAGAACTGCCCCTTTTTACGGCTTTCTGTAAGACCTCGTAATATTTTTTGAGAAAGTTCGGCAGAGTAGTATTCTGCAATGCCGATATATACATTTTCCAAGAGAATGCCGTCGAGGTTTTTCGTTCCGTCAAGATTTTCCGATGTGCGTTGAGTTGCGGATATAAGTATCTTTTTGTTGTTTTTGAGTTTTTGTTTGTTGAGTGCTACTTCTATCGAGTTTCTTCCGAATCTGTCTATCGCATATACCAAAACTACTTCCCAGGTTGCATTTTCGCTGTCTTTGAGCATTTGTTGAAAGGCGGCTCTGTTATCGTTTGTACCTGTTGTAGCTCTGTCGATATAAGTATCCACTATTATAAGGTCGTTAGCCTTTGCATATTGATTGCAGACGTGAAGTTGACCTTCGATAGACTGTTCAGTCTGACTTGCACTGCTGTAACGGGCATAAATTGCTGCACATTTCATTAATATATTACCTCCTAATATTTTTATTTAGATTTGTCTTTCGACGGGAGCGACAAAAACGGAAAAGGGATTTATGTATTGTTTTTATTTAGTTAGGATATTTGCCGTCAAGGGTTGCTGAGCAATGCACCTTGCCCTTGACGACAAAACCTTTTCCGTTTAAGCTCCTAAGTAAGAAAGATAATATTTAATTACACTTCGGCATCTGCCTTATTACTTCGGGACTTACTTGTCCAATAAGACATCCGTCTTCCCAGCAAGTAAAGTTGTCTGCTAAAAGAAGTTTCCTATCTTCCTGTCCTATGGTACACAGCACATCTTCGTCCATAATATCTGACTTAAAAAAGGTCGGTATGTTCCTAGAATAGATGAGCTTCTCTCCGCTTTTCTCTATGTACTTCATAAGATAATTTGCACAATCTCTCAACTCGTGTATTACATTTATAGGGTTAAAATCGTTTCTGCCGAATTTTTCATAAAAGTAACTATTTTGATTTATGATTTGCCGTGTATGAGTATTAAAGCTGTAATCGCTTTTACTCTTGAGTATTCCCAGCATAGAGTTTTCGGGGATATAGAAGATACCGTGGAAGTGTAATCTCTTCTTTTCAGGAGAGCGTTCCCATACTCCTATATATCTCCAACCTCTTCTGTATACCACTTTCTTTAATACATTGCTTAATGTCTTGCGAAAACTGTCTTCCGTATGTTTTTCATTTGAGTAAGTAAAAGTACAAAACCAGTTCCATTCGTTGAGATACAACTTTCTTACCAGCCTTGTTTTCCTTACTATCTTGTTGCGTGTTATCCTTTCCATATTTCTTAATACAAATTCTTTAGCTTTATCTTTATCCTTAAATTCCTTTTCCATTTCCTTTGTAATATTCTTTATCTTCTCGGTCTTTTTCTTTCCGTTGTTTTCCTTATATAATCTCTCAAAGCGTTCCTTGGGAGTGAGAGCCTCCATAGCCGATTTTTATTCTCGGTCTTATCTGTTAATGTCTCTGTCAATTGTTTGTTAATCTTAGTGTTTTTCTTTCTTCTGTAAGGATTAAATGTTTGAGGTATGGCTATATAATGACTCCCGTCAAAATATATCTTTGCTTGACTGTATGGCATAGCTACCCCCTTTGAACGGAAAGCTCCGTTCTTTGCTTGTTGGAAAGCGAAATAATGCGTGATACTACAGCAGATAGAACAGAATCTTTCTCGCTCTCACTGATCGCATCAATCTCAGGCTTTCCGATGTTTACTACATTGATTTTGCTTTTGTTCAATAGGCTGTTCCTCCTTTGTGTTTTTTATTGTTATATCTCTTGAACTCGCAAGGTATTTGCGACTTCAAAAAACTTTTTAATGATTATATCTTTCAAACTGGACACCTAATGTCCGGTTTAGAAAAAAAGTCCTCCACTTATAAGGGAATGAGAATGGCAAAAGTTAACCCCCTTATGCCAAAATATTGCTTAGATTTTACATTGGTAAAAATGGACCCCCTAAAATAAAACTCTCTACTTAAAAGGCACGAAAATAGCAAAAGTCAAGTCAGAATTAGAAAAAAAATTAAAAAAATGAGTAAAAAAACGACAAAGAAAATCGGTAAATAACGGAAACAGAATTTAATGTGCATTGCTATATAAATGAAAAATAGCGAGAAGGCAAAAAGCGAAAGATTGCCCAAGCGGATTAGCGGGCAACTTCGCTTGCCTCTCGCTTTCATTTTAGCAAGTCAAAGCGTTATTCAGACGTGTGCTTGTCTGGCGGAGCGAAGCGACGCCACTTGTCTATGACAAGCACACGTCGTGGTGCCATTTGAAGTTTAATTATTTAAATTAACGCTTTACATTGTGGTAGTTGTGACTTATAGTCCGTTGTGAAATAAGTCACTTAATGTTATAATTTGTTCAAATTTAAGGAGTTGCTATATGGATATTAAACTTTTAGTCGGGAAGAGAGTTCGAGAATTAAGAAATGACATTGGAATTAGCCAAGAGGAACTTGCTGATTTGGCTGATTTGGATAGAACGTACATAACAAGCGTTGAATGTGGTAAAAGAAATATTTCAATTGTGAATATTGAAAAACTTGCAAATGCATTACAAGTTTCATTGAAAGAGTTTTTTAGTTTTTAAAACATAGGGGATAACATAATGAATACACCTTTACTTGATAAATTATATCAGAAATACGATATTAAAAACTTGGAATATGGAAAAGTGCACGATAAACTCGGTGATGCTTATGAGGAATACTGCATTCTGATTTTGAGCAACAAAGAACATCTTGATGCTTTTCAGAAAAATGAACAAATTGATAGTGTTGAGTTTGAGATTTTTAAGAGTCTTTTAACAAAAGCAGAAATCAATAACATTACAGAGATTGCTGAAATTAAAGCTACGAATATTGTTCCTCATAGAAAAACTCACGGTAACGCCAAAACAGACGTTATTGCTACTATTAAATATAAAGACGGAACTGAAATTAAACTTCCAATAAGCAGCAAACAATCCTATGTTGCCAAAGTTGCAGTTTCTGAGTTTGATATTGACACAATTTGCGATGAAGCAGAAATTGACAATGATAGAGTTAGAGAATTGATGCGAAAGTTTCAAACTGCAAAATCAGCTAAAGGCTTAAATATTGCGGAACAATCGGAATTAAGAGAAGCGTTAGTTCCATATGCGAAAAAATTAGTTCGTTGGGCAATAACTGGAAGTCCAGACGAGAATCCAAATGATGTAATTTTCCCTAAACTTTTAGTTAAATTTAAGATTTTTAAACCAAAAGATAGGTATAATATTAAGGTTAGCAACGGAGAATTGCATTATATCAGCCATTCAATCTACACCATTGATGAATATGTAGATTTAACAATCTATGATAAAAATGGCAATATCAAAAGAGGTGGCTTTGGAACTGGATTATCTTGGACATATGCTTCTGGCTCTGGTGGAAGAAAAATTCAATTTAAGGCATAAGTTGTTGACTTTAAGTCACTTATCGAGGTATAATACTAATTATTATGAACAAAGTATATTTTCAGGAAGAAAATGCGACTATATTATGTGCAGATACGTTAACGACACGTTTGATAGAAGATAACAGCATAGATTTAATTGTCACTTCGCCGCCGTATAACCTTGATATAGACTATAAGTCTCACGATGATGCAAAGCCTTATGATGAATATTTAAAATTTACTAAATCATGGTTACGAAAATGCTTAAAATGGCTAAAAAAAGATGGTAGAATGTGCTTAAATATTCCGCTAGATAAAAATAAGGGCGGACACCAAAGCGTTGGTGCAGATTTAATAGAAATTGCTAAAAGTGTTGGCTATAAATATCATTCCACAATCATTTGGAACGAAGGCAATATTTCAAAAAGTTCTGCATGGGGTTCTTGGATGAGCGCATCTTGTCCATATGTGATTGCGCCTGTTGAACTAATAGTATTGTTATATAAAGATTCATGGAAGAAAACTAGTGGTACAAAAAAATCCGATATAACAAGAGATGAATTTGTAGCGTGGACTAATGGGGTATGGACTTTTCGAGGTGAAAGTAAACGTAAAATAGGACACCCTGCACCATTTCCAGTGGAATTGCCAAAGAGGTGTATTAAACTGTTTAGTTTTGTTGAGGATACGATATTAGATCCTTTTATGGGGAGTGGCTCTACCGTAATTGCAGCAAAACAAAATAATCGAAAAGGAATCGGAATCGATAAGGATCTTGAGTATTGTGAACTGGCAATGCACAGGGTTCTTAAGGAGACAAAATAATGAAAGAGTATACATACATAGATTTATTTTCTGGACCTGGTGGACTCTGCACTGGTTTTATTAGTGAGGGATTTATTCCACGAATCGCAGTGGAATGGAGTGACACTACGGTTATAACTTATGCAAAATCTCACAATGCAGAAATATACGAATTAAAGACATTATTGGATAATCTAGGGCATCTTGAGGATGTTTTAGTAAAAAATAAGCGTACATGTTTGATTCATGGCGATATAAATCAAGTTTCAAATAACATGATTTGTGAAATTTTGAAAAAGAAATTTGGCGAAAATACTGTCGATGTTGTCACGGGAGGTGCACCATGTGAGAGTTTTTCTATGGCAGGAAAACGGCTTGAAGATGATGACCGAAACGACTTATTTTCTAACATTCTGCGTATTGCCCATGCAGTGCAAGCAAAGTTTACATTGTTTGAGAATGTGCCGGGATTATTAACAAAAAAACGCGACGGCAAAAAAGGTGGTCAAATTGAATATGTCTTTCATGAGTTTGAGCGCGTAAACCCTGAAACTGGTGTGTTCTATCGTCTTGCAAGCAAAAATATTTCCGATTTCAAATGTGTAGCTGCAGATTATGGCACACCTCAAAAGAGAGAAAGGATATTCATTGTCGGTTGCAGTAGTAAATATTCGAGAAATCCATTTGTTTATCCCGAAAAAACGCACGGACCGGGTAGAAAATATGATTATGTAACAGTGGAAGACGCTTTTAGATACTTGCCTATAATAAAAAGTGGAGAAGGCTATGAAATGATGCCCTATACTCCGAATTACGAAGAAGATTATATAAACGGAATTATAACTGAAGCTGCTTACAATTATTATAGATTCATTTTTGATCCAACGCACTGTGGAAATGCGGGTTATTCTCCAAATGTTGTTACATTCCATAAGGCATTGAATCACAATCCTAAAATGGTTAGAAGATTGCACGAAATTCGTCCTGGAGAGGGTATGCAATCCGCAGTTGAACGTTTGATTGCAGAAGGCAAAGAAGATTTGGTTAAGGAAGTATTTCCTAAAAAGATATATTCTTCACGCAATCGTAGATTAAGGTTAAATGAGCCTAGTTATACAGTAACATCGCACTGCTTGGATGAAATGATTCATCCGATTTATGATAGGCAACCTACACCGAGAGAAGTTGCGAGATTGCAAGCGTTTCCTGATTGGTACTATATAAATGGACCTTATGTAAAATTTCATAGCGACCCGGAACAAGATAAATATGAACAAGTTGGAGACGCTATCCCCGTTTTAATGGCTAAGGCATTAGCTAAAAGCATGAGAAAAGCATTAGATATTTTAAAATGAAAGGAGTTTATTATATGGAACATAACGGTATTATTTTATCGGAAGAAGAAAAAGAAATTATCGAGATAGAAAATCAAGAGGAAGAAGAGAGCATTAGTTTGGAAAGATATGCCTTCAACTCCTTTAGAATCGAACGAAGCATTAGAGACATTTTGAATTGGGTAGAAAAAGGCAAAATTATTATTCCTGAATTCCAAAGGGATTTTGTATGGAACTATAATCAATCAAGCCGTTTTGTTGAATCCGTACTTTTGGGATTACCTATACCAGACTTTTTTATGTTTAGGTTAATTGATAATAAAGGACAGTTCGAGAGATATATCTTAATTGATGGATTACAAAGATATACAACTATTAAACAATTTGTAGAAGGTAGATTTGTGCAAGGTGCCACAAATAGAAACTTCAAGATAAATAATAAATCGAGTCAATGGTACAATAAAACTTATGCAAAATTAGATACCAATGACCAAGATTTTTTTCAAGACTATTCTTTAAAGATAAATGTTTTCGATTCAGTAGAAGATTCAGAGCGAATGCAAAAATTATATATGACAACTATTTTTGAAAGAATAAATACTGGCTCCACCAAATTAAGTGCACAAGAAGTCAGGAATGCCATTTTTACTGGAGATGTAGTACGAGAAATACGTGAAAATGTAAAAAATAAAGAATTTTCTCTTTTGCTACAAGCTGATTTAAATAAATATTCTCAACGTTGCAAAAATGAAGAGTTTTATTTAAGATTATTAGCGTATTATCATGTGTATTTACAGATAACTAAAAAATCAAGTTTTTATATTGATGATGACAAAGAATCAAAGATTTCATCATCTAAAGATTTAATGCTTTGCAATTTCTTGTTCTATTGCAATAAAAAAGATATTGACTTTGCTGATTACAATAAAAAACTTTTATATGCAATAAGTGTGATAGTTAAATTTGATAACACAGCTTTTTGTACAGTAAAACGTGATGAAGATATCATTTCTAATCATATACACGAGGTGTTTTCTGAAGCACTTGTTATAGCTTTAATGACAGGCAGTGAAATTAATATTACAAAAGAACAATTTGAAAAAGCTAAGATAAAAATTTGGAGGGATCAGGAAAAATACATAGAGTTTTTTCATACAACAACTGAATTATTACATGTCCAAAAAAGAATTGATACTATAAAAAAAGTTCTTACTGGGGAAATATGATATGACTGTTTTACAAATGACTCCAGACGATATATATAAGATATTTATTACGCGAATAACAAAAACCAATTCATTATTCGATTCTCTTTCAAAGAAATCAGAAATGGAATTGGAATTAGCTAATACGCTTTATTTTAAATATTATTTTGATATATCCACAGCAATTGAAGCTACTATAAGAGGTATAACGTTTGTTGAAGGAGAAAAACATAAGTATATCGCACATATCGCAAAGCCCGGTGATGATTGTATAGCATATTTTAAAGATTATGAAGAAGTAAAATCTTTATGTGGATTAGATAATTTGTTTAAAAACTTAGAAAAGCAGAAATTTGAGAATAATTTTTTTAATAAAATTGCAGTTTTAAAAGGACATGCTGTATCGGTTTCATGTGTTAATGATGGAAGTTTTTCTGATCTGTATAAATATGTTAGAAAAACAAGAAATGCGTTAGCTCATGGATTAAAGGCTGATTCAATAGAATATGATTACAAAACTATAGAGTCATTTTTATATGTTTTCTTTATTTTGCATTCATATTATTCAAAGATTTGTCTTCCAAAGGAGTTAAAGACTGAATAGAAACATTTATTAGTTTACAAATACTATTCGATTTTCTATTATTACGCTCCACCACACGAAACCTAAAACGAACCACTTTTAGTGCAAGTCGTTTTAGGTTTTTTCTTTTATCGTTTCATCGTTTTATTTTTAAAGTGTCAAGAAAATGCTGCCAATTACAAATAAAGATCTCATACAAAATGGCGTTAAAACTCAGAGTTTGCCAAATAGAGAATACGGGCGGATCGCCAAGCGGTTCAGCGGCGAACGCTCGTTCCCGTGCGCTTTTGAGTTTCGTTTTTGTTGTTTTGTTTGCGGCGGGTGCTTGAACGGCGAGGCGTAGCCGAGCCGCTCGTTTATTCAAGCACCCGCCACAGTGCCTTTATTTTTTATCAAATTTATGTTATAATATTTAAACATTAATAAAGGAGATTTTTTTATGCCAACAACCTCAATGTCGTATACTCTTACAATCAATAACCGTCAGCAAATGAGAAATGATATAATTGACTTATTCAAAAATGAACAACCTGGAACAGGAACGGGAGCAAATGCTGCAAGATACATTTATGAAGTGGAAAATTTTAACAATTATAAAATACAACTTTGCCGTCCTGCTAATTTAAACAAAGGATTTGATTTTACAGTTAATATAACAGGTTTGTATTTTAAGAAGAGAAGACGTTATTCAAATCCAAGTCATAAAGATGTAATTTCTGCTTTATTATACTGTAAACAAAATTATCCTAATTATCAATCTATTATAATTCCATTAATTAATGATATCTACAATTGCAAAAATATAACAGTTTCTCAAAGTGGAATTACATTCTTGGATTACAATGGGCAACAACATCCTATCGAAATAATATTGCTTGCGTTAAAATGGCTGTTTATTGAACAAGATTTTACATATTGGAACAACAGCGGTAGAAGTATGTTGTACAATTCCTTAAAAAGTAATAATCTTGTCTAAAACAACAAGAATTTGCTTGCTATTATTCGCGATTTAGAATATAATATAGACAAGATATTTTTGAGGTGATACTATGTTAAGTTTTATTTCTGCTAAAGAAGCCGCCGAAAAATGGAATATTTCTCAAAGACGTGTTTCAGTGCTTTGTAGTGAAAACAGAATTAACGGTGCAATGATGGTCGGCAATATGTGGATTATTCCGTCAAATGCCGAGAAACCTATTGATAAAAGAACTGTTCGTTACAAAAAATCAAAAACGATTACTCTTAAACCGTTTGTAAAATGGGTAGGAGGAAAAAGTAAACTTATCGAACAAATCAAAAAAATGCTCCCTACAGACGGCGAAAAAGTTTTAACAAAATATGCCGAACCTATGGTTGGCGGTGGTGCATTGTTTTTCAGCTTATTTTCAAAATACGATTTCGAAGAATTGTATATCAGTGATATAAATGCCGAACTTATAAACGCATATCAAGCCGTAAAAAATGACGTAGATAATTTGATTGCAAAACTTAACGAAATGCAAATGCTATTTTTACCTATGGATGAAAACGGCAGAAAATATTTTTACTATACTATCCGCGAGAAATTTAACTCAACAACCTTGACTGCAGAAACCGCAACAGAGAAAGCAGCTCAATTTATTTTCCTAAATAAAACTTGCTTTAACGGGCTTTATCGCGTAAACAGGAAAGGACAATTTAACGTTCCTATGGGGGCGTATAAAAATCCGACTATTTGCGACGAAGAAAATTTGCGTAATATACACGAAGCATTGCAAAACGTTACTATCGTATGTGGCGACTATTCATTGTCAAAATCGTTTATTGATCAAGATACGTTTGTGTATCTCGATCCTCCGTATCGCCCTATTTCTGAAACATCAGCGTTTACTTCCTATAATTCCGACGTATTTGACGACGATGAACAAATTAGGCTTGCAAGATTTATAGACGAAATAAATGCAAGCGGCGCAAAAATAGTTTTAAGCAATTCCGATCCGAAAAACGTCAATCCAGACGATGCATTTTTCGATGAACTCTATAAGGCATATCAAATTAAGCGCGTATCAGCAACCCGTATGATTAACAGTAAAGCCGACAGTCGCGGGAAAATAAATGAATTACTTATATGCAATTAAGGAGAAGAATTATATGAAAAGAAATTTTAATGAATGGCTTAAAACTTTCAAATCAAGCATTTGCGATTACGGTTATTATGTCGATTTTGAAAAAGTTTATGGCAATATCGAAAATATAAAAGTTGAATTGAATATACTTAACTCGCTTATCGGATCGAAAAATATAGAACACGATTTTAATAAACTGATAAACGATTATCCGCAAGTGTTGAAGTGTATTCCCATTTTACTTGCCGTTCGCGGCCGTGAAATTTACGTTATTGACGGAGACGGCGAATATCTTTTTAACTTTAACAAACCTAACTACACTACGAAAGAATACATAATGTTTATGCAAAAAACAGGTTTGTTTGATTTAATTGCAAATCACGTTATAAATAATCTTGTCGATTATGTTACGGGCGTTGAAGTTGGACTTGATAGTAACGGACGTAAAAATCGTGGCGGTCATTTAATGGAAAATCTTGTAGAAGATTATCTTATTAAAGCAGGTCTTATTAAAGGCGAGACATATTTTAAGGAAATGAAGCTGTCTTCGATCGAAAGGAAATGGGATATTGATTTATCAGGCATTTCTAATCAAGGCAAAGCCGAAAAACGTTTTGATTTTGTTGTTAAGAAAGGCAAAACAATATATGCAATAGAATCAAATTTTTATACAGGCGGAGGTTCAAAACTTAACGAAACCGCGCGCAGTTACAAAACGATCGCTTTAGAGGCAAAAGAAATTGACGGCTTTGCTTTCGTGTGGTTTACGGATGGAGCTGACGGTTGGAAATCTGCTCGCCACAATTTGGAAGAAACCTTTGACGTTTTAGATAATATGTACTGTATTGCCGATTTGGAAAACGGCATAATCGAAAGGTTGTTTGATTGATATGGCGAAAAAAATTCCTTTGCAACCCGAAAAATTTGAACTGGAAACAAATACGGTATGGGCATTTCCCGATCGCGGTAAATGGGCAACGCACGACGCCAAATATCGCGGTAATTGGTCGCCGTATATACCGCGCAATTTAATTTTGCGTTATTCGACGGAAGGCGATACCGTTTTAGACCCTTTTGTAGGTGGCGGGACAACCGCTGTCGAGGCTAAACTTACAAATAGAAATTTTATCGGTTTTGATATCAATCCCGAAGCAGTCGAATTAAGTCGCAAAAAATGCGAATTTGAGTTTGATACCACTGCTACCACTCAAATTGACGTGGCGGATGTAAGAAAATTGCCGCTTGATAACAATTCCGTTGACCTTATCTGCGCTCATCCGCCCTATGCAGATATTATTCATTATAGCGAAAACATTGACGGCGATCTTTCGCTCTTAAAGACAAAAGAATTTTTGTTTGAAATGGGAAAAGTGGCTGACGAATTATATCGTGTGCTGAAAAAGGATAAATTCTGTGCTATTCTTATGGGTGATACACGTAAAAAAGGTATGGTTCAGCCGCTTGCTTTTGAAACAATGCGTATTTTTGAAATGGCAGGCTTCAAGACGAAAGAAATTATAATTAAGGAACAACACAACTGCAAAGCAACGGGCTATTGGAAAACAAATAGCATAAAATTTAATTTTCTTTTACTCGCTCACGAATACTTGTTTGTGTTTGAAAAGTTATAAAAGTAGGAATATATATAGAGAACATACTCAATACCGAACTTGCAAGGCTTATAGACTTATTATCAGCCTTGCAAGATAAAAAAAGTTTTAATGCTTACCTCGAAAAGATTAAAAACCATAATACCCTTTCTTATGGAAGAGGAAAAAAGGAAGATAATAAACAAACTTTTAAACGAAATCAAAAGAGGAAAAGATGAAAGTATAATTCCTCTTTATGAAATTATTTCGCCTACGCTTAGATATATAGCTTTAAGATACTTAAAAAAAGAAGAGGATAAAGCAAAATTTTCTGTTAATCTGTATTGTTGCGGCTCTGCCATATATGGTATACGGGGTGTATACAAAGGCTAAACACAACAAAGTGTATATCGTAAATCACACAATAGATGAAGGGAATACCGCTGAAGGAGAGGATAAGATTTAGAAGGGCGTATTAGCGAATTTTTAGCGGATATTGACTTTTAAACGTAAGATGTGCTATACTAAAAGCAACGATACACAAGGAGAATGTATTATGGACGAAAACCAAGAGAGACAGCATCAAAAGAAAAAGATAATAATTCGTATTATAGGCTCGATATTACTTGCATTAGGAGTAGTATGCGCTATAATAGGATTTGCGGATATGGCAAAGTCTTTCCAAGAGGAACGTATGCCGAAGATTTGGTTGTTTTTCATAGGATTTCCTTCGATAGCAATAGGCGGATTTATGCTTATCGTGAGTTTTCAGAGGTCTATTCAGAGATATGTCAAAAACGAGAGCGTACCCGTATTCAACGAGATGGGACAGCAAATAGCCCCCGGCATATCGTCGATAGCAAATTCCGTAAAGACGGGAATTGAAGAAACAATATGTGCTGCTTGCGGTACCCCCAACGACAAAGACGCGCAGTTTTGCAAGTCCTGCGGTAAAGCGCTTAAGGTCGTATGTCCCGACTGCGGACAGGCAAACGAAGCGGACGCCAAGTTCTGCAATAAATGCGGAAAAACTCTTAACAACTGACATTAACGAATACAACATATTCAAACGCACCTTCTAAGGTGCGTTTTTTTAATTGTGTCTTGTTTTGTAAGGCAATTAGGTGTATGATATAAGTAGAAAATCTAGGGGGAAAAGCGTTATGCAAAAACTCAAAGCGGCTAAGTCCAATCCTTTGGGCGCGAGAATATGGTCGTCGCTCGTTATATGCGGACTGATAGGTCAGATTGCGTGGATTATAGAAAATATGTATTTTGCTACTTTCGCGCAGGATATATTCGAAGATACGGCTAAATTCGGAAACAACTATTATATCGCAACCACGCTTATGGTTATTCTCTCCGCGTTGACTGCTACGCTTACGACAATATTCGCAGGCGCGCTAAGCGACAAGGTCGGCAAGCGCAAGATATTTGTTACGGCGGGCTATATCGTGTGGGGTTTTACGATAATGCTGTTTGCGACGATACCGCTCGACTTTTCGACAGATAAAAGCGGCGTTATTATCGCGCTTTTGGTAGTCTTTGATTGCATAATGACCTTAGCAGGCTCGACAGCCAACGACGCTGCTTTCAATGCGTGGGTTACGGACGTAACCGACAGGACAAACCGCGGAAGGGTCAACACGATTCTTTCAGTAATGCCCGTACTGGCTACCGTTGTCGCGATAGCGATAGCGATGTTCACGTACGATAAAGGCAGCTATAAGGCATTTTTTATAGTTTTGGGCGTTATTCCTATAGTAAGCGGAATTATATCGGTTTTTCTGTTGAAGGATTCGCCCTCGATAGTAAAATCGGATATGGCGAAATTCTCCGACGTTTTTTACGGATTCAGACCCTCGGTAGCAAAGAGTAACAAGAATATGTTTGTATGTTTGACTGCGCTCAGCCTGGTAGGTATTGCACAACAGACTTTTATGTCATATCTTATCAACTTTATCACCGTAACAATGGGCATTGAGAACTACATATTGCCTCTCGGAGCGGTAATAGTTTTGTCGGCTGTGACAACGGGAGTTTTGGGCGTTATGTACGACAAATTCGGCAGAAAGAATTTTTATATTCCCGTAGCTGCCGTAACGGTTGTGGGTACGCTTGCGATATACCTTGCGAAATTTATGGGAGAGGGCGCGTATCTTCCTATGCTTTACGTAGGCGGTACGGTAATGCTGGGCGCGATGCTGTGCACGTCGGGTGCGCTTATGGCAGCTTTTCAGGATTATACGCCCAAAGGATACGAGGGCAGATTCCAAGGCGTAAGAATGTGTTTTACCGTGCTGTTGCCTATGATAATAGGTCCTGTAATTTCGCTTATGATAGGTATCAACTCTTTCGATTCCAACGACTCGGCAATCACCGCGCCGCCGTTTGAGATATTCTTAGCCGCGTCGATAGTTGCCGCGCTTGCGATAATACCTATCGTATTCGTAGCAAAGGACGCCGACAGACTGAGAGAGCAAAAGAGCTTAGACGAGCAAAATGACAATTCGGATATTTGCGAAAATACGCAAGATAATTCTAGTGAAAATTAATTTGCAAAGGCTGCGGTAAAACGCAGCCTTGTTTTTTGGTTTAGAAATTTAGAAAATTATAAAAGCAATATAGATCGGTATTGTTTTGCGGCGGTATATATGATAAAATTAAAGGGCAATATGCATGTCGAGAAGGTAAATAAGGATATGGATTTAAGTTTTTATCTCAAAGAATACGCGCCCGACGAAAGAAGCATGGAAGAGTACGGCTTTTTGCAAAAAGACGGCAAGAGCGTATTTACTAAAAAAATCGAAGGCAGCCTTTATCTCGTGCTTACGCTTGCAAAAGACGGTTTTACGGCGAAGGTATGGGATAAGGATTTTGACGATGAGTATTTGCCTTTTAATTTCGAGGACGAACAAAATCCCGTGCGCGCGAAAGCGGAAGAGATTATTGCCGACGTAATCGGAAAGTGTTTTGTATGTCTCAACGTACGCACAAACGCAATAGAGGCTTTGGAGAGAAGATTCGGCTCGTTGCACGAAGCTCCGTGGGAGGACGACCCAGACAGTATTACGTTTAAGACGAGGCTGAGCAAAAAATGGTTTGCGATAATGATGCGTATTCCCGCCGACCGTCTGGGACTAAAAGGCCGCAATCTCATAGACGTAGCAAATATCAAGCTTCCTCCCGACAAAATAAACGCCTTGATAGACAACGTACATTATTTCCGCGCGTATCACATGAACAAGGTACATTGGATGAGCGTAAAGCTCGACAAGGATTTGGATAAGGAAGAATTTATCTCGCTCGTCGACGTGAGCTATTCGCTTGCCGAGAAGAAAATCACGGACAAAGCTAAGTGCAAAAAATAGAAAAATAATATTCAAAATTAAAGGAGAAAAACAATGTTCAGATGGGGCGTTATAGGTACGGGTAATATCGCAAAGACCGTATGCGACGCAATAGTTAAAAGCGGCAGGCACGAGGTAGTCGCCGCGTATTCGAGGACGGCGGCAAGGGCGGCGAAATTCGCAAAGCGTTACGGCGCAAAAAGCTATACGGACAAGGAAGACTTTTTCGCGGATAAGAATATAGACGCCGTGTATATCGCTACGCCTCATTCGGCGCACTACTTATATCTTATCGATTGCATAAATCACGGCGTGCCCGCGCTTTGCGAAAAATCTTTTACCGTAAACGCCGAGCAAGCGAAAGCCGTATTCGACCTTGCGAGGGAAAAGAAAGTGTTCGTATGCGAAGCTATGTGGACTAGATTCGCACCTTTTCTTGACGAGATAAAAAAATGGATAGCGGACGGCAGAATAGGAAATATAAAATCCTTTGACGGTAAATTCTGTATGCCCTTAAAACTCATAAAGCCTTTTGTGCCCGAGCGCGTTTATCGCGCGGAATATGCGGGCGGCTCGCTTTTGGATTTGGGAGTATATCCCGTATCGTTCACGCATATGCTTTTAGGCGTGCCCGACAAGACGGTTTGCGATATGGTTGTGCAAGACGGTATAGATTATGCCGACAGTATCCGACTTTATTATCCTTCGGGGGTAAGCAACCTGTATTCCTCTCTTACCGACCTTACGAGTTTTACGGGTACTGTATACGGAGAAAAGGGGAAGATAGTCATTCCCAATTTTACGCGCCCTAAGAAGGCATACCTGTATGTTGACGGCAAAAAAGTAGAGAGCAAAAAAGGCAAGTGCGGTTATGTCTACGAATTCGACAAGTGCGCTGAGGATATACGCGCGGGACGTATAGAAAGCAGTGTAATGACGTCCAAGGACACGCTCGAGGTAATGGAGATAATGGACGAGTGCCGAAGACAAAACGCGCTTGAATATCCCGATAAAGTCGAGAGATTATAAAATACAACAAAATATAAGGGGCTAGTATGCAGGTAGAGAAGATAATTTCTATAGAACTGACAAAAGAGCAGGCGCAAGAGTATGCCGTAAAAGTCGCAAAGGAAAATACCGACAAAACCGTAAAGCTCGTCAAGTATATGGGCGGCGGGTCTTTCGGAAAGGCAGTAAAGGTTACGTTTGAGGACAAAAAGAGCATAGTCGTAAAGTTTTTGCGTGCTGAGGGTATGCTCGAAAAAGAGACGGGCGATTTGACGTTGCTTAGGGAAAATTGCAGCGTAAAGATGCCCGCGGTTTTGTTTGTAAGACATAAGGACGAGCGTGTGCCCGTGGACTGCTATGCAATGGAATATATCGAGGGCAAACCTATGATATACGATTTTGCGCTTTACTTTGCAAGCAAGAAAAAACGCAGAGCGATTGCCGAAAAAATTACCGAGGGACTTCATTCTCTGCACGAGTGCAAGAGTGCGAAATTCGGAGATATACACAATCCCGACTGCGGTAGCTGGAGGGAGTTTTACAAGCCCTTTGCCGAGCAAATTCTAGTCAAAGCAAAAGAGCTTGCGGACAAGGGAGAGATTAAAAAAGACATAGTCGATACTATGCAAAGAGCGTGGGAGAAATTCGATATTATTTTCGAAGAAGAAGTCAAGGACGCGTGTCTTATTCACGGCGATTTGAACGTGATCAACATAATGGTAGACAAGTCGCATAATCTCAAGGCTTTTATCGACCCGCTCAATTCGTGTTATGCAGACAGAGAATACGATTTGTTTCAGTTTTACAATCTCACGGGCAAGAGGTTTTCGCTCGGTGAAGTATATGCGGAAAAATACGGGGTGAGCAAAAGGTTTTACGACAAGATGGCTTTTTACGGACTTTTCAACGAAGTGTATTGCTATATAAAGTCGGGCGTGCTCGTAGGCTTTATAATGCGTCCGCTTGTAAAAAATATGAACAAGAGGCTCAAGGACCTATGATTTCGCTTGGCGCAAGATTCGTCAAAAGCGCGATAAGACTTTTTACTTTCAAATACAGGCGCAAGCAGGCGTCCGTATCCCGCAACGTACGCATAAAGTACCGCCCTTATAAGTGTCCTGAAGACTTAAATTATACCGAAGAATATTACAACGGCGTAAAAGTGCAAATTCTCTCGCCTGAAAATCCTTCGCGTAACAAGATAATATTGCATTTTCACGGCGGTGGCGGTGCGATAGGTATGGACGGACTTTTTTACCACAGGGTAGCAGAGAAGTATGCGCGTATTAGTAATACGAAGGTATACAGTATAGATTATAGGGCGGGCAAAGAGGTGGTGCAACCGTCTTTTCTCGATGAGTGTTTTTTAGCATACAAAGGCTTGCTTGACAGCGGGCTTAAGGGGGAGGATATCGTTGCTGTCGGGGACAGTATGGGCGCAAATCTTATGCTTGGCGTATTCCTTAAGGCAAGAGACGAAGGGTTGGATATGCCTAAAGCGGCGGTATCCGTATGTGCCTATGCCAACTGCACGGCAAGCGGAGAGTCATACAGAAAAAACTGTCATAAAGACCCTATGTACGCTTTGCCTTTTTATATGAGCGCGGACAAGTATGCAGACAGACTGAGAAGGCTTCCGGCGTATATAGGCGACTGCGACCCCCGCGACCCGTATATCTCTCCTGCTTTTGCCGAATACAAAGGTTTTCCCAAGATGCTCGTAGTCGTAGGAGATTGCGAAGTGGACGAGAGCGACAGCGATATGATATACCTCAGGGCAGTCGAGGCAGGAGTAGAAGTCGAATACAAAAAATACAAAGGAATGTTCCACGATTTTTTATACGCCGTCCCCTTTTTGAAAGAAAGCAAACAAGCGTGGCGCGATATAGAAAAATTCATTGCAGAAGCTTAAAGATAATTGACGCGTGCTAAAGAAAAAATAAACCCGCTAAAAAGCGGGTTTTAAGTTTTTTGAGTTTTGTTAGAGATTTGAAAAGATTTATTTGTATGAACTGATGATATTTTTGGCAATATCGGTTTTGGATAAGCATTTGTCCATAGCTTGTTTTTCTATATAGTAGTGTGCGTCTTCCTCGCTCATTTTCAGCGTGTCGATTAGTATCCATTTTGCTCGGTTGACGATACGTATCTCCTGCATTTTATCTTCGACGGACGAGATGGTTTTTTCAAACTTTCTCAGCTTTTCTCTGAGCGCGCACAGCCAGTCGAGGGCTTGACGGAAACTTTGAGGCGAAGTGGGTTTGGCAAGTGTAAACACGCCGAAACGGTAGACTTTGGAATACGTTTCGTCATAGAGTTCCTGTCGTATGAGCAGTAGCGTAGCCACGCCCTTTTCGTTGCTTGCGTCAATGGCGAGTTTCGTGCCGAAATCGTCGAGAAGAGGCGTATTGATTATCAGTAAATCGTAGTGTCTCTCAAGCATGAGTTTTTTAGCCGACGAGAAACTGGGAGCAAATTCGATGGGTGAAAATTTTGTTTCGGGCAAAAGAGGAGCTAGAGAAGTTTTGAACTTCTCCGATTGAGATGCTATGAGAACGCTGTATACTCGCTCTTCGAGTGCCATATTTTGCTCCGAATAAGTTTTATGAGGTTATCTGCAATAAGCGTCGATGAGAGATTCGGGCAGATGTTCCTGCACAAACGCGCTTGCTTTTGCCTGTACTTTAGCTTCTTCCAAAGTAGAGGGAAGCCTTTTGAATTCAGCAAGTGCCGCCTTGTCGAGAGTAAAGAAGTTTACGTCTGCGGGAGGGGGCAAGGGGAGATTGTTCTTCAATCCGTACAGTCCGGCATAGATGAGCAATGCAAACGCCAGATAAGGATTTGCCTCAGGGTCGGGAGAGCGCAATTCGAGTCTTTTGTATTCTCCTATCGCTGCGGGAATTCTTATAAGCTGCGAGCGGTTTTGAGCCGACCACGAGATATATGCGGGAGCTTTGCTGTTTCCCAGACGTTTGTAAGAGTCGGCTACGGGATTGAGGAAAAGCGTGATTTCTCCCGTCTTTTCTAAAAGCGCGGGGATTAGCGCATCGATAATTTCCTTTCCGCTTTTGTCGCGTACCGACATATTGATATGCAGTCCGTTGCCTGCGCAATTTTCGAGGGGCTTAGGGGAGAAGTCGGCATAAAGCCCGTTGCGAGCGGCTACCGTCTTGACTACCGATTTGAAGGTTACGGTGTTGTCTGCCGCAGAAAGCGCGTCGGAATAACGGAAGTCGATTTCGTTTTGTCCGGGGCCTTCTTCGTGGTGCGAGCTTTCGGGACTTATGCCCATCTGCTCTAGCGTAAGACAGATTTCGCGTCTTACGTTTTCACCCTTATCGTCGGGTGCGATATCCATATACTTTGCGTTGTCGTAAGGCTCCTTGGTAGGCTTACCGTATTCGTTGAGACGAAAAAGGTAAAATTCCATTTCCGCGCCGAAGTAGAAGGTGTATCCTAGACTTTTTGCTTGCTCGACGGCTTTTACGAGAAGGCTTCTCGTATCGTTGGTATAAGCTTTTCCGTCGGGATAGGTGATATTGCAAAACATTCTCACGACTCTGCCGTGCTCGGGACGCCAGGGCAAAACCGTAAGCGTGGACGGGTCGGGGCGGAGGAACAAATCGGAGTGGACCTCGTCTTCGAAGCCCTCAATGGCAGAAGCGTCAATGGCTATGCCGTATTCGAAAGCGCGTTTTAATTCGTGGGGCATAACCGATATGTTTTTCTGCACGCCGTAGACATCGCAAAAGGCAAGACGAATGAATTTGACGTCTTCCTCGGCAACGTATTGCAATACTTCTTCCTTAGAATATTTCATAATGTCTCCTTACGCTTTACGGACGAAGTTGCGACCGTAAAGAAAAATGTATTTTAGAGATACCGATAAAAATATTTCTTATCAGTATTATATATAATTGCCGTCGATTAATCAAATCTTTGGGCAATATTTTTGTTACAGGAATTTGCGGATAGCAGAGCGTGACATACAAGCGCGCCGCCGTGCGCGCTGTCCGATAACGGGATTTTGGAATTGATTTATTTAATTTAAACGGTGCAAAATAAGTGAGTGTTCAGGTTTGTATTACGCTTTCTATACCTCGTAAGCGTGGGTATTTTGTCGAGGCTGTCAAATCCGTAATCCGCTTGAAGACAGTACCGACAAAGGGTTATATTCGCTTGCCGAATATATACCGTTTCGTTTGCGCCGTAATATAGCGGCACGCCTAGCGCCGCTAATATTGTACCCCCCGTGCGAGCGCGGAGAGTGGTGTGATTTTGCAAATTTCTAGCGGTTGTCACGAGTCCTGAGCGTACTTGCCGTACGTGACGGCGAGTGACGTTCCTAAAATTCGCAAAGGCGCGCCGCTATACGCGCTCGCCTAATTTTCGACATACATCTGCTTATAAGGATTCGCGCTATTGGGCGTGACCACAATATATTCACTCTCCAGCAAAGCTTTTTTGTCTTTGCCGAATACCTTGCAGAATTCTTCCAGATAAGGGAGTATCTCCTGAATATCTTCCTTTGTCGCTTTATGCGTATTTACTTGCGAAGGGAAGTCGATTGAATTGTCTGTGGTGCGCAGAAAAACTTTTCCGCCGTGCATACCCGTGCAAGGGAAGTTGCCCACGATTTTTTTGCCGTCGGTATTCATACCCAGCACGACGATTATACCGCCCGCGAGGTATTCTCCCAGAAAACTTCCGCATCTTCCGCCGATAATCATTACGGGAAGCTTTTGCTTATAGGCTTTCATATGAATTCCCGCGCGGTAGCCCGCGTTTCCGTCGACGTAAATTTTACCGCCGCGCATAGCGTAGCCCGCTGCGTCGCCCGTATTTCCGTGTATGAATATACGGCCTTCGTTCATCGTATCTCCTACTGCGTCTTGCGCGTTGCCGTTGACTACGACGTCCGCACCGTTGAGGTATGCTCCAAGAGCATTGCCGGGAGTGCCGTTGACGACTATTTCTTTGCCGCTCAGACCCGCGGCTATAAATCTCTGTCCAAGACAGTTGTCTATCTGTACCTGCGAGGCGCATTGCCTTACGGTATCGTTCAAATCTTCGTTGGTATATTGTGTTGCGTCTATTATCATATTATCACCTGTTGAATGTGCGACGGTTATTCTCCCGCGTGGAGTATGCCGAGAATATCCAGTTCTTTTTGGTTGAGGCCTATGCCTCTGAGCATAAGGCGGTTGCCTTTGAGAGCTTCTATGGAGTTGATGCCCATACCTCCCATAATCTCCATTATCTCGTGTTTCCAAGCGGACAGGAGATTGACAAGACGTTTTGCTCCCCATTCGGGGTCAAGACGGCTGACGAGTTCGGGACGCTGAGTAGCTATACCCCAGTTGCATTTACCGCTTTGACAGTTACGGCAGAGGTGACAGCCCATAGCTATGAGTGCGGCTGTCGCGATATAGCACGCGTCTGCGCCCAGGGCTACCGCTTTGACTACATCGGCTGCGCTTCTTATACTTCCGCCTGCGATAATGGATACGTCGTTTCTTATGCCTTCGTCTCTGAGTCTTTGGTCAACGGCGGCAAGAGCGAGTTCGACGGGAATACCTACGTTGTCGCGAATACGGGTAGGTGCCGCTCCGGTACCGCCTCTGAATCCGTCTATCGCGATGATGTCCGCACCGCTTCTTGCGATACCGCTGGCGATTGCCGCGATATTGTGTACGGCGGCAACTTTTACGATTACGGGCTTTTTATATTCGGTAGCTTCTTTGAGCGAGTAAACGAGCTGTCGCAAATCTTCGATTGAGTAAATATCGTGATGAGGTGCGGGTGAGATTGCGTCCGAGCCTTCGGGTACCATTCTGGTACGCGCTACGTCACCTACGATTTTGGAGCCCGGCAAGTGTCCGCCGATACCGGGCTTTGCGCCCTGACCCATTTTGATTTCGATTGCCGCACCCGCCTGAAGATATTTTTCGTGTACGCCGAATCTGCCCGAAGCTACTTGTACTATAGTATTTGCGCTGAAAGGGTAGAAGTTTTCGTGCAGACCGCCTTCTCCGGTATTGTAATAAGTACCGAGAGCGGTAGCGGCATTTGCAAGGCTTTCGTGAGCGTTGTAGCTTATCGAGCCGTAACTCATTGCCGAAAACATTACGGGCAGCGAAAGTTCGAGTTGAGGGGGTATATCGCATACGAGTTTACCGTCCTTATCTCTGGTGACGGAGGAGGGTTTTTTACCTAAGAAAACGCGCGTTTCCATAGGTTCTCTCAGAGGGTCGATAGGAGGATTGGTAACCTGTGACGCATTGATGAGTATTTTATCGAAGTAGGTGGGAAGAGGCTTGGGATTGCCCATAGAGGAGAGCAATACGCCGCCGCTTTGAGCCTGCTTGTAGATTTCGCGTATGGTATCGTTTTGCCAGTTGGCGTTTTCTTTGAGAGTGCAGTCGCTTTTGACGATTTTGAGGGCGCGCGTAGGACATACCGAAACGCAGCGCTGGCAGTTGACGCACTTGGTATCGTCGCTCAGCATAATTTTGTTTTTGTCGGAGTAAAAGTGTACGCCGTGAGCGCATTGTGTTTCGCATATACGGCAACGCGTACAGCGGGCGTCGTTGCGCACTACTTCGTATTCGGGATATATAAATTCTGCTTGCATCAGTACTTGCCCTCCTCAACTTTTACTATTACGGGTTCGCCGCCTTCGGGAGCGTAGACGTCTTTTACGTCGGGGCACATAACCCTTATAGCGGCTTCCTCGCTTGCGACATAAACCTTGTCGTCTTTTTCGGCGACGACCATCGAGCGTAACTTAAGTCTGTCGTTGAGAGCCATAAGTCCGCCTTCGAAGCCGAGTACGATGGAGAAAGGACCTGTTACGAGAAGGCTGGAGTACACCGTGCGCAGATACGTGAGTTTTGCTCTTTCTTCGGGGGACTTTTTTGCGATAGTCGACCAGAAAGGCGCGGCGATTACGGAAGCGAGTTCGTCGAGAGTCAAGCCCTGTTTTCTCAAAAGGTAATCGGAGATATACGTAATAACTTCCGTATCTGTCTGAAGGGTACATTTGTATCCGTACATTTCTATAAATCTTCTGTTGGCGTCGTAGGAAGATATTTCGCCGTTGTGGACGATAGTGTAGTCGAGAAGCGCAAAGGGATGCGCGCCGCCCCACCAGCCGGGGGTATTAGTAGGATAGCGGCCGTGCGCTGTCCACGAGTAGCCCTCGTATTCGTCGAGGCGGTAGAATTTACCGACGTCTTCGGGGAAGCCGACGGCTTTGAAAACGCCCATATTTTTTCCGCTGGAAACCACGTACGCGCCCTTGATATTTATATTGATATGCATTACGGTACGCGCAACGAACTCTCTCTCGTCGAGTTGCGCGTTGGCAACGGAGGACTTAAGAGGAGCGAGAAAATAGCGGTAAATAATAGGCTCGTCTACGATAGCGGGGATTTTGCGTACGGGAATAGGCTGCGACTTGACAATTTCGTAGCTTTCTTTGAGATACTGTTCGGTATCTTTTTGTACGCTTCTGTTGTCGAAGAAAAAGTGGAAAGCGTAAAAGTCCTTGTACTCGGGATAGATGCCGTAGCCGGCGAAGCCGCCGCCTAGGCCGTTGCTTCTCTCGTGCATAGGCACCATACTGTCGACGATGCTTTTGCCGCTCATTTTGTTACCCTCTTTGGAAATTACCGCCGCGATGGCGCAACCTGAGGGTATTCTGATTTGACCTTCTGACTGCATAATAAATTCCTTACTCTTTAATTTACTCTGTTTGACCGCTGAGAGTATGTGCGATGCAGTGTCGCTCACAAAACTTTGGCGGTATGAAAAAAAGCGCTCATTCAAAAGGACGCGATGTCCTCTGAATGAACGCCTTTGCTCATTACGGAAATTTTAGCATAAGATAGGTGGGCTGTCAACAAACTGGACGATTTTTTTGAAAATTTTAAAAGATGCAGAAATTTCCGTATTCTTGATGAATACGCGCAATAGTACTGAATAAAATATAATACACACGTGCGAGAAGCACAGGACGTATTGGAATTATTTGAATAATTGCACGAAAAAAATATTCAAAAACCGTTGACAAGATATGCCGATGCGAGTATAATTCAACTAACAAAAGGCAAAGGTGTCTTTGAGAATTCACTCAGAGGCACCTTATTTTTTTACCTTTCGGCATAGAGTATTTTCCTTGAAAATGGCGCGAAGCGGTACAGGCAAGAGCGCGGGGAAAATGCTGATAAAATTAATATTCGTTCGCTCAGGCGATGGATAAATAAATTAAAGAGAGTAGAGAATTATGTGTTCGATTATGGGTTACTGCGCAGAGGGCGCAGACAAAGAATTGTTCAAACAGTGTTTTGACCGCACCATATCGAGAGGCCCCGACGATACGCGAATAGTGGATACGGGCAAGGGACTTCTCGGTTTTCACAGACTTGCTATAATGGGTCTTTCACCCGAGGGTATGCAACCCTTCGAACTCAACGGTAATTACTGCGTATGCAACGGCGAACTTTACGGTTATGAAAAAGTAAAGAGCGAATTGTCGCGAGAATACACATTTAAGAGCGGCAGCGACTGCGAAATCATCTTGCCTATGTACGAAAAGTACGGCACAGATATGTTTGCTATGCTCGACGCGGAATTTGCGTGCATAATTTACGATGCTAAAAAAGGCGGTTACATTGCGGCGCGCGACCCTATCGGCATAAGACCTTTGTTTTACGGCTATGACGACAAGGGCGTAATCGTTTTTGCAAGCGAAGCAATCAACTTAATGGGGCTTGTAAAGGAAATAATTCCTTTCCCTCCCGAACATTTTTATTGCGACGGACAATTTATTAGGTACTCAAATGTTGCCAAACCCGACAAAAAGTGCTATGATAGTATAGAAAAAATTTGCGATAACATCCGCGAAAAACTTACGGCGGGCATAGAGAAGCGACTCGTTGCCGACGCAAAGGTAGGTTTCTTGCTCAGCGGAGGACTCGATTCCTCTCTCGTATGCGCTGTTGCCGCAAAGAAATCCGACAAGCCTTTGCGTACTTTTTCGATAGGTATGAGTACGGACGCTATCGACCTCAAGTATGCAAAACAGGTAGCCGATTATATCGGCAGCGAGCATACGGAAGTCATCATAGACAAGTCCGACGTACTCTCCTCGCTCGAGAAGGTAATCAAAATTCTCGGTACTTTCGATATTACTACGATAAGAGCGAGCATAGGTATGTATCTCGTATGTAAAGCAATACACGAGACTACGGATATAAGAGTATTGCTTACGGGAGAAATCTCCGACGAGCTTTTCGGATACAAATATACGGACTTCGCGCCTTCTGCAGAAGCTTTCCAGCAAGAGGCGGAAAAGAGAATCAGCGAGCTTTATATGTACGACGTCCTAAGAGCGGACAGATGTATATCCGTCAACTCTCTTGAGGCAAGAGTACCTTTCGGCGATTTGGATTTCGTCAAATACGTTATGTCGGTAGACCCCGAGAAAAAGCTCAACAAGTACAACAAGGGTAAATACCTTTTGCGTAAAGCTTTCGAAGGCGATTATCTTCCTTACGATATACTCTACCGCGAAAAAGCGGCTTTTTCCGACGCGGTAGGTCACTCGATGGTAGACTATCTCAAGGAGTATGCCGAGAGTCAGTATACCGACGAAGAGTACGAAGAGAAGCGCAAGAAATATACGCATGCGACGCCTTTTACAAAAGAGTCGCTTTTGTACAGAGAACTGTTTGAAAAATATTACCCCGGTCAGGGACGTATGATAGCCGACTTCTGGATGCCCAACAAGTCCTGGGAAGGCTGCGACGTCAACGACCCCTCTGCGAGAGTATTGTCCAACTACGGCGACAGCGGAAAATAACCGTATGCCGCGAGTGACTGCCCGCGGATGCCCAACCGTAAACAAGGCGCAAGCCTGATATTTTAAAGAGGATAAATATGGAAAAAGTACTGGTACTTGATTTCGGCGGACAATATAATCAGCTTATTGCCCGCAGAGTAAGAGAACAAAACGTTTACGCAGAGATTAAGCCCTACAACAAAATCACTCCCGAAGAGATTAAGAAAGAGGGCTACAAGGGCATTATTTTCACAGGCGGTCCCAACAGTGTTTACGAAGAAAAATCTCCCCGTTGCAGCAAGGAGGTTTTACATCTCGGTATTCCCGTATTGGGAATTTGTTACGGCGCGCAGCTTATCGCTTATCTTGAGGGCGGCGAGGTATGCAAAGCCGACAATATCAGCGAATACGGCAGAGTACGTCTCGAAGTTAAGGAAGACACACTTTTCGAAGGTGTGCCTTCTTTCAGTGAATGCTGGATGAGTCATACCGACTACGTCAAGGTATTGCCCGAGGGCTTCGAGGTAACTGCTACTACCGAGCATTGTCCCTGTGCCGCTATGAGCAACGGCAAGGATATTTACGCCGTGCAGTTCCACCCCGAGGTAACGCATACCGTTTACGGCAAGAGCGTATTGCACAACTTCCTTTTCGGAGTATGCAAATGCAAGGGCGACTGGCAAATGGCGGATTTTGCCAAGGAAGCGATTGAAAATTACAAAAAACAGCTTGCGGGCAAGAAGGTGCTGTGCGCGTTGAGCGGCGGCGTGGATTCTTCGGTAGCGGCTGTGTTGTTGCATAAAGCGATAGGCGACAATCTGACCTGCGTATTTGTCGACCACGGTCTTTTGAGAAAGGACGAGGGCGATATGGTAGAGAAGATTTTCAAAGAGCGATTCAATATGAAAATCATCAGAGTAAACGCAGAAGATTTGTTCCTCGCAAAGCTCAAGGGCGTAACAGAGCCTGAGAAGAAGCGCAAGATAATAGGCGAGGAATTTATAAGAGTATTCGAAAAAGAAGCCAAGAAGATAGGCAAGGTAAATTATCTCGTACAGGGTACCATTTATCCCGACGTAATCGAGAGCGGAGCGGGAGACGCGTCCACGATAAAGAGCCATCACAACGTAGGCGGACTTCCCAGCGTAATAGATTTTGACGAGATTATCGAGCCTTTGAGAATGCTATTCAAGGACGAAGTAAGAGCCGTAGGTACGGAGCTGGGCATACCCGCAGATTTGGTATGGCGTCAGCCTTTCCCCGGTCCGGGTCTTGCGATAAGAGTTATCGGCGAAATAACCAAAGAGAAGCTGGATATTCTGCGCGAAGCGGACGCTATTTTCAGAGACGAAATCAAGCGTGCCGGACTCGAGAAAATTACCAATCAGTATTTTGCCGTACTTACCGACAGCAGAAGCGTAGGCGTAATGGGCGATGCGAGAACTTACGGTTACACGGTTGCATTGAGAGCGGTTACGACGGACGACTTTATGACGGCTGACTGGACCAAACTTCCTTACGAAGTACTCGACAGAGCCAGCAACAGAATTACCAACGAAGTGAGAAGCATAGGAAGAGTAGTTTATGACGTCACTTCCAAACCCCCCGCAACGGTAGAGTGGGAATAAGAGCGCAAGCGGATTTATCCGCCTGCGTTTTTCGCGATTTAAAGCAATAACATACGCAAAAGAAAGAGTAAAAGGAAAGAGTAAAAGGAAAATCGGAGGAGTTAATATGCAAGGAGAAGTCAACGAGGAGTGCGGAGTATTCGGTATATTCGCGCCCGCTCCCTCTAACGTGGCAAAGTACGTATACTACGGTTTGTACGCGCTTCAGCACAGAGGTCAGGAGAGTTGCGGAATAGTAGTCAACGATGACGGCATTTTCAAATCGCACAAGGATTTGGGACTCGTCAACGAAGTTTTCAACAAGGACGTAATGGCAAGACTTCCGCAGGGCAAAATCGCAGTAGGACACGTAAGATACGGCACTACGGGAGCGACCAACCGTAACAACTGTCAGCCTATCGAGGTTAACCACAGAAAGGGAAGAATAGCTATCGCGCACAACGGAAATCTTTCCAACGCTTACAACTTGAGAGAGCAGCTCGAGATGACGGGCGCGATTTTCCATACAACTTGCGATACCGAGATAATAGCTTATCTTATTACGAAAGAAAGACTTACCGCGCCTTCTACCGAGAAGGCTTTGAGCGAGGTTTTCAACAAAATCGAAGGAGCGTATTCGCTCGTACTTATGACCCCCACGAAACTTATCGCGGCGAGAGACCCTCAGGGCTTCCGTCCTCTTTGCTACGGCATAACGCCCTCCAACGCGTACATAGTCGCGTCTGAGAGCTGCGCGCTCAAGGCAGTAGGCGCGAAGTACGTGAGAGATATAGAAGCGGGAGAAATAGTAGTATTCGACGACGAAGGCGTACATTCCAACCGCACGCATTGCGGCAAGAATAAAAAGTTGTCGAGGTGCATATTCGAGTACATTTATTTTGCGCGCCCCGACTCGGTGATTGACGGCGTTTCCGTACATAAGTCGAGAGAAAAAGCGGGACAGTTGCTTGCAAAGGCACACCCCGTCGAAGCTGACGTAGTAATAGGAGTACCCGATTCGGGGCTTGACGCCGCACTCGGTTACAGCAAGCAGTCGGGAATACCTTACGGTATAGGATTTATCAAAAACAAGTATATCGGCAGAACGTTTATCACGCCCGGACAGGACGACAGAGCAAATCTCGTCAACATTAAACTCAATCCCATTTCGGACACCGTAGACGGCAAAAGAGTAGTGCTTATAGACGACTCGATTGTCAGAGGTACGACAAGCAGACGTATAGTTACGCAGCTGAGAATGGCGGGAGCAAAAGAGATACATATGCGCATATCCGCGCCTCCTTTCCTCTATCCCTGCTATTACGGCACGGACATAGATTCGAGAGAAAACCTCATTGCGGTCAATCACTCGGTAGACGAAATCTGCAAGATGATAGGAGCCGACAGTCTGGGATATCTGTCCTTCGAGGATTTGAGCAGACTCATAGATTCGGACGATTTCTGTGCGGCTTGTTTCTGCGGAGATTACCCTACGAAAGTTTACGAGGGAAAGAAAGACAGGTTTGAGAGAAAACTTTCCGAAAAAGAAGACGACTGACGATTGACAAATTATCGGAAATACGGATATAATCATTAGAAAAAATAGAGAGGAAATATGAAGGAATTCGACGCAAAGATAGTTTTTGAAGACGGTACGGAATACTACGGTTACGCTTTCGGCGCGAAAGAGCAGAAAGTTACGGAGTTGGTATTCAATACTTCTATGGCGGGTTATCAGGAGATACTGTCAGACCCGTCTTATACCTACCAGACTGTAGTTATGACTTATCCGCTCATAGGCAACTACGGTATGACTTCGTGGGATTACGAAACCAAGACACCCACGATAGGCGGACTTGTCGTAAGAGAATACAACGATTTTCCCTCCAACTGGGGTAGCGTAGAGTCGCTCGGCGAAGTAATGGAAAAATACGGTGTTACGGGTATATCGGGTATAGACACGAGAAAACTGACGAGAAGAATACGCGATTTGGGAAGCTGTAAGATTTTGACGACCGCGGCTTCGACTCCTCTCGACGAGGCATTGAAAATACTCGCAAGCACCGACGTGCCCAGGGACGGCGTATCAAAAGTAAGCTGCAAAAAAGCGTGGGAGAGCAAGGCTCAGGACGCGGCTTACAAGGTAGTCGCCGTGGATTGCGGAATAAAGCACAATATTATCCGCTCGCTCAACAAGAGAGGCTGCGACGTGGTAGTCGTGCCTTGGAATACTACGGCTAAGCAAATCGAGGCTATGCGACCCGACGGAGTATTTTTCTCCAACGGTCCCGGAGACCCCGAGGACGTAGTACCCGTAATCAACCTCATAAAAGAAATCAAAGGCAAGTATCCTATATTCGGAATATGCCTCGGTCATCAGCTCATCTCGCTTGCTTACGGGGCCAAGACCTACAAACTCAAATTCGGACACAGAGGCGGCAACCATCCCGTCAAGGACTTGAAGACGGGCAAGATAGAGGTTACGGCGCAAAACCACTCTTACGCGGTTGACGCGAAGAGCGTGGGAAAAACCGACCTTACGGTTACGCATATGAATATTCTCGACAATACGGTAGAGGGCGTAGAGTGCGTCAAAGACAATATCTTCAGCGTGCAATACCACCCCGAGAGCTGCCCCGGTCCTCAGGACAGCGCGTACTTGTTCGACAAGTTTATAAGAAATATAGAGGAGGGTAAGAAAAATGCCTAAGCGTACGGATATAAAGAAAGTTCTTGTTATAGGCAGCGGACCTATCGTAATAGGTCAGGCGGCAGAATTCGACTATGCGGGTACGCAGGCTTGTCTTGCGCTCAAAGAGCAGGGCTACGAAGTAGTGCTTTGCAACTCCAACCCCGCTACCATAATGACGGATACGTCGATAGCCGACAAGGTGTATATGGAGCCTTTGACGCTCGAGTATCTTGCTAAGATAATAAGATTCGAGCGTCCCGACGCGATTATACCGGGTATAGGCGGACAGACGGGACTCAACCTTGCCATACAGCTAGAGAAGAAAGGCGTACTCAAGGAGTGTCGCGTAGAGCTTCTCGGTACGGACGTCAAGAGTATAGAAAGAGCCGAGGACAGAGAGCTTTTCAAGGAACTTTGCGAAAGTCTCGGTGAACCCGTGCTTCCTTCGCAGATTGCTAATACTATCGAAGAGGGTCTCGAGGCGGTAGAGAAGATAGGCTACCCCGTAGTGCTTCGTCCCGCGTTTACGCTCGGCGGTACGGGCGGCGGCTTTGCCGACAACGAAGAGGAGTTTTTGGAGATTATCAAAAACGCTTTGAGTTTGTCCCCCGTGCATCAGGTACTCGTCGAGAAGAGTATCAAGGGCTACAAGGAAATCGAATATGAGGTTATGCGTGACGCCAACGATACGGCTATCGCGATATGTAATATGGAAAACATCGACCCCGTAGGAATACACACGGGCGACTCCATAGTAGTATGTCCCTCGCAGACTCTGACCAACAGAGAATATCAGATGCTGAGAGACAGCGCGCTCAAGATAATAAGAGAACTCAAGATAGAGGGCGGCTGCAACGTGCAATTCGCACTCGACCCCAAGTCCTTCCAGTATTATCTCATCGAGGTAAACCCCAGAGTTTCGCGTTCGTCCGCGCTTGCTTCCAAGGCGAGCGGATATCCTATCGCGAGAGTTTCCGCACAGATAGGCATAGGAATGAACCTCGACGAAATTATGCTTGCCAATACCCCCGCGTCATTCGAGCCTTCGCTTGACTACGTGGTTACCAAGATGCCCCGCTTCCCCTTCGATAAGTTTGCCGACGCCAACAACAAGCTCGGTACGCAGATGAAAGCTACGGGCGAGGTAATGAGCGTAGGCAGAACGATAGAGGAAAGCTTGCTCAAAGCTATACGTTCGCTAGAGATAGGCGTATATCACATGTATATGCCCAAATTCGACACGATGAGCAGAGACGAGCTTTTGCAATATATCTCTATCGGTACGGATGACAGAATATACGCAATCGCTCAGCTTTTGAGAATGGGCGAGAGCATAGACAGAATAGCTCATATCACCAAGATTGACGAGCTGTTTGTCCGCAAATTCAAGAATATCGTAGACGAGGAAAAGAAACTCACGGCAAACGTAGGCAATCCAGACGTGCTTAAAGAAGCCAAGAAAATGGGCTTCTCAGATAAGGCTATTGCCAAGTTCTGGCAGATGAAAGAAATCCAGGTCAACAAGCTGAGAAAGGACAACGGCATTGTTCCCGTATACAAGATGATAGACAGCTGCGCGGCAGAGTTCGACAGTTATATTCCTTACTTCTATTCGACCTACGAGGAGGAAAACGAATCCAAGGTTTCGGATAAGAAAAAGGTCGTCGTGCTCGGCAGCGGTCCTATACGTATAGGTCAGGGCGTGGAATTCGACTATTCGACCGTGCACGCAGTAAAGACTATAAAGAGGTCGGGTTTCGAGGCTATAATAATCAACAACAACCCCGAAACCGTATCGACCGATTACACCACGGCGGACAAGCTGTACTTCGAGCCTTTGTGCACCGAAGACGTAATGAACATTATCGAGATGGAAAAGCCAATCGGCGTAATAGCTTCTTTGGGCGGTCAGACGGCAATCAACCTTGCCGAATCGCTTATGGAGAGAGGTGCGAAGATTATAGGTACGGATTGCGACGCTATCGAAAAGGCAGAAAACCGCGACGCGTTCGAAAAACTGCTTTTGTCTTTGAATATACCTCAGCCTAAGGGCAGAGCCGTAACCAAGATAGAAGACGGACTTCAAGCCGCTAAAGAGATAGGCTATCCCGTACTCGTACGTCCCAGCTTCGTACTCGGCGGCAGAGCTATGAGAATAGTCGCCGGCGAAGAACAGCTCAAACATTATCTCAAGACGGCAGTTGAAATCGACGAGGATAAGCCCGTACTCGTAGACAAGTATATTCAGGGTAAGGAAGTCGAGGTTGACGCGGTATGCGACGGCAAGGACGTATTCGTTCCCGGCATAATGGAACTCGTAGAGCGTACGGGCGTACACTCGGGCGACTCGATAAGCGTTTACCCCACGTTCAGCATTAGCGACAAGGTCAAGAAGACGATTATAGATTACACGCAAAAGCTCGGCAAGGGCATAGGTATCGTGGGACTTTACAATATACAGTTCATCGTCGACAAGGACGACAACGTATATATTATTGAGGTAAATCCCCGTTCGTCGCGTACGGTGCCTTTCCTCTCGAAAGCTACGGGTTACGATTTGGCGGATATCGCTACTCTCGTAATACTCGGCAAGAGCCTTAAAGAACAGGGCTACGCAATCAGCTATCCTCCCGAGAAAAAGAGATGGTACGCAAAAGCTCCCGCTTTCTCCTTCTCCAAATTGAGAGGTATGGACTCCTATCTGTCTCCCGAGATGAAATCTACGGGCGAGGCAATAGGCTACGACAAGGCACTCAACAGAGCATTGTACAAGGCTTTGCAGGCGTCGGGCGTAAAGGTGCAGAATTACGGCACGGTACTCGCTACCATTGCCGACAACGACAAGCCAGAAGCTTTGCCTTTGATTAGAAGATTCTACAACTTAGGATTCAATATCGAGGCTACCGAGGGCACGGCTAAATTCCTCAAAGAGCACGGCATCAAGACCCGTCCCCGCAAGAAGATAAGCGACGGTTCGACGGATATTCTCGACTCTATACGTCAGGGCTACGTAACCTACGTTATCAATACCCGCGACGTAAGTGCGGAAAACAAAATGGCAGACGGTTCGGCAATCCGTCAGTGCGCTATCGAAAACAACGTTACGGTGTTCACCGCACTCGATACGGTAAAAGTACTGCTTGACGTACTCGAAGAAATTACTATGAGCGTTTCGACTATAGACGCAGAATAACAACTTAAGCTCAGCGCCTTAAATTGTTTTATCCGAGCGCATACAGAGCATAAAAAAGACCAAAATATCAAAGGGCTTAAAGCCTGAATAAGTGAAAAAATATACGGAGTGAATATGTTAAAACCCAACACAAATTACAACAATCTCAAAGACTCGTATCTCTTTTACAGAATATCCCAAAAGGTAGCAAAGTATCTCGACGAGCATAAGGGCTCGAGAGTACTCAGATTAGGCATAGGCGACGTATCTCTTCCCCTTTGCAAAACTGTAATCGACGCTTTGCATAAGGCGGTTGACGACCAGGCAAACAAGTCTACTTTCCACGGCTATATGCCCGAGTGCGGCGCGGATTTTTTCAAGAAAGCCGTAGCCGGATATTATGAGAAAAGAGGCGTAAAATTGTTAGAAGACGAAGTTTTCGTATCCTCCGGCGCGAGTGACGAACTCGGTGATATTCTCGACCTTTTCGACAAGTCGGACAGCGTACTCGTAATCGAGCCTGCTTATCCCGCATACGTCGACGCCAACGTAATGGTAGGAAGAGAAATACTGCATCTCTCTTCGGGCAAGGAAAACGGATTTTTGCCTCTTCCCGACGAGAGCGTAAAAGCAGATTTGGTGTATATCTGTTCTCCCAACAATCCTACGGGCGCGGTATATGACAAGGCAAGTCTCAAGAAGTGGGTAGACTGGGCAAACGCACGCGGTGCGGTAATATTGTTTGACGCGGCTTACGAGGCTTTTATAGAGGACGACACGCTTCCTCACAGCATTTTCCAGATTGACGGTGCGCGTACTTGCGCGATAGAAATCTGTTCGCTTTCCAAGACGGCAGGCTTTACGGGTACCCGTTGCGGCTATACCGTAATTCCCAAAGAACTCGAAAGGGGCGGTATGAATCTCAATGCAATGTGGGTGCGCAACCGTACCACCAAGACCAACGGCGTATCTTATATTCTGCAAAGAGGCGCGGCGGCTGTGTTTACCGACGAGGGGCTCAAAGAAATACACGAGAATATAGCAATTTACAAGCAAAACGCAAAGTGCATTATGGCTGCGCTCGACCAACTCGGCATTTGGTATTGCGGCGGCAAAAACGCTCCTTATATCTGGCTCAAGTGTCCTAAAGGTATGTCCAGCTGGGAATTTTTCGATTATCTTCTCGACAAGGCGCAAATCGTCGGCACTCCCGGCGAAGGTTTCGGCAGTTGCGGCGAAGGCTACTTCCGTTTCTCCACTTTCGGCAGCGTTGAGGATACAAAGGAAGCTGCAAGAAGACTCATTGAGCTTTTGGGATAAAAACATTGAAATTTTCAGAAAAAGGCAAAACCATAGATATTTTGGTTTTGCCTTTTTTTATCAAAATTAGCTCTTGAAATATGATAAACAATATGTTATAATCTTTTGGGGAGGACTTGAAACTATTCACAAGGGTACATAATCTCGGAGGTATAATTGAAAGTCGATTTTTTTGACGGTTAATAAATTTATTTAATTTAATTGATAGCAAACGATTAATAATATTGTTTGCAATTTTCAAAATACGCATTTTTATGGTATTAATAACATTTGCTTATTGCCGATATTCATATAGCGGCAAAGGAACTGTTTTATTGATTCAGCAAATAATTCATTAAATTCAAAATGTCCAGAATTAAGGGAAAAATATGCGCAATATTTTTATGCTGTCTCTGAAGAAAATCAGAGAAGATATATCTCACTCCGTTGTCTTGATATGTTGTATAGTGTTGCTTTGCACGATAATAACGGTATTCGGAAATATCAGTTATTATCTAGAGATAAACATACGGGATTTAGTATCAGAGGAGATAAACCAAAAAGGTATCGATATAGAGATAATAGGATTAAATGACAAATATCTTGACAATGAAGATATTTCTTTGACGATAGAAAAAACAGAGGCAATGAGTCCGGGTTTTGTTTATGACGGAATGATCGAATCGGCTAAATACGCTCTAGATTCGAAGTCTGTGACGATTTTGCCTTTTTTTGCATACGGTATGGCAAATCCGTTTCAATTAATCAAAGGAGACGTATTGAATGAAGATGCTGACGGAAGCGGTTTTATTTGGCTGTCGCAAGACTTCGATTATTACGATATCGGGGATAAAGTGACACTTAAAATAGACGGAAAAGACAATATTTTTGTAGTAAAAGGTATTGTCAATGGAAAGAGATCGTATATCGATTACAGAAATTTCGATATGAAAAATTTGTGTTGCATAGATACGACTGTTACAGAGGGAGTATCGGTTATAAGCACATTGAAAAAACTGTCAAGAGATTTTGAAAAATATTATGATATAAAACCCTATACGGAGCAGAACAACTATTCGGTAGTTTCCGTTATTTTATCGACTTACGATTATCTGAATATGTATTTTTTGATAGTCGCAGGGGTATGTTTATTTTTGATTGCCATTACGATTGCACTGGCTTTTTTGGGACTTGTCAATGCAGTAAAAATCAATAACGATAAAAATCGAAAATTTTTCGGAATGCTCAAATCTCTGGGCTTAAAAGATAACGGTATAATGTTTTACAACTTGTCATTGTGGATTTTTTATATTCTGATAGGAGTGGCTGCGGCTGCGATAATCTCGTCGATAATACTCCATTTTTCGTTGGCTAACGTTATGGCTGTGATTTTTGAGTTGGCAGGATATGCAGAAGGTATGCAATTTATAGTAGGTTTTGCCTGGTGGATACCGTTTGTCTGTATTTGCGTAATGCTTATAATATGTTTGATTCTTGCAAAAATTGAAAGCAAACGTTTGTCAAAAACCGAAATATCGCAATTACTGAAGGGGGAACAATGAAAACAGGTCAGCTTTTATATTTGGCGAAGTTAAGTCTCAAATCGACAAAAAAGAGCAACAAAATAATTATTTTTATGCTTGCGGTCAGTATGATTATACTCATCCCCGTGACGGTTTTGTGGATAAGCGTCAATGTGTCGGTAAACAAACAGATAAATTCTATGCCTTATATGTTATACAGCGAAGCGGAAATAAAAGATTACCGACTTGAAGACGAGGGGGCAAACGGAGGACTTGACGGGAAACAACAAATATCGGCGTTTGAAGATATTGAGACAAAGATAGTATATGAGAGATACTATCTTACCAATGCTTTTGCTATGGTTGACGTAGTCGTCAGTGTGGGAGGGCAAGAATACGCTTTGAACAAAGAAGAAAGATTTTATAACGTAATCGATATCGATAAAAGCGATTATTTTTTTCCAAAGAATCTGAATTCTTACGGTTCGGTTTTTGCGGACAATTGCGATAAGTCTTTTGGCGGAAACGGGAAAAAGCAAGTCATAGTTTGCGAAAAGCTTCTTGACGAGATAGGAGTAGAAAAAGAAGACGCATACGGCAAAAAAATCACCGTATCGTCGTCAACTCCTTATTACGACGGATATTTATGTTACGAATACGAAATAGTTGGTATCATACGAAAAGAGGTGAGTGCCATGTACGACGGTGCAGACACGTTTATGAGTGCACTTTTATTTTTCTGTTCTTCCAACGTTTATGACGAAAAAGGCGAAGGTGTGCTCAAACCCGTTATGACAGGCAACGGTTACGAATACGGGTTTGTCAATATAGATAAAAAGGACGTTTTGAATAAAGAATATATGATGATAGGATTGGGAAGTACGTCATACGAAATCGATTCTTTTGCAAGTACGCATATCTTTATCGAATCTTCGTCTTATAAAAAACTTGCTCAAATAAACGATTCTTTGATTCATAAGGCAATCTCTTTGGATACATCTCAACTTTTTGCCAAATATAAACAATTATACGATATAAGCAATGTCTTGACATTTATATTTGCTTCTGCCGGCACCGTGTTGCTTATAATAACAATCATGTATTATTATCTCAATATCAAACACGATATTGAAAAAAGAAAGAATTTCTTGACTGTTATGCGTGCTGTCGGGGCGCATGATAAGGACATTCCGAAAGTGTATATGATGCAATCCAATATTATTTGTGCTATAGCTTCGCTGATTTTCCTTGTAATAGGTTTAGCTCTATGCATAAGTATAAAATATGCAGTTGCGGCTATTATGAAAGTCAGTGGAATAAGCGTTGCGATAAGTGTTTCATGGTCAATGATATTTATAAGTTTGTTTGGCATGATAGCTATAATGTTTGCTATAACGAATATCATAGCGTTTGTTTGTACAGTGAGATTGTCCAAGCAATCCATTATCGAAATACTTCACAAGGAACAATAAGGAGATTTATATGATTAAAATAAATGACGTTTCAAAAGCATTCGGTCAAGGCGCAGGCAGTGTAGTAGCTTTGGACAATATCAACCTAACTATAGAAAGCGGTAAGTTCGTCGCTATTACGGGCAAGTCGGGAAGCGGCAAATCCACGCTTCTCAACATCGTAGGCGCACTTGAAAAACCCGATACTGGATACGTCGAGATAGACGGCGAAAATCTTAATATTCTCAAAGCCGATTCTCTTGCGGATTTCAGGAACAAAAAACTCGGATATGTTTTTCAATCGTTTTATCTTGAGCCGGAATTCAGCGTAATTGAAAATGTAGCATTGCCGCTTTTGATTGCCGGGGAGAAAAAAGCGGACAGGGAAGAAAAAGCAAAAATCATGATAAATAAATTAGGACTTTTTGACAAAACTTCAGAAAAAGTAAAAAATCTTTCGGGCGGACAAAAGCAAAGAGTGGCTATAGCAAGAGCATTAGTGAACGATCCTGATATTATCCTTGCAGACGAACCGACAGGTAATCTGGATTCTGCAAACGGCAATGAGGTTATAGAAATTTTACGCCAAATAGCAAATGACGGAAAAACCGTATTGATGGTAACTCACAACTTGCAGGACGCTAATGTTGCTGATTATAAAATAACTTTAAAAGACGGCAAAATAATAGAAACGACATGATAATCAATTATTTTTCAACTCCCTACCCACTTTGCATATAGGTAAATACCTTCGTATTCGGAGTCGAGATTGTTATCCGTTTTGAACGAAGAAAAAACACAAACTGTACAAATCGATACTTCAGAATGCAAGATATGATTTTACGCAAAGCGTATTATCAATTCTACGATAAATACCGCCGCCGTAGCAGAAAGCGCGACGGTGAGAAGTCCGCGTTTGAACAAGGAGAGTATTATCGCGACAATCATACCGACGAGCGCGGAGTAAAAGCTTGACGTCGAGTAGAGCACGGCGGGAAAGACCATTGCCGTGAGTACGCCGTAGGGAAGGTATTCGAGCAAAGAGCGGAAAAATCTGCTCTTGATTTTTTTGCGTACAAGCACGAGCGTCAGCACTCTGCAAAGGTAAGTGATGAGTGCCATCAAAAGTATTTTCCACACTACTTCAAAGACTGCCATTGTTGTCATCTCCTTCGGTGGGAATTGCTTTTGTGCCGATTGCGGTATTTTGCGTGTTTTCGCAGGTATTTTGAGTATTTTCCGCGTTTAAATAAGTTTGGTTTTCCGCGGGAATATCCGTATTTTCGCAAGTATTTTCAGCGTCATCAGACGAGAGGTTTGCGCCTTTGTTTTTGTTGTCGGATTCAGCGTCGCAAGATTCGGTATTCGAGTTGTCGTCGCCTGCGTTGTTTTCGTCGTCTTTTACGGGGAAGAAAATCGCTCCTATCACGGCAGAAGAGATGCCGCAGATTATTACAGCCCAGCCCGACGAGAGATTTTTCAAGTAAGGCGTATAGTAGAAAAGGCAGCTGAGGGCTATCGCAGAAAGCACCACGGTTGCGACTGCTTTAGAGCTGCGGCAGGGAGGGATTACGATTGCTATAAACATACCGTAAAGAGCAATTCCGAATGCGCTCAACAGTATGTCGGGCAGTATGCCGCCCGCAAGCGCGCCCAAAAGCGTGCCTAGCACCCAACCCGAAAAAGACGTAGTCATTACGCCCAGATAATAGTCGAAAGTAACCTCGCATTGTCTGCGCATAGCTACCGCATAGTTTTCGTCGGTAAGACCGAAAGCAATCAATAACCTTTGTCCTAATGTGGTTTTAGGCGATAGCTTCTGAGAGAGTGAAATAGCCATAAGAGAGTAGCGCGCATTGATAACCAGCATTGTAGCGATAAGTTCGAGTACGCTGCCTGCCGCGGCAATGAGGTCCATACCGGCAAACTGTCCCGTGCCAGTAAAATTGGTAAGCGAACAGAATACGGGCATCCACCACTTAAAGCCTTTGGCTACGCAGCTTACGCCGAAAGTAAATGATACCGTCAGGTATCCGAGCATTATAGGTATTCCGTCCTTACAACCCTGCTTATAACGCATATTCTCTCCTTCTCAGGCGGCTTTTTAAGACCGCATATTATAATAGCACGCATTGACGATATAAGCAAATCAAAGTGAAAACATTATCCCGATATTCTTAAAATTTTGCATTTGCTATTGAAAAAGTTTTGCCTGGCAGTTATAATGATACAAACGAGTAAAGGAGGAAAAATTATGACAGTGTCGTTAAAGAAACCTTTGATTGTGGAGATGTTCAATTTTTATGACAACAATGAGTGGTTGGACGTCAACAATTTTTACGAAGATGAAATCAACAAATTCAAAGAATACGCAAGCGGAAAAGGCTATTCGGTCAGGTTGCTATACAGGACGGAAAACGGTTTGGCGGCAGAAGAGATATACGTCATCGTAGAAAGCGCGGACAAACTCGACGAGGAGTTGAAGGACAAGCTCAAACAGCTCATTAGACTGATATGCAACGACGGGTTGCCTTGCGCATATTCCGTAGCTAACCGCAAGAATCTGAAAAATGCAGAAATATATTATAAGATAACGAATTTTTACCTCACGGAAAAGCTAGGAAAATAACTTTCTAAAATGATTAAATACGCTATTCGGCGTGCAAATTGTTTGCAAAAAAATTGACAAAATAACGCCTGTCCTATATATTATAACTATATTGGTAGGTTTAGAGTATGGTTAAAGAATTAATTAGCAGCAAAATCAAAAACATTCGCACGTTGAACAAGCTTTCGCAAGAAGAATTTGCAGAGAAGCTGGAAGTCAGCAGACAAACGGTTTATTATTGGGAAGCGGGTAAGGCTGTACCCGATTACAATAAAATCGTTATTCTTTGCAAGGAATTCGATATGTCTCCCAACGAGTTTTTCTCAGATGACGTATGCGCTTGCACTCTCGACGAGAGTTGCGATTGCGCTATCGCCGAAAGTGTCGAAGAGACTGATATCGTAGACAATAAGAAAAGTCTTTTGAAGAAAATACTCTTGGCTGCTTTTTCGCTTCTCGTTTCCATCGTATTTCTGTCAGTCGGGTTGAAAGGCATTTTCGCAGGTTTTGAAAATGCAGAAGGCAATCTTGCAAACCTGTCGGTATACAGTTTTAATATGTCTGCAGATAACGTATTGTCTTTGTTATTATTGGTTATCGCCGTAGTGCTGGCAGTGCTTTCCTCGGTACTTCTTGCACGTCGCGGTAAAATAAAAAATAAGGAGTAAAAACTATGTTGAAGTCCAAAAAAATGTTGCAATTCAACTTGGTACTGCTTGCAGTACTCACACTCGCGCTTGCGCTGATACTACCTTTCACGGCTAGTACTGCAAAAGCCGAAACACTTGCCCAAACGCAAAGCGAACAACCTGACACGAGAGGTTTGTTTACTCGTCTTACGTTGAGTTTGGACAAGCACAGCGACGGTTATCTGACCGCTACGGCTAAAAACGAATTTACCTTGGGAACGTCCGTAATACAGGTAATAGTAGAGATTTATTCAGCTTATGACATATACGACGATTACAACGATATGATTCTCGAGGCGAGAATAGCTACTGCCGATTTGGATATATACGATGAGCTTAGCGTAACTTGTCCTACCGGCGGAGTATCGAGATACTGGTGTGCGGTAATGAAGTACAAGCACGACGAAAAAGACTGGGTAACAAAGATGACTTCCGTCGTACATCTTGACGCATACGGCAATAAAATCAATTAAGGTCAATACCTGACAATTACAAAAGACTTGCATAGAATTACCAAAGATAAATACAATCGCCGCCCTCAAAGGCGGCGATTTGCTTAAGACAATTGATTTAAGATGATTAATTAACGTATTTTTATAAATTTTTATGAGAGCATAGCTTGCATTACTAAGTCAATTCGAATAGACTTCAGTTGTCGCGTTTTTTAAGACGTATAAGCGTTTTGAGCGTGTTTTTTGCGCACAGCTGCATCTCGCCTGAAGTTATGCATCCTTCTTTGTCTACGGACTTTATCAAATCCTTGTACTTTTTGTACCCCTTAAGCGAATACGTTATCGTGCCTGGCATAAGCACGTCAACTTGCGAACGTATTCTGTAAGCGTTGTCGTAAATCGCGGGAAACTCGGGACTTACGGCTTTTCTCATCCACCAGTCGGTGATTACCGTACCGTCGTATCCCCATTCTTTTCTCAATACTACGGCTACGGTATCGTAGTTGTAATGGCACCATACGCCGTTGATTTTGTTGTAACTTGTCATAATATTGACGGGATTGCTTTCTTTTACGCATATTTCGAAGCCTTTGAGATAAATCTCTCTCAGCGCGCGTTCGGAAACTCTGCTGTCATTGACGTTACGCTTTACTTCCTGATTGTTGCACGCAAAGTGTTTGGGGCAGGAGGCTTTGCCATTACTCTGTATTCCGTCGGTAAAAGCGCACGCGAATTTACCGCTTATGAGAGGGTCTTCCGAATAGTATTCGAAATTGCGGCCGCACAGAGGATTGCGGTGTATATTCATACCCGCGCCCAAAAGTACGTCGGTAGAGTAATGCTCCATCTCTTGAGCGACTTTTTCATAGAGATTTTTTACCAGTGCGGTATCCCACGTGCTTGCGAGCGCGCTGCCGCAAGGCAAAAGCGCGTTGTAATAACCTATACGTATACCTGCGGGACCGTCGGTAGTTATGACAGGCATTACGCCCTTATCCGTAAGAGATTTTATTATTCCGCCGTACGTGCCCGCATTGCCGGCTACGCCCTGAGGAGCGTTCATACAGCCGTAGCCTCTCGTGAGAGCCTGTAACTCTTCGTCATTGAGTACGGCTACGAAATCGTCGAGAGAGAGTTTGCCGTCTATTACGTCTTTAAAGTTTTCGCCGTTGTACTCTCTTCGGGGAATAGGAGCGGGTAGATTGTCGGTAATTCGCTTTTTGAGGTCATAATCCGCGCAAGGCGTCTGTTCGTATACGGCTGTTATGCTGTCGCCGTCGGATTGTGCTTTAAGACGGGGGAAAGGATTTTGCACTTTGCACACAGGGGTAAGCGTTTGGAGTACTTTGTCCTTATCGAGAGAGTATTCTCCCGCTTTCAAATCTGCGCGTACGCTGTTGCCGAGATAGAAAGCGTAATTGCCTTTTTCAAGTACGTAAGAATATATGTTGCCCGTCGCTCCCGAGTCGTCGTAAGAAGAATAGCCGTAGTCCTTGCAACTCAATTCTATTATTTGGCTTTCTCCCGCGTTCAAAAGCTTTGTCTTTGCAAAAGCGACAAGTACTCTCGAGGGTTTGCCCAGTTTCCCCTGAGGCGCACTTACATAGAGTTGGATTACTTCGCGTCCGGCGCGTTTGCCGATATTTTTGACTTCTGCCTTTACGCAAATACCGTCCTTGGTTTTTTTGAACTCGCGAGCAGCGATATCGAAACAAGTATAAGACAAACCGTATCCGAAAGGATAGAGTACTTTGTCTTTGGCAAAGGTCTCGAAATATCGGTATCCTACGTAAATGTCTTCGCGGTATTCGTTGTATTCCAACCCTCCGAAATTAGCTGACGAGGGGTAGTCTTCGTAATTCAAAGCTATAGTATCGGTGAGTTTTGCCGAGGGATTGACTTTGCCGGTCAGTACGTCTGCTACGGCATTGCCGCTTTCCATACCGCCTTGCCAAGCATATACGAGCGCGGAAATTTTGCCTTTGCAATCTTTCGTCCACGCCATATCTATTACGTTGCCTGCGTCAATTACAACCACGGTTTTTTTGAAAGAGGAAGTTACCTCGTCGAGCAAAGCGCGTTCATCGTCGGTCAGATAATAGCTTCCTTTAGCAAGCGCGTTTTCTCTGTCCTCTCCGGCGGCACGGCCTATAACTACAACCGCGACGTCATTTTTCTCCGCTGCTTTTTTAATTATCTCTGCGGGAAGCGTTGCTTCGGGGTAGCTCATAGGCCAATGTCCCCACCAGCCGTCGCCGGGCTGGTTTTTGGGAATAGCGCGCCATTTGAGATAGAAGCTTCTTACGTCTTCGTCGATTTGCAAATATCCGTCTTTTTGTGCGTCTGCAAGGGCTTCGTCCAGATTTATTTTGTAGGGCGCGTTTACGTTGCCGCCGCTGCCGTATCCTACGTAAAACCAGTCAAACTGACATCTGCCGAATACAGCAGTCCTGACTCCGTTTTCTAAAGGCAGCACGCCGTCGTTTTCAAGCAACACACAGCCGTCCGCACCTGCCTGACGTATGACTTCTCCTATGCCGGGAGTAACGTATCTCTCTCCTTGGGCGGTATTCTCTTCCTGCATAAGTCCGTTTCCGGTAAATCTGTCGCTGATTTTTTTGATAAGTCTTTCGATAGCCTTTTTAATACCCATATCGCACCTTAAATAATATATTTATTTTATCATATCAAATATATACCGCTTAGTCAATGCGCGTTTGAAAAGTCTTAAAATGAGCGCTGTGAATATTAGATAAATTTTCTAGTTTTAAGTAGGATATTACGTTAATATAAACTCATTAAGCTGCCGTAAGGCCAACGGCGAAAATTTCTATTGTAAAAACGGCCTTAGAAGTTGGTAAAACAATATTTAAAAAGGACCAAGGAATTCTGATAAAAAATCTTTAAGCAGCGACATAATCCGTGCTGTCAAATTATCTATATATTCAATCTGAGATGCTAAATTGATAGATAACGCAAATTACATGGCAGGGCAGTGAATAAGCCGAGAAAAATTCTCGGCTTACGATTTCAATTATTCGGAAAATACTGTTTGCAGAGGGATATTACGACGTAAAATCTTTTTCCCTAGGTATCAACAAATACAGATTTTATTCTTCCGCTTTAGGTGCTTCTATGTTTTTCTGTTTTTCCGAAGTATCTTCCGTATTCTTTTGCGAATTGCTTTTTCCGAAGAATGCTATTGCCCCGAATACTACAAATACGATTGCCTCGGCTATCGCCACAATCTTTGACAGTACGCCGTAAACTTTATAAGCTTCCGATGCATAGAAACCGCTGTCAAAGCCGCCGATATTCGTAAATATCGTAAATATCACGGTTATTGCAGTAAATATCAACGTAACGATAAAAGCCTTCTTAGTCTCGTTTTTAAGTTTTTCGTCGTTCGATTTTACGATAGCATAACCCCCTACCACGGCGAAAGCTACTATGCTGAGATATCCGCACAGCCATATCAAAAGAGCCTTCCATCTTGTGCTCCAACCTTCTTTCATATTTTTCCCTCCTTTTCTATATTATTTTATGTTTTCATTATAACAACTAATGCTAACAGTGTCAATATAGTAAAAAGTAAGGACATTTTGAGTATGGTTATTGGCATATAATTAAAAAGTCAATGGGCAACGAAAAAACATTGCATTATAGTAGATATGCTGTTTAACAAATAAAAAAACCGAATTATCTCTAACACTAAAAAATCAGCTTATTATTGATTTATCATTCAGATTGTATTTGTGTAACAATAATCAAAAATAAATTCTTTACTTTTAATGTGAGGTATTGCAAAATCTTTACTTTTGTTATATAATATAACCATATAAGTAAAGAAAAAGGCGGAGATTAGATGATTATCAATCAAGCAAGATTAAAAGATTTACTCAAAGAAAGAGGTTTGACAAAATCAGCATTAAGCAAAGAGATCGGTGTTTCATCCAGAACGATTGCAAAAATCGCTAAAGGCGAAGCGATTAATGATAAAGTTGTATGTAGAATTGCTGAATTTTTAGGCGTAGACAGTAGTGTAATCGCAAATGTTAATAGGATTCTCAAAACCTTGCAGACTGAGATGCAATTAAAAGTCAGCGGTGGGCTTTATCACGAAACGCAAATCAAACTGACATATAATTCAAATCATATAGAGGGCAGTAAACTGACTGAAGAGCAGACCAGATATATCTTCGAAACAAAAACAGTCGGGAAGTTATCATCGGATGTCAAGATAGACGATATTTTAGAAACAAACAATCATTTTCGATGTATTGATTATGTTATCGAAAAAGCCAACGATAAGCTCTCAGAAGAGTATATTTTGACTTTGCAAAAAATACTAAAAGAAGGTACAGAACACGCTAAAACTTATGGTGCAGGAAGATATAAATTATTACCTAATACTGTCGGCGGTATCGCAACCACAGAACCAGAAAAAGTTGAAACAGAAATGAAGAAGTTAATATCTTGGTATAATTCTCTGAAAAAAGTTACTTTTGAAGATATTGTCGAATTTCATTATCGCTTTGAGCTCATACACCCTTTTCAAGACGGAAACGGCAGAATCGGTCGTCTAATAGCTTTTAAGCAATGTCTTGACAGCAACATTATCCCTTTTTATATCGACGATGGCAATAAGTGGTTTTATTACCGAGGACTTAGGGAATGGAATAGTGACAAGAATTATCTAATAGAAACTTGTCGATTTGGTCAAGATCAATATAAATCACTATTAAAATATTTTGGGATAAATTAATAACTAGATTTCTCATAATAAAGTTATCTAAAAATTTATCCTTAAATTTATAAAATACAAAATTTCAAGATATGATAAAAGATAGTAATATAGATTTACTATTTAAATATATTAATAAAGTGACTAAAGCTTATGAAAAACAATTATACATAATGTACCTAGTGGATACAGTACTTCAGTCAGTATAAAGTATTATTTAGATTAGTTTATTGGCTTTCGATATTTATGTTGATAAAAATAAATTTAATAATGTTAGATATCAACAAAAATAGCGTAATATATTTTCGAAAGATGAATAGGCGGGTATAGATAACCCGTCTATTTAGTAAAATACCCTAATTCGTTTCTTTTCTGATTTAGATATTTTTTAGACCGTTGCGGTTTGTATAAAATCGTATTGAAATAATGCCTGAAACGCCTTTTGTAGAAAAATAGCGGAACCGTGTGTTCAAACGCGATTCCGCTTGGCAGAGAGTGAGGGATTTGTAAGGAGCAGAGCGACGGAATAGCTAGCAAGCGGATAGCGTCTCGTGCGAGCGTCACGTTATTTCGGTGCTCACGAACTCTCGCAAAAAGAAATAGGACACAGAAAGCTGTGTCCTATTCTATGGCAGAGAGTGAGGGATTTGTAAGGAGCAGAGCGACGGAATAGCTAGCAAGCGGATAGCGTCTCGTGCGAGCGTCACGTTATTTCGGTGCTCACGAACTCTCGCAAAAAGAAATAGGACACAGAAAGCTGTGTCCTATTCTATGGCAGAGAGTGAGGGATTTGAACCCTCGGAACGGGATTACCGTTCACACGATTTCCAATCGTGCGCCTTCGACCACTCAGCCAACTCTCTATTTGTCTTAATAAGTCGAATTTCTCTTGTGTTAAGTTTTCGTAATGAGATATTAGCATAAAAATAATGTTTTGGCAAGCGATTTTTGCATATTTGCGATTATTGAAGAGATGGAGCGTATAAAAAACGGGGAATTGCAGAAAATTGTAATGAAACAAAAAAGCACAGTCAAAGGTTACGGTTAGTATAGCGGGCTAAACTAAGGTTACATACAGTTACAGACGACAAGCGGGTATCGTTGTCGGAGGAGGAAATATGACTGAAGAGAGTACGAATTTACTCAAGAAGTGCAATGCGGGTGCCAAAATGGCAATAGGCACTATCGAAAGGGTATATCCTTTTGTGACGGAAAAGGCACTTAAAGACGCATTGTCTGAATATATAAAAAAGCACGAGGATATAGTAGCGCGCACAAGAGAGCAACTTGCGGAGTTTTGCGAGGGCGGAGCCGACCCTAATCCGATAGCGCAGTTTATGGCAAAGATGACGACTAAAATGCGTTTGAAGAGGGACAGTTCTGACGGCAATATAGCGGTAATGGTAATAGAAGGCTGCAATATGGGCGCGAAGAAGCTGAGGGAGTACAGAAAGAAGTACAGCGGTGCGACGGAAGAGAGTTGCGAGACGCTGCAAAGTCTTATGGAACTTGAAGGCAAGCTTATGAGCGAGATGCAGAGTTATTTATAGAAGGAAGCGGGGCGCGAGCCCCGTATTTTTTGTAAACGGAATATTAAATGCTATCCGCAAAAAGGTCAATGGCAAGCAAAACAGGGGCGAAGAGAGCAATAATTTGCAAATTATTATTGCATAAAGGCAAATAATAGTGATATACTAAAGCTATCATAATCACAAAAGCACATCTGCGGAGGGAATATGGAAGAGAATATAAACGGCGAGTTGACGTTCAAGATGATATGGCAACGTATCAAAAGAAGCGGCGTCCGAATAATTGTGTACATTCTAATCGCGCTGATAGTAGGTGCAGGAATACTCGGTCTCGCGGACGTAATTTTCAGCAAGAGTCAGTTTGAGACCAGAATAACCTATTATTACGAGGGCGTAGAAGAAGGTACCGACCCTTGGGGCGGACAGATGGATTTTGTCAACGGAGTAAAATCCGTAAGCAACGTATCCAAGGCTTTGTCGATTAAATGCGTATACAGCGAAGAGGAAGTAGCGGAGTTGCTCGACCCCGTAATCAAAAATCTTACTGTTATCACCGATATGACAGACGTCAATAAAAACGCTGATGAAATCATTCTCAACGCTGATTATAATTTCAGAATTATACTGACGCAGTCGGGCGAGATCGACAAGCAAATCAATTCCAAGAACGACTACTACAATATAGTAGATGCAATAACGTCTACGTATATCGAATCGTTCAAAAGCAAATATTCCTATTCAACAAACCTTTCGGCAATATCTTCCGCAGGCACGAATTATCTCGACAAGTATTATAATATCCGAAATCTTTTGGGAATAATGAAGAGCGAAGCAGACAGTCTTGCGGCAAAGTCACCTTTGTTTGAGTCTACCACGCAGAATCTTTCTTTCAGCAATTTGTCCAAAAGAGCAGAGACACTTGCACTCGAGCTTGACACATACAAGTATTATATCGTCAGCAACGGTATAGATTCGGGCAGCGAAAAGAGTAATATCGACGCCAGAGTACAGGAGTATACCGACAGGGTAGCTACTTATGAAAAGAACGTGACGACTTATACTACCGCATTCGAGACCTTGTGTTCGCAGAATAACATTGTAATCCCCAGTGACCCTACGCAGGTTTATCCTATCGTAAGTCAGCAGGGCAAGGAGATAATCGAGAATCTTATAGCTGCTATTAATACTCTTACCGAGGCGCAGAACAATCTCAATGACTGGACGTATTACAAGACTTGTTACGAGAGTGCAAACTTTAGCGCAAAGCCCGAGGAAGAGAGAAACCGGATAATCGCTAACGCAGATGCGATGGAAGCGGATTTGATAGCAGACGCCAACGCATTGCTTGCAGCATATCAGAATATGATAAAGGATTACAACGAGAGCTACAATGTACAGTCGCTTGTCAGAGTAACTTCGCAGGCAACCAAAACCAAGGATTCGCCTATAACTATGGTAGTATTTGTGATAATCGAAGCCGTATTGCTTATTATTGCGGTAATTATCGCTATGGGCGTAACGGCAAAGAAGGGCGAGATGGTTTTGAGAAAGAGACTTAAGCTTGACGCTAAATCCGATGACTCTACCACGGAAAACAAAGAATAATATAAATCGTAATTAAAAGGACCTGCGGCAGCGGGTCTTTTTTTTGTTGTTTTCGGCGGCATACGGCGGGAGAGGGACAGGTGGTAAACGGTCTACAAACAGGCAGAGAACGGGCGTAAACAGGCAGGGAATGATTTTTAGGCAAATGCTAATTATATATCCGTAATTAAAAAGTTTTTATCTTGTCTAATGAAAGATAAAGAAGTTATGGCAGGATATGAAGTTCGGATATAAACCTCAGTCGGTGTAAAGACATTATACCGAGTGTATATAGCGGGCTACTGTTACTGCATTCTATATTACCGGTGCATATAAAATGCATTGACAAATGGCGGTAGAGGAATTAAAATAGAAAATATGGAAGAGATTCTCGCTCAGCGAATAGAAAAAAAGAAGTTTTTGGAAACCGTCCAACGCTATATGGCTTATGTGCTTTTTGCGGGTGTTATACTCGTAGTGCTGCAGGGATTTTTCTCGGTGTCGCTTTTGGGTAGGGTAAAGAATTTTATATCGTCCGACTCAAGCGACCATTTTATGTATTATTCGCAGGTTTATCTTAAATACTGTTCTATGCTTCTGACGCTTGCGCTGCTCAGTTACTATACGCTCAGCATATATAAAGCGGTAGTGACGAAAGAATATGACGTAAAGGGCTTTTTCGCACGCAACGCAATGATAATCCCTTTGTTTGCGATGCTGATATGGGCGTTTATAGCCCTGTTTAAGTCCCCTGACTTCGAGAAATCTCTCTACGGTTCGGGATATATCAACGAAGGCTTTTTCACCGTACTCGAATACGCTACGGTTTTCCTTGCCGCTTATGCGGTAAAAGACGAGCTGAAGTTTTCCAAAGAGGCGGTATTGTGGACGTTTGTCATAATGGCGGGCATAATATGTTTTATTATATGGGGTTCGGTAGTGGTACGTTACAATTTTGGTACCAACAAAATGAACGGCGTATTCAACAATTCCAATCACTACGGATATTTTCTCGCAATGTCCACTACGGCGACTTTCTCGCTGATGGTATATACTAAAAACACTAAAAAACTTGCAGTGCTTGCGGCGTTGCTCGCGCTCAATATGCACAATCTTTTATACTGCAATACGCTGGGCGCAAATCTTGCGTTTATCGTCGGAATAGTATTCGTATTGTGCAGCGGGTATATGACAAAGAAAATCAACACTTCCTCGCTATTAATCGCGCTTGCCGTATGCGCTATAGTGACGATTATCGACGAAGCGAGCGGAGCTACGCATATGTGGGAGTCTTACAAGACGCTTCTCAGGGATTTGGGCTTTATAGCCGACCACGCCGCGGGCGGCGATTCCAATGTCGATATAGTAGGTACGGGAAGATACTCTCTGTGGAAGAGGACAATTGTGGTTATCAAGAAAGTACCTTGGTTCGGAAAAGGACTCGACCTTTATTACCGCAACAACATATACGACCCTACGCTTGACGTACCTCACAACGAATATCTGGCAATCGCAAGCAACATAGGAATACCCGGACTCGTATTCTATCTTTTCACGATAATATGGTGGTTTGCTCAGGCGGTACAGCAAAAGAGAAATCTCAGCGTTGGCGACCTTGTATTGTTGGCTACTTCGGCGGCGTATATGGCATCGGCGTTTACGGGTAACTCTTTCACTTATACTTATCCTTACTTCTTGATTTTCTTTGCAATGAGTATGCAGTACAACAAACCCGTACCCACAAAATACGGCGACTTGCAAAAGCTCAATACTCCAAAAGCTATGGAAGAGAGGGCGCGCGAAAGCGAAAGCGCAGAAGCGTCGGATGTCAAATCCATATAGCGAGAAGGCACAAAGGCTGTATGAGGAGCATAGACTGTAACGTACGGGGCTTAAAAGCGTAAGAAAAAACGGTTGACAAAGCATTTAGTATTTACTATAATACATATACAAGCGAATAAGCTATGACGGACAAGAGTAGCAAATCTCAGGCAGGTACAGAGAAAAAGGTCGGCGGCTGAAAGCCTTTTCGAAGCGGTGTTGCGAAGTGCGGTTCGTTGGCTCGCGGAGGAAATGCCGCGCGTGGGGTCGCGTTAAGACCGAAGAGAGGAATAGAGATATTCAATCAAAGTGGAACCACGGGCAATCGTCTTTGAAGACGGTTGCTTTTTTGTTTTTATCTGCGTTTAAGCGTGCGGATAAAAGATAAATCCTTGCAGAGAGTTTAAAACTTTTCGCTCGGTAAAAAATAAAACTGCGACAAAGCAGTCCCATCGGGAGGTAACGATGAGTAAAAAAGAAAAGAAAAAAAGCAAGATAGCTATGGACTTGCAGGCCGCTATGGACAAGGACCCGGCGGCAAGAAACAAGTTTGAAATATTCTTTACGTACGGCGGTTTCAAGGCGTTGTACAGGCACAGGTTTGCGCACTGGTTTTACAATCACGGCGCGAAGTATCTGGCAAAGCTGATATCGGCAGGCACGCGCCGTAAGACGGGAATAGACATTCACCCCGCGGCAAAGATAGCGGGCGGAGTATTTATCGACCACGGCGTAGGCGTAGTCATAGGCGAAACGGTAGAGATAGGTACAAACGTGCTCATATATCAGGGAGTTACGCTCGGCGGTACGGGCAAGGACACGGGAAAACGCCATCCTACCATCGAGGACAACGTAATGATATCCGCGGGCGCGAAAGTGCTCGGGCCTATCACCGTAGGGCACAATTCAAAGATAGGCGCGGGAAGCGTAGTGCTTAAGGACGTTCCCCCCAATTCTACGGTAGTAGGCGTGCCCGGAAGAGTCGTCAAGTACAACGATATGCGCGTGGACGACATAGACCAGAAATTGCCTGACCCTATACTCGAGGAATTTGCAAGACTCAACAAGAGGATTGCCGCTTTAGAGGACGCGCTAAAAGTCAAGTCTTGCAAGTATTCCATTACTATGCAAAACGATTGCGACGACGATAAGGGCGCGACGGTCATCGAGGAAGAAATAGTCGAGTTAAAACACGAGATAGACGAAAACAAGGAGAAGTTGCACGCCGATAAATAAGGTCGCAACAACGAGGTGAATATGCTTAAGATTTACAATACGCTCACAAGACAAAAGGAAGAATTCGTACCCGTAGCGCAAGGCAAGGTATCAATGTACAGTTGCGGACCTACGGTATACAGTTACGCTCATATCGGCAACCTGAGGACTTATATCTTTATGGATATTTTCAGACGCGTACTCAAATACGACGGCTACAAACTCAAGGGTGTTATGAACATAACCGACGTAGGACACCTTCTCAGCGACGGCGACGAAGGTGAAGACAAGATGGCTAAGGCGGCGAGAGAACAGAATAAAACGCCGTGGGAGATTGCCGAGTATTATACGGAGTACTTTTTCAACGACTTCAAGAAGCTCAATATAGGAAAGCCTGAGATAATAGCAAAGGCTACCGAGCACATACCCGAGATGATAAAGGACGTACAGACGCTTGTTGACAAGGGCTATGCCTACGAGATAGACGACGGAATATATTTCGATATATCCAAATTCCCCGACTACGGCAAGCTGTCGCGTCTTAACTTAGAGGAGCAACAGGCGGGAGCGCGAGTCGAGGTAAACTCTCAAAAGCGTCATCCTGCGGATTTTGCGGTATGGAAGAAGGCTGACCCTCAGCACATAATGCAGTGGGAAAGTCCCTGGGGTATGGGTTATCCCGGCTGGCATATCGAGTGCTCGACTATGAGCAGAAAATATCTCGGTTCGCATTTCGATATACACACGGGCGGCGTTGACGCAATCCCCGTGCATCATGAAAACGAGATTGCTCAAAACGAAGCTCTCGAGGGACACAAGACCGTCAACTATTGGGTGCACAGCGAGTTTATGCTCGTAGACAACGGCAAAATGTCCAAGAGTCTGGGCAACGTATACCGCATCGACCAGCTCGAAGAGAGAGGCTACCGCGCGCTCGATTACAGATATTTCTGCCTCAATGCGCATTACAGAAAGAAACTCAATTTTACTTTCGAGGGCATGGACGGCGCGAAGACGTCTTACTCCAGACTGTTAAGCGTGCTTTATCAGCATAAGACGTCGGACAAGACGACAGACCAAAGCGTGCTCGAGGCTTACAAAAAACAATTTGACGAGGCAATCAACGACGACCTCAATATTCCTCTCGCTTTGGGCGTTATGTGGACGATGGTCAAAGAGCCTAAGAGCAAGGATATCTACAAGCTTGCGCTCGAATTCGACAAAGTGCTAGGACTATCGCTCGACAAGGCCGCGCCTTCAGAGGAAGAAGAGCAGGATATTCCCGAGGATATAAAGGAACTTGCAGAGAAGAGGTATCAGGCTAAAAAACAAAAGGACTTTGCAACAGCCGATGCATTGAGAGCTAAGATTTCCGAACAGGGTTACGCCGTACTCGATTCCAAAGACGGATACAAAATAGTTAAAAACAACTGATTTCAAGAAGCATCCTTTTCAGGGTGCTTTTTTCGTATTTGTAAAAAAACGCTTACAAACACCCGTTGTGATTTTTTTGCGTTGACAAGAGTAGGGGGATAGTCTATAATGAATTCGAAGAGGAAAAAATTATGAAGAAAATAGTTACTGTAATTTTATTAGTTTTCACAATGGTCGGAATTGTTGCTTTCGCAGGTTGTACCGACCCCGCTGAGCGCGCCGAAGTGGATTTGACTTTCGACGGATTAGGGCTTGAACCGCCCGAGGATATTGCGTCTGCGGCTACTCCCGTTGACCCTTCGAAAATCACTTTGAGCAGCGAAGTCACCACGGACAAGGCAGTACTCGAATCCATAAGATATTTGCTAAAACTTTCCAATCAGAACAATATCGATACAGAGTTTTACGCGGCGGCGGCATACGGTACGGGAGAAGCGTATATTCCCAGCGCAAATCTCGTAGGCTCGATGGATACGCGCGAGTGGAGAATTTACGACCACGGCGAATACTTCTTCGATTCTTACGGACTTGTAGTCGAGGGGTACAGCAAGAAGGATGACGGTTCCAAAGGAGATGTTCCCAGCGGATTGGTTAGCCTCATAAGTCAGGTACTCAACTTTACGGAGAGAGTTTATTCTCCCGACAGCCAGACCTTCTACAAACTCAAGGACGGCAAGAGTACGGTAGATTCCTTCAAGAAGTATCCTTCGCTCGACGCTATAACCTACAAAAAGCCTAAGCCCGAAGTTACGAGTGTGGACGAGTACATAAAGCAAAACTTCTACCGCAATTCCTTCAAGGATTATATTACCGACGACCTCGATTACGAGGAGTGCGTAACCGAAGGCTCGCTTACCTACGACGAAATCAACGGAATATATACCTTGACTTGCGAAATCAACTGTGACAACGAAATAGCTCTCGACTTGTCCATACAGAGCATGAAAAAGAGTGCGAGCACGGATATTTTCAAGTATGCCAAAAAGTCGCTCGTTATAGAGATTTGGGAATGCGGACTTATCAGAAAGTACCTCAACGACAACAGATGGGAGGCAGAACTTCTCGGTTACTTGGAAGGTTCTAGCGAAAACTATTACGAGCAGATATTCGCATACGACAAGAGTCTTATAGAGGTAATGCAAGTTTCCGACGAAATCAAAAATGCCGTAATGGGAAAATAATTTTCTTAGTGTCAGCGTAAAGATTTTTCAATTATCAATTATTAATTATTAATCAACATTATTAATCAACGCGCAACAATAACAAAAAAAAGGACTGCAGTCGCAGTCCTTTTTGAACGTCAGTATTGAAGTAGAGGAGATTAAATTCCTATAAGGCTTCCTATTGCCCTAGCCGTTTGTTGTACGTCGCCGCTTGCCGAATCCCCTTTGAAGCCGTTGATAAACTTGTCAAACACGCCGCCCTCCTTTGCAAGAGCTTCCATAAAGGAATTGAAGAGGTTGTTGGAAACAAGCCATCTCGAAAACGCGTCTTTTTCTGAATTCTCTATAACCGACTTCATAGCTTCCGTATCTCTGAAAATATTGATAACGTATCCTATGAGGATGAGGAATACCAGTCCTATAAAGCCGTAAAGCAATGCGCCGAATACTCTGTTGGCAGGACCGAGAGGGGATTTTTCCACGCGCTTGTTTATAAGCCACGCGATTATCGAAAATACTACTATGCACACTATTGCCACTATAAGCGCGCTTACGCCCGATACTATACCGGGGTGTACGTTCTTGTCCTTAAAAGCGGATTCGTTGAGACTGTTGGCAATAGGAGGAGTAAGCAGTACCGTTATAAGCGAAGTACCGCCTGCAATCAGTAATTTCAAAAGTGCTTGTACAATGCCCTTAAACGCGCCTACTATTATGCAGACGATGAGGACAATCAAAGATAAAATTGTAATATACGACATAATATACGCACCTCTTTATCCTTAGACTTTCTCAGAACAAGCCTGTTCTTAACTTGATTATAACCGCATTTTAATATTTTGTCAAACTTTAACATTTTTATAAAACCGATTTTACTTTTCCTATGAGTTTGCGCGTATTTTGCAAAATAAAGGCATAAAAGAATAAAACGCGCTGCGCTGTCTACAATTAATGATATGGAAAATCTTGTATTTTTATGTTTAGGCACAACCAAAATCAGCGGAGACAGTATAGGACCGAAGGTGGGCGACAGGCTCAAAGAGATGAATATCGGCGCGTACGTATACGGTGACACGCGTCGTCAGGTAACGTCAATAAACGTCGAAGACTATGTGGCAATGCTCAAAAAGCGTCACTCGGGCGACAGAATAATCGCCGTGGATTCGGCACTCGGCAAGAGCGCGGATATAGGTAAAATCAAAATTACCGACGCGGGCGTAAAGCCGGGCGGAGCTTTCAACAAAACGCGTGAAAGAGTGGGGGATATGGGCATACTCGCGGTCGTGGGAGACAGTGAAAAAGACAGGCTCGACCAACTCAGAAACAGCTCTTCCGCACTTGTGGACGAGCTGGTCGAAAAGGTAGTGGGTTACGCGTTGACCTATGCCGACGATATGCGTTTTTTGTGATTTTTACGCGCCGTAAACCAAATATTTACAATTCTTTACAAAGGAAATTAAATCTTGTGTTGACTATCACATAAATTTTTTATATAATAGTAACGATAGTTTTTAACTAAACGGCGTCGGCATTTTTTGCCGAATGGAGGAAAAAGTGAACAAAAAAGCATTGATAGGCAGATACGTCGTGCTCGCGTTGAGCGTAGTACTTATAATCGTGCTCGTATACTTTATGTTTTTCAACAGCAAGCCTGTGGAAATCGCATACAGCAACGACGTCAGCGGCGACAATCAGGGTCTTATCCAGCGTATAGAAGCGGGCAACATATCCGCACTTTATATCGAGTCCTACCGCGTTTACGCTCTCAAGGGCGACGCGTCGCAAAAGGAAATAGAGGCGTTTTACAACAACCCTACCAAGAAGGCTACCTACGTAGCCGCGATAGACTACCGCACGGACTTCAAAGAATATCTCGAAAAACTCAGAGATGAACAAGCAGGACCGGACGGAACGGGTACGGTTACCGTGCCTCAGTACGTATTCAACGACCCCAACTCGGGAGTTAATCTCAGCTCTTTGATTTTCCCTATACTCGCGCTCATACTGTGTGCGATCGTGGTATTCATAATCTTCAGACAAAACGCAAGTTCCAACCGTCAGGCTCTCAACTTCGGCAAGACCAAGGCGCGTTTGAATATGAATGTATCCGTAAGATTTACGGATGTTGCGGGAGCTGAGGAAGAGAAAGAGGAACTCAAGGAAATCGTAGAATTCCTCAAAGACCCCAAGAAATTCCTTGCGCTCGGTGCAAGAATACCCAAGGGCGTTTTGCTCGTAGGCCCTCCCGGAACAGGTAAGACGCTGTTTGCCAAAGCGGTAGCGGGCGAATCCAACGTACCTTTCTTCTCTATAAGCGGTTCGGACTTCGTGGAGATGTTCGTAGGTACGGGTGCTGCGAGAGTAAGAGACTTGTTTGACCAAGCCAAGAAAAATATGCCTTGTATCGTGTTTATCGACGAAATAGACGCGGTGGGCAGACAGAGAGGTTCGGGCTTGGGCGGCGGACACGACGAAAGAGAGCAGACGCTCAACCAGTTGCTCGTTCAGATGGACGGCTTCGAGAAAAACGAAGGCATTATCATAATGGCAGCTACCAACAGAGCGGACATACTCGACCCCGCGCTTTTGAGACCGGGCAGATTTGACAGACAGATATACGTCAACGTACCCGACGTTAAGGGCAGAGAGGAAATTCTCAAAGTACATTCGAGAAACAAACCTCTTGCCGACGACGTATCCTTCAAAATTCTTGCGAGAATGACGAGCGGTTTCAGCGGTGCAGACCTCGAAAATCTGCTCAACGAGGCGGCTATTCTTGCGGCAAGAGCCAACAGAAAAGTCATCATTATGGAAGATATCCTCGAGGGTATCAACAAAGTTATTGCAGGACCTCAGAAGAAGAGCAGAGTAGTCACGGACAGCGACAAGAGAATTACCGCTTATCACGAGTCGGGACACGCGATTATCGGCAAACTTTTGGAAAATTGCGACGACGTACAGGAAGTCAGTATTATCCCCAGAGGTATGGCGGCGGGCTATACTCTTACCCGTCCAGACAACGACGACAGCCACGTTACGCGTAACAAGCTCATAGATATGATTACGATGATGCTCGGCGGAAGAGCGGCTGAAGAAATCGTAATTCACGATATATCCACAGGCGCGTCAAACGATATCGAAAGAGCAAGCAACATTGCCAAGAAGATGGTTACACAGTGGGGTATGTCCAAGGCGATAGGCAATATGTATCTCGGCGGCGACAAGGAAGTATTCCTCGGCAGAGATTACGGTACTACGCACTCTTACAGTGAGGATCTCGGCGGCATTATAGACAACGAAATCAAGAAAATTCTCGACGACTGCTACAAGAGAGCACTAGACATCTTGCAGAAAAACCGTAAGATAATGGATAATATGGTCAAGGTGCTTTTTGAGAAAGACACGATTTATACCGAGGAAGTCAATATGCTCTTTGACGGTAAGAGCGCCGAAGACGTAATTGCTTTCATCGACGAAAAACAGGCTAAGAAAGAGACCTACAAAAAGGACGCTTTCAAGAGCGAAAGCGTAAAGGTCAATATCGTGCCCGAAACGCCCGAGAGTCAAAAGCCCGAGAGCGAGGTAAGCGAAAAGACGCAAGAGGGCGCAGAGGACAATGCTTTTGAAAAATCTCAAGCAGTCGAAGAAAAGGTCGAAGAGAAGGCTGAAAAGCAAGAAGAAAAGCCTTCGACCGCTACGGTTGAAAAACGCGCTTCCGCTTCAAGAAAGACGACCTCGAGTGCGGCTAAAAAAACCGCAGGCAAGAAGACGTCGGACAGTGGCAAGAAAGAGGACGGAAAAGAAGAATAACTGTATAAGCTCAGAAAAAAAAGACGGGTTAGCCCGTCTTTTTTATGTTCGAAAAAGTTGGGTTTTTTCTTATTGATTTTACGGAAAAGCAAAAAATTTGTACGATTAATAAGTGCCGCTTAAATGATTATTTACAAAATACTTTATATATGATATAATTAATTCATCAAATAAATTTTTATAAATTTTTCAGTAAGGGATTTATGAGAAAAAAAGGATTGATTTATATTGCTGGGGTAACAGTTATGGCTATTTGTATACTCTTTTCAGGATGTAAGAATTACAATTATTACGAAGTACCCACAAAGACTTATAAAGAGGGAGAAGAATTTCTCGAGGGTTGCGGCAATACCAACAACGGCTATGACAAAGAGAGCGAAGAGGTTGACAGACTTATAAGCGTTACGCCTTCGCAAAGACAGCTCGACTATATGGAAATGGAGTATTACAACTTCATTCACTTCGGTATGAATACTATGACGGGCAAAGAATGGGGCAAGGGCAACGAAGACCCTGCGAAGTTTAATCCCGAAAAACTCGATACCGACCAGTGGTGCGAGATACTCAAGGCGTCGGGCAGCAAAGGCGTTATAATCACGGCAAAACATCACGACGGTTTTTGTCTGTGGCAGACGGAGACTACCGAGCACAGCATAAAAAACAGTCCTTATAAGGACGGCAACGGAGATATAGTCGGCGAGCTTGCAGCAAGCTGTAAAAAATACGGGCTTAAGATGGGTATATACCTTTCTCCCTGGGATATGAACGCAGAGTGTTACGGCACCAACGCGTACAACGATTTTTACAAAGCGCAGCTTACAGAACTTCTTGACGGAAGATACGGCGAGATATTCTGCGTATGGATGGACGGCGCGCTGGGAGAAGAGGCAGAACTCGACAAGGATTTTGCCTACGACATAGAGGGCTATGAGGAGCTTATTCAGCAGTTGCAGCCTAATTGCATTACGGCTATACAGGGCAGCGACGTAAGATGGGTAGGCAACGAGGCAGGAATTGCACGCGAGAGCGAATGGAGCGTAGTCAGCGTAAGCAACGCGGCGAGCGACAACTTCCAGACTAGCGAGGACGGCGCGGACGAGTTGCAGAAAGTCAGCGACGAGGACAGAGATTTGGGTAGCCGCGAGCTTTTGGAAAAATATCAGGATTTGGCGTGGAGACCTGCGGAAGTTGACGTAAGCATAAGAAAAGGTTGGTTCTATCACTGGAATCAAAGCCCCAAGAAGCTTGACCATCTCTTGCAGATTTACTATACGTCAGTAGGCGGCAACAGCAGTCTTTTGCTCAACGTACCGCCCAATAAAGACGGTTTGATTAGCAAGAAAGACGAAGAGGTGTTGAGGGCTTTCGGCAAGGCTATCGCCGACAGCAAGGCAAATCCCGTAGCGGTAGAAAGAATAGAAGTCGGCGACAATAATTCTACCGAGGCAAAGAGCGAGCTTAACGCACTTCTCAACAGCGAAAGAGACGGCTATACTTTCGAAGACGACGAATACATTCTCGACTTCCATCTCAAAGAGAGCGTGAGTATAACGCGTTTCGACATCAGAGAAGACGTGAGATCTTCTCAGAGAGTAGAGGAATTCGAGGTGTGGATAAAAGTCGGAGATAAATGGCAGATTATCGGCGACAGTACGGTAATAGGCAACAGACGCACTCTCGTATTCAAGGATTTGCCCAAGACAAATCTAGTAAGAATCACGATAAAGCAATCGCGCTCCGTACCCGTCATAAGAAGCGTTGAGTTGTACGCCTAATCTTACAAACGACATTGTACGACACGTTCGGGTTATGCTCGGCAGACACGTAATCTGAACCGATACTATATACCGCGTCTTACGGGCGCGGTATTAAATTTTTATTTCCCCTCTTGTATAAGGGGAGCATTTGTGATAAAATGATTATACGGTCTTAAGGCATTATGCCCTGAGACTTGTTCAAAAGAAGGGAAGATTATGGCAAAAACCGTTTACGTAGTTTCCAAAACTCATTTGGACTTGGGATATACCAATCTCGCTGAGAGAGTGGTGGATAAGTATCTCGAAAAATATATCCCCAACGCTATTCAGATAGCAAAAGAAGTCAATACCGACGGCAAAAAATTCGTATGGACTCTCGGCTCGTGGCTTATAGACCGCGCATTGAGAGACGATGACGAAAAGAGAGGAAAAGAACTCGAAGAGGCTTGTATGAGAGGAGATATCGTCGCTCACGCAATGCCTTTTACCGTGCAGAGCGAGCTCGAGGACGTTACGCTTTTCGAAGACGGACTAAAGATTATCAAGGAGCTTGATAAGCGTTTCGGCAGAAATACGATAGCAGCAAAGATGACGGATGTCCCGGGGCATACAATCGGTATAGTCCCCCTACTTGCAAAGCACGGCATAAAGATGCTGCATATAGGCGTCAACCGCACGTCTGCAATGCCCGAAGTGCCTCCTATATTCGTGTGGGAGTGCGACGGCGCGCAAATAATCGTTGTCTACGAGGGCAGTTACGGCGGTACCGTAACTCATCCGGCGCTCGAAGAAGTGCTTGTGTTTGACCACTCTACGGACAACTGCGGACCTCGCGACGCAAAAACCGTACTCAAAAATTTTGAAAAGATAAAGAAAAAGTACAAGGGCTATGAGGTAGTAGCGGGTACTATGGACGATTTTGCTCAAAAGCTTTGGGAGATAAAAGACCAATTGCCCGTGGTAAAGCGCGAGATAGGCGATACGTGGATACACGGCGTAAGCGCCGACCCTTACAAATACGGCGCGCTCAGAATGCTCGAGGATATGCGCAACGAGTGGGTAAGAAAAAAACAGCTTTCGCCTTCCGGCGAAGCTTACAGAGTGTTCACCGATAACTTGCTGTGCCTTGCAGAGCATACGGCGGGCAGAGGCATACTCAACGCTTTCAGAGACTACGACAACTATTTGAAACCCGATTTTCTCGAGGCGCGCAAAGCCGACGCCAAGATACAGCGTTACGGAATTTTCCGCATACCTTTTCTCAGAGATTTTATGAAAAAGCGCGGCGGCAAGGGCAGATATACGCGTATGACCAAATCGTGGAACGAACAGCGAGATTACGTCATCAAGGCTATCGAAGCTTTGCCTTTGAAGCTTTATATCGAAGCGTTTACAAAACTCAAAGCTTTGCGCCCCGACGAGTGCTGTTATCCCGACGGCACGAGAGTTTTTCCCGATACGCCTGTCAAATGCGGAAAATGGAAGTTGGAACTCAATTCTTTCGGCGCGCCTAAAAACCTCTTTATGGGCAACCGCGCTCTTATAGAGAATAACCAAGAGAGTATAGTCGACTACAAGAGTTTGGGACCTGCCGATTTTAAATTCTGGCTCAAGAATTATCACAGAAATCTATGCAAAACTTTTACGTGGGCTATACCCGATTTTGCCCGTCCCAAATTGAAACGCGTGGCAAAGTATTATCCTCAGGGCAATTTCCCCTATACGATGAGCGAAGCGGTATACGATAAGACCAAGGAGTTTGAGAGAGTTACGGTCAGACTTGCAGGCAGAAAGCAGATTATGCCTCAGCTGGGAATGCCCAGAAAACTCACCGTGCAGTACATATTCTTTGAAAACTATATGCAATTGCGTCTGGAATGGACGGACAAGGACGTAAGCAGGCTTCCCGAAGAGATATGGTTGCATCTGGGAATATCGCCCGACAGAGACAAGATATTCTATCACAAGTTGGGACAAAAGCTTAGTCCCTACGAGATAGTGCCCAACGGCGGCCGCAATTTGTCCGTTACCGAAGGTATAGAATTCGACGTCGGAGGCAAGTCTTTCAGATTGCAGCCCAAACAGGCAGTACCCGTATCTTTAGGCAGAGGAAAACTTTTGCATTTCGACAACAAACTGGAAAACAGCAAGTACGGAATATCCTTCCTCGTTCAAAACAATATATGGGGTACAAACTATCCGCTGTGGTACGAGGATAACGCGGCGGTTTGGTTTGATTTAGCACCGGTAGAGGAGTACGAAAAAGGTATAAAAAGCTATGAGCCTAAGATACAGGTCAACGTAGTAAAGCTAAAGGCACTCGATGACAAAAAGTACATACTGACTGATGAAGAAAGAGCCGAATTCAACAAGGCTATGCGCAATGCCGTCAACAAAAAGCCTGCCGCACCTGCGACAGACGGCGCACTCGCCACGGCAGACGTAATAGAGGACGATATTCCCGCAACCGATTCAGCAATTGAGAAAAAAGCTGCAAAGAGTACGTCGGACAAAACGGCGCTAAAGAAAAAGACTTCCAAACCCGCGTATTCGGGGCTGGGTATAGTCAAACCAATAATGGACAGAGCTACCGTGCTCAACGACGACTTGATAGAGCCTACGGACGACGATGACGACCCTCCCGCCCCCGTAAGCAGCATACGCACGGGAAGAATGGTTACTTTGGGCGCAAACTCTTCCTCAGAAATGGGAAAATTCTCCATTCAACCCAGAGCGGTTGCGAGAATAAATCTGGGAGACGAGCCTATAGAGGAGCCTACAGACGAGAAGGACGGAGAGGTCAAGTCGGTCAAAAAGAAAAGCGCGTCCGCTGCTTCGGCAAAGAGCGCGGCAAAACCTGTAGCAAAGACTGGCAGCAAGTCTACGGCAAAACAAAGCAAAACCACTAAACAATAAATACTTAAAGGCGGTATGTTTTGTATACCGCTTTTTAGTTAAAGCGAGGCAGATATGAAATAAGCATACCTAAAGGATTCAGGATAGGGCACGCGCAGGACGAGCATACGGGAGTAACTGCGATTATATGCGAGAAAGGTTGCGTTGCGGGAGTCGACGTCAGAGGAGGCGCGCCGGGCACGAGAGAGACAGACCTTTTGAAAAGCGAAAAAGCCGCACAGCAGATACACGCGGTAGTGCTCACGGGCGGCTCGGCTTTCGGACTTGACAGCGCGGACTACGAATTCGAATACGATGACGAAGAGTTCGCCGATGACGGCGAATAGGCGTACGACATACGAAAATTTCCGCATTTTTGCCGAGAGAAAACAATTTGTCTTTCGGCAAAAATTTTTATACAAAATTTTGGACAAACAAAAAGCGTTTGGTATATAATATAGAAAACTTATAAAAGGAAGGAGTACCGATAATGATAAGAATAGGTATATTAGGTTACGGCAATCTCGGCAAGGGAGTAGAGAGCGCAATCGCACACAATCCCGATACCGCTTTGACGGCAATATTTACGAGAAGAAATCCCGAGAGCATTCAGCCTCTCACCAAGGGCGTACAGGTATATAAAGCCGACGATATCGCAAAATACAAAGACGATATAGACGTACTCATACTCTGCGGCGGTTCTGCTACGGATTTGCCCGTACAGACTCCCGCTGTCGCAAAGTATTTCAACGTAATCGACAGTTTCGATACGCACGCAAACATCCCTCAGCATTTTTCCAATGTAGACAAAGCCGCTAAAGAAAACGGCAAGCTCGCGCTTATCAGCTGCGGTTGGGACCCCGGTATGTTCTCTCTCAACAGAGTTTACGCAGAGAGCGTTTTGCCGGGCGGCGCAACCTATACTTTCTGGGGCAAGGGCGTAAGTCAGGGACACTCCGACGCTATCAGAAGAATTAAAGGCGTGGTTGACGCAAGACAGTATACCATACCCGTAGAGAGTGCGCTCGAAGCGGTAAGAAGCGGAAGCAACCCTTCGCTTACCACAAGACAAAAGCACACCAGAGAGTGCTATGTAGTAGTAGAAGACGGTGCGGACAAGGCGTCTATCGAGAAACAAATCAAAGAGATGCCCAACTATTTTGCTGACTATGACACTACCGTCAACTTCATATCTTTGGAGGAGCTCAAGGCAAAGCACAACGGCATACCTCACGGAGGTTTTGTAATCAGAAGCGGACAGACGGGAGCGAGCGACGAATACAGCAACGTAATAGAGTATTCTCTCAAGCTCGATTCCAACCCCGCGTTTACCTCGTCCGTACTCGTTGCTTATGCGAGAGCGGTATACAGAATGAGCAAGGAGGGCAAGAGCGGATGCATAACCGTACTCGACGTCGCGCCCGCATATCTCTCGCCTCTCGACGGAGCGGAATTGAGAGCAAAGATGCTTTGATTGTCTAACGATAAAGTTTTGACAAATCAAAATCCGCGTATTATCGTACGCGGATTTTTTCTGGCTTAGAAATCGATTTTTGTCAAACGGATTTAGTTTTTACGTTTTGCGTTAGTATCGCGTATGCAAACCGAAAAACGCTTTTTTCATTTTAAACTAAAACTAAACTAAAATTGCGTATTGCAAATAAGCAGATTATATAGTATAATAAAAATAACGATAAAGAAAACGCGGTTTTCGCGCGGACGTTTTTAGTACGTCAACGTTATGAAATTATTACGTTAATTTTTTTTTACCGAGAAACTAATGACTTTTATCGGTAAAGTCAATCAACAGTTCGGATAAGGAAAGGAGAGAAATGGCAGAAGAATTAGAAGAGCAGGTCAATGAAGTAAGCGAAGTCAAGGAAAAGGCAAAGACCGAAAAGGCCGAGAAACCTCCCGTAGATAAAATGCCCGTGGAGATTACTCTCGAATGCGCGCCCGTAGTCAACTACTATCAGGTGCAAAACGGTATCAGTCCTATCCGCAGGCTTTACGTCAAAAACAGAAGCAACGAAGACAAGGAAAATCTTAAAGTGCGCGTTACTTCTCAGCCCGACTTTATGTTGCCCTACGAGATAGAGCAGGCAATACTTCCCCGCCGCACAAACGCGAAATTCGATTGTCAGGCAAAGCTGTCTCCGCTGTTTATGGTTGCGGTGGACAAGACCTTGCAGGGCTTGATTACGGTAGAGGTACTCTTTGACGATGAGGTAGTTGCAAAACAAAGCTGCGAAGTGCAGATTACCGCTTTCAACGAGTGTAACTACGAAGGAAGCCCCGAAAGTCTTGCTACGTTCGTAAAGCGTACTCCCCAGGTCAACCAGCTTATGTCGCTTATCGAGGCAAAGCTCAAAAAATGGAATTTGCCTTCGCAGAGCGGATATACCGCAAATACCAACAAAAACTACGTGCGCAATTACTTTGCCGCGGCATTCAGCGTACTCAACGACCAGCGTTTTGAGTACTACAAGTCGCAAGAGAGCAAGAGCGAAATGATACAAACGCACAAAGATTTGCTCGAAGGCAAAGTAGCTACGGCTACCGAGCTTGCGCTTTTATACGCTTCGTTGGTAGAAGCCAACGGACAAAACGCCGTCATAGGACACATAGGCGACGAATGGTACGTGGGCGTATTTACCACCAACGAGTGTTTGCCTTTGCTCGTAAGCGACGACGTTGAGCTGATTGCTCAAAAAGCCGAAAAAGACGTCAACGAGTTCACTCTCGTGGCTATGTCGGATACGGTCAGCGGCGTATCTTTCGAAAAGGCGGAGAAAAACGCTTTCAATGCAATAAAGAAAGACCCTGCCGTAGATTTTATAGTAGACATTAAGAGAGCGAGAATAATGCATATCTATCCTTTGCCCGAGAGAGTGCTCGGCAAGGACGGATACGACCTCGTACAGAGCAGAGATTACATTACGTCGCTCGCGCCTAAGCAATTCAAGGAATACGGCGGAGACGTCGGCGGCGAAAAGGAAATCAGCAGAGTAGCGCAATGGGAAAGACGACTTCTCGATATGGATATGAGAAACGCCCTTCTCAACTTCAAAGTTTCGCGCTCGGCAGTCAAACTTCTCGTGCCTACGCTTGACGATTTTATAGGCGCGATGAGCGAAAACAAAGCTTTTGTCGTCGACCCCAAACCCAGAGACGGAGCGACGAGTCTAGAGAAAATCACGGACGGTTTCGAGAGGTCTTCGTTCCTCAAGCCTTTCGTGGATTACGTAGGATACGAATACAAAAACAAACGACTTCTTACCGTATACGACCAGAAGTCGCACGAGGGAATAATGCTCAGACTGTTCAGAAAGGAGCAGTCCATACAAGAGGAGACGGGTACCAGCACGCTTTATCTGGCGGTAGGTTTCCTGAAATGGAAAGAGAACGAAAACGCCGAAGAAAAGTACGCGCCTTTGCTGCTCTATCCCGTAAGTCTTAGCAAGAAGGGCGTAGCTTCTCCCGTATATACGCTTGACGTCAACGTCGAAGACGTGCGCCTTAACAGCACGCTGCTCGAATTTTTGTATCAGGAATTCAATCTGGACATCAGAGGACTTTCTTCCGTACAGCTCGATTCTCAGCAAAACATTCTCTCCGTAATAGCGAGAATAAAGAAAGAGACGGTAGGCTTTAAAGGTTGGGAAATTATGTCCAACGTATTTTTGGCTACGTTGTCTTTCGGCAACTATCAGCTGTGGTACGACGTCAAATACAAGTCCGAAAAATTCAAGGAACATCCTATCGTCAATTCGCTTATCAACAACAAGCTCGAACTTCCCGAAGACGCCTTCAATCTGTCTGACAGTTCGAGTGACGAAGCGTACACGGCGGAAGACAGAATGTATCTGCCTATATCGGCGGACTCTTCGCAGTACTCGGCTATCAAGGACAGCTTAAGCAAGAGTTTCGTATTGCACGGACCTCCGGGCACTGGTAAATCGCAGACGATTACCAACATTATCGCCAACAACATAGTACGCGGTAAGAGAGTATTGTTTGTGGCGGAAAAGATGGCGGCATTGTCTGTCGTTCATCACAGATTGCAGAGCATCGGACTCGGTGACTTCTGTCTCGAACTTCATTCCAACAAGACCAATAAGAACACTGTTTTGTCGCAGATAGTCAACACTCTTTCGCTTGCTGAAAGCAGGCCTCAGGAACAGCTTGACGACGATAAACTTCAGGATATCAACGATTGCATAGACAAGCTGGAGAGAGAACTCGAGGCTATGCACCGCAAGAGATATCTGGGTATATCGCTCTATCAGGGCATAATGGGCTATTTTGAAAATCAGGATTCTCCCGACTGTTTGCGCATTGACAGCATATTCTACGAAAAACTCGTAGGCTCGACTTTCAACAAGTATATAGACATACTTACCGAGCTTACTATGCGCGCCAAGGAGTGCGGAGATATAGAGAAATCGCCTTTCAGACACATAGGCGGATTCAACTATTCCGAAAAGTGGAGTGAAGAGGGTAATTCCATACTCGAGATTTATCTGATGGAACTCAAGCATCTCAGGCAGTATGCGCGTACTTTGATGCCTTTGTTCAATATGCGTACGGTCGCGCTCACTACGGCAAAACTCAAAGCGTTGTACAGAATATGCAAAGCTTTGCATATCGACTATATTCAGAATTATTTCAAGAGCCTTTCCAAACAGCCAAGAGGTATCGTTCAGTCCTACCTCGAGGCGGAGTCTCGCGTAGACACGATGCTCAACGAATATACCGCCAAGTACGGTACTTATCCTGAGGGCATTTCGTCCGAAGAACTTATCGCGACCTTGAAGAGCGGCTCTATAAGCAGTAAGATAAAGCGCGTCATACCTTCGGGTATCGACAAGCGCGACAGATGGGCTTACGTCGAATACCTCTCCAAGTGCGAGCAAATCCGCTCGACCTTGAGAAAGCGCGAAGAGGAACTTGCGGATATTCTGCAAATCTCTCCCGACGATTCGGCGAAAATCAAGCTTTGCACGACGGAAATCGACCAGCTTTACGAAAACGCGCAAAAGCTTTATGCCGAACTCAACAACGAAGTATTCGAGGACAGCTGTTTCAGACTTGTAAAATTCGGTCCCAACGCGTTTATGCTGTATTATCAGTATGCGTACGAGAGCTGCGCGAAAGCAGAGGGCGCATTCTGCAAGATATTCAGCACACGCGGTTACAGCGGCGGCAACGATATCAACTCCAAGATAGAATATCTTACGAGCATACAAAAGAACTTCGACTTTATCCCCAACTGGTGCAAGTATCAGGAAATCGTCGAAAAGTGTAAGGCAAGCGGTCTCGACTTTATTCTCGAGCCTCTCAATGACGGCGAGATATCGGCAGTCGAGGTTTTGAGCTGTTTCAAGAAGTGCGTATACTTCAACTTCGTAAGAAGCGAATTGCTCCTCGACGACGTACTATGTCAATTCTCAGGTCTTACTCTCGAAGAGCTTGCCAACAAGTTCAAGGAGCTTACCGAGGACTACGAGAGATGGACGAAAGGCGAGCTTTACAACAAGCTGGTTGCAGGCATACCCCGTCCCGACGAAGAGGGCGACCACAATCTCGAAAGAGTTGTGCTTATGCGTGCGGAGAAGTCGGGTATGAAGGGCACAACGCTCAGAAATCTCTTTGCAAAGATACCCAATATTCTTGCAAAGTGCTGTCCTTGTATGCTTATGAGTCCTACGTCCGTAACACAATTTTTGGACATAGACTCTGACAATAAGTTTGACCTTGTCATATTCGACGAAGCGTCGCAGTTGCCTACCTGTAAAGCGGTCGGCTGTATTGCGAGAGGTAAAAACGTTATCGTCGTAGGCGACCCTCAGCAGTTGCCTCCTACGACATTCTTCAACGTCGATTACAAGGACGACGAGCATTACGAAATCGAAGACCTCGACAGTATTCTCGACGACTGTCTCGCGCTCGGTATGCCTCAGAATCACCTCTTGTGGCACTACCGCTCCTTGCACGAAAGCCTTATCGCTTTCTCCAACGCAATGTACTACGGCAATACGCTGCTTACATTCCCTTCACCCAACGAGCTTAACAGCAAAGTATCCTTCAGATACGTTGACGGTGTGTATGAGAGAGGCGGAGCAAAACACAACAAGAAAGAGGGCGACGAGCTTGTCGAGGAAGTTATCAGACGTCTCAAAGACCCTCAGGAACGCAAGTACAGCATAGGTATCGTTACGTTCAATATGGCACAGCAAGTCTATATCGAAAACGAACTTTCCAAGCGTTTGCACGAGCATAAACTCGACCAGTACGCATACGACAGAGAAGAGCCTATTTTCGTCAAGAATCTCGAAAACGTACAAGGTGACGAAAGAGACCTCATACTCTTCAGCGTAGGCTACGGTCCCGACAAAAACGGCAAACTCTCTCTGAACTTCGGTCCTATCAACCAGAACGGCGGTTACAAGCGTCTTAACGTTGCCGTAACCAGAGCGCGCAACGAAATGATAGTATTCAGCGGTATTACGGGCAATATGATTGACCTCAACCGTACCAACAGCAAGGGCGTCGAGGGCTTGAAAGCATTCCTCGAATACGCAGAGCGCGGTAAGGATATGCTTGCGATAAGCAATATGGATATCGTAAGAAGAAGCGCGGGTATCAGTGAGCTTCTCGGCAAGGAACTCAAGGACAGAGGAATTCCCTGCGACTACAACGTAGGCGTCAGCGACTTCAAGATAGACGTAGCCGTAGTCGACCCCAAGAACAAGCACAAATATATCCTTGCTATTCTTGCCGACAGCGAGAACTCCTGCAAGCTCAAGGGCGTAAGAGACAGGGTAATGATGCAGACCAAGATTTTGAGAAAGCTCGGTTGGAATACCTATCAGCTGTGGACTGTAAATTACTTCAACAACCCTAGACGCGAAATACAGAAAATCAAGGACTATATCGCTACCCTCACTCAAAAGAAGGTACTCAGCAAGAAAGCAGTAAGAGACACTATCGCTAAGTACAGAGTACCTTACAAGGCATATCCTATCAAGCCTATGATGAGAGTAGGTACCGATTACGTGCTCGATATAGTCAACGAAGAAAGAATAAAAGAGAAGATAAGAGCCATTATCGAGAAGGAGTCACCTATCGAACTCCATTGCCTTATGGACAAGTTGACGTTTATGTTCAATCTGCCCAAGAGCGCAAAGAAAGCCATCGCAACCTTACAGGGTTACGTAGCAGAATTCGATACTTTCAAGAAAGAAGTAGCCGGCAAAGTCTTCTACGTAGACAAATCTGTCGATACCTTCCGTCCTTCCGACGCCAAGGTTAAGCGAGATATAGCTACTATCTATCCCGAAGAAATTCTTGCCGCAGTCAAGTGTGCTATCGAGAGTAATATAGGTCTTGACCGCGACGGAGTAATCAAAGAGGTAATAGCACTCTTTGCTTACGGAAAAAAGACAAAGACTGTCGTCGACTGGATAGACAATGCGATAGACATTGCGATAGACGATAGGCAGTTGATGGTTACTGTGGACGGCAAGCTGTCCACTTAAGCGACCGCATATATCAGCACATCTTTTCCTTTTGTCAGCGGTGCGCCCGCCGCAGTTACGTACGACAAGTACGCGCCTTTGCGGGCGACCTCGAAAAAGAAAAATCTGCACCACTCTCCGTGCTCGCACGGGGTTAGGTAATAAAAGAATAATAAAGCCACTCTCTATACTTATAGAGGGTGGCTTTTTTATAAAAAAGACCGCATTTGCGGTCGCATAGTTTTTTAATATTATATATCAATCTACATATCCTATAAGATAATTTACGTCGCTGTCCAATATTTTCGCCAATTTAATCAGCATATCCAGCGAACATTCTCTTTGCCCGTTTTCCCAATAGCCTACAAGCCTTACCGATATGTGCAATTCGTCGGCAAGAGCTTGACGCGTCATATTCTTTTCTTCGCGCAATTCTTTAAGCCTTGTATTGAATTTATTTTGGTTTTTCATTTCAGTCTTGATAGCCTATCAGATAATCTACGCTTACGTCGAAAAATTTTGCAATATCCATAAGAATATCATAGCTTGGTTGATTTCTGCCTATCTCCCAAGCGGAAACAGCCGACTTACACACGTTGACGGCTTTAGCTAAATCCTGTTGCGTCATATTGTTTACGGCGCGTAATTCTTTGAGTCTTTCGCAAAATTTTGTTTTCATATTCTAATTTTATTAAAAAACACGTTGAGTGTATTGACAAAACACGATACGTATACTAAAATATTCATAAAAGATATAAAAAATAACCATTGGCAAGTGTTATAGTAGCAGATTTTCTAATTGGTATTGACTATTTAAATTTTTGGTTATATAATATAAATATATACGCTATATGAAAAGGAGGGGAATATAATGATTTGCAAAAACTGCCAAAAGCAATACGACGGACAAATTTGTCCCAGTTGCGGTGAGAAAGCCGATGAGATGCAAAAGTGCCCTGTTTGCGGAACAGAACGCGTAGGGGAAGAAAAAAAGTGCACGAATTGCGGATACGATTATGCGCAATTTGACACGAAGGTTTCTAAAAAAATAAAGGATAATAATAAAACTAAACCTTTTTTTGCGGGAGTATTTTGGATTATTCCTGCCATTGGTACGTTGCTACTGGGTATAATGGTTTTTTTGACTTTGTGCGCGCCTGTTATGTTGCATAAGGGGTACAATATCTCGGGTATAGGTTTTGAGCATATTTTTAAGGTCAAAATAGATTATCTTTTTACTGTTACCAGTGCTCTTACGCTTATATTGTCTATATATGTCATTATTCTGGGTATATCAAGAATAATTAAAGCAGTAGCCCATCCTTATTCCGAATACAAAGCAAAGAAATCATATTGGACAGACGCAATTGTCTGCTTCGCAATACTTGCTATTGGAATAGCAGGTGTGGCCGATGCAGGTAACTGGTTTGGCGATGCAGGTGCTGGATATTCATTCTGCGTGTTTATGGGCTCAGCCGGTATCGTACTCTTAATCGCAAGATATTTTATTTGGGAAAAGGGAATAAAGAAGGACGATGTTGAAGTTGTTTGCCAAAATGTAAAATCAAAAGGACGCGTGTCTGAAAAGGTTGCGCAAAAAGCTTCTAAGGGTATTAAAATAACAAGTGCTTTGCTTGCCGGTATTATTGTAGCGGCGGTTGTTATAGGAGCCATAATGGGCAGTTTTTATGCTAATCCTTTCAGTAAGACTTCCTTTAAAAATGTTGAGAATAGACAAGATATATCAGACAGATTCGGTATGCCGATTGTAGGCAGCGAAGAGTCAACCTCTTATTTTTACGTTGACAGTAATGTTCAGGGATATGTTACGCTGAATTATAATATAGCAAAATTGCAAGCGGAGGCACTGGAAGATTTTATTGAAGACGAAGGTAAGGGAATTAAAGATTTGAAGCAAGCTATGGGTAATTTAGCGGAGCTTAATTCCGTTGCTGAAAAGCTTAACGGAAAAAGCGAAGGAATAAGCTATAAGGTTACGACTGTAGAATTTAATGCGGACGGAGGAAAAGACAGAAAAGCGGATACTATAGCGAGCTATGTATGCAAACTTACAAAACAATTGAGCGGAGTGGTTACTCTCGAGAAAAGGCAACTTGAAAGTTTGGATATAATCGACGCTTTCGTTTTGGAAAATCAAAACAGCGTTACAGTAGAATATTTTGCCGAATATGTTGACGGAAGTTTTATAAAGAATACTGTTAAGGTAGATTATCAAGGCAACGAGTTGCCCGCGAGCATTACTTTTAAAGATGAACTGGGCGATTACGAAATAAGTCTTGAAGATGTCAAGACAGTCAGGACAATCGATGATTGCGCATACATATTAGGTGATACTCTCTACGTGTTTGCCGATGTTGAAGGAGAATTGTTTAAATATCCTTCCGAAGCTCAAAACGTCAAAAAAATCGTAATAGAAGAGGGAGTAACTTCCTTGGCATCGCAAGCTTTTAAATATTGCACTCAGGCGGCTATAATAGTTTTCCCCGAAAGTCTTGATTCGTTGACTTATGCTTCTTTAAACGATACCGCATATTACAAGGATAAGGCGAATTGGGAAAAGGGCATTGCATTGTATATTAACGATATGCTTGTAAAGGTAAGTAATGTGAGCGGCGAATATAAGATAAGAGAAGGCACCTTGTCGATACAGTACGGAGCCTTTTTGGGCTGCAATGATTTGACAAGCGTGACAATCCCCTCGGGCGTTCAAAAAATCTCGTCTTATGCTATATCTAATGACGATTATCTGGTTATATACTGCGTTGACGCGGAAAAGCCGGCTAAATGGGAAGAAAATTGGAATGCGTTTAATTCTGTAATTTGGGACTGCAATAATAAATCTACGGATGGAAACGGTTACGCGTATTATTTTGAAGACGGTTTAATATACGGATTGAAAGACGGTGTTGCGACTGTTATGTCGGCTAACGTAAAGGGGCAGGTAAGTATACCTTCTAACGTTAATTATAAATCAGTCGATTATCCTGTTAAATATATTTTTGACAAAGCATTTTATAATTGTAACGAGATGACGTCAATCGCTATACCTGAAAGTGTAATCGGCATCGGTACGGAGATATTTGGAGAGTGCGATTCATTGACATCGGTCAGTGTAGCACAGAATAACGCTGTTTATATCGGTACTAATAATTGTATTATTGACAAGACAACAAAGACGCTTATAGCAGGATGCAAGACGAGTTTAATACCTTCTGACGGCAGTGTAACGTCAATAGGAGACAGTGCTTTTTCTTATTGCAGAGAATTGACGGATATTCAGATACCAGATACTGTAACAAGCATTGGAAACGATGCGTTTATGGGATGCAAAAATTTGCAAAGTATTACTCTTCCTACGGGTATCAAGGAAATAGGATGCCATACTTTTTATTATTGCGAAATGCTTGAAGAGGTAATTCTGCCCGAAAGCATCGAAAAAATAGGAATGTTTGCTTTTGCGTATTGTATAAATCTTAAAGAGATTATATTGCCTGACGGATTGACGACGATAAACAAAAGCGCGTTCAGCGGTTGTAGTTTTCTCAAAAAAGTGGTTATACCGGCAAGTGTAACTGTAATAGAACAGAATGTATTTGACAATTACAGCGGAATGACTGTTTATTGCGAAGCAGATAGTAAGCCCGAAGGTTGGGCATCAAATTGGAATTCAGACGGATACTGCAATGTAGTATGGGGCTACAAAGGTTAAACTAACTAATTGGCGACAAAAAATACCGACAATAGCTTGTCGGTATTTTTGTGTTAATACAATTATATCAATATTATGCACGATATATAAATTGTTTGGATTTGCGATTTATAGGTTTTATTTTGCGCGGTAACCGTTGTAGGAATAGAGTGGCAAATTTTTTTGTATTCGAGCGAGGGTGTAGGTTTGCAGAGCGTTTTTAGGAGCGTAATTTGCGCGGTCTTTTTTATAGCCGAATACACGCCTTTCGTTCATATCGCTGTCGGGGACGTAGCCGAGAATGTGGAAGAGTTTACCGAACTTTACGATATTGCTGTCTTCTCCGAGTACGTTTTCTAGGTTGGGATTGACAAGCCAGGTTATCACGGTATAACAGCGGTATTTGTAGTCGGGATAATACTTTTCAAAAAAGGCGTTTGCGTCTTTTATTGAGGCAAGGCATTTTTGGGTATCGAGTTTTTCTCCCTGAGGGATATGCAGGGTAATGCATTTTTCTCCTAAGCGGTAGGGACATTTGATTACGTCCTTTAATTTTGCGTGAGGAAGTATCAAAAAACGCGAAAATTCGTATTGAAGCCTTCCTATGCGGAAGATTTTCATTGAGAGATGTTTTGCTATCCAGCTAAGATTTTCAAGTCCCTGAGCGCCGTATTGTTCAAAGCCGTTGTCGCACCATATTTTGATATCCGAGAAAGTGTCGAAAAATATTTTTTCGTCTATGCCTTTTTCCTGATATTTAGCGTATACGTAAGGCAGGGCATTCAGGACCAGCGCGAGTTTTTGTTTGCCGTCGAGTTTGCGCGCGAAACCGCATTTACCTTTGAGTAAGAGGTAAAGAGTTTTATCGCAAAATTCTTTGTTGGAGTCTGTCCACCTGAGAGATTGTTGGGCGAGATTTTCGTCGATATTCAATTTTATACAAATATCTTTTGCAGTCATACTTCAATTATAGATTATAAGACGTATGCAGTCAATACGTCGTATCCTGCATACCGATATAAAATTTTTGTAAAAAAGCTTTTTTATAAATTGCAGATATTTGACACTAATCTTTTATTTTTGCTTACGAGCAGGGGTGAGATGCGTCAAAATCACGCAAAATACCGTCTGTTACGGCTTTTTCGCGGCAGGTGTGTTTAGGGGCAAAATCCATTCGACTTGACAAATTGACAAAAATATAGTAAAATCTTTGAGTAAGCGCGATTTTTGAGGGCGCATTTCAAAAGTCAGATATATAAGTTTTTAAACAAGTTAGGATAATTTTTTCTCTGTCTTAGGTCAGAAAAAGGAGGATATATGTTCGATAAGAAAACAGTATTGGATAACTATGCTCAAAGCTGTCTTGACAGCTATCCCGTCGACAGCTCGCTGTACACTGAGTTCAACGTAAAGCGAGGACTGAGAGACAAGTCGGGCAAAGGCGTAGTCGCAGGTATTACCGACATATCCAAAATAGTATCTTTTAAGGAAGAAGACGGTAAGCAAGTTGCTTGCGACGGCGAATTGTACTACAGAGGTTACAGCATAAATTCGCTTGTGGACGGGCTGATAGCGGGCGACAGATTCGGTTTTGAGGAGATAACCTATCTTTTGTTGTTCGGTGAACTGCCCGACAAAAATCAGCTTGCCGAGTTTTGCGAAATGCTTACCGAGATGCGCAAGCTTCCACGCAACTTTACAAAGGACGTTATACTCAAGGCACCCAGCAAAGATATGATGATGAGCCTTTCTAGGAGCGTGCTTACGCTTGCTTCTTACGACAAGAAATTCGATGACATAAGCGTGCGCAACGTTATCAAACAGAGCCTTATACTTATAAGCGTATTCCCTATGCTAGCGGTCTACGGCTATCAGGCATACAATCATTATATTTGCGACGACAGCTTGTATATACACAGACCTGACCCCAATCTTTCCACCGCGCAAAACTTTTTGCGTATGCTTCGTCCCGACACGAAGTTCAGCGAGCTTGAGGCAAAGGTACTCGACCTCGCGCTTATACTGCATATGGAACACGGCGGCGGCAACAATTCCACGTTTACCACGCGCGTAGTTACTTCTTCGGGTACAGACACGTATTCTGCTGTTTCGGCTGCGCTTGCGTCGCTCAAAGGTCCCAAGCACGGCGGAGCGAATATCAAGGTAGTACAGATGATGAAAAACATACGCGAACACGTCCGCGACCTCGAGGACGAAGACGAGATTTACGCATACCTCATAAAGATTTTGAGAAAAGAAGCGTTTGACGGCAAAGGTTTGATTTACGGAATGGGTCACGCAGTATATTCTCTGTCCGACCCCAGAGCGCAGGTATTCAAAAAATTCATTCACGAGCTTTCCAAGTCCAAGGGAAGAAGCAAACAGTATTCATTCTATGAGAGAGTGGAAAGGCTTGCGGCTAAGGCAATCGCCAGCGAAAGAGCAATATACAAGGGCGTAAGCGCAAACGTGGATTTTTACAGCGGTTTCGTATACAGTATGCTGGGTATTCCCGTGGAGCTTTATACGCCTATGTTTGCCATCGCGAGAATAGTAGGTTGGTCGGCGCACAGACTTGAGGAACTTATCAACGCAGATAAGATTATCCGTCCCGCTTACATAGACATAGTCAAGATTAGAGATTATAAAAATCTCGAGGACAGAAAGTAAAAATATCTCTTCGTATTTACGCGAATATACTTAAAAAGGACCGCAAGGTCCTTTTTGCAACGTATGTTTTTTTGTGCTAGGAGTTCTGAATTACCGATTTTAATGGCAAAAGATACCTTAATCGGTCAGATAGAAGCTTACAATATAAACTTATTGTATATGCGTTATTCTCAGACGGCGTGTGTGTTAGTGAGTATTGACACCGTGCGCGCAAGATATTATAATTAAAACGTAAGATAAAAACAGTTTTGACACGCAACGGCGGAAGGAGGTTTTTGTGAAGAAGAAAACCGTAATAATATTGACGGCTGTACTTACAGTACTGACATTGACGATGCTAATCGCGTCGGCTGTCGTTTTGACCGTGAATACGGGAGAAGGCGCAGACAAGTACTTAGGCAAAGACCTTACTGCGGACGCTACGGAAATAACTGCTTCTACCAACGAGGCTTTGACGCGCTTTGTTACGGACGGCAACGTCAACACCTTCTGGCAGGGCGAGAGAAGAGGAAGCCACATACAGTTTTATTTTGAAAAAGGTATAGAATTCAATACCGTAGTTATAAGCGAAACGGGTATGAGCATCAGCGCGTTTGAGATATATGTGAGCAATAACGGAAAGCATTTCGACAAGGTTTACGAGCAGGACAGAATACAGCGCGGCAGACTGTGCGCAATGACCGGGCAGTTAAACGCTAAATACGTAACTTTGAGAATTATAGACAGTGAGGCGTCCCCCCGAATAAACGATATAAGCATATACAATGCCCAAAAATCGGGGGAGGATTTTTCTCTTGCTTCGCGTTTTGATATAGAAGACGCCGTATATCGAATTGCCGATTGGAATGCGGACGGCATTATCCCTGAATACGATGAGGTTTACGAATTGTTTGACGGAGCGAAACTCGGACTTTTCGACGAGGTAGTAATCGACGCGGGAATAGTGTGGAGTGCAGAGGGAGAGCTTTTGGCGGATAACGTAATATCGGACAACGTTGAGGCAAGCGAATTCACTCTCGATAATATAGTAAAAGCTTTGGGATATCTCAACGAAGTCAAGTCGGAAAATACGAAATTTATTCTTTCGCTTAGTGCTAAGGATGCAGGCGCTGTAAATACGGATTACTCCGTGCTTGCCCGAAATGTAAAAAGATTTTTGGCTGACAACGGCTTTGACGGAGCGGAGATAGACTGTACTTTGGCTGACGGCAAAAATCAGAGTATTTATTATGCCGACGCTATTGAGGCTTTAAGAGGTGCTTTGGGAGAAGAGACGTATATTTTAGCGGCTTTGACTACAGGACAGCTTAAGTATTATTCAGGCGCAGCTGACAAGATTGACAAGGTAAATCTCGTCGGCTTCGGACAGCTTGACCAAAACGGCGACAGCGCGGCGTTTTACGCTTCGTGCATACAGGCGGTGGATATTTGTCTGAACAACGGATTTAAGGAAAAACAGATAAATCTCGGCGCGCCTTTATACGGAGCATATTCAAAAGATGCCGAAGAAGTATACGCTTATTCTTCCGTCGAAGGGGAATACGGCTGGTATGACAACGTATTCGAATGCGCGTGGCGTGAAGAAAGAGTATCCGACATACGCTTCAACGGCAAGCAGCTTTTGTACGACAAGACATGCTATGCAATATACAGAGGTTTGGGCGGAATTACGCTTTTCGCTCTTGAATGCGACAGGGCGGGAATAGGAGAAGATACGCTTTCTTATGCAGCCTGCAAGGCAGTAAGCGACGCGGAGGGCAGAGTATGAAAAAGACGATGTTGAGACAGCTGAGAAATCAATACTGCGTAGGCGCGTGTGTGCTTGCTATGTCCGTTCAATTCATTCTTATGGAAAACTACGTCAATGCGGAAGTGTGCACAACGTTCGGTGAGTTCAACAATAACTTTATATGGCTTTACGCATTGTTTTTTGCGTTGGGCGGACTGATTTGTACGCTTTTGAGATTGAGAAGGGAAAAGCTCTCAAAGCTTTCCGATTCCAAGGAAAAAGCCAAAGACGCTACCGAAGTCTGGCTGGTACTGTGGGGTATAGCTCTGATAATCGTAGCTTTCCTTTCGGTTGGCTTTGTTGTGTCGCTTTTGCCATACGTACCGGTCGGACAAGTGACGTCGGCTTTACCTCTTGTTTATGCTCTTATATTGTGCGTCAGCGGGCTTACTCATTACGGAATGTTCACAAAACTTTTCGCCAGGGTAAAGGAAGACGGCGCGAGCTTGCTTGCTCCTATTTGCGGCGGAATAGTCGTTGCGATGGTGGCGCTAATAATAATACCTCGCCAGATGAGTTATAAGATGGCAATGGTTATTTCGGGCGTACTGCTTATTTTAGGCGGGTTATTATATGCAAAGGCAGACTATTCAATAAAGCCGCGTTACGAAGTGCGTCCCGTCGAGAGGACAAACGATACCAGCGGGGCACTCACTCTCGTACTTTTGGGACTGATGACTTTCGGCATAACGTTCCTCTTTGTCAATATCGACAACTATGCCGCAAAATTGCAATTCGACGATATCGAGATTTATTTGCTGATAGGTTTTTGTGCAGGCGGCGCATACGTCGGCAACGCGTTTTTCAAAAAATTCGGACGTGTTTCGGGACTGCTTTCCGTAATAGATTTTGCGGTGCTGACAGTGTGTTTGATTACGGTTTGTTTTGTTAGAGAATATCTCGTACTAGCATTTTTGTTGCTTGTGGCTTCGATATGTTTTGCCGTAATTGTCAGGGACATATTGGCAAACATCAAAAACTGGGATAAAATGCGCCACGAGGGATACCGCTATTTGATTATTGTGGCAGGCTTTGTGGTACCTATGATTATGGGATATGCAGGCGGTACGGCGGCGACTGTGGGGCACGGTTATATGACCGATATATTTGCGGGCGTCAACGATTGGATTGCCGAATACTCATTGAGAGCGCGAGGCGCGATAGCTGATGCCGACGGCATTTTCAGCAAGTACATAGGTGTAGGTACGAGAGTAGAGGTTGCGGACGGCAGATACGAATACGTTCCGTCGAGATATTTGCCAATGGTGACTATGGCGTGTATGCTTTTCGGGTCGCTGTTTTATATGATATCGCAGATATACAATATACGTACCAGCGTCAACGATACGTCGAAAAACAAGACGCGCCGAGTACCCGTAATCGTTCAGCCTATATCCGATGCGCAAAGCGAACAGATAAAAGCCGAGATGATAACGACGGATATTCTTTACGAAAGCAGCGAAGAGAGAGAACAAAGAGAACGTCGCGAGGCTTTGGACAGAGCGCGAGCGGCTAGCAAAGACGTAGAATTCGAAGAGGTGGAAGAAGCTGCTGACGGTGGAGAAATTGATAATGAGCCGGACGATAGTGCCGAAAAGGGTAGTGTAGATATTCAGGAGGAAGAAATTAGCGACGACGGAAATGAATACGGAAATTCCGTCGAGCGCGATTGAAATAATTGACGGTATATGAATACGTGTATACAGATTACGGTCAACGGCGACAAAATCGTCGTCAACAGAGGAGCTGTACTCTCCGATATACTCAAATCGCGGGGGTACCGTTTTGCAATGCCTTGCGGCGGCAGAGGAATATGTCGCAAATGCAAAGTGAGTGCAGACGGAAAAGAGGTATTAGCGTGCAAATATATCGTTACTCAGCCTGTCGATATCGTATTGCCTGAATTTTCAGACGGTAAGTACGAGGAATTGACAGAGAAAGCAGAGGGGGTATGCCGTATATCGACGGATATAGGCACCACGACGGTAGAAACGGCTGTAACGGACAGCGAGGGGAATATACTCGCGAGAGTAAGGTTTGCAAATCCTCAAAGCGTTTACGGAGCGGACGTAGTCAACAGAATAGAGTATTGTTCGAAAAACGGTGCAAGAGCATTGCAAAAGATACTCATAGACGAGATAAAATCGCGATTAAAAAACCTTTTGGGAAAAAGCGCAAAAGTTGAAAGAATGGACTTTGCGGGCAATACCGTGATGACGCTTTTGCTTATGGGAAAGGACTGTTCTTCTATGGGGCAGTATCCTTATACGCCATTGTTTCTCGACTCTCAGACAACAAGCGCGAAAGAGTTGGGTTTTGAGTTTGATTGCGAGGTACGTACTTTGCCTTGTATATCGGCTTTTGCCGGTGGCGATACAGTAGCAGGACTGTTGACTTTGCCTGAGCCCTCACGAGGGAAGTATTCGCTTTTTATGGATTTGGGAACGAATGCCGAGATCGTACTCTTTGGCGAGAATGGATATACTGCAGTTTCTGCCCCTGCGGGACCCTGTATGGAAGGTGCGAATATATCGTGCGGAATGAGTGCCGTTGAGGGAGCGATTACGCATTTTAAACATCCCGATAAGGTGGAATTTTTAGGAGAAAAGCCCTCGGGATTGTGCGGTAGCGGACTTATCGACGTTGTGGGACAGCTGTACAAATCCGGGATAATAGACGACAGCGGCGATATGCGCGAAGACTTCAGACTGGCTGAAGGTGTTATTTTAAAACGCGAAGACGTAAGGCAATATCAGCTTGCAAAATCGGCCATAAGAGCCGCGACGGAGGAACTTCTCGAGTACAAGAGAGTGAACAAACGCGATATAGAAAGAGTTTATCTTGCAGGCGGTTTTTCCTCGCATACCGACGTCGATAATGCCGTGGCAACAGGATTGATAGCTAAAGAATTTGACAGGATTTGCGTAGCAGTTGGCAACTGTTCTCTCAAAGGTTGCATACTCTATAACCGCAATCAGAAAAAAGCAGACGCGATTGCCGCCGACGCAGAATATCTTGACCTCAACTCACGCGAAAGTTTTTCGGAAAAGTTTATTAAGTTTATGAATTTCGGTGTATGAAATGCAAGACTTTAGAGATATGATTGATTGATAATTTGAATACCAAACAAGGATATTTCGACCGTTTACTTTTGAGAGGCTTATGAGACAATGCCAAACGAAAAGGCAAATACGGAGGTAGAGAAAACACAATATCTTAATAGACATTGCAATACAAATGAAAATAGCGAGAAGGCAAAAAGCGAAAGATTGCCAAAGCGGATCAGCGGGCAACTTCGCTTGCCTTTCGCTTTCATTTTAGCAAGTCAAAGGGTTATTCAGACGTGTGCTTGTCTGGCGGAGCGAAGCGACGCCACTTGTCTATGACAAGCACACGTCACGGTGCCAAGATTGATTAATTATACATTTTCAATTGTGAAATTTACTCATTTTTGTTATATTATAAGTAACGAAAGAGTTAAAACTTTTTCATTTATAACATTCAAGTGGGGATAAGTTTGTTGAAAATTATTTAAAAGAAAGTCTACCATCAATTCATTAAATAACCTATCGCATATAAAGCAAAAATAGTTCGTTGAGAGCTATGAATTAGAACAAAATAGAAGGAGAAATACGTATAATATGAGTGAAGTTAAAATTATAGAAAAGGAAATTTCTATAATCCGTGATAAATATTTAAGATCTGCTATTGACATTCTTTCTGACTACAATAATGAAAACAAAACAAAGTTAGACTATAAAGGACGTCAAATTTATGAGTTACTTCAAAATGCTGACGATTGTTATTCTGATGATTGTGCCGATATAAAGGTTAAAATAGAACTTCGTGAAAACTTTTTAATAATCCAAAATACAGGCAAGCCTTTTAATTCTCGCGGCATTATTTCTTTGATGCACCCTGACGCAAGTTCAAAGCATCAAGGAACAATTGGATGCAAAGGACTGGGATTTAGGTCTATTTTGAACTGGGCAAACAAAATTTCAATTTGTACAAAATCTTTTATTGCTAATTTTTCTGAAGAGAGAGCAACCTCTCAACTTCAGTTTTATAAGGAACATTGTGATCAAGATCATGTTCATGAATTGGACAGTATTGACAGAATTGCCATTTTAAGTTCAGCAGAGGTAAATAATGATTCTGCTGAAATAGAAAAATGGCTTGATGATGGCTTTTCAACATCTATCGTTTTGCATTGCAATTCTGAATATGTTGATACAATACAAAAACAGCTAATTGAGTTGCAGTTTGAGGAATTACTTTTTTTAAAACATATCAGAAATATTCATATTATATCACCAAAAGCAAAAAGAAACATTGAAGCAGTGTCTGATGGCGAACGATTCTTAATCCAGGATGGAGATAATTTTACCGATTGGACTGTTTGGCAAAGAACCGGTAGTATTCAACAAAAAGATGGAACAGAAAAAGCATTTGAGCTGATAATTGCATATAATAACGATAAATTGGTAAGAGATAAAATACGTGAAGAAGGTGTTTTATATTCATACTTTAAGACAGAAATTCCAATGCCGTTTCCTTTTTTGATACACGGTACTTTTGAACTTACAAGTGAACGCAATGGTTTGATTAAAGAGAGTGTTAACAATGAAAAGCTTCTTGAACTTTTGGTTGATTTTATAAGTGACAAGGGATCTGAAATTGCAGCGAACAGTCAGCAGTATGATTATACTGCACTTGAATTTCTATTACCTTCACAGCAATTATATTTTCTAGATAAACAATATGATTTCACCTCAAAACTCAAGAAGAAAATCAAAGGATGCAAGTTGTTCCCAACTATTGATGATAGATACATAAGTTTAGATGAGCTGCCTCGCTATTCTAATAAAGACTTTGCTCGCTATGTATCGAAAAAAACTTTTAACTCTTTATTAAAGCCTTGTAAAAACGACACGATTCTTTCATATTTTAAAGAATTAGGCATAAGTTTTTATTCTTCAGAAGAATTAGTTGCATTACTAAATGTGGATGCGGATGAATATGTTAATTCAGGTGTTCATGATAAACTTATAATTCTTTATCATGAGACGTATTCATATGTGAACATTGCGCCAAAGTTACTGGTTGACAGCAATGGAAAACGAATAGCAGATGAAAATTTAACCATTTTCAATAATGATGAAAATAGATTTACTCTGCCTGAATGGAGCGAAATGCGGTTTATTGATTTGAATTTAGAGAAAAAACTACTCAAATCATTTAACTGTGACTCCAGACGTTTAATGGAAATTCTCAAAGTATACGGAGGTGCAGAATATTCGTTTGACAATGTTGTTCGTCAACTTGTATCTCAATGTAGAGAAGATAAGCAAAAAACTAAAGATTTGTTAAAGTGGCTGTTTGACAATTGGTGCAATAATAATTATTCCTTTAAAAGCGGATTGAAAAATATTAATATTAGGTTGATATCTCGTGATGGAAACATAGAACAAAGTTCAAAATGCTATTTTGGAAAAGAATATGGAAACGATATAGGTGAAAGGATAATTTCTTGTTTAGATACTCCGGTTTTTGTTTCCGGAATAGATGAACTTGGACTGACCGGCGCAGATATGCACTTAGTAAAAGCCTTTTTATCTCAACTTGATGTCAAAGAATATCCACCGATTGCAAAGAAATCTTTAACCGGTCAAGATTACAGAAAATATATAGAATATAATTCAGAAAAGTATCCTGAGTTATCCGTAAGAAATGAAACCTATAGATACGATTACTTTTTCTATCAAATTTCTAGAGAAGTTCAAGTCGCTGATATCATCGGCTTTGAAAACATACTAAAATACGCTGATTATCGTGATATTATTTATTGGATGATCAATGACAATAATTTAAATATACATATCAAAAATATAAATGAAATTGATGATTTTTCTCATATGTGGGGCTTTCCATATAAGAAAAAGGACACTCGGTGGGTTTATAAAGATCAAATGCTTTCGTGGCTTCGTTTGAAGATCGTCGAAACAGCTTGGCTTCCTGTAAAAAGTGGTAAAAAAGTCAACTCAAACCGCTGTACAATAACTCCTCATTCTCTTTCCCCCATCGTAGAAGTTTTGAATATTGATTATAATTCAATTTCAAAGATGTTCGGCAGACCTATAAAAAAAGAAATAGATGCACTTCTTGAAGCATTGGGAGTTGCAGATGATATTGTTGACTTGCCAAATGAAACAATATACGAAATCTTATTAACTTTGCCGGATTTTGATAAGGACTGTACTTTAGGTAAGACTATATATACGAAGTTAAATTTACATTTTGATAAAGAATCTACCGCTCGTTTGATTAAAAATAATCTTACATATCAGAAATTTCTCAGAGAAGGAAAAGTACTTGCGGAATTGGACGGTAAATATAAATATATTCCAATAAATGAAGTATATTATGTCGGTAAAAAAATATATAGTGATGATATCTTAAAAAACTATCCTGTTCTCGCATTGAACAGACGTGCAGGTGATGATAAAATCAAATCGCTTTTCGGAGTACAATCTATTAAAGCAATCGGCAGTATAAAAGTTACTCCTATATTTCATCACCTAAATGACGAATTTCAGCTTGAATATCATAAATTGTTGCCATATATTTATGCAAGGCGACTTGATGTTGATACAAAAAATAAAGAACTCAATTTATTAAAAAGCAGCAAAATTTTTTTGGTAAACGATGCTTACACCGAGCATTATGTAAACGGAGAGTTAAAAAAAGGTAAATTGCGCGATTACGAATTGATTTATACTGATAAAACTGCTTATATTATGGTTCCGCAATTTATTAATACATTAACAGAATTAAAGAGGCAGCTAAAATTCAAAAATGCTGCCGCTGAAGTAATAACAACAATTCTTGATGTAGATAGAGACAAAGATGCATATTTACTTATTTTTGGGTCTACAATAAGTGAAATCGAGATGTATTTTCAGACAAATGATGAGACTTCTTTAGTTAATATTGCTAAAGAAAAATTCAGCAATACCATTGATTTGCGTCATGAATTTTGGCTTGCAATTGCAAACGCTTTGTCTGAAAGTGTTGATCTAATAGAAAATCAATATGCCCATTTGTTGCCTCAAGAGTTTGATTATCATAAAATCAATGACTCTTCAAATGGTAAATATATTATTGATCTGTTTATTGCATTGAATATAGATGTTGACGCTTACAATGAGAGTGCTTTTGAACAATTGACTTTGCAAAATTATTATAAAGAAAAATGGATTGAATTGAAAAACTCCTACAGAAGCAAGTATTTATGTTACAAAGCAGAACAACTGTTAAATGAGGGGAAGAAAAAATCAGAATTTGATATGATCAGAAAAAATTATGATTTTTATGAACCTATTATTGAAAATAGCATAAAAGTCAATATTGTTTCAATTTTTGAAAAATATGTTGATGTTCAATTGGAACTTTTGGATATTGCAGATGAGAACTATGATGCAATTTATTCAAAATTACAGAGTGATAGCACTATAGTATCGACTTCCCTTAACGAAAATAGTAGTCCAGCCAAAAATGAACCTTCTGACAATATTGATTATGTAGCATTGAACAATGAAATTGCTGCGATAACTTCAGGTGGAACGGTTATACCGAATTTATCAGCATCAGAACATCAATCCTACAAAAGAGCCCACGGTCATGGATCTGGTGGAACCGTTCCGAGAAACACAGCTATACTTAAAGAACATGATGGTTTTATCGCCGAAAGCAAAGTGTACAACACTTTATTGAAAAAGATAGGGTCTTCGGGTTCAGTTGAATGGATTTCCGGCAATGGCGTACGCGCCGGGCAAACAAAAGAAAAAGATGGAGACGATTCTTGTGGTTACGATATTCGATATACCGATGCCGAAGGGAAATTACATTATGTTGAAGTTAAAGGCACTTCTTCAGGAAATTTGGAATTCATACTCACAAAAAACGAATTCAACTTTGCTCAGCAACATAAAGAACAGTATGAACTATGGTTTGTATTTATAGAAGACGGTAAAGCTGGCGAGCCTTATGAACTTGGAACAATATTCGTGTTTGATGACAACGAAGACTTCTTTCATAATCACAGGTTTACTGTTGAACAAACTGATTTTAAATTAAGAGCGAAAATGAATTGAATGCTTTTTAAGTATGCTATAAAAAGCATAGTAAAAAACGTAAGTTGAACTTCTGGTTCAACTTACGCTTATAATGGTGCCGAAGGCGGGACTTGTAAGGAGCAGAGCGACGGAATAGCGAGCAAGCGGATAGCGTCTCGTGCGAGCGTCACATTATTTCGGTAATCCTAACTTTGACAGCAAAGAGAGAGTCGAGGAAAAAGCGATAAAAAAATAGAGAGATTGACGTCTCTCTAATTTTTTTGTCTCAATACGAGACTCTCAAAAACTGGTGCCGAAGGCGGGACTTGTAAGGAGCGGAGCGACGGAATAGCGAGCAAGCGGATAGCGTCTCGTGCGAGCGTCACATTATTTCGGTAATCCTAACTTTGACAGCAAAGAGAGAGTCGAGGAAAAAGCGATAAAAAAATAGAGAGATTGACGTCTCTCTAATTTTTTTGTCTCAATACGAGACTCTCAAAAACTGGTGCCGAAGGCGGGACTTGAACCCGCACGATGTCGCCATCACCGGATTTTGAGTCCGGCGCGTCTGCCAATTCCACCACTTCGGCGTAGGGATTGCGCTTTTGCTTTATTATATTAGCATACAATTTTACTATTTGCAATTGATTTTTTATGTAATTAAACAAAAATAATCAAAAATTTTGAAAAAATTATAGATTTATCGCGCTCATTGTAGTACAATATTAGTATCCTTTATGAGGAATTTTGCTGGATAGAAAAGGGGTAATTATGAACGTTTGGCACGATTTGAGCAAAGACAGGATTAAGCCTGAGGACTTTATCAGTTGTATAGAGATACCCAAGGGCTGCAAAAACAAATACGAGGTAGACAAGCAGACGGGTATGCTTATACTTGACAGAATACTGTATACGGCTACGCACTACCCGGCGAATTACGGATTTATACCGCGTACATATGCAGATGACGGTGACCCGCTGGACGTATTGGTTCTGTGCAGCGAAGAGATTGCGCCGCTTGCGCTTGTCAGGTGTTATCCGATAGGACAGATATCTATGATAGACGAGGGGCGAGAAGATATAAAGATACTTGCAGTGCCTTACAGGGACCCTAACTGGAATTGTTATAAAGACGTAAGCGAATTACCTCCGCACATTATCGAGGAGATAAAGCACTTTTTCGGCGTATACAAGCAACTCGAGGGCAAGAAGATGGAGGTGCTTGAGTTGTCTGGAAAGGATTCGGCAGTAGAGTCCATAGTCAAAGCCATAGAATTGTACGAAGAAGTATTTTTAAAGGACTGATAAACTGATTAAAGTAAATAAAAGGGGAGAGATACGGTTATAGCCGTATATGTTAGCGGGCAGAGTTTTGCGTGAGGGGTACGCCGGACTGTTGTTGAGGAGCATTTTACACGAATACTAAAGAAGAATGAAGAGAGTTTTCAATTATAGGGTAATACCCTTGATTTTGCTGGGTATTATCGTAGGCATATGTGCGGTAACGTATCTTGACGGTTCGCTTATTATTGCGTGCGTAGCGGGTGCGGTAATACTTTTGGTGTGCGCGATATGCGTCAAGCAGATGATGAGAGCGAGAGGCAAGCTTATCGCAATGCTTCTTGCTTTTTGTTTTGCTATGGGTATAACTTCTTTGAGTTTCGATTGGGCGGAGCGTAACGAGATTTATATGAACAACGCGCTGATAACCGCACGCATAGACGTATTGAGCAAAAGCAGTCCCGACGGGGAGATAGAAGCAGACGGCGGGCAAGTAGAGATATACATAGAAGAAATAGAGATAGACGGGATAAAATACCAAGGCAAGGCGGTAGCAGTATTCAACGACGGCAGCGAGGTGGCAGGATTCAGGATAGGAGACGTAATCAAATTCAGAGGTGACGTAACGCCTTTGATATTCGATACCGAGGACAGTTATTCCGTGGCAGATTACACAGACGGGATATATTATCACGTTTACGTACAAGCTTTTGCTGACGAAGAAGACAGACCGCAGGTGCTTTATAACGACGCTACCTTAGCCGATAAAATAAAGTTGAGAATAAAATCCGCGCTGTATTCGAATACAAAAGAAAGTACGGCAGGTTTTCTTTACGCAATGACTTTCGGAGACAAATCGGGACTTACGAGCGAGATAAAGGACGCATTTTCTTACACGGGCACGGCGCACGTATTTGCGGTGTCGGGCTTGCACGTAGGTATAATTGCGGGAGCGGTTATAGCGGTTTTAAAAAGGCTCAGGATTCGCAACAGCATAGCCGGATTTTGTACGGTTGCCGTGATATTGATGCCCTTTTGCGCGTTGTGCGAATTCTCTCCCTCTACGGTGCGTGCGACGTTAATGGTTTTGGTTGCGCTCGCGGCAAAGATATTTATGAGAAGAAGCGACGCTATGACTAATTTGGCGGCGGCGGGTTGTATATTGCTTATCGTCAATCCTTTTTATCTTTTCGATTTGGGCTTTCTGATGAGCTTTTCGGCAGTATTCGGATTGATTACTCTCGCCCGCCCCGTTCAAAAGGGGCTTATGAAAATCAAGATTCCCTCGGCACTTGCCGGCGCATTGGCGGCAAGCATATCTGCAAACATCGCATTGATGCCGATTATGCTCGTTTATTTCGGCGGTCAGTCGCTTATTTTCATAATCGCGAATTTATTGATAATTCCTTTGATAGGATTGCTTTTCCCCTTTTATTTGGCGATTGTTTTTATTGCGGCGTTTGCGAGTTTTTCGGGAGTGCTGCTTACATTGGTCGGCGCGCCTTTTACGCTGATGATATATGTTATAGAGAAGTTGAGCGAAGTTAATTTTCTTATGGTTAACTTCAATCTCAACAGGGCGTTTATAGTGCTAAATTTTATATTCATACTTGCCCTTTCGAAATTCATAATTATCCCCGACAAAGCAAAGAAAATAACTGCCGGCATAACGGGTGCGGTGTTTTGTACGGGGTTGTTGTTCAATTTGAATATTCAATTCGAAAATCAGACTACGCTTCACTTCTTCACCGACGCGTCGGGCTGTCAGATGATGTTGCTTGACGATTACTCGCGCGGAAGCTACCTCATAGTCAACGGCGAGCCCGATTATACGTCGGGGCAAAAGCTGAGAGACGTTATGCGCGAAAAGCACGTCAATAGCATTGACGGCGTTTTCGTTGTGGGTAGTTGCGACGAAGACGATATAAGCGATTTGATGTTTTACTCAAACTGTTCGCGGCTGTATTCTTTTTCGGATAAGGATTATTTGTATTCGGGTTACGACGTCGGCACGATAGTTACGGGAGAGGACTTTATGATAGGATATTATTCTTACGGTCTTTTGGATATAATCGTAGACGGTACTAACATTAAAGTTCTTGCCGACGGATACTCTTTGAACAAGGCGCACGATATATACGACATAATCGTGTGTTACGAAAGCGTGGGCGTGCTCGACGAGGGAAGGTACGCGATTTGCGAGGCGGGCTATGTAAATTCGCTGAAAAATTATATGCCGTCTGCGTTTACAATCGTAATAAAAGATGATAAAATAAATACAAACGCTTTTCGGAGTTAGTATGCAGGCACTTCAGCTAAAACGTTCGTTCAAGGAAAACATAGCAGACGTATATTCGCTCATCGGCAACGACGACGGGCTTATAACGTATGCGCTTTCCAAGTTTTACGAGCTTGTACCCGAGGAGGAGAGAGATTTTTCTCTCGAGACTTTCGAGGGAAACGAGGCGTCTGTCGACGATATAATCAATGCGCTTGCATACGGAAGTATGTTCGGAGGCAGAAGGTTTGTTACGGTACGCGATATGACGGCAAAGCTGTCGGTTGACGATTGCGAAAAACTGCTCGATTACGCAAGAGAGGACGATAAGCAAAACGTACTTATACTCGTCAACAGTCCTTCGATAGCAAAAGTACTCGAATCTTATAGCGTAATAGTGGATTGCAATACTATGGACCTGCCGTCCTGCGTAAGCTATATACAGACGCTTCTCAAATTCTACAAAGTGGAATTCGACAATACCGCGGCTTCCGCGATAGCAAATGCCTGCAACAGGGATTTTGCGAGGATGAATTCGGAAGTCGACAAAATAATACTTTACTGCGGTCAGGAGATAAAGGCAGACAGACATACCGTCGAAGAGATAGTGCCATCCGATGCAGAAACAAAGGTATACGAATTTATCTCTGCTTTGCAGGAGAGAGATTACGACAGAGCGATGGACATAATAGGCGTTATGCGCGCAAAGGGCGAAAAACCTGCGGGCTTGCTTGCGCTTATTACGTCGAGTTACAAAAACATATTTGCTCTGATGACCAACGGAAAAGACGACGAATTGTATCTCAAAACGCTCAATTTAAAGAGCGGTGCGGTGTATTCCATAAGAAAGAGAATAGAGGAATCCAAACGTAAAGTGCCGGGGTATCTCTACAAAATAAAAAATGCTTTATACTATCTTTATGCCTTGGAGTACGAATTCAAGAGCGGCAAAATCTCACCCGATAACGCACTCGACAGCGCGATAGTATATTTAATGGGAAAGACAAATGCAGTATAATCAGAATCCTAACGTATATTATATCCGTCCGAAGACGCCTAAGCTCAAAAACGACGCCGTGACGGTAATACTCAAAATCTTGCTTTTGGGAGGAATATTTTTCTCTGTAATTTTCACGGATATATTCTCTTTCAATTCACTGTTTCTTTACAAGATAAGTTCGGGTACGTCAGACTATTTTTCTTCTCTTACGGGCGGAGCAAACATGCTTGACGCGCTCAGCGTACTCGACGACGGAATGCTTCTGACGAGTTATAAAGTAATCGTGCCGATAGTGATGACTTTGCTTTATTTCGGATTGTATATTCTGTACGTCAAGCTGTTTGCTTATCTTATGTTCAATCAGTTTATGGTATTGGGCGCAGAGTTCAATATAAGAAAATTCAGAATTTGTTTGGATTGCAGTTTTATATTCCTGACTTTGGCGATAGGTTTCGGAGATTTGGCGTTTACTTTCTACCCTACTGCATATACGGTGGGCAAAATACTCGTCAATCTTTTTGCCGCGGTAGCCGCGCTAGCGATATTCTTCTTCAGCTATACGCGAAAGATGGAAAAAAAGTACTATCCTATCGTACTTCATATTATGATGATACCGGCAATAACCTTGCTGTTGTTTGTGTGAGGTGCGTATGACGGTCAACGGAATTAAGAAGAGAACAATTGTTGCAATAATAGCCGTGCTGATGACGGTGTCGGTTATTACGCTTTCGTTGTCAGGCTGTCAGACGCCCGACAGACAGTTCGAGATAAATGCCGCAGAAGGAGATTACGGCGGCAGAGTTTACGAATATATGCAGACGCTCGCCAACGATTATCCCGCCAGAACGATGGCGACGGAAGGAGAGCGCAAAGCCGCGGAATACATCTCGTCCGTAATGAGCGGACTAGGCTATACCAGCGAGTACGAATACGAGGGAATCAAAGGACTTGACGGCTTCAAGCCGGGCTTTACGCGCTATGACGGCTCGAGCGTGAGCGACGCATACGCATACAACGTAATATTCGAGAAAAAGGCTTCTTCGGAGAGTTCTTTAGGAGAGATACTTCTGATGTGCCAGTACGACAATCTCTATTCGGAGACTGACGGCGAAAAAGAATGGCAGGCAGACGGCAGCTACGAGAGCGGCGGCGCAGTGGCGGTTATGCTTACGCTTGCCGAAACTCTCAAAGACAAAGCTTCTGATTACGATTTGACTTTTGCATTTTTCACGGGCGGCAGCTATACGTGGATGGGAGCAAAACAGTATACCGACAATCTCAAACGCGCCGACCTCGACAAGCTGCGTCTTGCAATCAACTTTTCTATGTTGTTTGGCGGAAGCAATCTCTATCTCTATACTTCCGAGAAAGAGATGAGTTACGGCAATTTTATGACTCAGGCGGGCAGCGGACTTACTAAAGTACCCAAGGATAAGAACATATCCTTCAACGTACTGACAAACGACGCTATACTCAATTACGTACACGCAGGTATGCTGGGCAATCACTATTACCTGATGAACAAGCAGATACCCGTAGCCGACTTCCTTTCTCTCGACTGGTCGTGCAAGGACAATCCTATGATGACGGAGATGAAGGGAAAGACCAACGTATATCACAGCAAAGACGATACCTTTGCAACACTTAAGGAGCGCAAGGGCGAACAAGGAATAAAGGACGAGGCAAACGGCGTTATGCTCACTTGTCTTACGGTGCTTGACCCGAGCAATTCAGAAGTGCTCAGCAGCGCGCTTGCAAAAGCGGGCGACGAGGGACTGAATCTCACGGCACAGAGCGCGAGGACTAATTCGCTTCTCAATATCATACTCAAAATAGTGCTTATAGCTGCTATATTTGCCGTATCGGGTACGGTAAAGAGATACGTGCAGAAGCACAAGGACAAATATATTCCCCAAACGGAGGACGAGCCTGCAAACGAAACGCCCGAGCCTTTCAGCGACGCATTCGACGACTTTTCCAAGAGTAAAAGCGCAAAGCCTGACGATACGGGAATAAAGCAGGACGACGACTTCAAGGACGACCCCTTTGTCTGAAAAGACCTTAGATAAGGCGTAAGGCGCATTTAAAAAACGGATACTTGTTCAAAAGTATCCCAAAAACACTTTATTTTTGTCGCAAAATATAATATTATGAATATAGAAATTAAAGCGAAGGAGAAGGTATGGACTCGATAGCTTGGTTAATCGTGGATATAGTCATTGCGCTCGCAGTAGCCATTGCGATGCTTACGTTTTTCGCGCGCCGCAACAGTTACCGCATTGCCGTATTTACCGCGATATACACAATTTTCTATATTGCCATACTCATTCTCAATCAAAAGTCGGGCGGTAAGATTGCTTTCGTTGCGCTCGAGCTTTTGAGATTCGTAACAATATTCTGGATAGTTACCGTAGTGACCGTATACCGCAACGACCTCAAAATTTTTATGAGCAAGATTGCGAGAAAACAAAGCGTGAAATTCGGCGCGTACAATTCTTACAATACTACGGACGAGCAGTTGCTCATAGCCGCTACCGAGATAGTAAAAGCCTGTCAGAATATGGCAAAGAACGACGTGGGCGCGCTCATAATAATCGCACCTACCGAGATACCTCCGCATATATTGGACACGGGTACTACGATGGACGCGACCATATCGAGCGGACTTTTGGAGAGTATATTCAGCACAAAAGGACCTTTGCACGACGGCGCGGTAGTAGTGCTGGGCGACAGAATAATTTCGGCAGGCTGTTTCTTGCCTTTGTCGCAGGAGATTACGCTTGCTAAGGATTTGGGTACAAGACACAGGGCTGCGATAGGCATTACAGAGGAAAGCGACGTATTTGCTATTGTAGTCAGTGAGGAGACGGGTATAATAAGCGTTGTTCAGTCGGGCACGATAAAGAGATATATGACGCCCGAGAAACTGCTGGAAGAGATTAAGGTAATTTACCGCATTAGCTCTCAACCTGCCAGAAAAAAGAAAAAGAAGAAAAAACTCATCTGATGCAAACCGACAAGAAATGTCAAACGCAAAAGTTTGGCATTTTTTATAGCGCGGGCAGATATAAGGACGAATGAAGATAATATGACCACAGTTAAAATTCCCAAAATACTTTTGCCTAAAAAGGATATCGACAAGAGCAAATGGAGCGTAATCGCTTGCGACCAGTTTACCTCGCAGGCAGACTACTGGGAGGCGGTAGAGGAATACGTAGGCGCAAGTCAGTCTACGCTGAGACTTATTTATCCCGAAGTCTATCTCGAGAGAGATGACAAGCAAGCGCGTATAGAAGCAATCAACGCAAATATGTCGAAGTATCTCAAGAAGGGATTGTTTGACGAGTTTGAAGGATTTATACTCGTTGACAGAACTATGAACGACGGAAGACACAGACTGGGACTTATGATATCCGTTGACCTTGAGGATTACGAGTATACCGAGAAAAACGACGCACTCATCAAGGCTACCGAAAAGACCGTAGTGGACAGACTTCCTCCGAGAATAGAGATACGCAAAGGCGCGTGTCTGGAGCTTCCTCACATAATGATGCTTATGGACGACAGAAGTCAGAAGATAATAGAAAAGCTCTACGAAAGCAGGGATTTTTTGGAGAAGGCTTACGACTTCGAGCTGAATATGAACGGAGGACGCGTACAGGGATATAAGGTTACCAACTGCGCTCAGATACTCGAGGAGATTGAAGGGCTTCTTAAAGAAGACGTGCTTGTGGAAAAGTACGGCTCGGCAAAGCCAATACTCTTTGCGGTAGGCGACGGAAACCACTCTCTCGCGACGGCAAAGGAGTGTTGGAAAAATATCAAGAAGACGCTCACGCCTGCTCAGCGTCAGAAACATCCCGCGAGATACGCTTTATGCGAGCTTGTCAATATACACGACAAGTCGCTCGATTTCGAGCCTATACACAGAGTTGTGTTCGGTGTCGACAAGGACTTTATAAACTTTATGCACGACAGGCTTTTGGAACTTGACGGAAAAGAACAGGTCAAGGTAGTATTCGAAGATACGATATATTACTGGAGTGTTTGCGACAATCCCAGCGACGCGATAGCCGATATCCAGTCATTGATGGACGAATATGCGCTTACGCACCCTGAGATGGTAATTGATTACATACACGGCGACGAGCACTTGCTCAAGGTAGGCGCGGACGGACACGGAGTTGCGGTGTTTATGCCCAAGCTTCAAAAAGACGCACTGTTCGACTATGTAGTCAGACGCGGAGCGTTGCCCAGAAAATCTTTTTCGATGGGACACGCCGAGGATAAGAGATACTATCTCGAATGCCGCAAAATTGTCAGTGATTGATAAAAACCTGCCCAAAACCGTCTTTATGAGCATATAAAGGCGGTTTGTTTGTAACAAAATGTAATTTTGTCAATTCAATTCGCTTGCCAAAAAACAAGCGGCATTGTAAAATATTGAGTATAAGAAAAATAAAAGGAATAACGTTATGTCAGTTACAGTAGTAAAATTCGGCGGAACTTCTATGGCGGATGCAAAGTCCATCAATCAGGTTGCCGATATCGTAAAACAAGACAAAAAGCGCAGATACGTAGTCGTATCCGCTCCCGGAAAACGCTTTTCGCAGGACCACAAGATAACGGATATGCTCTATGCTTGCTACCACGATTTGCAGATAAACGGAGAGTGCAAGGCTACGTTCGACAAGATTAGAGAAAGATTTAAGGGTATCGTCAGCGACCTCGAATTGGATATAGATATCGACGCATATCTCAATCACGTTGAGAGCGATATGCTCAAGTACAATTCGGCAGAATTCTGTGCTTCGAGAGGAGAATATCTTTCTGCAATAATCACGGCGGCTAAACTCGGCTACAAGTTTATAGACGCAAAAGACATAATGGTCTTCAACGAAAACGGAGATTTCGAGCCTGAGATAACCAACGAAAAGGTAAAACAGGTGCTTTCGAAAGTAGAAAGAGCCGTAATTCCCGGTTTCTACGGCGGTGACGAGAGCGGTCTTGTACATACTTTCAGCAGAGGCGGCAGCGACGTTTCGGGCGCGGTAATCGCTCGTGCGGTAGGCGCGACTATGTATGAAAACTGGACGGACGTCAACGGCTTTATGACGGCTGACCCCCGTATCGTAAGCAATCCTAAGCCTATCGAAAAGCTTTCTTACAAAGAGCTTCGCGAGCTTGCTTATATGGGCGCAAACGTACTTCACCCCGAATCCATCTTCCCCGTAAGAGTGGGCAATATACCTATCAATATCCGAAATACTTTCTGTCCCGAGGCAAAGGGTACTATGATTGTGCCTGAGCTCGAGGAGAAAGATATGAACAACAGAGTTATCACGGGTATTGCAGGCAAGAAGGGATACAGCATCGTATATATCGAAAAATCTATGATGAACAGCGAACTCGGTTTTGTGCGCAAGGTGCTTGCCGTACTCGAATATTACAACATTTCTTTCGAGCATCTTCCTACGGGTATCGACACGATGAGTATCGTTATCGCGGACAGCGAACTTGCAGGCAAGGAAGAAGTCGTAATCGAGAGAATAAAGAAAGTAGTCAATCCCGACCATATCGAAATCAAGAGCAATATATCTTTGGTAGCTACCGTAGGTCACGGTATGTCTTACAAGCCCGGCACTGCTTCGACGCTTTGCGGCGCGCTTGCTAAAGAGAATATCAATATCCGTATGATAGACCAAGGCTCGAGCGAAATGAATATCATCGTAGGTATCTCTACGAGCGATTACGAAAAGGCTATCAACGCTATATACAACGCTTTTCAGAAATAACCTTTGACAAGACAGTGACTGAAACAAAAGACCCGCTTTGAACAGCGGGTCTTTTTAATTTGTTTCTATTCGTCTAAAAGTATTAACTATTCTATTAATTATTCCTGCGACTGAATGTCGAGAAAGAATTTTGCATTGTTTGCGTATTGAGAATATATAAGTTTTGCCATTTGCGCAGGGGTTTCTCTGCAGTCTTTTTCCAGCCATCTGGCGCATATAGCTTTTAGTCCCGCGCCGAAAAATCTCATCTGATAGTCCAGCTCGCTCTCGTTATAGAAGAATCTTTTACTTTTTGCCAAGTTGAGCAGCGGTACTTTGAATTTTGTATACATATCTCTTTCCACAAAACTTTCTACGCCTAATCTTAGATACGCCTTATAAAAAATTTTGTTTTCCTTTATAAATTCAAACAACTTTTCAAAAGCGTTGAGATTAAAAGTATTGTCTGATGTTTTCAAAATATCTCCTATATCTTTGGACAGCTTTTGTTCGGTGCGGATAAGCAAGTCGTTTATATCCGTATAATGCGCGTAAAACGAGCTTCTGTTTATTCCCGATTCCATACATATATCCTTGATGGTAACGTTGTCAAAGGATTTGAATCTCAATATTTTAAAGAGTGCCAGACGTATCTTATTGTCAGTGCCGGCGTAGCGCACGTTGTTTGCAGTATTCATAAAAAACTCCTTTAACGCAACTTTTTTGCGACGAATGTCGGCTTCGTTTACGGCTTAATTATACTATACTTTGAGTGAGGATACAAGAAGGAAATAAAAAAACACGTGTCCTATTAATAAATTTTACAAAAAGGAGAACACAACTATGGAACAGGCAAAAGAACAAATCGTTACTTACGATTACAAAACAATCAAAGTCAGAAGAGATATGGAAAACGTAGCGTCGGACAGCTACCGCGTACTGGGATGGGAACTGACTTCGTCTAGCGTGGCGGAGGGCGCACCCACTTACGTCAATCTTTCTTTCAGACGCGACCGCAAAATCGAAAACAAGTCTCAGCTTATCAGATTGCAGGATAAGATAGACGTTGCGCTCAGCAATATCGAGCTTCTCAAAAAGAGCGAAAAGAGTGCGGGCTGGGCACAGGCAATAACTACCGGCATACTCGGAACGCTTATTATGGGCGGCGGAATGAGCCTTATAATGTCGATAGGCGGAATTGCGGCAACAATTGCGGGCGTAGTGCTCGGTATCGCGGGAATAGGCGTCGTCATACTCAGTCATTTTCTGCGCAAGTACCTCAACCGCAGGACAACTCTCAAGCTCAATCCTATAATTGACCTCGAGTACGACAAGCTTGCCGAAGCTTGCGAGAAGTGTGCCGAAGTCTGAGAAGCGGTAAGCGATAAAGCAATAATCTACGCGTTACGCGCCGTTTTAATCAGCGGCGCGTAAGGGAGAGTGTAGGGGTGAAGTATGCGTAGTATACGTGAGAGATTACAAACATTTAAAAAGGACAAAACAGCGCGCGTGAGAGTATACGCTTTTACGGGTATGATTTTCAATATCGTGTGGTCTCTCGGAAAAATGGCAATAGGTATATTCAGCGGTATGTTCTTTTTCTCCATAAGCGGAATACATACTTTGCTCATAGGTATAGTCAAGAGTATATTTTTCAGAAACTATACCAAAGCAGACGCGGCGCGCGAGGTATACGTAAGCAGGGTTATAGGCGCGCTTACTGCGACATCGGCGGCAATATTCGTGCTTTATATGGCGAGGCTGTTTTTTGTGGAAGAAGACAGCGTTTACGGTCTGATACCGTCAATAACCATCGCCGCCTTTTCTTTCGGCGAGTTGGGTATGAGTATAGGCGGATTTGTCAAATCGCGTAAAAGGGAAGACCTTATGCTCTTTTCGCTCAAAGGCAGTAAGATAGCAAGCGGACTTTACGCGATAGTGCTTACTCAGACGGCAATTCTCTCGGCGCAGGGCGAGAGCGGTATGTCCGCATACAACGCTTTGTCGGGAGTGGCATTCGGGGGGTTGGCTTTCGTTGTCGGAATAGGAGTAATAATATATACGTTCAGTGCAAAGGGCATAAAGAAAGCCGTTCAGTCCACGCAGGAGGAAGACGGCGGGACTTACGCCGAAGAAGAGAATATATCCGAATAAGCATTGAGATTTTATATAATCGTAAAAGACGAGCCGATATCGGGATTTGATTTTTCAAACAAACCGCTAAGGCATTTAATATTCAAGACGCGTGGAAGTTTACATATTAGAGATATAGGAAATCTCGCTCAGGACGGATTTTAAAGGCAGTTTATTTGAGGACGAGGACTTTTACGGTTAAAACTCAAATTTTAAATCTGAGGGCATTTGACGGCTTTAAATACGCGGTTTAAAGTTTTTTGTCAGTAAAAAACGAGAGGAACGCTCATATTACGGGCGTTCCTCTTTGTTTCAGTACTTTTTTAAGTTTAATTATTGTCAGGCTTTGTCGAGAGTAAAGCTCAACGTTACGCTCTTGCCCTTTTCGAGTTTGACGGTTTTGCTTTCGGAAGAAAGTCCGCACGTAAGAGTGATTTCGCAGTTCTTTTCGGGCATAATCGTTACTTTAGCGGTTTTGCCTTTCAAGTCCCACTCGAGCGAGGTCATTACGGCCTGAATTTTAAGGCGCAAGCCCTTCATATATCCCTTATCGTAACCGCCGGTAGGTACGCTAGGAAGAATTTCTACGGAGTTTTCGTCGGAATATACAAGACATTCGTTGACCATACCCACGTAGCCTATTGCAAAGTCCGTGCAATAACAGCTTTCGGCATTAGTATGGTGGTTTGTCATAAGAGAATCGTAGTATATGCTCTTAGACATAAGCCCCAGCATTGCCGACGTAACCTCTTGTCTGTCACCCAGTCTTGCCGAGATAAGCGCACGGTGTACGAGAGCGTGACTTGCCTTGTTTTCGCTTGCGCGGTTTTCGATTGCCTTTATAGCAGCCGCTTTCAATTCGCTGTCATACTTTGTATAGTTGAGAGGCCATACGCAGTAGAGATGGCTTAAGTGTCTGTGCAGGTTGTTTTCGCTGAATTGCTTTACCGCCCATTCCTTGAGTGCGCCCGTTTCGTCGAAAAGAAAAGGAGGAATATTGTCCATGAGAGTTTCCCATTCGCTTACGTCGGCGTTAGGGTCGAGGTCGAGCATAACGTCAATGAGCATTTCCATATTATTTATGCAGGCAGCGATATCTATCGCAGAGTTTGCGACAGCGGGAGAAGGATAGTTGGAAGGATTGTTCTCGGGAGAATACGAAGGGATAATGCAGTAGGTTTCACCTTCGTTGAGAGATGTTTTGCCTTCCTCATAGCGGATATATCCGTTTGCGTCTGTGTAGTATTCGGGAGTGAGGAGTTGTTTCCAGTAGTTTGCCGCTTTGGTGAGAAGAGGAAGCATAATATCCTCTTTTAGGTTGAGATAACCTCTCTCTTTAAATACCGCAATCTGACTGTCGGTCAGGTCTGTAGAAGTAGGCGAGAGTACGGATTTAAGTTTGTTCAAATCGAACTCGTCGTTTACGGGAACCTGCAAATCTCCGTAGCACAAAAGCGTTTCGTAGAGTGGTTGCAGCATCCAGCTGGTACCTGCGTTCCAGTATCTGAAAGGATAAGGATAGCAGCTCTCTGTAAAGATAGCTCTGTCGCCGTCGGTATTTACGGGAGCCTGCAAAGCGTCGGTATAGCCGTGCGTTGCGTAAGCGTTATCTTCCCAGTCGGGAGCCTGGCGCAGGATAAAGTTGACGTAGCCCAAAGGCGCGGAAAGAATGTTTGAAGTATTCATAGAGGAAGTCTGAAGGTTTACGTTTGCGTCCATAGTGTATTTGGAGCCCCAGCCCGTATTCCATTCGCCCGTCCACATACCGTACAGACGGCTTGTGGAGTAGCCGGCACAGCACAGATAAGCGTATCTTCCCGAGTAGTATGCCTTTTCAGCCATATTGGAAGTGAGAGGCCTTGTAGTACCTCTTTGCGCCTTAATTAAATCTTCGTTGGGAATACCCTGTTCGGCGTAGAGAGAAAAGTCTACGGAGTTGAAAAGCGGGGTAAATATATCGGTGTGCGCCTTAAAGGCTTTGGAGTAATCGAATTTTCCGTCAAATGTATATTTGGAAACCGTCTGAGAAGCGGAATTTACGAGGTTGTCGACGAGTTCGTAGGACTGCATACCTTGGAAGGTATCGAGCGTGCCCATATCGAACGTACGGTCGGATACTGCGATTACGTAGACGTTTGTCGCATCGGTAATTTTGACTGCGGGATTTTCGTCGGCTACGTATTGAGCTTCGGGGACATTGCTAAGCGAAATTATTTCTTTTGAGCCGCCCTCGCATACGATATAGCATACCGTAGCATAGCCGCCTTTTTTGAGTTCGCTATTTTCGTAGTCGGGATAGTGAGCGACAAATGCGAGATAATCTCCGTTTTCGTCAGCGATTTTTTTATACTGCAAATCCAACTCGTTTGCTCTTTTACCGTCTTCGGCGCGGTCGTATTGCGCCATAGAGGAGATGTTGTCGAGCGAGAGAGTCGCATTGACTTTTTTACCGTCGGAAGACGAGGAAATTTTGGTAATACTTACGTTATCGGCTTGCGAGGTAAAACTCGTACGTACCCACGAGCCGTTTTCGTCGGTATATTTTACTCCTACTTCCGCCGTTTCGTAATCGGTATAGCGCAGGTATTCGCTTGTCGTGCTTGCTGTCTGCGAGATACGCAGAATGCCGCCGGCGTGATAAGCGTATACGTCGTCGTAGGACTGATTGTCCACTATGTCTTTACCGTTGACGATATTTTGTCTTACCGTTTCCAGCTCAGCGTACGATACGGGATTTTCGCGTTCGTTTTCGTTGGGCAGAATAAAGTGTATGTTCTGATATATGAGAGTGTCTTCATAGGGAGAACCGCTTGTGATAAAGCCTTGCAACCCGTTGCCCGAAACCATACCGTCGCGCCAGGCAGTATTGCCGTTTGCTTTGGGGCTGAGTTCGGAGAATTGTTCGGAAAAGGACATTTTTGCTTTGAAGAAAGGCGTATCGTCGTCATTGTTGCAAGCCGTAAGCGACAAAGCCGTGCAAGCAATGAGCGCGACAGCGACTACAATGCAAAAAATTTTGAATTTTTTCATAACTTCCCTCACATTTTGATTTTATTAAGATGAGTTTATCATATATCACCCTGTCAGGTCAATAAACTGATTGCGTTTAGATTTGTATTAAAGATTTTTTAGGAAAAATCCGACGAATGTCCTCTTAGCGCGAAGACGAATGCCTTTTTGCGCGAAGTGTAGAAGTGTATTAAAGACAAAAGAAAAAGAAAAGGCGGTTTGTTCCACCTTTTCCTTTTGATTGATTAACGCTTTGTCAGAGAGAGCGTATGCTTTCCACGGGTTTTTTCTTGGAGTTGAAATACACGGGGAAGAAAGTCGAGATAAACGCCGATACCAGAGCTATTCCTGTTATCATCAATACGGAGAGAAAGCCGAAATTGAACAGAGATACGGTAATTCCGGAATCGTTAGACACGGAGTTGTTGATAAGTCCGGCGAATACCCTCGTAAATATTATGGACAGAATAATGCATATCGCTGCGATGATAAACGCTTCCGAGAAGAATATTTTGAATACATCAGTGCCTCTTGCTCCGACAGCGCGCAAAATACCTATATCCTTTTTCTTTGCTGAAATTGACGCCGTGATAAAATTGAAGAGCAAAGCCTTTCTTTTCCAGAAAGGCTTTTTTGTTTTGTTGATATCAAATTTTCACTGCAACCGGCTTGTGATTGAGATATTTGAAAAGATACTTAAAGCCCAGTGCTTTTACCGTTTCGCACACCTTGTCGTAGTTGGCGCAAAGTCGGTTTGTGCGGTGCGCGTCCGAGCCGAAAGTCAGAAGCTCGCCTCCGAGTTCTTTGTAGCGTTTGGTTATCTCGGGCGACGCCATAAAGTCAAGTCCCGTACCTTCGCTGTGCGAATTGAGTTCTAAGGCTTTTCCTTTCGAGATTATTGTCTTGAGTATATCGTCGAGTATATCGGAATAGTCCTTGTAGTCGAGAGATATATCGTCATAAGTGGATTTTCTTATGACGTAACCTATATGTCCCACGCTGTCATAGTGATAAGGTACGTCCAGACTGTCGCGTACGGCTTTGAGATATGCGTAATAAGCTTGGCGTTTTGTGCGTTTTGCAAAGTAGGAAGGCTCGTAGCAGTCCTCGTACTCAATCGTGTGTACGGAATTTATTATAATATCAGTATCGTACTTTTTGAGGTTTTCGAGATAAATGCCGTCAGCCTCGCGCATAAAACCGCATTCGATGCCCACGCCTACCTCTATCTTGTCCCTATATTTTTCTTTTAGAAAAGAGATAACTTTGAAGTGATTATCGAGGTCTATCTGCGGGATATACGAAAATTCGGGCAAAAGCGTGAGTTCGCCGTCGTAATGGTCGGTTACGGCTATATATTCCAAGCCTTTTTCTATTGCGTATTTTACAAGTTCTTCGGGGTCTTGCCGGCTGTCGTGCGAGTGCATACAATGCGTGTGCGTATCAAACATAATATATTCTCCTGCACAATATAATACTCCAAAACGTGCGCCGTGTCAAACGTAGTAAATTGACAATATCGCTTTATAAGTGGTAAAATATAAAAAACGTTCAATAAGAGGATAATGAGGATATTATGTCATCTCATCTCAACAACAGCTGGGACGAAAAACTCGAGAGTGAGTTTTCCAAAGACTATTTTGAAGATATAAGAAAGTTTTTGCGCAAGGAGTACGGCGAATACCGCGTATATCCTCCTATGAAAGAGATACTTTCGGCGTTTGAATACACTCCTTACGAAAAAGTACGCGCGGTGATTTTGGGGCAGGACCCTTACCACGGCTACGGACAAGCCAACGGCTTGTGTTTTTCCGTGCGCAAAGGAGTCAAATGCCCTCCCTCGCTCGTAAATATTTATAAGGCGCTCGAATACGATTTGGGCATACCCGTAAGCGATTGCGGAGATTTGACGGGTTGGGCAAAGGAAGGAGTGCTTCTTCTCAACACCGTGCTGACAGTCAGAGAAGGTTGTCCTCAGAGCCATTCCAAGATAGGCTGGGAGAGGTTTACCGACGCGGTAATACGTATGATTAGCGACTCACCCTATCCCACGGTGTTTATGTTGTGGGGCAATCCTGCCAAGGCAAAAGAAAAACTCATTGACACTCAAAAACATCTCGTGCTAAAAAGCGTGCATCCCTCTCCTTTGTCTTTCTACAACGGCTTTTTGGAGTGCCGACACTTCTCCAAGGCAAACGAATTTCTCAAAGCACACGGCAGGGGCGAGATAGACTGGTCAAGACGCGGAGAATAACCGTATTTTTTGCTTGCGAGTATCATCGGGCAGGTTTGTTTTTGCAACGAGTTAAAAAAAAGATTTACTTTCGGGCTGTTAAAAGTGACAAAAAAAGTTGAGAATTTTATTGCAATATCTTTTTTGTTATATTATAATTATACTTGCTATTATATAAATTACCTGCGATATAGGAGTTTAATATGAACAAATTGTACAAGATTATCATTCTTTGTCTCGTAGTTTGTATGCTCGTAGGAATATGCGTTGCGTGTGAAAACACGAAGTACGGTCCTATCGGCACTACCGAGGACAAAGACAAAGAGGCTGTCAACAACGGCGGTCTTATAGTCCGGCAGGGCAAGTACGTCTATTACGTCAACGGTATGGATTCGACGTCCAATATCACCAAGCCCGAGGATAACTATTTCGGAAAAGCTTCCGTAAAAGGCAGCATCATGAAGAGTGAAATCGGCGAAGACGGCACGATAAAGAGCACCGACGTAGTAGTTCCCAAGATGATATATACTACTGCTACGAACGGCGGTATTTACGTATACGGCGAGTGGATATACTATCTCTCCCCTTCTACCAAAACCGACAACCAGAGCAACGTGCTCGTAGACCAGCTCGTAGCTGCCCGTACCAAGATTGACGGTACCAAGACTCAGGAAATCGCTACTTTCAGCGCGACCGATACCAAGTACGTATTTACTCAGAATGCGCTTGTATATTACGAGGGCACCGAGCTCAAGAAAGTTGGCTACTCTGCTGACTCCGTAGACAAGAAAGCTTCCACGCTTTCAGGCGAAGTATCTTCCGTACTCTTTACCGAAAAAAGTTCGGTAGTATTCTTTGTAAAGGCTACCGAGAACGACGCACGTCAGAACAACAACGTATTTGCCGTAGTAAACGGCGAAGTTAAGGAAGTAGTTACCGACGCTACCTACGAAGGAAGCGACAGTGATCTTTCCAAGCAGTACGTCTTCACGCTTCTCTCTTACGACGTTAAGGAAAACGTGCTTTATTACACCAAGGCAGGCAGCAACTCCGCTGCTTCCGCAGCAACTTACGGATACGAGTTCGGCGAGGACTTCTCTTTCAATCCCGAGGGAGAAAAGAAGTTTGCTACTTCTTCCCTTTCCACTTTCGTAAGTCTCGGATTTGACAAGGGGCTTCTCGATATGTCTGCTACTTCACTTAAGCTTTACAAGCCCATAGCAGAGAACGCATACGTCAACGATACCGAAACCTACGCTACTCTTGCGGCTACCGGCGCAAAGATTGTTTCCGTAGACGACACTTATATGTATTATGTTCTTTCCAACGTACTTTACAGAATCAAGTACGCTGACAAGAAAGCTATCCCCGACAAGATAAGCGACGATACAATCAACACTTCGTGGCTCAATATCTCCGTTCTCGACGGATATATGTACTATATCGACAATACTTACAGCTACTTGTTCAGAATGGACCTTGACAGCTACAATCCCGTAAACAACGGCGAAAACGACAGCAAGATTTCGGGTGAAATCGTAAGCGGTACGAGAAGGGCTGCCGTAAGCAAGGATGAGGACGGCGAGATTACCATCAAGTACGTTTCCGACGATGCAAACGAAGAGGGCGTAAGATATTATCAGTTGCCCAAGTTTATGACCGAGAGCGACGTCAAGCTTTACGCTTCCGCGCTTTACGATGCAGACGAGGAAGAGGAATAATCCTTTGACGAATTAAGCGCAAATTGCGCGAGCGAAATAAAAAGGAGCGTTTGACGCTCCTTTTTTTTGTCAAAGTGTTGCACTTGAAAGTATAATTCACCATCGACAAAAAAAATACGGCGGATATTCCGCCGTATTGCATATTTTAGCTGATTGATTGTTACAGTGTTATAGTAACCTTGTTGAGGTTTCTGGGCGTGTCTACGTTAAGACCTTTCGCAAGACCGATATTGAGTGCGAGAAGACTTATTGCGGTGCCGTAAAGTACGGGAGCTTCGAGTGCGTTAGCGTCGGGCATAACGACCTTGTTGGTTGCCAAATCGAGTATCTCGGGTACGTTGCTGAATACAGTGAGATTTGCTCCGAGATTCTTAGCTCTCTTTGCCATATCTGCAAATTCCTGTTTGCATTCGCAATCAGGCGCAAGCAATATCACGTTTGCCTTGTCGTCGAGAAGGGAAAGAGGACCGTGCATAAAGTTAGCCGAAGAATACGAGCGGTTGAATAGATAGCAGCACTCAGTGAGTTTGAGAGCGCACTCGTCACCCGTACCGAGCATTGTGCCTCTGGACAATATGATAAAGTTGTTGAGTTTGTGGAGCTTTTCCGCTACGTCCTTTATCTGAGCGTTCATATCGAGTATTTCCTGTACTCTGTCGGCAAGCTTGTTCATATCGAGATTGAGATTTCCGCCGAGCGCGTCAGTAAGCATATAAAGAGCAAAGAGTTCTCCGATATATGTCTTGGTTGCAGCTACGCTCTTTTCTTCCTCTACGTCCATAAAGAGGTGGAAGTCTGCGTTTTTAGCAATAGGGCTTTGCGCATTGTTGGTTACGGCAACGGTGAGCGCGCCGTTTTTCATAGCTTTCTCCATTACGGCGATAGTATCTTTGGACATACCGCTCTGGGAGATAACTACCATACAGGTATGTTGCATATCCACGTCGCAATCGTATACAGTGGTGAGCGAGGGATGATATTTACCTACTTTAATACCCGTCTTGAGGGGGCATACGAAAGAAAATACGGTTGCGGCATTGTCAGAGGTACCGCGTGCCATCGTAACGATATTGGTTATTTTCTTTTCTTTAAAAGCTTTTGCGATTGCGGAAAGTACGGGAGTACAAGCCGCTACCGTGCGCTTTAGCATAGAGGGTTCGCTGAAAATTTCTTGTTGCATCAATGTGGTCATAGTTCACCTCGTAGAAATTATTACAATAGAATTATAGCATAAAAGGCATTTCTTAATCAATAATATTTGAAATTAATAAGCAATATACCTTTTATCAGTGCAAAAGAGTGTTGACGAACTGCTCTGCCATACGTCCGGACTTTGCGCCGTTGCGCATAGCCCACGTGAGAGCCTGTTTGTCCAGTTGGTCGAGAGGGATTTTTATACCCGCGCGGTTTGCCAGCTCGTGTACGATATTCAAAAACTCCTGTTGGTCGGGAGAAGGATAGTATACGCTGAGGCCGAAACGCGCTACGAGAGAGAGCTTCTCGTTTTTGGTATCCGACTTATGAAGTTCGTCGTCTGCGCTCCTGTCGTTGCCGTCGCTGTAATTTTCCTTGATTATGTGGCGGCGGTTGGACGTAGCGTAAATGAGTACGTTGTCAGGCTTTACTTCGAGACCTCCGTCGATAATCGCTTTGAAGTATTTGTATTCGACTTCGAAGTCATCGAAAGACAAATCGTCGAGATAAAGTACGTATTTGTAGTTTCTCGAAGCAATCTGACTTATGATATCGCTTATAAACATAAATTGATGCTTGTATATCTCGATGACTCTCAGTCCCTTGTCGTAATACTCATTGATGAGTGCCTTTATCGTCGAGGACTTACCTGTGCCCATATCTCCGTACAAAAGAACGTTGTTTGCCTTTTTGCCTGCGAGAAAAGCCTCGGTATTCTGTACTACTTTCTGTTTTTGCAATTCGTAGCCGACCAAATCTTTGAGAAGTTTTGAATCCATACTCGTGATAGGCAGAAGCTGAGAAGAGTGGTGCGTAATCTTCTTTTGAGGAAGACTGTCTTTAGCTACTACCCTGAAGGCTTTATTGAGTCCCAATTCGCCTACGCCGTAAGTTCTGTAAAAATCTATTATGCAATCGAGAAAAGAGGTTGCCGAATTGCATTTTTCGAGTTTTGCAGTAAATACGGCAATCAAATCCGCATATGGTTTAGCCGAAGCAGCCAAGGTGCTTTTGAATTTTGTAATGTATTGTGCCGTATCTCCGATTAAGTTTATGCTTTCCAAGCGGTAGTTGAAAATCTCCATAAGGATTTTGCAATCGTCGTAGGCAATGTTCTCAAGCGAGCCTTCCACGCTTTCTCTGCGCTCGTAGGCAAGCGAAAAAGCGTTGACGTCGCTTGCAATGAAATAAGCTATATAATAATGCCAGCTGTTGCCTTTTACTGCGTGCGTATTTGCAAAGTCCATCAAATCCCCCAAAGTATTGTTGAGATTGACTTCCTGAGAGTTTTGCGACAGTTTTACGAATCTTTCCAATATAGTATTCGATATATCGTATAATTTTAGTTTTGAAGTAAGATTTTGCATATTTTTTCCTCGGTGATAATTATAGCATTAATATTTGATAAAGACAACCTTTTTTAGGCGACCGCGTATAGCGGCGCATATTTTGCCTTTATCTGCGACGCTCGCGCTCAGTTACATACGCAAAGTATGCGCCTGTCGCGCTCGGTCTGGAAAAGACAAACTCTGCACCACTCTACGCGGTCGCACGAAGTTAGTAATAAGGCAAGGCGGCGCGTCTTTGCGAATTTTCGCGAGCAGTTACGCTCGGTCACGTACGCTTAGTACGCTCCGCTCGCGAACTCTCTTAAAATTCACAAAATCACACCACTCTCCGCGGTCGCACGTAGTTAGTAATATATCGGCGCATATTTGCGATTGCTCGGTCACGTACGTCTAGTACGCTCCGCTCGCGAACTCTCTTCAAAATCGCTATTCTGCACTAATCTCCGCGCTTGCACAGAGTTGGTAATATAGCGGCGCATATTTTGCCTTTATCTGCGACGCTCGCGCTCAGTTACATACGCAAAGTATGCGCCTGTCGCGCTCGGTCTGGAAAAGACAAACTCTGCACCACTCTCCGCGCTCGCACGAAGTTTAATAATATCTCTTTTTTTATTATCGTATATGCGCAATTGAGAGCGATATACAGGTATTAAATATATTAATATATTATAATATAATAATTTATACAATTTACATAAGGCTTAAATTGTATAAATTAAGTTTCCAACGCGTGTATACGTATATGTGCGGGCATATATACGCACATTTTGCGCGCAAGTGGAATTTATATCAGTTTGAAAACAGTACCGACAAACGGTTATATTTGCTTGTCGAATATACACCGTTTCGTTTGCGCCGTAATATAGCGGCACGCCTAGCGCCTTTTATTGCGATATTCTTGCTCGGTTACATACGCAAAGTATGCGCCCTTCGCAATCAATCTCAAAAAGCCGTTATCCTTACCACTCTATTACGGCTTTGTCGGTATAGAGCGAACCCGACGTCTTGCCTTACGCTTTCGATACCTCGTAAGCGTAGGTATTCTGTCGAGGTGAGCGAACCGTAACTGCCGCGGGCGTACCGCGGACAAAAGGAAAAGGTGTGCCGCTCTACGCGCTCGCCTAATTGGAAAATTTTGTGCATTGCCCTCCCCCGCCCTCCTCTGTTAAAATGTAAGTACAAAAGACAAAGGAGGTCGTATATATGAAAAGACTGACGAAAACAAGTATCACCGTTTTGTTGTGTACGCTTATTTGCGCCTTTACTTTTGCGGCGTGCGCGACTCCTGCAGGTGAAAAAGACTGGGTTGTGGACTGGGATAAGTTCCAGCCCGAGGGCGGACTTCCCTCTCTTCCCGAAGACGGCTCGGGAGATGAGGAAGAAACTCCCGACAACGAAGATACGCTAGCTCCCGCCGTAAGCTATTCGTATATGATTAAGAGCAATACGTCATCGCTCAATATCCGTTCTGCGCCGAATACCGGGGCTGCGGTAGTAGGTAAAATGGACAAAGGCGATATGTTGCGTTTTGAAGGCGAATCAAACGGTTGGTATAAGACTGTGTATAAACAAAAGACGGCATACGTCTATGCGGGTAACAGCTATGCCTACATAGTGAAGATGACTCAAAGCAACGAAAAGGTTGAGAGTGTAATCGCGATAGGCGAGACGCTTATGGGATATCCTTACGTATGGGGCAGTCAGCGTTATCACTGGGGCAACGGAAAGCTTAATACCAATTTTGTGCAAGGAGAATACGATTGCTCGGCGTTAATGCAGTATATATATTATCACGGAGCAAACATAAACCTCGATCTGACTACGCGTACTCAGGTGCTGCAAGGAAGAGAGGTTGCAAGCGGGGATTTGCAGAGAGGCGACTTGATGTTTTTCACTAATTCGTCGAGGTATAATCTCAGCGGAGTTGAAAGAATAGGTCACGTCGCGCTTTATCTCGGAGATAACTACATACTGCATACGGCAAGCGATTTTGCGGTAATCGAAGAGATTAGCAGCACGAGATGGAAGTACTTTATAGTAGCAAAGAGATTTGTATACTGATGTAGTTATACAAATTTCCAATCTTTAAAATCGGAAGGCAAAAGGCGCAGATACAAGCATAGCCTTACCGTAAAGACAGTGACAAAATGCCGCCCGTGCAAGCGGGCGGCTAATTTTATAAGCGGCTATTCAAACTTAAAAAAAGTTAAGGAGGGATTGGCTTTAAAGGGCGTCGGTAAAGCTTAATATCAATAAAATATCAACGCTTTGAATCGCAAAATAAAGCATATATTTGACTAAAATTTTATGGACATAACGGTTGTGAAAAACAAGAGGGATTAACTTTGTTTTACGTTCGTGAGCGCGTATCGGTGCGCGTAAAGAAAATTGCCGCTCTAAGATTGCGTCAAAAATAAATGTTTCAGGTAGAGAAAAGGAGATGGTTTATAAACGTTTACTTCATCTGTTACCGTCTATTTTTATTGCAAACGGTATATAAAAACAGAAGGTGGAGAATATATCAGTAAATAAAGCGGTTTTTGATAAATTAGCGGGCTAGAGAGGTGTTTTTCGATAGGCGCAAAAGAGACGACGAAAATGCGGGCGCCGATACCAAAACAGATTTGCAAAAAACGCAAAACTTTTGTCCGGGTTTTTCTGAAATAGGACAGAGAGATATTGACAATTTTATTCGTGTTCAAAACAAAATCGCTACAAGTTTGAAAAAACTGCGTTTGACAGGAGAATAAAATATTCACAAAACGGATATCAATTCAATGTAATAAAATGATTTTTTTACACGCTTAACGTAAGAGCTTTGCGTCAAGCGGGATATAGTTTGATACTGTTTTATTTTGTTATTGCTAAACCGTTAAATGGTGTGTTATAATAATTGTAAACAATAATTGTTTGCCGACAATGCTCGGCGGAGGTACGTATGAAATTTTTGGTTATAGAAGACAATATCAATCTTAATCAGAGCATCAGAGATTGTTTGGGAAAACTCGGCACGAGCGACGCCGCTTACGACGGCCTCGAGGGGTTGTATATGGCTGAGTCAAACACTTACGACCTCATTATTCTCGATTTGCTTCTTCCTAAGAAAAACGGTTTTGAAGTATTGCAGGAACTCAGAAAAAAGAGTACCTGCCCCGTAATCATTCTTACCGCGCTCAGCAGCACGGATAAGAAAATCGAAGGACTTAAGCTCGGTGCGGACGATTATCTTCCCAAGCCTTTCGACAGAGACGAGCTTGTAGCCAGAGCAGAAGCCGTATTGAGAAGATACAACAATAATTTTCATACCAAATACACTTATGACAACATTGAGCTTGATTTTGCCAACAAGATGTTCAAGGTCAACGGCGAATACGTCAAGCTTGCCGGCAAGATGTACGATATAGTCGAATATCTTATCCGCAACCGCAATATTATCATTCCCAAAGAGCAGCTTTTCAACAGAATATGGGGCTTCGACAGCGATACCGTAATAACCGTTATAGAAGTTTACGTGTCCAATCTCCGCAAGATTCTTGAAAAGTACGGTTGCAAGGATTATCTCAAGACGATAAAAAATATCGGCTATATGTGGAGAGAAAAGGTTGAAGATTGAGGATAGCGGCAGAAAGACGCCTATAGACAAGAATACAATGTTTAGTATACTAAACATTGTAATTCCTTTTATCATTTTTCTTTTATCCACTATTTTAATTATTCAGATTTGGAAAAATCAATTGATGAGCGATTTGACGACGCGAACAAAGACGTACGGCAAGGAATTCGGTACTACTAAAATTCTTACGCGCTCAGAAGCTGCTACGCTTACAGATACGTGGTACGTCATATATTACGGTGCAGACGGAAAAAGACTTGACGACAAAGGGCTGGGTAGTCAGTCTGTCGATGGTATTCCTGAGCGTTACGTGCCGATAAAAGACGAGGGTGTATACGATATAAACGGGGAAAGTTATATTGCGCTTTCGATGGATGTTGTTAAGGAAAACGAATACGGTGCGGCGCATTTGATGATTTTCAGAAATATCGAGAGCGAAAACGCGATATTCGAGAAAGGAACAGCCATATCCATTACAATAATGTTGCTGGCAATGGGACTGGTAATAGTCTTTGCTGCGATAATGAGTAAATACCGAATTCGTCCATATAAAAAACTCGTTGCGAGCAGCAACAGAATGATATACGATATATCGCACGAACTCAATACTCCGCTTGCTGTAATCAAGACTAACGTAGACAATATTCTTGCGCATTCGGACAAGAGTATAGAAGACAGTTCTGACAAGCTGATGGTAATTCTTGACGAAGCTACGAGAATGAAGAGAATGGTGCGCGATTTGCTTGAATTGTCGCGCTCGGACAACAACAGAGTTGTTGTAAACAAGACGTACTGCAACGTATCGCAGTTATTGCAGGATTTGGTCGAGCCTTTCGAACTGATGTGCGAGATGGACGATAAGACGTTTATATCGGATATTGCGCCAAACATAATGGCGACTACCGATGCTGATAAAATAAGGCAGGCAGTAATGATTCTGCTTGACAATGCAGTTAAATACACGCGCAAGGGAGATGCTGTAATCATACAGGTGCGTCATACGTCTACAAAAGTGCACGTAAGCGTGGCTGACACGGGGCAAGGCGTAAGCGATGAGGATTTGGAAAAGATATTCGACAGATTCTATCGTGCCGATAATTCGCGTACGCAATCTACCGGCGGCAGCGGACTTGGTTTGTCGATAGTTAAGTCGATAGCGCAAACTTTAAAATGGGACGTACACGCAAGCCATAATTCTCCTCACGGGTTTAGAGTAGATATAGAGATGGATAAGACCGGCGAAAATAGCTGAGTCGGTATAACGTTATAATTTAAAATAAATATGTATAAAAGGCGTCTTCGGGTGCCTTTTTTCCGTCTTGTATATAAGCGGTTGCGGCTTTAGCGGCATCTATACTTATGATAATATGTTATTCTGTTACATTCTGTATTGACTATCCATATATACTTATAAAACAAGTATACAAATAGCTGATACAGGAATAGAAATTGATAAAAAACCGGCTTGTTTTTTGACCGATTATTTAAAAATGCGTCGGCACTGCTTGCTGATGTGGCAGAGTGATTTTGTCGATTAAACAGTGCATATTTTTGCACTATTTTGTCCATAAAAATCAATAAATGTTTCGATGCTTATAACAAAGATTTTTTCAGAAGCAAATATAGTTGCAGTTTGACGAATTGAGTAATATTAGCTTAAACAATGAATGGTTTGACGACAGGGAGGATATTTGTCCTCATTGGTTTAGTGTGTAGTAAATTAAAAAATAGAAAAATTTTTGCAAAAATTAAGGATTGTTTAAGTTTTATTAATGTAAAATTTATGTAAAATCATTAAAAAATTCTATCTGCGTAAAACGCACTCAAAACGCATAAAAGTCCATTTTTCGCGCTAAGGAAAAGGTTCATTTTTTAAGACTGTATTACTTTCTGTATTACGAAAGTGCTATATATAAAGAGGACAAAATGTTTTTTAAGTTTTTTTTAAGGTAGCGTTTTTAAAATTAGTGTGCACTATAACACTATAAATTTACTAATATAGGAGAGGAAATTATTATGAGAAAATCTAAACTTATAGTTTTGACAATTTTAGTGATGATTTTTGTTCTCGCGCTCTCGTCGCTTTTTGCGGCGTGCGACCTCTTCGGCAATGGAGAAGAAAATCCTAGCGGAGACGTAAGCGGCGACGAAAATCAGGGACCGCCTGTCGGCCCTGTCGGCCCTGACGGTCCCCCCGACGACGGTGACGAAGACGAGGAGGGCGAAGTGCCTGCCTATATGTCGCCGAATGACGCCTTGAACAAGATTGCCAACGGTGCCGACAGTCCTGAAGAAGATACGATGAGTGTCGACTTCGAGGTAAAAATCGACAAGCCTGATACCAACGAGATAATAACCTTGTTGTTCCAGGTCAACTTGTTTGATACTGTCAAAAACGAGTTGGTGCTCGGCGTATATCTGCAGGGCAAGGACCAGCCTGACGAAAGCAGAGCTATGAAATTTGCTCTCTACGTAGTCGACGGCAAGGCGTACTTAGACCTCGGAAAAGACGAACTCGGCAATGACAGAGCGTTGTTGTATTTGTCGGACTTCGATATGAATTATCTCATCGCTATGATGAAGGAAAGTCCTGAATTGTTCAGCGAATTGATTACGATGCTCAACGATTTGATGGCCGAAAAAGTAGGCTTGACGATAGATGACGTATTGAATCTTGTAATAGGTTTGCTTTTTGAGGACCCTGTCGCTACTTACAATTCGGAGACCAAGGTACTCGAAAACATACGTATGAAGATTAAGCTCAGAGATTTGCTGCAAAACGCAAGCGGTATTCTGGGCGCGTTCGATTTGGGCGACCTTCCTTTGGATTTGAATATAATATTCAACTATCTCCTCGAAGTAGTACCTCAAGCAGATTTTTATATCGACGCAGACTTTGACGTAGACGGAAAACTTACCGATTTGGATTTGGATTCGGTAGCTCACAGTGACGGAGCTACAAACAAAGTTCAATTGTCTTTGGACCTAGGCAATACTCCCTGCGATATGAATATTCCCGCAATTGACGAAATGGAGATAAGCGAATTTTCGCTTACGAATATTAATTTCACAATTGACTTTACTCTCGGAACGAGAATTAACCCCGACGGATCTAAGACTCAGCTTGACGTAGGTAAGATTATCAACGGCTTTATGGGACAAAACATATTGCCTCTCGACGTATTGTTGCTCGAAGGCAGTACGGGATTGAGGTTGAAATTCGCATTGGATCTCGATCTCAACTATGACAGAAAGCCTGTCGACAACAACAAGATTGCCATCGAACTCTATCTTATCGACCAGTTCGGTAATTATCAGGAGCTCGAGGGCGATCAACCCGTACCTCAAATGGGCATTTACTATACCGAAGGCAGCTTCTATCTCAATCTCGACAGATTGCTTCCCGACTATATGAAGGGTGTTAACCTTAAGGTTAATGCAGGTTTGTCCGACCTCATCAATGCGCTCGTTGACCTTGTTACCGAAGCGATTGACGGAGTATTCGGCACTAGCTATGACGATATCAAAAACGGCAATCTCAATGTGGAAGTCGAGGATAACGGACAACTTTCCACCACTTCCGGGGCTGACGTACTCAAGCTTCTTTCCAGCGCAAAAGCAAGCGGTACTTCCGTAGTTGCTCTCAGCGAGGGAGAGGACGGCAAGATTTACGTATCTGCAGGAGTGCAGAGATTTGTACAGGTTATCGGCGAATTGCTGATGTTGCCTGAGAATATAGTTGCGGACAATGACTCAATCGACATTATTCTCAACAATGATTTCCTTTCTTCGCTCAATAATTTGCTTAAGAGCGAAACCAATCCTCAACCTATAAACTTTGCTTTCCCTGATTATATCGGAGATATAGTCCTCTCTATCAATTTCTCGGATATAGGTCTTGACAGCGTCAAAGTAAACGCTGCGGTTCTCGACGGTGAGAGCGACCCTGCGTTTGACGTAGAACTCAAGATATGGGATTTCCTCATCGGAACGGCAAAAGAAAATCTCAGCGTATATATTGCTGACAGAGTAAACCTTGACAATACGAGTTATTTCGACTCACTGTTCACCGTCGACAACGAAAGAAAAGGTTTGATTGACAAGATACTCGGCGGAATTACTATGAGCAGCAGATTTACTCTCAACTTCAACAAGGGTACTTATGACCTTGCTCCTTTCATTGCAGGTTTCGGAGTAACTCAGCTTGCTCAGACCGAGATGCTGTGGACGTTTAACGAAAACTTTACTTTGGACGCTCAGCTCAACATACAGATATCGCTTGACAGCATAGACGCGTACAACAGTCAGATAGTGGTAGAACTCAAGACTCTCGAAGGTATAAAAGTCGGCGGTACTACTATTATTCCTGCAGATAAGGTTATATTGGGAATTTACGGATATCACAACCAGATATTCATAGATTTGTCCAACTTCAAGATTGCAAGCATAACCTTGCCTAAGCTCAGCTTCTCGCTCAACTTTACCGATTTGGTATACAATCTGTTGGGCTCGACTTTGGGTGACCTGCTCGAGGGAGCCGGAATGGACAGCAATTTGCCTTTTGACTTTGACCTCGTAGAGCTTCTCGGTCTTAACAAGACGCCCGGAGAAAGCGCAGACGCTTCTGCGGCAGCTACGGCATATCTTACAGACCAGACCTCTGGTACGACGGGTGACGGAACCGTTCCCGAAATACCTGAAGAAGAGTTGCAGGCAATTATTTTCGGTCTTAACTGCGACAAGATATACGCAACCGTATCTCTTGCTGCTATACTTTCCATTCTTTCTCAGACTCAGACAGAACTCGGACAGACTATAGCCGAGGCGTTGAGCTTGATGGAACTCAGTCTCAGCTTCCAGATGGGCAGAAAGAACGGCTTTGAATTCCATTTTGCAGGTGAATTGATACCTATGCAGGACGCTGAAGGCAACGCCGTATACTACTATGACGCAGAGGGTAACAGATTGCCTTCGAGAGACAGTGACGGCAATAAGATTTACTACACTTCCGAGGAGTATGCTCGTAAAGAATACAACTACGGAAGCGGTATGACTCTATCCTTTATCGCGGGCGATGACGAAAATCCTATTATAGTAGGAGATATCGGTGACGCCAAATTCGATATGGAACAGAAGATAAGCGAATTCGAGGCATATCAATCCGACCTCGTACAAGCAATTATCAATACGGTAGGTAAGGCTACGATAAAAGCAAAGATTGATTTGCAGACTCTCAACAACGAGATGAACCTTACTAAGCTTATCAATAATATTCTCGCGAGCGCGGGACGCAGACTCGAGTTGCCTATCACTCTCGACCTTGACGACTGGAACTCTTTCGTAGAACTCGTAGTACAATGGGATCTCGACCTCAAGAATACGGCAAACAGCACCGTAGTGCTTACGTTATCTTATGAGGGCAAACAGATATTCGGCGTATACATTTACCGTAACAGCCTTATGATTGACCTCGAAGGTCTCGGATTCTTCCAGGTTGAAATCGTAAATTCCAACATTATTACAAAATTGTTCGGAGCACTTGACGGAATAGTAAGCGACATCGAAGGTCTTGACCTCAACGAGATAATCAACGATTTGCTCGCAGACAGCGGTTTGCCTACCATTCCCGGTGCAGGCGATGAAGAAAATACCGACGTAGAAATCGCTACCGACGAAGAATCCGCAGATGCGGCTCTCGACGATACTACTATGGATATTATAGAATATGTATTGCGCGCCGTAGGATTCGAAGATACCAAGATTACCATCAACGTTACCGCTGCGCTCTTTGCAGAGATAATAAATACTCTTGCAGGTATGAATCTCGGTATGGATATAAGCCTTGCAGCCGACCTCGACTTGTTCGGCGGCAACGCGTTTAACTTTGACATAGGAGTAGAGGATATCTCCGCTCAAGTCAATATGCAGCTTGCCATCGGTGAAGCTCCCGTAGTAAATATCGACTACGATGCTATTCCCGACTGGGACGCTAGCAACGGCGAGACGTTTACGAGAGCTTTGCTCGACAACCTCAATATAGGTTTCACTCTCGATATAGCTAACTTTACGGGCGATACCGAAGTAACCAAGGGAAGCAATCAGGCAATGTACACGAGAGTTATCATAGAAAAACTCCAGACGAGTAAGACTCTTACTAACCTTGCCAATACGGTAACCGTTCCTAAGGGATGCTTCCTTATTACTCTTGCACAGATAGACAGCACGAGATACGAAAACTCCAACCAAGGCACGTTTACTCCTTTGATTTACGTCATACTTGACTATACCAAACCTTCTCAACAGATGACTCTCTATATCTGTTCGAACGTAATCAATCTCGTAGTCGATATCGGTAATACCATCGGAGCTTTGTCTTTCGATCTCGACCTTGTCGGAATGCTTTCGGGTACGTTTGACAAGCTGTTTGCTCAGATAGACGGCGCACTCGACGGTATCGGCGGCAGCGGCGACGGCAGCGGCGAAGTACCTCCTTCCGGCGAAGGCACGGTAGAAGAAGGAACGGGCAGCACTCAGAGCGGCGACGAAACAACCGCTACCGAGCCCAGTCCTTTCGACGCAATCTTTGCTAATCTCGACGTAGTCGCACTTCTCGGCGGCGGTATCGAAGCAAGCTTGCTTTCCAACGGCAACTTCGGTGTAAACGTTAAGTTTGACCCTTATCTCATCAACAAACTTCTCGATGATATACTGTCTTTGGTATTCGGTCCCAACACCATCCTCAACCTTGCGGAATTGGCTCCCGACATGTTTACCGACAACTATCTCTCCAAGGTAACGTGGACGAGAGAAGAAACCGGTGTATTCTGGGATAGTCTCAGTGCACAGGTAGTTCCTATACTTAAAGACCTTATATCCTCTTTGGGATACGGCTGGGTTGCACCTCTTATCACTAACGCATTGATAGGCGGCGTACTCGGACAGGTTAGAAACATTACCGCAGGTATCTTGCCTTTCGCGGTATTCAACGAACTCACTGTCAACGTGGAAGTGGCGGACGCTACGATAGCCAACATCAGTATCGACGGATTCGACTGGGGACAGGATATCTACGATACCAACGGAGAGGTTGCATATTCGGCTTCCAAGAGCGGCAGAAAGGGTAACGTAAACAACAACAGCGTTATCAACAGAGACGGTTACTTCACGTCGATTAAGCTGTACAACACTTCCGACAGCGTAGGTAAACCCGTATACGGCGACGACGGTGGAATTCTCTTCCCTGAGGGTATCGTAACGTGGAACGGAATTCCTATGCAGATTACCTACGACCCTTATTCGTATGCTAACAACTCCGAAGGCGTAGCGGCAATTATCCGCGAACACTTCAGCGGTAAGCAGGCAAGCTACCAGAAAGCTCAGGATTTGTACAAGGCAACGGTAGTATTCAAGATTGTCAGCGAAAACGGTACTACGGTTGACAAGACCATAGACCAGCTCAACTTCAATACTCCCGGCACTTACGTAGTAAGAGGTACGGCGGCATTCGCTAACAACGTAACACGTACGATTGATACCGTAATCACCGTACTTGACGACGGCGGCGGAATAAATAGTATCGACCCTGTTTCGATGCACGTATATGACGAGTTGCCTGACTTTGTAACCATCAATCTCAATGACGGTACAAGCAGAAAGATTCACACCAAGTACGTAACCTTCAGCGAAAACGCTCCTCAGGCTTATACCGAGCATACGGTAGTAGGTAAGGCTGCATTCGCTAACGGCACGGTAGTCGAAAACGTAGAGTTCAGATATCTTGACAGTACCGTAACTCAAATCAATATCGACGGTGTCACCGGTAACGTAATTACTATTGATTTGTATCAATATAATATTAAATCTACTAAGATAACCGATTATATATCCGATACCATATTCTTCAAGTACGCAGACGGCTTGTCCACCGGTCTTGAAGTATCCAGAGACTGGGTAGCAGTTGGTGCTGACGAGTTCTTCAACAGAGCACTCGACAAAGACGGAGTATATTCCACCAACGTAAGCGGTACGCAGTTTATGGCATACGCATATATCGGAAGCGGTGCGACCGAGCAGAGAGTAGAACTCATCTTTACGGTCAAAACCAAGAACGTTGCAAAACTCACAATCAACGGTTTGGAGAACACTCTGAGAGTTGACCCTTACAGATACTATATGTACCTGATTACGGGTGACGAGCAGTACAATCCTTTCACCACCGTTGCTACGGCAGAGTACTATGACAAGTATATGTCGGCAGACGGCACTCAGGAAATCATCGACTCTTACAGCGAAGACGTACGGATTACTTGGGGCGATTACAGCGGAATAGACTTCAGCTGGGACAACAACAATACTACCAGCCAGAACATCCAAGTATCGCTTGACAATGCAGATTATCCTAACTCTTCGTTCACTTGGGACTTCAATACCCAGGTAGTAGTAATGAGAAACGAAATCGAAGCAATTTACTTTGATGACGAGCTCACTCAGTCGATGTATTATATCGATCCTTTCGAGTACTTTATCAACGAAGAACTGGGCAAGGCAAATTATCCTGACCACGCATACGTACAATTCACCAACGGCAAGGTATACTATATGCCTATCGAGTGGATTGGCACGGAAAACTTCGAAGTTAAGTACGCTAACCAGTTTGCACAGCTCAAGGTTCGTATCGGTATGGATTATGAAGGCAAGCTTGCCGGCGTAATAGGCAACTTTGAACAGACGATTACCGTAAACGTCAGAGTAGAAGACCTCAATCCCGTAGGTATCAATCTTGCAGGCAGCGCATACGCAGGCGGAACGTATTATATCGACCCTGTACGCGTCAACTACTACGGCGAGAGCGCATTCCCCGAGACCGTAACCGTTGTTTACGATACGGGCAAGACTACCGAACTTCCCGTAGCTGAATGGATATGGGATTATCAGGACGCAGGCTACGTTCCTATGGCAGGACAGAAGGGAATGACCGCAACCGCGGTAATAACCGACACGTACCGTTACGACGTCAACGTAGAGATACTTGACCGTTCGGCTCTCGTAACCGACCTCAAGAGCGTAGACATTGACTCCTACACGTTTACTTACGACGAAAACGGCAACAGAGTATACAGCGCATTTACCGACACGTTGCTGCTCTATCAGAAGGTAGGTACGATTAATCTCGATACCGTAACCGTAAACGGAAACGTCAATATGGGCACCATTGCGGCAACTTCCGACTACAGCTACTACTTCAGCTACATCATCAACTACTCGCAGACTGTAGACGGAGAGGTCAAAGACTTCGTATTCACTACCAAGGAGTGGAAGGAAGTAGCAGACTTCGTAGCAAACAACAAGACGCTCATCACCTCCACTGAGGTAAGAATCAACTACACCACTCCCGTAACCTGGGATTTGAGCGAAATCAACTATGCCGTAAGCGACGTATATAACGTAAAAGCTATAGCGGGTACGGGCGCAAGTCAGAAGGTATTCAGAATAAATGCAAACGTCAAGGCTAAGACGGCTGCAGATATCAGCTCTGTCGGCGGTAGCAACACCTATCAGGTAGTAACCTGGGGCGGCACCAGCCTTACCGAGAACGAGAAGCAGACAAAGAAGATTGTCAAGAATCTCAATGTATACTTCACCGACGGCACAAGCGGCAACTACGAATGTACTATTGACATCTCGAATCTTGCTTACACTGCGGACGATGCATACACTTTGTTGATAGTTTCCGACGAAAACAGCATAGTTTACAAAGACAATGCAGGCAACGTACTTTCTTCTGAAGAAGAAATCCTCAACGCGGCAATGAGCGTAAAGGTTACCGTATTCAGCGGCGATATAGCAATCGAAACCACGCTTAAGATGCACGTAGTTAAACAGCAAATCAACACCTCCGACAGCGGAGTGCAAGGTTGACAGGGGGATTAGCGAATTATGAATAATAAGACATTTACTAAAATCTCAATCAGCGTTATCGCGGTACTGCTTATTGCAGTACTCGCGGTAGCAATGTCCTCGGCACTGGGTGCAGAGCAGATGAGCGTTGTTTCCGCGGCAACGGAAGAGACGCTTATGTATGCAAGCTACAACGGTACCAACGGACAGATAACGGACGATGCGGCTGAAGACGGACACTATACCAAGAGTCAGTTGGCAGCGCAGTTGGGACTTTCGGACGTCAACAGTCTTTTGACCATTACTAACGGTCAGATGCTTTACGATTATCTGAACAACTCGGGTTCTTACAGTTCTTATCAATACGCATATCTTGCCAACGACGTAGCCATTGCATTCTCGGGCATAAACAAGTCCGGATACAGTACCGTGAGCGTACACAGCTCTAATTCGGTATTTACCAAATATCTCGACGGTAACGGTTACAAGGTTTCCATCGAGGCGGGTTCGGGCAACGGCTCGTTTGCAAACCTCGGCGACAATACTGGCGACAACGGCGGTACTCACTGGTTTACAGGTTATCTTTGTGCAGTCAACCAAGGTACTATCAAAAACTTGACGATTGACTTCTCATCCAACCATATCATCACGCAGTCGGCTTCCAATCCTAACGCGCTTTACGTTCCTCAGGATTCGGGCGTAGTAGCTTCGGCAGGTATCGTAACGGGTCTTAACAAAGGCACCATCGACAATATACGTCTCAACGTCAACGGCATATTCAACTTTTATATGAAGCCGGGCGGCGACAGAAAGCTTTATCAGAATACGGGATACGTAGGCGGTATAGCAGGCGCTATGACAGCAGGTGTATTGTCTAATTCTCAAGTCAATATTTCTACCGACGGCGGTATAGAAGTCTTTGTCGAAGGTGAAGCTGCATTTTGGCCTACCGACCACTGGAATTCAGGTACTGCAGCGGGCGGTATGATAGGTAAGTTGCAGAGCGGAAGTGCGAAAGTAGAATACTGCGCTTTGACTGGCGGCGGACGTATTTACGCTTGCTCCAACACTTCGCACGGAGACGTTGACAAAATGTCTTTTGCAGGCGGTGCAATCGCAACCAGCAGCAATATTAACGGCGACGTTACTTTCGATTCTGCGGAGGTAAACGAAGGACAGATAAAGGGTATCATCTCGTCCTGGACGGGTACCAGAGAAGACAACTGGGGCAAAACATACAAATCAGTAAAAGGTTTGCTGTTTGACTTTGTAGGTAAGAACGTACAGTCCTGCGCGGTACTTTACAACCTCAATCTTCTTACCAAGTCCAACGGCGGTACAGAGTACACCACTCTTGACAGCGCACAGAAAATCGACAATTGGACGGAGATTTATCCTTCTTCCACGGGCGGCTCGATGAGCGTTAGATACGATGACTCTACCGTACTTTACGATATAAGAATCGAAGCTGTAGCAGACGGACACGATGACGAGAAAGAAGCTATCAGCGACTTCGATATGTCCACCACAGGCACTGCTTATCATAAGTATTTTATGCCTGAAGGCTCGACGGGTAAGATTATCTGGTCGGGTGTATTCGACAAAAACGGCTCTTTGACCAACCATATCAATATGGACGTCGATAAGCCTATATATGCAGAAATCTATATGCTCAAATCTACCGACTACGGTAAGTTCAACTATACCTTCGGTACTATGGGCAATATCACTTATACCGACAACGGCAACTACGTCAACGGTAAAAACACCAAGGGTTACGAAGGAGTCGGCGGCGCTCTCTCCCTCCCTACGGCAAACTTCGTAGGCGGCGACAAGCAACCTACCGAGGATTACACCTGGGAAGTATACAGAGACGGTTATGCTACCGATATAGCTCAATCCTATATGCCCGGAACGTATTCGATGCGTACGGCTGTAAAGCTGGGTACTAACACCTACGGCTACTACAGCGAAACGGACAGAATGATAGCTTGGCAGGCAAAGACCGACTACACCTTTACCATTACGCAGGGCGTATTCTCATACGACGAAGCAAATACTACGTCGTCCACAGGTTGGGAGAAAGAATTTAAATTCACTCTTAAGATGGACAGAGCCAACGACTTCGATATGATGAGATATCAGCAAAACGGCGTATTCGCATCCGAGCAAATCGAAGTTCCCGATACCGACAACTCTGCGACATTTATGACAAGACAGGGTACCGGTAAAAACGGTATGCAGTACACCTTCTACGCGTACAAGTTCGACGAAATTCTGCAAGATTACGTAGTAGTTGCGGTCAGCTCGTCCAAGACGGTTAAAATCGACAACGAGGCTCCCGAAATCTATGACGTAAGATACTTTACGGAAAATGCCGAAGGTGTACGTACCGAAGTAACCGAAGCTATACTCAACAGTTGGCAGAAAGAAAAGGTTATCGTTACGTTTACCGTAACCGAAAACGGAAAGAGCGGTTTGCAGACAGTTGCTTCCGACAGCAATACGTATATCTCCAACGAAATCGTTGACGAGAGAAATATGTACAACGTTACTTTGACTTTGACGGATGACAAAGCGCACTCTCTTACCTATACCGACGTGGTCGGCAACTCAACCACTTTTGAAATAAAGGCTCTCGTTGACCTCAATGCGGGAAGTCTCGACGTAAGCGTAAGCGGATATTCACCCTATTACGGTACTTACGATCCGGACGGTTTCAATTTGATGAACAGTGCGCAAATAGGTAATTCCGGTTGGACTTTGTACGTCAGCGACAGCGTTGACGGAGACGGCAACCCCGTATGGAAGGAGATGGGCGCGGTAGTAAACGGCGACTTCATCAACACGGTTGACTGGAACATAGGCGATTACGATACCTATTCTCCCGCTGACTTGAGAGTAAAGATGGTCAACAACGAGGGACTTTACGAAGACGTATATGCCAACGGTACGGCAGACGGACTTGTCGGTCAATTCTGCGTTTATATGAAGATGGCTGACTTCTATGTCGACATCTCGCTCGAGGCAATTACCGACAAGGATGGAAATTCGCTCAAGGATATACTCGCAGGCGATCCCGATTACTTTAATAAGGTATACGACAGCACTCAGGCTTACAAGGGTCCCGAACTCGAAATCAGACTGGACAGAACAGGTTACGTAATGGTCAACACCGACGCTTACAACGCAACCACTGTTATTCCCGAATTCTCGACCATCAAGCTCGTGCTCGAATACGAAAGAGCTTCTATAGGCTCTACCAATATCAGAATGTGGGCTGTACTCGAGGGCGATGACGACTATAAGTTTGACGTATGGTTTGCAGACCTCAGCGGCGACTATCAGAAGAATGCGGAGGCAATCAACAAAGTAGCAGCCAACATCACCAAACTCAGCGTAACCGTAAATCTTGAAGATTACCTCAACGCTCAGTACTTCTACGGTGACGATATCCCTGCTTACGTCGATGCTAACATTACGGCTGACGAAGTAGCGAGAATCGACCTTACCACTAATGCTAAGAAGGGCGCGAGCGTAGGTACTTATGCGGTTGAAGGTAAGCTTCATACGGCAAATGACAGCATTGACGTAACAATCAACAGTTCTTCCATTCAAATCGTACCTTTGCCCGTATTCGTTGACCTCAGATACGACGGCTCGACAAACATACCTACAAAGATACAGTTTGACGGACTTACTCACGAAATTACCGCTACTTATAAAGACGCGATAACAGGCGAAACAAAGAAAGCGACTGTAGATTACACCTTCGTTGAAGACGATAAAGTTATGTCAGGATTTACCAAAATCGGTAAGTTCAATTACAAGATATCCACAGGCGACGGTAATTATGTGGTTGACGGAATGGACACCTTTGAAATGACAGTAACCAAGGGCTTCGTAAATATCGAGATGAAGGTTGTCAACGTAGACTATACAGGAAACAACAATACTTACGACCTCGGACTCACCGAAGAACAGAAAAAGTACTTCGCAGAGGGTGATATCACCATCAACTACTACAAGTACAACGATGGCGCGTACTACGACAGCGTAGAGAAAGTAATGGTTGGCTCCTATGACCTCAATCCTACTACGAATACTTCTCAGAGAGGTTATTACAAGGTAGAAGTAGTAGTCAGAGAAAACGATTACTTCTTGGGTCAGACTTACGGTAAGGACGCGGGCGAACTCGGACTTATCATCGTCAATATCGCAAAGACAGAAATCACCGGCGAATCCGTTGTTTACAATTATGACGAACAAAAGCACACCTACGACGTTGTCAAGGGTAAGATAGAGGTCAAGGCTACGGCGGATAAGAGCGTATTGTGGGACAGCTCTATGTCTACCGAGGGCGCAATCGTAGTCAAGTATTTCGATACTGCAACAAGCTCTTACGTCGAAGTGGATAAGAGCGAGGACAAACTCGGCGGCTGGTTTATGGACGTAGACTCGTATTCGTTCAGAGTTGAGTATTTAGGAACCGAAAACTACGCAAGCTGTTACATCGATGTGACTATGGTCATCGACAAGGCAGTATTCCAGAACGTTACCTTTGCAGGCGTATCCGGCGTATACAACGCACAGGCCTACAAGATAACCGAAGATATCCCCGACGAATACAAGACAAGCTCGACTATCAGCTATTACTACAACGGCAGAGCTTACAATTCGCTCGACGATATCTACGCTTTGGGTGCTTGCGTCAACGTAGGCAATTACAAAATAACGCTCAGAATGTCCAAGGATAACTACGTACCTCTCAATATCGAGGCTACGGTAAGCATTGCAAACGCTAAGCTCAACATTTCCGCAAACGCGCTTGTGGCTACTTATAACGGTACGGCTCATTACCTGACCTTCAACGGTCTTGAGTTCAGAGACGGAAACTATTACTATATGGACCACGGCAAGGAAGTAAACGCGCTCATCAGCGGTACCGTATCCGCAACCGACGCGGGAGTATACGGCGGAAATATCACGGTATTTGTCAACAACTACGAAGCATTCGATTTGCAGACTTATATCGAAATCTATCCTATGGCACTCACCGCAGACAGCGCAAGCATAACCTTGCCCAACAAGCTTCCTTCGGGAGTATCGGTAAGCAATTACTACGGTACTTATACGATTGACGGCGTAGAGAAGACGGGAGACCTCTTGTACTACACCAAGAGTGCAGAAACCGGCAATCTCACTCTTGTTAAGCCTGATAAGGACGGAGTATTGCCCGACGGCGTATATACCGTATATATCGAGGTGGACAACAACCATTATCTCCAGAATACCTGGGAACTCAAGGTGGGACAAATCAACGACCGCAATATCGATCTTGTAGGCTGGATTGTTATCGGAGTAGTAGGCGCGCTTATGATAGCGGCAATCATCACATCAATCGTTACCGTAAAGAGAAGAAAACAAAGAGGTACGGTCTGATAACTAAACTCACGGCGGACGGCTAGTCCGTCCGCCGCGGAAAACTCATACGCGACAAAAAGCGTCGCATTGCGACGGAAAAAATATAATACGATATTTATTAAATTCTTATATTGATATGGCGGGCAATCCGTCAATATGACAGGAGGTAATTATGACAAAAGCAAGAAAACAAAGTCTTATGCTAGTTGTAGCGTTAGCATTGATTCTGTTTTTAGTTGCGTCTATCATCTTGGCTACCTCCAACGTCTCTACAGCCATTGCCGAAGACAGCAGTACTGTCGCAGGCAGCGGTAGCGGAAGCGGCTCTATAGCCGCGTCGGGAGACGAAGGAGCAATCGTAATAGGCGATTTGATGATAAACGGCAACGTACCAGAGGGTTACAGTGTATCGGGCACCCCGATTTCCACTGTAGCGGAATTGCAGTCCTTCTTGCAGGGTAACAACGGAACATACGGTTATCTTACGACAGATATCACCGGCTTCTCTTGGAGCGGTTCGTTTACCAATATCTTGATGGCAGAGGGCAGAACGCTTGACGGCTGCGGACATAAGATATATATGACCGCGACTTCGCTCAATACTCAGCCTTGGCAACAGATTAGTGCAAACGCCGATTATAAAAACGCTTTAAAGAATACGTTTACTCAAGATTTGTCGTATGATGGTTCAGGCTTTCCTGAAGATTACTTTGACCTTAACGGCGGCTTGGTAGGCTATATTCCTTCTAGCAGCACTATAAAAAATATTAATTTCGTATATAACGGACAAGTGGCTGGTTCGTACAACTCTGCCGAATCGGGTGCAGGTGCAATTATAGCCGCAGTATCTTCCGGTACGATTGACAACTGTTCTTTGACTGTCAACGGATATCTCGATATTGCTACGAAAGGCACAGAGGCTGACTTCTGGGGCGGTTATAAAGAGATGGCGCGTCACTCCTATGCTATTGGCGGATACGTAGGACTTTTGTCTAACAACGGCGTGGTGTCCAACTCCAAGATTACTTTGAACGGCACTACTCATACAAATTCCAACGTAGGTACTGCTGCTAATATCAGCGCGTCCAGAGGTGCAAACCGTAGCGCTAACGTCAGAGTATGGGGCGGCGGCGTAGCAGGCTGGATGGGCAACGGCGCATCCGTCTACAATATCACCACGGCAGGTAGCGGCAATATCGCCGCAGTAACGGGTTACACCGGAAGTAACGCGGGCGATAACCCTCTTTCCTATTCGGGTATAGTAGCAGGAAGCTGTGCTATTCCTTCCCAAAATACAGGCAACCAGTCGAGCTTAGTCGGCGATATTTTGAGCGCAGGCTCTATCGACGGCGTTATCAATACCTGGACGGGCAGAGCGGTTTATCTTGTTAAGGATACGAGTAACTCACCGATAGGTCAGGTCAACAACTCAATCGCTTCGCAGATATGCGGTCTTTCGGGCAACCAAAAGAACAGCAGCGCTACCGTATCCAACGTATACTTTATGTATGACGAGTCCGAGATTGAAAACTCCAGCGTAACGGGTTACAACTTCGCTACGGGAACTTGCGGTATGAGCGTAACGCGTATCTACATAATGGATTACAATGAGTCAACGGGGCAGTATTATAACGTTAACGGAACTGCAAAGGCAGCCAACGCTTATCTTACTTTCTCCAGCAACCTCAAGACTGCAGACGTTCTTGCGGTTTACGATACTGACCTTCAGAATAACCCCGGCGCTATTCTCTGGCAGATGGAAGTAAACCTCGATACCGCCAACAATACCAGCGGTGATATCACCAACTTCTACGACAAGATTACCACGAAAAAAGAGGCAGGTAAATACGAAGTTACCTATACCACTATCGAAAGAACTCATTCTTCTCCTACGGAAATCAAATACCAGCTCGGTAAAATCGTATATTACAAGTTCAGATTCAGCGACAACGTAACCGCTACTCCCGAAGGCAAGAATTACAGACTTTCCGACAAAGAGTACGACGGCTCGAGAGTTATTATTCCCAATATCGACGTATACGACTATGCTACTAATTCCGTATGCAAGACTATTGATTACAACTCTCCCGAAGCAGGTCAGTACTGGGTAGCAAAGAAAGTTGACGATATGAACATCTATTCTCTCGACGATACGAAGAACGTGGGCGAATACGAATACTTTATTTACAACAATCAACCCGAGAGCGCAATCGACGTACTCGATACCACCAACAGATACGTTGCCTACAGACTTGACAACGACGCTTATCCTACGGACGGTACGGGCGAAACTACCGGCGCTACAACGTGGCAGCCCAGAGTTTATCAGAACGTAGTTCCCAAAACTCTTACCATCAATCTCAATAAGCCCGCCGACTTTGCGGCTAACAATCAATACGACGGCGAAGCAGTTCTTTATTCGACGTCAATCGCATCCGGTCTCGTATCGGGCGACAGCGTTGACATAACGCTCAAATACTTCAATTCCGACGGCTCTTTGCCCGACAACAATTCCGCAATCAACGCGGGAGACTATTACGTAATAATAGAGTCGCTCTCCAATTCGAACTATACGTTCAATGAGACGCGTGACGACTTTACCATTGCAAAACGAGAGGTCGCTATACTCAACAATACGTTGACTCCTTTTGAGTCCGACTATTACCTCTCTGTACAGTACAACGGTCTCGACCAGTCGCTCACTTACGGTATTTACAACGAAAAGCCCGCGCTTCCCGGCGAGAATATCGTAATTTGCAACGTCCTTGACAAGGACCACAGCATTATCAACGTAGCGCACAACGGCGACACCGTCAACGTAGGTTCGTTCAATGTCAATATCGGACTCAACGAAGGTATTGCAGCACGCAACTACAACCTTTCCGCAAACGTAACTTACACCGTATACATTGATAAAGCAGACGCAGTTCTCAATCTTACCGAAACAGAGAAATCTATCGCATTCGGACAAATCAACTCTGCACCCGCAATCACCGTAACCGGCGTAAACAACGAAGTTCCTACGGGCGAATGGTACTTTATTGACTACGACCTCAAGGATACTCCTTTCTCTGTTACCGAGTATACTCAGGGAGTTCCTTCCGTTGCAGGTAAATACGCTGTAGTATACTACGTAGGCGGTTCCTTCGGCGTAAACAAGAATTACAACGAAACGGTAAGCGCAGCTTGTACTTATACCGTAACTCCCCGTAAGGTTACCGTAACGTTTGACGATGGTTTGCCTACGAGTTACGAGTACAACGGCAGTGCTGTACCCGTAGCAGCAATTTACGAAACTCAGAACAACGAGACAAACACAGGTTTGCTCAACATACACGCAGGCAGAGTAACGCTTGAATATGTATTCGTTAAGAACGGCAGCGAAACCGTCAGCGAAGCAATCGATGCGGGTTCTTATACCGCAACTGCTAAGCTTTTTGCTTCCTTCGATATCTCCAGCTACGAGATTATTTACGAGGACGGCGGTTTTGCATTTGAAATCGCTCCTAAGCAAGTAGGAGTTAATATTGCCGACGCACAAAAGGTTTACGGCGAACTTGACCCTGAATTCGTTTGGTCTTATGCCGATGCAGAAAAGACTTTCCTCGAGAGAGACGGCGTTGTTCTCACTCTCTCTACTGCTGCAGGACAGTTCGGCGGTGTAGGCGAGTACGATATTACCTGCACTTCCACCGAAGGCAACGTATCCAACTACGATATCGTTTACGACAACGGTACTATGACCGTAGCTCCTTACGAAGTAAGCGTTGTTACCACCACGTCCAAGACGACTATGGTATACGGCGACGAAGCTCCCGTATTCGGTTTTGAGTACGTAGGCGACAACAGATTCTACGAGGGTGACGGCATCGTTATTACTGCCGTAGCAGATAAAGAAGTAAAGAATGTAGGCACTTACGAAGTAATCGTAACGGGCTACAACGACAACTATATCGTCAATATGGAAAAGGCTACGTTTGAAATCACTCCTAAGGATATCCGTATCCTCAGTGCCGAAATCGTAGGCGAAGACAGCTTTGTATACACAGGTGGAGTTATCGCTCCCGAGGTAAGTGCCGTATTCGAAGACGGCGCACTCGTAGGCGATGATACCGTAAGTGTAGCTTTCGATTACTTCCAGAACGGCGAAAAGGTCAACGCAATCAACGTAGGTACTTATGATGCAGTTATCAGCGGCGTTGACAGCCCCAACTACAATCTCGTTATCGCTGAGGGACAAGAGCTTCCTTCCACGACCTTTACAATCACCCAAAGAGAAGTAAGCATTACCGTAAACAATGCTACCAGAGAATACGGTATAGCAACTATCACTCCCGTAGGCGATCCTTATACTTACAATACTTCCGTAACGTTTGCACAATCCGATATCGATTCAGGCAGACTCATAGTCGAGCTTGTGACAGATGTAGAAATTACTGCAGGCGCACAGGATTATCCCGACAGCCTGACAATCGTTATCAGCGGTGAGGCTGCTGACAATTATATCCTTACCGTTACCCAGAAGGGTACTCTTACCGTAACGGGCACGAGCATCTCTTCCATACAGCTTGTTGCTGACCAGACGAGCTATACGGGTGAAAACCTTATCGGTCAAATCGCGTTTAACGTAGCTGAAGGCATTACCGGTTATACCTATAAGATTACTTCCGATGCAGAAGGTCTCAACGTAATTACCGAAATAATCAATGCAGGTACGTATTACGTAACCGTTTCCGTTGACGGCAGCGGTTCGATGTTCACAGGCGAGCCCAACACTCTTACCTTTGTAGTAAACAAGGCTGAGAGAATTTTGAGCGCAGACGATATCGAAAAGATTGTCAACTACAACAAACTTACTTTCAACAGTGCTTTTGAAAATATGCAGTACAAGGTAGATGACGGTGCATATCTCACTACCAACACGTTCGACGCAAAAGCTCTCACGTCTTACACCGTAAGCGCAAAAGCAGGCGAGACTGACAACTATCTCGAGTCCAACGAAGTTACATTTACCGTAACCACGGGTATCAATCCTTCGACGGTTATTGCTGCTATCGACTCTATTGACAAGGTAGACTTCAGCAATATCGACGAATACAAGAGTATGTTGTCTCAGCTCGAACTCGTAGGCGAAGACGATATGGCATCTATCGACACCGAAAAGGTTGAGGCACTCAGACAGTCTTATGAAGATTTGCTCAGCGGTGCAATAGACGTTATCGGCGGAGCGCAATCCGTAGCAACCAAGGCTTCGGGTATGACAGGCAAAGGCGCGTTGACTCTTGCACTTACCACGGGCGCAGGTCTTGCGCTTGCAGGCGTAATGCTTTCCGTATCCGCTAAGAAAAGAGAAAAGGATAACAAGAAGAAAATGCCTAAAGCCAACAAGAAAAATCTCTTCAAGGTAATGATCGCAACTGTTGCAATAGCTACCGTATTCGCAGTAGTGTTTGCAGCTTGCGAAACCAAAACCTTCAATCAGGATTCTCTCTTCCAGCTTGCTTCTTACTCCAAGGCGAGCAACGAGAAGGACAGAGAAGTAGTCATCGAAGTAAAGAGCGGCTCTACGCTTATCTATAAGTACGATGACGGAGAAGAAACTTTCGCAGACGGACTCAATCCTGACGGCAGCTTCTCCCTCTCGGGTAAGGGTACGGGATTCAACTTCAAAAACGAGTACTTCGAAAACGCATCGTTTACCGATTCAAACGGAACGGCGACTTTCAAAGCGGATATCAAGGACGCTAAAAACTTCCTCGGAATATCTTCCGCTACTAATGGCAAAGTTACCGTAACGGCAGATTCGGCAAACAGCAAGCTCAAGACTATATCGGTCAGCTACGACGTAGAAAGCAACGGCACGACTTACAGCGTAAGCGTAAACGTTACTATGAAATACTGATTGATTAAAATCAAATCCGATAGAGGGACTGCACGGCGTGCGGTCCCTTTATTATTATTATCGGATTAAGGAAAAAGCAGTAAACCAGCAGTGTGCAGAGTGCGGTTTTAGTTTTGCGCCCGACGAAAAATTTAACGGTGTGGGTTAAGAAGTTTTACAATATTTTGAGTGTCAATGCGTATGCTTGCGTTTGGCAGTAGTTTGACTTTTGTTGCAAAAGATTGCAAAGTAAGTTATAATATTTATATATTTTACGGATGGCTTTTCGGTAAGCGCGTAACAATGCGATTTAATCCGAAAGACATAAAAAAACGGAGGTTGATATGCAGACAAGCACTGTTATAGCGGGCGGCGGCGCAAGCGGAATACTTGCGGCAATAGTTTGTGCGCGCAAGGGCGATGATGTAGTTTTGCTGGAAAAAAACGACCGTATCGGCAAAAAGTTGCTTTCAACAGGAAACGGCAAGTGCAATCTCTCGAATATCAATTGTACTCCCGACGATTACAATACGCCTTTCGTCAAAGACGTTATCGACAGATATCCTCCTCAAAAAGTAGTGGAGTTTTTCTCTTCGCTGGGACTGTTGACGCGCGTTGACGAGGAGGGCAGAGTTTACCCGTATAGCGAAAGCGCGACTACCGTGCTGAATGTACTGATGAGAAATCTTCTAAATTACGGCGTGCGCGTAATTACGCAATGCGAAGTCAGAGAAATAGTAAGAAAAGAGGACAAATGGATTGCACTCACCGACAAGGGAGAGTTTAGTTGCGACAAGCTGATAGTGGCTACGGGAAGCGACGCGACTTCGGGTAGCAAAAGCTATTCGCTGGTGCAATCTCTGGGTCACGCCCTCACGCCCGTGAATTACGCGATTGCGCCCCTTCTTTGCAAGGATATAAAAGGAGCCAACGGCGTAAGGGCAAAAGTCCTCGCGCAAATAGCAGTAGACGGAGAAACTCTTATGAGTGAGAGAGGAGAGATGCTTTTCAAGGATAATGCGCTCTCGGGCGTGCTTGCCTTCAGACTGTCGAGTATGCTTGCGCGCAAAAAGGGAAAATTCTCGTCTTGCAAAGTAACTATAGACTTCGTACCCGATTACAGTGAGGAAAAGCTCAAACAGTTGATTCTCGATTACGACAATGCTATTAATCCTCTCGATGGTATTTTGCATAAAGCTTTGGCTCTCAACGTAATGTCCCGTACTCCTATGGACAAGTCGTTGTTGATGTCCTCTGCAAAAGCAGGTGCGCTTGCAAAATCCTGCAAACATTTTGAAGTCAACGTTACGGGTGTAGCAGGCAGAGAGTTTGCGCAGGTTGCGAGCGGCGGTATAAGTACCGACGGCTTCGATTGTCATACTCTGCAATCGCTCAGGCACAAAGGCTTGTACTGTATAGGCGAAGTGCTTGACGTGGACGGCTTGTGCGGAGGATACAATTTGCAATGGGCGTGGGCAAGCGCGATGGCAGTCGGAGGTTACGATGATTAGACTAAATCAGCTAAAATTGCCTGTCGGCTATACCGATATTCAGCTGGACAACGCAGTTTATTCGGCGTTGCGACTTAAGGCGTGCGACGTAAAGAGTTACAAAATAATCAAACGCTCTTTAGACAGCAGAAACAAACAGCTTAAATACGTATTGTCCGTAGCCGTTGAATTGAAAAACGAGCGCGCATATCTTAGCAAAAACAAAAATGCCGACATATACAATTCTCCCGTATGCACTATTGAGGAGCTTTTGCCTGACAATGTAAAGTGCGACGTACGTCCCGTAGTAATAGGCACGGGACCTGCGGGATTGTTTGCCGGGCTTACGCTTGCAAAGGCGGGATTGAAACCTCTCGTATTCGAGCGCGGAAAGCGCGTAGAGGACAGACGCGCAAAGATAGACGAATTTGAGCGTACGGGTATTCTCGATACCGAATGCAACGTGCAATTCGGAGAGGGCGGCGCAGGTACTTTTTCGGACGGCAAACTCAATACGGGCATAGGGTCGGACAAAATCAACGTAGTGCTTCACGAGTTTGTCAGATACGGCGCGCCCGCGCAGATAGTCTATGAGGCAAAACCTCACGTAGGCACCGACAATCTCGTCAAAGTCGTGCGCAATATGCGCGAAGATATTATAAAGCTGGGCGGTGAAGTTTATTTCGACGCAAAGCTTGTAGGAATTAAGAGTGTTGACGGCACGCTGAAAAGCGTGGATATTCAGACGGCGGACCGAGGTCTTATCGGGATAGATTGCAAGGACTGCATACTTGCCGTAGGACACAGCGCGCGCGATACGTTCGAGATGCTCACGAGAAAAATAGCAATGGTACAAAAACCTTTTTCCGTAGGCGTGAGAATAGAACATCTTCAGAAAAATACCGATATAGCGCAATACGGCGTTAGCGGTGGTAAACTGCCTCCCGCCGATTACAAGCTTGCCTGTCATCTCGACAGCGGCAGGTCGTGCTATACTTTCTGTATGTGCCCCGGGGGCTATGTGATGCCTGCTACTTCCGAAGAAAATGCGGTTGTAACCAACGGTATGAGTTATTTTGCGCGTGACGGAGTAAATTCTAATTCCGCGCTTTTGGTGGGCGTCGAGCCGTCGGATTTCGGAGGGCAAGGCGTGCTTGCGGGAGTTGAATTCCAACGCAAGTACGAAAGACTCGCCTATTCGTTATCTTCGTCCTACAAAGCGCCCTGTCAGAGATACGGGGATTTCAAAGAGGGGAGAGTTTCGACTTCTTTCGGTGAGGTAAAACCTACTTACCCTCTGGGTACGGTGTTTGCAGATTTGAGAGAGTGTCTGCCTGCATACGTTGCCGACAGTATTAAGCAAGCCATAGGAATATTCGATAACAAACTCAAGGGATTTGCGCATCCCGATGCGCTTTTGACGGGCGTAGAGAGCCGTTCGTCCTCTCCCGTTAAGATGTTGAGGGACGATAAAGGCGACAGCGATATCAAAGGTCTTATGCCCTGCGGAGAAGGCGCGGGATACGCGGGAGGCATTACGTCGGCGGCGGTTGACGGTATCAATTGCGCACTCCGTCTGCTAGGAAAATATATCCGATAGACAGATATTCTAAAATACGAATACGCGTTTGTCGGTATGCACAAAAATATCCTTAGAGAAAAAGGGCGTTAAGGGGCTGAAATTTACTATACTTATACGCTTGCGCTTGTAATATAAAACGCTATTTTATTGTGTTTTGATATTTACTGTGATATAATATTGTATACGTGGGGAAAAATATGAAAGAAAAAAGGTTTTTTAGATTGTTGCTACGGCAACTGTGGCATTGACGGCTGCTTTATGTTTGGCATCTTGCAGGCAGATTGAAGAGAGAGATACGTTGACGGACTGTCGCTCAAGAATTTCAAAGTCATACCCGGAAGTTGCTCGACTTTGACTAAGTGGAATCTTTCGGGAGATTTGGCGGTAGACAGCAAAAACATTACGGTCGCTTAAGGCGCACAGTCTTTTTAGACCGACAATATAAGACAGCAAAACTCAATTGAGGTAAATATGAACAAAACAAAACAGATTATCATAGTAGTCGCGGTATTCGTAATTGCAATCGCTTCGCTCGGTACTATTATCGGGCTTATCGTCGATGCGGGACAAATGAGCGATTACAGCGACGGTTTCGGCTATACTCTCAACGGCTCGAGAGCTACGATCACCGATTACAACGGCAGTGATACCGCTGTGGTAATACCCGACAAGATAAGAGGTAACAGGGTTGTAGCTATCGCAAGCGGTGCGTTTGCCGACAAAGCTAAAGAGATTACGAGCATTGTCATCAACAGCACCTATTCGGGTTTTGAGATAGAAGAAAAGGCTTTTGAAAAACTGACTGCACTTACCAAGGTAGTGCTTCCTTCGGGGCTTAAGGAGATTCCCGACGAGTGTTTCAGCGGATGCACCGCGCTCAAAGAGGTGTATATGCCTTCGACCTTGACGGCTATCGGAGATAAAGCTTTTTACGAATGTACTTCGCTTGTATTTTCCTACAGCTCGCAGAGCTACGGTGAGGACGTAAGCGAAAGCGTATTTTATCTTCCCGAGTCCTTGCTCGAGATAGGAAACAGCGCGTTTTACGGCTGTACCCGTCTTGAGGGCTTGTATATTGCTAAGAGTCTCGAAAAAATAGACGACAATGCTTTCTACAACTGCACCCGTCTTAGCAACGTTACCGTAGCCGACGACAGCGAATTGACGACCATCGGCGCAAGTGCTTTTTACAGTGCGATAATCAAGTCTAGCGAAGCTGCTCCTTTGAACTTCCCCAATCTCATTACGATAGGAGGGAAAGCTTTTGCAAACGTCAAGAGTAACTTTACCTATTTCTCTTTCCCTGCAAGCGTAACGGCAGTAGGCGAGAATGCGTTTTATAATTGTACTTCTTTGAGCAAAGTTAAGTTTGCAGACGATGCGAAGGATATAGAATTCGGTGCGGGATGTTTCGAAGACTGTACCACTTTGTCTACGATAAAGCTTCCCGAAGCGGTTACGGCTATACCTGAGCGTATGTTCAAGGGCTGTTCCAGACTTCTTTACGCTTCTTCCTTTACCATAAGCAAAAACGTAGAGACCATAGGCGAAGGTGCGTTTGCGATTTATTCCAACAGTACCTCTTACGCTAAATGCGATATCATCGTCGATGCGGAAAACGAGAATTACACGACTATCGCGCTCGAGGACTTCCGCAAGTCCGGCAATACCGCAACTCCTTATAAACACGGACTTCTTACCAATGCGGACGGCAGTGTAGTGCTTGCATACTTCGGTCAAAATTATGACGAAAACTCCACCAACGGAAACGGTGGTCAGACGTTCAGATTCTACGGAGAAGACGGCACGCAGATAAAGACTATCAAGTCCATAAGCGCTTATGCATTCGCAGGCGTAGACTTTGCGTATATTCTTCTTCCTATGTCTTTGGACAATATCGGAGATTACGTTTTCTTTAACAGCGATATCGACGTAGTATATGCGCCTTCCATATCGTGGAAATGGCAGGAGTACAGTTTTGCAGTTGAGGACGAAGGGGCACCCGCGATAGCAGTAAGTATTTTGAAGTCGGCAGGTACCACGCAGGAAATCAACGAATTCTTGCTTTTGCTTGCAGATGCCGTATCCGAGTCGAGCATAGCGGGCGTAGACCTTATTCCCTGATACAAGTCAAAGTCTTAAAATCATAAACAAAAAAAAGGACGTGAGAGCGTCCTTTTTGACTTTATATAAAAAGAATAAAAGTGATTATTATCGAAGCGCAGATTAAGCTTTCGTGTTATGAACTGCAAATTCTGAATATGCCGTATATGCCGTGCAGTCTGATCTGTGTCTAAAATAATAAAGCTGAATATATTATATTAAAATATATAAGACCGTCTCAAGCCGTAAAAACTAATTTGCAAGGCGATTTACCTATTTGTCATAACTTCTCCCGTTTCAAGTAAAACGTTGCTTATTTTGTCAAATTCAGCCTGTTGTCAAGTCTGTCAATTCTTTAATAGCGGTATGATTTTAAGAGAAGACTTATTCTGTTGTTATATACGAAGAAGCTTTAAAGTATTCAGACAAATCGTTTTATATAGGAAAGAATTATAAAAAGAAATTTTCAAAATAAAATACACCTCATTATGAAGGTGTATTAATGTATATTGTTTACAAAGTAAATATTCTTTTGAGTTCAACGCTTTTGAAATTACAAATTATTTTTACTGACGTATAATTTTCTATATTACCACAAAGTTGCCCGGCGTGATAAACAAAAAGCTTATAAGCGCGAGTATGACTACTACCGCAATCTGATGGAAAGCGTATACCCATATTGCGATACGTCCCCAGAAGTTGAAAGGTTTGTACCAGTCATATTTGCCCAGCCACGGCAAAAGGGATTTTTTCTTGGGATAGAGAAGTACGCTTATGCCTGCGCCTATGAGCATATAGCCCGTCGTAGGGAAGATAGGATAATAGTCTGCCGAGCTGAAAGTGCTAGGATGGCCGAGCATAAATTCGCCTATGAAGTATTTGGAATTATCGCTAGCAAAAGCTTGTACGTTGTCAGCGTATACCGACATAAAGCCTTCGTTCATAGTGATAATCATTACGCCCAGAAAGAGGCATACGCCTGCGGTTATCATTTTCTTGTGACAGCAAAGCGTGTCGATAAACCACCACAAGAGTATGGAGAAAGCAAACATATGGAGTATGCCGAATTTGATTACGGTATCCATATAGAAAGTTACAATCGTGATTATGCACGCAATAATAGTTGCTTGAATACCGCGCTTGAGATTGCTTCTCGAGAAAGAGCAGGAGATACCGCAAAGCAGTGCGAAAATCCACACGACGATTTTTTGTACGGTAAAGCGAAGTTGGGAATTTGAAAAATAATCCTGAGCGAGTTCTACGAGCATAATTATATTTTCTTTGCCCGTAGCAATCCACGCGTCGCTGAAAAGGCCGCCTATATCGTACATTGTATGGTCAAAAATCATAAGAAGCACGCAAATACCGCGCAAAAAATCCAGTTCCCAGATTCTTTGCTTTTGTGGTTTTTGTATAGCCGTAGGATTGAATGCGGTCTTTTCAGTCATATAATATTAGATTTTGTCTACGCCCATATATTTTCTGAGCACTTCGGGAATAACCACGCTGCCGTCGGCTTGCTGGAAGTTTTCGAGAATAGCGGCGGTTGTTCTGCCTACAGCGAGACCGCTACCGTTGAGGGTATGGACGAGTTTAACTTTGCCGTCCTTATCGCGGTATCTGATGCTTGCGCGTCTGGCCTGGAAGTCTTCGTAGTCCGAGCAGGAGGATATTTCCACATAACGGTTGTAAGAAGGCATCCATACTTCGATGTCATAAGTCTTTGCCGAGCCGAAGCCGAGGTCGCCCGTACACAGGCATACTACGCGGTAGGGAATACCGAGGAGTTGGAGTATTTGCTCAGCGTTGTTGGTGAGTTTTTCAAGCTCATCGTAGCTCGTTTCGGGAGTAGTGAATTTTACGAGTTCTACCTTATTGAACTGGTGTTGACGGATAAGACCTCTCGTATCTCTGCCCGCGCTTCCTGCTTCGCCTCTGAAGCAAGCGGTATAAGCGCAGTACTTGATAGGAAGTGCGTCATAGGGGAGTATCTCTTCTCTGTGGAGATTGGTTACCGGCACTTCGGCGGTAGGTACGAGGTAGAAGTCCTGTCCCTCGTTATTGACGTAATACATATCTTCTGCGAATTTAGGAAGTTGTCCCGTGCCTATCATAGCGTTTTTGTTGACCATAAAGGGAGGGAAGATTTCCGTATATCCGTTGGAGGTGTGAGTGTCGAGCATAAAGTTGTATATAGCTCTTTCGAGTCTTGCGCCCATACCCTTATAAACGGTAAATCTCGCGCCTGATATTTTGCTTGCTCTGGGCCAGTCGCAGATATCTTTTTGTTCTGCTATATCCCAGTGAGCCTTAGGCTCGAAATCGAATTTAGTGGGTTCGCCCCATTTTCTCACTTCGAGGTTATCGTCGCTATCCTCGCCGATAGGCACTTCCTTGTTGGGAAGATTGGGGATAGTAAGCATAATTTCGCTGATTTTAGCTTCTACTTCCGCAAGTCTTGCGTCGAGGGCTTTGATATCGTCGCCGAGAGCTTTCATCTCAGCAATCTTAGCGGTTTTTTCGTCGCCTTTCAAAGTAGGAATTTGCTTGGAAACGGCGTTTTTGGTAGCCTTTTTTTGTTCGGTGTTCTGAATGAGAGCTTTTCTCTCGTTGGCAAGTTCTCCAAGACCTTCGAGGTCAAATTTGCCGCTTCTGTGAGAAAGTCTTTCCTTTACTTCTTCAATGTTTTCGCATACGAATTTTAAGTCTAACATATTTTACTCCTTGCCCCTTTGCATAGGGGGAACGATTGTGATTGTCTTGAATTATTTGCAGACGATGTTTACGAGACGTTTGGGAATTACGATAACCTTTACGATTTGCAATCCGCTGACCGCGCCTGCTACGGCTTCGTTGGCAAGAGCGATATTTTCTATCGTCTTGTTATCCGCGTCGCTGGGTACTACGATTTTTGCTTTCATACGGCTGTTTACCTGTACGGCAAGCTCGTATTCGTCCTTGACGAGAGCTTTTTCGTCGCATACGGGATAGCTCATATTGAATACCGAGTAAGTACCGCCTATTCTCTCGTTGAGTTCTTCCGCGATATGAGGAACGAAAGGCGCGAGCAAGAGTACGAGGTCTTTTATGCAGTCTTTAAAGAAAGCGGTATTCTTAGCGTCACCCTTTGCGTTGTCGTACTTGTAAAGGTCGTTGACGTATTCCATTATACGCGCTATAGCCGTGTTGAAGGAGAATATTTTCATATCCTCGCATACTCTCTTGATGGTGTAGTTGCGGGTATAGTTGAGAGCTTTTTCTTCGTTGCCGATTGCACCCTCTTTAGCCTCGAGTTTTGCCGACTTATCTACGATTCTTTCCACTCTTTCGAGGAACTTCGTAATAGAATCCATACCGCTTGCGCTCCAAGGACCTCCCTCTACGTAGCTGAAGCCGAACATGAGATAGAGTCTAAAAGCGTCCGAACCGTATTTGGAAACGTAGTCGTCGGGAGAGATTACGTTGCCGCGGCTTTTGGACATTTTGAAACCGTCGGGGCCGAGTATGGTGCCTTGATGCACGAGCGACTTGAAAGGCTCGTCAAACTTGAGATAGCCCATATCGCGCAAAGCCTTTGTGAAGAAACGTGCATAGAGCAGGTGCATACAAGCGTGTTCCGCACCGCCTACGTACTTATCGACGGGGAGCATCTTGTTGATTATTTCGGGGTCAAACGCCATCTTGTCGTTATGTGCGTCGGGGTATCTGAGATAATACCAGCTCGAGCAAACGAATGTGTCCATAGTATCGGGGTCGCGTCTTGCTTTGCCGCCGCACTTAGGGCAGGTGGTGTTCATAAATTCTTCGCAGGTAGCGAGAGGGGACTTTCCGTCGGGCTTGAACTTGACGTTGTAAGGAAGTTTGACGGGCAAGTCTTTTTCGGGTACGGGTACTTCTCCGCACTTGTCGCAGTAGACGATAGGAATAGGTGCGCCCCAGTATCTCTGACGTGAGATAAGCCAGTCGCGCAGTCTGTAATTCGTCTTTAGCTCGCCTTGTTTTTTGCCCTCCAGCCATTTGACGATAGCGACCTTGCCTTCTTCGGAAGTCATACCGTCAAACTGCGAATTCGTATTACATATTACGCCGTAATCGCAGAAAGGCAAATCGTCGTTCTGACCGTCTTTGGATTTGATTACGCGTTTGATTTGCAGATTGAATTTTTTAGCGAAGTCGTAGTCTCTTTCGTCGTGAGCGGCTACGCCCATTACCGCGCCCGTGCCGTAAGAGTAGAGTACGTAGTCGCCTATCCATACGGGGACTTTATCGCCGTTTACGGGGTTGATGCAGTACGCACCGGTGAATACGCCCGTCTTTTCTCTCGTGGTGGAAAGTCTTTCGATTTCGCTTGCCTTAGCGCACTGGAGTTTATAAGCTTCTACGGCTTCTTTCTGTTCGGGGGTGGTAATTTTGTCTACGAGAGGATGCTCGGGAGCGAGTATTACGTAGGATACGCCGAATACCGTATCGGCACGCGTAGTGAATACTCTGAAAGCATCTCCGCTTTCGCACTTGAATTCTATTTCACCGCCCGAGGATTTGCCAATCCAGTTACGTTGCATAGCTTTTGTTTTTTCGGGCCAGTCGAGAGTATCGAGACCTTGCAAAAGCTCCTCGGCGTACTTTGTAATTCTGAAAAACCATTGAGTAAGGTTTTTTCTGAGTACTGTAGTTCCGCATCTTTCGCACGCACCGTCCACAACCTGTTCGTTAGCGAGTACGGTATTGCAAGAGGGGCACCAGTTGACGGGAGCTTCTTTTCTGTAAGCCAGCCCGTTGTGATAAAGCTGAAGGAAAATCCACTGCGTCCACTTGTAATAGTCGGGCATACAGGTTTTTATCTCGTAATCCCAGTCGAAGGACGCGCCCATAGCCTTGAGCTGTTTTTCCATAGTATCTATATTTTTGAGCGTGCTGTCCTGAGGGTGGATACCCGATTTTATAGCATAGTTTTCAGCGGGCAGACCGAAAGCGTCGAAGCCCATAGGCTGAAAGACTTCCTTACCCTGCATACGCATAAAGCGAGCGTAGCTGTCGGTAGGTCCGTAGTTGTACCAATGTCCTGCGTGCAGCTTAGCGCCCGAGGGGTAGGAGAACATTTCGAGCACGTAATATTTGTCTTTGATTCGCGATTTGTCAAAGGAGTAGAGCTTTGTGTCGTTCCACTTTTTTTGCCACTTTTTTTCGATTTCGATAAAATCCATAATTACTCCGGATAAAAATTATAATAAAATTTATACATATATAATATATCTACGGGGGGTATTTGTCAATCATAAAAGAGCTTTTGCGATTTTAATTTGAACAAAAAAAGCCTTTTGCGGAAAGTTTTGCTGTTGAAAAGAGTTTGCAAAAAGCCGATTATTATGCGATAATATATGTGTAGGGAATTCAAAAAAGGCAGGAGGCAGGTATGCAATTTAAATTCGTTCACAACAATCTCAACGTAGCCGATATGAATAAATCTTTAGAGTTTTATCAAAAGGCTTTGGGTTTGAAAAAGGAAGAGGAGATAGACGGCAATGGCTTTAAGATAGTGTTTATGAGCGACGGCGTTATGCCGCATAAGCTGGAGCTGACATATCTGGAAGACAAAAAAGGCGCGTACGATTTGGGAGACAACGAGATACATCTCGCTTTTACCGTGGACGATATAGCAAAGGCGTATTCTTTGCACAAGGATATGGATTGCGTATGCTATGTCAACAAGGATATGGGCATATATTTTATCGTTGACCCCGACGGCTACTGGCTGGAGATAATCCCTGCCGACGTCAAGGACAGAGAGTATATCAAAAACCTTGCCGACTGACAAAGCCGACTGACCGATAGCAATTCAATTTGGCAAAAGAAATAAAGAAAAACACACACCGAAATCAGCCCGTCCCGCCGAAGTTTGCGGGCAAAGGCAGGGAGCATATATGAAAATTTGCGATTTATTCAAACAGAAAAAAGTGGTTTACTCATTCGAGATATTCCCTCCGAAAGTCAATGACGATATATCCAAGATATACGATACTTTGGCTGAGATAAAGGGCGTTAATCCCGATTACGTATCCATTACATACAGTGCGGGCGGAAGCAAAAACTCTCGTACGAAAGAGATAGCCGAGATAGTAAAAAACAAATACGGCATTGAGCCTTTGGCGCATCTTACCTGCATAAATTCTTCAAAGGAGGAAGTGGAAAACGCACTTGCGGGACTTGGCGATATAGGCGTGGAAAACATACTCGCTTTGAGAGGTGACAGGATAGAAGGAGCGGTCAAGACAGACTTTGCTCACGCTTCAGACCTCGTGGAATTTATAAAGGCTCGCGGAGACTTCAACATAGCAGGCGCGTGCTATCCGGAGGGACATCCCGAAAGCGCGAATATGGTAGAGGATATACGCAATCTCAAAATCAAGGTTGACAAGGGCGTGACGCATCTCAATTCTCAGCTCTTTTTCGACAACGACGATTTCCTAAAGTATCTCGATATGGTAAGACTTGCGGGCATCGACGTGCCTGTGCAGGCGGGCGTAATGCCTCTCGTCAAAGCTTCGCAATTCGGCGGCATAGTCAAGATGACAGGTGCGAAAATCCCTTCCAAGATTTCGAGAATGTACAGTAAATTCGCTGACGATGCCGATTCGCTTATGGAAGCGGGTATAGCGTATGCGACCGACCAGATAGTAGACTTGTTGTCAAGCGGAGTACAGGGAATACACTTGTATATTATGAACAACTCTTACGTGGCAAAGCGCATTACGCAAAACGTACAACCGCTTATCGACAAACTCAATTCCAAATAATTCGACACTTAAGACGCCCGACCGATTGACGGCAGGGCGTTTTCGGTATAAAGACAACCGACAAATTGCCGTACGTTCGGCTTAGGAAAGCGTATGAAATTCAACGAAATTATAAAAGACAGAATAATACTTCTCGACGGAGCGCTGGGCACGCAGCTGCAAAAGCGCGGGCTAAAGACGGGCGAATTGCCCGAGAGGCTGAACCTTACTTCTCCCAACACGGTATACGAGGTTCACAAGGAATATGTGGACGCGGGCAGCGATATAATCTATACCAACACTTTCGGAGCAAACCGTAAAAAGCTCAAAGAGAAAGGAGAGGTTGAGAAGATTATCGACGCCGCGGTGAAGATAGCCAAAAGGGCGGCGGGGGATAAACTCGTTGCACTCGACTTAGGACCTACGGGCGCGCTCATAGAGCCGCTCGGCAGTATGACTTTCGACGAGGCGTACGATATATATAAAGAGCAAGCCGTTGCGGGCGAAAAGGCGGGGGCTAACCTTGTAGTCATCGAAACGATGAGCGACTTGTACGAGCTTAAAGCCGCATTGCTTGCAGTGAAAGAAAATACTAAGCTTGACGTAATGTGCAGTATGACTTTCGACGAAAACGGCAGAACCTTCACGGGCTGTCCCGTAGAGGCGTTTGCATTGACGGCAGGCGCGTTTGCGGACGCTCTCGGAGTCAACTGTTCGTTAGGACCTGACAAGCTTTTCCCTATAATGCAAAGGCTTGCGGAAAATACCGATTTACCGCTTTTCATAAAAGCCAACGCGGGACTTCCCGACAGCGATATGAACTATTCGGTATCGGCGAAGGATTTTGCTAAAGAGTACGAAAGATTTTTGTCGCTCGGCGTAAATATCCTCGGAGGTTGCTGCGGCACTACTCCGGAGTATATAAAAGAACTTGATAAACTAAGAAAAAAATACAAACCCGTAAAACGTGATTTTGCATATAAGACGGCAGTTTGTTCGTCCACGAAAGTAGTATATATAGACGGCGTCAAGGTCATAGGCGAGCGCATAAATCCCACGGGCAAAAAGGCTATGAAACAAGCCCTTATAGACAAGGACTTCGGATATATCGCAACGCAAACCTTAGAGCAGGTAGAGGCGGGTGCGGAAATACTCGACGTCAATGCCGGACTTCCTCAGATAGACGAAAAAGAAATGCTTACCGAGATGGTAAAATATATTCAGGGCTTGACAGACGCGCCTTTGCAGATAGACTGCTCCAAGCCCGATGCGATCGAGCGCGCTTTGAGGTATTACAACGGCAAGCCTATCGTCAATTCGGTAAATGCCGAGGAAAGCTCGCTTGAGACTGTGCTTCCTCTCGTAGCAAAATACGGTGCGAGCGTTGTGGGACTGACGATGGACGATGCGGGCATTCCCAAGAGCGTGGAAAAGCGTCTTATGCTTGCCGAGAAGATTATAGAGAGTGCAAAGAAATACGGCATAAAAGAGCAGGATATTTATATCGACTGTCTCACTCTTACCGTTAGTGCAGAGCCTGACCAGGCTATGCAGACTTTGCAGGCAATCACGCTTTTGAAATCCAAATACGACGTAAAGACCGTGCTGGGCGTATCCAATATATCTTTCGGCTTGCCGGCTAGACAGATTATCAATTCAGCGTTTTTGACTATGGCTATGTACGCGGGACTGGATTTGCCTATTCTCAACCCCAATGTTCCCGAGAATATGCAGGCGGTAGACGCATTCAACGTATTGACCGAAAAGGACAAAAACTGTACGCGCTATACTCAAAAATACGCGTCCTATCAGCCCGCTGCCGCGGCGGCAGCCAACACGATTGCTGTCAAATCAGACGAAAAGGCTAACGAGGACGATATATTCTACTGTATCGAAAAAGGTTTGGATAAAGCGCGAGCCGTTACGGCGAAACTTCTCGAAACGCACAAACCTCTCGATGTAATCGACGGATATCTTATCCCCGCCCTCAACAAGGTGGGAGATAACTATGAGAAGGGCAAGATATTCCTTCCTCAGCTTATTGCGTCGGCAGAGAGTGCGAAAGCGTGTTTTGACGAAGTAAAAAAGCGTATTCCCAACGACGAAAACTCAGACAAGGGGAAAATCGTACTTGCTACCGTCAAGGGTGACGTGCACGATATAGGTAAAAACATAGTCAAAACCGTACTCGAGAATTACGGCTACAAGGTGATAGACCTCGGCAAAAACGCAGACCCTCAGCTCGTAGTCGAGGCGGTAAAGCAAAACGATATAAGACTGTGCGGACTTTCCGCATTGATGACCACTACCGTAGAGAATATGAGAATTACAGTCGAACTTCTAAAAAAAGAGTGTCCCGACTGCAAGATTATGGTAGGAGGAGCGGTGCTTACGGAAGACTACGCAAGGAAGATAGGCGCGGATAAATATTGCAAGGACGCCAATCAAAGCGCAAAATACGCAGAAAGTATTTTTAAGAGGTAATATGAAAAATACGCTGGAAGTAGTAGGCGCAGTCATAGTAGACGGCGACAAGATTTTAGCTGTAAAGCGAGGCGCAAACAAAAACCCTAAGGTGGCATACAAATACGAATTTGCAGGCGGAAAAGTCGAGCAGGGCGAGAGCAAAGAGCAAGCACTTGTCAGAGAGCTTAAAGAGGAAATGGATTGCGATATTCAACCTCTTAAAGAATTTTGCGACGTGCTTCACGAGTACGACGACGTGTTTGTGCATTTGACCGTGTTTGTATGTCAAGCGCTCAGCGGATTTACACTCAAAGAGCATATCGACAGCAAGTGGCTCAAAAAGGACGAGCTTTTTTCAGTCGAGTGGGCAGAAGCGGATTACGGAATTATTAAAAAAATACGCGACGAATTGCTATAATATTTAGCGACAAATTGCTATAAAATCTTTTTTATTGTTCGCTTTCAAAGTGTAGCGGGCAGCTCACGATTATTACGGATAAATCACAAAACCGCCCTCACAGGAGCGGTTTTTTAAATATTTTTTTACTATCATAAAATAAAGTATTAATTTATACAATTTAAGTCTTGGGTAAATTGTATAAATTAGGGAAGATACCCCTATGCGGGAAATTTACGGCAAAAGGCGTCCTACGCTCTTGTAGAGTTCGTACCATTCGCTTCTCGTGAGAGTAATATCTTTTGCCTTGACTATCTGAGCTACTCTTTCGGGTTTGGTAGTACCGTTGATTACTGCAAAGCCCGCAGGGTGTTTCAAAAGCCACGCAGCTGCGATAGCGTTAGGCTCTACGCCGTATTTGAAAGCGTATTGTTTGAGCAGTTTGTTGAGTGTGCGATAGTGCAGATTGTCTCCTATGAAACTCTTGTTGATACCCTTGTAAGGGGAATAACATTGAATTTGAATTTTGTTCAATCTGCAATATTCCAAAGTGCCGTAATCGCGGTTGACGCCTGCGTCGTTATAGCGGTTGTAGTTTATGCCGTTTTCAATCATAGGGCAATGCGCAATGCTTACGCGCACCTGGTCGTATTCTATTTTTTGGCGGAGAGAATTTTTCAGCAAAGCAATCTGTCCTGACGAAAAATTGCTGACACCGAAAGTGTCGACTACTCCGTCACCCTGAAGTCTGTCAAATGCTTTGGCAATCTCTTCCGGGCTTAAAAGCGCGTCGGGACGGTGAATGAGAAGTCTGTCGATTTTTTCTACGCCCAGACGCTTGAGACTTTTATGCACGCAATCGAGAATATAGTTGGTAGAGTTGTCATAGCGGTGGCAGGACAGGTCTTTTACGATGCCGCACTTAGTCTGTATGACGATTTTCTCTCTTAGTCCGGGGACTTCTTTTAAAGCTTTTCCGAAGAGTGTTTCGCATTCTCCCGCGCCGTAAATATCAGCGTGATCAAAGACGTTGACGCCGTTTTCGAGATTTGCGTCAATGAGTGCCCGTACTTCCTTTACGGACATATTTTTGATTTTCATACATCCCTGAATGAATTTATCCATATACACTTTCCTCTAGGATAATTTTAGCACAACGGCAACTGCATATCAATATAAAGCTTGTAAAACTCTCTTGATAAATGCAAATTTTATGTAAAATAGGGCGGTTGTAAGACAACCGCCCGCCTCGAATATTCTCATTCTCAGCCTATTTCCCTGTAAATCACTATACGTTCGTCCCCTTGCATCTCGTTTGTTAAATCGGGATTTTGTTCTTTTATCTTCTCGATAGAGGAACCGAGCGTTTTTGCGATTTGCCAGATAGTTTCGCCCTTGTCGGGGAGATAGATGCTGACTGCGCTGTCATTTCTCTCGAGAGCTTCACCTTCTTCTGCTCCGCTTACTGCCTGCGCGGTTATCTTACGGCGCGAACAAACGCTGACCAGAATTGCGAGAGTAATCTCCACTTCCTTGTCGCGTTTTTTCTTATATGTACAATCGGTTGCGATTGCGTTGCCGCTGAGTATATCGTCTTTGCAAGTACCCTGAGAAGGGAATTGCAGAGAATAGGGAAGTTCTATCTGTATGCACTTGTTTTCCCCGTCGGCGTTTTTGTAAATCACCGATGTATTTGCCACGCCTTCGGCGAGCAATTCGTCGTCCATAGCGACTAAAGAGGAGAGAATGTTTTGCGTTACAACCGCGCTGACTATGCTTTGAATGCTTTCGCCCTCTTCTACTGCTACGCTGCCGCTGATGCGTTCTTCGTATTTTTTCACGCCTGTCTGTTTGAGAAAGGACGTTTGGATTTGCGATACGTCCAGTTTGTTGCAAGGACTGTACAGGTCTGTTACGCTATCTTCTTCCTGCGACTGCATTACGAATCCGCTGAGAGCGACTGTTACGTATGCTTTGAATACGTTGTCTTTTTCGTCGCCTTCGATGACGAGTTTGCTGTCCTTGATTTTTGCATTTACGCAAGCCGTAAGGTTTTCACCCGTTACGGCGGTTTGCTGAACGAAAGGAATACTTATGTTTTTGGTGGAAACGCTGCCTTCTGCGCTGTACACAAGGCATATCTCCGCCTGTCCCGATACTTCGAGTTTGTCGGAATTGTTATCTACGCCGAGTACGATTGCTTTCGCGTCGTAAAGGAGTACGTCATCGACTTTGACGCCCGTTGCGTATTCTTCGCTGAGCGAAAATTCTTCGTCTACCGTACCAAGATATTTTTGGTAGCAAGCGGGCTCTTTGAGCGTAAGCGCACCTTCTGCGTCAGCGACCACTTCGTTTGTGGATATTTCTACGACGGCGGGCGTAAGTTCTATCACCGTCTGCACTTTTATTTCGTTGCCCGAGACGCCCGATTGAATATCTACAATATGCGCATTTACGATACAAGGCATATCCGCCACAATACAATCGTCGTTCAAGTCCTCGGCAAAGTCTGAGATGTAGTCAAAGTTTTTGAGTTGTCTGTCAGAGTCGAGGTAGACGAGTTTGAGCGCGAGTCTGCCGCTGATTTTCAGCTGTTTTGAGAGGGCTTGCGCCTTGATAATCTGCACATCGCCGGTAAGCGCGCAGAGTTTGCTTACTCCGCCTCTCGACTGAGTGTCGAAGTTGCATTGCGTAACTATTTGTTTGCCGTCCAACGTCCTTTCGTAATCGGTATTGACCGTCTTAGTGATTATATTGATTGCCATATATCCTCCGCAAATATGTTTTTACACAATATTATATTGAGGCTTATCGGGCAATATGCAACGATGGAAAAAATTATTGCGGGGTACGGTTGTGTATTCTTACGTTTTTTGTGAGGATGTCGTTGTACGAATAGGATTGCAAGGGGTCTTCGCCCTCTTTATCCGTGCGCACGGTAAAAATAGCGGGATAGGCGTTTTCGATATATCCGTCGAAGGATACGAATTTATTGCGACCGCGGTTGATTTTAAAGGAAAGGGGTTTGCCTATGACAAGTCCTATTCTTCGTTTGACTTCGTCGATTTGTCTTATAATTTCTCTCATACGGAAAGTATATCCTTTTTTTCAGGTATCTAAACGTAAAGGAAGCTGTACGGGCGGCTTGTGTGCAGAAAAAAGAGGGGCAGTTTGCGATTTTGCTCTCTAATTTATACAATTTAAGCCTTATGTAAATTGTATAAATTACACTTATATTGTATATATTTAGTCTTATATTTAGAAAGAAAATGGTATGCAAAGCAAATCGTGTTTTGCATAAAACAATGCCGAAAATTACAAAATGCTATTGAAATGGCGGCGAAAAAATGTTAGACTGATAGTGAGGTGAATATGCAGTCCTTAAAAATCAAAGTCAACGCAAAAATCAATCTTTCGCTGGATATTACGGGAGTAAGGAAAGACGGCTACCATTTGCTGGATATGCTTATGACTTCCGTTGACGTATACGACGTAATCGAAGCTTGCAAAAGCGACGAGCCGGCGGTTTTTATGGACGGGGTAAAAGCGTGTGAAGACAATACCGCGCTAAAAGCCGTCAATGCGCTAAGGGATAAATTCGGCGTTAGTATGCGTATTGATATACGCAAGGGAATACCTTTTTCAAGCGGTATGGGCGGCTCCTCGGCAGACGCCAGCGGAGTGTTTTATTGTGCGCACAAACTTTATTCTTTGGATATAGACCGCTTGTTGCCGCTCGCGCTTTCCATAGGTTGCGACGTGCCTTATATGATTTTCGGCGGTGCTGCCAGAGTACAGGGAGTAGGCGAGGAAATATCTCCTCTCGCTTTTCCTGTTATGCATCTCGTTATAGCGCAAAAATGCGAGGGCGCGTCTACCAAAGAGATTTACAAACGCTATGATGAATGCGCGGGAGAAAAGGGGAGTATCGACGATGTGCTAAAGGATATAAAATTCCGCTTTGCACCTTTCAACGTGCTGGAGAAAAGCGCGATATCGCTATGTCCCGAAATAGAACAGGCAAAACAACAATTGTTGAAATTTACAGATACGGTATTTATGACGGGTAGCGGCTCGGCATACGTCGGTGTATTTAGCGATGAGAGCAAAGCGGTTGAATGTTGCGATGCACTCGAAGGAATGATATTCAAGACTTGCACCGTAACAAAGGACAGGGGCATAACCGAACTTGCGCACGCTTGAAGATAGCAAATTTGCCGCCTGAAATACGAAAAGGTAATGCTAAAGAAGTAAGAAAAAAGCACCTTGCGAGGTGCTTTTTTAATCAGTTGTTGAGAAGAGAAGATGTGATTACGTAATCGGCAGTTGCTTTGTTGGTAGCTATAGGTATATCGTATACTACCGCAATACGCAACAGTGCTTTTACGTCGGGGTCGTGGGGCTGAGCCTGCAAAGGGTCCCAGAAAAATACCACGATATCTATTTGTCTTTCCGCAATCTTTGCGCCTATTTGCTGGTCGCCTCCGAGAGGACCGGAAAGATAACGCGTAACTTCGAGATTTGTCGCGTCTGCTACGAGTTTGGCGGTAGTGCCCGTACCGCAAAGATTGAATTTTGCCAAGGTGTCCTTGTTTTTCATAGCCCAGCTTACCATCTCGGCTTTTTTGTTATCGTGTGCTATTAATGCCAAAGTTTTGATTTTGTTCATATACTGTATTACTCCTGTATTTTTCGCCGTATGGCGTGAAATTGACCGTTTGCACTTTTATTATAAACGAATATGAATTTATGTCAAACAAGTTGAGCCAAAATTTTGGGTTTGCATAAGATTTTTTTGTAAAAGAAAGAAAAAATACTTCCTAAATAAAGCAAATTAGGCTATAAAAATCGCGATATGTGTCGATTAAATCAAATTGCGAAAATAATGACGAATTCAATATTGACAAATATGTATTTATAAAGTTATAATATTTTTATACGAGGTAACATTATGGACTACGCAAAACTTTTAAGATACTATATTGCAGAAGCCGAGCAGGCTAAGGCGTCCGATATCCACTTGAAACCGGGCAGACTTGGTATTATCCGTACCAACGGTGCACTCAACGCAGTAGGCACGCGAGTACTCAGCAACGAAGACATCATAGCGATGGCGAATTTGATTCTCAACGATGTCCAGAGACAGACGCTCGAGACAGAAAAAGACGTAGACTTTTCATTCAGTCTGGACGGCAAGAAGAGATGCCGTTGCAACGCCTATCAGGATATGCACGGATTGTCGCTTGCAATCAGAAGATATTCCGACGAAAAAAAGGACTTTAAACAACTCGGTATTCCCGAAGTGCTTAAAGAACTGTCGATGAAAAAGAGCGGATTTATTCTTATCACGGGACCTACGGGTAGCGGTAAGACGACGACGCTTGCGACGGTACTCGATTATATCAACACTCATCGAAGCGGACACATTATCACTATCGAAGACCCTATAGAATTCGTATTCGACAGCGAACAGTGTTTGGTAACTCAAAGAGAAATCAACAACGATACTCCTTCCTTTGCCGCTGCGCTTAAAGCGGTATTGAGACAAGATCCCGACATTATAGTACTGGGCGAAATGAGAGACCTTGAAAGTATAGGCACCGCGCTTACCGCGGCAGAAACCGGTCACTTGGTGCTTGCGACAATGCATACCACCGGAGCCGTAAACGCAGTCGACAGAATTATCGACTCATTCCCTTCCGACCAACAGAATCAGGTCAGAATGCAGTTGTCGATGGTATTGACCTGCGTAGTATCTCAACAGCTTATTCCCAGCTCCAACTCTCACAACGGCAGAGTGCTTGCCACCGAAGTAATGGTCGGAAATGCTGCAGTACGAAGCCTTATCAGACAGAACAGACTTCATATGATTCAGAATACGATGCTGACCTCAGGACCTCAGGGAATGTACACTCTCAATCAAAGTCTCGAGAGTTTGTACAAGAGAGGACTTATCAGCAGTTCGGATTATAAGATGTACGTCGCTGAATAGGCGAGCGCGTATAGCGGCGCATATTTGTGATTTTGCGCGAGCAGTTGCGCTCAATCACGTACGTCTAGTACGCTCATTCGCGAACTCTCTTCAAAATCACAAATCTGCACCACTCTCCGCGCTCGCACAGAGTTGGTAAAATACAGTCATACAAGGCGTTTCCGTGTAAGGGCACGC
>CALWHJ010000003.1 GCA_944380355.1 uncultured Christensenellaceae bacterium
GCATTTAGTGTTTTAATTTGTACACTTTGCTTAGTTTGAAATAGTTTTTTACAAATTTAATTTCTTAAATTCGCCTTTTCTACTTCAACCTTCTGTTTAGTTTTTAAGGTGCTTACTGCCCGCCTTTCCGCTGACAGCCTACAAATAATACCACACAAAAAAAATACTGTCAACTACTTTTCAGGCTTTTTTGTAAAATTTTTTCTTTTTGTCAAAACGCCTTATTTTTCCAGTATTTAAAGGCATTTTGCGCTGTCAAAAAGACCCTTTAAGATACCTCGGAAACCGCCCGATAAGACAATTTAGCTCTTTTGGTTTTTTAGAACAACCGGCGACAAGCAAACCTTTCAAGACGATAGAAAAGTGTTATTCTCGCAAACAAAATTTTTTTAGCCTCTGCAAGAGCAACAAAAGAATATAAGAGTATTATTTCTATTATCCGTATTCTATTATCCTTTTATTCTGCCTTAAACTCTATTGCGCAAAAACAGCTTTACCTTCCCCTCTGTGGCGAAATAAGTTAAAAGACCGCTCTGTATGACGTAGCACTTTGTTAAGTTTTTCTCGTAGTTTTTATAGTATTGATAAAGATTATAAATTTTATTTTTAAATATTATAATATAGATAAAAATTACAAAAAAAATATTTACTTTTATTTAAGGTATATGATATACTTGATATGGTGTTAAATCACATACAATGATTTTGGAGGATTTATTATATGGCAAATAAGAAGACTGTTCTCGTAACAGGCGCATCCGGCTCTATGGGAAGTCAGGTTTTGAAGTGTGTTATGGGTACCGGCAAATTCGATTGCGTAATTCTTTTGAGAAAAAAGCCCTCTAACGAAAAGTTGGCTAACAACCTCATCAAAAAGTACGCAAAACTGAACAACGGCGCAAAATTGACCGTCGTATTCGGAGACTTGTCCGTTAAAGAAGATTGTGTGAAAGTTGTGGAAATGAGTGATTATGTTTTGCATTGCGCAGCAGTTATTCCTCCTATCTCCGACCACAATCCTAAGGGCGCAGAAAAGACCAACTACTACGGTGCGGTAAATCTCATCGATTCCATCAAGGAAAGCCCCAGAGCTAAAGAGATTAAGTACGTACACGTAGGTACGATTGCAGAATACGGCAACCGCGACTGGAAACATCCTTGGGGACGCGTAGGCGACCCTCTCGTTCCCAGCGTATACGACTTCTACGCTATCACAAAGCTCAAGGCAGAGAGATACCTGCTCGAAGCAGAGCTTCCCAACTGGGTAGTATTGAGACAATCGGGCGTTTTGCACGACAACCTCTTCAAGAATAATATGGAAGACGGTCTTATGTTCCATACTTGCTGGAACGTACCTATCGAATGGGCTACCGCAAGAGACAGCGGTCTTGCTCTCCAGCACCTTGTAGAATACGATTCAGAAGGCACTCTCGACCCTGCTTTCTGGCAGAATATCTATAACATCGGTAACGGCGAAACCTGCCGCGTAACCGGTTATGAGACTATGGACGCAGGCTTTTCTCTTATGGGCGCAACTCCCGAACAGTTCTTCAAGCCCAACTGGAACGCTGCAAGAAACTTCCACTGCTTCTGGTACTACGACAGTGACGTGCTCGAGAATTATCTCCATTTCCGTACCGAGACGTGGCAAAGTTTCTGGAAGAATATGGCTAAACTCAACTGGTACTTCAAGTTCGGTGCAATCCTTCCTAAGAGCTTCTTGAGCAAAGTTACCATTCAAAAACTCTTCAAGAACTCCAACTCTCCTATGTTCTGGTATAACAACAATATCGACGGACGTATCAAGGCATTCTACGGTTCGAGAGAAAAGTTTGAAGAAATCGGTACCGACTGGTCCAAATATCAACTCTTCTGCAAAAACCAGATTAAGGACGAAAACGGCAACGTCGTAGACTATCAGGAAAGAAGAGATATCAAGAACGCTAAAAAGTATTTGCTCAGTCACGGTTATGACGAAAGCAAGCCCGACAGCGAACTCGATATCGAGGATATGAAGCAAGCCGCTGAATTCAGAGGCGGAAAGTGCGTAAGCACCAAGATGGAAAAAGGTAATCTCTACAAGAAGATTAAATGGCAGTGCCACAACGGTCATACTTTTGAATCTTCTCCTTTTACCATCCTCAAAGCAGGTCACTGGTGCCCTGAGTGCTGTACTCCCGCTCCTTGGAACTTCGACGAACTTGCAAAACACGTTCCTTTCTTTGCTCAGGTTTGGTACGATACCCACGACAAGGATGAAAACAACTTCTATCCTGCCGACTGCTATATGGATATCATCGAGAAAGAAAAAGAACTTGCTAAAAAATAATAAGAAAAATATTTTATTGAGGTATAAAAAATGGAAAGATATCAACAGGGTGCTTCCACTCAGAAGCATGAATTTAAAAACGTATTTATCTGCGGCGGCACGGGATTTTTGGGTTACTACTCGGCTCTCGAGTTTATCAGAAAAGGCGCAAAAGTCGGCGTACTCGCTCTCCCCAACGAGCTTACTCTTTCGGCTGACTGGTGGCCTAAGGAAATCAAAGTCAACTATGGTATGCTCTTCAACTTGAAGCCCGGTGACACCACCCCTACCGTCACCAAAGAGGAACTTGTCAAGATGTTCACCGGCTACGACACTCTCGTATACGCTGTAGGTCCCGATGACAGAATGCACACCCCTGCGGGCGTAAGCGGTTACGATTTCTTCCACAAGTATCTTGTAGAAAAAGTCGTTCCCGTATTCGAAGCAGCTAAAGAAGCCGGCGTAAAGAAGGCAATCCTTCTCAACTCCTACTTCGCTTATTTCGACAGAATCTGGCCCGAAAGCCATCTCGCTGAAAGACACCCTTACATCAGAGTAAGAGTAGAACAAGCAGAAGCCCTCATCAAAGTCGGCGACGGCGGCGTTGCTAACGGCGGTATGGACGTAGTAGTTCTCGAACTTCCTTACATCTTCGGAAGTATGCCCGGACGTACTCCTCTTTGGAAAGAAGTATTCCTCGACAGATTTGCAAGTATGCCTGCAATATTCTTCCCTAAGGGCGGCACGAATATGATTCACGTTAACGGCATTGCTGAAGCAGTCGTTGCGTCTGCTTTCTACGCTCAACACGGCGACAGACTCCCTATCGGTAACAAGGACCTCAAGTTCAAGGATATGATAAATATGATTATGGAAGACATCGGCGCTACAAAGAGATATTGCGGCGTATCCGCAGGTATCGCTACTTTGGGTGTAAAGATGACTGTAATCAAAAACCTCAAGAAGCATAATCAGGACAGCGGTCTCAACTACAACTATCTTATGAAAGACATTCAGTCCAAAGATTTGTATTATGAGGATGACGTAAAGAAGGTTCAGGAATATCTCCACTATGACGAACTCGGATATGACGGCGGCGGCTCAATTGCAGACGGTATCAAGAAGACTGCCATCGCTTGCTACCCTCACAGATTTGACGAAAACGGCAACCTTATCGAAAAATGGAAGGGCGTTAACCCTATCAAGAAGGAAACCGCTGACAACAACGTATTCGTCAACAAAGCAAAGAAAAAGGCTGAAAAGAAATAAGCCCGTCTTAAAAGACAAAACAAAAGGAAGGAGCAATCCTTCCTTTTGTTTATTTTACCATCGAGTTTTAATTAACGCAGGGACTAATCACCTTGTTGACGCGAGTTTCCTTGTTCATATTGTTGACTTTTTTGACGCTCCGCGAATTGACCCGTACAAATTGCAAATTCGGCTACGCTATCCGGTGTGCTAGCATACTTTTTTCCCGCTATTACAAAAACGTCGCAAGCACTTATATCCACATCCTCTCGCTTGGCAAATATATATTCTGAAAGAAGCTTGTCCGCCGCTTTTTCGGCTTTCTTGCCGGATATAACTTTTGCTTGGGACAGCTTTTCCACGTAAGTATTCTTCATCTTTTCAATAAGTTCGTCACGCGTAAGATTGAGTGTTACGTTTACTACGAAACTAGGTTTTCCGCATTCCGTCGCAGTTCTTATCAAGGCTACGTTGTCCATTTTCGTTTCGCACTCCGTGCCTAAAACTTTTGCGACGTGCTTGTCTATTTCTCCATAGACATAACCAAGTGAGTTTTCACTGTCTATATCGCCGTGAGCGGGCGCAAGCAAACCGAACCCGTACGAATTGCCCAGTTTGTTTTTTGCAATTGATTTTTTGTTATTACGTTTGATAAAAATCAGATATCCGTCACTTGTAAATATAAATCCGTTGATACCCAAGTGATTGGACATCTGCGAATCTTCCAAATCGCTGAAAGCTTTTTTATATTCAAAAATCTTTCTTACGGTCAAACCGTTTTCCATCTCGAAATCGCACGCTCTGTTTGTTACAAGTCCTTTAAAAAAGTCTGTGCGCCCTGTTTTCAAAACTATACCCTTCTCACTCTTTTCATAGCCGTTAAGCCTTACTAATTGACTGTTGCGCACCTTAGAATGTTTGTGTGCAGAAAATAACAGATTATAGTTCTGCTTGCATACCGTCGGCAGCGAATAATCCGCCTTATTGTTGTCAATGATTTTTATCTTGTCGCTTTCGTCTATTTTGTACAACATACTTACGGGTATGACGACGTCTTTATAACGGATGAAATTCTCTTCAGTGTATTGTTTTATAAGCTCATCGTAATTGTCATTTAGCTTTATGCTGTCCTCGAGTTTTATCTCTATAATTCTGACAATCCAGGCGATGAGCAAACCGATGATACCTGTTACCGATATACTGGCTACCATATCGAACTTTATAAACTCTCCAAGATTAACGTCACCGCCTGTTCGGATTGCCGATATAAGAATTGCCAATATAAAAAACAGAATAACGAAAAAAAAGTATGCGTTTTTACTCTTGAATATTGCATAAACTTTCTTCTTAAACTTCTTCATTTTCCCCCCTTGTATATCCATATTCGCGCGTGCGAATATAATATATATCAGTATAATATATAGAATAAATATAATCTCTTTATGTTGTCACTCTACAAATATGTTTAAGACTTGCTCTTTCTTTGTGTAAGCGTTTTACTAACGTCGGATACCGTACGAAAGCGCGTATCTCAATATTGCCACCACGGTCTTCGAATCGCGCAAAGTATTATTCTCTATCATTTTCAAAGCGTCAGAAAGAAGTATCCTTTTGACATTGAGAAGCTCGTGCTCGTCAAGGGAATTTTCTCCCACCTCGAATTCGCGCGCAATAAAAATATGCAGAGGCTCGTCGGTATAGCCGGGGCTGGGATAGATTAAGCCTAAGTCCTCAAGGCTTTTTGCTTTCAGTCCTACCTCCTCTTTTAGCTCTCTTACCGCACAGTCGTAAGCACTCTCGCCTTCCTCAACTTTGCCCGCAGGAATCTCCAGCACGTTTTCTCTGTAAGGGTATCTGAACTGCTCGACAAGATAGACATATCCTTCATTGTCTACGGCAAGCACGCTGCTCCCGCCGTTGTGATGCACGTATTCGCGCTTGCTCTCGCTCCCGTCGGCAAGCGTTACTTCATCGTTATAGAGAGTGAGTATCCTGCCCTTGTAAACAAGATTTTGTTTTTTTGTATATTCTCTCGTATCCATATCAATCCTCTTATGCCTCTATAGGCTTCAAGCGTCCTGTGACACATATTATATATTATCAATATTATATAATAATACTCTTTTTTATTAATAATACTATACTTTATAGCTTTTTGCAAGAATACTCGATAAGCAACAGATTTATACAAAAATAGGACGCTGAATAAAGCGTCCTATTTTGTTAGCTTAAATTTAATTATTATGCAAGTTCCTCTGCGACTTTGAGAATCTGCTTGTAAATCTTGTCAACCTTGGTGGTATACGTCTTGTTGCTGAACAATCCGAGCTGCTGCAAGGTAGATACGTCAGAACTCATTTCGTCCTTTACGGTTTCGTCAGCATATTCTTTTATCGTCTTGGTTTCAACGGTAATGGAAGCTATCTTGCTCTTATCTTCGTTACCGTCTTCGTCCTTAGCGTATTCGATAACAACTTCGTAGCTGTAAAGATAATCTTCGCTCTTTACATACATAGTCTTATCTTCGTCTTCGCTGTCTTTCTCAATTTGAGTGGTGATAGTACCCTTGTTATCGTCCATAGGCTTTGCGGTGAGCATTACGATATGAATACCGTAATCGTTGACGATAAAGGAGATTTCTGCGCCGCTTGCCGTAACCATAGTATATACGTCTGCGGAGATTTCTTCTACATCTTCACCTACGGAAGAAGTAAAGTTCTTCTTGTAGATTGAGAACGCGCCGTTAGCCTTTTTGAGCACTTCGGTAGTACCTGTATAAGCAGCCGTACCGCTGTTGATTACATCGCTGCCGTAATCTGCTACAGCCGTTGCGCCTACGCCTGCATCTGTCAAAGCTCTGGCAAGTACGGTATATTCTTCAACATAGGTAGATGCCTGTCCGTCGGGCGTAACTACATAGAATTCGGAGCTGAACATTCCGGTATCGTCGTTGACAAGATACTTCCAGTCGTCAAAAGCCTTTTGAGAAGCATATTCCTTTACAAGATATTTCTCGAGCGTGCTCATCGAATTTGCCGTAGCATAATCGGTAGCAAGCTTGACTTTTGCCTGTATATCTTCTGCCATAGCGTAAAGTATCGTGAGATAGTCTACAGCAGGATTTGCATAAGGATTAGTCTCCGCATCTTCTATCGTAGCATCGGTATATGCGTTTTTGAGTTCGTCTTCTTCGGCATCATAGTCGGGATTGGACACGTTTACCTTAAGTCCTATCTTTGCAAACAACTCGAGCATATCCTTGTCAAGTCCGTCGGCAAAGCCTGTTGCCACTGCATCGCGGTATTGCTTAGCCAACGTTTCGTTTCCTGCAAAAATGGAAGTGAGCTGTTCGATACCCGTCTTCTGAGAGTCAGAGAAAGAAAGCAAAATGCTCTTTACCTGCAAATAGTCTTTATCGGGTGCAGCGTATGCAAACGTACCGCCTTCGATAGCCGTCTTATACGCGCTGTCGTCGATATAAGCCTTGATGTCAACCTGAGTATTCTTCTGAATCTTTGCGGCTGCGTTTGCAGCTACTTTTTCAGCGTCGAGCTCTTCGCCTATCTGGTCCTGATATTTCTCGACAATGTAACTCTGCATTTGCTGTACGAGATAATAATCGTAATCGGTATATTGCTCTTCGATTGTGCTCTTGAGCGACTTGAGAGCAGCCTTCATATTATCGTACTTTTCTTTCTTCTTATCTTTAACTTCATCACTGTCTTCGCTGGTGGGAAGTTCGTTTTTGATAATAGTATTTACATAGTTGAAGAAGTACGCACTGTCTACGCTGTCTCCGAGATCAATGCCGTAAAGTTCTTCAAAATACTTTATCATTGCATCTTCGGAATTTACGTCTGCATTCTCTTCGTATTCGGAAGACTCTTCTTCTTCAGACTCTGTACGCTGAGTACGTGCGTCGAGCAAATCTTCATCTTTCGTAGTGTCTTCGTCGGTCGTTTCGTCTTCACCGTCAGTACTTTCGTTCTTGCCTGCTTCGTCCTCGAGTTCGGTAATATACTCGTTCCAACCGTCCTCGAATTGCTTGTTGGTCTGCTCGATACAATATCTGTACTCGTCAATCGTCAAAAACTTCTTGTAAGCCTCTACTTCGCCGTTTTTGCTCTTGAAGGTCTCCCACGCGCCCAAAGAGGAAAATTCACTCTTGAACGAAGAGGGAACCGCGTCGTTTTTGTAAAGGTATTCTTGCGCGTACAATACTATGAGCTTCTGCTTCGTAAGGCTGTCGTAGAAATACTCTACTACTTCTTCAGCCGTCATACCGTAATACGATATATACGCTGCGCCGTAGTTCTGTACGTAAGACAGAAGTTCTCCTTTATAAAGTACGGAAGATATCACACCGCTGTCCTTGGTATCGTAATTGATAGTAGCGACTACTTGGTGATAATCTCTGTCGCCGTCCTTCGTAAACAAGTCACAGCCCACGAAAAACGAGGAAACCATAACAAGTATGAGCAAAAGGACAATAACTTTTTTCTTCATATATTACTCCTTATATTATAATAATATAATATTACGCATAATCTATTATACACAAACAATCGGGTATTGTAAACACTTTTAATCAAAAGTTTTTTTGCATTTGAGTAAAAAATCTTTTACACTCGCCAATTTTTGATCTACACTTCCGCTACGACAAGCAAAAACAAGTCTGGGGCAATCTTCGTAGGTGAGGTTTACGCTATCTCCGCTCTCTCCTACGGCAAGCATTACTTCCCTATTTTTAAAGCAGCTGTCGTCTGCGAATACAAGCTGAGCAGTTCGGTTGGATATATCAACCTGCTTGACGTTGATTGTTCCCGCAAGTCTGCGGATAAGTCCCGCTTGCAACAGTCTTTCGGTATCCTGAGGCATTTTGCCGTAACTCTCTTCGATACTGTTTTTGAGTTTTTCGAGTGCCTCCTCGCTGTCGAGGTCGAGAATACTTCTGTACAAACGCATACGCATATCCTCGTCGGACACGTATTTTTTGTCGATATAGGTACTGAACGAAAAGTTGAGTTTGACTTCTTTTTCTTCGTCGCTTACCACGCCCTGTAGCTCGTCAATCGTCTCTTTGAGCAGCTTGCAATACATATCGTAACCCACCTTTTCGATATGTCCGTGCTGTTCCCTTCCGAGAATGTTTCCCGCGCCTCTGATTTCCAAATCGCGCATTGCAATCTTAAATCCGCTGCCAAGCTCCGTATAGTCGAGTATCGCGGCAAGTCTTTTGGTTGCGTCGCTCGTCAGTACGCTGTCGGGATTTACGGTAAAATAAGTATAAGCCAGTCTGTTGCTTCTGCCTACTCTTCCTCTCAACTGATACATCTGAGACAGTCCCAGCCTGTTGGCGTCGCAGATTATGAGCGTATTTGCGTCGGGGACGTCTATACCGTTTTCTATTATCGTGGTACTTACGAGCACGTTGAATTTTCTATCGTAAAAGCCGGATATCTTGTCTTCGAGCTGTTCGGGCGTCATTCTGCCGTGCGCATAATCTACTTTTGCCTCAGGCACCAACGACGCAACTCGCCAAGCAAACTTCTCTATCCCACCAACTCTGTTGTAGAGTATAAACACCTGTCCGCCTCTTGCAAGTTCGCGGTTTACCGCATCGACAATAAGTCCGTCGCTCAACTCACACACGTAAGTCTGCACAGGCAGCCTGTCCTTAGGCGGCGTCTCCAGTACGCTTATATCCCTTATGCCCGTCAATGCCATATTGAGCGTACGCGGGATAGGAGTAGCGGACATAGTAAGCACGTTGACGTTTTTCTTGAGCACTTTGAGTTTTTCCTTGTGCTCCACTCCGAAACGCTGTTCTTCGTCCAATACGATAAGTCCCAAATCCCTGAATTGCACGTCGGACGACAAAAGTCTGTGTGTTCCTACCGCGACGAGCGATTTGCCCGTAGCAAGCCTGTCCAGCGAAGCCTGTATCTCCTTGGGCGTCTGCAGTCTGCTGATAAGTTCGACGTCGATACCGAATTCCTTAAAACGGTTTACCGCGGTATTGTAATGCTGTCTTGCAAGAATTGTCGTGGGACAGAGTATTACCGCTTGCTTATTGTGACATATCGTCTTGAATATTGCCCTCAGCGCAACCTCCGTTTTTCCGTAACCTACGTCGCCGCAGAGAAGCCTGTCCATAATGATACCTCTCTGCATATCCGACTTTATCTCCTGCACCGCCGTAACCTGGTCGGGCGTAGGAGTATAGGGAAAAGCGTCCTCGAAATTCTTTTGCAGATAGTCGTCTTCCTGATATTTATAGCCGTGCTTTGCCTGTCTTTGAGAATACAAATCGAGCAAGTCAATCGCCATAGCCTTAATCGAAGCCTTGACGCTCTTTTTGATTTTTTCAAAGTCCTTTCCGCCTATCAGCGAAAGTCTGGGCTCGCGGTCGCTTCCGCTGTATCTCGAAAGTCTGTCCAGTTTGTCTACCGGCACGTAAAGATATTCGCTGTTGCGGTATTCGACGACAATATACTCTGCGTTTATGTCGCCCATCTCTATAAACTTAGTACCCAGACATCTGCCTATACCGTGTACTTCGTGTACGACGTAATCCCCGACTTTGGGCATTGTGAATGCCTTTGTCTTTTGCGCTTCGACTTTTTTACGGATACGCGTTACGTCCTCTCTGCCCAGTACGGCAAGCTTAGCTTTTGTATATATAAATCCCTTGGATATCTCGTCGGCAACAAGGAAAATTCCGTTTTTCTTATACTCTAAAGATTTGACGAAACTGCAACCGACTCCGTCTTCCATAAGAGTCCTTCTCAGGTTGTTTGCAGAAACCTCGTCCCCCGTACATATAAGCACGGTATACCCCGACTTATCGAATACCTTGAGGTCGTTGACAAGCATATCGTAATGCACGCTGTAATTGTTGAGAGGAGCGGTGTCGAGATTGAATACTTCCTCAGGAGAAAAGAGCGCGTTTGTAGAAGTCAGATAGGACAATCCTACCTTTTGACAGCCGTCAAGCTTTTGCATCAGCTCGGGTTTGTCCATCACGGATTTCGCGTGCTCTTTCAACGCTTCGCCCGTAGCAACCAGTTGTTTTACCCTCACGTAATGCTCTTTGAGATAAAGATTGATTTGTTCGTCTGCCCCCGCAGGCTCTTCGAATACGATAACGCCGTCTTCGGGCATATAATCGAATACGGTATTCATCTTGTCGCACACAAAAGGCAACAGCCACTGCGCCTGCTGAGTGCATACCGAAGACGAAGCAAGCTGAGAATAAGTATTGAGCAAAGGCTCGCTGTTTTCCGCCGAAAGTCTGTCCAAAACCTTTCGCGCTTTCTGCAGTCCGTACTCCATTGCGTTGGTGCTGAGCAACATATCGTTGTCGGGCATCAGCTGTACGTTTTCCACAGCGCGTATTGTGGTAAGCGTCTCGGGATGAAACTCTTTGATACTCTCTATCTCGTCATCGAAAAAGGATATTCTCACGGGCATTTCGAGGTGTGCAGGGAAAATGCTGATTATGTCTCCCGCAACGCAGAAAGTGCCTTTTTCCTCCACGCTTTCCTCTCTCACATAGCCCGTCAGCGCGAGCCTGTCTATCAACTCGTATCGGTCGAGTTTATCTCCTACCGACAACTTGATTACGCTGTCCTTAACGTTCTTTTTGCGAGGCACGTACTGCAAAAGCGACTGAGGGGTTACGACCACACAGTCCAGCTTACCCGCAGCCCAATCGTAAAGTGTGTTTATCCTCTGAGATATGATACTCTTGAAATAAGTTTTGCGCAAAAGCAAAAGCTCTTCGTTGGCAGGCAGCAAGCCTACTCTGTCCCCGTAATAATCCTTTAGCCTGTTGAAAACTACCGTAGCTTTGAATGCGTCCTTTGCGACGAATAATACGAATTTGTCAAGATGAGAAGCAATATGAATTTTCTCGCCCTCGCCCGCCGAAAAGACAGCGACGGTGCGCCCCTCCTTTACCTTGCGGTAGAGGTTGGTTAATGCAGGGTCGAGATTATAGAGTTTTAAAAGATTATCTATTTCCATAGTCCGTCTGTCAGAGGTTACTATGATTTTGCGCCGTACGCCGACACGCGTTTCGCGCTCTGATTTGTATATATTTCTGCTGTGTATGAGTTGACTTTAAGCCTGCTTTCCGTTGAGTCTGCGCATCAATGCGTCAAAGTCCCCGTCGACCATATACTGCCATATTCCCTCGGCAACCTTATCGAATACGGTATTGAGTATGCGCATCTTTTCACCGCCTACTTTGGATAATACGTAGTCTTTGAGTTCGCGGCTTCCCCGCTCGTCCCCTACGCCTATGCGCACTCTGGGAATCGACGTGGTATTGCATTCGGCAACTATATTTTTCATACCGTTGTGACTGCCGCCCGAGCCCTCTCTGCGTACTCTCACGTTGCCCAATGGCAAATCTATATCGTCATATACGACAAGCACTTCTTCGGGTGCAAATTTGTTGGCCCCCATAAGTTCCCTTACGCTTTCTCCCGACAAGTTCATATATGTCTGAGGCTGTGCGATAACATGCTTTTTACCGCCTATGTATTCCACGCAATACTTCGCCTTGCAACCGCTTTTGTCAAGCTTTCTGCCCAGCTTTTCCAAAAGACAATCGGTTACCATAAAACCCATATTGTGTATCGTCTTTTCGTATTGTTTACCCGGATTTCCCAATCCTACAATCAACATATCTCACCTCTTACAGTGCATAATATTAAACAGCATTTTATTATGCTTGTCAAGATATTTTGCGTGTTATTGCGATTTTTGTTTTTTATCCTTTATCTCCTGACGCTTCCTTCTGAAGTACTCTATCAGTATTCCCGCACACTCATCCTCGAGTATGCCGCCTTCCACGTTAGGACGGTGATTGAATCTGCTGTCCGCGGGCAAATCGTACATCGTCCCGCAACAGCCCGCTCTCTCGTCGTAAGCACCAAAAAAGATATTGCCTATCCGCGCATTTATCAGCGCGCCCGTACACATCGGACACGGCTCCATAGTGACGAATATATCGCAATCGTTAAGACGCCAGTCGCCTATCTTCTTGCAAGCCTTTTGAAGAGCGACTATTTCGGCGTGGTAAATACTGTCCTTCTTTTTCTCTTTTACGTTGTATCCCCTCGCTATGACCTTTCCGTCTTTTACGATAACCGCGCCGACGGGCACTTCGTTGATTAACTCCGCCTTTCGCGCCTCTTTCAAAGCAAGCCGCATATATTTTTCTTTATCCTTTAAAGGGGTATTATTGAATCTGTTGTGCTGATTTATATCCATATAAATATAATAACATACAATCTAACGTTTGCCAAACGATTTATCCTTTCTCGCTCAATACCGGCGGCAACCGTTGATTGAGATAAGTAACATTTGTCCTATTATTAAGTAACGGTTTACCTATTATTGCAATTAAAACAAAAAACCGATACTCCCGCCTATAAACAAATAGCGCAAAAGGCATTCTCACAAACAGCGCATTTATGTAAAACTCAGCAATGCCGAACAGGGGTGTGAGCCAGGATGTAAGTAACGGATTTTGTGATGATTTTTGCCAAGAAGGACGAAGTAATACTTGCCGTATTACGAGGACGACGAAGCGAAAAACGCGCAAAAGACGCACTTACGGACAGCGAACACCCCTGCGAGACATTGCATATAATAAAATATGTATGATATTAAGGCTTTTCAGGAAGATTTGAAAGAACTTTACGCCAACGGCGCACAGGTATTCGATATAGGCTATACGTATCTCGGCAGACCTATTCCCTGCGTATTCAAAGGTAGCGAGGAAGGCAAACAAATTCTTATTCACGCCTCAATCCACGCGAGAGAGTGGGTAACCACACCGCTTGTCATCGAGATGATGAAAGCTTATAACGGCAAATGCGGAGTATGGTGCGTGCCTATGGTCAACGTGGACGGCGTAATGCTGTGTCAAGAGGGGCTCTCGTCCATACCCGACGAAGGACTGAAAACTTTTTTGCTGGACGTCAACAACGGCTCCGAAGATTTTTCGCTTTGGAAAGCCAACGCCCGCGCCGTAGACCTCAACGTCAACTGCAACGCGCTGTGGGGAAAAGGCGCGCAAAACGTAACCTACCCCGCCCCTGCAAATTACATAGGTATGTTTCCTTTCAGCGAGCCTGAAAACACAGCTTTGCGTGCGCTTACGGAGAGAGTACAGCCCGTTGTAACCTTGAGTTACCACGCGCGCGGCAACGTGATTTACAAGGCTTTTTCCTGTCTCGACCCCTCGCCCGAGGGCGCAAAACTGATATCCGATTTGACGGGCTATCCTCTGCTTGATACATACGAAAGCACCGGCGGCTACAAGGACTGGTATATCGCAACTTTTCAGCAGTTAGGACTTACTATCGAAGTGGGAGACGACGATATCCCCTATGACAAACTTATAGATACTCTGCCCGCTATCTGCGAACGCAACAAAGACGTGCTTAACGCTGCGTGCGAAATCGCACAAGGATAAGAAAAGCATTATACCCGTTAAGCCAGAACAAACGGCAAATAAAAAAGTTATGCCGTATACGGAAAAAGGACGACTTGCCGTCGCCCTTTATAGTATAATAGTTTAATCGCTTGATAATTTATTCGTTGTAGATTGTATTGCCTTGGGTATCTATCGCGACTACCGCGGGGAAATCCTTGACTTTTATTCTTCTCACCGCTTCCGTGCCTAAGTCCTCGAAGCAGATTACTTCTGCCGCTTCGATGCACTTGCTGTATACCGCGCCCGCGCCTCCTATTGCGGCAAAGTATACGCCGCCGTTACGCTTAAAAGCCTGTATGCAATCGTCACTGCGCTTGCCCTTGCCTATCTGCGCGCACAAACCGTGGTCGAGCATATAAGGAGTATACTTGTCCATTCTGCAAGAAGTAGTAGGTCCCGCGCTCCCCAGCACTTCCCCGTCTCTCGCGGGACAAGGTCCCATAAAATAAATCGTTTCGCCCGCATATTCAAAAGCCTGTTTTCCCTCCTGAATACTTTGGTAAAGTCTCTTGTGTCCCGCGTCTCGGAAAACGAGCATTTCGCCCGTCAGCAAAACTCTGTCACCGACTTTCAATGTTTTTAATTCCTTCTTGTCAAAAGGAAGAGCGAGTCTTACAACGTCCTGCATATCTCCCCCTCCTTTTTACCGTCTATTACAAACGCATCTGCCCTCGAGCAATGGCAAAGCACGTTGATTGCCACGGGCAAGGACGATATGTGCGTGGGATAACTCTCTATGAATATTCCCAGACAACTCGTCTTTCCTCCGAAACCTTGCGCGCCTATACCGAGAGCGTTGAGCTTGTCGAAAAGTTCTTTTTCGAGCGCGTCGAGCACTGGGTCGGGATTGGAAGAGCCTATCTTCCTGAAAAGCGCGTGTTTGGACATCGACGCGGCTTTCTCGAAAGTACCGCCCAAACCTACTCCGATTATCACGGGCGGACAGGGATTGGACGCTGCCGTCCTCACGCTTTCTACGATAAGTCTTTTGGCTTCGTCAAGACCTTGCGCAGGATTGAGCATATATATCTTAGACATATTCTCGCTGCCGAATCCTTTAAGCATAACTTCTACCTTGACATCATCCCCTTCGACGATACTCGTATGCACTACGGCGGGCGTGTTAGTCTTTGTGTTTATCCTGGATACGGGGTCGAGTACGGATTTTCTCAACGTAACGTACGCCTTCTCGACTTCTCTGTCTATCGCTTTCTGCAAAACTTCGCCTGTAAGAATTACGTTGTTGCCTATCTCGACAAATACGACTACCATACCCGTATCCTGACATACGGGACGGTGTTCTGCTGTAGCAAGGCGCGCGTTGTCTGTCATTACCTGCAACGCAAACTTTGCCGTGGGATTATCCTCTTTAGAATACGCTTCGTTAAGAGCGGCAAGACAACTCGGCTCTATTTCGCAAGATATCTTGTCTATACTCTCTCCTATGCGTTTTGCTATCACGGAAGTATCTATTTTTATCATAACTGCCTCTTTACCATATTTTAACACACAAATATTTGTCTATACAATAAAAATATGATAAAATATCTGTGCATAATCAGAATATGTATCAAGCTGACGAAGCTTATATAATCGTGAGATACAAAAGGAAGTTAAAGAGGTAATATGGATTTTGTCAACATAGCGAGCGGCAGTAAAGGCAACTGCACTGTCGTATCGAGCAATAACACGACTTTGCTCATTGACGACGGAATAAATATTCGCACGCTCGAGGAAAGAGCGCGCCTGTCAAACATAGACCTCAGAAACGTAAACGCACTGCTTATAACGCACGAGCATTGCGACCATATAAAAGGCATAGCGTCTTTTGTATCCAAGTATCATATACCCGTCTACTGCCATTCCGAGAGCAGATACGGACTCGATTCTAAAACTCTGGCGTACGTACAGGACAACGATATGGACTTGCCTTTCGAAATAGGAGATATTACCGTAAAACCTTTCAGACTGCCTCACGATTCCAATTACAATCTCGGATACAGGTTGAGCGACGGCAAAAAAACGGTTACGATTGCGACCGACCTGGGCTGTATGAACGACGCCATATTCGCAAATCTTGAGAAAAGCGACCTTGTTATGCTAGAATCCAACCACGATATTCAAATGCTCAAAAACGGGTCCTATCCTTTTCTTTTGAAACAGCGAATACTGGGGAAAAACGGACACCTCTCAAACGACGAATGCGCCGACACCGTACTCAAGTTGTCCAAAGCCGGCACAAAGCATTTCGTACTCGCGCATCTCAGTCAGGACAACAATACTCCCGAACTGGCATTCGAGTGTACGGAAAAAACGCTCGACAAACAAGGCGTAAAAGAAGGTATTGACGCATACGTGGATATCGCCCTGCAATTCAGGACGATGCAAAAAATACATCTGGAATAAAGGAGAAAGCTTATGAGCGATACTCAGAAAACTTTCAAAAACTTCCTTAAGAAAAAAACTCCTACATTGGAATTTTATGACGCAAGCGCGATGTTTATCGTGCAGTATATCCTGCAATTTATGCTGCAACTCATTTTTATGGTCGTGGCATATATTCTCATTGCCGATATGCTTAAGGTAGAGACTTCCACGCAAGACGGTCTCGAAGCCGTAACGAATAAATTTTCGCTCTTTACCGCTTCCACAGCCGGTATCATAATTATTACGCTAATCAACGAAGCGACTATGATTCTCTCTCCCCTTGCATACTGGAAGGTCAAAAGCTTTAACGTATTCGAAGGAATAGGTTTCAAACGCAAGGTCAACGGCGGACAAATCGCAATGACGCTTCCTATCGCCTGTCTGTTGCTGGCGGGATTTATGCCCGTAGCAAATCTTTTCGTTACGCTTGTATATAAGACGGGATACGAATATACGGGAGCAAATATAGTCGTTGACAGTTTCGGCAAACTCGTACTCTTTTTGATTGTTACCGCCGCTCTGCCCGCCGTGTGCGAAGAAATCTTGCACAGAGGTATGATAGCGCGCGCCGGCAGTAAAATATCCTTTATTGCGGGACTTTTGCTGAGCAGTACGATTTTCGCTTTTATGCACGGCTCCCCCATACAACTCGTACATCAGTTTTTCGTAGGCGTGGTATGCGCGCTTGTATATTTTATGACGGGAAGTATATGGATACCCGTGCTTGTACACTTCTTCAACAATGCTGTTACGCTAATCGCAAGCTATATCAACTTTGTCGTCAATGACGGCGCGACTACCATCTCGATACCTTGGTGGCTGCTCCTTATAATGTGCATCGTAGGTATAGGCGGTTTGGCAGGATGTCTTTACGCTATGTACGTGATAAGTTACAGAAAACGCAAAAAGGAAGACTTGGCGGCAGAAAGCGCAACCGAAAACGTCGAGTCCGACGCCCTTAATATCGCCGCGCCCGACAATATAGCTAATGACGAAACAGCACCTTCTGCACAAGACTCGGATACCTCGAGCGAGGTCGTATACGTAGACAAGCGCAAGAAAAAGCCCATCAAAGTTTTCCAAGAAAAACTCGCATACCTCTTCACCTCACCCGAGCAAATCAAAAAGCAGAAAGAAGAACAGGCAAAACTCGACGAGCAACTTGCCGAATACAGTCCCGAAAAGCGTGAAGTGTTCTACTCTATGCAGAATGACGATAAAGTGGAAATAAAAAAGAAAAACAGCAGAGGTATCATATTCGCTCTCGTCATAGTCTTCGTGATATGGCTCATCAATACAATCGGAGGCTACCTATGATAAACGTACGTATCGTGTGCGTAGGCAAGCTCAAGGAAAAGTATCTCAAAGAGGGGATAGACGAATATCTCAAAAGGCTGCAACGATTTTGCAAAATCGAAATAATCGAGGTAGCAGAAGAGTTGTGCCTCGACCCCTCCCCCGCTAATCTTATCAAAGTCAAAAGCGCGGAAGGCGAAAGAATAATAAAAAATCTCAAAGGCTATTGCATATCGCTCGACCTCAAAGGACAGATGCTCTCGAGCGAAGAACTCAGCGCGAAAATCTCGTCTTTAAAAAGCGATGGCGTCTCGACGGTGAGTTTCGTCATAGGCGGTTCTTACGGACTCGACAAAAGCGTTACTTCAAAATGCGATATGTCGATTTGTTTCGGAAAGTTTACCTATCCGCACCAACTTATGCGCCTTATGCTGACAGAACAAATATACCGCTGTTTTATGATTGAGGAAGGCAGCGCGTATCACAAATAAACGAGTACGGTTATATTTTTGACATACAATTATCTCCTTTAAAATCCAAACCATTTCAAAATACGATTATACAATTAAAAAAGCGGCGCAATCACGCCGCTTCTTTTGCTATATACTTTTATAAGTTGACTTTGGGCTGTAACTGTAACAATTCGGATACCGTTATTCTGCTTTGCCCTCTTTTGTTTCGTCTGCGTCTTTAACTGCGCTGTCCGTTGACTGAGTATCCTGCATCTGACTCATAAGAAGTGTCTGCTCTTCGTGCAGTTGCTCCGACGCGTCTTCTTCCGTCTGAGCTTCCATTACCGAAGCAAATCCCATTTCCAGTGCCTGTTCTCTCGTAAGAACGCCGAGCTCTACTGCTTCTTTTACATTCTCTTCGTCGAGTTCGCCTTTCTCAAGGTCGTTGGTATAAGCTTTAATCTTCAAGTCCCTTGCCATTTCCAATTGTTTCTTTTCCGTCAGATTCCAGAAGAAGAAAGGTATCATCGCAAGTACACCGCATACTATACCCAGTACGCACCATATTATGAAAGCACTGCGCATTACTTCGGGGTTAGCGTAATCGGCAGATTCGTTTGCGCCGTACTTTTTGAGAAAGAAGACAACAATCGCGCCCGACCCTAAACCGCATATGGTCGTAATAACCTGCGAATACTGCGACATATAGCCGTCAAGACGGTCACCTGTCTTCCACTGCTGATATTCGCAATAGTCTGCCGTCATAGCGGGGGAAGTAACCGTCCACAATGCTGCAAAGACATTGTGCAGGAAAATTCCTACAAAAATCAGATAAGGAGTTGCTCCCCAATTATACGCAAACAATACCAGCATTAAGATAAGGACGGATAGGGCTGCCGAGCCTCCGAAGGACAACAGCGTCATATTCTTCTTGCCCATATATTTCTGTATTATAGGAGAGAACAACATTCCGGGCACGAATCCTACCGCCATCAATGTCGGAACGATTCCGCGAAGATTGCCGCCCAGGTCGCCGCCTATCATATAAGCGCATACGTAATTGACCGACGCGAACAACGTAATTCTGCCAAACGCAAGCACCGAAGATAAGTTGAAAAGCCAGAAGTATTTGTTTTTGAAACTCTTTTTTATACCCGACCAGAAGCCTACGCTTGCCTTTGCCTTTTTCTCTTTTATTATTCTTTCTTTCGTTCCGAAGAACATTACCAGCGCAAGCGCAACGCATATACAACCAACTATCGGAAAAATAATCTGATAGGTATATATGTTTTCCATACCGAATCCCAAACCCATTTCGCTAATCTGCTCTGCTGTCAATTCGCCGTACTTATCCTTATACACAAGACCCATTTGACCGTATACGCCGTTGGCAATAAAAGGGAAAAGCATTTGCACGATAGAGGGACCGAGTGAATCTATTACTCCGCCGACGGAATAGAGCTTTGTTCTTTCGTTGGTATTAGGCGTGATAACCTGCGACAATCCTACTCTTCCGAAAGCGAAAAGACTGTATACGGTAAGCGCTATAAAGTATATGAGTTGATAAGAGCCTATTACCAGCCATTTACGCGTAGTTGTGTATTCCTGACCTTCGCCCGGCATAAATATATTGGGTATGAATGCCAACAGCCAGAAGCACGCTACGCTTGCAAAGCCTGCCCACAACAAATAGGGACGGTATCTGCCCCATTTTGAATTGGTGTTGTCGATAAGCCAGCCGACCAAAGGCGCACGGAAAAGCGAAAGTATCGCCATAATCCACGTTGTGTACAATACAATCATCTGGTCGAAGTTGTAAACATACGCGAGATGCACACCCATATTAATAGCAAAGTACTGCGTGAGAATACCCATTCCCTGAACGCCCATACCGCCTACTGAGTATGCCATAAATTCTTTGTTGGAAAGATAATATCCTTCTTTTGCCGGGATGTTCCAATGCTTAAAAAAATCTTTGACTAAAAATCCGGCTTTTTGAAAAATGTTTTGTTTTTTCATTTTAAATTTTCCCCTACGAAGCGTTATCTATTCTATAATATCATCATTGCTATTTACGAGTCAATGAATATTGTTTCTTTTATTATGATAATTGAATAAAAATTGTCTGAAAACAACGATTTACATACAGTTCAACGACTTGACAAAAATCTTAGTATAAAATATTATATAATCGTAAATCGAGAGGGTAATATGAAAAAGCTTAAAGACATAAAAGGATTTATATTCGACCTCGACGGCACATTGCTGGATTCTATGGCGGTATGGATGAAGATATACGAGAGTCTTTTTACCGAGCACGGCAAGCAAATGCCCGAGGGATATCTTTATCACGTAAACCATCTGAGTATGGCGGAAGGCGCAAAGTATACCGCAAACAACACCGATATAGGGCTTGACGAAGACAGCATTGCCGCTTTCTGGAAGGCAAACGCACAAGTCAAATACGCTAGCGAGATACAACTCAAACCCTATGCCCGCGAGATACTGGAATTACTTCACAAGCGCGGGGTGCTTCTGGGAGTAGCTACGGCTTCTAACAAACAAAACGTAACGCCCTGCCTTATAAACAACGGCATATACGAGTTGTTCCATTCCATAACTTCGGTAGACGAAGTCGCACGAGGAAAAGACTTTCCCGACATATACCTTAAACAGTGCGAAAAATTCCCGCTAGCCTATGAGGATTGCGCGGCAGTAGAAGACAGCTATGTAGGCGCGTTGAGTGCGAAAAACGGCGGACTGCTCTCCATTGGCACTTATGACGAATCGGGCAGACTGCACAATGCCGAACTCAAACAAAACTGCGATATCTATTTCCAAACGCTGAAAGAACTTTACGAAGCTTTGCTCTGAAAAGGCAAAGCTTTTTCAATGTTTTGATTTATGCTTTAATATATTATTATATATTTATTATTTAGTTATATATACAATTTACCTAAGGCTTAAATTGTATATATAAGCGATATCTGCGCAATATCCGCTTGCCTGTATTCCTGTCCGTCAGGCAATTTTTCTTTAATTAAGTCCTATTGAATTTTCCGCATTGAAAAAGACCGCCGTTTGACGGTCTTTTTTGCGTGTGTATAAGCCTTGCTTACTCAACCCTTGGGAACTATTATTTCCATATTGGAATCGGGATAAGAACAGCAAGGATGGAAGTATCCGAACTTTTCGTCGGCAAGTCTTCTCTTGTCTGCGCCTGCAATAGAGAACTTACCCTTTACAAGCTTTGAGTGGCAGAATCCGCAACCGCCTGCTCTGCACTTGGAAGGCACCTTGAGTCCCGCTCTCTCGAGCGCAACGAGTACGGTTTCTTCCGCCTTTGCTTTTACCTCGTACGTTTCGTCCTGAATATGCACTGTTATCTTGTAATTCTTGGGCGCAACGTCGCGGTTACCTATGCAATTTGCTTCGTGCTTGACGAATTTACCTTTAACTCCCAAAGCGTCGAGTTCCTTATCTACAAAAGAGTACATTGCCTGAGGTCCGCAAAGCATAGCCGTGTATTGCTCGGGAGCATACTTTTGAATTATCTCCTTAGTGATAAATCCGCTTTCGTAACCTCTTACCTTTTCGTCGCTGAGTACGTAAACAATTTTGAAGTTGTCGCTCTGCAAATCTTCGAGTGCGTCTCTGAAAATGATATCTTTGCGGGTCTTAGCTCCGTATATCAAAGTCATATTGAAGTTTTCATTGCCCTCTTTGAGCGCCTGAGCCATACTGTAAAAAGGCGTAATACCGCTTCCGCCGGCAATGGCTACGATATTCTTGCTGTCTTTCAAAGCCTCGTAATAGAAGTTGCCCGAGGGGTCTCCCAATGTGAATTTGTCCCCTGCTTTGGCATTGTCAAACATCCAGTCGCTGAAGAAGCCTGCCTTTTTGATTGTAACGGAAAGCTTGCCTTCGTTGAGCGCCGTCAAAGGAGAGGAAGATATCGCGTAAGGACGAGTTACTTCGCTTTCTCCTACCTTAGCCGTAACGGTGATATACTGTCCTGCTCTGAAAATCATTTTTTTAGATAGCGCAAATACGTACGTTTTTGTATCTGCTGTCTCAGTAATCACTTCTGCAAGCTTGACGTCCTGCTTGCCGGGATGAAGTATCTTTGCCGTTTCGTTGACTGTGTACGTTGAGGGCAAAGGAGTTGCGGGAGCCGTTTCGAGTTTTTCTCTGCGCTTTGCAACCATTTTCTTAAATCTCAGTAAATCCATAAATCCGAAGATTTGTTTCTTAAAACGATATGCCATAATCAGCCCTCCTTCTTTATGTCGCCTACTGTCTGACGTCCCGAGATATCACCCGAGAAATATGCGCTCGAATAGCCCGACAATCTCATTGCGTATCCGCCTGCAAAACGCAAGCCCTTGATGTTTCTCTCTTCCTGGTCCTCGCCCATCATAAGAAGTCTGGGAGTCAATCCGTCCCAATACTGCGATTCGTAACCGTAGATATCTCCCTGAGGATGCAGACAGTATCTTGCATACGTCATAGGAGTAGCAATGGATATTTCTTCGATACTGTCGCTAATCTTACAGCCCGTATCCTGCTCGAAACGCTCTATCATACGTTTTGCTACGTCCTCCTTGGTGGCAACGTAATCTTCAGGTTTTACGTTAGCCCAGTCGTCGGACATATAAAGCGTGGTAAAATACATCATCGTGGTACCTTCGGGAGAACATTCGGGATAAGCTCTGTTGAGACATACCGTCGCCTGAACTTCGTTGGTAGCGATTTTCTTCATAATGTCATACTGCTTAGCGGTATCCATCGTATCGTACAGGAAGTAGTTGTGATTTGTTATACCCAACTCGTCGGGAGATTTGTTGAGTCCCAAAAACATAGTATAGCCTCTGCCTGCGAATTTTCTTGCATTGACTGCGCGAACGATTTTTTCGGGTACGTTGTCTATCATACTGCCGAATACCGTATGAGGAGAACAGTTGGCTACTACGTGCTTGGTAGCTATTTTCTTGCCGCCTTTGAGTACTACTCCGCATACTCCGTTTTCGTCGGTGAGAATCTTCTCAGCCTGAGAATTGAACCATACGTCACCGCCCAGTTCTCTTATTCTCTCTACCATAGCGAGTGAAATTTCGTGAGAACGCATCTTGGGCATAGCCGCGCCTTTCGTAATGTATCTGTACACCATCGAAGCGTAGTGAATAAAACTCAGATCGTCGCAATGCGCGCCGAGATAACACCAGTAAGCATTGAGGATATCCCTCGCTTTTTTAGGCATCTTGATTGCCTTCAACACTTCGTTGACTGAGTAGGAGCCTACGCGCACAAAATTGGAATACTCCGAAAGCATAATCTTTTGGTCAGTCTTGCCGTTGACGGAATTGCTGTATGCCTGCGCCGCGTGAATTTCCTTGCAAAGCGCAAAGAACTTTTCCATCGAAGGACGGCTGTCAGGTACGTAACTCACCATTTTGTCAATAAACTCTTCTACGCCGAAAGGCATAGTAGCGTCGAGTTTTTCCTCACGCGAGATTACTCTGTAAGCCTCGGGAATCTGCAACCATTCTATTTTATCGGTTACCCCCAGCGAGTCAAACAAATCTCTTACGTCGCCGCTGTTTTCTTTGGTACCGAAGTCGTTGAGCTCGTGCAACGAAGCTTCAAACTCAAATCTGCCTCTTTTAAAACTCGTTGCAAATCCGCCGGGAATGTTGTGCTTTTCCACAAGCAATACCTTGTATCCGCCCTGCAACAGTCTGATAGTGGCAACCAAACCGCCGTTACCTGCGCCGATAACGACCGCATCATACTTTATCATAGACGCCTCCTTTTAATATTTTATATAATATGTTTTTTATTAATTTTTATACGGTTTTTCCCCGTAATTATTCAATAACCCTTTGAATACGTCGCTAAGCATACGGTTGACGTCCTCTTGCTCGAATTGCGCCGTATCGGTGGCTGTCATTGTGGCAATACCGTGCGCAAATAACCACATCTCTCGCATAACGATACGCGAGCACTCTCTGTCCATTACGCTCTGCGTATTGAGCGCATCGAGAATAAACGGTATTTGCTCTATGGAAGATAGTACGTCTCTTCCGTTATTGTCGCTCATAAACAAGGCTTTGAAGAGTTGCTTTTGCTCTTTTGCGAATCTTATATAGTTTATGCCTATTGCCTTGTAAGGATTTGCGCCCTCTGCTCCGCTTTTCAGATATTCGATAAAAAGACTGTCGGCACTCTCAAGCACGACTTTTCTTATCTCATCCATATTTTCATACTGCCAAAACAGCGGCTGGGTCGAACATTTGAGTTGCTTTGCCAAATTCTTTGCACTGAGTGCGCTTATCCCCTCACGCTTTACAAGTTCAAAGGCTCCTTTAGCTATCATTTCTCTTGAAACTTTGGTCTTCGGGGGCATAATTACCTCATTGTTTACTAATTATATAATACCCGTTATGTAACAAAAAGTCAATAGTATTGTGAAATAATTAACAAAATTTAAACTTTACTTAAAATACTCGAATAATATTATTAATATTATCGCTATACGAAAGGATTATATTCAACCCTAAACAAAATTACACCCAAGTAATGTAAATAAAAAAACCGCTTCCCGAAGGAAGCGGCGTTGTTTTCGAAATTTAATGCCGTTACACCAGCGTGTCTTGTCTGTATTCGGGCACTTCCGCACCGTCGCGATAGAAATAAACGGTAATCATTCCGTCTCCGCCCGCATAGACGACAATCATATTCTGAGTACCCGCAACAAAGTCCTCGTTTTGGCTTGCCACTTGGTCAACAGTAGGCACTGCCGCATTGTCGTTGATATGGTATACGGGATAAGGGAATGACGAATTGACAAGGTATTCGTCGTTGATGATGTCGACTACCGCAGAAGACGTGACGGGGTAGTCCGCCGTATTAAGTTCCGTTACAGCCAATCTCGCCTGGCTCAAAATGTCTTCCGTATAGGATTTTTCCGCCTGCTCGTTGGTCGAACCGAGATATTGAATGGTAGATGGTACGGCAATAGCCGCCAAAATACCCATTATGGCTATTACTACCAACAATTCAATCAGCGTAAAACCCTTTTTTGATTTGATGATTCTTTTCATGTTTCCCCCAGCGTATTATGCCAAAGCCCAGACTTCCTCGTCATCGGGTACGAAAGTAAACGACGTTTCCGTTCCTTCGCCCCAACTCAACTTGAAAACGGAATATTCAAAAGATTGTTCCGAACTTGCCAAATCGCCTGCTTTGACGGTTACTTTGAGTTTTGTAGCGCCGTCCTGAGATATGGTCACTTCTGTGACCTGCTCGGTTTCGGGCATCTGGTTGACAAGCACTTCTTTGATGGTGTCCTTGGCTACTCTGCCTTCCTTCTCGGCGGCAATGAGCGTGAAACTCTCGGTGATTGTATTCATCAGACTCAGCACTTCCTGCTCGGCTACCGCCACTTTTGCCTTGTTGACGTAACTTATGGTAGTAGGTACGGCAACGGCGGCGATAATTGCGATAATCGCTATTACTACAATAAGCTCTACCAAGGTAAAGCCCTTTTTCCTGCCCCTAATCATAACACTCCCCCTTAATAAATACCTAATGCACTTGCGGTCTAAGACCGCAAGTGCCGGATATTTGATTCTTATATTGCTATATCAATCAAATTATTATTCAGCCTGCGTCGCCGCTGCCGACAGTATTTGCGGTCCAGCCATCAGCACCAAGTGTGAAGGTGGCTTCGGTGATGCCGTTTACGCCGATGCCCATATTGGTCCAGTTGAATACCTTAACTGCGCCTACTTTTCCGCCCAAGGATGCATCGCTGTAAGCAGTATCGTCATCGGGAGCATCAACGCCAGTAATAACAGTAATTTTAACTGCATCGAGATCGGTCGCATTAACTACAACTGACTCAACATGTTCAACTTCGGGCATAACACTGTCAAGCAATTCTTCCAAATCCGTTGTGGTTACACCGCTCGAAGGCGCGTTGAGAGCCAAATCGGTCATTGCGGTATTGAGAGTGTTCATAAGTTCGGTTGCTTCTTGGTCAGCGGTGCTGATCTTCGCTTTGTTTACGTAGGAGATGGTGGTAGGAACCGCTACTGCCGCGATAATTGCGATAATTGCGATAACGACTATCAATTCAACCAGCGTAAAGCCTTTTTTCTTGTTCTTTTTCAAATTAGCTATCATAATATCCCTCCATATTTGAAAATAAATTTTTTTATTTTATATCCGCTTAGTGTATAAGCGATTATAATCAATCAGGTTACCGTATAAATAATACGTTTGTACTCGTCAAGGCTGGTAACACCCTTTCTGACAAGTTCCCTCAAGCTGTCTGCAAGGAATTTTGCGCCGTTCTTTACTGCCACGGCACGGATTTCGTCAGTTCCCTTGCCCGCGGTGATCATCTTTTTCATTGCATGATCGAGTTCTACTATCTCGTATACCGCGATACGTCCGCTATAACCGGAGTTATTGCACTCGGGACAGCCTACGGGCTCGTATATATCTTTTATCGTCATATCCTCAAGCAAGCCTTGATCGGTATTCTCTGCGTCACGTCTCTTCTTGCAGTAAGGACACAATCTCTTGACAAGTCTCTGCGCTATGATTGCGTTGACGGAAGCGGATACCAGATAAGGAGGTATTCCCATATCTATCAGACGTACAATCGTAGCAATTGAATCGTTGGTGTGCAACGTGGACAATACCAAGTGACCCGTAATAGCCGCACGGGTAGCGATTTCTGCCGTCTCGTAGTCACGAATCTCACCGACCATTATTACGTCGGGGTCCTGACGCAAAAGCGAACGGAGCGCACTTGCAAAGGTAAGTCCCGCTTTGGTATTCGTCTGTACCTGATTGACGCCCATCATTTGTTTTTCGACAGGGTCTTCGACAGTCGTAATATTGATGTTAGGCTGTCTTAACTTATTGAGCACCGCATACAAAGTCGTTGACTTACCCGAACCGGTAGGACCCGTAACGAGAATAATACCGTTGGGGGCGCTCAATATGTGGTTGAATTTCTCAATGTTCTCCTTGCTCATACCGAGTTGTTCGAAAGACAAAAGGTTTTCGCCGCCGGTGTTGAGCAAACGCATAACGCACTTTTCTCCGTAAATAGTAGGCAACGTGGATACACGAAGATCTACTTTGAACGAGTCCGTTATGTACGCGAATCTGCCGTCCTGAGGAACACGCTTTTCCGCTATATTCATACCCGACAAAATCTTGATACGGGATATGATGCTGTTTAGTGAGCTTGCGGCAAGTCTCATACTTTCTACCAGGTCGCCGTCAATACGCATACGTATAATGACTTCCTTCTCGAAAGGCTCGATATGTATATCCGATACCTGCCTCATATAAGCCTGATGTACCAAGTTGTTGACCAGCTTAACGACAGGAGTGTTGTTTACGCTGGACTCAATCTCGTCCATCTTTTTGTTGGTATCCGCAGACATCATATTGATGGCACTCGCTACGTCTTCTTTTTCTTCGTGATAGAAGAGTTCGACGTTTTTGTAATACCTGTCAATAGCATTGAGGATACGTTCCTGAGTAGACAAGACTACGACGGTCTCCATTTTGGAGCTCATCTTGATGTCTTCGAGGACGCCCATTTCCTCTGGATTTGATATAGCAACTACTATTTTGTTGCTTCTTATATCTATAGGCATCAACTCGTATCTGCGAGCAAGCGTCTCGGGAACGAGTTTTAATACTTCGGGACGCTTTACTACCAACTCTTTGTTGATAAACTGAACGTCCATTCGCTGTGCGTACGCCTCAAGAAGCTGGTCTTCGTTGAGGATACCGCGGGATATAAGTATCTGACCTATTTCTTCGTCGGGATGACTTCTCTGCCAACGTTTTGCATCGTTGAGTTGTTCTTGTTTGATAACCTTATTATTGAGAAGTATCTCCCAAATCGCTGAATTGTTGTCCACTAATATCCCTCCTTGTATATAAATTATATTACAATTTATTTACAGTGTCAATATGCAATTTTTATTTTTGCCTGTTTTTTAACATTGTTTTGGGCTAAAATCCATAATGCATTAACTGTTAGTTTTAGAATATAAGATTTGTATAACCTTTTATTATTAAATCGCCCAAATAAACCGTAATTAAAGTTGCCAAAGCTATGAACGGTCCGAAAGGAATTGCCTTGGAAGGCACGTCGTCTTCGCCTTCTTCGGCGTCTTCGTCATTCTGAGCGCCGTCGATACTCTGCGAGTTGTCCCCGAATTCTTCGCTCTGCGCACTTTCGGCAACGGTTTCCGTACCCGCCGCCTTATCCTCCTCGGCTTGCCCGTCGACAGTCAGTTTTGCCTGAGAGAGATCCGCCTTATCCGAGATATTTTCCTCCAAGGCGTCTGCCGACACATTCTCATCTTCGGCGGACTGTCCGTCTTCGAGTGTTTCCTCGCCTTCATTACGCTTGCGCACCGCCATGAATATTAAGGACGCAACCGCGCCTATGACTACGGATATAAGGAATATCACCAATACCTTCTGCCAGCCGAAAAGAAGTCCGAGCACAAAGAAAAGTTTGACATCGCCGAGCCCCATACCGCCGAACAACGCGATTATGAAAAGCGGAACGCTTATGCATACGCAACCGATAAGTTTGGATTGCCACGATACGCCCGAGATAGGGAAAAACGTAATAAGTCCCAAAAGCAATATCGTCACGTTGGAAGAATCGGGTATTTCGAAAGTATCGAAGTCTATCATTGCGACAACTATCAGTACCGACACGAGAATATCGTATATAATCGTCATCCAGCTTATGCCGTATACGGCAAAATTGACGACCCACAGAATACAGTTTAAAGCCTCAATCAAAGGATAGCGGGGAGATATTGACGCGTGACAATTGCGACATTTCCCCTTCAGAATCAAATAGCTTATCACGGGAATATTGTCATAAGCCTTTATCGGAGCGCCGCAATTAGGACAAAACGAACGCGCTTTTGAAAAAAACGTGCCCTTTGGCAGGCGATAGATTACAACGTTGAGAAAACTGCCTATAGCCAATCCTGCAAGAGCACTGAAAATATACAAAGTTATCGTCAAAGCCATATATCACCGTCAAACGTAATAGCAAATCTGAGTGTAGCCGTCGACAGCGTACTCTACGTTGTTGCCGAGTCTTTCGACGTTCATGAGTGTAAACGACTGTCTGCCGCGTGCAATGACTTTATCGGGTTCGGACGTCGCATATACGGTAGCCTGCACTCTCAATGCAACGCAGGAACCGTCGCTTACGTTGACCAAAGGCATAAAAGAAAGCTTTACGCCGTATTTGTCGTAAGCGTCTTCCGAAAGAAGCGGAACGCTTCCGGCAGGCAATCCGTTTTCATCGTATTCGATTACGCCGTCCAATACGCTCGGCAGATAATACGCTCGTCCGTTGCAGCTGAAAACTGCATGGTGCTCCTTAATGATATTGACGTCAATCGCGCCGCCCTCTCCGATATGATTAAATTCGGAATCGAGTACGATATCGTCTTTTGAATAGAGATTTTTCTTGACGAGCGCCAATACGAGGTCCTTTACGTCGTCGGCTTTTATACTGTCGGTACCCTTGGCAAACGTCCTGCTTGCCGAATTCGTGATTGCAAATACGGATACCGTAAGTATGCTCATTATGACAATGGCAACGAGAAGTTCTACGAGAGTAAAACCTTTCTTATGCCATTTTTTAGATTTTCGCATTTTGTTTATCAACATATCAATCACCTACGAATATGCAATATTTGACGTTGGAGTCCCTGAGCTGATAAATATAGTAGGTACCTTCTTTTGTCTCTCTCTTGAAAATCTGATTGTTTTTGTCGCTGAGTTCGATAGTGAGCGACTGATACTCGTACTCACCGCCGATCGAATCTTTATTTATCACGGTAACGGTAACGTCGGAAGTATCACCCGTCTCGATTGCCTCAACGAGACGTTCTCTGTCGCTGTCGTATGCAAGAGACATATTGACCATTTTGGTCGACGTGAACATAAACGTGGAAAACATTACTGCCATAAGAGCAAACAATGCCACGCTCACAATCGATTCGAGCAACGTGAATCCTTTTTTGCTTCTGAGTCTTATCTTTGAGACTCTCTTTTTCGTTCTGTCTTTTCTCATAATCAATAATACCCCAGGAATAACCATACTTTTTCGCCCATCTGTCCGAAGTCGCCGTATACGATATCGGTGTCGGTGATAATAGGCGCGGTTACGTGATTGTATACGCTGTATCTGTATCTCTCGATATATCTGCTGTAATCCGCTCTCTCGGCATTTTCGGTGCTCTCGTCTTTATCGGGATTGTCATAATCGCCTGTCTGCTCGTCGAGATCGGCATTCATGATATGGTTGTGAACCGCCATACAGCCGTCGAGAATATTCCTGCCGTTTTCCGCGCTGTCTGCGCCGAGTACGTCAGCGTATGCTTTGGGAGCATAGATGTAACCTTGGAGATTCATATTGCGTCCCATGCGTATCGTAATATCGTCGTTGGAAATGAAGTAGATACTGTCTGCTCTGTAATCGACGCCTACCATTTCCTCGATGATACCGATATCGCAATTGCTGCCAAATGTCAATTCGGGCGAGGTGACTCCGTCTCCGCCGGATACGTATACAAAGGTCATATTGCCGCCCGTGAGTATTACGTCGACGTTGTTGCCGAAATCAACGCCCTTGTTGAATTTGAGATGTATATTATCCTCATAAGAATTGAATTTTACGGTGTAACCGTTGAAGGATACGCGGAAATCGAACTCTGCGCTCTTCTTGAATTCAATGACCCTGTTGACCATATCGACAGTCGCTACGTCGGTTCTGCCGTAAATCTCTATTGCCGTTGCGATATCTACGGCTTGGGGTATCTTGTGATAATATATGCCTTCGCCCAGTTCGGTCTCAGTCAAAAGCGCCTTGGGAGCAGTCCACTCCTGAGGAGTGATTTTCTTTTCTTCCCAAATCGTGGGGAAGAAATAGTCTGCCCAAAGATTAAGACGCTGCTCGCTTTCGAAATGAATTGCCTCCGGACCGACGAATGTGGCAAACTTTTCATTCATATGCGCAAATACATAATCGTTGGCGCCATCGAAATTCGTGCCGGTATAGCCCGTCGAGAATCCGAATCCTCCCAGCCAGGTACCTATTATGGAAGGATTTAACTCTACCGAGAAATCGACACCGGTGAGTATATTGATCAAGCCGCCGTTGTAAATGGTACCCGCCTTGATTGTGTTTCCTTTTATAAGACCGTATTTGCCTTCTATCTTGTTGCCGCTGGTAGTATAGATGTTGTCAAAATAAATATGAGTAGCTTCCGACGTCGCCCACCATTGGCTTTGCAGAATTTGAAGCTTTTTAGTGAATATCGTTCCGTTGACGTCAATTTTGTTGTCTCTTATCGCAAACCAAGTATCATCTTCTCCGTTTCCGTAAAGCCAAATATCTTTATAGTTGTGGCTTTCGTATTTGAGGTTGAACTCCAAGAAACCGTCACAGAAAACGTTGCCGTAATAATCGGTCGACGAACCCAAACCCCACTTGGTAACCCATATCTTGGTATTGACTCCCGAATAGAGAGAAGACATTACCGAAGAGTTGTTGATATTGGCGCCGATAGAATTCTCGTTCAAATAGCTGTTCGTTTCATCGGTGCTCGGAGTTTCGCAATCTGCATTCAGACCCGCAATTACGAGATTGCCGCCCGGGCAGCTCTGAGTAATTCCGCCGCCGTCCTTAAATCTCAACGTGCCGGAAGTAATCGCAGAATAGTCCATTACGAAATCGTTGCCTCTGAAATATACGTTGCCGTATATGGTGCTGTCGAGAATGGTGAGGCTGTCGCCGTTGCAATATATATCTCCGTATATCGTGGAGTTGGCAATATACAAATCGCCCTGTACCATGATATCGCCGAAGATGGATACCGAATCCTTATGTACCCTCGTATCGCCGCTGCCGCCTTGATAGATGTAGCCGTCAATAGTAAGGTTTTTGTTGGCATAAATATTGTTTTTTATACCCTGATATGCATTGAATGTGTTGATGGAGTCGAAGTTTTCGATTCGCGTATCTTCCCAGAGATACATATCTCCGTTGATACGGAAAGTTGTGCTCTCCGCAGGGATTTTACCGTTGTCGTGGTCGAAGAATACGTCGGTACCGAATCCGTGCTCAAAATAAGAGCCGAGTCCGGAATCCCCTGATGCCTTATAATCGTCATTATAATAGTTCCAATATTCACGGGCATATGCTCCGTCTCTGTAAAACTGCCAGTTTTTCTTATCGCCGGCATCCTTGTCCCAAAGACCTATGAGAGCGCGCGACTCCACATAGAGGTCGCCGTTGATAGCCGTATAGTTTCTGGGATATTCGATTGCTCCTGCAAGGTAATCCTGAGGGAGGCTGTTGCCGCCCATCGTTGCGCCGTCTCCGGTATAATCGAAGTCAGAACTTCTGATATCGCCGTAGCCGGTGCTTCTGTAATCGGAGAACATATAGAGTTCTACCCAGTCGTTGTAGTAAATGACTTCTCCGGGATTGGAGTACCACTCGCCATGGAATACGCTGGTAGTGCTGCCGCTTATGCCGCTGTAAGGACTGTCGCTTCTGAGAGTCTGTCCCTCGACTGCGAGAGGCTCGTTGTTGATATCGAAAGGCTTTGTATGTCCGTAAACGACTCTCTGCGATTCGCCTTCCGCAATCTTGAAATCTATATTACCGTATACGTGGTCGCGCAGATACTTGTTGTATACGACTACGGGATTGCTGTCGGGAGAATTGATAATCTCGCCGTCTGCATTTCTGATATACTGACCTGCCGTGCCTGCATAACCGTTGTAATATCCGCTTACTTCGAGAGATTGAAGCACGGTGTTATAAACGGACGCTGCATTGGAAACATCGTCTGCGCTCGCATATACCACTGGCTGAGCGATATGTACGTTGCCCGTTGTCTCCGCGGCAACCAAACACGTCAAAGGCGACGACCAATAGAACGCATTAGAGAATATCTTGGCTATTTCCTCCGCGCCCGGATTGGCCTCGGCTATACGCATGCGGACGCTTTCGGTATAGCCCTTGTACGTAGCGGTCGCTTCGAGACTCATTTGATTCTGTTTTTCGTTGAGGAAACGTACCCTGACTTTACAAGTACCCATTACGTCCTTGAAAATACCCGAATCCTCGATGATGGAAGGGCCGGCATCGCCCACCGCAATAGTACCCGATCCGCCAATTTCGCCTACCGTACAGTATATAGAAGTGACGTCGACGTCGGGATCCAGCACTTGTTGCGCCTGCACTTTTGCTACCAAAGCGTCTTTTATTGTTGACAAAGACTCGGTATCGCTGTAAATAAGATCGTAAAGCGCCTTTACGCTGGATTCTGCGGTGTAATAAGCCTGCTGTTTGCAAAGTTGAGAGTATGAATAGTTAAAAGAGCGCAATGCCACGGACGTGAAAAGCGTACCCATGACTACGAGCATAGCCGTGGACACGATTACAACGACAAGCGACATACCTCTCTTTCGATTTTTGAATAATTTCTTAAATCTCTTCAACATTTCCTTCCTCCTTATCCTTACCGTACTCCCTCTTATTACCTTCTAAAAAACTTGTTACACTTTCCCTTAATTAAATGCTTCGGGCTCCGTCGGGTATAAATCCCGACGGAGCATTGTTTTGATTTTATCAGCCGAACGTAACCGTTACGTAAGGCACGGTGTTGTTGAGAGGAGACTTGAAGTAGCCTGCGCTCTTATCGCCGATTGCTCTTACTACTATATTCTGCGTTCCGGTAGCGGCGCTTGCACTCAAAGTATATTCGAGTGCGCCGGTATTAGTGCCGGGCTTGAACGTAGCGATAGGCTTTTCGCTGTAATATCTGTTGCCGTCAACTCCTTCCGTGAAGGTGTAGAACTCATAACTTACCGCATTTTCGACAGCCGCAAAAGATATAGTCAATCCGTTGTTGGGACTTACCTGAATACGGTCGGTATTGGGCAAGAGTGCAGGTATGTTTGCCGTATCGATATCTACCTGCATGGTAAATCTCAACGTAAAGCTTCCGCTGTAAGTCGTCACGGGGACTTCTATTTCGGGAGTATCGGGATTGCCGTCATCGTCAACGCTCTCCGTCGTCTCCGTAATCGTAAACGTCAATCTCGTAAGCTCCATGCTGTAATCCGCTCTTACTCTGTCGATAAAAGTGTTGACAGCGTTGGGATCGTCTGCCTTGAAAGAAGTGGTACAATCGATATAATTTACCGAATATACTACCGCCTGTCCGTCCCACATAGCGCTCATATTGACTTTTTGCACGGGATACCATCCGCTTGATGAGTAACCGCTGAGTCCGCACTCTTCGAACAACGTAAACATCTTCTCGTCGATGTCGGTGTTTTCCATAGGATCGTCGAGCACGCTGTTGTTGTTGGCGTAATAGTATTCGAGAAGTTCGTCGTACTTTTTGTTGATAGAGTTCATATTGACTGCCATCAATCTGTCGTTGAGGGCGTCTACTTCGCTTTGCTTAGTCTTAATAGTCGCTTCGGACGCGTCGAGCGCATCGTTGGCAGGTACTATTCCGTACATATAGAATACAGCTACGAATATTACTATCGCCAATACGACGAGCATCATTTTATCTTTATTAGTCAATGTCATACAAATGCCCCCCAATTTACGTTAAATGTCAAGGAAAACGCTATTCCGTATTCTGCACCTACGTCTGCCGGCAAACCGGGATAATTTGCTTCTACGTTAGAGAAATAAAGCAAATTCTGTCTGGATTCGTCGGTATCGAGTCTGCCCGCCAGGAATCTTACGAACTGCCAAGCGTCCTCGTGATTATTGGTCGCACAGGTGAGCGACACTTCCGTTCCGGACAAAGTATACGAACTTATCTTTACGGCAGGATTGCCTTCGTGGTCCTGATTATCGGCAGCATATCCGAATACTATGTTGTAGAACGTGGAACTTATCTTTTTCGCCTGAGTTGCCGTAAGGTTGGGATATACCGCGCCGATTACGGCAGAAATTTTGCTTGCATACTCGTTCTGAGCATTGATATACTCCTGTTCGAGTTGTGCTACTTCGTCCTCTTTTGCCAGCTGATTGTCCAAATCGGCGATTATCTCGTTGTTTTTGGACGTCTGCACCTTTGCACTTGCGAACAAGAATACCATCGCGCCGATGAGCACTATTATCGCTACCGCGAGAACGGCCGTCATGCTCGACGAACTCTTTTTCTTGTTCGATTGATTTAAACTCTCTAAGAGATTTATATCTCGTTTCTTTGCCATATTACCCTCCTTACACCTTCAACACAGACAAATCCATCAGTCCGCCTATCGAACAGAAGAAATCGTTGTATTCTTCCAAGCCTACGCTCTCAACGTTGTCAGGCAACTCGAGCTGCAATACGTTGACTCCGTACTTCTCCGAAGCAGGCTTTCTCAAAAGTTCGAGTTTCTCTTCTCCGCCCGAAAGCACTATGTCTCTCAAATCGTTCTCGGGGAAACGCTTCTTGTAAAGGTCTATCGCACTTCTCAAAGTATTGAGAGCGTCGTTGACAAAATACATCTTGTCGTTTTTGAACTTCATCGACTGCATGGAAATTACGCTCTTGGACATAGAGTACTTGAACTTTTTATCTACGATAAAGCTTATTACAATCGCACTCTCTCTTATCTCTACGAACAAGTAGTTGTCGGGAAGAGTATCCTGTATATATGCAAGGTGCTTGAGCGTGCAGTTCTGTCCTATATCTATGGATACGAGATTGCACATAAGCGTCTTTGCCATCTTCTGCATATCGCTCAGTATCTTGTTGTCAACGTACGTAACGAATACCTTAGACTGCTTGAGTCCGTCAACTTTGTTCTCGTCAACTATGTAATCAACTGTATTGTTACGAGCAAGTTTGTCGTCGCTGAATATCTCGTTTTTGATGAGCGCGACGGTCTTCTGCCTGTTGAGAGTAGGCACAAGCATCTCTCTAAAAGATATATTGATATTATCCAATATAATCTTGACTTTTTTATTCTTTACTTCCTCGCCGAGTTCTCTCAGCGCGTTGATGACTACCGATTCGAGTTTTTCATAACCCTTATCGTCAGGCGAATCGAGATAGTCGCTGGGGGTAGCTATCGAATAAAGGCTGTTGATTACGACCTTCTTCTTGTTTGCCGAGCCCTCGAGTATTTTCACGGTATCACCGCTCAAATGCAAAACATACATCTATTTTTTTCCTCCTTGTCTTAACCGATTGTTTCGTACAACGTAAACATAGGCATCATTACGCCCATAAGAACGAAACCTACTACTACCGCCATTACCATCATCATCGCAGGCGATATCATTCCTATAAGTCTCTTGATTGCGTTGCCTGATTCCTCTTCGAAGTATCTGGCGGTCTGCATAAGTATCTCGTCGAGTGCGCCCGACTGCTCGCCTACGAACGTCATCGTCATAAGCATAGGGTCAAATGCGTCTACGTGTGCAAACGCTTCGGCTATCGACGAACCCTTTCTGATTTCTACTACCGCTTCTCTTATTCTCATTTCGACGTACTTGTTGGTAATAATTTCCGCACCCATCGAGATTGCGTCGAGAAGAGGTATACCGGTCGCGTACAAAGTAGCAAGCGAACGTGCAAAAGTTGACGTGTAAATCATCTTTTGCAACGAACCGATTTTGGGTATCTTTATTATCATTTTACCTGTGAAAACCGCAACTTGAGGAATTCTCTTAATAATAGGAATAATTGTAATAAGTACTAATGCAATCATAGCAACTACATACCATTGATTGATAATAAAGTCTTTGATTGCCATCAATACCTGTGTAGGCAAAGGCATCGGCGTGCCCTCAGGCATCATCTTTGTCATCTGAGGCATTACGAACACGCTCATTACGATAACGACGAGGAAACATACTACCAACAAAATGATAGGATAGCTCATCGCGCCTTTAATCTGGTTTTTCTGTTTTTGCTCTTTTTCGAAGTAAGTAGCAAGAGTGGTCAGCGATTCGTCGATTTTACCGTTCATTTCGCCTGACTTTACCATACTGATGTACATCGCAGGAAAAGTATTGTCCATCTTTGCCATTGACGAAGCGAGCGATTCGCCCTTTTGCAGTTGTTCGAACAAATTGGCAAGTACCGCTCTCAGACGTTTTTTCTTTTTCTCAGTACGTTCGTAGAGCATTTTCATACTCATACTGAGGTCAAGACCGGCTCGCAGCATTGAAGACAACTGACTGCTGAATGCAATCAAGTCGCCCGTCTTCAAAGGCTTGGTGCGGGCTTGCTTTGCCTGATTGACGATACTGTAATCAAAACAACGCAATCCCTGCTCGTGCAAAAGGTCTCTGAAATTCTTGTCGTCGGCGGCGACCATAGTGCCTTTGGTAACCTTGCCTTCGGCGTCGATTGCTTTGTAAGTATATTTTTGCAAGTTTATCCCCCCTATTTTTTTACAATATCAAACATATTATAACACAGCAATTTTACGATTGCAATATTAAATTTTTTGCGGCAAGTGCTCGAAATACGTCTTAAAAGGGTTGCTCTGCTCCCTACCGAGAGCTTAATTTTAAAAAATTTTGCATTTTATTGACGTATTTTTTATATTTTTTTAATTTATAACTATTAGATTAGGACGGGTTTTTGTAGCTGAAAATTTTACAAAAAAACCCTATTCTCGCGGTATCTGTTTAACGTAGTTTTAAGTAATTTTTGTCTATCGAGAACATTTTTGTCTTTAAGCTGAGGATCTTGAGAATATAATGATAGCGTATCGGACGCAAAGCTCCGGCATGCCATCGCATAGCAATGCGCGAGATAACAACTTGCAGGATAGCAACTGACAAAACGGCAATTTTCAATCTGCGATACTTATGCGACTTGCATAATCTTTATCGCGCAGCTCACGCGGCAAACAAGATTTCGGCTTGTCCTTCTCCCATCCGCTTGCAAGCACAAAAAAATACTCTCGATATTTTCTTGTGCAACAACTTTTCACTTCTGTTTCTGCTCAACTTTCCACCTAGCGCACCTCTCGATTTCAACTCAGAATCATAAGCTTTTCGGATTGCGATTTTCAATGCAAAAAAACTCTGCCGCACATTAAATTTTACTATTCCGAACGAGTAAAAAATTCCTCGATTTTCCGCGTTTTTTCGATGTGCGTTTTTTCGTATTTTCGCGACTGTTTTTTGCCATTTTTCGCACCTCGATTTTTAACTTTTTTTTACTGTTTTCGAAGGCAAATTTTTTAGCGTTTTTTGGGCGAAAAAAATATGCGATTAGCGGGCTAGAGCACCCTTTTTTCCGTACTTTTGAGCAAGCTTAATTTTTTCTTTAAAATTTACTGTTGACAAATCATTTAAATTGATATATTATAGTTGTATTACCAAACCAAATAAAAAACCAAAAAAAAGGCGAAAAGATTATGGAAAAAAAGAATACGAAAAATACAACAAATTCCTTCGTCTATACGACTAAGGACCCGGCTATTACGAGAGTTGTTTACACGTTGTTTATCGTGGTTATGTTGTTGACTCTCGCCGTTAACGTAGCTTCCATTATGTTGACTTCTTCCGCTAACCAACACAACGGTATGTTTTTCTCGGGCGGTCAGTATTACGTAGCTTGCGACGGCAACACGGACGGCGCACCCGGCGCAGTATTCCAGCAACAGTCTTCCTACTCAAGCGGTGATAAAGTAGGTTATGTATATTTTGACAGTAAGGGTATCGCTAAGGTTACCGTTTGCCAGATTTCTTCCGAAACCGACGGCAAGTATGACTTGCTTACCACCACCGGAGGAGAATTCAAAACCGGCGTAGAGAAAAATCAGATTCTCGGAAAATTCGTCAAAACTATACCTCAGATGACCGTTGACTTTGTATCCAACAACAACGGATTTATCTTCCTCAGTATCGCTTTAGTCGGTCTTACGATTGTAATGGGACTCATCTACTTCCTCGTATCACCCAGAGGTGCAAAGAAATTCGAAAAGAAAGACGAAGAGAAAAAAACAAGCTCTACTTCCGCAACCGTTGTTACAGACAACGCTCAGTTGCTTATGAAGTACATCTCTACCGACGATAATATCGAACCTCTCGAACTCGGCGAAAACGAAGTTACCGCTAACCTTAACGTCAACTATTATAACTCTGTTAAGTTGCACAGCGGTGAAGTTTATACCGTCGTCAAGAAGTATCCCGAGGCTGTCAGAACCCTCGAAGAATACGGCGCAGCCGATATGGATATTATCAAGATGAATATGATAGGCAATACCGAATTCGAAAAGCTTATCCTCTCCTCCCACAAAGAAAAGACAATGTCTTTGCAGGATATAATTGATTTCACGAGCGCGCTTCCAGGCGTATACTGCGTAAAGAAACGCGGCGTACTCAACTGGTCATTCAAGTATAAATCCAAGACCGTCATTATCGTAAAACAAGACGAAGACAACGACGGCTTCAAGGTTGCTGTCAAGGTTTATCCCGACGCCGCTACCAAACTGAATATTATATACAAGGCTCTCGAAGATTCCACCTTCCCTATCGGACCTTTCTGGTATATGTTTAACAATTTCAGAAACCTTCCCGGCAACGTTATCAAATGGTTGATTAACGAGTCGCTCAAGATTTCCAAGTGGCAACAGATTAAGGCAGACATATTCAGAGATACGCCTACTCTCGAAAGTATGCAGGTTGATAAACTCGCTATCCGCAACGCAATTCTCTCCGGTACGAAAGAAACCAAAATGGATAAGTTTACCGTCATCACTCAAATTGCAGATAAGGACAGCGTAAAATACGACACCGTACTCAAGACAGGCTTTGGCAAACTGGATATGAACGACTACACCAAGGAAGTGACTATGCTCGTTCCTAACACCAAGAATTTGCAATTCAGTATTCTTACCAAGAAGACTATGGGCGATGCGCTTCTCACCTCCTTGTGTAACGAACTCGAAGATTTGTGCACGCCTCCTGCGGATTACGTAGCACCTGCCGCATCCGAACCCGAGGCGGCTCCTGCAAAACCCGTTGCAACTAAATCCGCTTCCGGTGCGAAAGTAGTAAAACGTATCAAAAAATAACAAGCCTTACAGCAAACAAAAGCCCGATATCAATCGGGCTTTTATTTGACTTTTTGTTGTGCTTTTGCGCTGTTTTGTTGCGATTATCAATGCGTTTCCTCACGCAAACACCCACACCCTGCTATAACTCAGAACAACCGCACCTTTGCAAAAAATTTGAATCAAACGCTCAATTGTGTGATAAGTTGTCAATCTTACGATATATGCCTTGCGCATTACTGCATGCACCGTTAAATTTTTTTGCTATTTGACAAAATATCAATCAATTCAACTTATGCAAAAACTCTTTTATTCTAATCGCTCGCTTTAACTCACCTTACATAATTCAATAAGACAGCTACTCTTATCGCGGGATATAAAAAAGCACGGCATTTGCCGTGCTTCATATTTGCATTTATCAATTTCGGTTTACGCGATATTCTGCAATTCCTCGGCGGTTATCTCTGCATCACCGTAGGTATATACGCTTTCACATACCTGCTCGCAGTTTATCGTAAGAACACCTTTGTATTTTCCGCTGTAGATTTCCGTTCTTCTCCAGGCTACAAACTGCATAGCTCCGTCAATTTCCTTTATTGCAAAGTCTAATACCACAACGTCGTCCTTGATAGCAAATCCTTCCTCGTCGGCACCCGTTTGATTGAGGAAGTCGTCGAGAGCTACTCTGAACTCCGTCTGCATCATCTCGGGAGTACAGTTGAGCGACATCGAGCAGTAATAGGTATCTCCGACCTTATAAATTTTATCGTCGTGCTTGGGAGACAAGTTCTCTTTTTTGAAGAAGTTGTAAGTTGTAAGCTGGTCTTTATAAAGATAATTCTCTTGCTCAACGTCTCCCTCGAAAGCTACAAAGTCTTCCCATTTTTCAGTCATGAACTCGTCGGTTTCGCGGTTGTATTTTACCGACGTTCTTCTGCTGAAGCCTTTATCGTCGGAGTTATAGTTGGATTCGAACGCGTTTGCGCCGTCAAAATAATACTTCTTCGCGCAGCTGCCCTTATCTTCACCCGTACCGACTATTATTTCCTGAGAGTATATCTTATCGTCGACAATCTTTCTCGTAAGCTTTGTTTCTCTCGTAGCAAAATCCAATGCTCCGTTGAAAGCTTTGAATGAAAATCTCTCTTGTCTTGTATAATTGGTGCTGGCTATCCAGTTGTTGTAGGCCTCTACTATCAAATCGTGTGCACCGCTGTCCTGTGCGACGGTAGTGCTATCGTATTTTGCAAAGTTTTCGTCTTCAATCAATATCAGCTGAGTGATATCTCTTTCCTGACAACCCGCAAATGCGAATGCGCCTACAATTAAAGTAACTACTAGTAAAATTGAAACACATAATTTTTTCATACTTTCCTCCAAAGTACGCATAGCGTACAATTCTATTAAACATAAATTTGGCCTTGTTGTCAATAATTTAGCCGCTTTATCGGCATAAATATCTGTCAAAATAAAAGGCAAGTCGTGCGACTTGCCTTAATTGTTGCTATCTTTGCTAAAAGATTAACGCTCTGCCTGTTCGATAAGACATTCGAAAGGACTAAGATTTATCTTGCCGTATTTGACGTTTGTATCGTTGTGATTGATAATAAATCTTATACTGTCCTTGCCTTCGCCTCTCTCTATGACTTCTACGCCGCAAGGCGAATCGACAGTCTTTATTTGCGCCGATTCGAGAATATCTTTTACGAGCAAGGGCATAAGCCCGTCATCGAGCGAGGTACCGAGGTACCAGACGTTTCCTTTGCCGCAGGAGTTTTTGAGTACTGCCGAGCAATCGTTGTAAAACTCGTCGCCGTAACGGAAAAGAGATTGCGCTTTATCCGCCACGAGCATATCTCTGAAAACGCCCGCGCGCCCGCTTTTGCCTTGATAATCTCCCTGTCCTTCGAGTACGAAGCCGTCCTCGTCCTCCACGCTTTCGCATTCGCGCACATAGCCGCCAATCAAATCGTCAAGTCCTACGGGAATTACTTTGCCTAAAGTCAGATTGTTGTTCATATCCTTGACGGACGTTCGGTATGTCATAATAACGCTGCCGCCGTCATTGACGTAATCCTTAATCCTCTTTCTCAACGTATCGTCGCATACAGTCAGCGCGGGGATTATCAGCAATTTGTAATTTTGCCACTCCCTTTCGGCGGGTATTACGTCAACGGGTACGTTATAATCGAAAAACGCCTTATAGAGTTTTTTCATTTCCTTTTGATTGTCATAGCTTATACTCTGCGGTTGCAACCTCATAGAGGCTAGCGAATCGAAAGAGTAAATCATTGCGCATTCACTCTTGAAAGGCGTAGCGAGAATTTCTCCGTATCCTTTAATTTCCTTAAAGAAGGACTGTGCTTCGTAGAATTTTCTTCTCGGTACGTTGTCGCAGTCGATTATGCCGTAACAAAACTGCTCCGCTCCCTTGGCTCCCTCTCTGTATCTGAAGTAAAGCAAACCGTCTGCGCCTCGCGCCACACTCTGATAGCTCCACATCTTTGCCTGATTGGGACGGGGCAAAAAGCCGTTGACGTTGTGCCCCTGCGCACCCATTATGGCTTCGGTGATAATTATGTTTTCGCCTTTGAGTCCGCGGGCATAGTCCAGACCGAAAGCTATTTCGTGAGGAGGCAACGGACGCATCTGTCCGCCCCATACGGGATAGTTGTTGTAAGCTACTTTGTCGATATGTTTTGCCGTATCGGAATAATCCACGCTCTTGTCAAGCCCTCCGCCCGGAAAATCGTGCAACACTACCGCATCGGGAATTACGCTTTTTATTATCTCCGCCTGTACTTTGATAAAATCGACGATATTCTGACTGCAAAATCTCTCGTAATCCAGTCTTAAAGACGGATTGTGCGTTGTTATAGTATTGTAGGGCAAAGGCACTTCGTCAAAAGAATTGTATTCCTGACTCCAGAATGCCGTACCGTACGCATCGTTGAGTTTGTCTGTATCCTTGTACTTTTGGGCAAGATATGCGTCAAACTTGTTTTTGCATTTGTCGCACCAGCATACGTCGCTGCCCTCGTGTCCGAGTTCGTTGTCTATCTGCCACGCGATTATGTTTGCTTCGTTTTTGTAATGCTCGGCAAGCGCGCGCACTATCTTTTTGCAGTATTCTATATAAATTTCGCTGCTGAAACAATAGGTATGTCTGCCGCCGAAAACACGCTTCCTTCCGTATTCGTCCGTCTGTATGATATCGGGATGCTTATGGATAAGCCACGCGGGAGGAGTAGCCGTAGGAGTACCTATGATTACTCTTAGCTCCCTTGCCTTTGCCTTGGCAATTATGTCGTCAAAATACGAAAAATCGTACTCCCCCTCTTGCTTTTCCATTCTGTGCCACGAAAACTCGCCTATTCTTATGACGTTGCATCCCAGCTCGCAAATACGGTCAAGGTCGCCGTCAGTCATTAGATTATCCCATTGCTCGGGATAATAATCAACACCCAAAAGCATAAAAGCCTCCTTTTATCTCAACTAAATCTCAAATCGCCGCATATTGCGGTATTAAAGTTTATCGTCGCTTGCGTCGGAATTGTCTTGCTTGTCATCCTGCACAGTCTTGTCTGCAAGTCCTTCGTAAGCGTCGTGCTCTGCCTGCGTATTGACAGGCTCGTCGCCCGCATATACAGCCTCAGCCAAACCTTGCTCTACAGAAGCCGTTTCGGCTTCCTTACGCTCTTTCAGCTCGTCCATTATCTGCTTGTAATATTTGTTCTTGAGTTTGTATTTCTTAAGATAAATCACAAGACACAACAGCGAGAATATCGCGGGGATAATTATCATTATTATTCTCATACCCGCTACCGTTTTACTGCTCTGCGTTTCGTTGGCTACAAAGCCTATAAGCTTCAGTCCTACGCCAGAGATAAGCGCACTGAAAGCTCCCGCGAATTTTACGACAAACGTCTGCGTGGAAAAGAGTACGCTTTCGTTACGCGATTTGAATTTGTATTCGCCGTAGTCCACGACTTCCGAAAGAATTACGGTTACTATTACAAGCATAAATCCTATTCCTATATTCACTATCGCACTGCAAAAACCTACGAATACCGCGCTCGTGGGAGCTACGTAGCCCGCCAAAAACAAAAGTGCAAAACCTACTACGGGGAATAGACAAGCAAGCATAAACAAAATCGTCTTGTTTATCTTTATTCTCAAAATAGGGAAAAGGAAAAGCGCGCCTATCTGCGCTATGCCGGCAACAGCCGTGTATACGGAAAACAAACTTTCCTTTACACCGCATACATACTCGAAATAATAAAGCGCAAAACTGTTGGACAACTGGTATGCCAGATTGAAAAACAACGCTATCATCAATACAACCAAAACTTGGTCGTTTTTAAACAGTACCTTAAGCATCTTCTTGACACTTGTCTTCTCTCCCGTGCCTACCGTAGCTATTACCCTTTCTTTGGTATTGAATACGGTTATCGCGGAAGTGATAACGAATACTACGCTTATGATAAACGCAAACCACGCAAAGCCCTTTATCTGGTCGCCTCCGCCTAAGCCCTTGACTATATAAAGTCCGCCGGAGCCTACTATCAGCCACGCAAAACTCGCAAACAGTCTGGGTATCGCGCTTATCTGGTTACGCTCGTTCTCGTTGTTGGTAAGCGCAGGCACCATGCTCCAATAGGGGATATCCATAAGAGTATAGGTCATGCCCCAAAGCACGTACATAAAGCCGATATACACCGCATACTTGACGCCCGATATGTCTACGTTGAGATACAACAGTATAAGCACTACTGCATTGAGCAACGTACCTATCAGTATCCAGGGTCTGAATTTACCCCAACGCGTGCGGGTATTGTCTACAATGTAACCCATCGCCGTATCGTTGACAGCGTCCCATATCCTCGCAACCGCAAAAAGCACGCCTACGAAAGCCGCGTCTACCAGCCTGACGTCTGTCAGGTACTTCATAAGAAAAGTAGATACTATCGCGTACACCAAGTCCTTACCGAACGCTCCGAGTCCGAAACTCAGCTTTGAACGCCACGAAAGTTTCTCGTCCATAATTTCCTCCTCATTTCTAATTACTCCCTTATTATTAGCAAAAAAACCTTTTCTAAAATACCGCCTAAGGCATTTTGCGATTTCAGTACTCTTGCCAACCGGTTTTATTATCCTTCCTTTGAGTGTCAATGTAAATACCGAATTTTGAAAATCGTACAAAAAAGAGGATTTTTGACCGCCAAAACATAACATAATCTTAAAATCTTTAGTTTTAAGGTTGTTTTAAGGTAAATCGCTTTTGTATAATTTGTCTAAAGTTTATATACATTTGGAAAAAACATATTGTCTTTTACGCTTTTATACTATATAATTAGAGCGTAGGAGATTTTTTATGCAAAATTCAATGTTCGATAAAGAATGGTTCAGACTGGACAACGCCGCTAAGATTTATCCCGCGGCGAGAAGTAACCGTTGGAACAACGTCTTCAGAATGTCCGTCGTACTCAAAGAAGAGGTCAAACCCGAAATCCTCCAGCAAGCATTAGAGGATATAATCGACCGTTTCCCTTCGTTCAGAGTTACTCTTAAAAAAGGCTTTTTCTGGTACTATTTCCAGTTTGTTACGTCCAAGCCCAAAATTCAGGAGGAAAAGGCTTTCCCCTGCACTATGATGCGCCTTAAAGGCAAGGGCTATATATTCAGAGTGCTCTATCACTCTCACCGCATCTCCGTGGAAGTCTTCCACTCTATCACGGACGGTACGGGGAATATCACTTTCCTCAAAACACTCGTAGCAAGATACTGCGAACTCTGCGGTGCTAAAATCGCCGACTACGGCGACGTGCTTCACTATGACGACGACCCTACTCTCGAAGAAGTCGAAGACTCATTCGCAAGATACGTCGACAAAAGCAAAGGAACTATAGGCAGAAGCGAACCTACCGCTTATCAAATTAAAGGTCAGAGAGAAAAAAGAGGCGTTCTTAACGTTACGCAAGGCAGTATGCCTTTCGAACAGCTTCACAAAGTCGCTAAGTCTTACGGCTGTACTATCAATACCTATCTCTCCAGCGTAATCGCTTACGTTTACCTAAGACGTCAGCTGTACGAGAATAAGTCAAAGAAAAAACCCGTAAAAATTCAGATTCCTATCAACCTCAGAAAAATTTTCCCTTCTGTTACGATGAGAAACTTCGCGGGCTTCTTCAATACCTCACTATCACCCGAAGAGCAAACCTTCGAGGAAGTATGCAAAGAGATGAGCAGACAAATCAAAGACTTCGTTACTCCCGAGTACTGCCAGAAGTTTATCAACTCCAACGTATCTCTGGAACAAGTCCCCCTCATCAGAATCGCACCCAGATTTTTGAAGACTTTCTTTATGAATATGTCCTTCAGAGCAGTAGGCGAAAGACTTATGTCGATTTGCCTTTCCAACGTAGGTAACGTCGTTATGCCCAAAGAACTTGACGATTATATCGACCGCTTCGAATTCCTTATCGGTCCTCAGAAATTCATCGACCACGCGATGACTGCTATATCTTTCAACGGAAAAACGCTCGTATCCTTTACGCGTACCATCAAAAATTCTACGGTCGAAAGAGACTTTTTCAAAGTGCTGGTCGAACACGGTATCGACGTCACTATCAATACTAACAGGGGGTATGACGTATGAAACATCAGTGTCGTAAATGCGGAGTGTACGTAGAAGACGGACTCAAAAACTGTCCCCTCTGCGGTGCGTTTATCTCCGACGAAGAAGGAACAAATATCTATGAGTTTCCCAAAATCAAACTCAAAACCGCCAGATGGCTGTTTTTCAAAATAGTGCTGTTTATATCAATCTTTACGGTTGCGACGGTGCTTGCAATCGACCTCGCGGTAAATAAAACCGTTTCGTGGTCGCTCCACGTAATATTCCCTATTGCGCTGTTGTGGATTACCGTTGGCCGCTCTATTATAAAAGGCTTTAATCCGAGAAAACACCTCGCTTGGGACTTTGCAGGCCTTATAGCGCTGTTTTTCTATATCGAGCACTTTACCAACACCGCAAGCCGCCACTGGGCATTTACCCTTGCCGCTCCTATCGCGGTGCTCGTATGGGCGACGGTACTCGAAATTCTCTATTTCGCACACCGTTCGAGCAAGGACGACTATCAGGTCGCGCTGACAAGACTCTTCTTTATCTCTGCAATCTGCATAGGCATCTCTTTCCTCTGGCTCAAAACCTGTAACTGGGGCTGGTACGTATGTACCGCAAGAGGTCTTGTCGACGTCATCGCAATGTCGCTCTTTGACAGAGAATCCTATGCCAACACCCTAAGACAAAAACTGCATCTTTGATAAATAATCTAAAAAGCTCCCTCGGGAGCTTTTGTTGTTTGGTATGGTATAATCTTCTTAATAAATACAACGAGGTGAATAAAGTTTTAGTTCCCTTTTGTTGTTTGGTATGGTATAATCGAAGACAAAATTAATTGACCGCTTTTGACGTTTTAGTTCCCTTTTGTTGTTTGGTATGGTATAATCTGTTTCCATTTAGGATAAGCGAGTCGATGGTTTTAGTTCCCTTTTGTTGTTTGGTATGGTATAATCCATCGGCAAACAAGGGCATTATACCACTTGTTTTAGTTCCCTTTTGTTGTTTGGTATGGTATAATTTTGCGTAAAGAGCAAGCGCAACTCAATAGGTTTTAGTTCCCTTTTGTTGTTTGGTATGGTATAATGACACCTCATTTTTTTTATCGGTGTCAACGGTTTTAGTTCCCTTTTGTTGTTTGGTATGGTATAATTTCGATTATATATTTAAAAATCTGATTTATAGTTTTAGTTCCCTTTTGTTGTTTGGTATGGTATAATTAAGCGAATGAAGTTTCAGGAACGATTCTGGTTTTAGTTCCCTTTTGTTGTTTGGTATGGTATAATTGATACAAGCGGTAGTTTTTCTCGGCTATCGTTTTAGTTCCCTTTTGTTGTTTGGTATGGTATAATAATCGCTGGTATTTACTCTATGCCTATATGGTTTTAGTTCCCTTTTGTTGTTTGGTATGGTATAATTGTACTTACATAGTATGATAGACTCACTAGTTTTAGTTCCCTTTTGTTGTTTGGTATGGTATAATCGCTCTTTTCGCTGAGATTCGATTTTCTCTGTTTTAGTTCCCTTTTGTTGTTTGGTATGGTATAATAAGACCGATTGCAAGGGATATGCCGGCAAAGGTTTTAGTTCCCTTTTGTTGTTTGGTATGGTATAATTAAACAGAATAATATAAACGGGGAAGGCTAGTTTTAGTTCCCTTTTGTTGTTTGGTATGGTATAATTCATTAGGCTTTTGCAAAGAAAAGAAAAAAGTTTTAGTTCCCTTTTGTTGTTTGGTATGGTATAATGTAACGTGTCTGAAATGACGGTGCGATACGGTTTTAGTTCCCTTTTGTTGTTTGGTATGGTATAATATTCGCTCTTTGAGTTTGTTTGTTGTATCTGTTTTAGTTCCCTTTTGTTGTTTGGTATGGTATAATGCGCTGACAAGTGGCTTAAGGAATACAAACGTTTTAGTTCCCTTTTGTTGTTTGGTATGGTATAATAGTACAAAGGCGATATGCCAACACGGAGGAGTTTTAGTTCCCTTTTGTTGTTTGGTATGGTATAATCTTCTTCGGGCGTTATAGGGTATTCTTGCTGTTTTAGTTCCCTTTTGTTGTTTGGTATGGTATAATTCTGCGATTATCGGCTTTATCTCTCGCCTGGTTTTAGTTCCCTTTTGTTGTTTGGTATGGTATAATTATGGAGGATTTATGAAAAGAGCAGACATTGTTTTAGTTCCCTTTTGTTGTTTGGTATGGTATAATAGAGGAACAAAAAGAACAAGGATATATGTCAAATAAACGGCATATATCCTTGTTTTTACAGTTTAAATGGAAAACGAATTTTTTAAAAAATGACCAAAATTTTATTTTTTTTAATTGCAAAAACCGTTTTTTAGAAAAACGATAATTGATAATATTCTGCTTTTTGTTCTTCGCATTTGACTTTACCTCGCACTATATACATATTAGCATATTGTTTTTCCGTAACGACCATTACTCTTACAGAGCCTTCCTCGGGCGCATAGTTGGCAAGCCTTCGGCAGTGCATCTGAGCATTGTCGAAGTTATTGCAAAGCCTTCCGTACACGGAAAACTGTATCATATAGTACCCGTCGTCTATCATAAACTTTCTGAAGTCCGTAGCAATCTTTCGTTGTGCTTTTGTCATAACGGGCAAATCAAAGAATACTATTATCCTCATAAACTTACTCATAGATATTCGTGCGACTTAATCTCTTGCATAATCGGCAATTTAAGTTTGTTGACGCCTTGCTCTAAAGAGGTCATATAACTGTCTATGCATATCTCGATACTCCTCGGCAAAACCTGATTGGCATTGTCAATCGACACGTCCGTGTTATTAAGATTAAAAAGCAACTTCTTCGCATCGCTATCGAGAGTGCTGAGCGAAAATTTACTAACCGTCCTATCTACGATAGCGCGGTAAGGCTCTATAAAATCGTCGGCAAGGTTAAAAGCGTTCAGCTCGCTGGCGTGGTGAATTCCCAAAAATGCGCTAAATCCGCGTGCCGCTAAAGTGCGGGCAATAAGTCCTCGCACAATCGCATAGCCGTAATTCAGACAAGCGTTGATACCGTTGTCGCTGCGCCTGTCAAAATCTTTTCCGAAAAGCTCCTTAAAATAAATACGTGCCGCCGTTGCTTCTAAATTTGACGTATCGTCGCTAAGCACCGTTTGGGATAATGCAAACAGTTTATCCGCGCCAACGCTCTTGCCTTCCAATCTCAAACATTCCGCTTGATTTGCTATTTTGCGTGATACGATACTCTGCCACATTTGCTTGACAAGAGGTTTCTTGACTTGAGTCTGCAATCTGAATACTCTCAGATGAGCAAAATACTGTCCGTAGGGCATCAATATCGCTGTAGGTATATGCTTTTGGTCGCATACAAATACCGCGACTCCCTCTTTTGCAAGCCTTGACAAAAGACTTATGCTGACAGAACATTGCAAGTTGTCTATCATAACGCAATTTATATCCTCAATGGCAAATCGCGCCTCTTTTTCGCCTGAGAGTATAAGCCCGCTGCTATCAAGCGAGAGTTTGCAATACGAACTCACAAAGATATTTATGTAGCCCATTATCTTTTCTTTTTAAGCTCAAGCGGCAATCTCTTTTCGCTCTTTACTTCACTGTAATTGCCCAATACGTCTACAGTGTATTTTTTGAATTGCTGCAAAGTAGTTATGCCCACTCTTGATTTATAGCAGTTATCTATATCCGTCACACCTATCGTACAAACACTTCTGTCAAACCCTTCAAAATAGAGAATATCTTTGAAAACTATTTTGTTTTTGGGCAAACTACTTCTTAGACTATCATTTATTTTATCTAGTTTAAATCCTCTTTTATTTTCAATATATACCAAATCATCCTTATGTAAAGTAAACAAGAATTGATAGCTATCGTCAATTTGTGGCCATTCTTCCTCGTTTTTGCCAGCCGTTGCAACTTTATTAGGCAAAACTCCTTTATATAAATCTGCGACATATATAGGCACGGCATAATATTTTCCGCATTTTGTAAATATATCTATGCGTATCATAGCGTCGTTGCCTACAAGCGCATTAGTCTTGTCAATAAGCATACCGCTTGTGCTGGTGTCTTTGATTTTTACGCTTCTGACGATAGGACCTTGCCTTCCGTCCTTTGTGGGCTTGTATACGGGCTCTGCAAAAGCTTTTTGAGCATTGCCGTCAAATTCCTTGAGACGCGACAAAAGAAGGTTGTAAAGCTTAATATCGGACGATTTGTCATAGTAACCCGTTATTTCATCTTTCTTCTTGTCGTAAGAGAGTTTTGTCAAAGGCGTTTTTACCGTTACGAAACCTTCGTCGATGTGCTTTGCACTCATATAAGTTGCCGCGTGCATAGTGCCGATTGCCTTACGTCTGGGCATACGGCTGACAAAGACGGGTTTGACTGCTTCTATCTGCTCTTGCGTGTATCCTATGGCCTGCAAAGCGTCTACCATAGAATCCTTGTCGGGCAAACATCTTATTCTAAGCTCCTCCACAAAATCTTTGTAAGGCTGCTTTGCGCCCCTCTTAAGCAAAATTGCAACTTCCTTATAACCGAATACTTCTCCCGTCTCTTCGTCGGTATATTCGCCTCCTCCCAACTTGACGTTTTCTTTCATCTTATAAAATTCTGTAAGGTTTTTGATTACTCCGCTATCCATAACCGCGATAATAGCCGCGTCGACAGCGTGATGCAAATCCCCGTCCTCTCTCACTTTGTTTATGCCCCACACGCGTCTTAACGTAGCAGTCATCTTGCCCTTGACGGCATATACGGTACGCTTTACCTTTTTAAGCGGCGTAAAGTATAAATAATCTTGCAAAAGATTCTGCACAAATCTCGAAAGATAAGACGTATCGTTGAGCGCTCTGTTTTTCCACTCAGTTTCGTCAATCTTTTCTTTTAGCAGTTTTTCTCGTTTTGCGGGATTATCCTTATACAATGCATATACAAGCGCTCTGTACTCCTTTTCTCGTCCTTTTCGTATCTGATATGCCATAGCCGTATCGTTACGTTTGTCTTGGTTCTCTTTTGTCAAGACAAGGACTTTATTGCTAAAGCTGTCGTCAAAGCTCTTGCTGTATGGCAGTATATGGTCTACTTGAGCATAGTCTTCGTCTTTGAAAAGTCTGTCTGCGTCAATCACTTTGTCGCTATATGGACATTTGCCGCCTTGCTCCTCATAGAGTTTGTATTTGATAAACTCGCTTGCTTTGGGGTCTCTGCCGAAAGTATCTTTGAACGCAGCCCTCAATTTATTATTGCTTTCTTCGCGCTCTTTGTTGTCCTTTTCTATTTTCTTGCGCTCCTCGAATGTCTTGGACATTTCTCTCGCCAGCTCGATATTAATGGCTACCGGTGAGCCGTATTCGCGTATAAGTGCATTTATGACCTTTACAGCCTGACTCACCGAGCGTTTTACGACAGGCGAAGTGATTTCGTCTATTCTCGCCCTCATATCTTCGCCCTGCAAAAGCACCGACTTTTCGCCGTCTTTGTCTGCACTGATATCCGCTTTTTCCATAGCTTCGCTGTATTTAAAACCTTGCTCGAGATAAGGCTCAATCGCTTTAAGCGCACTTAAAGAAAGATTGGACGTCTTTGTGCAATCGAGTTGTAAAATGTTCAGCACTTCTTCTTCACCGAGAGAATTAAGCAAAGAATTGTCGGATATCTGTTCTCTGATACGCTCTTCGCTCTTGTTGAATAAAAGTATTTTTGCTACTTCGTCTATAATATCCCTGTTACGATGCTCATCTGACAACGCTTTTGCTATTGTCGTACTGTTTTTCATCGTGACGAAAACCTTGTCTTCGGCTTTCTTTATAATCTCTTCAAGCGTAATTTCTTTTTCCTCTTCCCCTTTCTTTTTGGGCGCCTGATAGGATATGTTGAATATATATTCGGCTTCTAGCGCGAGCAGCTTTCTTAAGTCCTTATATTTAATTTCCGTTTTTTTGTTCAACAGCTCTCTGACCGACGCTCTTTCTTCGTTGCTCAAAAATCTCTCTTCGCCGTTGCCCTGAATTTTAAGATTGTTGATTTTTTGCAAAGCGTTGGAATAATCTACTGTATAGCTATACTTGGGAGCGCGGTATTCCCCGTTGAACATACCTACTGCAAAGTTACTTGAATAGGGACTACCTTTTCCGGGTCCTTCGTCAAAGCTTCTCTGACGCGTAAATATCTCTATGAATTTTTCTTCTGTATTTTCATCGGCAAGAGTATTTCCCAGCTCACGCTGTTTTGCAAACAATATCTTTGCTTCTTCTATAAGCCTGTCTCTAGACACCGTTTTAGAATAGTCTCCGCCTTTATTGCGCATACAACAAAGCTTATTGCCGTTAGGGTCAGTACTCGCGTAATGCTTATACAGCATCTCACCTACGGTACGATAACTGTTGTCTTGCATTATTATATCGTTCTGCTTGGTAGCAGCAAGCAATTTTCCGTCCTCTTTGGAAGAGGTGTTTTTGCGGTTGCTTTTAAATCCTCTATGCTTTGCTATAGAATAAAGTACACGGGCAAAATCACGCTCGCTTATTTTCTCGTCCAGCGCGGCGCATCTCAATTCATTGACGTCACGCTCGCCTATTTTGCGCGACATATCCTCTTGCCCCAAAAGCTTTCGCAAGTCGTCAAGACGCAAAACTTTGCGCCTAATTCTTCTCCTCAGCCCTCTTGCCAGTCTTCTGCCTTCGGCAAGACTTGCGCCCGTCTTAGGCACTTCCGCTTTGTCAAAAGTACGCGAATGAAGACTGAGTATTCTCTTGGCTTGTCCGCTCTCGTCAACTTCGACAGCAGCCGCTCCGCATGATGCAATACCTAAATCAAGTCCTATTTTGTAAAACATATCAATCCCTCTCTTATATATAATTTTTTATAGTTTAGTTTTTAAAAAAGATGTCCCGAGGTTATCGGGACAGAGCTTTTCGGGATAAAACCCTTATTTTGGTAACCTATTTGTTGTTTGGTATGGTATATTTGTTCAGTTACCTTAGTTATAGATTATCACATAACTTTTGTTTAGTCAATATCACTTCTGGAAAAATTTATATAATTTTTTGCAAATTTTGTCGATTTCAGAAGTTTATATACTATATGTCCAAAATATTGTACATGTTAGGCTAATATAAGTCATTTATTGGCTAGATTATTAATATTTCAGCACTTTCTTGAATAATTATTTTTTTAAAAGTTGAGTTGCCTTGATTTGATTAATACTTGTTAGATTTAGTCTATCATATACATTGCAAAATTCATTTCACCGTGTATGTCGCCAAATCTGTGTTTCCATTTTTCCATTACTTCTTTGCCGTAATCGTTAAGCTCTCCGTATTCGTCAAGCATACTGTAAAAATCAGAGACTTCTACCCACCTGTCTATTGATTTTTTAGTTACGCCGTACTGCTCAAATATTTTACGAAGATTTGATTGCGCCTTTTCAAAAGGAATTTTCAGTCTTTCACTTATAATGTCCTTATTATACATCTATTGCCCCTCCTTTATATTTCACTAAATTTAGAACTTATTGAGTTGTTTTTGACTTTTTATAATCCAACATCAGAATTTTAATCTGGATTCTAACTTTTCTTCGTCAAATACGAGTCCTACAACTTCTGTATAAAATTCTTGTTCTTCGATTTTCTTTTTTGCTAAATCAGTCATATAAGCAAGTGCCTTATCCTTATCATTGCAACAACAAATAGAATGCAAAGTTTCTTCTATTACGAAATCGGAATAATTTGTCATTTTACATATCTCTGTAAATTTGTCTGCTTTGTTTCCCAAAATTTCTTTTATAGTCGCCATATTATCCTCTTCTGTGGAACAGTTTTTTAGAAGTCTAATGACATAGCGTAAGCCTTACCACTTGGCGATACTTGGTCCTTTCCGCTTCTTAAACTAACTCTTACCCCTATCCAATAACTTTCTTCTATTTCTTTCTCGTGTTCTTTGAGATATTGGTCTACCTCTTCTTTGGGATAAGCCCTACAATCTCTTCTGAAAGATTTCTCTACCGCCTCTTTATACTCTTTAAGTGTCATTATTTCCATATCATACCTCCGTGTCTTGCTACTCTTCGTCAAGCGGTTTGGATACTTGGACCAGTTCTGCCACTCCGCCGTCACCGAACTTAAATCTCATACGTTCAGTCTTCTCGTCCATTGTCAAATCCATTACCGCACCGAAAAATTCGGATTCACTTACTCCTCTCCTTGCAAAGTCAAGAAGATAATCCAGTGCGGCTTCTTTATCTTTCTGAATACTTATATCTATTGCCGCTTTCTCTACTATATCCCGACTATAACCTGCTCTTTTTGCAAGTCTTCCTAATTCTCCAAGTTTATTTTTGTAATCCTCACTTACCCTCATACTCCGTATTCTTTTTATCTGTATCGCATATACGTTTGGTTATCTCAACTATAAAGTAGCACATAACTTTTGCCGCGTCAATATCGCCCTAAGCATAAAATGCACGATTTTTTGTAAAATTTTGCGTTTTTAGAATAATAGATGCTAATTGTCCAAAATATTGTACATGTAGTTTTTTAATCAGCTGTTTTTTAAGCATACAATGATTTTGATTTTAGTTGTAAGCAATAAAAATTTTTTAATTTTAAGTCTATATCGTTTGACTATTTAGGCTTTTCACTTTATAATAACTATTAGGTAAACGGCTTTTATGCGCGCTTACACCTGCCGCGCGACTGTCGCGGAATTGCCCCGAGTGGTTAATCTCGGGGACATTTTAAGAGTTGCTTTAACCTTGATTTATCAAGGCACTAAGCCGGAAGGGCGGAATTGCAACTCTTTTTTTATTGTTGTAAATTACGTTTGACTTTTTTATATCTTAGCTTTATAATATACCAGATAGATGAAATATGAAGTCAAATACTTTCCATCGGCGGCATCTGCTTTGACAAATCGCTTACGAAGTTCGTCTCTCTTTTTTATACTCACTTGACAGTAAATATTATCTTGTGGTATAATCATATTGTTGGAAAGGTTTCGTTCGCCAAAAGGCTTGAACGGGCGTAAAAACGAATTAAGTTTCGGTTCGCGACCTTTCTATTTCCAACAACTAGAGCGTAGCCGACTATTAAGGCAAGTGTAAAGATTGCCATGGCAAGCGCAAACATTGGCCACCCGTATGGGGACACGCGGTTTGTTGAAATACAGGCCGCATTTTTTTATTAATAATACCTTATAGGTTAGTGTCGGATTTAATTCTACTGCGCATACAAAAGGCGGTATATGCCGTTTTTTCATTTTGCCATACAGTAATTTGTACGCAAGCGCGACGGCTTCAGACAGATTGTATACAATGTCTGATATCTTGACTTCTAAAAAACACAAGCTTTATTAAATTTGCGACGTCGGGGTATTCCGACCAGACATTCTAAGTCTATTCGCAACTGGCGGACAACTTCGGTTGTCCGTTTTTTATTACAATAAAGAGGGAGTTCCTTTCGAAACTCCCTCGGTGAATTATTGCGCCTGCCATAAGGCGGACGTCTTACTTTGACGAATTGATTAGCAAATCTCGCTGAGTTTTACGGGTCTGCCCTCTTGCAAAGACTTCTTTGCGGCTACGCCTATTACGACTGCCTGCAAGCCGTCCTCGATGCTGACAGGTACGGGCTTATCGTTGACGATACAGTCTATAAACTGACTGACTTCATTTACGTATGCCTGCATATATCTCTCAAGGAAGAAGAGTAAAGGCTTTTCTGCCGTTACGCCGTCGGCGTTGGATATTACGGCGTTGGACGCGCTGTCGTTGGCAATTGCCACCTGACCGAGTTCGCCGAAAGCTTCCGCTCTTTGGTCATAGCCGTAGCTTGCACGTCTGCAATTGTCTATTACTGCAAGTGCGCCGCTCTTGAGACGCATAGTTATCACTGCGGTGTCGATGTCGCCCGCCTCGCCGATTGCCTTATCTACCATTACTCCGCCCATAGCGAATACGCTCTCTACCTCTTCGCCGGACAAGTATCTTACCATATCGAAATCGTGAATGGTCATATCGAGGAATATTCCTCCGCTGACTTTAATATAGGATACGGGAGGAGCTGCGGGGTCTCTGGAGCAAATCTTAAGTACGTTGAGCTTGCCGATTTTACCAGCTTCTACGGCGTCTCTTACCGCCTTGAAGTTGTGGTCGAAACGACGGTTGAAACCTACCTGATATTTTACCTTGGAATTTTCTAGAGCCTTCTTGACTTCGAGAATTTTGTCTATATCGTGGTCAACGGGCTTTTCGCAGAATACGTGCTTGCCCGCCTTGATAGCCTCGATGGATATAGGCGCGTGAGTGTCGGTAGAAGAGCAAATCAGGACAGCGTCGATAGACTTGTCATTAAGTATGTCGTGATAGTCCTTGCTTGTCTTTTCTACGCCCATACCCTTGAGCCACTTTTCGGTGTCTTCGTTCATAAAGGGGTCAGCTACGGACTTTACCGTCGCGCCCTTGACGTAACACATAATTGATTCGCAGTGTACCTTGCCGATACGACCTGCGCCGATGATACCTATGTTTATCATAATTTACCTCTTATTATACAGTTTTGATTAAATATATTTTGCAGTTTGCTTTGCGCACCGATTGTCGGTACGCAAAGATGTGATTGTTTGCTGTTGTCGGTACGCCTTAAATCGTACCGTCCCAAGTGGAAACCCTGGTAGACTTAGCTTCGTGCTCGTCAAACCAGTGCGTGGTAACGGTCTTGCTGTCGGTATAGAACTTGAAGCTGTCTCTTCCCAGGCAGTGCAAATCACCGAAGAAGGAATTCTTGTGACCGGTAAAGGAGAATACGCCTACAGGTACGGAAATACCTACGTTTACGCCTACCATACCGCCGTCGGTGTTGCGTACGAATTCTCTTGCGTAATAGCCGTTCTGTGTGTAGATTACCGAGCCGTTTGCAAAAGGATTTGCGTTCATAACGGCAAGACCTTCTTCAAAAGTCTTGACTCTCTTGATACAGAGTACGGGTCCGAATATCTCTCTCGTGCCTACGGTCATTTCGCTTGTTACGTTGTCGAGAATCGTGGGTCCGAGATAGAAGCCCTTTTCATAACCCTTTACAACGGTATTTCTGCCGTCGAGTACGAGTTTTGCACCCTCGTCGATACCTTTCTGTATCCAGTCGCTTACGCTCTTCTTGTGCTCTGCACTATATACGGGACCGAGCTTGGTCGTCTTATCGTAAGCGGGTCCGACTTTGATATCCTTGGCAAGTTCTACGAGTTTAGCTACGAGTTTGTCAGCTATACTCTCCTGTACTACCGCTACGGGAAGAGCCATACATCTCTCGCCCGCACAGCCGTAAGTTGCGTTGATAATGCCTGCGGCGGTTCTGTCGAGCGCGGCGTCTTCGAGTACGAGAGCGTGGTTTTTAGCTTCGCACAAACACTGTACTCTCTTGCCGTACTTGGCTGCCGTTTCGTAAATATATCTTCCTACGGTCGTGGAGCCTACGAAAGTAATACCCACTACCTTGGGATTAGCTATAAGTTCCTGAGTATCGTTACGGTCGCAGCTTACGATATTGAGTACGCCGTCGGGAAGTCCCGCTTCTCTGTACAACTCTGCAATTCTCAAAGACGTCATAGGCGTTGCGCCCGCTACCTTGAGTACGATTGCGTTGCCGCAAGCAATACATACGGGAGCCATCCAGCCCATAGGAATCATTGCGGGGAAGTTGAAAGGCGCGATGCCTACGAATACGCCCATAGACTCGCGGTAAAGTACCGTATCGTAGCCCGTAGACGCGTCCATAAGGCTTTCGCCCTGCAATAGCGAAGGCATTGAAAGCGCAAGCTCGGTACCCTCCTTTGCCTTGAGAATATCGCCCTTGCTCTCCTCCCAGTTCTTGCCGTGCTCGGTAGCACAAAGTTCTGTGAGTTCGTCCATATGTTCGACAAGCAAATCTCTCAATTTGTAAAGTACCTGTACTCTCTTGATTACGGGTACTCTCGACCATTTCTTGTAAGCTTCTTGCGCATTGTCGATAACCTTGCTTACTTCAGCCGTGGTACATCTGGGCATCTGCGCGATTTGTTCGCCCGTAGAAGGATTGAATACGGGATAATATTTATCCGTAGTGGATTGTACGAATTGGTTGTTCGTAAAATATCCTAGTGTCTTGATTGCCATAATAAATTCTCCTTTATCTGTATATGTGTTGTAATAATTTTAAATTTTTGCCGTTTTTCTTATATACTCTCTCGCCTTGAGCGCGTATTCCAAAGGATTTGCCTTGGCGGGGTCTTGCTCTGCCTCGACAATCATCCAGCCCTCGTAGCCGCTCTTGTCAAGCTCGTCGAATACGGGAGCGAAATCTATCGAGCCGTCGCCCGGTACGGTAAACGCGCCCGCTCTCACGCCTTGCAAGAAAGAGAGTTTTTCTTTCTTTACTTTTTCTACTACCTCGGGACGAATGTCCTTGAGATGCACGTGCGCTATGCGCTTGGCGTACTTCTTTAGTACGGCAAGATAATCCTGTCCGCAATAAGCTAGGTGTCCCGTGTCGTACAAAAGCGCGAATTTGTCGGGGTCGGTCATATCCATCATTCTGTCGATTTCCTCGGCAGTCTGCACTACCGTGCCCATATGGTGATGATATACGAGCTTTATGCCCATGGAATTGGCTATATCGCCCAGTCTGTTCATTCCCTTGGCAAACTTATCCCATTCCCCGTCATTCATCACGTATTTTGCGTCGAATACGGGGGTATTCATTTGCCCCTGTATGCTAAAGCTTTGCTCGGACGCGCCTATTCTCTTCGCGCCCATCGCTTTCAAAAATTCACACTGCGCGATGAAGTCCTTTTCTACCTTTTCCATAGGCTGGGTGAGAACGAAAGACGAAAACCATTGGTTTGCTATCTGAAGTCCTCTCATATCGAGCGCTTTTTTGAGCACTGCGGTATCCTTGGGATATTTGTTGCCGACTTCGCAACCCTCGAAGCCTGCAAGTGCCATTTCGCTCACGCATTGTTCAAAGGTGTTTTCACTGCCCAAATCGGGCATATCGTCGTTGGTCCACGCTATAGGCGCGATACCCAGTTTGATTTTGTTCTTGTCCATAATTTTCCGCCTTTTATATTAATATCTTCTCGCTTTCGCAAGCATATCCTGTTTTGTCTTCAACGCATCTTTCTGCGCGTTGTTTCTGGGGTTTTGCGTAACGCCTATGTTCCACCAGCCGTCATAGCCGTGCGTCATCGACTTAGGCAATACCTTGATGTCGATAAGTACGGAATTTTCCTGTTTCAAGCTGTCCTCGATAGCAGCTCTCAATTCCTCTTCGTTGTGAGCCGTATAGGTCGTAAATCCGTAGCCCTTTGCACTCATTGCATAGTCTATATTCATAAACTTACCCTTGCGTATAGGCGCGTTGCCGTTGCGGTAGCGAAGCTCCGTGCACAAGCTGTCTACGCCCTGTCCCATCTGAAGATTGTTGATACAACCGAAAGACGCGTTGTCGAAGAGCATTACGTTGATTTTAAGCCCTTCCTGCAATGCCGTAACCATCTCGGTATGCATCATAAGATAGCTGCCGTCGCCTACCATTGCATATACTTCTCTTTCGGGGAAAGCGATTTTACAGCCGAGGCTGCCTGCTATTTCGTAACCCATACACGAATAGCCGTATTCCATATTGTAGCTGTCTATGCAATCGCTCGTCCACATTCTCTGCAAATCTCCGGGAAGACTGCCCGACGAGCCGATAACGATAGCGTCATCGGGTATCGTCTCTCTTATGATGCCGATTGCCGTAGTCTGCGCCATTGCGCCGCCGTGTTCCTTGATAAAGTTCTGCACGACGTCGGGCATATGCTCGTCGATTTCGGGTTTGTAGTCCTTGCCTACGCTGATATGCGTAAGTCTGTCCATCTCCTTAGCCCACGCTTTTTTAGCCTTTTCTATTTCGCTCTTGTACGCGGTAACGTATCCGTCGAGTTTTTTGTCCAAAGCTTCTATTCCCGCTTTAGCGTCGCCTACCGCCTTTACAGCGTCTAGCTTGCCCGCGTGGAAAGAAGACATATTCAAAGTCACTACCTTTTTATCAGCATAAAGCGACTTCGACGCCGTCGTAAAATCCGTAAATCTCGTGCCTACGGCTATAATCAAATCGCACGCTTTCGCAAGCGTATTGGCACTGCTGTTGCCCGTAACGCCGAGACCGCCGACATTGAGCGCGTGAGATGACTTGATTGCCGTCTTACCTGCCTGCGTTTCGCAGAAAGGTATATTGTGCTTTTCACAAAAAGCCGCTACGCTCTCGCCCGCCTCACTGTATTTCACGCCGCCGCCGACGATAAGCAAAGGCTTCTTGCTTGCCTTTATAATATCCGCAAGGTCGTTGAGTTCTTCTTCAACGGGTACGGGACGTGTAATTCTGTTGACCTTCTTTTTGAAAAAGTCTACGGGATAATCGTAGCACTCGCCCTGTACGTCCTGAGGAAGCGCAAGCGCAACCGCTCCCGTATGTGCAGGGTCGAGCAAAACTCTCATCGCGTTGATGAGCGCGCTCATAACCTGCTCGGGACGGTTGATTCTGTCAAAATATCTCGTAACCGCCTTGTATGCGTCGTTGGTGGTTATCATCGGATTGTAAGTATGCTCTATCTGCTGAAGTACGGGGTCGGGCTGTCTGGTCGCAAACGTGTCGCCGCACAGCAACAGAAGAGGTATGTTGTTTGCCGTAGCCGTGCCTGCCGCCGTAACCATATTTGCAGAGCCGGGACCTATAGAAGATACGCAGGGCATTATCTTGCGTCTGTTGTTTTGCTTTGCATACGCAGTAGCCGCCTGCGCCATTCCTTGCTCGTTTTTACCCTGATACACCTTCAGAGAATGTTTACCCATAGACAAAGCTTCGCCTACGCCGAGTACGCAGCCGTGTCCGAATATAGTGAATACGCCTTCGATAAACTTCTCTTCCTTGCCGTCGAATTCTACGTATTGATTATCCAAAAATCTGACGATTGCCTCGCCAACGCTCATTCTTTCCGTCTTTATCATAAATTGCTCCTTTTGATTATTTCTCCCAGTATTCGTATCTGGGGTCTACTATTCTCGTCTTATCCCAAGGATTGCCGTCGAGATGTCTTATCATCCAGCAGCAGTACATAGGGTATCCCGGTGCGGTAACCTGTACGTGCGTCTTTCCGCCGGGGAAACAACCTACGCTGCCGTCCACAATCGTATGAGGTTCCATCTCGCCTATAAAGCACGCGCCGAAAGCCTCGGGCGTGGGCATCTTGTAATAATATACCTCGGGTTGAGGATGCGAGTGAGGAAGATAACTCCACCATCTGCCCTGCCTTGCAAGCACCTCGCCTACAACAAGATTGGAATAGGGCGCATTGGAATAATCGAATATCGTATTGACGTCTCTGACTGCGGTATTCTCCCACAATCCCTCGCAGGACACGCTGCGAATAACGTCCTGTTTATCGTAGAATTTTGCAGGGAAAACTGTGTTGTTGGTCGTAGCGAGATAAATTATTTCGCTGTCCTTGAAAGCTTTGACCGTCAGCGTATTTCCCTTGCATACGTGCATACATACAGGCAAGTCGTCGAATACTCCGCTTCTCTCTCCCTTGCCTATAAGGTCGCCGCAACTCATTTCCACGCCGCCCTCGGTAAGAAGTACGCACATTTCCTTGTCCTTTTCGCTGTAGCTTACACTTTTGCCCGCCGCAATCTTTACGACGAGTATATCCATAAGCATATCTTTGTTTTTGCCGTCCATTTTGGTCAGGGTCTTGACTCCCTGCTTATTGAATTTGGGATAATTGAATGCCATTATATCCGCCTCCTGACTCCGCGCCGCCGCACGGATAATTCCGTATTGATTTAATGCAAAAAGTGTTTGTTTCTATGCTTACTTACTCAGCCTCTCGCAATCATATCGCCGAATTGTTTTTTCTCGTCAGCGATAAACTTTTCGAGTTCTTCTACCGTAGGCATAAACTCCGAACAGCCGTGTGCCGATACCAGCATAGACGCCGAAGCAGAGCCGAGTTCGAGACAGTCCATAATCTCCTTGCCGTCAAACAATCCGTAGAGGAATGCCGAGCCGTAACCGTCTCCGCCGCCAAAAGACTTGAACGCCGTAACTGGAAAAGGCTTGATATTGTATTTCTGTCCGTCGAAGGTGTGCGCAGTGCTGCCCTTCTTGCCGTGCTTGATAATGACGATTTTCGCACGCTTGGAAAACCAATATTTTGCAGTCTGTTCGTCATTCATCTGAGGCGCAAAGATTGCCTGCGTAAGGTCATATTCTTCTCTCGAGCCCATAATAATATCTGCGTGCTCCGCTACCGCCGTATAATATACCGCGATTTCGTCATTGCTCTTCCAGTTATAAGGTCTGTAGTCTATGTCAAAAATTATTCTCGTGTTATTCTTTTCCGCAAGCTGCATAGCCTTTAAGCAAGCCTCTCTCGAGGGACTTTGAGCAAGTGCCGTACCGGATATCAAAAGTGCCTTTGCGCTTGCTACGTACTCCTCGTCCACGTCGTCGGGACTGAGCATAAGGTCAGCTATACCGTCGCGGTACATCAATATGCTGCTCTCCGTAGGAGAAAGAATTTCCGTAAAAGTCAAACCGAGTTTCTCCCCGTTTTTTGCTCTCGTAACGTGAGATACGTCGATGCCCTCGTCGGCAAAGAATTTGGTAACGTAATCTCCGAACCGGTCGTCAGACACCTTGCCTATAAAGCCGACTTTTTTGCCTAGTCTTGCAAGACCTACCGCTACGTTAGCGGGCGAACCGCCGAGATACTTGCGGTATTCCTTGCTCTCGGACAAAGGTTTGAAGTAATCGAGAGGATTGAAGTCAATGGCAATTCTGCCAACTGCTATCAAATCGAGTTTTCTGTTGTTTTCAAAGGTAACGTATTGCATTTTTCACCTCATAATATTCCCTTATCGGGCTACAGTCTTATTTATTGATTTATGTATATACGCGGTTAAGCCCGCTCGGATGATATCTCCTGCCGACAGTATACCGATATCAAAATTTCGTTGTATGCGGTATAACGTCGGCAAAAGTTTTTCCCATTAGTTTTGCATTAATTTTTGCTATTATATTATATATAAACTATATTAAATATTATTTATACAATTTACATAAGGCTTAAATTGTATAAATAAAGGCTTTTGCGTATGCGTACGCCTGCACGCCTGTGTGAGATTTGTACTTGTTCAGCCGTTTATTCCCGCAAGGCTGACCTTTATCAAATATCTCTGAATATCCGCTAAAACCTATGCCTCAGGCTCGCAGAGATTGATTATCCTTTCGGCAACTTCCTGTACGGCTTTGATTGCAAACGGCAAATACGTCTTGGGGTCATAAGTCGCGCCCTTGTCGGCAAGCCCCTTTTTCAGTCCTTCTGTAAAAGCCTGTCTCAAATGAGTCGCAAAATTAATCTTGTTGATACCTGCGTCGATGCACGCGCGTATAACCTCGTCGCTAAGTCCGCTCGCTCCGTGAAGTACAAGTGGAATATCCACTTTGTCGGCTATTTCCTTTATTCTGTCTACCGCAATTTGAGGCGTACCCTTGTATACGCCGTGCGCAGTGCCTACTCCTATCGCCAGAGAATCAACACCGGTAAGCTTTACAAATTCTACGGCTTCTGCCACTTCGGTATATTTTATCTGCCCCTCGGTTTCTTCCTTGCCGCCTATCGTACCCAGTTCCGCCTCAACGCTTACTCCGCTTTTGCGCGCAAGTTCTACGACTTGTTTTGTAAGGCTTACGTTTTGGTCAAAATCGAGCATAGAACCGTCTATCATTACCGACGTATAGCCTGCGTCTATGCAAGCTTTTACCGTTTGGATATCGCCGCCGTGGTCGAGATGTATGGACAAGTCCGCCCCGCCCTTGTAAAGCGCGCGCGTCAATGCGGCATAAGTAGGTATACCGCCGTACTTGAGAGTGCGCGGAATAGTCTGTATTATAAGCGGTTTTCCTGTGGAATTTAATGCGTTTAGCACGCCCAAAACGCTTTCGAGATTGTCGACGTTGAAAGCAGGTACGGCATATCCCTTGCGCTTTGCTGTAGAAAGCAATTGCTTATTGGTAACTATCACTTAACTTTCCCCCGTGTACGTAATAATCCAAAATACATATTCATTATACTATTTGCCTTAGTCAAAGTCAATATTAAAATCCATTTTTTTGCCCCGAAACGGATATAAAAATAATTCAGGGCTTAATTTTAAAAATATACCTTTTTTCGCTATATTTTGCCACTTTTTGCTATAATAGTATGGAAAAATCAAAAAATCAGCTTTGTACCGCTTCCAAAAACTATGCTTTTTTGTCCATATTTTGCCGTTTTGTCTATATAATTTTACATTAAAACGCTCTGTACTTTTTAACCATAATTGCAATAAGCAAAAAAAATAGAGCAGCCTCTAAAGGACTGCTCTTGTTTTTTTGAATCAATGATAATTAATCCTGATCCTTGGTCTGCTCGTCAACCTGAGGTTGTTCAGCGTTCTGCATAGGAGCTTGCTCTGCAGCTGCCTTGCAATACTTAGCGTTGAATGTTTTGTCATCGGCTACCAGATACATAATACCTTCGATAAGACCAACGATGCTGGGTATACCTGTCCAACAGAACAGAATATACAAGATACCGGAACCAATCTTGCCGAGATAGAACTTGTGTGCGCCCCAGCCGCCCAACAAGATACCGAGTACACCTGCTACTACTTTACTTTTCATAATTCCCTCCTGAATTTAACAATAGCTACACAATATATATTGCGCAATTACACTATAACATACGGCATAACAATTGTCAATACCATTTTTATATTATAACTAAAGACAATACACCCGCTTGACGAATATCACAATACTGCACCTGACAAAGCGACGGTAAGTTTTAAGTTTCATTTCCTATTTACTTACTTTAAACTTACAATATCCGTTTATATTAGACTGCCGCTTATTTTGTCTCTATAAGAGCACAAATCTTGCCGGCATAATATATATCGTGCAAAGCTATGCCTATGTTGTAGGCAATAATGCGTTCTTCGTCGTTTTCTCTGCCACTGCACTTTCCGTTTACCACGTCAGCGACTTCATTAAAACTTCTGAAGCGGTCAAAGTATTTAAACCCTTCAATATGTCCCTTATCATCGCCGAATATCTTGTCAAAAGTCAAATCGCAACCCTGAAATCCCAATGTATGCACGGGTATGAGAAGACAACCCTTTTCGTAGACGCTTTCATCGGCAAAATCTTTTTCTGCATAGGTAATCGAAGAGACAATTACATCGCAACCTTTTACCATTTGTAAATAATCGTCGTATTTCTCCCATTTTATTTTATGTTTTCCCGAAAATTCGGAATACTCTTTTATTATTACTTCCGCTCTATCTTTATAATTGAATATTCTTATTGTCATATCTCTGTCGATTGTATCGAAAAAGACTTTGAGCGTAGCTTTACCTATTTCCCCCAAACCTATAAACGCTACTGTCTTGTAATCTGATTTAGCAAAAAGTTTAAGTGAATGAACAGCAACTGCCGCCGTGCGCCACTTTGTTATAAAATCGGCGTCCATAACGGCTTTTATCTCCCCGATATCTAAGTCATACAGCATAAGATTGCTTTTCAAACTGGGGTCGCGCATAGGATATCTGTTTACAAGTTTTACCCCTGCAATGTGTCAATAACAGGTCAGCTTTTATATTTATTGTAAAAATCAACCAATTTTTGTTCATTGTCTATACCTACATTTTGAGGCAAATTATATTCTGAACTTATAACCGCATGATTTTGTTCGTCTATCAATTTTTCATTTACAATGTTCTGATACCATCTTAATACAGCATCTATATTGGGTGTTGCCACGTTTACCACATCTGCTATGGCTTTTATTATAAACAACCCGTATGAAAAATCTTCTTGAAAATATCGAGATTGCAAATCGATAACAAATCCATCTTCCACTTCTCTCATAGGCGAACCGATTCCCTTAAACGCCTCTATGCTGCGAATTTTTTTAGTTAAAGATTGTTCGTCAAAAGACTCGTAATGAACTAACAACGGCTTTACAGACGATAAATCAATCGAAATACTTGCCAATATTTTCTGCAACTCTTTATCACATTTAATAAGCCACTCAGATGCCTTATCTGTCCACTCCTCGTAGAATAATATATTCTTATCATAAACATGTTTAGGACTGTGCTCAGAAAACATACTATAAAGCCTCGTAGTATGCAATATTGGATTAGATGGCGTAAGAGTAACTTCCAAAAAAGTCTTTAATTTAATCGCTTTTATCTCTAATAACTTACCAATATCTATGGTCGCCCCTTGTCCGATAACCGCATAATATATACTATCTTTTTTACTTAAGAGATAAGCACTGTGTCCATACTCTTTTATTCTTGCAATATATGGAACTCTTTGCAAGCCTACAAATACTATATTTTTCTTGTCTTTCGGCAACAAAAATTCAAGCCCGCCCGTGCCCGGCAAGAATACAAAATAAATTAGCTTATTTTGCACTAAAGCAATGTGTTTTTTTACTTCACGCGACAAAATTTGTTTTGGCAAAGTATAAAAATACACGTCGGCATCATTCACAAAAGAATCGCTAACCTTAATACCGTGCGCAGTATATTGCAGATTGTCAAAATGATCGTAAATATCAATTTTATCTGACCACTTATCAACATTAGACGAAACAATAACTATCTCGTCTTTGGCATGGAGTCTTCTCAATTCTCCTGCCAAAACGCTGCCGATATTGCCCCCACCAACAATTACATATTTCATTTATCCCCTCTCATTTCAGTTTTTATTGCTCTCAAAAATGCATTGTTTTCTTTAGTATCCTTTACAGCTACTCTTATAAAATTCTTACCGTTGAAATAGTTTTTGGACGACAAATCCTTAAGCAGAATATTATACTTATCCAAAGCCTCAACGCAAAACTCATAAGACGATTTGTCTTTTAGGTTTACCATAATGTAGTTTGCCTGCGAAGGATATGCCTCTATATTATCCATCTTGTTGATTTCTTTTATCATACGATTGCGTTCGCTTGCTATCTTTTCGCAAGCGTTTGCATAGTCCTTTGCAAACAGATTGTAAGTCTGCAAATAATACTCTGCAAAACTGTTGATGTTCCATATCTGCATATACTTTCTCATCTCCGACAAAAGTTTTTTGTCGGCACTCGCTACAACACCCAGTCTTAACCCTGCAACGCCGAAAGATTTCCCTATGCTCTTGACCACAATAAGATTAGGATACTTTTGCAATATTGCATTATCCATAAGCGTATATTTTTTATCGGGCTCGGCAAAATCCGCAAAAGACTCGTCCAAAAGCAATACGGTATTTGTCTTTGCCGCATATTCCGCCAAATCGAGAGCCTGCTCTTTTGTCAGCATCGCTCCGCTGGGGTTGTCAGGAGTAACTACGCATAGCATATCTACCTCGTTGCAGATATCCTTGTATGCCTGAATATTTAAGCCGTAATTCCATTTCGAATTATCTACGTAAACTATTTCGCAATTTCTGAAACAGCGCACATATTCGTTGAAAGTAGGCACGCCCACAGCTATCTTACCCTTTGTAACCAGTCCCAAAGCGTTTATAAGTTCGGAAGCCCCGTTACCTACAAGAATGTTGTCCTGGTCAACTCCGAAAATCCTCTCCGCATTCATATTCTGCATATTCAATCCGGAAGGATAAGCCCCCAACAAAACGGGAAATTCTCTTTGCATTTTGTCTGTAAACTCTTTCGTAGGGAAATAAGGATTAACAAGATAGCAAAAATCCATCATACTGTCGTATCTCCAGTATCCTCCGAATTTTGATATCAACAAATCGTATTTGGCTTTGCCCTTACTGAACATAGCATTTGCTATATCTAGGTCTTGAGCGTCGTCAATCTCGTACCAAGGCATATCACCTATCTCGTACGCATTCAGCTGAGTTTTCGATAAATGCGCAACGACTTTAAGAGTGGTTTCGTAATAACTATTAAGCCCGTAAGCTTTCATATATGCTTCAAGAAAAGGTATATATACGTTTTTGCAGAATTGTTTGCTGAGTTTATAGACGTTGACAGTTTTGTAGTAATCGCCGATTAGTTCAAAGTTCATATCCGCTTTGTCAATAAATTGTGTAATATGTCCTTCGTCATCGCAAGTTACCACCGTACCGTCCATCCAACTCTTATAGCGTGCTACGGCAACAAGATTTTTATGTTTTACCGTCATCATTTTTCTGATAAGACTTTTGTCGTATATAAGGTCAGATTCAAGCAAAACGGTATCGTCTTTTACGACGTAATCCTTCGCAAGATAAAACGAATATATGTTGTTGCTTGTAGCATAATCCTTATTATATATAAACTCGAATTGCATCTGCGAACCCGCATAATTAGATTTTATATAGTCTATAAGATTCTGTCCCTCGTAACCTACGACGAGAATCATTTTGTTTATACCCGCTTCCTCAACGGCTTCTATTGCGCGGTCAATAAGTTTCTTGCCCGCTACTTCTACCATACATTTTGTATTGTTGTTGGTGTATTTCCCCAATCTTTTGCCCATACCGGCAGCTAACATTAACGCTTGCATATTTACTCCTTTTTTAATGAATCCTTATTAAAATTGGTTTTATCAAATTTTTTATAAGGGTTATTATAATCCACGTAACAGATTGAATGTCCTTTCCTTTCTTCCTCGGGCGGCAATTGCATATAATCACCGAACGACAACTTCAAATAGGTATCGTAATCTTCAACCCCGTAAAATTGCGTATCCTCAAAATCGTAAAGTTTGGGCTCGCCAAAACATTTTGCCGGCAAAGGTTGCGCTGCGCCATACACATTTATCCAATACAACGAAGACTTACCCTTAAACTTTTTAATTACGTTATAAGGCATATCAAACCATTTAGGACTTTCAGGTAAAATCTGCAAACATCTTGCAACGACTGTCTTTAAGAACGTTGTCCTGCCGCCTTTTTGATAGATACTCGATATAATTCTTTTTTTCGAGTGGATTTTTTTCGACAATTTGTTTGCCTTTTGCAAGTCGTCTCCGATTTCATCAAGAGGAAATACATCAATGAATACTCCCCCTACAAACAATGTATCCTGTCCCGATTCGACATACGTGGTATTTTCGTCATACATTTTACAAAAACCGTATTTGAAATGTTTTCCGTCAGACGGGACATTGAAAGTATATCCGTCGGGAAGCTTATCTCTTAAAGTCAGCATCCTGTCGTAATCTTTTCTGGGCACGCCGAAATCTATATCGTCATCCCAAGGAATAAAGCCCTTGTGCCTTATTGCGCCCAGCATAGTTCCGCCAAGCATATAATATTTTATGTCGTTTTCCTGACAAAATTTGTGAAATACTTTTGCCATTTCCAACAACTTTTGCTTTAACAATACTGCATCGTCCATTATTTTGTCTCATCCTCGCTTTGATTTTTTTCTTGATCGTTCGACATATCCTGCTTGGAAACGATTTCCTTATCTTCACTGTTTTGCGCGTCTTGCATTGACATATCGATTGTATTTTCGTTATCTGTACTGTCTTGTGCGGACTGCACGCCTTCTTGTGCAGTTGCTACCGTTTTTCTTTTAAGACTCTTCAAAATGGCTATCATTTGTTTACACAACGCAACCACGTCTTTTGCATGGAATATCAATACCACTAAAATTATAACTGCTTGTACGCCGTAATAAACCCAGTTGGATTTTATTCTTTCGCTTTCGAGAATAAATACCGCCTGGAAAGCTATCAGCAAAAGCAAAATTATTTCTTTAACCCAGTTGGCACGCAAATGCGAATATTTTTGCGTATCGACTATTCTTATAGTTGTCATAATCAGATATCCTGCAAGGCTTGCAATAAGTGCGCCTTTAATTCCCATAAAATACACAAGTATCAGGCACATTATTGAATTTGTAAGTGCTCCCGCCAATGTCGATACAAACACCATTTTCGTTCTCATCGCCGCACCGTAATACGCCCCGAAAAACGAACAATAACAACTTATGATTGCGGTAAATATCGCCATTGACGAATATCTCCACGAATCCGCAAATTCTCCTTGCAAGAGAAATTTCGAGACAAATGGCAGTATCATCAGCAAGCAGGTTGCTGCAATATGAAGGAATGCTCCGTAATACTTGAATATGCTTGAATTGAATTCCGATTTATCTTTATCGTCTATCGACTTGACGGTAGAAATCGTCCACGCCTGAAGGAAGATAGTTCCGAAAATATTGATAAGCGTAGCTATTTTTGATGACGCTACATAAAGTCCCGAATCTCCGCTTCCGCAAAAATAAATTATTATATATCTGTTGACGACTTGAATAAACCACCAGCACAGTGAATTAGGCATCAAAGGCAAAGCGTATTGAATCATCTCTTTGAATAATTGCTTGTCCAAAGTTTTGGGATTGATATTTTTGAATACACCGCCTACGAAGAAAAGTATCAACAGAGATGACATATATGCCGCTATCAACGAAAGAAGATATCCGTAAGCGCCCCATTTCAGCCAATAGACAAATATCGCATTGCTTGCAGCAAGCATAAGCGCCTGAGTAATACCGCTTATAGCAAAAGTTATGACCTTGCCTGTACCTCTGACAAACTGTCCCCAAACGTTGGATAGCGCAACGCACATATAAAGAAAAGCAAAAAGTATGCAGAGTTTGAAGTCAACTTTTATAGCCGCAAGCAACGAGCCTGCAAACACCATAACGAAGCCCAATAATAATATACCCATAGTATTGGATATAACACTCTTTGAACTTACATCTTTTCTCATAGTAAATCTAAAGACAGCGTCCTGAAGACCCAACGTAAGCAAAGGTATGATAAGTTCCGTCAAGCTCATGAGAGACTCTGCCGTACCGTAATCTTCCGTTGTCATTGACAAAGTTATCAACGGCATCAGGAAAAACTGTATGGCTTTTACGCTGAAAGATCCTATAGCGAATACTATTGTATTTTTTGTGAGCTGTTTGTAGTCTCCCATATCCTAACTCCTCTGAATCCAAGTATAAATCCTATCACTCTGAAAATCAATACCGCGCATATAAAATACAATATGTTCGTTGCGGTATCAAACAAGCCGCTGCGAGGCAACGTAAACAGATTGTATGCCAAATATAATATAATGGCATTTTTCTCTATACTCATACCGTTTATGTTGACTGCAGACATATATGCGATAGCTTTGCCGAGAAGCAAACCGCCTATCACTACGCCGATTACGCCAAAAGCTATAAACAATTCCGCAATGAAAGACGTCCCCATTCCGTAACCGTTGACATATAATTCTTGATTTACGAGATACGATATCCAGTGTGAGAATGAATCGTTGGCCTGGACATATTCCAACCCCTGTGCCAAATCAGGTGTACTTATTCCAAACAAAACCGACTTTATTTGTTGAACTGCAACGTTGTTGAATAGCGCCTGCTTTAAAGGATAAAGTAAATATACTATGCCGCTCTTGGGGAAAACGTCTTGTTTGTCGATCGTGTTGGCAACAACCGAATCCGAACCGCCTGTGGAAACCATAAAATCTTTAAGAGCTCCGAAAAGGCTGAACGAATCGTTGGAATCCGATCTTGCCTGTTCGATGAACCAGAATACTACCATTACCAAGACGGCAAACAATCCAAGAAAAACAAAATATGTGTATGGCATCTTTTTCCTATCATAACGGCAACACATTATCACATACCAGACAATAAACAATAAAGCCTTAGCAATCAAAGCTCTTCTTCCTATTAAGACTTGAAGCCCGCCCTCGACAACTAAAAACATAAGTAAGACTACGAATACCTGCGAAAGTTTGGGGCGACAGCATAAATACAAGAATACAAATCCTATAAAAAGAAAGTTACCTATCTTAATAACAGGGTTTACATCCACGTTGACAAGATATCCTTCCGTATATGTCATATCCGACTTAACAGCAACTATTTTCGTCTGCATATACAGCGAACATAAAAAACATACAATCAACAACACCATTAAAACTTTTCTAGCAGTTACAAGATGATTTAACTGCTGAGAAGAAACAAATCTGTTTTTTATTATTTCATTATTCCTACGCTTAAAATATTTTCTAAAAGATATCCTATATCCTATAAAAACGCTTATAAGAGCACCGTACATAAGGCGCGTAAATACAAAATATTGATTTGCGTCAAGCTTTAAATAACTGAAAGTAAGAAATTCATCGTATCCTCCAGTTTCCATATATTTGAAGATTTTCTGTCCTAGCAGAAAAATAAAAAAACAAAAGAAAAACGCAAACACCAAAAAATGTTTATTTATACCTACTATAATAAAATAACATGCTATCGCAAAGAAAAGAATATATACGTTGATAAACAGCAAAACGTTGACAGTTTCGTTAATAGAAAAACTTTGTATGATACATAATATCACCTCAAATAACAGTGATATACCCACAAAAATATCGGCAACGTTGATCTTGTTGTTTATTTCATATAAAAAATTTTTCCTAAGCATTATTTATGTCTTCCAAAATTATCTCCTGCAGTTTTTCTACATAAGATATGTTGTCAAGCCCTTTTTCTTTAATTATATCAGCATAAGCCGCTCTGTTAGATTGAGAAGTGTTCAAAATACGCTCGGCCCACACTTTTGCATCTAATTTTTCTCTAAAACATATATCCGTCAGAACACACTCAGCAGTGACCTTAGACGATATTACGCAAGGCAATCCGTTTGCTTGTGCTTCTATCGCAGAAACGGGAAAACCTTCGTGATATGACGGCAATACAAATATATCCATCGCGTTGAGCAATTGAGGCACGTCGCTTCTCATACCCAAAAATATTACTCTGTCTTCCATACCGTATGATTGAGCTTTTTCCGCAACAACAGTCTGCATTTCACCTTTACCGACATAAATCATTTTGTATTGTTCAGGCAAAAAGCCAAGCACGTCTATCATAAACAGAGGATTTTTTACTTCAGTTATTCTTCCAACTGCCGCCAACAGTATGTCTTCGTCTTTTGCTCCGATATTCTCACGCAATTCCTTTCTCAAGTTCGAGTCATAAACGAATTTGGCAGTTTCTATAGAATTGCATAAAACGTTAACCTTATGACTTTTTCTATACTTTTTACTATAAAAATATCTAGCTGAACTTTCTGAACAAGCTAAAGCTATATCAAGATTCTTATAAAAAGTACGAGTTGTAAAAAGCTCTATAACCCAAAATGTCAGTTTGCGGAAAAAACTTCCCTCTACGCATTCACCATGCGAATGCGCAATGGTTCTTACCCCGTTTCTTTTTGCAATTTTAAAAATTTCAACATCGACTTTGCTTGTATTGTTTATCCATACATAATCGAATCTTTCTCTCTTGAGAAGTTCATCAAGCTCAGCGGCGTATTTACGTTTATCCTTGCCGAAAGGCGTTATCTTAACTATTGAATAGCCCAAAGCATATACATCCTCTTCGACAGCGGAATCGTAAGTCAGCAAAATTACGGCGTCGAATTTTTCGCGGTCAAGACATTTGAGTGTATTGAGTACGACACTTGCCACTCCTCCTCTTCCTGTACCTATTCCGCTTATTAAAATCCTTATTTTTTCCATAGTTTTCCCAAGTATTTTCCGATTATTTTTATTGCATTTTTCTTGCCAAGCAAAAGTGTTGATGCTACCATTTTGTATTTGATTTCGATATACGGAGAGAAAATTATTTTCCATTTTGATTTTTTAAGCTTTTCCGCATACTCCTCAACGTAATCCTTTTGCCCTGCAACTCCGTATATAATTCCTTTGCACCAAAATGCAAGCAATCCTTTAAGATAATGCGAAAATGCAACCTTTTTATCCCTCTTTTCAGCCATATCTACAATATTCAATCTGTTTTGCAAGTCGAAAAGATGATTTTCTTTCAGCTGTCCCCCCGATAACGAAAGCACGTTGCTTCTGTAAAAATAACCATTATAGGCACTGGTTACAAGCACTTTAACGTTTTTGGCGTACCGGAATATAAAATCCTGATCTTCTCCTAGTTTTATCCTTTCGTCAAAGCGAATATTGCCCAACAATTCCCTTTTATAAAGATATCTTACCGAACAATACAATCTATTGTTGAGAAGCATATATTTTTGAAGATTTTTAGTTATGCGTTTTGTCTTGTTTCTTCTATTGACTTCAGGCAATTTATCGAAAAATTCAAGATATTCCATACCCGACATATCCGCCTGGTTGTTTTGCAAATTTTCAGCCAAAACTTTTATCATATCCACATCGATGACATCATCCGAATCGACAAAAGCTATACATTCTCCGTTAGAATGCTCTATTCCATAATTTCTGGCACTACTCAGCCCGCCATTGGTTTTGTGACAACTAATTATACGCAAATCTTTCTCTGCTAACTTATCGCACAATTCCCCGCTATTGTCTGTACTTCCGTCATCTACGAGTATTATCTCTATATCCGAGTAACTTTGAGCAAGTATACTGTCAACACATTCTTCTAAATATTTTGACGTATTGTACACAGGTACTACAATTGATATTTTCATAAACCTTCCTTTGTCGTTATTTTTAGATGAACGTACTTAGTTACCTTATAGGCCTACCGACAATATTTCGTCGACAACTTTTAGCCACTTTCTTGCAAGTATATCGTCGTCGTTTTCAAATGTAGTATTATGCAGTCTGAATACTACGTCAATAAAAAGTGCTTTGAGTATTTTATCTTTCGACGAATATTTAGAAAATAACGATAATGCTTTTTCGAGATTTTCTTTTATACTGTCCAGGTCTTCCGTAAGCACGGTTCCGATGTATCTTGCAAATTCTATCTCCTTAGGCGCAATGTAGCCTATCGGGTCGATTGCAATATATTTGCCATTGTCTTCGATGAGATTGTATTTGTGTGCGTCGCCCAACAACAGATAAACCTTATCGTCTGCAAAATTATTTTTATATAAAGCGATTGCCTTATCAACGTATTCGTCTATACGCTCACCGTAATCAAGCCCTGTCGCAGGCATATCCTTTTTAGATTCGAGTATTACCCCGTAGTCGTGATACTTTTCTCCCCCATAAGGCAAAAGCAATTCATTTAAACGGTCAAAAAATCCTGTAATTCTACTAAAATTAGCTTCGTTAAAGTCAGCATAATTTGCTGGCACAACTTGTTTAAGTAATAACGCACAGAAAGACTTGTCATAATCGTATAGAGGGCACATCAAACCTGTATCGGAATATTTCTCATAAAGGCCGAGCTCTCCTTCGAATCTGCCTATAAATGGAGGAATTAACTTTACTACAACCTTTCCCCATTGCGTAGAATCGGCTTTTATTACTATCCCGAAATGAGCATTCGGATTAATTGTATAATCGTCAAACTTCCATTTGAATTTAAGATACTCTATTATCTGCGGCAAATCGTTTATCCACTGTTCCGTCTCAACAGGGTAATTTTTACCTAGGTATTCTCTCAATCTTTTTACGTCAAAGCGCGCTTTTGTTTCGTTGAGTCCAAGGAGCTGTTCAGCTATAAACAAATCGTGTTTGTATGTGATTTTGATATTATCACTAAAGTCAAAATTGAGATAAGTCTTCATACTCTCAGGCAATTGTTGAGCAACTTCTGTAAGAGTACTTTTACTATCAAAATATTTATACAAATTCTTAAATCTATAAGCTTCCGGAGACTGCAAGAGATAATATCTTTCTCTTCTTACCTCGTGTATATCATAACTTCCCAAACTGTCAGTAATTTTTTGCGCCGTCAATACTATATCATAACTCTCTAGCTTGTCCATATAATTATTCACAAGCTCAGGCGTAATCATAGGGCGTACTGCGTCGAATATCATTATTTTATCGCAATTGTATTTTCCGTTAATAAAATCTAAACCGTTTTTAAGCGTAATATTTCTTTCTTCTCCGCCAAGACAAACTTCTATGTCGAATTTATTTTTAAGCATACTTGCATAAGGCTCGTGTGCAACAACTACAGTTTTGTCAATACGGTTAGACGCTTTTACGGCTTGAATAACGTATTCTATAATCATTTTGCCTTTAATGGTTAGGTACTGCTTAGGTATACTGCCCCCCAAACGTTTACCTACTCCGCCAGACAATATCAAAGCAACGTTCATTTTTCCTCCTCGTCTGTCGTCTTATCGTAAAGTTCGTATCCGTGCGTAAGCACTCTCTTTTCTTCAGGCGGCAAAGTCATATAATCACCATAAAACTGCGTAAGCCATTTATCCCAATTCTTAGGAGCTTTGAGTTTTATGTTTTCAAAATCCATAACTTCGTAATCTTCATACATATCACTCTTAAGCATTATTCGCTTGTCGCCTATCTCGTCAACGTATTCACCGACATATTTGCTGGTTTCGTAAGGAAGCGAATGAACTATTTTGCTCATTTTTTTATGAAACCTCTTTACTCCGTAAATCTTTATAGCTGCTCTCAAACACGCAATGGCAAAATTTTTGACAAAAGACACTCCTTTTCTCCAAGGCGCAACTATAAGCGAATAGTTAGCTGTGATATACTTATTCAGCTTTTTCATTTGCTTTTTTGCCGTTTCCTCGCTGTCGCCTAGTCCATCTACAGGAAAAATGTCTATAAACAATCCTAGTTCTTCTCCACAATCGGCATTTTTCTCTAGTAGTAATGTCGTTGTATCAATTAATTTAGCAAAAGTGTAAGAATATTTTTTTTGCAACTCGTAAGAGCAAAGCTTATATCTGCCATTGTTGCCGTTTGACCTAAAAATCTCAATTAACTTATCATAATCCGGACGTGTTAAATACATATCTATATCATCGTCCCAAGGTATAAATCCTTTGTGTCTTACGGCTCCCAAAAGCGTGCCGCCCGACATAAACAGTGTAAGTCCGTTTTTGTCGCATAGCTTGTCCAGATATTCAACCATCTCAACCAAACGCTTTTTCATTTCAGACACTTCAATTTTCCTCATATACACCTCTTTTTATTATCTATGCTGTTTTTGTCGATTACCCTTATTCGACATTTTCCTGACAGTCTTTCTGAATCGGCATTGTCTTAACAAGCTTGTCTACTTTGACGAAAGGAGCAATTATCAAGCCCTGCAAAGTTCCTAATCCGTATGCAAAATGCAACATAGGAAACAAAAAAGGCAAACACATCAATCCTATTCCCTCTTTGTAATCTTTGCAGCTTTTAATAGTCAGCATTACGTCTATTAAGAAATATAGACCTACTCCGCATACAAAAGGAAGACATAGCCACCAAGGCACTTGCGGTATAAAAGATATTCCAAACAAAATAAGGCACGCAATTGCCACCAAAGCAAATATACACGGCACAAAGTGATATAGCGAAAAAATCGAAGGAGTTTTTCTTACGCTGGTAATGCCAATCCACTTACCGTTGCCCCATTTCTGTTTAAGCATTCCTTTGAGAGTTGCTCTCGTCTGATACTCTGAATATATTTTGTCGGACATACAGATTTTATATCCGTTTTTTCTGATACGGTAATGCATCTCGTTATCTTCAGAACGCAAAAGACTCTCGTTGAACAATCCGACTCTCTCAAATACTTCCCTTTTATAGCAAGCGTGAGCCACTGTTTTTACGTATTGCTTTTTATCGGAATTGCGGTATGTTGCGACTCCACTGCCAAACATAGAATTTTCAGCCATAAGCAAAACTTTTTTTGCTTTTGAATCGCCGTTTATAACATTTACTCTCCTTCCGCCGCAAACGTCTTCTCCTGAATCTATACAGTCGACGTTCTCCTTTACGAAGTCAGCGGGTATTATAGCGTGTGCGTCAACCCTGATTATAAGTTCACCTTTAGCGTGCGTAATCGCTACATTCCAGCCACTAGCCTGTACTCTTTTGGGATTATCCAATACGCTTACTGCGGCAAATCCGTTCTCTTCTGCTGCAAATGCTGCCATCAACTCTTTGGTTTTGTCTGTCGACCCACTGTCCACCAAAACTATCTCAGTAAGAGAATGGTCGTAGTCCTGCGCTCTTATATTGTCGAACAGCCTTTGTATATTTTCTTCCTCGTTCAAAGCTATAACGCACAGAGAAACTCTTATCTTCTTCTCTTCCATATCACTCCTTGATTACTTTGAATACTGTCTTGAATATCAGACCGATATCGTAGAAAAATCCAGCTTTCTCGATATACTTGAGATTGAGTTCGAGCTTGGCGGGCATTATTTCTTCGATATATTTTCTGTCAGGGTCTTCTGCTTCTTTGAGCAAATCGTTTTCGTTGCGGTACTCGATTGACGCCAAATCGGTTATGCCGGGCTTTACCGTGAGTACCTTGCGCTGTTCCTCGGTGTATAACTCTACGTATCTGGGTACCTCGGGACGGGGACCTACAAAACTCATCTTGCCCGAAAGTACGTTGAACAACTGGGGTAATTCGTCTATCTTTGTCTTGCGGATAAACTTGCCTACCTTGGTAATTCTGCTGTCGCCGTCGGTAGTTATCTGTCTGCCCTTTGCCTCTGCGTCGACTACCATCGAACGGAATTTCCATATCTTGAAAGTCTTGCCGTTTTTGCCCACTCTCTCCTGTTTGAAAAGTACGGGACCTTTGGACGAACACTTGATTGCTATCGCCACGAACAAAAACAGCAACAGCAAGAAAAGTATTCCCAACAACGAAAAGAATATATCGAAACATCTCTTGGAAAATCTATACACGGACTGCCTCCTTGTAGCTGTCTATAATATAATCTACTTCCTCGTCTGTGAGAAGCGTATGCAAAGGAAGCGTTATCTCGTTGCGGTACATATCGTAAGCGCAGGGATAGTCCTTTATGTCAAAACCTATCGCCTTGTATCCCGTAAACATAGGAAGGGGCTTATAATGCACGTTGGACGCTATGCCTTTTTCCGCAAGGCGGGTAATTATTTCGTTGCGTTGTTTCTCATCTGCACCGTCTACTCTGGTGATATATAGATGTCCGCTTCCTGCGAAGTCTTTTCCGAAATGCTTTACGGGCTTTATCGCCGTATCTGCAAACGCCTTGTCGTACTTCTCGATAATCTCTTTTCTCCTTGCCAGAAGAGAGGGGTATCTCCTCAGCTGAACTATTCCTATAGCCGACATAATATCCGTCATATTGCACTTGTAACCGAGCGTCTTTATATCGTATTCCCACGCGCCGATTTTCATTTTTGAAAGCGCGTCCTTGGACTGCCCGTGAAGCGACATAAGCATAAATTGAGTATATATGTCTTCGTCGGATATTCCCTCAATACTTTTCCACGTTACGGCACCGCCCTCAGCCGTCGTAAGATTTTTGACGGCGTGGAAGGAAAAAGAGGTAAAATCGGCTATCTCACCCGAAACTTTACCTTCTCTTACCGCGCCGAAAGAATGTGCAGCATCAGCTATTACGGCTATTCTGCCTATACGTTTCTGCACGGGATTTTCCGCTTTGAAAATACCTTTGTTATCCTCGGCGATTTTATACAATGCGTCATAATCGGCTATTACGCCCGCTATATCAACGCCGATAATTGCTTTCGTTCTGTCGCTGACAGCCTTGGCTACGTTTGCCGCGCTGATGTAAAAATCGTCTTTGTCTACGTCGACGAGTACAATCTTCGCGCCTACGTGCTCGATTACGCTTGCCGAAGCTGTGTAAGTGTATGCGCTGGTAATTACCTCATCCCCCTCGCCTATACCCAAAAAACGAAGAATAAGCTCTAGCCCTGCGGTAGCAGAATTGAGACATACGGCTTTTGCGGTATGGCAATACCGGGCTATCTGTTTTTCGAAAAGTTTGGTTTTGGGACCTGTAGTTATCCATCCCGACCTGAGTGTATCTGTTACTTCGTCTATTTCTTCCTGAGTTATATCGGGAGGGGAAAACTTTATATTCATAACCTTGGTCTTTCTCCATAAAAAATTTTATTTATAATATTATAGCATTATGATTTGCAAATATCAACATTAAATACATAAATATTACCAACTTATAAAACACGTGCGCTTCTAACGGTTTTCGACGTTAGTATTTTTTGTTAAAATCCATGCTTTTAAAACAATACAGCCGCTTCTTTGTCAGAAGCGGCTGCAAAAGCCTTGAATTATTTGAGATTTTATGCTAAAAATCCTTTATTTCTCCGATTCTTTGCGAGCAAGCATCTTTTTCATCTCGTCAAATTCATAGTCGGGATATACTCGCCACAAATTCCATTTCGACGCGCAGGTAAACTTTAGACGGGGGTGCGTCTTGCCGCTGTAAATTGCCTGAGGACAAATACGGCACTTTATGCCGTCGAGATACTCTCTCGAAGCTTCTAGTCTTTGCTCGAAGTCATTGTAGTTACGCTTTTCGGCAGGCGTCCAGCATACCTCGGAAAAAGCCGTAAGACGTGCCATTGTAAGCATATCCAGTTTGTCAACGTCTCTGATATACTCCGTCCACTGCGGTATTTCCATACCCACTACGTTATTCTCGTTCATTACCCCCAGCTTCTCTGCCGCAAGAGAATAGGTCTTGGACAAGGGGCGTACGTTGTAAGGATGGTCCATATATACGTAATTGACCATAGATATGACGATTTTTCCGCCTTTTTCCATCCACGCAAACTCGTTTTTGTCGCCCTTGCGGCGCGTCCACCACTGCGCTATGATATCCTTGTCCATAATGTCGTGAGCGTCAAGAATCTCGTTCCAGCCTATCATTGCCTTGCCTTTTGACTTGAGATATTCGGCTATGACGTTGTTAAAATATCCCTGCAAAGCATTGACGTCCTTGAGATTCTGTTCTTTTATTTTTGCCTGACAAAGCGGGCATTTCTGCCAACGCGCTTTAGGTACTTCGTCTCCGCCTATATGGAAGTACTTGCCGGGGAAAATTTCGCACAATTCGTCGATTATGTCTTTAGCAAAAGAATAAACTTCCTCTTTTCCGCAGCACAAGATATTGTCCATAACTCCCCAACGTACGGAAACTTCTGTCTCCTCTCCTCTGCACGAAAGATGAGGATAGCACGCGATTGCGGCTACCATATGACCGGGCATATCTATCTCGGGAATTATCTCGATATGTCTTTCTTTTGCAAACGCTACGATATCGCGCATTTGCTCCTGCGTATAAAAACAGCCTTCTCCGTAAGGAGTATTGTCTCTGGGCTCTTTACCTCTCAAGTAGCCCTTCAAAGACAAAGGCGTGCTTTTTCTCACCGAACCTTTTTGCGTAAGCAAAGGATATTTTTTTATCTCTGCTCTCCAGCCCTGGTCATCGGTAAGATGCCAGTGAAAAACGTTCATTTTAAGACGCGACATTATCTCGAGAATTTCTTTGATTTTTTCCACCGTCCAGAAGTGTCTTGCGCAATCGAGCATAAAACCTCTGTGCTTATAACGGGGTTTATCCTGAATATCGGTACAATGAAGTTGTCCGTCTTTGTACGCCGATTGTTCAATCGTCATTAGCGCGTAATAAGCTCCCGCCTCTGTGCTTGCGCTGACGGTAACGCTTTCTTCCGCTTTGTCTGTCGAGATTACATAGCCCTCTTCTGCCACGTATTCGTCTTTGACGAATTTCAAAGAAGTACCTTGTCCGCCCTCGAAAGAAGCGAAAAATTCTTTGGCAAACTTGACAGCGCCTGCAAAGTCGCCCGTAATTTTTGTAGATTTACCCAGCTTGATTGCGTGTTCTTTTATCACGTAATGAAGCGGTCTGGGAATAATGTTCATAATTGCCTCCGTTGAGTTTTTGCGTAAACTCGTTTTGTCTTAGCTTTTTTATTATATTATCTGCGGAGAGTTTTTTCAACCCCCGTAAATCACATTTATTCCGTCCTCGAAAGGCACGTCGTTGAAAAGTCTTATGCAACCGCCGTCGTACTTATTGAAAATCTTTATGCCGATTTCTCCGCCGTCGTATTCAAAAGAATACGACTTTTGACAAAACTGCATTAAATCTCCCGCCTTGAAAGGCTCGTCAAGACTAACCTCTTTGCCGTCAACGTAAATTTTCATATCGAAATAATAAGGACTGGCAAATCCGTAATTGGTGAGCATAAAACTCGCTTTTCCGTCCGCGATTTTCAAGTTTGACGCCACAAGCTGATACCCCAGATGATATTTGAGATAATCGAACGCGCTGATTTTGCCGCCCTCTGGTAAAGCGGGATTGTAAGGAAGATTGTTTTGCCGCATATAGTCCTCGTCGAGGAAAACTTCTTTGGCTTGCTCGAGAGCGTATTTTTGTCCTTCGTCCTCGTTATAATTATGCTCGATAGAAAGCGTGGTGAGTCCGTAACCGACGCACTGCTTCACTACCCCTAATATATCAATTTCGTCCCCCGCTCTTCCCCACGGCAATTCGCCGTCGGTAACGGTATGTTTACACTTGTTGAGAAGGAGAATATATTGCTCGTCTTCCCAGTCCATCATACCCCACTCGTGGTCGTAGCCTACGAGAAAATCGTCGTGTACGGAAAATCTGTACTCAAGCTCGTCGGGTACTTGCGTAAGCATTTGGGGCGTACGCACCATAATAGGCACGCCCTCGGGCACCATATCCGCTACCGCGGCTGCGACGCGTTTTACGCTGTGTCTATGCACGCTTCCGTGTCCCTCTCCCCAAAGTCCTATCATGCCCATTTGCATCGCGTATACTACGTCGTAAAAAAGCACTTGGTTTTGCTCAAAAAAGACTTTCAGCTGTTTGCAATGACTTTCGATTCTGCTTGTAGTAGGTCCGTTTTTCTGTCCTTGATTCGTTTCGTACGCAAAGCGCAAAAGTATCTTTACGTCCTTGCTTTTTATGTACTCCAAATAATCCTTAAGCTGTATAAATGCCGACTGAGGAATTTCCTTGTCGTAGTATTCGATAAGATAGACGTAAACCTGAAGTACCGTAATATCCTGCTCGCCGTGACGGGTCAATTGTTCCTGCAGTTTTTGCATATAAGGCTCGCCGCTGCCGGGGTACGCCTCGTCCCTGCCGAGAGTGATATAAGTCTCTCCTCGAAAGCCCCTGTCGGGATTGTCGGCAGGCGCGTTTTGAAGAGTACAAAAAGCTATACTGTCGTCCGGCTCGAACTCAAACGCAACAGGCGCGGGAGAATAATGCTTTAAATCTATTTTGTCGCAGGCACACGAAAATACAAAAACCGCCGTCAACAAAATTATCAAAACCGCTATTATAACAATTCTCATCTTATTTCCCCGTATCGGTTACTGATTATATTTTATCACAGCGCACGCCCAGTATCAATAAGCGATATATATCCGTTTGTTTAATAAATCAAACCCGCTCAACCGTCTTCTCCGATAAAACAAAAATACTCCTCCCGTCGGGGAAGAGTATTTTATTTGATGACTGCGGTTATTCGGCAAACATAACTGCTAACGTTATAAACACGTAAAACACGAACCAAAGAACTTGCAAGATGCCGAATACAAGACCTATCGTAGAACAAATCTTACCTGCTTTTGCATAGCTTTCTCCGTCATATTCACCCGTCGATATAAGCTGCATTGCCTTCTTGGAAGAGGTGAGACCTATGATAGCCGTAATAAGCGTAAATACACCCAACAAGGACAATATACCGCATACCAGCGATACGGTCGCGCTCGAGTTGCTGAGCTTGGGTTTGTATACGGGAGGGGGCGTAGTAGCGCGTCCCGCACCGTTGTATGTGCCGTTTTGGTTATATCCGCCGCTCTGATTATTAGTATTGCCGGCAAAAGTGCTGCCTGTAGCGTTAGCGCTTGTATTTGCCGACGTAAATACGTCTTCATTGCTCCTGTCGGGAGTAACGTCTATAAACTCGTCGGCATCGTGCGTATGGTCGATTACCTCGGTTTGTTTTTCTATTCTGTGTCCGCAGTTGCCGCAGTAAACGTCTTTCTCGTCTACTTCGCTGCCACAATTGTCACAATGCATAATTTTTACCTCCTTGCCGAAAATCGGCTTATGTTTGTGTACAGTTTTATTCTAACAGAAACTTATAGAATTTTCAAGAGTTTATTTATGTTAATCGTTCACAAATTATGCAAATCGTACATAATTTCTATTTGTCGATAACGTATTGCGTATATCCCAAAGGTCGGAAACCCTCGCGGCAATACAGTCTTACCGCGCCGTCGTTGCTTTCTTCGACCTCCAGTCGGATACGGGCAAAATCACCGTATTGTTTTTTTACGAAACGCAAAAATTCTCCGCCCAGCCCCTTGCCTCTGAAACGCGCCGACACGTAAATTTCCTCTATCCACACTACTTTTCCGCCCGCCTCGTTGCTGAAGGTGTAAGCCGTGAGAGCGTAACCCGCACACTCCTTTCCGCATTCCAGAATATACAAATCCAGATAGGGGCTTCCCTTCTGCGCCTCGTCGAGCGTGGCTATCATATTTTTCTCGGGTATAGGATGCTCTACCGCTTCCGACGAATAAAACTCTTTCATCATACAAAGCGTTTGTTCTCTGTCTTTTACAGTGTATTTGCGAATCATTTTGACCTCCTTCAAATACAATATACCAAATTTTGCAGGTTTTTGCAATACCGCGCTTATATCGCATACCCTGTTTATCCCTCTATCTCTTGCGCGCTACAGTATATAAGGTGTATTATGTAAATGTGATTAAGTTACGGAAAAATTTGGAAATAATGTATATAATGACAGTGAAAACAATAAAGGAGTAACTGATATGGCAATAATTAAACTTACTAAAGAAAACTTTGACGAGGAAGTGCTCAACAGCGACAAACCCGTCCTCATTGATTTTTGGGCAAACTGGTGCGGCCCCTGCAGAATGTTGTCCCCTACCGTGGACGAGATAGCAGAAGAGCGCGAAGATATAAAAGTATGTAAGGTCAACGTGGACAACGAGATGGAACTCGCAAGCGCATTCGGCGTATCGAGCATACCTATGCTGACCGTAATCAAGGACAAGAAGATTGTCGCTCAATCCGTGGGCGTACAACCTAAAGCAAAAATTCTCGCTATGCTCGAGGAGTAATCAGCCCCCCCAAAAAACACGGCGGGACAACCGCCGTGCATTTATGTATGGCAAGATAATTATTTGTGTTTGAGCGCGTCGCGGAAAACCTTGTCCGACTCGGAGTAGACCTTTCCGCAGTACTGACACTGCGCGGTAGGCGCCTGTGCCTCGGCATACACGTCCGCACCGCAATTGGCGCACTTGAACGAAAAGTGATGCATCTCCTGCTTTCTTGCGGTAATCAATTCAAGACGCTGATTGTCGACAAAGAGATACTTATTGAGATATCCCTCTCTTATCGCGGACTGAATAAGCGCGACGGTGGTTTTTTCGTTGGTCGACATATATGTGGACAATTCCGCCACAGTATAGAGATTCTGCTCCTCTATCGCTCTCAGAAGAGTTATCGTCTTGCTGTACCCGCCTATTCTTGTCCAACAAATAGGCGCGACGTAAAATCCGGCTACGATAAGCACTATTCCCAAAGCCATTAGTACCCAGATTTTGTTGATAGCACAAAGTATCGTCATAACTATGCCTACCGGAAATCCTATCGTCAGTATGATAGAAACGGCAAGCATTATTTTCTTTTTTTTGATAGCAGCGTCCATATTCACCTCTCTGCTTAATATTATATAGGTATTCGGACACAAAATCAATATGCTAAGCAAAATTAAGAAAAAAATATCCGAAAATTTTTATATACTCAAAGGAGTCAGTATGAAAAACAAGAAAATCGTTATCATAGGCGGCGTCGCGGGAGGCGCGACCGCGGCGGCAAGACTGAGAAGACTTGACGAATTTGCGCAAATAACGGTATTGGAAAAGGGGGAATACGTCTCTTTTGCAAACTGCGGTTTGCCTTATTATATCGGCGGAGAAATAAAGAGAAAATCTTCCCTCACGCTTCAGACGCCCGAAAGCTTCAGGGCGCGTTTTAACGTCGACGTGCGCGTATTTAACGAGGTTACGGCAATCAACCGCGAACGCAAAACCGTAACGGTATCTGATCTTATAAAAGAAACGACTTACGAGGAAAGTTACGACAAGCTGATTATATCCACCGGAGCCTCTCCCGCCCTGCCCGCCGTCGAGGGAATAGACGACGAACGCATCTTCACTCTCAGAAACATACCCGACACTTACAAAATTAAAGAGTTTACCGAACAGGCAAAGCCCCGTACCGCTCTCGTGGTCGGAGGAGGTTTTATCGGTATGGAAATGACTGAAAATCTCGTCAAAGCAGGTGTGGAAGTTACCGTCGCAACAAGGTCGGACAGAGTTATGTCGCATATGGACTACGACGCGTCTTGTTTTATACACAACGAACTGAGAGCCAACGGCGTAAAACTTCTCTTCAACAACGTGCCTGAGAAAATAATAAAGAAAAAAGATTATCTCGAGGTAATCCTCTCAAGCGGAAAAAGCGTACTGTCGGATATGATTATACTTGCTCTTGGAGTTGTGCCTGACAGTAAAATCGCAGTCGACGCGGGACTCGAAGTCAACGAAAAAGGCGCAATAAAAACCGATAAAAATATGCGCACCAGCGACCCCGACATCTTTGCTGTGGGAGACGCTGTAGAGAGTTACGATTTTATCACTTCATCCCCCTCTCACGTGCCGCTTGCCGGACCTGCTAACAAACAAGGCAGAATCGCCGCCGATAATATCGCAGGCATACCGTCTGAGTACAAGGGCACTCAAGGCTCTGCGATAGTAAAAATATTCGGGCTGACTGCCGCATATACGGGACTGAGCGAAAATCAGGCAAAAAGACGCGGGCTGAATTACGGCGTAAGTCATACCTTTTCGCCCAGCCACGCGACGTATTATCCTAATCCCGAATATATGTCCGTAAAGACCGTCTTCGATAAGTCCGACGGCAAAATACTCGGCGTACAAATCGTAGGAGGAGAAGGAGTAGACAAACGCTGCGACGTAATGGCAACCGCAATAAGAGCGGGTATGACGGCGTACGATTTGACAAATCTCGAATTGTGTTACGCTCCGCCCTACGGCTCGGCAAAAGACCCCGTAAATATGGTGGGATACACGATTGAAAACCTGCTTACGGGCAAGATCAAAAACTTCTACTGCGACGATATAGACAGTCTTCTCGACAGAAAGGACGTAACACTCCTCGACACCCGCACGAAGTACGAATACGACAGAGGACATATCCGCGGTTTCGTAAACATTCCCGTTGACGAATTAAGGGCTAATCTGAATTTGCTTGACAAGTCAAAGCCCGTATATCTCACTTGTCACGTAGGACAACGCGGCTACGTTGCGGCGCGTATTCTCGCGCAGTACGGCTACGACGTATACAACCTGAGCGGAGGATACAACCTTTACGCAACGATTATGACTTCAAAGTACCCCGAACAGGTTTAAATATAATACTAAATATATAGTTATATAAGTTATTTATACAATTTACCCAAGTCTTAAATTGTATAAATAATGGACGAAAAAGCATTCTAAAGCATTTTTAAAGCCGACTGCCTTCAAGGCAATCGGCTTGTTTTGTAGTTGACTTAATTGCGTATAGCAGAATTAAAACTTAACCCCGCGCGCTTTATTTACCCGCTATTATCTTTTTGAGTTTCGATTTGTCGGTTACTCTCAGCTCTCCGCGCTTAAGCTCGACTATGCCTTCCGTCTGAAAATACTTGAGCATTCGCGTGACTACTTCTCTAGCCGTACCCATATACTTGGCTATCTGTTCGTGAGTGAGTTTTACGGTGTCGCTGCCCGTCTTGGCAAGCTCGTCATTGAGAAAAATAGCAAGACGTTTGTCTGCGCCCATAAACAGTATCTGCTGCATTGCCCACATTACGTCGGAAAATCTTACGGTAGCGAGTTTGTAAGCGAAGTTTTCGAGACATACGTTTTGAGATTTTATTTTCTTGAAAGTCTGCGCGCTGATTACCACGCCCTCGGTATCCTCTTCCGCGTCAATATAGACGTCGAAAGATATCGCGTCAAGCACACACGAAGCCGAAAGTATGCATACGTCTCCCCCGTAAAGCCTGTAAAGCGTAACCTCCCTGCCGTCTTCCGAAACTATATAAGTCCTCAACTGTCCCTTAGTGATATATATTACTCCGAGACACTTTTCTTCAGAGCGGTGTACGTTTTCTCCTTTCTTAAAGGTCACTTGCCGCGACGTGGAAATCATAAGCTGTCTTTCCTCTTCGGTAAGACAAGAGAAAAATTCGCTGTTTTGCAATACTTCTTTTACGCTCATAAATACCTCTTTTAATATTTTAGCACAATCTTAAGAGTATTTACAACGTATTGACGGATTTTTTCTTAAGTCGACCGAATATCTTATACGCCTACTCGGAATCGGCAATCCTCAGCATAGTCAAAGCCGCTTGCGCAGTGGTACCCCTTTATGAGTCTGTATTAATTATGTTTTATCGGCTTTTGCCTTAATATATAGTATGCGATTTGCTTTCGAGGTTGAGTTGTCTTTGTCAATGCGCGCCTTTTGCGAATAAGATAATGAAGAGGTAATTATGAAACTGAGTCTGTGTATGATAGTAAAAAACGAAGAGGAAGTGCTTGAGCGCGCGCTCTCCTGCGCAAGAATATTTTGCGACGAAATAATAGTAGTCGATACGGGAAGCTCGGACGATACAATAGCTATCGCAAAAGCTTTTACCGACAAAGTGTATTCCGCGCCTTTCAGGGATTTTTCCAGCGCGCGAAATTTCTCTTTGTCCAAAGCTACGGGAGATTATATTATATGGCTTGACGCAGACGACGTCGTTACTCCCCAAAACGCGCAAAAATTCAATTCGCTTAAACAAAGACTGTGTGACGAGGATTTCGTGATGTGTCCTTACGTCACGGATTTTGACGAAGCAGACCGTCCCGTATTCAGCTATTACAGAGAGAGAATTTTCAAAAACCGAAAAGGTTACTTCTTCGAAGGCAAAGTGCACGAAGCAATTTGTCCTCAAGGAAAAATCATATTCGAGAATATTGCCGTCGAGCACCGCAAGACAAAACCGTCTTCTCCTATGCGTAATCTCCTTATATATCAGCAGTCGCTCTGTGAGGGAAGTATTCTTTCCACGCGCGACTTATACTATTACGCCAACGAATTGTACCAAAACAATATGCCCGCGCAGGCTCTAGCCGTGTATTCAGAATACCGTAAACGAAAGGATACTTTCCTCCCCGACCTCATTCAGAGTTTCGTCAACTCGTCCAATATTCTTCTCGACAAAAACCGATGCGACGAAGCTTTGTCTGAAATTCTCCTCGCCCTTGCCTATACAAGACCTACTCCGACCCTCCTGTGTCAGATAGGATACGTACTACAAAAACAAAAAAAGTACGGCTTGAGCAATTACTACTACCTTGCCGCATTGACCGCAGAAGAAAGCAGTCTTTTTTCTTTCGTCAACAGCGATATGTCGGGGTACATACCCTACGTGCAACTAGGGTACAACAACTATATGCTGGGCGACATAGACAAAGCGTTGTTTTATAATTCAAAAGCTCTCGCACTCAAACCTTACGGCAAAACAGCCCTCGACAACAACGTATTTTACCTGAACGAAAAAATTTATTGCAAAACTTTTTCCCCCGATGAATAAAATCCTCTCTCCTGGGACAATATTCTAAGCGGAGGTAACGATATGAAACTTAAAGACAGCAAAACTTATCTAAATCTCGCAGCAGCTTTCGCGGGAGAATGTCAGGCACGTACACGATACGAATTTGTGGAGTACGGCGCAAGAAAAGAGGGCTACAAGGCACTTGCCGATATTATCGACAAGGTCGCTTATCAGGAATTTACGCACGCAAGACTATTGTACAGCTTCATTCAGTCGGCTGACGAAAATTGCATTGCGGATATTAAAATCTGTTCGGGTTATCCCTTCAAGGAAAAATGGGATTTGATGGAAAATCTGCGTCTTGCGGCAGAAGACGAAGGTTTCGAAGCTACAAAAATATATCCCGAATTTGCCAAGACGGCTATGGACGAAGGTTTCAAGGACATTGCGGGACTTTTCGACAATCTTGCAAAAATAGAGAATTGCCACAAGATGCTCTTTGCCGATTTGTATAACCAGATGAAGAGCGGTACTCTCTACAAAAAACAGGAAGTCGTAAAATGGAAGTGCCCCGAATGCGGTTACGAAGCTTGTTCTAAGGAAGCTTTTCAGATATGTCCCGTCTGTCAGGCGGCGCAAGGCGGCGTAATGCTCAAACTCAACGACAATACCTAATACTTTTTCTTTTCCCCTTATACCGAAAACGGACTGCAAGCGATTGCAGTCCGTTTTTGTATCGATATTGTTATTTATTGCTTTTCGCGGCATACCTGATTCTCTATGCATACGGATAATCAGCTCTTTTACGGCTATATGTTATCTTTCCGCGCCTACGATTTCTCTTGCCATCAATACGCCCATTACCGACGCCATCATAAGACCTCTCGTCCAACCTGTCGAGTCGCCCAGACAATGCAGATTTTTCACGCTCGTATTGAAGTGCTCGTCCATCTTAATCTTGTTGCTGTAAAATTTGAGTTCGGGAGAATAAAGCAGAGTTTCGGGACTTGCAAATCCGGGTACTACCATATCCACCTGCTGAATGAAGTTGAGAATACAAGTCATTGCTCTGTAAGGCATTGCCGAGGTTATATCTCCTGCAATTGCGTCCGTAAGAGTGGGTTTTACGTTGGACTGCTGAAGTTCCTTTTGCCACGTGCGCTTGCCGTCGAGTATATCGCCGTAACGCTGTACCATAATGTGTCCGGCACCGAGCATATTGGTCAGCTCGCCTACCTTCTTTGCGTATTCGATAGGCTGATTGAAAGGCTCGCGGAAGTTGTGCGATACCAAAATCGCAAGGTTGGTATTGGACGACTTCTTGTCCTTGTAAGAATGTCCGTTGACTACTGCGAGATTGTTGTCGTAATTCTCCTGTGCTACAAATCCGCCGGGATTCTGACAGAAAGTACGCACTTTGTTTTTGAAAGGGTTGGGATAGCCTATGAGCTTGGACTCGTAAAGCACCTTGTTGACCTCTTCCATAACTTCGTTTCTTACCTCGACTCTCACGCCGATATCTACGGTGCCGGGCTGATGGTCGATATTGTGATTTCTACAAGTAGTTTCCAGCCAGTCCGCGCCTCTTCTGCCCGTAGCCACGATTACCTTGTCCGCATATACCGTTTCGACGTTATTTTTTACTTTTATGGTCGCGCCCTTGCATACGTTGTCTTCTATCACGAGGTCGGTACACTCTGTGTTGAACATAATTTCCACACCGTGCTCCAAAAGATATTTTTCAATCGAGAAGTATATCTGTTGTGCCTTTTCCGTACCCAGATGACGTATAGGACAATCCACGAGTTTAAGACCCGCCTTGATTGCTTTTTTGCGAATTTCCTTTATCTTGTCAGGCTCGGCTATACCCTCTATTTTAGTATCCGCGCCGAATTCGAGATATATGCTGTCGGCATACTCTATAGTCTTTTGCGCAAGGTCGTGTCCGATAAGGTCAGGCAAATCGCCGCCTACGTCGCTGCTCAAAGACAGTTTTCCGTCCGAGAAAGCTCCCGCTCCGGAAAAGCCCGTCGTAATCGCGCAATTCTTGCAGCTCATGCAATGTCCCGTCCTGTGTTTGGGACAAGCGCGCTTTTCTATCGCCGCGCCTTTTTCGACTATGGTGATTTTCTTTCCGCTGTTTTTCTTGATAAGCTCCAGCGCGGTAAATATACCCGCGGGTCCTGCGCCTATAATCAATACGTCTGTGTTCATTTTTCTCTCCTTGACGGCATTAAAAAAGCCGCTCTAAGTATTGCAACGGGGCATACCTAAGCAGCACTCAAGATACTTTTGTATCCTCAATCGATTATAGCACCAAAACATACCTTTGTCAAGCCCTATTTCTCTAAGCCTAATTCTGAGCGAATAGTTATATATATCCCCCGTAAATTATAAGGAACTTTTCTTCAATTTTGCCCTCCGCGATTGACTTAACGCTCAATTATTGTTAGAATTGTCTTAGCCGACAAAGGCAAAAGGAGTTTTATGACGGAAAGAGAAAAAATGATTGCGGGTATGCTCTACAACCCTACCGACTCCGAGCTGACCGCATTGAGAGAAAAAGTGAGACAAGCGTGTCGCGACTTCGACCGTACCGACGAAAACGAAGAGGAAAAAAGATGTGCAATCCTTGACGGCGTTCTGAAAAGTCACAAAAAGTTTTTCCACTTCGAAAGAGGCGTAAGATTCGATTACGGCTGCAACACTTCGCTCGGCGAAAACTTTTTCGCCAACTACAACTGCATTATTCTCGACGTATGTCCCGTCAATATCGGCGACAACGTGATGTTCGGTCCCAACGTAACCATCGCTACTCCCGTACACCCCCTTCTTGCCGAAGAAAGAGCGGTACAGCAATTCCCCGACGGCTATTATGACCTCGAATACGCAAAACCTATCACTATTTGCGATGACGTATGGCTCGCAAGCAACGTCGTAGTCAACGGCGGAGTTACCATAGGCAAAGGCTCCGTTATAGGAAGCGGCAGCGTAGTAACGAGAGATATACCGGCGGGCGTTATAGCCGTAGGCAACCCTTGCAGAGTGTTGAGAAAAATCACTCCCGAAGATTCGCTGTTCAAAACAAAACGCGAATTTTAAAATCAAAGGCAAGCGGTTGTTTTAACCGCTTTTTTATTGCACAAACCGTGTAAATAAAGTCGGCAATAACCTATAAGGAGAGTTATTATGCACGACAAAATTTATTATGACGAAATACTCAACCTCAAATTACCGCACACTCCTTTGGATAAAGTAAAGTATGACAAAAAAGACGGCTTTTGCAAATACTTCAGTTGCGATTTGATAAACAAAATGCTTGACGAATATACTGCCAAACGCATTGACAAATGCTACCTTGCCGATTGGGCAAACAGATACAATTATCTTCTCAACTGCGGTTTCCGTAACACAAAGAAGCGCCCTTTCGACGCAGCCGCTCTTATCGAATACGAAATGAGCTACACACTTGACTCTTTGTCGTTTTTCGATACCCTGGGCAATGAAAAAAATATAAGCTATTACCGCAGAATCTTTTCGCTGTACTCTTATCTTTGGAAAAACCGCACAAATTTGACTTGCTTATGCACTCAATTGCCCTGCAATAACGATTACTGCAAATATCTGCTGATTGTCAAAGATACTAAAGTCTATTACGCGTCGCAAACGGATTACGACATCAACTACGAACTCGAACTGGGAACAATGCGCCTACCGCTGTTGCCCTATAACAAATTCATAAGACGGCTTAACGGCGTCAAAAAGAAATACGTACGCTTAAAAGCCTGATTATTTAACTTATATATTTGTGAAACCAAATATAAAGATTTTGTTCACTCAAAAAAATAGCACGGTTTGCGCTTTGCAAGCCGTGTTTTTCTATATATAAATCTAAATATATACTAATATAAGAGTAATTTATACAATTTACATAAGGCTTAAATTGTATAAATTAATAAGCGACCTTATAGGCGACCGCATATATCGGCACATATTTGCGATTTTGCGCAAGCAGTTACGCTCGGTCACGTACGTCTAGTACGCTCCACTCGCGAACTCTCTTCAAAATCGCAACTCTGCACCAATCTCTGCGGTCGCACAGAGTTAGTGATTTAGCGAGCGCGGAAACTTTTATATTACCCACTCCGTGCGACCTTGGAGAAGGGGGTGATTTTTTCTTTTTCTAGGTCGCCCGCAAAGGCGCGTACTAGATGTACGTAACTGCCGCGGGTGTACCGCAGACAAAAGGAAAAGGCGCGCCCTTATACAAGGTCGCCTATATGCTGAGAGCCATCAAGGGCAACGTTATTATCGACGACATAGTTCCCAAAAGCACGGTATTCGCGGCTACGTCCTGCCCTTCTCCCAAAATCTCGGCATAGTTTTGAACGACGGACGCGACGGGACAAGCACACATTACGTACATACACCATTTGAGTTCCTCGTCGACGCGCAAAAGCGTAAGTATGCCCAGTACTACCAAGGGAAAAACAAATTGATTGATTGCTACTGAAAAATAAGTCCAGGGACCGGAAAATATGCTTTTGAATTTCACGGTCGCAAGACGCATACCCATAACCAACATACACAAAGGCGTGGTCATCTTGCTGAGTATGTAAATCATATTTTCGATTTGCCCCAAAAAATAGCCGTTGTCCGCGCTTATCTTGAAGCCCGTGAAGAAAAACGGCAAGGAAAAAGCTATGGATATAGTGGCGGGATTGAGCAATATTTTTTTGATGCTGATATGTTTTTTGTCGCGCGTAATTATTGCCGAAACCAATGTCCAGCCCAAAAGGCTCATTGACAGAAAATACATCATAGAATATACTGCTACGTTTGGAGAATCGGGAAAGAGTGCTTCCAAAAGCGGCACTCCCAAAAACGAACAGTTGGAAAGCGTAGTCGCTATCGTAACTATACGGTATTTGACCTCTTCCATTTTCTTGCGGAAGATAAGATAAAAAATACCTATAAATACAAGCTGTACTATTGTTATGATAACAAAGAATATCAAAAGATTTATGCAAAGCTCTTTTGAATAATCGGCTTTGTTAAAGGAGTATAGCGTGAGTACGGGTTGACATACAAACATCAACAGCTTGGAAAACGCAGAAATACTGTCAGGCTTGACAGCTTTGACTTTTATCAGCACAAACCCCGGTACGGCGTATGCCAACATTATTCCCACCATTATCAGCGTAACTTTAAATTCTTGCATATAATCCTCTCAAAAACTTTCGAGAGAATATTATCCCAAAGCAGTATGCTTTGTCAATCGTTATGCCGCACAAATCAAAGTAATCCGTGAAGATTGCGCATCAGTCTGACGATAAGCTCCTGTTGATTGTCGGGAAGTCCGCTGAAAAGTCCCAAACAAGCCTCCTCCATTTTGCTCATTCCCATATCTTCGTCGTCTATGCCGAGAATAAAATCCGCGCTTACGTTGTAATACCCGCTCAAAGCTATTATCGCGTCGCACGTAGGCTTAGAGGTACCCTTCTCCCACTGACATACGGTCGCCTGTCCTATCCCCAACGCGTCCGCCAATTGCTTTTGCGATACTTTGGCGTCAAGCCTTAAACTTTTAAGAATATCTTTTATCTGCATTTTTTCTTGCTTTTCCATCATTTTATCCTCATTGACAATATATTACCACATCTTTCACGATTAGAAAAGTAATTTTATAAATAAATAATATTAGTTTTACGATTGATTTTACAAAATATTTACTAATTCGACACTATTTGACAACACTCGCCATTGAAAGAATATTTGCGACATAATAAAATGATTATGTTAAGAATTTTTCGGAGGAATCTATGAAAAAAATCAAACTATTGGTTGTTGATGACAACGAAGATTTTATCAACAACGTCAAACAAACTTACCTTACCGACGAAGAAGTGGAAGTTATCGGTTCGGCTCACGACGGACTCGAAGCTATACATAAGATTGAAAGTTACAATCCCGACGTAGTTATTCTCGATTTGGTTATGCCCGAAGTAGACGGCTTCGGCGTACTTGCCAACCTCGACTATAAGAAAATGCCCAAACGCCCCAACTTTATCGTTGTATCTCAGCTTACAGGCGAAAACTTTATCAACAAGGCAGTATCCCTCGGCGCAAGCTATTATCTCGTCAAACCCGTTAATATGCTTATGCTAAAAGACAGAGTAAAAGAATTCGGCTCGGAAAATCCCAAAAAGTCCGACGAAGCTCCCGATGACAGATTCGTAAGACAAGCCATAAAACGCTCCCAGCGTAATCTCGACGAAAAACTCGCCAATATCTTTATATCGGTAGGTATTCCCGCACATATAAAGGGTTATCAGTTTTTGAGAGAAGCTATAAAGATGGCTATAGATACTCCCGAAATCATCAACAGCATCACCAAAAAACTCTACCCCTCTATCGCGGAAAAGTTTAATACTTCTCCCTCAAAAGTCGAGCGTGCAATAAGACACGCCATCGAGGTAGCGTGGAACAGAGGCAGAATAGAAAATATCAACAATATCTTCGGTCTTAAGATTTATACCGCCAACGACAAACCTACCAACGGCGAATTCATCGCACTTCTTGCCGACAAAATGATTATGGAGGGCGCGTAATTCCGTCCGACTACATATATCAAATTATTGCAAGAGGGTAATGCTTGAGGCATTGCCCTTTTGCTTTTGTTAAATAAATCGTTTTTTGTTATCCGCTATTTGTTTTAAAAAATCTTTCGTATTCGTGCGTATTCGCGCGCGTTTTTATATAGAACGTAAAATCATTAAAAAATTTTTAACTTTTTTCTCAAAAACTATTTACAAATTGTACTTTTATGCATATAATACTAGACATTGAATATACTTTCTTCAAGATAAGGAGATGTTTATGGGAAAATATATCAAGTGCCCCAGATGTGAACTCAACTGGATAAAAGAAGAAGATGAGTATTGCGACGTCTGCAAAGCGGAAATGGGAGTAGAAGGTTTTACTCTTCTCGAGGACGACGAAGAGGACGAAATGATTTGCCCTTATTGCCACGTCAACTATCTCGAAAACGGCGAAAAGATGTGTTCCGAATGCCGCGCTAAAAAGGCTCAGGACGACGATATTACGGATATGTTTGAAGGAGAAGAATCACCTTCCAACGCAGAAGATGCGGGCGAGGAAAGCAAAGAAATCTCCTTTGACGAAATCGACGAAGGCGAAAAACTCGATATGTATGACGACGCTTTCGACGACCAGGACGACTTCTCTGCAAGCGACTTCAGCGACGAAGAAGAGGAAGAAGACGAAGAAATCGAAGAATCCGACGACGATTTGGACGACGACTTCAATTACGATATCGACGACGTAGACACTTCTGACCTCGACGACGAAGAAGAGGAAGACGCGGATGACGAAGACGAGGATGACGAAGACGAGGAACTCTGATAATCTCAGTTTGACTTTTGAAACAAATTTATATATAATCTAATTACAAAGGGCAGAAAATTCTGCCCATAATACGGAAGCGTATCGAAGTGGTCATAACGAGGCGGTCTTGAAAACCGTTTGGGTGCAAGCCCACGGGGGTTCGAATCCCTCCGCTTCCGCCATTCGGCAGTTTGCCTGTATACAAACAAAATAGACGGGAATTTATCCCGTCTGTTTTTGTTTAAATTTTTGGCAACTGCCTTGACCGCTACATCCTCAGGACACCGAAATTGTGACGCTCGCCTTTTCCGCTCCGCTAGCTCGCTATTCCGTCGCTCCGCTCCTTACGAATCCCTCCGGTCGTAATTTTTATTACTCCCCGCTTTGGCTAAAAACTTGCCACCGGCAACTTTTCTTTACGCGTCGCGCCGCTTCCGCCAGTCTCGCTACCCGACAAAGGTAGAGAGTATTTTTTTACTCAAATACTCGGCTTTAGTTGTCGGTCGCTCGCCTACCGACCAAACGAATAGGTATATATCATAGATATAACCCATTGTCGGTACTCTCTTATATCGACAAGAATTCTATATGAAATAAAAAGGCAAGAGCATTACTCCTGCCTTTTTTTCAACTGTGCAGGTTGCCTTGACCGCTACATCCTCAGGACAGCGAATATAAAAATTTTATACTTAACATTGAGAGGGCGTACTTTTTTTGAAAGTACGCCCTCAAGGCAAAATATTATAGAGGTTACGCATACGGCAAGATGCCGATGCATTGAGTAAGCTGATTTATGAATTATTATTTTTTACTGTTTGCACGTTTATACGCGCCGTTATGTAAACCGTTTTAGGATATATTTCTGTCCATAAAAACACGTGCTTTTTCTTTTCCGCCGATATCGGATATTACTCCATCGCTCACGATTGCCGCCGTATCGCACAAAGCGTCCGCGCATCTTTTGTCGTGAGTAACAGTAATCAGGGTATTGCCTGTCTGAACGTGGATACCGTTGATAATTCCTACCATTCTCTCAAGCCCGCCATAGTCCTGTCCTACAGTAGGCTCGTCAAGCAATAATACCTTGGGACGGGTAGCAAGTACTGCGCACACTCCCACAAGTCTTTTTTGTCCTTCACTCAAAGAATGAGGATGCCTGTCGAACAAGTGTGTTACGCAAAATCTTTCGGCAAGTTCCAACGCGTAATTCTTGTCCCTAGCCCCGAAAAGTACTTCGCTCTTTACCGTAGGCATAAAAAGCTGGTAGTCGGGATTTTGGTATACCACGCCTACATCGGCAAACCATCTGGCATTCGCGCGTTTTGACTTGGGTGAGATATATTGTCGCATCTCTCCCGACGTGGGTTTTACAAGCCTTGCTATAATACGCGTAAGCGTTGTTTTTCCGCAACCGTTTTCGCCCGTAATAAGCGTACGCCCGCCCATAGGAATATCTAAGTCTATACCGCGCAATATCTCTTTTTTCCTGACTGCATACTTTACGTTTTCAAGAGAGAATGCATTGCCCTGCCCTAAAATTTTTCCTACGCTGTCTTTAAGATTTAAGGCGCGGGACGAAAGATATGCGTACTTGTCCTTGACAGTATAAAGTTGAGCGTTTTCGAGATGCCATACCCTGTCTGCATAATGCATTACGGCATCCAGTCTGTGTTCGATTACCATAACGGCATATCCGCATTCGGCAAGTCGCGAAAGACTTTCCATAAGCATTCGCGCTCCCTTTGCATCGAGATTTGCCAAAGGCTCGTCGAGTATGAGTATTTTTTGCCTCATTGCCAAAACCGCCGCCGCAATAAGTCTTTGTTTCTGTCCGCCCGACAGCGTACGCGTAAATGCGTTTTTGTCCAGCTGCATACGCTCGCAGGCATTGTCTACGCTCTCTTTTATGCGCTCGGGCGGCATTCCGAGATTTTCAGCTCCGAAAGCTATCTCAGCCTCTACTCTGTCCTGTATTATCTGCGCGTCGGAATTCTGCAAAACTACGCCGACTTTGCGGCATATACTGTTCATTGTTTCGCCCTTGACTGACTTTCCGTCCACATAGACTTCTCCGTCAAGACGTCCTTTGACTACTTGAGGTATGATACCGCATATAATATTCATCAACGTGCTTTTGCCCGAGCCTGATACCCCTGACAAAAGCGCAAGCTCGCCGTACTCCAAGGTAAAATCAACGCCGTCTAATGCCGCCGATTTTTGTCCCTCGTAAGTAAAGCGTACGTTTTTAAGTTTTACTGCACTCATAAAAATATCACCGCCAAAACCGTGCCTAAAGTAAATATTACGGCAAACACTCCGTCTTTAATGCCGAACACAGTTTTTTTATAAACCGTATAATTTTTATCTCCTATCAAAAATCCCCTCGTCTCCACACTCAGCGAAAGCGTATCTGAGATGTTTACGAGACGAATGACAAGCGGCAGCAAAAACGCCCTGTAAAACACCGTAGGACGAAGCATACTTCCTGCTCCGCGCGTTCGCATAGCTTCGCGTATCTGTTTTGTTTCGCGCATAAGCAGAGGGAAAAATCCTACGGCTATCATCATCCCTAGCGTAATGCTTCTCGGAGCGCGCAACGTCGACAGATTGCTGATTAGCGCGGAAGGACGTATTCCCATACCCGCGATAACCGCTACGCATACGGCAAGTATACGTGCCGCGGCAGACAAGGTAGATTGAACGTCACGCGACAGCGCGTAAGTAACCGCGCAGAATATGCCCGCCGTAACCGCCGCAAAAGGTATCACCGCCAAACACGCTTTGTAATACCCGAAAAGCAACAGCAACAGCCATACTCCTCCCAGATAAATCATTCCGTATTCTCTTTTTGCCAGTATCAAGCCCACTACTAGCACCACAATGCCCGTGAATACGCTCATAAGCGGATACAAAGCCCTTTTTGCGCTCAGTCTTTCCATTATTTTTTGAATACCCCCGCTTTTTCGAGTTCTTTGGAAACGCGTATGCCTATAAGCGTACCGATAACGCTTACTGCGAGTACGGCTATACTCATACCCACTGCCGCCCACGGCGCATTGTCCGCGACTGCCGTCATTATCTCGTTGCCTATAATCAGATTGTAGACGTAATTAAAGGGCAAGGACAGAGGATTGTATAGCGCGACGACAAAAAATACCGAGGCGGTCTTCTTGTATCCCCTGAAAATAACGATTACCGCTAGCTCGAGAATAAGTCCTATCACGATATTGTTTATAAACATAGCGGGGGACATCAAAAGCTGAATTATTCCCGTAAAAACGGATATGAAAAACATACTGCCGGTTTTTCTGACTTTCATCAGCGCGATTGCGGGAAAAACAGAAAGCTGTAAACCCGTAACCAGCTGTGCAATTCCGAATATTGTCGATTGCAAAGGCACAACCAGCGGCATAACCGCGCTTGTAACCAACACTATCGCCGACATTATCGCAAGAAATACTATGTCCTTTACCCGAAAGCGTGAAAAGATTTTGTTTTTTCCGCAATCGCAAGAAGAGGTGCTTTCTTGAGTTTCTTCTTCATTAGCCTGTTGATTATCTGCGTTTTCCCTATCCTCTTCCCTTTCGTCTGTCTTCTGCTCGGATATAGTGTACTTTTCAAAAATACCGTCCTTGCAAACGTCGTCAGATTGAAGATTTTCTCTTGCTTCGTCATCTTGTCTTTGCATTTATATTCACCTCGCTTATTTTACCGTTTTGGATTTTGTATACTCTGTCGGCTATAGCCATAGTCGACTCTCTGTGAGAAACAAGTATTATGCACGCATCTTTTCTGTTGTCCTTGAGAGATTTGAGAATCATACCTTCGTTGATGCTGTCGACGTTGCTGGTAGGCTCGTCGAGTAGTATCAGCTTGCTTCCTCTCAGAAAAGCTCTCGCAAGCCCTATACGCTGTCTTTCTCCCGCGCTCAGATTGTCTCCCAGCGTGCCTGCTTTCGTTTCGTACCCCTCAGGCAACGACTGAATAAACGAGTATACCGAAGCGCGTCTGCAAGCGTCGTCTATTTGCTCCTGCGTCGCGTCCTGTTTTGCTATCGTGAGATTTTCGCGTATGGTTTCGTCAAAAAGATAGGTGCTTTGACTGACCATTGTTACATTGTCCAAAAGCGAAGACGTGTTTATTAAGTCTATGTCCTCATTATCGTATTCAATAGTGCCGCATTGCTTTTGCCAGAATCTGAGCATGAGCTTGAGCAAAGTGGATTTTCCGCTTCCGCTTTCGCCGACTATGCCTACGATTTCACCTTTTTGCGCGTGCATACACACCTCGTCGAGTACCTTGTAATTCTCTTGGTACGAAAATGACACGCCCGATACGTCAACGCTCCCAAAGTCCATATCTTTTCCGTTTTCTACAGCATGCACTGCCGGCTCTTCGTCTATAAGCGCGAGCACTCTGTCTCCGCTCGCAAACGTCTGCGAAAGATTGCCCGGCAACGCCGACAAGGCTATTACCGGTCCGAAACTGCCGGCTATTATGACTACTCCTATAATGCCCTTGCCTATATCGGTTTTGCCGTTTATCACCAAAGCCGCGGCGGCCGCTACTGCCGACAACGTAACCAAAGATACGAAAGCTTCCGTAATCACCTGCGCAAAAGTGATTTTCTTTTTCAGCCTTAAGGCGGAAGCCGAAAGCGAACGCGACTTATCTGCTACTTCGTCGAGTCTTTTTTCTCCCGCATTGTGCAAAACTATGTCCTTTATACCCTTGACGCTGTCCATATAAAAGGCGTTGAACGAGGAAAATCTGCGTCTGTAATCCACTCCGTCATTTTTCATAAACCTAGAGGAAATCAAAGGCAGAACTATGCCTATCGCAACATATCCCGCCAACGCAATCAGCGCAAGATAAGGACTTATGCAAAACGCCAATACCGTCACTATCGTAATGCAAACCGTCAGCGCAATGCATACGGGCGAAACGGTGTGCGCATAGAATACTTCGAGAGTTTCTACGTCTGCAGTTATCATAGCTATTATGCTGCCCTTCTTTTTGCTTTCGAGTTTTGCAGGGCAAAGTCTTCTGAGTGCCTCGAATATCTTGTTTCTCAATACCGCAAGAAGTCTGAATGCTATGAAATGATTGAGATACTGCTCAAAAAATCTGAGCAATCCGCGCATAATTCCGCACCCTACGGTAAGACCTATAATCCACCCGTAAGACAATGCAATACTCCCCCCTAAAGCCTTTGCGATACCCAACGCCCCGAACGCAGTTACGCCCATCGCACTCAAAAAACCCAGACTGCCGTTGATGACCGCAAACAGCATTGCGTATGACAGACTGCCCAGCAATACGATAAGTCCTGACATTACGGCAATTCCGCTTCTTCTAATCCTTTGCTTACTCATACGACCTCCTCCGAATAACCCCTCTCCAGTCTTTGCTGCGTCTTGTAAAGTTGAGCGTATTTACCATCCATTGACATAAGTATGTCGTGAGTACCCTGCTCGGCAACTCTTCCTTTTTCGATATAGTATATTTTATCGGCTTTAACGACGTTGGCAAGTCTGTGAGAAATCATTATAACGATTTTATCGCGAGCCAGCGTGACTACGTTGTCGGATATAATCTTCTCGCTGTCGGCATCTATGTTGGAAGTTGCCTCGTCGAATATATATACGTATTTGTCGCACACAAGGTTGACGGCAAGCGCAAGACGTTGTTTTTGCCCGCCGGATATGTTACCCCCGTCTTCGTTGATTATCTTTTCTAAGCCTCCGTTTTGTTTTATAAATCCGTCGAGATTTACTTTCTTTAGAGCCTGCCATATCTCTTCTTGAGTTACGTCGGGTTTTGCCAGGCGGAAATTATCCTCAACCGAAGCGTTGAAAATATACGTATTGCAACTAATCAAGGCAAGCTGAGAATAATATTTTGACCTGTCAAGACTGCTTAGTTTTTTCTCTCCCGCCTTAACCTCTCCTTTGTCTGCGCGCAACGCACCCGTAACCAGTCCCGCTATCGTGGATTTTCCGCTTCCGCTTTCGCCTACGATTGCGGTCATTCCTCTGGAGAAAACCATATTCGCGCCGTCTATTATCTTGCGCTCGGGAGTATAGGAAAAATCGACCCCTTCGATTGTTATATCTTGCTTTTCATACTTCTCCTTTCCCCACTCGGGCAAAGGCTTTTTGAGAAGAGCAGATATCTTTTTACCCGCGCTCGCTCCGTTCATCGCTACGTGGAAAGCACTTCCCAGACTTCTGAGAGGTAAGAAAAATTCCGCCGCCGTCAACACAATAAACATAGCAACGAAAGCGTTGAACCTGCCCGCCGCAACACCCCATACCGCGACGGCTATGCCTGCTCCCGCCCCGCCGAAAGCCACTAAATCCATTATCGTGGTGCTTGCAAGCTGCATAACGAGTACCTTCATTGTTATCTTTCTGAATTCTTCGGCTTTGACGTTCATCTTTTCTCCGTACTCTTTGTCGGCTTTGAATATCTTAAGTTCGCGCATTCCCTGTATGCCGTCCAAAAAACCGTCTCCCATCGAGATATATCTTCCCCAGTATTTTGCAAATACTTTTTTGGCATATTTGCTTACGGCAACTATGGAAAGAGGAATAAGAGGTACGCACGCCAACAGTATTACCGCCGTGCGCCAGTCTATGAATACGAATACGCAAAACAATAAAACAGGCGCAATCATCGCATAGAAAAACTGAGGCAGATAGCTCGAATAGTACAAATCCAGCTGTTCTATCCCCTCAAGACTTACCTGAGTAAGCCCCGCTACGTTCATATCGTCGGCAGAGTTTACTCCCAAATCCACTATCTTCCTGTAAGTCTTGTTTCTCAAATCCGTCTTAACGCCGTTGCTTATTCCGTTGCGCAGGTTTCCCGAAATCATACCCGTGATAAACCTTGTTGCGACAAGTGCGGCTGCCGCTACTGCAAGGTATGCGTATTTTGTCGCCTTTACTCCCTCGTACGCCCACGCCAACGCTATGCACACGCAAGCCGTTATGCCCAGATTGAGAAAGAGCGACGCGACCGATAAAACCACCGTCCACGCTACGTATCCTTTTTTGTCGAGAAGTCTTAAAAGTTCTTTATCCAACATAATGTCAACCTACCAGAATTGCAGAATTCAAATCGACTGTCAGGGAGAATTGCACCGTTTTGTTCATAAGCTTTACGGTACACTCCATACCGATTTTTTCGTCCAGCGCGCCTCTGTCGAGAGAAAATGCGTATCCGTATAAATCTCCCTCCTCAACGCTTTTGCCGTCAATCACCTGTCCGTCCAAGTACGCTTTCACGTCTTTCAGCGCGTCGCTCTTACAGTAAAAAGTCAACTGATAAACTCCGTCCTCGACCTTTAGCTTGACATAGTCCGCACAGTATTGCGATATCATAATCTTGCCGATATCGCTCGTATCTTCTATTGAATATCTGACACGGTATACCCCGCTTTCGCAACCGTCTATCGAATATACCTCCCCGTAAGTTCTGCCGTATTCGTCTGTGCCCGTTTTGATATCTTCCCCGGCATTACCGTCTATGCAAGCAGTAAGCAGACATATCAAAAACATTGTTACGACCGCAACCGCCAAATTTATTTTCAGTTTTTTCATACTTCTTTCCATATCACTTCTCCGCCTTTTTCCTTTTAGATTTTTTGCTCGCACGCTTCAGTTTAACAGTTTCTCTGACGTGCGCCAGCACGAGTTTGGGATTGTAAAACAAAAGTCTTGGTCCGCTGTACTTCATTACTGCCCGTATTTTTTCCTTCATCGAGGGCTTGTAGCATTGTATCTTGCAATTAGAACAAAACGTCTTATTATCTCCGAACGGACAATGCTTTCTTCTCTGTCCCACATATTCGTAAAGCTCTTGGCACTCTTCACACAAACCGTCCTTGCTATGGTGCTTCTTCCTGCAATAAAGCCTGATCATAAATTCTACCGTCGATAAATCGCGTATCGCCTTTTCGCTGTATGCCGCTTGCGTCGGTAAGAGGTTGTCAGATTGAGCCTGGTTTTTCCTTTTCATATCACACCTTTGATTAGTTTGCTTTTTTTATATTCTATATTTATTTATGTTAGCTATAGCTAACTTTATATGCTAAAAAAAATAAATCTTATCCAGATTTCGTTTTTATCCGCTCGCATAAAGCTTGCAACGGCTAATTGTCTTGCACCTGCAAATGGACTTGATGACATTATTCTCGATAGCGGTATTGATTGGCTTTGCCCTTACGCTATACCGTTTTAATATACGCTCTTTTTGTCTTCAGTATCTATTCTAAAAGATATTATTCGCTTTGTCAACAAAAAATGTTAGCTTTAGCAAACTTTTTTTTGTTGAAATATTCGATTATATCCGTATCGGGATTTACGCTGCTTTCTTTACGCATGTGCGCACGCGAGTATGATACATTTATATATACAATTTAAGCCTTATGTAAATTGTATATATAATATTATATTATAATATATATTATTAAGCTGTATGTTTTCTTTCAGTTTTTCGGCTCTACGGATTGGCTTTTCAGCCGCGTATTTGCCTATTGCAATCAATCTAAAAATGTTTTATAATAAAACTATGAACAGACTTTATACACCTTGGGCTGACAAAATCGACACTACTCAATATCCCCGTCCTCAAATGGTAAGGGACAGTTTTCAACCGCTTGACGGCAAGTGGAAGTATCTCATTCAGAAAGGCGATTTGACTTTCATTCCCGACGAAAACACTCTTTTCGAAGGAGATATCCTCGTACCCTTTTCTCCCGAAAGTATTCTTTCGGGTGTAGAACGTACGCTCCTTGCAGACGAAGTATTGGTATACCGCACGACTTTTTCCCGCAAACAAAACGCACCCCGCGCGCTGTTGCATTTCGGAGCGGTAGACTACGAGTGCCGCGTATATCTCAACGGCTATCTCATATGCACGCATACGGGCGGCTATACGCCTTTCGAAGCCGAAGTGTCGCAGTTTATAGAGGACGAAAACACTCTCGACGTATGCGTAGTCGACCCGTCGGACTCAAAACCTATAAGCAGAGGAAAACAGACAACGAAGCACGGCGGAATATGGTATGCCCCCACTTCGGGAATATGGCAAAGCGTATGGCTGGAATATCTGCCCAAATTATACGTAAAGTCCATCAAAATCACTCCCGATTTGGACAATAAACTCGTAAAAATTCTCGCTTTGACCAACGCGGGAGAAAAACCCTTTACCGTTAGGCTAGGCAAAAAAGATTACCTCTCCGACGGAGGAGAGTTGAGCATACCGATAGAAGATTTAATCGAATGGTCTCCCGAAAATCCCTATCTCTACGACTTTACCCTTAAGGCGGGAGAGGATACGGTAAAGAGCTACTTTGCTATGCGTAAATTTTCGCTTGGTACCCGCGATGACGGCAAACCTTGCTTTATGCTCAACAATAAACCTTATTTTATGACAGGACTTCTCGACCAGGGCTACTGGTCTGACGGACTGTATACCGCACCCAGCGACGAAGCCTTGGAGTACGATATTTTGCTTGCCAAATCGTGCGGTTTCAACACCTTGAGAAAACACATAAAAATCGAACCTTTGAGATGGTACTATCACTGCGACAGACTGGGTATGATTGTATGGCAGGATTTTGTCAACGGCGGCGGAAAATACAATCCTTTCGCAATACTTCTCCTGCCTAATATAGGCATCAACGTAAAGGACTCTCATTACGGCTTTTATGCGCGAAAAGATAAAAAAGGCAAAGAACTTTATTACAAAGAAATGGACGAGGTCGTAGCGACTTTGTACAATTCTCCCTCTATAGCCCTTTGGACGACCTTCAACGAGGGCTGGGGACAGTTCGACTCCGATAAAGTAACCGAATATCTCCTAACACTTGACAATACCCGCCTTATCGACAGCACAAGCGGTTGGTCCGACCAGGGCGGCAAGATAAGAAGCATACACAAATACTTCGTGCCCTTCAAAATGCCAAAACGCGAAAAACGCCCCGTATCGCTGAGCGAATACGGAGGTTACAGCCTGAGAGAAGAGGGACACAGCTATAGCGACAAAATTTTCGGCTACGCAAAAATGAAAAACTCCGATGAGCTCAACGCCGCACTCGAAAAGCTGTGGACAAACGAGATTATACCTGCGCGCGAAAAAGGACTTTGCGCCGCGATATACACGCAGCTCAGCGACGTCGAAGAAGAAGTCAACGGCATAGTTACCTATGACAGACAAATCGTTAAAGTAGATAAAGATTTAATGAAATCTCTCAACGAAAAACTTTGCGGGAAATAATAAATTTAAAGGCTCTATATGGAGCCTTTAGTACATTTATATTATTTTGTTGCCGTAATGAATAATCGTTTAAAAGCAAACAATACCTTGCCGTTTTTTTGCATCGGATAAGTTTCTGACAGCTTGTTTTGCACTACCTTTAAAAAATCTGCGACTTGATTTTCTTTAAGTTTTTGCATATACGGTCTTAATGCAGTACCCGCCAAAAACTCAAGTATTTTACTGTGACTGTCCATAACATGATAATAATCAGTAACCCAAATATCTATATTATGCGAGAACTGCGAAAGTAAATCGTAATATTGCCGCTCGTCGTAAATAGTAAAAATGTCGTTACTGTCAAAACTATTTCCTTTAATCTCATTATAGGCATTTATTATACAATCATTTGCCGTCATCTTGTTAAATAAAGGTATCTGCGCGGCAAATATTCCACCTTTGTTTAAAACATCAAAAGAGTTGGCGATAAATTGATTTTGATTTGATATCCACTGCATAAAAGCATTGGAAAACACTATATCGAATTTTCCTAAATCTTTAAACGGTAACGAACAGTCTCTGACAATAAAACTGATTTCCGGCAATGTTTCTTTCGCCTTAGCAAGCATCTCTCGAGACAAATCTGCTCCGATAATTTCGCTGTTTTGCCAACGCGCTTTTAATGCGCGCGTGCTCATTCCGCTACCGCACCCTACGTCCAAAATTCTATTTGCTTTATCCGCCGATATGCGGTATGTAAGGTCGAGCGAAGGTTGTATCCGCTCTTTTTCAAAACTGTTATATAATCTCGCGTCCCACATATTTTTTTCCTTTCTTTTCTATTTATTCTATTTTCATAATATCCTGCTTTTCATTAAGGGGGAATACGCAAAGCGTTTTGCCCGATTTGTTTTCATCATTCATCGCAACTTTGTTAAGCCGCGAATTTGAATAAGTCTTGTAATAGTACGCGCCCTGCGCCGCGTCTATGCAACACGAATAGGTAGTTTTATCCACCTTGCCGTCTTTTGTCAATACGCTGCCCGCGGGCATAGCTACGCTGTCAAGAATATGAAAAACTTCCGACACGCAATCTATACTCTCTTTCGCGCCTGAATACGCAAGACTGTTTTCCTTGCAGAATACCGCCCTCACGAATCTCGACGGACTCGACCAGTCACCTGCCAGTCCTACCGCTCCTCCGCCCACTCCAAAAGAAGTCAGCTTTGCAGATTTGCAAAATCCCTCCTCTGGATATTCTGCTTTTAAATTCATATACTGTCGCACGTTTTCGGTGTGGTAGGGAAAAGGAGGATTGTTGGTAATCACTCCGTATGGATTATCATATATTTTCATACCGTCTTCGCCATACTCGACTACTATACTGCCGCCTTGGTCGGCAATAATCCAGTGCAAAGGCGCGCACGGCATTGTCGATTTAAAATCTATACCCACAATATCGGTATTTTCCAAAGCTTTTTTGGCTTCGCTCAAATCCGTACAAATTCCCAACACAAAAGGTATAATTTCGTATGGCGCAAGCGCAAATCCGTAAGCGTTTTTTTCTTTTGCATACTTCGCGTTAAAAGGAAAATTCAACCCCGCCATGCAAAGCCCCTTTTCATTGCAAGCCTCCGCATATAGAGGATAATCGTCAGTAACGTTTGCCATACCTATTAAAGCATAGCAGTTTTTGAAATCCCCCTCTCTCTTAAACTTGAAAATATACTCTCTCGGCGTAATTACTACTCTCTCCCCGAAACGGTATTCTATATCCATATTCCTGCCGAAAAAAAGCGAGCCTTTTACGTAAGTTAATGCAGTGCACATATCCACCTCTCTTTTGATTTATTGACTAAAAATTGCCAATGTATCCGTCCTAGCGTTTATTTTATATTAAATCATTGGCAATCAATAGTCAATAGCATAATACAATCGGGGGTAGTTTGTTATTTAAAAAACGGTATAGGACATATTGATTTTGAATATTCACGTACAAAGAGATTTTTGCATAATATATCCAAGCAACACAATACAAGAGCCATAATACCATTTTTCTTAAACTACTCATTCAATTCTCCTTATATATCTTAGTTATTTTGTCATAATTAATATAACACTATATTATATATAGTGTATGTCAATAATTTAACACTAAATTAAATGTATAATTAATTTATGAGCAGTCTAGGTGAAAACTTAAAATCTTTGCGAAAAATCAACAATATCAGTCAAAAAGACTTTGCCGCAAAAATGCAGACCACTCAACAGCGCGTAAGTGAGTGGGAGTGCAATAAGGTTGAGCCTTCGCTGTATAATATCATTAAAATTTTGAAAATTTACAATATTACCTTTGAAGAACTTATCGACGGCATAGAGTTTTGACGCGCCGAAAAACCTTATAATTACTTGATTGCAAATGAAAAGCATAAAAAAAGAAGAGTATTGCAACTCTTCTTTTTTGGTCGAGGTGACAAGACTTGAACTTGCGACCTCACGGTCCCTAACCGTGCGCGCTACCAACCTGCGCTACACCTCGATTGGCTTATCTTTGCGCTTGATGAATACCTGTTGTCTCTCAAGGCTTTTTTATTATATCCTCTTAATTTAAAAATATCAAGGCTTTTGAGGTACTTTTTTTAATTAATTTTACGCTTTTTCAGACAATATCCGCCTCAATGCCTGATTTTTGCTTAGCACAAAGGCGGTTTGTCGATTTGTTTTGTCCTGTATTTATTCTACTATCGGCTTGGATTTGTAGATGTCCGCGATTATTTCCACGCACTTTTCTATGCCCAAAGTTCCGCTGTCGAGCGCAACGTCGTAATTATTTGCGTTGCCCCATTCCATTTCCGTATAGAATTGATAGTACGCGGCACGGCGTTTGTCCTTGTCCTTAAGACGCTTCATAGGGCTGTCCTCTCTCTCGCCGTAGAGATTTACTATACGCTCTGCTCTCTTGTCCATATCGGCGTGCACGTAAACCTTTATGCAATCGGCAATATCACGCAAGATATAGTCAGCGCAACGTCCTACGATTACGCAAGGTCCTTTCTGCGCAAGCTCCATAATGATTTTGCGCTGAGTTATCCACAAATAGTCCTGATTGGATATGCCATTGTACGTTCTGCCGGCAGCGAGCACGTTGGCAAGCCAACTGCCGTGCGTAGTGTATTCTCCGTGTTCTTCAACGTATTCTTTTGCAAGTCCGCTCTCTTCCGCTACTTTTTCGATAAGCTCGTTGTCATAGCAAGGTATGCCGAGTTTTGCGGCTACCTCCTTACCTACCGTTCTGCCGCCGCTGCCGAATTGTCTTGAAATGGTGATAATTCTGTTTTTCATAATTTACCTCCGCTTGTTACGTTTATATTATATCACAATAAAAATCGAAATTGAATACCCTTTTGAAAAAAATCGACTCAAATTCAGCCCGATGACGACTTTTTTAAACTGTATACGTTTTAAGAGAGTAAAGCGCCGTTTGAGTCGCTATTTACATTTAGTCCCTTTTATGTTACAATTCTAATATCAGCAAGGAGATAGCAATGTCAAATTTTTCATTTCCCGTACGCGACGGTAAAAACCGTGAAAGAAAAAAGAAAAAACCCAACTTCAATTTACTTCCGACCCGACTTCGGAAGAATCCGACCTAGACGATACTGCCGAAGGCAACTCGCTAAGTAATTCTTAATTATTAGTCTGTTTTATTTCGTAATTGGTTATTTACATTTATCTAGGTATATGGTACAATCGTAATAAGAAATCAAGGAGATTATTATGGCAAAGTACGATGAAAATTTTTTCAAAATCGACGGTGAAGAAAAAACAGAATTCAAAGTAGACGCTCTTTTATCCCCCGACGAAACTCTTTTGTGGCAAGGTAAACCGAATAAGAAGGCTTTTATCTTGTCTAATATCATAAAGATGCTGCCGATAGCTATAATTTGGCTTGCAATCGATACGACTATGATTGTGCTGTTTGCAAAATTCGTGCCCGATATTCCTATTGGAGCAAAAATAGGCATTGCTGCATTTTTCGTAATACATTTGGCTCCCGTATGGATATGGCTGTATAACATAGCTACCGCATCCAAAAGACACGCAAACACCGAATACGCTTTTACGGATAAGAGAATAATTATTAAAACGGGACTGATAGGTATTGACGTCCAGAATATATATTACAGCGAAATAGAAAGCATCAACGTAAAAGTAGGTGTCGCAGACAAAATGCTTAAGGTCGGTGACATATACATAAAATGCAATGCGCACGCGCAAGTGCTTTGGGACTTGCCTACCCCTTACGCTCTTGCAAACAGACTACAGAAAATAGCGCTTGACATAAAGTCCGACATACACTTCCCCAACGCTATGCGTCCCGAAGAAAACAAAGGCTACAAAACAAAATACAAATCGGACGTCGATACAAACGTCAATGACGACGACCTGAAATTGTAAAAATTCAACGGCGGTTTTGACTGCCGTTTTTCATTAAAACTAAGTCAATGCTCAAAGGTGAGAATATGATTACTCTTATGCCGTCCGACAAACCCAATCTTTGTCAACGCAAACTTATCGAGAGAAAATACGGAATGTTTATTCATTTCGGAATAAACACTTTCAACGACACCGAATGGTCAGACGGAAAACTGCCCGTTTCGTCGTACAACCCGCAATCCGTAGACGCAGACTCGTGGGTAAAAAACGCATATAACGCGGGAATGAATTACGTAATAATCATCACCAAACACCACGACGGATTCTGTCTTTGGGATACCGATACGACAGACTACTGCGTCAACCGCTCCCCCAACAAAACCGACGTAATCGCCGAGGTCGCAAAAGCCTGCAAAAAATACGATATCAAACTAGGGCTTTACTATTCGCTGTGGGACCGTCACGAAAAATGCTATAAAAACGATGAGCAATACGTAGAATATATGTGCCAACACTTAAAAGAGTTATTAGGCGGAAAATACGGAGAGATTTGCGAGCTGTGGCTTGACGGGGGCTGGGATAAACGTCCTAAAAAATGGAACATACCTAAAATCTACGATTTAGCACATTCCCTTCAACCCGATTGTGCTACCGCGGTAAACCTTACTATCGGATATCCCCGATCAAAAAGACCTATGAAAAAATTTCATCCTCAAAACTACAGAGAAGGTATGCCTATAAGATACTTCCCTTCGGATTTCAGACTCTGGGACCCTAACTTCACGAGAGCTAACGACCCTAAGCTTTACAAATACAACGGCAATACTTATTATCTGCCCTTCGAAGCTACGATATGTATACGCAATATGTCAAATTGGTTTTGGGACCCTAAGTACAAAGACGACAGACTTGTGGACGCCGACTTTATAATAGACAAATACAAATTACTAACCTCTGCGTCAAACTCTCTTGTCGTCAACGCAGCTCCCGATATCTTCGGCAAGCAAGACCCCGACGATATTCAAAGGCTTATGCTGGTAGCAGAAAAACTCGGAATAGCACGCAAATAATCATCTTACCATAAATAAAAAACGACCCTGAAAAGGCCGTTTTTTATTTTCTTTTATTGTTTGTTTTATTCATCTTTTCTGCGTAGATTTATTGTTTTATTCAGTCTTTTCAGAGTTGGCTTGTTCTACGTTTGTTTGCTCGCCTTTTGCAAGTGCTTCACCGACTGCGGCCTGCTCAGCTATTAAGCCGTCGGATTGAGACGCGTCATCCGACTTTTCTTGCTGTGCTTTTGCACGTCTTTCTTCGAGCTCTTTTTTGATTTGGTCAAATCTCTCTCTGCTGAGATTTGCCCTGTGAGAGAAAATTATGGATACGATAAAGATTAGTCCGGGAAGTACGCCAAGCACTATTCTTACGGCAAGCAACGCGCTTTCAGGCTGTTGAATGACGCTGCCATCCATACTCTCTACATATCCGAATGCGCCCAACACCGCCGATACGAGAGCTATCGAAACACCGTTGGCAACTTTATACATAAACTGAGTTATACCGTAGTACGCCCCCTCTCTTCTAGTACCGTTGACGTATTCGTCTACCTCTACGACGTCAGGTACGCTGGCATAGGGCAATATCTGTATCGCCGACATTCCGAAGCCTGCAAAAACGCACAGAAGCACGGTGGACCATACAGTCTTGGCAGGAACGAAAATAGCTGCCAACAACACTATTGCCATATATATGCAAGCTATGGTGTATACCTTGTGTTTGTTGAATTTTTCGCTGAGCTTTACCCACACAAAGGAAGACGCTATCGCACACAACAGCGGTATCGCTACAAATACCATTGCCATCGCGCCGCCGGCAAATCCCAAAGAATCGTTGATAAAGAACATAAATACTGCCATTATGATGTCGAAACCTACCATACTCAGAAGATAACACATCATTACGTTGCGAAATTCGCGTAACTTAAAAAACTCTTTCAGCGTAGCAAAAAAGCCTTTATTATTCTGCTCGACTACGTCTATTCTCTCGTGAATATTAGACGCGCACAAAAGCATTATCACTATGGATATCACTGCAAATATCGCGGCGGACAACATATACGCTTTTCTGGGGTCGCCGAAGAGTTGATAGAACAGACTCTCCTGTCCGTCTGCAAACAACGCAAACAGAGCCGCGCCCAGTATAATGCCCACGTTGGCAAGAGCTATACGTATGCCGTTGAGCGAGGTACGCTCGTCATAGTTGTCCGTCATATTGGCTGTAATTGCATTGTAAGGGATATATACTACCGTCCACGTCGTGTTGAACAGCATATAGGCGAGCGTGTAATAAATCATCTTGCCTACTTGCCGGTCGGCACCGAAAGGCGCAACCCACAAGAGCAAAAACGCAAGACCGTAAGGCACCGCGCCGAAGAGCATATATACTCTGCGCTTGCCCCACTTGCTCTTTGTTTTGTCACTGATTCTGCCCATCATATAGTCGGTAACGGCATCCCAGAATTTCGCTATCAGAAATACTGCCGAAGCAAGTTCGGGTTTAAGTCCGCCGACGTTGACGAAAAAGTAGAGCAGATAGAAAGAGATTGCCGCGAACATTATGTTGGCAGACAAATCTCCGAGACCGTAAAAGATTTTTTCTTTGAGCTTGAGTTTCATAATCCCTCTATAGGCGAGCGCGTATAGCGGCGCATATTTTGCCTTTGTCTGCGACACTCACGCTCAGTTACATACGCACAGTATGCGCCTGTCGCGCTCGGTCTGGAAAAGACAAACTCTGCACCACTCTACGCGCTCGCACGAAATTTAGTAATAAATTATTTTTCCACGCTGGCAAGAAGTTTTATATCTTTCTTCTTTGCTTACCGCAATACATAATTGCGTGCGATAGGCAAGTCCTGAATATATTAGTATTATAATATAATAATTTATACAATTTACATAAGGCTTAAATTATATAAATCAATAGGCGCCCTTGTATAAGGGCGCGCCTTTCCCTTTTATCTGCGACGCTCCTTCTCAGTCACGTACGGTAAGTACGCTCCTATCGTAGTCGGTCTTGAAAAAGAAAAAATCACACCCTTCTCCAAGGCCGCACGATGCTGTGTGTTTGTTTTTCTTTTTAATATCTTTCACTATTTCTTAATCCGCTTGAAGAGAGTACCGACAAAGGGTTATATTTGCTTCAGCTAATATATACCCTTTCGTCTGGTCGGTATAGAGCGAACCCGACGTTTTACCTTACGCTTTCGATACTTCGGAAGCGTGGGTATTTTGTCGAGGTGAGCGAACGCGCCGCTATACGCGCTCGCCTACTCCCTTCGAGAAAAGGCTTCGTATATATCCAGCACCTCTGCCGATATGCTGGGTGGTATCTTATCGAAAGCTTTATCGAACATAGTCTTTGTCAAAGGTATAGGCTGATTGCTGTTGTTGGCTTGAATCTCTTCGAGGGCCAGACGGCAAGCCTCCTCTATTATACCGCAAATATCAGCGGCGGAATAATAGGACGTGACTACTTCTGCACCTTTGATTTTCTCGCGCGTACGTTTTTCCGTTTCCTCTGCGATATCGTCTACCGTAATGCCTACAAGCGCGATACCTTTGAGCTTGCTTTCGATTATTGCGCGCTTAGCCGATTTGTCGGGAGGAGTAACGTGTACAAGATGAGAAAATCTCTTGTATCTGAGATAAGCGGGGTCGATTACGTCGGGACGGTTGGTAGCTGCAATCATAATACGCTTTGAGCCGTCTACGCCGAAACCGTTGATACGCTGCAAAAGCTCTGTCGTGACAGCGGCTTTGTAGTCCTTGGTATCCTGACCTCTTTTGCTGAATATAGATTCGCATTCGTCCACAAACAAAATCGCGCCGTCGGGACAAGCGTCGATTTCCTGGAATATCTGTTTTACTGCCTGCTCGGACTCACCCACGTAGGATTTGAATATGTCCGCAGGCGTAACGATGAACAAAGGCAGTTTCATAGCGTTGGCTATGGCTTCGGCAAACATGGTTTTACCTGTACCGGGTGCGCCGTACATCAACATTCCGAGACCGCCCTCGATATGATAGTACTTGAGTATTTCGGGATTCTGAGCCATAAATATAAAGCTCCTGACCAAAGCTTTTACGTTGTCGAGACCTTTGACGTCGTCGAGCGTAGTGTCGGGAATCTTGCTTTTAATGACCGAGCCGTAACTTGCCGCCGCGTCGCTGAGTTGCTTATAAAAAGTCTTGTACTTATCGCTCTGCTCTCTGTCGGCGCAACGCATAGAAAGCGTGCGGGATATCTGCGCAGCCTGTGAATACTTGCCTCTCAGCTGCATTTTCTCGTCGTCCGACAAATCCTTTTTGTCCTTGCGACCGCCTAAAATAGCGCGTATTTCGTCGGTAACCTTTTTAAGTTGTTTTTCGAGCTCTTCTATGCCCTCTTTTTTTGTTTTATCTGTCATAAATATCCTCAATAAATAATTTAGGTATTATCAGACTATATCGTCGATATTTATTTCGCCGTTTTCGCCGTTGCTTGCGCCCGAAGATGCTCCCGCACCCGCCGAAGGCGCGCTGGAATCATCACCGCTATCGGCGTTTTCTGCCTTATATTCCTCGCGGTATTTCTGAAGCTGTTTTGCAGCTTCGTTCTGATAGCCCGCCATAACGTCGTTTTGTTTTCCGCCTTTTTTCTGCATTGATTTTTTGAGCTTTTTGTCAAAACTGCTCATAGCAACAAGCATAGCGTCGGCAATCTTTCCGTAGCCCTTTATCATATCCATAATGGCTTTCATACGGTTGCTGTTCATTCTTACGAACTTTCTTATTTTGCTTCTTTGCTTGTACCTTCCCCACGCGGTATATCTCTTGTAGTTTTCGAGGCTCATCATCTCGTCGATAAACTTGAAGGTATCGTCCATTATATTAATAGTCTGCGAAAGCACCTGCATAGCCTCTTTCATCGAGAACATCATTCCGACTACGTTCTGCAAACTGAACGTAACGGTATAAAACATCGACAACACTCTCGTGTTGAAGTGGTCGGGGCCGTACTTGTGTTCGCTCTCTACTACCTTGCGCGCAAGGTCTTCGACGGACTTTTCGAGCTCCGTCTTCTTGCCCTCGAGTATCTTGTTGTCGAGTTTTCGCATATTCTGCTTTTGCATTTCGCTGTAAGGATTGTTGAGTCTTTCTCCTCTTTCTCTCTGTCTTTCTCTTGCCATAATCGTCATATTCTCCTTTTCGACCTTATCTTATCACACTATATCCGTGATTTGTACTTCGCCGTTGTCCTGTCTCTCCTCTTTTTCCTGTTTGCTCTCAGGCTCGGGCGCGGGCTGCGCCGTCTTGCCGGCATAGCGTTTTCTTCTCGCTTCCATACGTGCTTTGAGTTCCTGTTTTTCCTTTTCTCTGTCCACCTTGTTCTCTTGTCTGTGAACTACGGACTGCTCCTTTTCCATAACCTTGTTCACGTTGGCAAATCTCTCGTCAGTCTCAGCCATATGTCTGGTCTGCGTAGCTACGTTTTCCATAATGTTGTCGTAGTAGCTTATTGCCATCGTTATGTCCTCTTCGCTCGCGCCGTAACTCAATATATCGAGAAACTGTCTGAAGTCGATATACTCAAACATTGTGTAGAAAAGGTTGGGCTCTATCTGCTGATACATTCTGTATATAAGCTCGAGTCTCTTGAACTTCGAAAGCAATCTGCGCATAGCAAGCAGATTGTTGTTCATCATACGTATGCTCGAACGGTACTGCTCTCGCTCCATCTCGCGGATTTCGATATCCTGCTCGAGCATCGTTATCTGCGAATCTGCCTCTTCTTCGAGCATTTCGCCGTTGTCCATCTTGTCTATTATCTCCGATATTTCCTTTTGCATCTGGGCAATATCGTCGTTGATTTGCTTTACCTTGTCGTAAGACTCGTTTTGCACGTCGAATTGTTCCTCGAAGTCCTTGAGTCTGGAGAAGAATGCGTCTCCCTTTTCCTTGACCGCCGCTACGCGCGAATAACTGGAAAATACGTCTTCGGTATACTTGACTATATCCTTGTCCTTTGCGTAGTTACGCTTATTGACCGCCTTGGTAAGCTCCGCCCACTTATCCGCCTCTGAGATTGCTTCCTCGAGGTGCGTATTGACGGTATCGAATACCATATTTCTCCCCACGTAATCTCTCCACGCAAACAAGCCGTACTTGCTGTCTCCCAAAAGATTAGCCGCGCAGTCCGCAGCGTCTACGGACACGTTGTCGAATACGTTGTTAACCTTGTCCTTGAGCTGTGAGAGCAAGTCTTTGGAAGCGTTGAGAATACTCTTTTTGTACTCGCTCTTTTCTTCTATTATCATCGAGTTGACGCCCGCAAGCGAATCGTCGATGTACGCAATAACTTCTTTTTTGATATCGGGCATATTTTTATCTCCTTTGTAATTTCTGTATTTGTGCAATATTTCCTTTTTCTTTTCGATATAATCGTCTAGTTTTAAAGCGGCTTTGTATCCCGAAAGCTTAACGGCTATTTCCGTAAGCTCGTATACGGAGTTTTTGAGCGCAACGTCCATACCGCCTGCAAAACCTATTTTGAGAAGTCTTTCGATGTCCTCGCGTATCTCGAAAGATAGCCGCTGACACTGATTGCTGTCATAGCCGTTGACTTCTATATCCTTGAATTTTCTCGCATAATTGACCTTATTATCGTCGAGTATGCGTATCAGCGCGTCTAATTCTATCAATTATTTTTATCCTCCTCACATATATCGCTTATGAATTTCTCTACGGCTTTTTCCATAGACGTACGCTTTTCCATATATCTGAAAACGTCGTCGTCGTAAAATACACTCGCATTGTACTTTTTTGCCGATATAAGTCTTTTGATATGCGCGTTGTTTTGCGCACTCATACATTTTGCAAAAGCGTTTATCTGACGCTTTTTGAGATATTTGTGTCCTCCCGCGCCGTTGATAAAGCATACGTAAATACCGTTGTCGGGACAACCCTCCGCGTACTTTACCAAAGCGTCGGAATTTCTGAATTCGTAAAATCTTCCTTCGACTTCTTTTTCGTCAAAGGTTTCTGCGATTTTAAGGCGCGTATCTCTGCTTATTCTCTCGGGTACGGAATAACCGTTGCCCAAAGGTCTGAAAAACTTTTGCGCTTCTTGTTTGGTAAGTCTGAATATTCCCAGAAGGGGTGCTCGTTCCTCGTCGAAACACGACCTCCACGCCACGTATGCCACATCGGCATTATCGTAATCGTGCTTGCCTGTAAGCACGTATTCTCCCTCGTCGTATTCTCCGCCGAGCTGCTTTATCTTGTCGAGGACGGATTTTCTCAGCGCGTCCAAATCGACATAGCCGTCAAAGCTGCCTTTTTTACCGACAGCGCGCGGGGGCTTTTTGAGCATATTTGCAAGACGCCTTGCGCACTCGACTTTGATTTCTCTTATCTCGTCCGCATACGCCTCTCCGTCAGCGGTTTCGACGCTTTTATGCACGTTGAAACACACCGCTTTGTAATAAAAGTAAGCAACCGTCCAGCGTTCTTCCTCGCTCTTTGTAAAATCTATATAGCCGTTGTCGTAATAATATCCCATACGCATAAGTGCGGCGGGGTGCGAACGGAAAGCCGCTTCGCTGCAAAGATTTACTGCTCTGTCGAGGTACTTGAATCTCGTCTGCTTGTCGTCGTCGCGGCGCGTAAGCCACTTGTAAAAATATTCTTCCGACCTGACGTAAAGTTCCTTGTTGAGCGCGTCAATCACAAATTCGCTGTCAACGCCCGAGAATACGTCCTTTTTACAGTTGGGACAACACCATCTGCCGTCATACAGTTCGAGAGGTCTGATTATTTCAGTATTGCAATATCCGCATTTCATAATTAAGCCTCCTCCTGCGCCGTAATTCTGAAGTCTGCGCTCGTCTCCGTAAACACAAAATTCTTACTTTGTATTTTTGCCTGTACGTAATATTCTCCCTCCTCAATCGGAGCGTCGACTTTCTGTCCGTCCGAAGTATAGTACTCGTAGCTAATCACTGCCTGATTTTCGTATTCCGTACCTTGCGTAACGATATACGGAGAGTGTCCGTTGCCGTCAAATACAAATTCTCTCTGCGATGACCATACCGCGCTTACCGTCTTGGGAGAAATGACGAAAGTACCGTTATCGTAGCTGATAGAATAGTTTTTGTTGACTGAGTTTTGCGCGTAGCTTACAGAAAGCGTATAACTTCCCGCGTCAACGGCGTTGACCGCGTCGCCCGAAAATACGGGAGTACCGAGCGATGCAACCGTATCGTTGCCTACAAGCCCCGTAACCGTTACGGAAAAGCTTCCGCCTGCCTTGCCGTCATACGTCTTATTCTGCGCGACTGCGTTGATTGTCAAAGCTTTTTTATCAATCGAATAAGTCTTTTGCATCTCGCCCGTGAGCAAGTAATTTGACGAGCCTGCCCCGAGTTTTGCCTTGACCGTATATTCTCCCGCACCTATGCCGTAATCGGAATATACGATATTAGCGAATACCGCCGTTTTATCATTGTCAAGCGTACCTGTAATATCGGTAGCGACGGGATACTGCGCATAGCCGTTGTAAACGTATGTGCCTACGCTCTGCCATACGAGCGAAACTTCCTTCTTATTGATAGAGTAACTCTTGCTCGCGCCCTGTGTTACGGAATAATTGCTGTCGGCGGGAAGAGAAGCTCTTACGTTGTAGCTGCCTGCGTTTTTGCCGTAATTGGAGTAGGTTATGCCCGACAAAATTTCTTCGTCCTCACCCGCTACCGCGTTGGTCAGCGAAGCAACTGAGGGATACTGCGAATTTCCGTTGTAAGTAAACTCTTTATTCTCCCATACGAGAGTAAGAGGACGTTTTGCTACGCTGTATGAGAATTTACAGCTTGCGTCCATCTCGTAATAGGACGAATTGTCTCCGCTCAAAAGCGTAACTTTACTCGAATAATTGCCCGCGTCTTTTACAGCTGTTGCATCGGTAGCAATATTGAGCACGTCGTCTGCGACTACGTCTGCTGCTACTATTTCGCATACCGCTTGACGCGAAGTACCGTCATATACCGCGTCTTGAGGGAAAGTCCATTCAAAACGCAATATCTTTTTAGCAACGTCCACGTCGGTATAAGCCGTTGCCTCGGACGTGAGCGAAGTCTGAGAAGAAGAAGCCGTTACGGTTACCGTATATCGTCCCGTATGGTCGGGGGTAACGCAATTCAAAAGTATATCCTTAGAAGTGCCGAGGTCGGACGTCACGCCCTTCCATTCGTAACTCAGATTGAAGCCTTGTGCGGGAGCGGCAGCGTCTACGCTCAAAGTCATATCGTCGCCGTATACAAACGAATTATTTGCCTTGTCGGTCGTAACCCCGTTGATTACGGGAGATTTGAGCTGCCACTCGGGCGTAAGCTGCACTTTTCCGTTTGTGAGCGAAACTTTGCCCTCGGCAAGTGCCTTAGATAAATCGTCGGCATAGTAGGTAGCGCCGTTGTAATCGTACTTCCACGTGAGATTGAATCCCTCTCTCGATATTTCCTGCAATAAGGAATTGGCAAGACTCTCCGCCACATAACGGTATTCGTAAGTATTGCCGTACAAATTCATAGTTTTGAAGTCCTCGTCAGGCTCGTAAAGCGTATCGTTGTCGTCGAGTATCTCTACCTTGTAAATCCTGTCAAAGCTGACTTTTGCTCTGTAGATACTTTCGTCGACAGTTATGTCTTCCACGCTCTCGCCGTCAAATGTAACGCTCTTGAAGATATAGCCGAGATTGTTGGATACATTCCAATCCAACTCTAAGTCATCCGTCATATTTCTGTTGTTTACGTATGCTATACTGTTTGCCTGAGCATAGCTTTCGAGGTTGAATACTTCGCCCTTCTTGCCTATCCACGTAGGAATAAGTTGACCCCTGACAAGATTGCTTTCCATCCAGTCGTAGGCAAAAGTAATATACGTTTGGTCTTCTTCAAGGTCGGCGGGATAAAATGCATTGACCAAAGTCAGCGAATAATCAGAAGTATCTGCTGCGTGCTTTGCTCTGTATGCGTCTATAATGTGTTGGGAAACCCCTATCCTCAGCGATTGAGATATTTCCGTATCGTCCATTACTCCTTTTATCTCCAGCATTTCGCTGCCTTCGATTACTATATTATTGATAGACTTGTCTTTGAGAATATTGGCGGATATGGATACTACTTTTTTGCCGTTGAAGGTAGAGGGTATAACAATTTTATCTCCTCTTCCTTCCACTACGCTGCTGGCTTTGTAGCCGTCAAGCTCAAAATCCTCGGTATATGCCACTACTCTTACGTTGTCGTCCTCGTTTTGTCCGTAATAGCCCTTGTCCGCCACATATATCGAATATGCAAATGTAAGCAGTACTGCTAAGCCTGTAACTACGCAAATCACAATCTTAACGTATGACTTGCGGGGGAAGAAATTGTCGGCAAGTGCGCATACGCCTATCACTATCCACAAAATAAGGTGCGACAAAATTACCAGTGCGGTTGCCGCCGTAGTCATAGTATAAACGCCTGCCCCGCCCGAACAGCCTACGAGCATTATCAACGAAAGCACGAACGATACGGCTACGTAACCTATCCATACTGCCAGCGAGTATTTGAAGCGGAAGTTGGTAAAACATATTCCCGCTATGAACAGGCCGTCGGCTATAAGCATAAATACGGTCAGCACTACCTGCCCCGCGCCGTAGCCCGCCACCAGCGAGACTATAAACGTAATCAAATCGCAGAAAGCGGCTATGCCCGCGCATACCAAAAGCAGTATCTTGTCGCTGGACAGTCTTCTGAGCGTGCTTTGAGAATAGTCGGTGTCGTCGCGTGAAGAAAAAATACCGTTTTTATTCATATCCGCCTCCTTACAATTCTATTTTTTCGGGTGAAGGCAAAAAGCCTTTTTCGCCCAGCTTTTCTTTGTAGAAAATGAGCGTGGTTTTGTTGAGAATAAAGAGTATACAATCCTCATCCTCTTTGCAGTATTTGTGTTTTCTGATATTTTGCACTCTCAGAGAAAGCGGCAACATTCCCGCATACTTGCGGTAGAGTCTGTTGCCCTCTTTGTAGTCAGAGTAATCCATACCGGCTATGCCTATCTTAGCCGTGCGGCAGAAGTCGCAGACGAAACCGTCCTTTTTCTCCTCGCTGTAGAAGTTGCGCTTGCAACACTCGCACTCCACGACTTTATCTTTGGGTACGAGCGTCATTCTGTCTCGGGCAAAAGCCAGATTTGCCGTATAGCGCACAACTCCGTCCTCGCACGCAAACGTTACTTCGGGATAAGGACAGTTTTTGCACTTGATTTGACCGTCGTCGAGAGTAATGCTGTCTCCGTCGCAGACGTAACGCACGCAAGCCCCCGCAAGACGTATATTTTCGTTGCAACAAATCTTAACGATATGCTTGGAGAATACCCCGCTGGCTTTTATCTCCGCAAGTATGTCGGCAGGTATGCCGAAGTCCTCGCGCGCCAAATCAATGACTAAAAGCTTTTTCTTTCCGCCGTATGAAAACTTTATTTTGTCCGACTCCACGAGAGGGGTCTTTTTACGGCAGTTGTTGCACCACAGATTGAACTTACCGCCTATGCCTACGTTGGCTTTGAGGACGGTCTTGTCTCCCAGACGGATATTGTAGCTGTCGTTTTGCCATCTCACGTGCGATATATTCATCACAGACATACTCACGCACAGAATATCCACTCTTTCGTTAGGTCCTTTTTCGACCATAATCTCCACGGCTTTTTTATCGTTGTCGCTCGCAAAGATTATGCAATCGTCAAGAATATACTCCGAACTTTCTGCGGGGTGCACGAGCCTGTCGAGAGCGTCTATCACCGTGTCGGTAAGTTCCAGGCTGTTCTGACTGGAAGCGTAGTTGTCCTGCGGTTTGTCAAACGCCTGAAGATATTTGTTTATATCCTCCGCATCGTCCTTGCCGTAAGCGAGTATGCCCTTGGGAGTTTTTCTGAAAAACACTTTGCCGAGCACGGGTACAGCCTCTCCGGTGCCGTCGGTAAGCTCCATTCTCAGCGATGCGCCGTAGATATCTTCAATACCTTCCTGCTCGTCTCCTCTGTATATCTCGAAAGCGTAACCCGGATAAAACAATCTCAAAAATCTCGATATGTTTTCCTTTTGCAAAGCCGCTTCGTCAGCACTCAGCCTGTAATCCCTGGGACAGTATTCCACAAGCGAATAATTGCGGTGAAAATACTCCTTGACGGTCTCCACGAACATAAGCCATTCGGCGTTGCGGCTTAAGGGTTTCGCGCCTCTGAATACGGCAAACCAAGACGCGCCGTCTTCTCCTATCGTTGCGTCCGCGCCCGCATCTTTGGTCTTTGCTCTGCCTTTGGTCAATACGAATTCCTGCGCGGCGGTTACTATTCTGTTGGCGTCCGCGCTTTTGATGAGCCCCTCGGGGACGCATCCTTGCGAATACATCTTCGCTATGCTTTCGAAAGTACCCGCGTATTCGTTGCCTACGTATATCTTTGCCATACGTCCTCCGTTATCTGTCCATAGAGAGCATCTCTCTTATGTCGGCTACCTTGTCCGCTTCCTTCTCGAGGTTTGCGCAGAAAGACTCGCCGTTGTCGTGTTTGAATTCCCACGCCGCTCTTATGTATGCCGCAAAAGTACGCGCTACAACGGGACGCAAATATCCCTTGTTGCCCTCGTCTTCGCACTTGGGACAACGCGCCGCCCATTTTTCGTCAAAAGATATGACGTGCGGTTTGGGCGAGCATTCGCTGTAATCGCATACCGAACACTGCGCAATGCTTTCCTTGTCGGTACCGAAACGGCACTTTGCGGGACAACCCGCTTTGTATTTGCAATTGGCGCATAGCGTAGCGAGTTCCACTGCCGTCGTGTGAGGATTGTGGCGGTAGGCATTGATAACCGCGCACTTACCGTCCATCTCACTCTTGAATCTCGAACAGTGCAACATTGCGCACAGCTTGCTGCAATAATAATCTCTGTCCCCCTTGTCTCCCGAGTTGCACATCGTGCCCCTCTCTCCTTCGGTCTTGGATATACACTTATAGCCCCCGTCTCCTATGCTCCTTGCGAATACTGTATCGCAAGTCGAACACTTGAATTCGTAGACGTTGATTTCCTCCATAAGCGTACCCTTGGGGTCGTCCTGTATACATTGTTTTTTTGCAAAACAGTACAGCAGTCCTTTTCTCTTTCTGTACTCGTACTCTTGCTTGGAATAGAGCGCGACTTTGCCGCAGGCGGGACATCTCAGAGCAACCATACGCTCGTTGTTGCTTCCCGCGATAATCGTTGCGTCTCCGCTGTTGCTCGACAAAAGTCCTATCGTGTTGAAATACGCAAGCGCAAATCCCTCGAGCTTATTCATATCTGCAAAGGAATAAATCGCTACGTCGTTGGCTTGCCCCAGACGGAATATACGTCCTATTCTCTGGTCCATAGCAAGCGGGTCGGGCGTAACCTGAAAATTGATTATTATTCTGCTGTCCTGCAAGTTAACGCCTTCGGTAAACGCACTGTCCTCGACTACGAGCACCGCGTCTTCGCGCTTTGCAAAGTCGGAGATAGCCTTTTGCTTTTCGTCTTCTCTGCCGATTATTATCCTGCCTGCAAAATTCTCGTCGGCAAGCAAATCGGCTTCGACTTTTTCCCACTGTCTGTATCCTCTGCTGGTACGTGGCAAGTCGTAGTCGAAAAATACGAGTACTCTTTCTCCCGCGTGTTGGCTGAGAAGATATTTGAGTTCGGCAAGTTTGTATGCGTAACTGTCTCCCGTAGCGGGCATAAATCTGAATACGTTGTCGCTCTCCGCCGCGCTCTTTCTCGCAAACTGCTGCCAGTAGTATCTCAAAGAGTTTTTCTTGTCGAATATGCTCTTGTCTGCAAACGAACCCGTAGCACCCAAAATCGCGGGCACGAGAAGCTCGGCATATCTCTCCTGTACTCTTCCCGTCTTGTCGGTCATCTCGGCATAATCTCTAAGGGAGTATACTTTGCCGTCCGCACGCACCGCACCGTCGGAATTAATCTCCTGCAAATCGACTTCTGCGTTTACGCCCTTGTCGAATTGCACCTGAATAACTCTGGGCACGTCGTTTTTCAAAGGGAAGAAATAACGGTTGAATACGTATCTGGTCTTGCTGAGTTCGTTGGGCTGACGTATCATTATCGTACGCAATACGCCGTTGTGATAAGCGCTTGCAACGCGCTTGAGTATATCCGCACGTATATACCCGTTGTCCTTGAGAAAATCCTCTCTCAGTATCTGCTTTTCGCCCTCAGTTCCGTTTGCGAAATTTTCTTCTTCTTTTTTGGATTTGAGGTATTGGGCAAACTGCTCGGAATAGTTGTTGTCAATCTCGTACTTCTTTACTGCCGTGATGAATTCGGCTACGGTATCCGCGCCTCTGCACACGTTTTCCTTGTAGTACTTCTTTTCCTTTGCGTAGTCTGCCGTCCTGTCCTTGTCGTCCTTTTCGTCGAAGTCGTCGGGGTTACCGCCCTTGCAACGTATGAAATACCACAGTCTGAACATCTTGTCGAGGTTGCCCGAATGAGGCGTAGCCGACAAGAGTATGCAGTAAGTGCTGTTGGCTTTTTTCTTGGTAACCATCATAAGCGAGAGAAGTTTCATAGCCTTGGCGTATCTGCCCTCTTCGCTGCACAAGTGATGCGCTTCGTCTACGACTACGACGTCGAAAAGTACGTTTTTAATCGCGCTTTCCTTCCACTCCGCAAAGTCCTCTGCCTTTACGATTACAGGACGTTTGGGACGTATAAATCCGCTTTCGCGCAAATGCTCGCACTCCCCGAAATCAGGGTTTTTTACGCTCATAAGCACGCCTTTGCCCAGCCCGAATTTTTTCTCGAGTACCTCTATCCAGTCATCGTATACCTGCGCGGGCACTACTACGAGAAGCGACTTCATCTTGCCTCTTACGGCAAGCTCGCTTAGCACCGTGCACGCCTCGAAAGTCTTTCCGCTTCCCACTACGTCGGCAAGAAGTCCGAATCCTCTCAATTCCTTGAGAAACTGCGCAGCGGCAAGTTGCTGGTGTCTGAGTATTACCTGAGGACTGTTGACGCTCGAATGTACGTGCGACCTCTTTATGCCGTACTCTCCGTCCCCGCTTTTTTCGTATACTTCGGGTTCGATTTTAAGCGCGGCAAAATCGTCATAGCGGTCTAACTCCTCTATGCACTTGGTCATCTGAGCCATCTTTGCGTCATAGGGGCGTATTTCTCCCGATATTCCCGATTTCTGAATATCTTTGTCAAACGCTCCGTCCACGCAAGTGACGGTATATTTTTTGTTTTTGTTCAAAGCCATATCGCCTCCTGTCAATCGCCGCCCTCGACGTCAAATTCGTCGACGCCGCTGAACCTTAGCACAATGTCTTTATAGCAGGCGTATTTTATCTCGAATACGTTGTCTGCCGGTCGGATTTTGATAATATTCTTTGCTCCGTTTTTGGATAGATTGTTTTCGATATAAGGCACGGCTCTTCCGTCTCCGTCAATCCTTACTCCCTCGTCAAAATAAAGCGTGCCTTTGATTTGTACGGGCGTAAGCGAGCCGTCGCTCTCTCTGTAACAGATATAAATCGCGCCCCTGCTCTTGCCTCCGGCAACGACTTTGAGGTCGATGCGTTTTTGCATACTCAGTCTGAGCGCGCTGTCAGGCTCGCCTATCTCGCAAGTTTCCGTAACGGTCGTGGAAAAAATCTCTTCGTTGACGACTTTTCCCTCCCATTTGTCAAGATATTTGAGACAGGACGAAACGCAGTATTTGCCTCCGTCGGGAGGAAGTATCTGTCCTTTTTTGAGGAATATATCGAGTATTTTGTAGTACTTGTCTCCTTTCTTGCGGTATTGCCACGTGCCGTACGAAAGTGCGGCTACCGTCTTGATTTCATAGCCCTTAAGCGCGACTATCGCACCGCCTACCGCAGGCGCAAAAACCGAATCCTCGTAGGACAGTATATTAAAACCGTCGTCATTGTTGCAATAATCGTCGAAAGTAATCACTTGCACGTTGACGGCGTTTTGTTTGAGCACTCGCTTGATAAATCTTACAAGCCCGTAAGTATCCGTTACGCCTCCCGACAAAACGAGTTTGCCTACCTTGGCGTTTACCGAGCGGCGCAATTCCTCGATTATGTATTCGGCTATACGCCCCGCTATCTTGTCGCCGTGCGTAATACCTATGCAGTCGCAAAAATCCTCTCTGGTAATTTTCCGCTGTACCACCACGTCTCTTTGAAAACTAACGGGCACGCCCTTTTCGAATATTCTGTCATATACCGCGTCGGGAAGAGAAAGCGCGTTTTTGGCTTTCTTTATTTCGGTCATCAAAAGGAACTGTCCCGAATGAGTGCCTCTCTCGGCGACAAAATCGTTCATATCTGCAGGTACGCCCGGCGTTTCCCTTTCACACACGGCGTTTTCGAGAAAATCCCTGACCGCGTAGTCAATATCGTTGCCGCCCAAATCCATAGGCTGATTGTGTCCGTCCACGCCGTCGACGATAACGGTTTTATCGCTGCTGAGCGAAAGTTTTGCCACCGAGATATCCTCTTCGCCCATATCTACTATAACGAGTTGTTCGTCGCCCGCAAGCGCGCCTCTGTGATATGCAAGAAGTCCCAGTGCTTTCGTAGCCGAAATTACCGTGCGCGGCAATTTGCCGAAAGCGTATCTGACAAGTCTTTTCAGCTCGTCTACGACTTCCTTGCCCGCCTTTGCGGGATATACTAAAGCGTAATCCACTTCGTCAAATTCGAGGTTACGCTCCTTGCCAAGACGCATTATTGCGGGATTGACTATCTGCTGAGCGAGATATACGAAAAAGCTTTCGCATACCTTTTCGGGCGTAACGTCGCCCTTGAAAGTCATATCCAAATCCACAGCCTCTTTGAGGTCGGCGGAACTTTTTTTCTTTACGGGAAAATAAAACTTGGGAAAATCATAGCCGTTGCGGTAAAATTCGCGGTTTGACAAAGTAACGGCCTTGTTCTCTCTGCGCATAAGCAGAGATATGAGCGTCTTGATTTTTACTACCGTGATAAAGGGTCTGTCCGTACCGCGGTAGACGTCTTCGCCGAAGAGCCAGCGTCCGCTCTCTTCGTCGTAATAAGCGATAGCAGGCGTCACGATACTACCCGTAACGTCTCTGTCGGCAAGCTTGCCGTAGACGGCTTTTTCTCCGTCCTTATATGCAAAAGCGACTTTTACTCTGTCACTTCCCAAATCTATCGCGACTTTAAGCGATGTCATTTTTCCTCCCTCAGCGTACGTTATGCGTTTTTACCTAAATCGATATGCAGTGTAATTATAACATAATATATATAAAACTTCAATACCCTATTTTTGTAAATCGTACACGAAAATACTTGATTTTACATACGCAAAATACACTATTTTAACACCCGCCGACATAAATTTCTCTTTCGAGTCCTCTCATCTATGGGGGAAAATTTTTCACGCGAATCGTCTTTCGTCAATCTGTCACAATGCTCTATTATCATCTTTTGCCGCTGCGATTAATCCTTTTTCGTCCATATTTTTTTGGCAATATTTGCCAATTATTTTTTTGTCGGCAGTCAACTGATAAAAACCGATTTTCAGCTGTTCCTCACAAACAACAAAAAAAGAAAGACCTCGTCAAAGCGAAGTCTTTCTTTTGGATTATGATAGCTTAATCAATCTTAATCCCGCATAGTATTTTTCTCCGATTGCCTGCATTATTCGATATTAAGATAAGTTTTCGCATACTTCTTATCTTACGCTATCGGAGCTTTTTATAACTATAGTTTAGCACCTCGGTGCGGACGTGTCAATACCGTTTGATTTTTAAATCAACCGAATACTAGACAAACCTAAGCACCAAACTTACGTTTTGTCCATAAAAAAAGAGAGGTACTTTGTACCTCTCGTCTTTTGTTTTTTTCAATTATTCTGCTACGTAAGGGAGCAAAGCCATTTCTCTTGCTCTCTTGATTGCTTCGGTAACTATTCTCTGGTGCTTAGCGCATACGCCGCTCATTCTTCTAGGAACGATTTTACCCTTTTCGGTAATGTATTTGCGAAGCTTTGCTACGTCTTTATAGTCTACAGAGTCAATCTTGTCAACACAGAAAATACAAACTTTTTTGCGAGATACGGGCTTTTTGCCTGCAGGACGCTTAACTACTTTCTCTTCAGCCATTGTTCTGTCTCCTTTTTAAATTAGAATGGTAATTCGTCTTCAACAGGGGTAAGATTGCTTACAGGCTCCTGTTTCTTTGCGGGTTGTTCCGCTGCGTCGTCTCCCTTAGCGGGCGAGAGGAATTCTACTTCGTCGGCAATTATGTCGAATGCCGTACGTTTGATACCGTCCTGCTCGTACTGACGCGTCTGGATAGAACCGCATACACAGACTTTTCTGCCCTTTGCAAGAAGCTTGGAGCAGTTTTCCGCAAGCGCTCTCCAGCATACGATATTAAAATAATCGGTAGCTTCGTTTTCTCTGCTGAATCTGCGGTTTACGGCAATGGAAAATCTACAAAACTGCACTCCGCTCTGGGTAGAACCCGACTCGGGGTCACGAGTAAGATTGCCTATCAAAATTACTTTGTTCATAGTTTTTCTCCTTACTTCTTGATAATCATACTTCTTACAAGCGCATCGGTGTTACGATTGAAAGTCTTGATTGCTTCGGGAACGTTTGCGGGCGCGCTGAAGTTTACCAAAACATAGTAGCCTTCGGTCTTGTAGTCGATAGGGTAAGCGTACTTCCTGGTACCCCATTTGTCAGTGCCTTCGATTTCACCGCCGTTGGACGTGATAACCTCAGCCATTTTGTCAACTACTTCTTGCTTAGCCTCATCGGAAAGTTCGTTCTCGATGATACACAACAATTCGTACTTGTTCATTTTTATACCTCCTTTTGGTCTGATGGTTCGGGAGCTACCCGAACAAGGGTGCGTATTTCCGAAAAAATACTAAGTGTATATTAGCACAGCAAAAACAAATTGTAAAGCAAAATCAAGTCGATTTTATAAAATTTCAGTATATTTTCCTCTTTTCCCGCAAGCCCGCGCGCCTTTATTAAAAGTGTGCGTATGCGCAAAAATATGCGATATAGGCGCATAAAACGCTTATGTGTCTTATATATTGAGTCTTGTGCGCTGCCGATACGCAATATATTGAAAACACTTTTTGGAATAGCGCAAACCGATATCTGAAAAACTGTTTTTATTGCAAAAACTTTGTAAGCGGCTGTCTTATTAATCAGTAATTTTTACTCGACATAACATATTTATTCAAGACATAAGCCGAGCGCATTTTATCGACAGATTTCCCCCTTTACCCCTATTTATACAATTTACCCAAGACTTAAATTGTATAAATATATACTGTAATAGATATATAATAAGCGATTTCTGACAAAAAACTTCTAAAAACTTTATACAATAAGTATAAAATTTATTTCGGGCTTTTGTTGTCGTTGCGACTTTTCAAGAAAATTCGTCGTTTTTACAAAATGATTGATAAAATGCTCTTTTTATCTCCCCTTTATACGGCAAGTATAAAGAATTATAAATCAATACTTAAAATTCCGTTTACCGTTTTCAACCGACGATATAAAAAAGGCAACCCCCTTTCGAGTTGCCTTTATGATGCAATATATGTTTAGCTATACCGTAAAATTTATTTGATTTTATATAGCGCAAAATCTCATACAATTTATGCAAGCGCTTTTTCCAATAAAGCAATAGAATAGTCAAGTCTTCTCATGCTCTCTTCCTTACCCAAAAGCTCCGCCATTTCCGTAGCACCGCCCGGGGTGGAAGCTACGCCCGTCAAAGCAAGACGCAAAGGCAGGAATATCTGTCCGCTCTTACAGGACAGTTTCTCGGCAAGCTCCGAAGCCTTGGCTTTGAGATTTTCGTCCGTCCATACGCTTTCGTTTTCGTAAACTTTCTCTATCTCTTTGAGATTTGCAAGCGCCATTTCTTTAGTGATTTTCATCTTTTTATGCTCGAACATCTCGACGTCGTATTCGCCGAATTCTTCGAGGAAGTTTACTTTGTCGGGGATTTCGCTCAAAATCTCCACTCTGGGAATGAGAAGTTTTGCAAGCGCGCTGTAATCGTATTTGCCCGCAATCTTGCTCTTATCGAAGTAGGGCTTTGCGACCTCTACAAACTTCTCGACGCTCATTTCCTTTATATACTCTCCGTTGAGCCATCTCATCTTTGCTTCGTCGAATATACTGGGAGATTTGGATATACCCTCCACGTCAAACTGCTCGACAAGCTGAGCCATACTCAGTTTTTCCTCGTTGCCCTTAGGCGACCAACCCAAAAGCGCGATATAGTTGACGATAGCCTCGGGCAGATAACCTTTTGCGAGAAAATCCTCAAAGTTGGCGTCGCCGTAACGCTTGGACAATTTTCTCTGCGCGTCTTTCATTATAGGAGATAAGTGCATATAATGAGGTCTTTCCCAACCGAATGCGTCATACATAAGATTGTACTTGGGCGTAGAGGAAAGATATTCGACGCCTCTTATGACGTAATTGATTGCCATAAGATGGTCGTCGACTACGTTGGCAAAATTATAGGTAGGCATACCGTCCGACTTTATGAGAATATTGTCCTCCATATCCTCGTTGGGTACGCTGATATGACCGAATACCATATCGTCGTATTCGCTCACTCCCTCCGCGGGAATATTCTGTCTTATGACGTAATGTTCGCCTGCGTCAAGACGTCTTTGCACTTCTTCCTTGCTGAGCGAAAGACAATGCTTGTCGTACTTGGCTATACCCTTATCGTCCTTTAAAGAGTCAAGTCTTTCTTTGGTGCAGAAACAATAGTAAGCTCCGCCCTTTTCGACAAGCTCCTTTGCGTACTTGAGATAAATATCCTTACGCTCGCTCTGGATATAAGGACCGTATCCGCCGTCCTTGTCGGGTCCTTCGTCGTGCTCTATACCCGCCGTCTTGAGCGTGCGGTAAATAAGGTCTACCGCGCCTTCGACGTATCTCTCCTGGTCAGTGTCCTCTATACGCAAAACAAACTTTCCGCCCGCCTGCTTGGCAAACAGGTACGCGTAAAGGCACGTCCTGAGATTTCCTATATGCATAAAGCCCGTAGGGGAAGGTGCGAATCTCGTTCTTACAGTAGTCATAAATATTCCTCAAAAATTTTTCTTGTATTTTCGTCTAATAATATAACATATTTTGCGCCGATTGTGTATAATATTTATACAATATATTGAAAAAGTTTTCAAGGAGCATAAAATTCTATGCAAGACACTTTTGACAAACTCTTAAAAAAGACTCTCCAACTGGTAGGCATAGACAGCGTGCAATCTGCCCCCTGCTCACGCTCTCCCTTCGGTAAAGGCGTGGCAGACTGTCTGGACCTAGTGTGCGACACCGCAAAGCAAATGGGTATGACCGTACACAACGAAAAAGGCTATTACTGCACGTGCGATATAGGAGAAGGGCAAACTTTCGGCATACTCGGACATATAGACGTAGTACCTTACGACAAGGACGAGTGGAGCGCAAACCCTCTCGGTGAGATTAAAGACGGCTATCTGTACGGCAGAGGCGTGCTCGACGATAAAGGACCTATGCTGTGCTGTCTTTATGCAGTGGATAATCTGATTAAACAGGGATACAAACCCAAATACAAAATACGCTTTATCTTCGGCGGCAACGAAGAGAGCGGTTGGAAGTGCATAGAGCACTACAACGAAGTGGACGTGATGCCCGAAAAAGGCTTTTCGCCCGACGGAGATTTCCCTGTCATAAACTGCGAAAAAGGACTTGTCGGTTACGACATATCCGTCGATATGCCAAAAAAATTACTCTCCATCGAGGGCGGAGAGAGAGGTAATATCGTAATGGCTAAATGCTCGTGCGTGCTCGATATGGCTCTCGACGTACTTCCCGACGACGACAAAATATCCGTATCCGTCAACGGTGGTAAGACTTATATCACCGCTTACGGCACGCCCGCTCACGCGTCTACCCCCGAAAAGGGCGACAACGCTTTCTGGAGACTTATGAATTTCCTCGCTGAAAACATCGGCGGGGAATTCAAAGACATACGCGATAAATTCTGCCACAACGACGGCAGCGGCGCGGGAGTCAAACTCTCAGACGAGGCGAGCGGAAAACTCACTTTCAACGTAGGCGTGGTCAACGGCGAAAATCTGCCGTCCACCCGACTGTATAACAGAAAAATGCATCTCATCGTCGATATTCGCCACCCCGTAAGCTATACCAAAGAACAAATAGCCGATATGCTCCGTGAAAATCTCAAAGCGGAAGTAAAGGTACGCAACTTCCACGACCCGCTGTATATCGACAAAGACAACGAGCTTGTGCAAAAACTGCTCGCGTCCTACAATGCCGTTACGGGAGAAAAAGCAACTCCTATCACAATAGGCGGCGGCACTTATGCCCGCGCGCTCAAGTGCGGCGTGGCTTTCGGACCTATCTTCCCCAATCAGGAAAGCACGATACACCAGACAGACGAAAGAGTTTCGCTCGGCGATTTCAAAAAGCTCTACGAGGTTTACGAAAGAGCAATAAAAGATTTACTCTTCGAATAAGAAAGGATACGCTATGACTTTTACTCTCGACAAAAAAATATACGAAAAACTTTGTGAAGACTACGCGCAAAAAGACGCTTTGCTTGCGCCCTACGCGGCAAAAGACTCCGACTGCGTGCGTAAAACCGCGTACACGCCCAAAATTTTCAGGCGGCAGTACGTACGCGATTGCGAAGCTATTATAAATCTTCCTCTCTTCAACAGGTACGCCGGTAAGACGCAAGTCTTCTCTCTCAAAGACAATGACGATATCTCAACGCGCGCTTATCACGTACAGCTAGTGTCGAGAATAGCCCGCACCATAGGCGGCGCGCTCAAACTCAATACCGACCTCATAGAAGCCATTGCGCTTGCTCACGACCTCGGTCATTGCCCTTTCGGACACAAGGGAGAAAAAATGCTCGACAAAGCTGCACAAAAATACGGCTACAGATTTTATCATCACGTGCAAAGCGCGAGATACCTCACGGAAGTAGTGGGCGCAAACGTATCTCTACAGGTAGCTGACGGAGTACTCTGCCACAACGGCGAAAAACTGGCAAACAAATATATGCCCACGCAATCTTCCGTAAAGACTTTTGAGGATTTGGAGCACAAACTCTCGCTTGCATACGAAGGAAAGCTCGACGACGAAAATCTGTTTGCAAGCACTCTCGAAGGCTGTCTTGTGCGCATAGCCGACGTAATAGCGTATATAGGCAAGGACAGACAGGACGCGGCAAAACTCGGTTACGTCCCTTTTGAAAACTATCGCGAAAACGTGCTGGGCACTTTCAATCACGAGATTATATCATCGCTGTCCGTAGACATAATCAACAATTCCTACGGCAAAAATTACATAGCTCTCGGCAAAGATGCCTACGAGGCTCTTCAAGGCATATTCAGCGATAATTACAAAGAGATATACCTAAGCGACCATTCTGCGGTAGACGAATACCCCGACGATAAACTCGCGGATATTATCTCTGCCGTTTACGAAACTTTCTACAAAGATTTGACCACCGACAAAAAACTGACGGACAAGTATTACCGTCCCTATATTTATCCCCGCAAAGAAGCGGTAGACGCTTATTTCGAGCGCAATGCAAAATATCCCGAAAGAGTAGCTACCGATATAGTAGCAGGTATGACGGACAAATACCTCTTGACGTTTTACGATAAAATTACCCGCGCTTGAATTGGGCTTATTTTTGTATTTATTTTAATCAAATTCATAAAGCTTCACAAGGCGTGTTAAGTATAAAGCTTAATGCAAAACATTGAAAATAAATCACAAACGCGACGGCAACTGCCGTCGCGTTTACTGCGTCTTTCGCTTTACGCACGGATTACGTGCAGGTTACGTACGGGCGCTCATACGCTATAAAGTCAGTTGCCCTGACTTTATAGCGAGGCGCACGCGCGCAATTGCCGTTCACAAATGGCTGTATCTTATGTAATAGGAAGTCAATCCCTTTCTCAAAGCCTTGTAATCGGGAATGAAACGCGCAAGCATACCGTAGAACGAAGCGTCGTGATTTTTGTGATAAAAATGACACAGCTCGTGCATTATCACGTAGTCGAGATATCTTACGTCGGCATAGACGAGTTTAAAGTTGAGCACTACCGTTTTTTTATTGATTATGCAAGTTCCCCAGCGGGCTTTCATCTGTCTTATAGAAAGTTTGTAATTGTCGGGGAAAATCTCCCTGTAATTGTTTACGCAATATTCAAAACGTTCCGCAAAAAGCTCTTTCGCTTTATTTTTGTACCAGTTGTCGACGAGTTTTCTCTTTCGCTCGAAGTCATTCTTGTCTTTGACCACAAGCGCGAGATTGTCTCCGACCGTCCCAACGTATTCCCTCTCTCCCTCGATGACGACCAACATATATTCCTTGCCCGCAAAGAGATATTTTTCGCAAGTCAGGTATTTTCTCTCTTCCAGCACGCCCTCGGATTTTATTTTGCTAAGCTCTGAGATTAACCAGTCTGCGTTTTTTATGACAAAAGCGTTAATTCGCTCGAGAGGTACGCGCGACGAACAAGATACGACGGCTTGTCCCTTGTCGTTTACTCTCAGACGCATATTCCTCATACCCTTGCGCCTGAGGACGTAATAGGTAAGTCGGTTATCTTTTGCCGTTGCGACGTGTTGTTCCATAATACTTCTCCGATACGGACCGGCTGTTTTGCCCCTTTGTCCGCCCTTATAATTTATTATTTGCAAGCTTTATTGTCAAGCGTTGCTTAGAAAAAGGCGTACCGCTTTCGGTACGCCTAGGTTTTTTGTATTCGCTTTAGCCGTCAATTGTATATTGCGTTCAATAGCTCGGTGTCAGTCACATTGCCGTATCCGCAAAGACAACCCGTATTCTTGCCGCCGTATTTGCTCATCTTGGAAGAGAATGCCTCGGCTCTCTCTAAATCGTCCGTAAGATAAAAACGGTAAGCCTCTTCGCCCTTGACTGCCCAAAATCCTTCAATTGCGTTTACCCAGACGGTCTCTTGCGTTTCGTCGTTGAAGACGTAACTCAAATCGTCGTCGGTAAGTTCGCTCACGGTATAGCCCGCATTTCGGAAAGTCTCTTTTATTCCGTCGTATTTCTCTTTGCGCAAGTCGGCGTTGATTTTGTCGAAATGCTCTCTGAACTTGACAGCCTCTTCCTTGTCCATCTGCTTGGTATATTTGAGGGAGTTATTCAGATAGCACCACTCGTAATCGTTGTCGTAGTTTTTGGTTTCGCCTTTATCGTTGGTGTGCGTAACGTGAGTGCCGAAATAGTAATATTCGTTTCTCTCTTTCTTAAAAAACAAAAACTTTTTGCGCTCGACGGTCAGTTTGAAAGTGTAATCGTACTCCCACGTAATTTGTCCTTGCAAGGTATTGTTGATGTCGTAACTCATTTCGCCTATTCTCTTTACGGAACTTATGACCGTTTTCATATCCTCTTCGCTGAGCTCGGCGGTGATTCCGTCGGCAAAAACGATAGAAACTCCTTTGACGGTATCTTTATCCGTGAGTATGTCCTCCTGCTTGAACGTGCACGCCGAAAATACACACGTCGCGACAACGCACAGCAATATAGCGATTATCAAAATTTTCTTCTTCATAAAGGCTCTTCCCCCTTTCCTTTTTTTTATTTTACCATATTATCTCAAATTAGGCAATAGCGGATTTTGTCTGACAATGCCGCCGCCTATGTAACTTAAATTACTAAGGCTAGACAAATTACTTTTATTTTACACCGTTTATCCGTTTTGTCCATATATTTCAACGCTTTTTGAAGCAAATATTTGACAAATACGTGTTGATTTATCTTTTTTCGCTATGATATAATAAATTTATTAATTTGCAAAATTTTGTATGGGAGTACTTATGGGATTTGACAAAAAAATTGTAAAAAAAGCTATGCACAACAAAAACCACGTTTTGCATATCTGGAATATCAAATGCGCCATCAACCAGAAAGTGGGCGATTTAAAAGCCGAAATTATCAAGAGTAAAGAACCTATCAAATGGAACGACCTCGACAAGTCGGCTTTCAAACCTATACGTCAGTGGCAAGCTTGGGGCAAGCGTAAAGAATATGCCGACAGCTTCGACTGCGCGTGGTTTCACTTTACGGGTACCGTACCCAAAAAAGCAAAAGGCAAAAGCGTAATTTGCCGTATCAAGCTTCAGGGCGAAGGTCTCGTCTTTAACCCCGACGGCATCGTCATTCAAGGACTTACGCAAATCCTCAGCAAGGGCGACGTCTTCCACTCGCTCATAGCTAAACAAAGAGTGGATATCACCGACTACGCAGAAGGCGGCGAAAAAATAGATATGTACGTCGACGCGGGCTTCAACGGCAAGTTCCGCTTCAAAAAATGTACCGCGCACTTAAGACGCTGCGATATCTGTATACACGACGAGGAACTCAATCAATATTATTACGACTACATTGATTTGTTTTTCATTATGCTCCTTCTCGACAAGGAAACTCCCCGCTACAAAGAAATAGACGAGGCTCTTTCTAAAAGCTATAAGATTTACAAGAAAGAGGGCGTAGAAAAAGCAAGAGAATTCTTAAAGCCTACTCTCGAAAAAAAACCCGAATACGAAGCTACTACCTACTACTGCATAGGTCACGCTCATATCGACCTTGCGTGGCTGTGGCCTATTCGCGAAACAAAACGTAAAATCGGACGTACTTTTGCCAATCAGATACGCAATCTCGCACTCTACGACGATTTCTACTTCGCAGAGTCCCAACCTCAGATGTTCGTATGGCTCAAAGAAGAATATCCCGAACTTTTCGAAAGAGCAAAGAAATACGTCGAGGAAGGAAGGATAGAGCTTCAGGGCGGTATGTGGGTCGAAGGCGACTGCAACCTCTCCGGCGGAGAATCGTGGGTCAGACAATGTCTGTACGGTCAGAAATTCTGGAAGGACGAATTCAACTTCAAATCCAGAATGTGCTGGCTGCCCGACGTATTCGGTTTCCCCGCAACGCTTCCTCAGGTACTCAAAAAGAGCGGAATGGATTACTTTATGACAATCAAACTCTGCTCCAACGATTTCAACCGTTTCCCCTACCGTACTTTCAACTGGGTAGGTCTCGACGGAACGAAACTCATCTCTCATATGGAGCCTCTCGGCGACTATAACTCGGGTATGTCTCCTTTTGCAATCAAAAAGAGCGAAGACAGATACTCCGAAAAAGAGATTTGCAAAAAAGCTCTGCTTATGTTCGGCGACGGCGACGGAGGCGGCGGTCCCGGCGAAGGACATCTCGAATACCTTATGCGCCATAAGAAAAATATGGACGGTCTTGCTCCTTGCAAGCCCTCTCCCGCAATTAACTTCTTTGACGACATAAAAGATATGTCCGACATATTCCCTACGCATACGGGAGAATTGTACTACGAAAGACACCAAGGCTGCTACACCTCGCAGGCTAACTGCAAAAAGTGGAACAGACGCATCGAGGAGATGCTCCACAAGGTAGAATGGCTGGGTGCGGTCGCTTTCCTTCAGGGCGTAAGCTACGACAGAAAGAAGGTCGAGGAGATATGGAAAGAAGTACTCCTGTATCAATTCCACGACGTACTCCCCGGCTCGTCTATCAAGAGAGTTTATGACGAAGCGTACGCAAGATACCAGATTATGTACGACGAGCTTAAAGAAATCGAGGCTATTATGCTCAAGGCTCTCTCTGGCAAAGAGGGCGTAAGCGCAATCAACCCTGTCGACTTCGACAGAGACGAGTACGTCTGCGTTGACAACAACTGGTACAAAGCAAATCTTAAGGCTCACTCCGTCGGCGCGCTCACTCCTGCCGTAATCGACAGCAGCGAATTCGTATACACCGACAACACCATCGAAAACAAAAACCTTAAGGTTACGTTCGGCGCAAACGGCGAGATTACTTCGCTCATCGACAAGACTTGCGACAAAGAGCTTGTAAAAGAATACTTCAACAAACTCACGGTATATACCGACCCCTTCAAGTTCTACAACGCGTGGGATATAGATATCAACTATATCAACCTTGACAAGTGGGTATTCAAACTCAAGTCCTCGCGTACCTACGTCGACGGCGCAAACCTCGTAAGAGAAAACTTCTTCAAATACAACAAATCCACGCTCGTGCAAAAAGTTATACTTACTCTCGGCGGGGATATGGTCAAATTCGATACTGCGGCAGACTGGCACGAAGACCTCAAGATGTTGAGAGCGGATTTCGTACCTACCGTATTTGCCGACAACGTAACCTGTAATATTCAGTTCGGCAACTTCGACCGCACCACTCACGAAGACGACAAGGTACAGTGGGCGCAATTCGAAGTATGCGCGCATAAATTCGTCAACCTTGACGGAGAAGACTACGGCTTGGCACTTCTCAACAACTGCAAGTACGGTCACCGCGCTAAAAACGGTTTCCTCTCGCTTGCCCTGTTGCGCGCTCCTCAATTCCCCGACCCTACCTGCGACAGAGGAGTACATAACTTCAGCTACGCAATCTATCCTCACAAGGCAAAACTCGAAGATACCGACCTTATGGCTAAGGGATATATTTTCAACAATCCCGTAGAGATAGTAAACGAAGACGTTAAAATCGACACTTTGGCAAAATTCGACAGCAAAAACATTATCATCGAAACCGTCAAAGTCGCAGAAGACGAAAAGGGTATCGTAGTGAGAGCTTACGAAACGTACGGCGACGAAGTGAAGACTACTCTCAAACTGGATTTTGCGGCTGACGTATGGGAATGCGATATGCTTGAAAACAAACTCTCAAGTGCAAAACAAGACGCACTCGTATTCGCACCTCACGAGATAAAGACTCTTTATATCGCAAAGAAAGCTGCAAAGCCTTCGCAAAAGAGTACGGCTAAAGCAGAAGCTTCCGCTGAAAAAGCAAAATCGGAAGAAGTCGCAGAAAAGAAAGCACCCGTAAAGAAGCCCGCAGCAAAAAAGAGCACGGCAAAAAAATAAGAGCGTATTAACAATCGCACTTATCTTAAAAAATTAATCAAATACGGTAAAAAGGCTTGCCATCAATCGGCAAGCCTTTCGCATATTGTTTATAGCATTCTGTAATTGCAGGATTTTGTACATTCGGGATACTGTCAGGGATAAGTTTTTTTGCAACTAACTTGTATGCTATATCAATCCTTTTTATTTTTGTTTTCCGCAAAACGTATGCCCTTGAAAAGCAGGTTTGCGTCGTGTTTATCTTTACTACACTATAAATACCTTTTTGTATCGCAATTTATTTCATTTTTTTCAAAACTTTTTTTAAAATTTTTTTACCCTCTGTGAAATACCTGATACTGTCAGTCTGAAAAGTTCGTTTTGCGTGCAAACGCTTTGCAAAAACCGCTCATTTATCTTTTGCCTTTTCCGTACCGCCTGCCTTTAACTAAAACGCCGTAATAAATAAAAAAATATACTCAATTTCACTTTACAACTTTAGCGAAATAAAGTATAATGTCTTCATTAACCCGTCTTACCAGTTAAGACAAAAAGGAGTTTATTATGAAAAAAAGAATAATCGCCGTCATTTTGGCGGTAGTAATGATTGTGGGCACGGTATCCGCTTTTGCGGCTTGTACCCCCTCCGAACTCATAGGCTTCGACGTGGACCTCGCCAAAGCAGTAGCCGAAGAACTCGGCGTCAAGGTAGAATTCCAGCTCATCAGCTGGGACGCTAAAGAGACCGAACTCGAAAGCAAGTCTATCGACCTCATCTGGAACGGTTTGACAATCACTGCAGAACGTGAAGCTAATATGCAGATATCTACCCCCTACCTCAACAACAAGCAGGTAGCCGTAGTCAAAAAGTCCGACCTCTCCAAGTATGCTACCGCTGAGAGTATGAAAAACGCTACCGTTACTTTTGAGCTGGGAAGCGCAGGCGAAGACGTAGCTATAGAACAGGGCTTTTCCAATACCGTCGGCGCAAGCAGTCAGATGATGGCTCTCACCGACGTTCTCTCCGGCTCCAGCGACGTTGTTATTCTCGACTCGGTACTCGCAAACTTCTATTGCAACGCCGATACTAAGTTCAGTGACCTCGCTATCGTACCCGACCTCGTATTCGTAGAGGAAAAATACGGCATCGCAGCACGCAAAGGCGATTTGGGTACCATCGACAAAATCAATACCGCTCTCGCTACCCTCCAGTCCAACGGCAAGCTTGCCGAAATCGCTAAGGTTTACGGACTCGAAAGCGAACTCTGCGACGTTTCTTATACCTCCGTATGGGATACTCTCTCCGACGAAGAAAAGTCCGGCTGGGAATACCTCGCCAACAAGGGTACTATCGTAATCGGCTATACCCTCTATGCTCCTATCGCTTACAAGTCAGAGGCGTAATGTATGAGTTTTGCAGACGTTAACATTCAGTTTCTCGACGCCGCTAAGTATACGCTGGGATTGTTTTTCCTCACGCTGGTAATCGCAATACCTTTGGGCGTGGTAGTATGCGCGTGCGCTATGTCGAGATTCCGTCCCGTCAAGTGGATTGCCAATACCTTTATATGGATAATAAGAGGTACCCCTCTTATGCTTCAGGTAATAGTCGTGATGTACGGCCCCGGTCTTATCTTCGATATGCCTATGAAGGACAGGTTTCTTGCCGCGCTTATTGCTTTTTCAATCAACTACGCGGCTTACTTCGCGGAGATTTACAGAGGCGGTATTATGGCTATGCCCAAAGGACAGTACGAAGCGGGAAAAGTGCTGGGTATGTCAAAAGCCAGCGTAAACGGACTGGTCATCTTCCCTCAGGTAGTAAAGAAAATTACGCCCGCAATGGGCAACGAGGTAATTACCCTCGTAAAGGATACCTCGATTGCAAATATTATCGCTCTTCCCGAGATTATTCTTACGGCAAAGGGCATAGTAGCAACGTACGCTATTATATGGCCGCTGTTCTATACGGGCGTATTCTATCTCGCTATGAGCGGACTTTTGACGCTGTTCTTCAAGTGGCTTGAAAAGCGTACAAATTACTATAAGGCGTGAGGTGAACTATGGCATTCTACGAAGTTAAAAACGTATATAAGAATTTCGGAACGGTCAAAGTTCTCAAAGGCATAGACCTCACTTTGGACGAAGGTCAGGTACTTGCGATAATCGGCTCGTCCGGCAGCGGAAAAACCACGCTTTTGAGATGTCTGAACTTCCTCGAGATACCCGACAAAGCGGATATATATCTCAAGGGAGAGGAGATTTTTTCCATAGACAAAATTTCCGCCGATAACTCAGCCCAAGCTGATGATAACGATACTCCTCTCTCGGGAGAGTGCGAAAGCGTAAAGTACGCCCAAGCTTCCCAAGACGCTTCTCAATCAATACAGGCGCAAGAGAGTAACGGAAAATCCAAACGCGAAAAAAAAGTCAAACCCGAGAAAATCAGCAAACAGATGCAAAAACTCATTGACTCCAAGAGAGGACACTTCGGAATGGTATTTCAGTCGTTCAATCTCTTCCCTCACTTCAACGTCCTCAAAAACGTAACTCTTGCCGCACAGCTGAAATACGGCGCGAGCGCTCCTAAAGGATTCAAAAGATGGAGTAAGGAAGAGAGAGAAAAACGCGCTAAAGCAATGGCTGAAATCAAAGAAAAAGCCGTCGCTCTTCTCAACCGCGTAGGACTGGGAGAAAAGCTCAAAAGCTATCCTTGCGAACTCTCGGGCGGTCAACAGCAACGCGTAGCGATTGCACGTGCGCTCATTCTTCAACCAGATATACTCTGCTTTGACGAACCTACAAGCGCGCTCGACCCTGAACTGACCAGAGAGGTGCTCAAGGTAATCCGCGACCTCAAAAAAGACGGACACACTATGATAGTCGTAACTCACGAAATGCAGTTTGCCAAAAAAGTCGCTGATAAAGTAATCTTTATGGCAGACGGAGTGGTAGAAGAAGAGGGTACTCCCTCGCAAGTCTTTGACAACCCCGTGAGCGAAAAGACAAAAGCGTTCCTTGCGGAAAGCGAAAAGTCTATCGACGAGGAGTGATATATGGACGAGATACAAAGAGAAAATATGCTTAGCGAACTGTATGCGCTGATTGCAGACGTAAACAGCCAAGAAGACTGCCGTATTCTCTTCGAGGACTTATGCACGAATAAGGAGCTCGAGCAGATGGCTCAGCGTCTTAAAGCGGCAAAGCTTCTCAAAAGCGGGCTTACTTATGCAAAAGTAATAGAAGCTACTGAGATATCCTCTGCTACGCTGTCTAGAGTTTCGAGATGTCTTCAGTACGGAAAAGGATACAAAAAGTTTCTCAAAGACTGACAAGTCAATACACAGTAAAAAAAGGAGTGCAAGCCGCGCTCCTTTTTCTTATACCTATTATTTATCTTATTTGTCTTTTTCTCTTTCTCATTCGTCGGTATTGTTTAAACCGTCCTTCTCTTTTACGCTTTCGTCAGATACGTCTTGTCCCGAGCTTTGACTTGTGCAATCCTGTGCATCTTTCAAAGCTTTCTTTCTCTCACCGATTTTGCCGGCAATGCAAACGACAAGCGGTATAATACCAATCTTTTTACAGCTTATGTCTATACATTTCTGCTCTGCTAGCTTTTCTTTGCGGGCATAGATTTTGTTGTTTCCCCAATAGTACAGCACCACGCTGCCGCATACCGCAAGAAGCAAAACTATACACCCTATTACCTTTCCCGCTACCGTAAGTTTTTCGGGCGGTACGATGTACTCGAAAATTCTGCCGTCCATTATCTTGAGAATTACTATGCTGTCCTTGTAATCTATATCTGAGTATATCAGTCCCGCATTCACAAGCTGAGCAAAACCGCATATCAATGCAATTGCCAAAAAAGCCGTCCATATATCCTTTATTCTGAACTTAACGCTGTTACACAAAAGCAGAACGCCGCCGAAAAGCATAAGATTGTGAAGTATTATCGACAGCGCAAAATAACCGCCGCTGCGAAAGCCCGATATCATAGAGTCGGGAGAAGCGCATAAAGCTATTACGTTGCCCAGTCCCGTGAGCGTAGCGCAGTATCCAGCAAGACCGTAAAGTCTTCTCAATCCCAAAAGCACGATTGTACCGAATACGAAATAGCTGATATGAGAAAACTCTATAGGATATTCTGCCACCCCCTGTATGCGGTAGCCAGCAAACTCGAAAGTCTTATAGCCCATTACGAAAGCGGCTATTACCGTAACAAGAATAAGGCTGAGCGTATTCTTATATCTGAGAAGATATACGGCGAAGCCTTCGACGGCACAAGCTAAAAGCACGATAGGTATCAACCACCAAAACTGCATATTCCCCCTTTGCGCAAAAACGCGCGCGCTTGCACGCAACTGATAGTGTATACTTTATTATACCATATCGGAATTTGATATTCAAGACGTATTTTGTCCGCAAGGTATTTGCTCATCTTTTGGGATATAATTAAACTGTGTCTAAATATACGCCTACCGATTGAGATAGCTTTATGCTTGCAAAACAAGTGTTTTACGACGAAAAAAAACGCGCCTTTATCGGCGCGTTTTTTCATTTCTGTTTAGTTACCAGCCGTATGCCCAGCCTTCCCATTCTTCATAGTCGAACGTAGGCTCCAAAACGGTGAATTTGTATCGCGATTGCAAGCTGTCGGCATTTACGTTGATATCAATCACACTTGCACCCACGGGCGTGCGTCTTCCCCACGCGTTGACTCCCGACACTCTGCCGTAAGTGAGATAAACTTCCTTATAGTCTATTGCGAAATGGAAATCGTGGTCGTGTCCTACCCCCACGAAATCCGTGCTTCCGAGTTCAACCATCTTGTCGAAAAATCCTATATTTTCGTCTGCGCAATACACCTTTCCCTCGGTATATACGGGAGCAAATCCGCCCGTATGCTCGTAATTGAGCCACGCATCATTATACTCGTACAAAGGCACGTGCATAAACAACGCGGATTTGACTACCTCTCCGCCCGCTCTTTCCTTAAGCGCGTTCATCTGCTCCTCGTACCAAACTACCTGGTTGGCGGTCAGTCCGCTGTAACCAAGTTTATTCCCGTTTTCGTCAAAAGCCTTATCGTGGCTGTCCATATTAACAAAAGCGTATACGGCTTTTCCCTCTTCGTTTACTACGTCTATTACGTAATTACCTACGCCGTCGGTATCTCCCGTCTGCAAAAGCGAATACTCGTATCCTTTGAGCAAATCGGCAAGTTCTTGTTTGCCTTCGTCGCGGTTATCCGCTCCTACCTCACCGCCCGACGCGTATGACCACTCTCCGTCGTGATTGCCGAAAGTCAGCATCCAGTATATCTGCTTTTCCTCGAATATCTCTGCCAAAGCAATAAGTGATTTATCCCTCATTCTGAAAGGCGCAAGCGAGCCTACTGCATCCCCCGTAACGGCTACTATATCGGGTTTTGCATATTCTATCGCTTCTTCTACCCATTTGAGAGTCTGCTTGTCCTCCTTCTTCGTATCGGTAGAGATGAGATGCAGGTCGGTAAGCTGAAGTACTCTTACCACGCCGTCGGACGGAAGAGCGATACTCGTAGCTTTTTCCACCTCGCCCTTGCGGTAGGGAAAATACGCAAAGGACGCAAGTACGGATACGATAACTATCACGACTGCCGCCAAAGGCACGGTTATGCCGATTATTATCTTTTGTTTTTTGTTGAGTTTTGCCATAATCTTTACCCCTTTATTCTATGCTCGTTGTCTATATTATACTACGTTTTATACTCTCGATAAATGGACGAAATCGCGCTTTTTGTTAAAAAAATATAAATCGTACGTCCTGCTTTTCCAAGCCTTTACCGCCTTTTCAGTAACTTATCAAAACAATAGTGTCTTATGACTTGCAACGCATTATGACTTACCACGTATTCCGCCTTATAGCCCGTTGAGGATACTTATGCCGACCGATACTAAACAAGGCTATTGACTTGAACTGTCAAAAATGTTAAAGTATATGTAGCATTTATTTTTTCTAAGGGGATTTTATGAAAAAATTTATTCTCAACGGCAAATGGTCGCTTAAAAAAATCGGAGACGACAAGACTTACGACGTCACCGTACCCGGCAACGTCTTTTCTGACCTTTATTCTCACGGCGTTATTCCCAATCCTCTCACCGCACTCAACGAAAACCTCGTACAGTGGGTAGGAGAATGCGACTGGTCGTATTCAAAACAGTTTACGCTTACGCAAGAGGATTTGTCCTACGAATTCATAGAACTCAATTTCGAGATGCTCGACACTCTCGCTACGGTTTACGTAAACGATACCAAAGTCGCTAATACGGACAATATCAACCGCCATTACGCTTTCAACGTCAAAAACATAGTCAAAGCCGGCATAAATTCGCTGCGTGTCGACTTCGCTTCCCCTTTGGAATACGTCAAAACAAAACAAGCCCAACACCCTCTCCCCAATTCCACTTTGGGAGAGGCAGGCTCTTGCCATATAAGAAAAAGCCCCTATCACTTCGGCTGGGACTGGGGTCCTCACCTGCTTACCGCAGGTATATCCAAAGACTGCTATATAAAATGTTTCGACGCAGGCAAAATCGTGCGCGTGGATATCAAGCAAATCCACCGACAGGATATGGTAGAACTTAAAATAAATACTGAGGTTTCGGGAGACGAACAGCTAGAATACAGCTATACTCTCTCGTTCGGCGACAAGCAAATCGCCCGCTACAAAGGCGGAGACAACTCTGTCTCCCTCGACGTGCTTCGCCCCAAACTCTGGTGGTGCAACAATATGGGAGATGCCAACCTCTACGACCTGGATATAATCGTTTCGCAGGGCAATAAAGTAGTGGATACCCGCTCGATGAAAATCGGCCTCAGAACTATAAAACTCGATACGAAAGAGGATATGTACGGCAAGAATTTCTGCTTTTATCTCAACGGCAAAAAGATTTTCGCCAGAGGCGCAAACTGGGTACCCGCAGACAGTTTTATTACCAACGTATCGACGCAAAGACTGCACGACCTCATTCTCAAAGCCAAAGACTGCAATATGAATATGCTGAGAGTATGGGGAGGAGGTTATTACGAAAGCGACGCTTTCTATGACCTTTGCGACAGAATGGGCATACTCGTATGGCAGGACTTCAACTTCGCTTGCTCGCCCTATCCTTTCGACGATAAATCCTTTGTGGACAACGTACTTGCGGAAATAAAAGACAACGTATTGCGTCTTAAACATCACGCTTGCCTGTGCCTGTGGGCGGGCAACAACGAGATAGAATCTATGTCTATGGCGTGGCTGTACAGAAAAGACGTTATAAAATATACGGGTGAATTCTTCTACAAGACTCTGCCCGAGTTTTTGAAAACCGTAGACGACGTTACCCCTTATTGGGCGTGCACCCCTTCGAGCGGTACGTATATGCAGAAAATAAACAGCTGCGATTACGGCGATACTCATCTGTGGCACGTATGGCACGGACTGAGAAAACTGGACTATTACGCTAAAAACGATACGCGTTTTTGCAGCGAATTCGGCATAGAATCCCTACCCTCTCTCAACGCTATCGAACAATTTTCAGAGGGTATGGAATACTCGGGCTTTGACGCGCCTATAGCAAAACTTCACCAGAAGTGCATAGGAGGCAACAGCAAAATAACATACTATATGCTGTCAAAGTTCTGGACGCCCGCCAACTTCCTCGATACGGTATATCTCTCTCAGCTCACACAGGCTCTTTGCGTCAAAAACGCTACCGAGGGCTGGCGCAGAAAAAAGCACCGCTGCAACGGTGCGCTCTACTGGCAATACAACGATTGCTGGGGCGTAAATTCGTGGTCGGGTATGGACTATTACGGCAATATGAAAGCCTTGCAATATATGGCAAGACGCTTTAATCAAAACAGCATTATTTCCATTCGTATGGAGAAAAACGTCGTCAACCTCTATCTCGTCAACGACGGAGAAAAACTCAAGGCAAAGATAAGATACGGCATAGCTACCTATGACGGCAATTTGCTGATTGCGCATACAAATACTTTGGATTTCGAGGAAGACTCCGTAGGCAAAATCACCTCGCTTTCTCTCGACAAACTCCCTAAAGGCTACAAAAAGCGCGACTGCTATTTCTATGCCGTCGCACTCGATACGGACGACAACGTGATAAGTTTTGATACCCTTCCTCTCACCGACGAAAACAAGGCAAAACTCGTCAAAGCCGACATCTCTTACAAGGTATCGCTGAAAGACGATAAAGCAAAACTCGAACTTGTCAGCAACGCCTATGCGCGTTTTGTGGAGATACGTCTGAAAGGGCTGAGTACTCCTCTCAGTGACAACTATTTCGATATGCTTCCCAATCACAAGCGCATAATAGAATTCGACGCGGAAGGAGAAACTCTCGAATCTCTCAAAGAAAAAATATCCGTACGCTCGCTGTGCGATATCCCCCGTAAAAATTCACCTTTCAAAGACAAACTCATCAAGACGTCCATATTCTTTATGCCCGTCAATTTCGTCAACTATATCGCGCGCACTTTCGATAAATAAGCGCAAAGATAAAACATATCCCGTATAAAAATTTATATGCAAAAGATCAGGCACGCAAACTGCGTGCCTTTTGTCTTTTTATACTGCACGTTGCAATAGGCGCGATTGTGTATAAAAGGCGCGATTGCTGTATAAAAAACATTCAATGTGCAAAAATCAAATACTATGGATTTTCAGAAAACTTGCGACGATATCGTATCCGCTTTCGGAACTACGTGCGACTTGCGCACGATTGATTTGAATATAGGAGAATGCAAAAGCAAATTTCTGTATATCGACGGATATATAGATACTCTTCTTTTTGAAGAAAACATATTAAAACCTCTCAAAAACCTCGAAGGAACAAAAGAGGTTACGCTTTCCCTTCTCAACGAAACAACTATGATGACCACTCCCGTCGAACAAATCGACGGGGTTGAAAAGGCTGTAGATCTTATCGCTTCGGGAGAGATTATTCTCGTAGCAGAAAATTCTCCCGTTATGTTCAAATACAGCGAGAAAAAATATACTCAGCGCGCGATATCCGAACCTCCCGTGTCTACGGTACTCAGAGGTCCGCGCGAGGGATTTGTCGAAGACCTCAAGACAAATATGTTTCTCATTCGCCGCAGACTTGCCACGCCCAAACTGACTTTCGAACTTCTCGACGCGGGAAGATATACGAGGACGAAAATTGCCGTATGCTTTATCGACGGCATTGCCGAAAAACGTACAGTCGACCGTATCAAACGTCAGATAAAAAGCATAGATATCGACGGCATTGTCGAATCGTCTTATATAGCCCGTTTTCTTGAGGAAAACAAACTGTCGCTTTTCTCTCAGGTAGGCTCGAGCGAAAAGCCGGATATAATAGTGGGCAAAATGCTCGAAGGAAGAGTCGCCATTATCGTGGACGGCTCGCCCTCGGTACTCACGCTTCCCTTTTTGCTCTACGAAAACTTTCAGATGAGCGAGGACTATTATATCAAGAGTTACCGCGCAAGTATGCTGCGTTTCGTAAGACTGTTTGCCTTCAGCTTTTCGCTGTTGCTCCCCGCCGTATACGTCGCGCTTCAGGAACACCAGTATCAGCTCTTCCCCTTAAAATTCCTGCTGTCGTCTTTAGGGTCGATTTATGCGATACCCCTATCGGCAACGCTCGAGATGCTGCTCATTATGGCTATATTCGAAATTCTCAACGAAACGTCAATCCGTATGCCGCGATACGTAAGTATGGCTCTTTCGGTAGTAGGCGCGATAGTGTTGGGAGAAGCGGCTGTAAGCGCGGGACTCTTTTCCATATCGGCGGTGATTATAGTAGCGGTATCGACGGTAGGCATTTATTGCGTGCCTGACGAGATAAATTCTTCAAACGTACTGAGGTTTGTCTTTGTGGGCATAGCCGGAGTGCTGGGTATAGTAGGCGTAATCCTCGCGGTTGTCGCGCTGATTGCTTATATATGTTCTGTCAACAGTTACGGCACTTCGTTTATGTCGCCGTATGCCCCCGCGCTTCTTCACGACTGGCAGGACGGAGTATTCAAAGCTCAGATAGAAGAATTCGAAGAAAGACCTTTGTCTTTGCCTACGCAAAACCGTACGCGCCAACGCCCCGCGCATAAAAAAGTCCGACAAGACGAGGAAGACAAGTAAGTATGAACAACAAACTCAACGACAGAATTTATCCCGAACAGTTTCTATTGCTGGCATTTATCTCTATTATGACTTTCAAGGTCGTAATGCTCGCGCAGTATCTCGTGTCTGAGGCGGGCAACGAAGCGTATATAGCTATGACGGTTATGATAAGCATAGAGATAATGATGTGCGCGCTCGTATACGGCATAATCAGTTACGGCTCCCTGCCGCGTCTTGACTTGCCAAAAGGCATTAGATACGTGCTTGCCCTGCTTCTCTTTGTTACGTCTATGGCAAAATGCGCGCTTTTGGCAAGCGAAGGCGTGTCATACGTGTCCACTACGATTTACGACAACGTGCGCTGGTCGTACGTGTGTCTTGCTCTTATGCTCGTATGCTGTTATCTTGCGTACAAAGGCGGAAAAGTAATTGCCCGTACGGCTCAGATTTTATTTTGGCTTATGGCTCTTTCCTTTGCCTTCCACGTAGTATTCGCAAAGACGGATTTGCAGTTCGTCAACCTGCTTCCTTTAGAGTTTTCTGCCGATATCGCCGTAGCTTGCGACAAGTATCTCGTGTGGTTCGGAGATTATTCGTGTCTGCTTTTTCTTTCCGTCTCAAAATCACCTAATGCCAAAGGAAAACGCCTTGCCGTCTGGACGGCTCTGGCAATCATCGGCACTTTCGTTTGCGCAGTAGGATTGATGGTAATATTCGTATGCGTATTTGGTGACAGCGGCGCAATCGTCGGCAACGCTTTTCTCAACGTATCCTCGCTCAACAAAATAGCTTTTATGATAGGCTCTATGGATTTGCCTACGGTATGCAGTTGGGTGGTTATGTGCACCATAAGACTTTCGCTTTTGCTCTACGCCGGCAAGGAATGTCTGAAAATCTTTTTCGGAGAAAAGTGGTGGCTGAGCGCGGTATGCGCTCTGACCGCCTATCTCCTCATAGTATACGGAATAGGCAATCTCAAAACCGGCTATTCGATAGCGACAAGCGCGCTCAGATACTTCGTGTATTTTACGGATTTTATTGCCGTAATTGCACTGTATATTTTCGTACACGTCAAATACAAAAAAGCTAACAAACCTAAAGCTTTGCCCTCTCCCCAAAATCCCGCGCTCAAACAAATATCTCCCCCCTCTCAAGGTGAAGAATGAAAAAGAAACCTTTCGTAAATAAAAAATGGATTGTCATACTCGTAATAATTGCCCTTCTGGTAACATTCGATTTACTCGACGACCAGAAGAGTATTTCAACGCGCGCAATCGTACTTGCTATGTCGCTGGACAAGGGACAAAACGAACGCTACGATTTGGGTATTCAACTCCTTAAAACCGATAAAAACAATAATCAGGAATATCTGACTTTCTATCAGGAAGGCGACTCGGTAAGCGATATACTCGAAACAATGAATTACAACGTGGGCGCAACCGTATCTCTTGCGCATACTATGGTTATAGTAGTCAGTCAGGACATACTTCTCGAAGACAAAGACGAAGCCTTGAGATATCTGCTCGAAAATCAGGTCGTAACATATAATACGATGCTTGTTACCTCGGGGGATAAACCCGAAGAGCTGCTTTCGGCAAAACTCTCCAACGGCATAGGCAGCGGATATTATCTCGGACAGGTATTGCGTACCGTTGCCGCAGACTTCGGCGTAGTGCCTGTGAGTATCAAGGACTATTTTATGCTGAGATACCGAATAGGCGGCTGTATATATATGCCTTACGTTACGCTTGAAAAACAAGGCGAAAACAGTTATCTCGGCTTAACGAAAATGTACGCTACCAACGGACAAAAGGGACTAATACTCGACGAGGACGCAACCAAAGGACTTAGCCTTGTCGCGACTTCTCTCTCCAACGGCTCGCTGACATACCGCTATGCCGACATTACGGGAGAAGCGGATATAGTGCAGTCTTTTTCGAATATATCTGTAAAAAACGACAACGCGAAAATTACCGTCAACGTCTCTCTGAGAGATACCTCCAACGTCCCCGACTCAATAGACGAAACCAAGTGTCTCGAAGACATAGACGCTACGCTTACCGGATATATAAACAAATGCTACGAAGACTGCAAAGCGCAAAATCTGGATATATTTTATCTCGGGCAATACTGCTACGCTTTCAAAAATCCGCTCGCTAACGAGGCGGAATATCTGGACAAGCTGACTGTCGATATCGTCATAGACGGCAATCTCAAATAACTTGATAAGATTCTCAACCTTTCAAATCAAAAAGGGAAACCGCAATCGGTTTCCCTTTTCTGTTTACTTAATCGTTCAATTCGCTCAGTCCCGTATACTGATTAAAATAAGTCGCCCGTACTCCTCTCACTCTGTCCATAAGATATTTCTTGACTTCGGTATACATAGCTTTGGATTCGGCTGTCTTGTAAAAGAGATGAAAACAGTGAATACCGGGGAATTTTCCGCAATACTCCACGTAGTCCTTGCCCAGCTCGTCAAGCCGCGCAAGCAAAGGGATATGATGCTTGCCCACAAATACGTCGTTTTTGCCGTATGCTATGAATACTTTTTCAGGGAAATCTTCGTTTATCCAAGGAAGCGTATAGAGCATATCGTTGTATTCGTATTCTTCTATTTTATCGTATTCGACGCCCGTCATATCGGCTATAATGTCTCTAGCTATAGGTGCGGCGTACAGCTCGGCAAAATCGTACGCTCCGCAAAGCAACAGCGCGCCTTTCAGCGAATATTTTACAGGCTCCAGCCCCAGTCTTTGCCAAAATTCTCTGTTGTGCAAAACCGCGCATATCTGACAGGCTATCTGTCCGCCCGCCGAATCGCCCATTATAAAGACGTTGTCGAGGTCGATATCGTACTGCTCCGCATTGTCCTCCAGCCATCTGAGCGCAAGCAATATGTGTTTGACGGACTTATCGTAAGTATATGCGGGACAAAGTCCGTAATTGAGATTGATTACTTTCATACCCATATCGGCAAACAGCTGTCCCTGAGCAGCTCTCCACTTCTTGTCGCCCGTAACCCAACCGCCGCCGTGTACGTTTATCATCACGGGCATTTTAGTCGCAACTACAAGCTCGGGAGAAAAGATATCCAGTTTGCAAACGTCAGCTTCCGACGCGTGATAGACTATATCTTCCTGTACGAGAATCTTGTTGCTGCTCTTGTATTTGTTGGTAATGAAACTTTTGGCGTTGTCATCGAAGTCGAATATCAACTTTGCAAGCTTAGAGGTATTGTAAAAAGTTTTTTTACTCTTTTTTGTCCCATTCATAATCCCTCCTTGTTTCGCGGACTAAATTTCCCCTGCCGCGAAATTTTTTCGGAATGCGACCGTCGCGATAGCGCGGCGGTATTTATTTATTTTAGATAGTACTGCTACTGCGCGCCGTCTATTTGACGTAACGCTGTCTTAGTGCCTCTTTGTCAACTCTCTCTCCGCCAAGATACGTATCGAGAATATTCAATTCGTCGTCAAGCACGTTGATATCCGCCCTCTTACCTACGGCAAGCACGCCTACGTCCTTGAGATTGAGAAGTCTTGCGGGAATCAAGGTGCACATATCTATACATTCACCCATAGGTATACCGCACTTTAAGAGATTTTGCGCCATTTTTCCTACGGGAGTAACCGACCCCGCATAGGTATTGAGTTCTGGAAGAATAGCGACGCCGTCGTCTATGCGTATCTTCTGTTTGCTTTCTCCGCTTCCGAGGTAATAATCCCCCTCGGGCATTCCCGCAACGCTCAGCAAATCGGATACCAGACATATCTTATCGCTGCCCTTAAGCTTGTAAATCATCTTAAAAAGCGCGTTTGGCACGTGTCTGTCGTCGGCAATTACTTCGACAGTTATTCTTTCGTCGATAAGTCCCACTTCGGTAAGTCCCAGATGTTTTTTGGGAGTAGTACGTCTGGAAGGACGCGAAGTACAGTTGTACATATGCGTAACGCTGTCCGCTCCGTTGTCTATGCAAGCGTATATCTCGTCGTCGATACTGTCGTCGTGTCCCAACGAAACCTGTATTCCCTCTTTGACTGCCTTTGCGCAAAATTCAGCCGCGCCGTCGAGATTGGGCGCAAGCGTAACTCTTTTTACTATATCGGCATTATTCCATACAAAAGACGAATCCTTTGAGGGAGGTATAAGAAGGTGCGGAGGATGCGCTCCCGCACTCTTTTGAGCGAGATAAGGTCCCTCCAAATGTATACCCGCTATGCGTGCGTAAGGCGATTTGTAACGTCTTATATTATCCACCGCTTTGTTGATGTCCTCGGGAGAAGCCGTCATCGTCGTAGGGACGTATGTGGTAGTACCCGTGGAAAGATGATAAGCGGAAATGGTGTCGATTGCTTCGAAAGTATCTTCCATACAGTCTTTGCCCCAGCCGCCGTGCGTATGCACGTCTATGAAGCCTGCCGTACAGAGTTTGCCGTTGAGGTCTGCAGTTTCGCCCTTGACCTGTTTGCCTATGGCTGTGATTATACCGTCCTCGGCAGTAATGTTGGCAGTGGTTATTCTTCCTTGCGAATAAACCCTTGCGTTAATAAATGTGATTGTCATAAAATCTCCTTCAGCGTATAACGCTATTTTGACGCTTTCATTATATAATCTACGGCGTTTTATGTCAATACGCACAAGCCCCGCGAATGTAAAGAACTTGTTAAATAATAGGCAGTTTTGATATATTTATCACACTGTTTTTTGGTTAAATTCAACAAAAGCCCTCTTTTTTGTAAAAAATAAAATTCTTTCTTTACAAAGCGCACCAAATATAATATAATAGACTTGCACTAAAAAAATAATGAGGTGAATTATGAAAACTTTGAAATCGAAAAAAGTTAAAATAACGATTTGCGCTATCGCCGTTATTTTAATCGTCAGCGTTCTCGCGACTTCGCTTCTCGCTTGTAAAAAGCCCGTAGCCGACGATACTCCTCTCGAAGTATTCTTCGTAAGCGACTTCCAGAAGAACCTCGACGACACAACTTTGGCTTCCATAACCAAAGAAGGCGAAGAAATTGTTTCCGTTCAGGAAATGCTGGACACTACGGGTTGGACTTTGAACGGTAACCCTAAGGAAATCGCAGCTGGTATTTACGCTCTCGCAGTTACCAACTACAACAACCTTACTCAGTACGCTTACCTCGTAAAAACCGACGCTTCCGTTGACGCTCTCGATACTTCGCTCAGCAACGACGTACACGTTAACATCAGAAGTACCTTCTCTACCTTTACGGGTAAAAACGGCTCTTTCTCTCAGACCGTTTCCGGTGTTACCGCTCTCGAAGGCTTCGGCCCTCTCGGCGACAGCATCAGAGGTTTGTTCGGATACAACATCCAAAGCTTTGACAACGAAGACTTCTACGCTTTCAGAAGAGCTTCCAACGGCGGTGCAAACTTCTACGGCAACAGCAATCCCGACGTTCTTAAGTACATAATGGGCGCACAGAATGACTTCCCTACCAGATACAGCGACAAGGGCAGCGATACCAAATCCTTCTATATCAAAGATAAGGCTACTCTTGAAGAAGAAAATCAAGGCGGCTCCGATGTGGAAATCGAACAGCCTGTACAGCACGAAAGACCTTACGCTTGGTCTCCCCTCAACGGCACCACTACCGGTGAGTTGACCGTAGCAGGCACCAAGTACTATCTCGGCAGCTTCGGCGCAGGTTTCGCTACTTACAACTTCAGTGAAGCTAGCTGGCTCGATGACGCTACTTCCGTAACCTATGACGCTAAGAACGATATCTACAGACTCAACATCGTAGTAGCAGAGAAGTACGTTGACGACGCTTGTATCTACGCTAAGGGTTCTTTGATTAAGGATACCAAGGACTACATCGCTCTCAAGAACGCTAAGTACACCGAGTGCACCAACGTAATCGAAGTATACGGCAACGGTATCATCAAATCCATTCAGAAGATTGAATCTCTCGGCTCCGAAGAGAAGTGCGACCTCGTAGTTATCTCCGGCAGCTGCAACGGCGGCGGCACGAAAAACGAAGCTATCTTCTCATTCGGTTACACCGATGACTGCACCGACGTCAACAGATACGCTGCTCTCTACTGGCCCGAACTCGGCAACGAGTCTTACTTCGGCAAGGGTTACAAGGTAACCAAGGATATGGTACTCGACCTCTCCTCTTATCCTACCTTTGAAACCTACGAGCCTAAGGTAAACGAGATGGCTGATTTGTTCGAATCTATTTTCGATTAATCTATAATACCTTACAGCGTACGCACCACGTGCGTACGCTGTATTAGTGTATAAAATTTAACCTTGTTAGGCAACAGACAGGGATTTTTACATAAGCTCGTCAAGATTCTGTCCAAGCGGGCATACGATTGGGATTTGTACGGTACAATCCCGTTTGAGCCGTACAAATCTCAATTTATATGTAAAATGCGCGTACGCATTATATATAATATTGCAACGTATGCGTATGCAATATAAATCAATACAATACAATAAAGGGGTCTGTATGAATACAATTCAAATCGCAGAACTTTTTGCTTTCGAAGGCAAAGTCCTTTCCGTTTCACCCTACGGAGACGGACATATCAACGATACTTTTTTGGTCGTTACCGACAAGGATACGTCTTATATCCTTCAAAGACTCAATACGAAAATTTTTCACAACTACGCAGGACTTATGGACAATATCCGAAAAGTCTCGGCTTATCTTGCGGATATAATCAGCAAGGACGGTGGAGACGTTTCAAGAGAGTGTCTTACTCTCGTACATACCCGCGACGGCAAACCCTATGAGGTAATCGGCGAGGACTGCTGGCGCGCATACATATTCGTAAAAGATTCAAAAGTATATCAGCTTATCGACTCCCCCGAAATATTCGAAAACACGGGAGAAGCTTTCGGTAAATTCATAGCACGTCTCGACGGCTTTGACGCTTCGACGCTTTGCGAAGTTATTCCCGACTTCCACAATACCGTAGACAGATACGAAAAATTCCTTCAGGCTGTGGAAAACAACAAGAGCGGACGCCGCGACAACGTACTCAAGGAAATTGAGTTTGTCAAAGCCCGCAAAGACTTTATGCATACCATTGTCGACGCGCTTGCAAAAGGAGAAATTCCTTTGAGAGTTACGCACAACGACACAAAACTCAACAACGTGCTTATCGACAAAACCACAGGCAAAGCCATTTGCATAATAGACCTCGATACTATTATGCCGGGAAGTCTTTTGTATGACTTCGGCGATTCCGTACGCTTCGGTTGCAATACTGCCCTCGAAGACGAAAAAGATTTGTCTAAGGTTTCTTTCGACAAAGAGCTTTACAAGGCATACTGCACAGGCTTTTTGAGAGGTATTGGAGACAAAATTACGCAAAAAGAAATAGATATGCTCCACATAGGCTCGATTATGATGACTCTCGAGTGCGGTACGAGATTCCTTACCGACTACCTAGACGGAGACGTATACTTCAAAACGGCTTATCCCGAGCATAATCTCGTAAGATGCCATACTCAGTTTAAACTCGTCGAATGTATGGAAAATGCAAGCGACGAAATGATAAAAATAGCAAAAAACTGCAAAATATAATTAAAGGAGAACAGTATATGAGCGTTTTGGTTACAGGCGGTGCCGGATACATCGGCTCTCACACGGTCATTGACCTTATCGACAACGGTTACGACGTAGTCGTTGTGGACAATCTTTGCAACAGTAAAAAAATTGCCGTAGAAAGAGTTGAAAAAATTACGGGCAAAAAAATTAAATTCTATCTCGCTGATATGTGCGACCTGGAAAAATTGAGAGATATTTTCAAAAAGGAAAAAATCGACTCCTGCATACACTTTGCAGGTCTCAAAGCCGTAGGCGAATCCTGCAAAAAGCCTCTCGAGTATTATCAGAACAACCTCATAAGCACTCTCAATCTTGTACAAGTTATGAGAGAATTCGGTTGCAAAAACCTCGTATTCTCCTCTTCCGCTACCGTATACGGTCAGCCCAAGAGCGTGCCTATCAGAGAAGATTTCCCTCTCTCTACCACAAACCCCTACGGCACGACAAAACTTATGATTGAAGATATTCTGAGAGATATCTACAAGGCAGACAATTCCTTCAATATCGCGCTTTTGAGATACTTCAACCCCATCGGCGCGCACGAAAGCGGCCTTATAGGCGAAGACCCCAACGGTATTCCCAACAACCTTATGCCCTATATCACTCAGGTAGCTATAGGCAAACTCAAACAGCTCAACGTATTCGGCAACGATTATCCCACGCACGACGGCACGGGCGTAAGAGACTATATACACGTTGTAGACCTTGCGCACGGACATATACTCGCGCTTAAAAAACTCGCTACAAACAGCGGTCTCGTAACCTACAATCTCGGTACGGGTAAAGGCTACAGCGTGCTCGATATGGTACACGCTTTCGAGAAAGCCAGCGGTAGAAAAATTCCTTACGTAATCGCTCCCAGAAGAAGCGGCGATATCGCAGAATGTTACGCTGACCCCTCGCTCGCTAAAAAAGAACTCGGCTTCGAGTGCAAATACGATTTGCAGAAAATGTGCGAGGACAGCTGGAGATGGCAAAGTCAAAATCCCGACGGTTACGGAGAATAATCGGAGTTTAAGATGAAAAAACCTAAACTAAAGACAAATTCGTTTTCCATACGCACCTTGAGAGAATGGGGCATTTTGGCGGTTGACCTCGTCATCGTCTGCATAAGCCTTATGAGCGCGGTCGTGCTCTCGCAGGCTTACCTCAATCAGCAAGGTACTGACCTTATCAAGGTTATCAACGGCGCGTTCATAAGCCTGCCGTTTGCAATGCTTTGTTTCTTCCTCGCTTTTTGGGCGTTCAAGGTATTCAAAGTCGTATGGAGATACGCGAGAGGAAGAGATTATCTGCGTATCGTAGGCGCTTGCGCTTGCGCGACTATAGTTTTTTCTATTCTCGACCAGCTCATAGGTTTAATCAATATCGAAGGCACTCAAAATGTGGGTAACGGACCTATTAAACAGGTCATCTATCCCGCCTACATTATGCTCGGTTTCTTCTCGACCGTTTCCATAATTCTCTGCCGCATGATTTACGAGTTTATATATGCAAAACAGAGAGACAAACTCGAAATTACTCAGAGAAAACGTACTATGATTATCGGCGCAGGCTACACCGCAAGCGCGATACTCGATGAGCTTTCGCGTCAGGACAGCATTTATAATCCTATCTGCCTTATCGACGACGACCCCGATAAACTCGGAAGAATTATCAACGACGTCGAAGTCGTAGGCAATACCAAGGAAATCGCTACCTGCGTGCAAAAGTACGCTATCGACACCATTATATTCGCTATCCCCTCTCTCGGAGGCGAAGCAAGACAACGCATACTTGCCGACTGCAACGCAACAAAGTGCCAGATTAAGGTCTTGCCTTTTATCAGCGAAATGATTGCCAACGTCAATATCACCAAACAAATGCGCGATATCAATATCGCCGACCTTCTCGGTCGTCAGCAGATTACTTTCGACGATATGGGCGTAGCAAGCTATATCTACGACAAAGTCGTTATGGTTACGGGCGGCGGCGGCTCCATAGGCTCTGAGCTTTGCCGTCAGATTGCAAAGTACAAGCCCCGCAGAATAATCATAGTAGACGAATACGAAAACTGCGCTTACAACATTCAGCAGGAACTTTTGCGCACCTACGGTCCCGACTACGATTTGCACGTGGAAATCATAGACGTAAAGGATTATGACAAGATGGACGAGCTGTTCAAGGAATTCCGTCCTCAGATTATATTCCACGCGGCGGCACACAAGCACGTTCCTCTTATGGAAACCGTGCCCGAAGAAGCCGTTAAAAACAATATCTTCGGTACTTACAACGTGGCTCTGCTTGCAGATAAACACAACGTACAGAAGTTTATTATGATATCTACCGACAAGGCAGTCAACCCCACCAACGTAATGGGCGCGACAAAACGCTGCTGCGAAGAAATCGTACAGATGATGGCGCAGAAAGGCTCTAAGACAGAATTTGCCGCCGTAAGATTCGGCAACGTGCTAGGAAGCAACGGCTCGGTAATTCCTCTCTTCAAAGCGCAGATTGACAACGGCGGCCCCGTAACGGTTACGCATCCCGATATCATAAGATACTTTATGACCATACCCGAGGCAGTAAGTCTCGTATTGCAGGCAGGAACTTTCGCACACGGCGGAGAAATCTTCGTACTGGATATGGGCAAGCAAGTCAAGATACTTACCCTTGCGGAAAATCTTATTACTCTTATGGGCTACAAGCCTTATAAGGATATCGACATCGTATTTACGGGCTTGCGCCCCGGTGAAAAGCTCTATGAAGAACTGCTTATGAACGAAGAAGGACTTCAGAAGACTTCCAACGAAAAAATATTCATAGGACATCAGGTCAAGATAGATATCGAAAAATTCTCAAAAGAACTCGAGAAAATGCGCAAGATATGTATGACCAACGACAAGCAAGCCGTAGTAGACCAGCTCAAAGTGCTTGTGCCTACCTTCCATCACGATGAGGCTTATCTCAAGAAGATACAAGCAAAAGCCGAAGAGTACAAAAAAGAAGTACAAGCAAAATAATTTAATAAAACAAAATGCAAAAGACAGGCTTTCTAGTCTGTCTTTTTTAATAGTTTTAGTATTGTCTTAAATCAAAATCACGCTTTGAAACTGTCCCAAACTTTCATTAGCTCATTATACAATATTGCACACTTTTCAAGCTCTGCAATAAATTTTTCGTCGGTATCTATCTTTTCCGCACGATATTTGCCGATTTGCTTGGAAAACCCACTTCCGCTCTTTCTTGCGTTGGTCAAATCGAAAGGCATTCCTTCGGTTTTTATTTTCTCTATCATTTTATTTTGAATGGCGATTATGTCGGAAATTTTCACGCCTTCCACGTTGTCAGCGCCGTAAAACAATATCCGTGCTACAAAAGGATTGAGGACGGTTTTATTGCGATACTTCTTGGACACGCAATCTCTGCTTCGGATTTCCAAATAAGGCTCGTTTTCTCTTCGTTGAAAAACAATGCTCACATAAGGATAGTGCCCCGACTTTCCTATATTGTCTTCTATGTAGCCGTATTTTTTCAAAACGCCTGTGCCGACTTTTCGGAAATAGTTTTCCCACTTGATATAGTCCAAATTACCACTGTTATCGGTAGGTTTATCCGATGACTGTGCGGCATTCATTAATTTGCAAATATACTCAATATATTGCTTTATAATAAGATTTTTGTTGTCTTTATAAGGCATCAAAAGTTTTGCGATTGAGAAGATATCGTATACCCGCCAATTAGTATTTTCCGTTTCGCCATCTGCATTGACTCTTTTTTCCACCCTTTTGCGCTCTACATCTTTAACTATGCTGGTTTTGTAGAAAATTTTACACGTTTTTTTGCCCTCAATATTAGCGATTTTCGTATCGTAAGTCTTTAACTGATTATGTTCACTCGTAAACGCTTTATCCTCGATAAAAAGTGCGTATTCAGTTTTATCGGTATAAATGTAAAAAGTCAAATCTATATACTGCCACTGTGCCCAAGATTGAATATCTTTAATATTTTCGTCTTCACTGAGTCCGCAAAACTCTTTAAGAAGAGCTTTTACCAATGGCGCAAAATCCTCTTCTTGCCAATTGCTGAACAGCCATCTTAAAAATGCGTCTTGAGCAAGCTCTTTGTCAGCATAATCAAACAAATTTTCCATTTATTTCTCCTTTTGTGCTTTCTAAAATAATTATAACCGCCATATACAAAAAGTCAATATTTTCCTACAATTTTAGCCGTAAATACCAAGACTTTAAAATAAAAGACGGCTCAAAGCCGTCTTTTTAATTAGTTATAGATATTTATAAAATTTCGTCTGCCGATGAAATAGCACTGCCTTCGCTACCGTTGTCCGAAAGGTCGGATTGTACGTCTGGCATTTCGTTAGGCAATACTGCGATATCTGTTGCACCGTTGTCTTCTGCGTATACGGTTTTTTTGTCCGAAACAGACCCGGTGTATCTGTTTTTAGATTTACCGAATTCCGTTATCTTTCCTTTGAATAAGTTCGTCAATCCGCAGGCAACTATTCCTATTATTGCTATCACTGTTGTTGCTATTACGCCGCCTCCGACCGAAATTACGCTGCTTATGCCTTTGGTTGTAAGTATACATACGTGCATAACAATAGGTATAACTATACTATAAATACTGCACGCCAGTATCAAAGCTAAAGCTACGTATTTGTATGCTTTTGCCATCTTGTTGCCTAACAATAAGGAAATGCCGTATGCAAAGAGCGATGCAGACAAAATCAACGAAATTAAAGCCGCAAACGGTTGAATCTTACACATTTCTATCAGCCATCCGTAATACTGCCTCATTGTAGTATTGAGAAGTATTCCCCCCAATCCTATACTCTCCTTAAAATATTCGTCAGCTAAATATGTGTTGTTTTTATAAATTTCGGCACTATCGTTGAATGTTTTTTCTACTTCGGACAATACCGGCGATTCGGAACTGTTATACTCTTCAAACATATCCCCATAGCCGTAACCGTACTGGAATTCGTAAACTTCGGTTTCATGCAATTCGTTTACAGTTACGCTTGTTTCATATTGCAAAGCTACCTTCAATATGGGAGTCGTGAATAAGCAAACGAGTATTATCCCTAGTATAACGGTTACTAGTCCCTTAGTGTATCTTTGCCACTCTATTCTGCGCTTTTCTATGACGGACATTGCAATATAATATGCAAGTATCAATACCGTAAATGCTACGATTACGCCGTATGCTCCGCCTATATTCCAATCGAAATTGCTGTCCGTTGTTGCCGTAAACAAACAAACAATTACAATGAGCATGCTCAACAGTATTAATAAAAACGTTTTTGCAATATCCTTCTTGTAAAATATAGATACGGTTGCAACAACAAACGTCGCAAAACTGAAGAGTATGAATACCAAGCAGAAAACGCCTAACATTTTATACAAAATCATCTCTGAACTTGCCGCATCTCTGTCAGCGGCCACAGCCTGTGCATATGCCAGTTTCAAATACGGTTGACTGCTTAAAAGCGCAGTAATCTTATTGCAACCGGTTTTTGTAAGATAGGCTATGTTGTTTTCAACAACAACATTCTTTCTGTCCGTCATTATTTCGACTATATCTTCATTCAATTCGTTTGCGTCGTAATCAGCAATATATCTGTTGGCACTTCTGCTATCGAGTCCCGCGGAAAAAAATGCAAAATCTATTAAAGATACGGCTTTGAGTTGCATTTTAATATCGCCTTCCAGTCTTATAGTCGGATACATATCATCCAACATATTGCTGAAATCCGTTTCTACAACACAGAAAAACGAGCATATAAACAACACCAAAGAGGCAACCGCTACCACTACACGTTCGATAGTCTTTCGGTTGGAAAGTATTTTCTTTAATTTTATGTTCTGGGCTTTGTTGCGGACACGTTTTGCTTTGGGGATTTTATCTTTTTTCCCTCCGCACAAATCTTTACCGCATACAGGACAAAAATCGAATTGCGAATCCAATTTTGCCCCGCAAGACGGACACTCATCTTGTCCGCTAATCTTATTCCCGCACATCGGACAGTATTCAAAATCTTCAGAAGTTTCGTATCCGCAAACTCTGCAAGTTTTCAATTTCAAAACTTTTTTACCGCAATAAGGACAAAATACGCTACCCTCGGGTACTTCGTTAAAACAATTTGAACATTTCACTTTCATCATTTACCCCCTTGTTATATCACAATTTATTATATACCCGTTCCTTATCTTTTGTCAATAAGGGACAATAAAAAAGACGGCCAAAAAGCCGTCTTTTGCTTTATATTATATATAATCTTTTTATCAGTAATACTGTTTATTTGATTATAAGGCTCTTGCCCGTCATTTCGGCGGGAATTTCAAGTCCCATTATGTCGAGCATTGTGGGAGCTATATCGCAAAGCTTGCCGCCGTCCTGCAAGCCCTTGACGCCGTCTGCACCTATTACCGCAAAAGGCACGGGATTGGTCGTGTGTGCCGTAAAAGGAGCTTTTGTCTCGGGGTCAAACATATAGTCGCAGTTGCCGTGGTCAGCCGTGAGCAATGCCTGTCCGCCTACGGAAAGAATTGCGTCGAGTACCTTTCTTACGCACTCGTCGGTAACCTTGACTGCTTTCTTAGCCGCTTCCATTACGCCCGTATGTCCTACCATATCGCAGTTGGCAAAATTGAGTATCATTACGTCGTACTTTCCGCTCTTGATAACCTCGCAAGCCTTGTCGCATACCTCATACGCGCTCATCTCGGGCTTCATATCAAAAGTGGCAATCTTAGGAGAGTCGATAAGAATTCTGTCCTCGTTGGGATTGGGAGCTTCTACACCGCCGTTGAAGAAGAATGTTACGTGCGCATACTTCTGAGTTTCGGCAATTCTGAATTGCTTGATGCCTTTCTTGGAGAGATACTCGCCGAGAGTGTTGGCATAATGCTCTTTCTTGAAAGCCACCTCGAGTTTGCCTTCGAAAGTAGCATCGTAAGTCGTAAAGGATACAAAGAAAGGATTGAGCCAGCCTTTCTTTCTCTCAAAGCCCGCAAAGTCTTCGTAGATAAAGCTTCTCGTAATCTGTCTTGCTCTGTCGGGACGGTAGTTGAAGAATATAATGCTGTCGCCCTTGCCGATTGTTACAACGGGCTTTCCGCCCTCGGTAATTACGGTAGGCAACATAAATTCGTCGGTAACGCCCTTGTCGTAGCTGTTTTGCATAGCCTCGACGGGGTCGCTCTCGAATACGCCTTCGCCGTCAACGAGCGCAGCGTAAGCCTTGGCAACTCTGTCCCATATATTATCTCTGTCCATAGCGTAAAATCTACCGCTTATAGTAGCAATTTTACCGTAGGAAAGCTCTTTCATATAGTCGGCAAGCTGTTGAATAAAGCCCTTACCGCTTACGGGAGATACGTCTCTTCCGTCCATAAAGCAATGTACGTATACTTGCTTTACTCCCTGCTCTTTAGCCATTTTTATAAGAGCGAAAAGATGCTCGATATGAGAGTGTACGCCACCGTCGGATACAAGACCCATTACGTGGAGATTCTTGCCGTTTTGCTTTGCCTTCTGCATAGCGTCTACAAGCGCGGTATTCGTGAAGAAATCACCGTCTTCGATAGCCTTGCTTATCTTGGGCAAATCCTGAAAAATAACTCTGCCCGCACCGATATTGAGGTGGCCTACCTCGCTGTTGCCCATCTGTCCTTCGGGCAAACCTACCGCAAGACCGCTTGCGTTGAGCTGAGTAGAAGGATATTCCTTGAGAATTTTGAGGACTTCGGGAGAAGTCTCGGGGGATATGGCGTTGTTCTCGCCGAACTTGTTGATGCCGTATCCGTCCATTATTATCAAACCTGTAAATTTCATATTGACCTCTTTGGCATAAAGCCTAATCTTTTTAATCGGCTATATTTTAGCACATAGCACACTACTAGTCAAGCAAAGCCGCACCAATATGCATTTGCGCGGACTTGTGCGTGGGTAAATTTGTGCGTCTTAAAATAATTGTGTGCAATATAAAAAAAGCTATCGGCGTGTCAAAACCTACTCTTTCTCAATATCTTTCGGGAAAAGTACAGCCGTCGCTGATAACGCTTTCGAGACTTTGCAATTATCTGGAAATATCTGCGGACGATATACTCGAGATAAAAAAGTGAACTCAAAAGAGTCGCAAGCAACAAGCCTTGAGACGATATTTTTATTGCTATACACAAAAGACTTTTTACGGATAAACAGCCTTTTGCCGTGAAATGCAAACTTTGACACTGAAAGGACAATAAAAAAGCAACTGCCGATGCAGTTGCTTTTTTCGTTTGCTTAAATTGGAATTACTTGTTGTATTTTACTACCTGAGAGAAGTCAACAGCCTTCAAAGACGCACCGCCGATAAGTCCGCCGTCGATTTGCTCCATAGCCATAAGTTCGCTTGCGTTCTTGGGATTCATGCTTCCGCCGTACTGAATTCTGACTTTCTCTTCAGCGCACTTCTCGCAGTAGAGTTTTGCCATAGTATTTCTGATGATAGCGATAGTATCGTTAGCGTCCTGAGCGGTAGCTGTCTTGCCAGTGCCGATTGCCCATACGGGTTCGTAAGCGATTACGATATTTTCGAGTTCGGACTTGTCGATATCCTTGAATGCGCCCTCAACCTGTCTTACGAGCACTTTTTCAACAATGCCGCCTTCTCTTTCTTCGAGAGTTTCGCCTACGCAGATGATAGGCTTAAGACCCTTTGCAAGAGCAGCTTTAACTCTCATATTTACGGTTTCGTCGGTTTCGCCGAAATACTGTCTGCGCTCGCTGTGTCCGATGATTACGTACTCAACGTCGAGTTCCTTGAGCATATCTGCGCTGATTTCACCGGTGAAAGCTCCTTTTTCTGCCCAGTGTACGTTTTCTGCGCCGAGCTTGATGTTGGTGCCTTTAATCATTTCGCCTGCCGTAGCGATATCGGTATAGGGTACGCAAACTACTACTTCTGCCTCTGCGTCCTTAACCAAAGGGATAAGGTCGGTCAAAAGAGCTTTTGTAGCTGCGATGGTGTTGTTCATTTTCCAGTTGCCTGCAATTATAGGTCTTCTCATGTTATTACCTCGTAAATTCGTATTTTTGATTTTGGCACGCAATGCGATTGCCTATGCGTGCCGACTTGTATGTTTTTGTATAATTAGTCTTTGTCGTTAAGACAAGCGATACCGGGAAGTACTTTGCCTTCGAAGAGTTCCAAAGACGCACCGCCGCCCGTAGAGATGTGAGTCATCTTGTCTGCAAAACCGAGTTGTGCTACTGCTGCCGCGCTGTCGCCGCCGCCGATGATGGTCGTTGCGCCCTCAGCCTCAGCCATAGCTTTAGCTACTGCTACAGTACCTTCTGCAAGAATAGGATTTTCGAATACGCCCATAGGTCCGTTCCAGATAACGGTCTTTGCCTTCTTGACGGTGTCTGCAAAGAGCTTTCTGCTCTTGCTGCCGATATCGAGACCCATCTTGTCTGCGGGAATCTTGTCTATATCGCATTCGCTTACTGCGATTTTAGCGTCGATAGGATTGGGGAATTCGTCTGCCACTACAGCGTCGACGGGAAGGAGAATTTTCTTGCCGAGCTTCTTAGCCTTCTCGAGCATTTCCTTGCAATAGTCAATCTTTTCGTCGTCTACGAGAGACTTGCCTACTTCATTGCCCAAAGCCTTTGCGAAAGTATACGACATACCGCCGCCGATAATCAAAGTGTCGCACTTGTTGAGAAGGTTGTCGATAACCTTGAGCTTGTCAGCTACCTTTGCACCGCCGAGAATGGCTACGAAAGGACGTACGGGATGCTCGAGGCTGTCAGCCATAACGCTGAGTTCCTTTTCGATAAGGAATCCGCAAACAGCGTCCTTGACAAAACCGTATTCTACGATACCTGCCGTAGATGCGTGGCTTCTGTGAGCCGTACCGAAAGCGTCGTTGACATATACGTCAGCGTACTCGCTCAAAGCCTTGCAGAAGTCCTTGTCGTTAGCCTCTTCCTCTGCGTGGAAACGCAAGTTCTCGAGAAGTACGCATTCGCCGTCTTTCAAAGCCGCAACTTTTGCCTTAGCGTCCTCGCCGATTACGTCCTTGGCAAACGTAACCTTACCTCCGAGCAACTCGTTGAGTCTGTCGGCAACGGGCTTGAGAGTGAGTTTTACGGGGTCATTCTTAAGGGCTTTTTCGATAGCCTGTTTTTTAGCTTCTTCCTGCTGGTCAGCGGGGAGAGCTTCGATAGCCTTCTTTTCCTTCTTGGTCAAGCCTACTTTAGCACTGAAAATGCTGTGAGGTTTGCCCATATGCGAACACAAAATAACTTTTGCGCCCTCGTTCATAAGATACTTGATAGTGGGAAGCGCGCCCTGAATACGGTTTTCGTCGGTGATAACGCCGTCCTTCATAGGTACGTTAAAGTCCACTCTTACAAGGCACTTCTTGCCCTTGACGTTTACGTCTTTGATTGACTTCTTATTCATAACAAGTCTCCTTATTAGTAATATTTTTACGCACATATTATAGCACTAAGCAAAAAGTTTTGTAAAGGATAATTGTCAGGTTTTTAACAGATTGACCATAATTAAACGCGAATTTTGCAATTTTTTTGCATTCCGCAAGACGCTCGGGACTCAGTCTGCGACTTAAAAAGCTATATTAAAGAATATAAATGAGTATATTTATACATTTTACCCAAGACTTAAAATGTATAAATAGCAAAAAAGCGGCGGTTTCCCGTCGCTTGTAACCTTTGAGTTTATCTCAAAGCCGAATATTTTCGGCTTACTGCCCGATTACGGACAAAAGGTTATTTATTCTCTTCTTCAGAGTTTCGAGAAGTGTTTTCCCCGCCGTTTTGCTCGGTATCAAGCCCGTCTTTAACTTTCTCCGACTCTTCTTTAACGTCGGATTGAGTTTTTTCGCCGCTGCCCTCCGTCGTATTAACGCTATCCGACGTGCTTTGGGCGCGCAATACTTCGCAGTGAAGTTTTCTCAAATGGCTTCTGTCCGCGTCGCATACGGCTATAAATTCGCCGTTGTATTCCTCTATATGCATACTTGCGCCGCATCCCTCTATGTCGCATTTTGCGTCGAGCGTAAGCTCATAACACTTGCCGTCGATATTCATTACGGGAGGCTTGCCGTAAGAAAGCTTTTTAACAGCAAAATTGCTCTTTGACATTGCCTTTAGCATTCTCACCCTGTATGAGTAATCTATCGTATATCCGCCCGCTACGGCACAGCCCAGAAAAAGTATTAATATAAGCATTACGCGCAAAGTATCGTTGAAATTCAGTTTTCCTATAACGTAAATGCCCGCTACGCATACTGCAATACCGAGAATGGACAACACAAGAAACAATACTGATTTATTTAAAATCTTCTTTATCTCTCCTATAGGCTTTGCCGTAACCTCGCCCATATCGTAATCGGCGATATTTTCCACGTCTTCAGCCTGTAGGCTCGCTTTGGACATAAGATATATTCTCTCTCTTTCTCTTGCCTGACGGCGTTCGAAAAAAGAAAGTCTTTTCTTTTCGCTCTCTAGCTGCGCTCCGCATTTTTCGCAGAAAGTCGCGCCTTCTTTATTTTCGTGCTGACAGTTGGGACACTGCATATCAATTCTCCTTTGCAACGGCTACTTCTCTGTACTGCTTATTTATCTTGCCGATTTTTACACGCTGAATAATATAAACCGTCATAAGCGTAATGCCTGCGAAAAGCAGGAAATAACTGCCTATATGCGGCTGTAATTGTCCTTTATCCGCGGCGCCCGCGCCCACTATAACGAAGAATATCCACTGCGCTACGCTCAACGCACTCAACAGCGCAAAGAAAATCGCAAGTATAACAGAGTCCTTTCCCTTGCTTCTGTATACGGATACTGTAGCTATGTTGATTATATAAACGGCAAAAAGCGCGATTGCCAGCGCAAAAGCTACGTAATAAGCCCTGTCAAGCTCCGCCACTTCGTCATCGCTGACAAAACTGCGGAATACTTCATCGACTGCAGAACTCTCTATACCGCTGTTATTGTTGGCGGCAATGTAGCCAACGCTATCCTCATATCCGCCCGCAAGCGCAGTCAGAAAATCCAAAAAGGACATAGACGTCACCATAGTAAAGTCTTCGTCGGCACTCTCGTCCAACTCTCCCGCCGCGTCACCTATTATATCCTTAAGCGAGCGCGTAAAACTCATACTGAATACGGGCAACAGCAAAATACATAAGAATACTACGCTCATTACCACGGCAAGCGTGATATTGAACTTCTTTACCCACGCAGCTTTCTGCCTGTCGAGAGCGGCATTGAATTCGATGTTTTCTCTGTCCTTCGCCGTCAAAGCGGAAGGATTTTTCTTTTTTGACCTCTTAGACATAACTTCCCTCAAAAGTTTTCTTTTTATATTCTACACTATTTTGCGTCTTATCGCAAGGTATGTATAAAACTTTGCAAAAAATATACACTATAGTTGCTAATCAATAGCAAAACTAAAAAAGGAGAATAGTATGATTACCGTAATTGCACTCATTCTTGTAACAATCGGTGCGCTCAACTGGCTCGCGGTAGGTATCTTCGACTTCAACGTAGTCAACTGGATGTTTACCCCTAACGCTTACGTAGGCGCGAGAATTGTTTATGCAATCGTAGGTATCGCAGGCATATGGCTTATCGCATACCTTATCTACAACAAGTTTTCTCCCAAGCGTATCCACGCAGTAGAGGAAATGAATTCGCACAAGCATACCGAAGAGTAATGTGTGAAAATAAAAAAGACCGCTCATACCGCGGTCTTTTTTATCTAATTAGTCCTTGCTCTTATAATAAAGCATACAATGACAATATCCCTCGAAATTCGGGTCGGCAATCTGCTCCCTGAATTCCTTGCAAATACACTTGTTGTCTTCTGTCTTTTCCACGCGGCAAGGACAATATCCTCCGCGCGCTTTCAATCCTTCTTGAATTGCTTTGACTACTTCCTTGTCTTCGTTGAGTCTTACCATAATTGCCTCCGTAAGAGCCTGTTGCTCTATATATTATATTGTACCCTTACGGCAAATTATAGTCAAGAATGAGCAAAACTTTTACGTTTGACGGTGACTAAGTTACCTACTTTCTCTTTGCGAAGATTTCTGTTGATGAGTATATAGTAGCTCGTCAAAAGGAATATATCCGCGCCTATCCAAGCACACTGGTTGGACAAACATATACCCATATATCCGAAAATATGCGCCAACAAAAGCGATGCGAATATTCTCATCGAAAGCTCCGTCAAACCCGCAAACATCGTCAGCGCGCTGTGTCCCATACCCTGCAAAGCGTTTCGGTATACGTAAATTACGGCAAGACAGATATAGAATATACCCTGCCACATCAAAAACTTCTTTGACAGCGCAAGCATCTCGGCATCTGCGTTTTCCACGAAAAGTCCAGTCATCAAATCAGACCCGAAATATACTGCTAATCCGCACAGTACGGCGAGCGCTACGCTAACCGTCATCGCTTGGTCGACGCCCTTTTTGATTCTGTCATATCTCAATGCACCGTAATTCTGTCCCACGTAAGTAGCAATTGCCGCACCCATAGCTACGAGCGACTGAGTGACAAGAGTATCTATCTTTGTAGCAGCCGTATATGCGCTTACGTATCTCGTACCTAGTACGTTGACCGCACTCTGCTGTACCATTATGCCGATAGCGATAATTGAATACTGAAGTGCCATAGGAAGTCCGATTGCAAGATGCTGATAACAAAATCTCCACGAAGTCTTGAAATGCTCCTTTTTGATTTTGAGAATATCGTACTTCTTGAACATATATATAAGGCAAGCTATAGCCGAAAGAAGCTGCGAAAGTACGGTTGCCCAGCCTGCGCCCGCAACGCCCATTTTGAATACGACGATAAACAACAAGTCAACGCCTACGTTGATTACCGATGCCATAATAAGGAACAGAAGAGGAACTTTACTGTCGCCCAAAGCTCTGAGTATGCTCGAAACCATATTATAGAATACGGTAGCGAAAAGTCCTGCGTAAATTATGACGATATAATCGTAGGAATACTGTATAACCTCGTCAGGCGTCTTCATAAGTTTGAGAAGAGGCATAGTCGTAAACACGCTTATTAACGTCAGGATAACCGTCAGTACCGCACACAGCATAAACGAAGTAGCAACGCTTCTTTTTACGTTGTACTCGTCGTGGCTTCCGAAATACTGACTTGTCTTGACGGAAAAGCCGGCGGTCATACCCTGTACAAAACCAATGACGAGGAAGGAAATCGCACTGGTTGCGCCTACACCTGCAAGCGCAGCTTCACCCAACGTATTGCCGACGATAATCGTGTCGACCATACTGTAAAGCTGTTGGAATACGTTGCCTATAAATATCGGCAACGCAAACTTCATAATCTGTTTGAGCGGTTTTCCGCTGGTCAAATCCTGTACCATAGCTTTTTACTCTCTTTTGTAGTGTCGGTATTATATTATATGCCTCATAAAATTCGCTTGTATTATACAACATCTGCAAAAAAAGTAAACTGTTTTGAACAGGTTTTTTCCCGCTTTTTTCAAGTGGATTATTTATGATAAGTCTAGTGTGATATTTTAAACATTTTCCAAAAATATGCATATATATGATGTAATTATACTGGATATTTTCAATATTTTTTGACTATGTGGCAAATTTAACGATAAATATCCACCTTCTTAATGACGATAAACCGCTAAAATCTACACCGTTTTGTCCATAAAAATATTTTATAATGCAAAAACCGCCTTTTCTTTGTAAAATCTCATCGCGGAAAGTCGATAGCACAAAATTTTTATTTATTTCTATATTGCTTGCCGTAAATGCATGCTATAAGCAAGCTCGAATACCATATATATATTATAATATAATAATTTATACAATTTACATAAGGCTTAAATTGTATAAATTAGACTATTCAACGCGTATGCGTATACGATATGCGCTCATACATACGCGCGTTTTGCGCGCAAGTGGAATTTATATCAGTTTGAAAACAGTACCGACAAAGGGTTATATTTGCTTCAGCTAATATATACCCTTTCGTCTGGTCGGTATAGAGCGAACCCGACATTTTGCCTTACGCTTTCGATACTTCGGAAGCGTAGGTATTTTGTCGAGGTGAGCGAAAGCGCCGCTATATTATCAACTCCGTGCGACCGCGGAGAGTGGTGCAGAGTTTGTCTTTTCCAGACCGAGCGCGACAGGCGCATACTTTGCGTATGTAACTGAGCGCGAGCGTCGCAGACAAAGGCAAAATATGCGCCGCTATATGCGGTCGCTATATAGGCATCCGCAATACGTCTGCCTATATATACCGTACTCTCTGCAAATCTCTATCGACCTCAAATATCCGCCCTTCTTTTTGAAGTCGTTGGGCAGGAATTTGACGGCACTTCCCTGTGCGATTGCATTGCCTATATTGTTCAATCTTTCGGCGTCTTTGTGCGGACTTATGGACAGCGTAGAACAATAGTATTCATAGCCGTTTGCCTCAGCATAATCGAAAGCCTTTTTCAAGCGGAGCGCATAGCATATCCCGCATCTTTCTCCGCCTTCGGGACAATGCTCTTTGCCTTTGACGGCGGATAAAAACTCGTCAGGATTATAATCGGGGCAAATTATTTTTATCTCGGGCGAAGTAAGCGACACAAGACGCACCAGTTCGTTGTAGCGTTTGTCAAACTCTTTTTTATCTGTAATGTTGGGATTATAGAAAAAAAGCGTAATGTCAAAATATTTTTTAAGATACTCTATGCAATAGCTGCTACAAGGCGCGCAACAGGCGTGCAAGAGCAATTTAGGTCTGTAATCCAACCCTGCTATCAGTTTATCGAGCATACACTGGTAATTCTGTTTTTGTACGCCCATCAGAACGCATCCTCCAAAAGCTGAGTGATAAAACTGAACGTATACTCTTTGCCCTTGTCTTTTTTATGAAGTGCGATAATTCCCGAAGCTATGTCCGTAAAGTCGCTCTGACTTACGCCCATATCTCTGAGTTTATCTACATATTTGACGTACTTTTTGGTACGCGCATAATATCCTTTTACCGAATCTCTGATTATTTGTTTACTCTTCTCCTCTCCTTGTCCCACCTCGAGATAATCGTTGTCTCCTATAAGAGTAAGAAAAGTATTTATATCCAGACTTTCAGGCCATTTATGCTTGTTGACGTAACTGAGAAAAAGTATGCAGAATACGTTGCGGTAACTTATGCGGTATCTGTCGCTTATGCTGTCGGTCAATTCTCCGAGAATGTCGCGAGGCGACTGCCCGTACGCATAGCCCGCCAAGACAGTAGCAAGTAAAATTTTGAATCGGTATTGTTTTGAAGCATTGTACAATATGCTTTTCTTTAAATTTTCAGTGAGCAGATTTATAGCCGTCACCGCATAAACCTTGGAAAGCGGTCTCACCTCGTCATTGCGCGCAAGGCTCATAACAGCCATCGCAAGCGCATAAAGTCCTGATGCCGCAACGGTTTTTGCGGGCATTGTATCCGTCATCAAAGGGTCAAGCACTATCAGGTTGGTCTGCGCAAAAGGCGTGTTGAATTCAAAAATCTCGTTGTTGTCGGTATCGTAAATCCTGACATAATTGCTTGCTTCGAATCCCGTGGAAAGGTTGGTAGGCACGACGATAAGGGGAATATGTTGGGCAGATATGTTGTTGACGCTGCAAGTACGGTAATTTGACATAAACGATATATCGTCCTTGAGCATTATTTTGACGGCTTTTGCCACCGCTACCGCGCTCTTTCTGCCCGCCACAAATATGGAATCGCATTCTTTGGACTTGTAGGCTCTGAGTGCTCTTTCGCAGTCCGCCACAGTAGCTATATCTCCTATACGTCTGAATGTCTCGACAATATTTAGCTCTCTGTCGAATTGTCGTAGCATATCGGATACCTGTCCTACTCTGTCGCTGATTTCGTCGCATATAAGCATAATACGCCTACACCCTAAATTTACGATTTCTGTAATAGACTTTCTCAGCGACTTGTCACCGACAAGAAACTTGATATCACTCTCAAAATTGTATTCCATATACTCCTCTGATTAAAGTGCCATTTTGAAGTTGACAACATTGAATTTTTTAGGATTGTTGAGAAGGTGTACATTGTATGCCATATGGTTGAGTACGGCTTGCTTTTCTTCCTCGTCAAGCTCCTTCTCTTTAGCAGGCTTTATATACTTATTTTCGAGTGTTTCAATAAACTCGAATACTTGCCGAGCAAATTCGTAATGTCTTTCGTCCTTGGGCGCGGAAGTATATGCATCCCAGCCTGTAAATGCTAAAAGACATTGAGCGTATTTTTGTTTGCACGCGTCGAGATTGTATTTGACGGCTATGCGAATAGCTCTTGGCAATACTTTGCAATACTCCGTCTTCAGCACGTCGCTGAGTGCCTGCGCCGTACAGTGTATTAGTCCTAAGCCGCAACTGTCCGTTCCTTTAGACAAATACGCGCTTACCATTTCCAGCCTTACCGCCTTACTCTCATTCGGAGATTCAAGCATGCTCAGTGCAGTAGACTTAAGCTCAATGAGCGCAACCCTGCAAAATCCCTCGCTGATAGACGCGGGAGTTTTTCCCGTAACCTCTTCAATCATACGCGATATCAAATCCGTTGCCGCAAAATTAGTGGAGTTTTTGCTTGTAAATCCGTCGATTGCGCGCGCGAGAATTTCCAGTACGCTGTAAGCTATGAGTTTTTTGTCCATACGTGCAAAGTTTTCGCTGTCAACGATACAATAGTCGGGAAGCAGAATATTGTTGATTATATTGCGGCTGACGCCTTTTTTTTCGTCATATACAATTGCCGTTGCGTTGGTCTCGTTGCCTATACCGAATTTTGAAGGCACGGTTATTAACGGAACGCGTATTGCCTGTCTGACCGCCGACTCGGGATTATAAAATCTCTCTATATCGTTGACTTGCGTGGATACGAGAAGTTTGAGTGCCTTTGCGTAGTCTATAAGTTTTCCGCTTCCGCACACTACTATAGAATCGCAGCTGTTGGACATATAAACAAAATACATATCCTTGAGCGCGCTCATATTATCCTCTACTCTGTTTTCGAGATATACCGCGCTTACTTTAAGACTGCCGTGCCTTTCGATTGACTTTTTGACCTTGTCCACGTATCCTTGCGAATGCAAAAAAGTATTGGCAACCAACAATACTCTCGATGCGTTAAGTCCGATGAGTATCGTAGGAAGTTCGGCAAGCACGTCCTTGCCGTCGATTACCTTTGTGCCGTTGGAAAATTCGCTGTATTTCATATCATCCTCGCGTTTAGTATAACACACCGCAAAGACGTTGTCCATATCTAAAATATTTCAAACCCTTTATTTGACATATCTATTACACTACTTCGCTACGCATAAGTAAATAAGCTTTTACTCATAATATAAAAAAAGGCACTTATGCCAGTCACAAGGAGAGGATATGAAAAAGAAAATCAAAAATTCAAGCAAAGTTCAAAAACTCGCATTGCCTATGTCCAGCGCATTCGACGTAAACGGCTCTTATACAGGCAGTCCCACAAACGGCACCGTCATCACAGGCACGCCCGTACAGGACGCGGACGATTTGTGAGAGTGTGCACCGCAAGACGGCGGTGCGAGCTAGATTTGAGAGGCGTATTTTGCGCCTCTTATTTTGTTGCGCCGCCTAATAGACACAACCTACACCGCTCAAATTGCTTTGCACCGTAAGACTTGCCTTACGGCTAGTCCTTACCGCTTCTTATCGGCAATGCGAAAGGAAGAAGTAATACTTGCCGTATTACGATGACTCCGAACCGAAAAGCGCGGAAAAGACTCTTTAACGCAAAAGTATAATGAAAAATATCCGCTTGTCTTTTATAAGCAAGTCGGACAGAATAATTAGCCAAAAATCAGTACCGCCGAGAAGGGGTGTGAACTAGGCTGTAAGCAGTGAATTTTGCGATGCTTTTCCGCGAGAAGGAAGAAGTAATACTTGCCGTATTACGATGACGCCGAACTGAAAAGCGCGGAAAAGACACGCTTACAGACAGTGAGCACCCCTTCTCGGCGGTACAAAGAAACGACCGTCTTTCGGCGGCCGCCTCTCTGTAAGTTGTGTGGGATTAGGTTATGGCTTGATTATTATGCGGCTCTCGACTCGAGATATTCAAGTCTCTGCTCTCTGAGAGTTTGCAAATGTGCCTTTGCCGTTTCTTCGGCTTCGGAGATTGCATTCATACATACGTCGTATGCACTCGTGAGTTTGTCTACCGCGTTCTTCTGAGCTTCTGCGATTTCCTCTTTCTGCTCCTTGGTAAGGCTTTCGTCCATTACCTGTTTTTTCTCAGAAGCGTATTCGTTGAGTTTTACGGATATTTCTTTGAGGTCGTCAAGCGTCATTCTCTCGGGAAGTTCGATACCCTCCACGATGCCATTGATGGCCGTAAGCAAAGACTGTACTTCGGATATTTCCTCGTTAGCCAAAGGAGTAGTTTCGTCCTTGTAAGCTTCGAGTTTTTCTACTGCAAGCTGTAACTTCTCGCTTACGTGGTCAGTTGCGTTATCGGTTGCGTTCTTAGCAAGTTTGTCGATATAAGCTGCAATGCTGTCTACGGTTACGTTGCCTTCGCTGTCTTCGAGTTCGGAGAGGTCTACTTCAAGTACGTCTGCTATTGCCTCAGCTTCTGCACTTGCCATTATCTCGTCGGCAAATCTCTTTGCTACCGTAAGGCTCTTGGTGAGGGCTTCGAGACCTCTTGCCGCTGCTCTTACAGTACCGTATTCGGTAATTGCAAGACCTGCTTCGATACCGCCGATAACTCCGCTTTCCTTGCCTTTGAATTCAGCATACTTAGCTACGTATATTCCGTCCTCAGCAGTTATTACTGCCTCATCGTAAATTGCGGTAGCTGCCGCTTTAGCAAGTTCAAAAGCCTTGGTAGAATAGTTTTCAAGCTGAGAATAAGCATTGTTAACTATTGCAAGAAGTTCGGAAGTGCTCATCGTAACTGCTTCGTCCATTGTAAGCGTCCAGTCACAAGCAAGCGCACTGTTGATTACCTCGAGTTTGCCTGCGGTAAGATTCTGATATGCAGCTTCGTCGGGATGTTTTTCTTTAAGTTTTGCAAGTTCGTAATTGAGTACGAACGAGCCTTCGCGATTATAGTTTACTTCAAAGGTGAGTTTGCCTTCTGCCTTTTCGACTACTACGCCGATTTTGTCGAGAATGTTGGTCTCAACTTTCGATTTGTCGCTCGCTACGTTGACCTGCACTCCGCAGTTATCTTCCGTAAGATATCCGAATTCAATAGCGAGGTCGATTATCTTTTCGCTCGCCTTTTCTATGTTAAGTCCGATGATATTCTCTCCATAAAGCATAAGGAGCGCGTCCTCGTTTTCACAGCTGTAGGATATTACGTTATCGTTCTCGTCAAGTACCAGCTCAACAGAGGGATTTATATCCATTGACACATAGCTGGTAGCTACAGGGTCTTTGTCCTTACAACCTGTGAAAGAGAATACAATACCTACTACCATTACGACTACCAAAATAGCCACAATTGTTTTTTTCATACTTTTTCCTCCTAAGGGTTTTGTTGCTTAATAAACATACGCCGCAAAGCTTTTATTGGAGAATTTGAAAATTTTTTTATTTTTTCTCGTTTATAACTTTAGGAAGTTACGCTTTTTATGCCAAATCCTTGACCTGATAATATGCCTCGTGTATAATTGTATTAAGTTTAGCGCGACTAAATGCGCGGTATTGAACATATTAAGAAACCGATAATAAATATCCGCTTGCTTTTGACAGTTAAATCGGATAAATAAAAATAAAAATTAAGTACCGCCGAGAAGGGGTGCGAAATAGACCGTAAGCCGTGGATTTTGCGATGCTTTGTTGTACCGCTAAAGAGCGGTGCGAAAGGAAGAAGTAATACTTGCCGTATTACGATGACGCCAAAGTAAAAAAGAGCAATTAATATTAACAATGAAATTATCCGCTTGCTTCACATAGCAAGTCGGTAAGAATAAATTACTGAATACCACAGGTACCG
>CALWHJ010000004.1 GCA_944380355.1 uncultured Christensenellaceae bacterium
CCGACCAAACGAAACGGTATATATTCGACAAGCGAATAAAACCGTTTGTCGGTACTATTTTAATATGAGAAGATAGAGATCCTTCCTGACAAGGGGAGCGAGTATTTTTTTTGCAAAAATCGTCTAAGGTAAAGAAAAAATACCTAAAGAATATTCCTTTGCATATCTAAAAACTGTAGCCGACAAAGAATATAAATTCTTTGTAAATGTGTAAATTGACTATTGATTTTCTCTTATTTAAAATGTTATAATAAATATGATAAAATTTTAAATACTATCGGAGGTATTATTATGGCAAACAAATACAAAGGCACTAAGACCGAACAGAATTTGCTTGCGGCATTCGCAGGTGAATCTCAGGCAAGAAACAAATATACTTATTTTGCAAGCGTAGCTAAGAAAGAAGGCTATGAGCAAATAAGCGAATTGTTCCAAAAGACTGCTGACAACGAGAAAGAACACGCAAAGATATGGTTCAAAGAGCTTGAGGGTATAGGCAATACCGCTCAAAATCTCGAAGAAGCAGCAAACGGCGAAAACTACGAGTGGACTGATATGTACGAAGGCTTTGCAAAAACTGCCGAAGAAGAAGGCTTTAAAGAGCTTGCATATAAGTTCAGAGCAGTTGCGGCAATCGAGAAAGAGCACGAAGAGAGATACAGAGCACTTCTCAAAAACGTAGAGACAAATCAAGTATTCGAAAAGAGCGAAGTCAAGATTTGGGAATGCAGAAACTGCGGACATATCGTAGTCGGTACAAAAGCTCCTGAGATTTGTCCCGTATGCGCTCATCCTAAGGCATATTTCGAGGTCAAGAAAGTCAACTATTAATAAAAAACTTCAGAATTTAAGGACGGCTGATTGCCGTCCTTTTTTATATTTATTTATTTGGTATTAAAAAGTAGTATTACGGCACGTTTTGCGATGTGCTTATTTTTTATTTTATACGTCATAAATCGACGTATTCTCCCTTTTAGAGTAAACCGTGTAATGTTAGAATTAAGTGTATTCAACCTAGGAGGACTTTTATGCGATTAGAACTATTCAATAATTCAAATTGCGGCGTGGCAAAACTCGAAGGGGAACTAGACGAGGGCTGCGTAAGCGAAATCAGACGAAAAATCGATACTTTTATTGACGCAAACAACATATTGCAATTCGTTTTTGATTTTTCCAGGCTTTCATTTATGGACAGCACCGGCATAGGTATGTTGTTAGGACGGTATAAAAAGCTCAAACAGCGTAACATTCCCGTATATATCGCTAAAGCGAGCGGACACGTGGACTTTATTCTCGCTACGGCGGGCATTTATACGATAATGCAGAAAATCAGTTAAAGAGAGGTATTTATGAACAAATTCAGTATGAAACTTTTATCGAGATTAGGCAACGAAGGATTTGCAAGAAGCTGTGTGTCGGCTTTTTGCGTAGAACTCGAACCGTCAGTCGAACAAATCAACGATATCAAGACTGCCGTTTCCGAAGCCGTAACAAATTGTATCGTACACGCCTATAACGGACAAAATGACAAATATATCGACATAATCGTCAGTTTAGACAATGGCTGTGTGGAGATAATTATAGAGGATAGCGGTTGCGGTATCGAAGACGTAGAAAAAGCTAAACAGCCTTTTTATACCACAAAACCCGAACAAGAGCGAAGCGGTATGGGCTTTACGCTTATGCAGACGTTTATGGATAGCGTAGAAGTTTTTTCTCAAAAGGGAAAGGGTACTAAAGTCGTTATGAAAAAAACCGTAAAGAAGGATTGATATGCTTGATTATCAGACGACGTTGGAGTTGTTGAAAAACGCAAAGGAAGGAAGCGAAGAGGCTAAAAGCCAGCTGATTACGCACAATATGCCGTTAATTAAAAGCATAGCTAAGAGGTATCGAAACAAACAAGTTGAGTACGATGACCTCTTGCAACTTGGCGCGCTCGGACTCGTAAAAGCCATAAACAACTTCGATTTGAATTTCAACGTAAAATTTTCTACGTATGCCGTACCTATGATAGCAGGAGAGATAAAGAGATTTATACGCGACGACGGGGCGATAAAAGTCTCGAGAGCTATGAAGAGCTTATGCAATAAAATACAGATATATATCAACGAACGTACTATGGAGGACAAGTCTCCTTCTGTCAAAGAGATAGCAGAGTATTTCGGAATAGACGAGCAGGAAGTAGTCTTTGCGCTGGACAGCAATAAATATCCCGTATCGCTGTTTGAAAAATTCGACGACGATAATAATCAATGCGTACTGGACAAGTTGCCGTCTAACGAAAACAACGACGATTTAATTGACAAAATACTGCTCAAAGATTATATCAATTCATTGCCTGAGAGAGAAAAGAAAGTAATAATACTCAGATATTACCGCGATAAGACGCAGAGCGAAATCGCGCAGATGCTGGGAGTTTCTCAAGTACAGATTTCCAGAATAGAAAGCAAGGTAATCAACGCGCTGAAACAGGCACTTGCTTAAAAACGATTATCGCATTGAAAAGTATAAAATACCCTCGATTGGATAAACTCCGATTGGGGGTAATTTTTTATGAAAAGTCAAATATTTAAGGATAACGTAGAAGATAAGGAAATCAGATTTAAACAACCTGAGGAACTTTATCAGATAGTAAACAAAGATACTTCACAAAGACGAGGCAACGGCTATGGAAGATAAAGAATATCAGGAATACGTGCACGCACACGCTCAAAAAAGCAACGAGATAGTTACGCTGTTGTGGGCTTTTTGCGTTGGCGGATTGATATGTTGCATAGGAGAGGCAATAGGTGATTTATATACCTATTTGCTGTCAGGCTGGACGGCTGAAAGGATTGCTACGCTGACCAGTATGACTCTTATTTTTCTGGGTGCGTTTCTTACGGCAATAGGCGTATACGATAAAATCGGAATAAAGGCGGGCGGCGGCTCGATTGTACCTATTACAGGTTTTGCAAATTCCGTTGTTTCTCCTGCAATGGAATTCAATAAGGAAGGTATTGTTTTGGGTATGATGGCAAAAATGTTTGTCATTGCAGGACCTATAATCGTAACAGGTACAGTTGCTTCGGTGGTTTTCGGAGTAATATACAGAATAATAGAGGTAGCTAGGTGAGGTATGAAAGTCGGCAAGCACACATATTTAGCAGATAATAACGTATATATTGCATCCGCATATTCTCTCGCTGGTCCCTATGAGTCGAAAGGAACTTTCAGAGAATACTTCGATACCGTAATGGAAGACGATGAGTGGAAATGTAAATCTCACGAACTTACGGAAATAGAGATGCAAAGATTTACTATAGGTGAGTGCCTTGACAGGGCAAAGGTCAATCCTATGGATTGCGACCTCATTTTAGGAGGAGATTTGCTCAATCAAATCGTCCCTACGTCTTTTTCTGCACGCGATTTTAATACGCCGTTTATGGGGTTGTATAACGCTTGCGCTACTTTCGGGGAAGCTTTGTCGATAGGCTCGTGTCTTATAGGCGGAGATTTTGAAAGAGTGATATGCTGTACCAGCTCTCACTATGCTACAGCCGAAAGACAGTACCGATATCCGCTCGAATTGGGCACTCAGCCTACGCCGGAATCTCAATGGACGGTTACGGGTTGCGGAGCAGTTATGTTGTCTAAAAGCAAATGCGATGCACCGCAAATAAAAGGCTTTACGGCAGGAGAAGTCATAGACTTCGGACTTTGCGACGCTAACAATATGGGCGGAGCAATGGCTCCTGCTGCCGCAAAAACTATAGTAAATCATTTCAAAGATACGGGCAGAAGTCCTGATTACTACGATTTGATTATTACAGGAGATTTGGGAAGATTCGGAAGGGATACTTTGCACTATCTTTGTAAAAAAGAAGGTTACGATATCGACAATCTCAACGATTGCGGGAGTATGATTTACAGCGAAAAGCAAAAAGCGGGGCAAGGCGGCTCAGGTGCGGGATGTTGCTCATTGGTATTCTGTTCGTATATCTACAAAAAGCTTCAGGAAGGCAGTCTTAAAAAGGTGCTTTTCGTACCTACGGGAGCAATGCTTTCGAGAGATTCCGCTTTGCAGGGAGAGAGTATTCCCGGCATAGCTCACGCCGTAATTATAGAAAAGGAGTAATATGAGTATATTTTTGAATTATCTCAAAGTATTTGCCGTGGGAGGATTGGTCTGCGCAATTGCGCAGATTTTAATCAACCGTACAAAAATGTCTTCTGCCAGAATCTTGGTTTTGTTTTTGCTTTTGGGTATTTTTCTCGAAGGTATAGGTGTATTTAAATATATTCAGGAGTTTGCGGGGGCGGGGATAAGCGTGCCTATTACCGGATTCGGAAGCGTGCTTATCAAAGGTGCAAAAGAGGGCGCAAAAATCGGACTGTTGGAAGCGGTTACGTACGGTTTCAAAAATATGGCTGGCGGATTGACGGCTGCAATATTTTTCGGCTTTTTCTTTGCACTTATATTTAAATCGCATTCTAAAAAAGCCTGATTGCCATCAGTCAAACAAATGCTTTTTCGCGCATATAATGTAATATGCGCGTGAGAAAAAGGACTAAATTCAAGGCTTTGATTGTGTTTGTTATACTAGCGGTAACTTTTGTCGCAGGGTTTGTCTACGTCCGTAAAAATCTTATAGAATATACAGACAAATATGCAAAAGGTCTTATTACCACGAGAGTAGTTGACGTCCTCAATAATTCTACCACTCAAGCTCTGGAGGGCGAATGGTTTCAGGATAAATCAAATTTTTACGAAATTCGGTATGACAACGAAGGTAACGTTACGTTAATCAGCGCAGATATGGTAGTTATCAATGCGCTTATGCGCGACGTTGCGGCTTTTTCCCAAACCAACGTAAACCAAATGTGCAAAAAAGAAGATGTTCAGGTACCTTATTCGTCTATTTTCGGCAGTTCGCTTTTGGCAAACTACGGCGGAAAATATACATTTAATCTCGAACTTTTGGGTAATATACAATGTAATTACCGTACCACTTTTCAGTCTGCGGGCGTAAATCAGACGCTTATGTGTATGTACATAGATTTATACGTCGATATAAGCGTTATGCTTCCGCTACACGTCGAAAATATCAAAGTGGAAAATTCTATGGTAGTATATCAGAATCTCATAGTCGGAAAAGTCCCCGATTTCTACTTTCAGTCGGGAAACGGACTTGATTTGGTAGGATAGTACGTTTTATCGTATTCGACGCTTTTTTATATAAAAAGGTTAATGACGTAAAAATACTTGCAAAATGCTTCTAACAATGATAATATAATATCATAAGCGTTGAAAAGGAACGTATCTTGCATAAAATTTGCGACAGAGATTTTACCTCGGCAGGCTGAAAGGGTAATTTGCAAATCGCGAGAGAATTCGCCTTGGAGCCGTTTTGTTGAAAATAAGTAGGCAAAACCGTTTGTTACGTTATAACTCAATGAGGTCAACCGATTACGGTTGATAAAATTAGGTGGTACAGCGTCAATACGCCCTATGTAGCAATACGGGGTGTATTTTTTTATAACAAAAGCGAGGTAATTATGAAAGAGAAGATTGCAAAACTTATCGAAGAAGCAAAGTCCGCTATCAAAAGCAGCGACAGCCTTGCTTCTATCAATAACGTAAAAGTCAAATATCTCGGAAAGAGCGGAGAACTTACTCAGCTTCTTAGAGGTATGAAAGATTTACCGCAAGAGGAAAGACCTTTGGTAGGTAAATACGTAAACGAAGCGAGAGACGTTATCACTCAGCTTACTGAGGACAAGCTCAAAGAGCTTTCGCAGGCCGAAACCGACAGCAAAATGCTCAAAGAGAGCGTTGATATTACGCTTGACGGTAAAACGACGCAAAGGGGCAGTTTGCATCCTTGTACTCTCGTAACCGAAGAGATAGTAGACATATTCAAGTCTTTGGGATTTACTCTCGGTGACGGTCCCGAAATCGAATTGGACAAGTTCTGCTTCCAGATGCTCAATATTCCGCTAGACCATCCCGCAAGAGATATGCAGGATACTTTCTATATTACCGACGATATTCTGCTCAGAACGCAGACTTCGTCCGTACAGGCGCGTACTATGATAAATACCAAACCGCCTATAAGGATTGTTTGCCCCGGAAAAGTTTACAGACCCGATGACGATGCTACGCATTCTCCTATGTTCCAACAAATAGAAGGACTTGTCGTAGACGAAAACGTTACGCTTTGCGACCTTAAGGGACTTTTGGAAACCTTTGCAAAAAGACTTTTCGATGACAAAACAAAGGTCAGATTCAGACCCTCATTCTTCCCCTTTACTGAACCTAGCGTAGAAGTAGACGTTACGTGTTCGGTATGTCACGGAAAAGGTTGCAGAATATGCAAGGGTACGGGTTGGATAGAAATACTCGGCGCCGGCGTTGTAAATCCTAAAGTCTTTGACAACTGCGGTATAGACAGTAAAAAGTATAAGGGATTGGCATTCGGTCTCGGCGTAGAAAGAGTAGCAATGATAAAATACGGTATTCCCGATATGAGAATTCTCTTTGAAAACGACGTAAGATTTTTGAAGGAATTCAAATAAGGAGGATTATATGAAAGTTTCGTTAAGTTGGTTAAAAGATTTTGTAGATATAGACGTAGACGTAAACACTCTCGCAGACAAGCTTGTAAGCGCGGGATTTGAAGTCGAGGAGATTATTGACGCCAGCGCGAATATGAAAAACGTAGTGCTTGGCAAGATAGTTAAACTCGAAAAGCATCCCGATGCGGATAAATTGCAAATTTGTCAAATCGACGTAGGTAAAGACGAGCTTGTGCAAATCGTTACCGGTGCTCAGAACGTAAGCGAAGGCGACCTTGTTCCCGTGGCATTGGATAATTCTTTATTGCCTACGGGGCAGGAAATCAAAAAAGGAAAACTCAGGGGAGTTGCTTCAAACGGTATGTTGTGTTCGGGAGAAGAACTCAAGCTGACGGAGGCCGATTATAAGGGAGCAAGCGTATACGGCATACTGATTATGAACGGCGAAAAATATCCTCTCGGTACGGATATGAACGTTGTGTTGGGTAACGACGAAGTAGTGCTTGACGTTGCCGTAACGGCAAACAGACCCGATTGCAACAGTGTACTAGGTATTGCCAGAGAAGTCGCTACCGTTTTGAGAAAACCTCTCAGAATGCCCGATACGTCTTTTAAGACGGATAAAAGCATTAAAGTGGAGGATTTTGTAGACGTAGACGTACAAGCTCCCGATTTGTGTCCCAGATATATGGCGGCTGCCGTAAAGAATATCAAAATTACCAATAGCCCCGAAATTATACAAAAAAGACTCAAATCCGTAGGCTTGAGACCTATCAATAATATCGTAGATATTACCAACTACGTGCTTATTGAAATCGGTCAGCCTATGCACGCTTTCGATAAGAATAATTTGGACGGCGGTAAAATAATTCCCAGACGCGCGAAAAACGGAGAGAAAATCGTGTGTCTCGATGAAAAAGAGTATACGCTCGATGACAGTATGCTTGTTATTTGCGACGCAGACAAACCTTGTGCAGTTGGCGGCGTAATGGGCGGTCTTAACAGTGGTATAAACGAAAATACGAATACTATAGTATTCGAGTCTGCAAAATTCTTGCGCGATAATATAAGAAGAACGTCAAGAAAACTCAATCTCCGTTCGGATTCTTCTTTCAGATACGAAAGAGGTATTGACTTCGACAGTCAAAGACTTGGTATTATGCGTGCGCTTTCATTGATAGATAAGTACGGCTGGGGTAAGATAGCAGACGGCATTATCGACAGACTGAACGGCGATTTGACTAGAAATACCGTAGTAACCAGTGTAGAGGAAATCAATTCGATTTTGGGAATAGAAGTGCCTGAAAACGTGGTACTCGAGATACTCAACAGCTTGCAGATTGAAAGTACTCTTAAAGACGGTGTACTCACTTGCGTATGTCCTGCATTCAGAGACGATATCGAAAACGCTAACGATTTGGCTGAGGAAGTCATTAGACTTTACGGCTACGATAAAATAGAGTGTACGCTTCTCGACAAGGCGCACCAGACTCTCGGCGGAAAGACGAGAGAGCAGCAAAACGTCGATATAATCAAAGAAATCTGCGTAAGTCAAGGAATGAGTGAAACGCTTACTTATTCTTTTACTACTCCCAAATGCTTCGATATTCTGAGAATGAGCGCAGAGGACGAAAGAAGAAATTGCGTCAAGCTTCTCAAACCTCTCGGAGAGGATTTGTCCGTAATGCGTACTACGCTTGCATACAGTACGATATCTATGTTGGCAAGCAACTTCATAAAGAGCAATAAAACCGCAAAACTGTTTGAAGTTGCAAAAGTCTATTTGCCTAAAGACAAGGATATGAAACAATTGCCTGACGAAGTTTTGATGCTCGGTATGGGAATGTACGGTCAGGGCGTTGATTTCTTTACTATGAAAGGCGCAGTTGAGGTGCTTTTGAAAAAATTCGGAATCAAAGCGGATTATACAAGAGCAGATGTTAGTTATTTGCATAAGGGCAGAAGCGCGCAAATCAACGTAGGAAAGAAAGTCCTCGGATATTTGGGAGAGGTTCATCCTCAGGTTGCCGACTCGTTTGACGTAGGGGAAAGAATGTATATTGCCGAAATAAACGTAGATATGCTCAATTCGCTTGCAGATTACAGCTATACTTTCGTACCTATCGCAAAATATCCTCCTATGGAGAGAGATATAGCAGTTGTCGTAGACGAAAAGGTCGCGGCCGGAGATTTGCTTGCTTGCGTAAGAAGAGGCGGCGGTAGTTTGCTTGTAGATGCGTCCGTATTCGATATATACCGTAACAAAGAAGCTCTCGGTGCGGACAAAAAGAGTGTAGCGATAAATCTTGTATTCAGGCTCAACGAAAGGACTTTGACAGAAGAAGAAGTCAATGCAAAGATGAACAGAATACTCACAAAGCTTACCAGCGAATTCAACGCGGTTCAAAGATAACTGTACTAAAGCGGCACCCTAAAGGGTGCCGTAATCATTTTTGAACATTTTGCGTCAATCAACTTGACAAACGCGCGCGCATAAAATATATTATTATCGAAAAATAAAGTTTTAAGCGATATTACGGAATATTCCTAGGCAATATATGACGGCGAAGGAAAGATTTAATCTGGTTATGTCCAAGATTTGGGCTTTTGTCAAACAGAACATAGTTATGCTCATAGCTTTGCTTGCCGCAATCGTAACAAGTTGTATTGTTCCACCCGATAAAGAGTACATAGGTTATTTCGATTTTAAGACTTTGACCTGTCTTTTCTGCGTTTTGGCGGTAGTATGCGCTCTCAAAAATATCAAATTTTTTTATATTCTTGCTCTTAAAATAGTTCAGGTATTCAAAAATGCGCGTATCAGCGTGCTTGCTCTCGTATATATTACTTTTATAGGTTCTATGCTGATAGCCAACGATATGGCGCTATTGACTTTTCTGCCGTTAGGATATTTGGTACTTACTACTACGGGTAAGAGAAAATATATGGCGGTTACGTTTATATTGCAAAACATAGCCGCGAATCTTGGCGGAATGCTCACGCCTTTCGGAAATCCTCAAAATTTATACCTTTATACAAAATTCGAGATACCTACGCTTGAATTTATGTCCATAATGGCTCCGCCGTTTTTACTTTCGATACTGCTGATTACGTTGTGTTGCATTATTTTCGTAAAGCCTGAGCCTTTGGAACTTCAGAAGGAAGAGGTTAAGCTTGACCCTAAGCGTACGGTGCTTTATCTTATATTGTTTGCGCTGTCGATTATAATAGTTTTCAGGGTTATGCCGTACTGGATAGGACTTATAATCATACCCGTAGTTTTGCTTATAGTCGACAGAAAAGCTCTGCTGATGGTGGATTATTCGTTGCTGCTTACGTTTGTATTCTTCTTTATTTTTGCAGGAAATATGGCGAGAATAGATGCTGTCAGAAACGTTTTTTCGGGACTTTTGGAGAAAAATACCTTGCTTGTAAGCGTATTTTCCTGTCAAATTATCAGTAATGTTCCTTCCGCTATACTTCTTTCGCAGTTTACGGGTAATTACAGGGATTTGTTGGTTGGTGTCAATATAGGCGGCGTCGGCACGCTCATATCCTCTCTTGCAAGTCTTATTACGTTCAGAGAATACGTTAAGCTTAATCCCGGAAAGGGCAAATTCTATGTGCTTGTATTTTCGCTCTTTAACTTTGCTTTTCTTTTTATCTTGACAGGTTTTATGTCGCTGTTGAATTATTTTGTATAAAATACGTTATCGGATTATTATAAAATGTGCGCAAGCAATCATGTTTTTATGTCGGAATACGTATCCGACTATTTTATTGCTAAAATCGCTACAAAACGGCTAACTAATATGGTATAATGAATATATGACAGAAGTTTTGGCTCCCGTAGGCTCGGTGCAGGCTTTAAAAGCCGCGATATATTCAGGTGCAGACGCAGTATATCTGGGTCTTGATTTGTTTAATGCACGCATTAAAGCCGATAATTTTAATAAGGATAATATAAAAGAGTATACCGATTATTGCCATCTTTTCGGTGTAAAGGTATACGTTACTTTCAATACGTCCGTAAAAGAAAACGAAAAAGCGATATTTGCTCAATACGTAGATTGTGCGGCAAAAGCGGGAGTAGACGCATTTATAGTTACGGATTTAGGGTGTCTTGATATACTCAGACAATACGATGTGCCTTTGCACGGAAGTACGCAAATAGGCGTACATAATCTTGCAGGAGCTAAAGTGCTGGAAAAACTAGGCTTCACGCGCGTTGTGGTCGCAAGAGAAACGCTTTTTGAAGATATAAAGGAGATTAGGGAGAATACTTCGCTTGAAATTGAGTACTTTGTTCACGGTGCACTTTGTGTAAGTTTTTCAGGCGGGTGTTTGTTGTCGAGCGTTATGAGCGGGGACAGCGGAAACCGCGGAAGATGTAATCAGCCTTGCAGATTAAAGTATACGTCATCTTTCAGCAGTAAAGAAAAGTATCTTTTGTCTCCTAAAGACCAGTGTTTTATAGGTGAATTGAAGAAACTTGCGGATATAGGCGTGGACAGCTTTAAGATAGAGGGCAGACTCAAGCAACCTCATTATGTGGGAGAGGTGGTAAGTCAATATCGAAAAGCGGTTGACGCTTTGAATTCGACTAAACCGTATAAAGCAGATTTTTCGGTTTTAAAAAGGGCGTACAACAGAGGTAATTTTACAAGAGGATACAATTTTGAATCTTCCAAAGAAATTATGTACGATAAAGTCAACGGCACTATAGGTGAGTGTGTAGGGAAAATTGCGCAATGCAAAAAATCGTGCATATATGTTGAACTTTCGGGTAAACTCAGCGTAGGCGACGGATTAAAAATCATATATAAAGGCGAAGAAGTCGGCGGAATGAACGTTGCTTCCTTGACAAAAAGCGGAAAATACGTTGTTATTCCGTCAAACAGAGTTTATCCCGTGGGAAGCGAAGTTTGTGTAACGTCTGACATAATGCAGGTAAATGCATATAGTGATTTGCGTCCTAAATTGCCGTTGGATTTGACTTTTGAAGCTGAATGCGGAAAACCCGTTGTACTCAAAGGAGTGTGCAAGGGAGTAGAAGTGAAAATCGAGGGCGGAATAGCCGAGGTTTCGCAAAAGTACATTGCTGACGAGGAGAGCGTAAAAAATCAGCTTATGCGATTCGGTCAAAGCGATTTTTATGTCAACGATATAGATATAAAGCTCGACCGCAATAATTCGTTGTTTATACCTTCTTCTCTTATAAACGCTATGAGAAGAGAGCTTGTCGAAGGATTAAAAAATGCAATTCTCAGCCGATATGAAAAGGGTAAACAAAGAGTAAATTACGATAATTATCCTATGTGTTTTTATACTCACGAAAAGAATAAAAGCAGTGTTAGGGTATGGTGTGAACTGAGTAATGAAAACGATATTTCCGCTGTCATTAAAAAGACGGATTGTAAATTTAATTTGGTGCTAGAATATTCTTCTAAATTAGGTCAATTTATAGAAATAATTCTACAAAACGGCTTAAATGAGAATAAAATAGAAGATATATATCTAAAATTGCCACGTGTAGCAAGAGGTAAAGATTATAAAGATATCGACAACTTCTTAGCGGAATACTCTAAAAAAATCAGCGGAATATATGCAGACAATCTTTACGGAGTATATCTTGCCGAAAAGTATAAGCTTAAAATCGTCGGCGGAATCGGACTGAATATTTACAATCATACGGCTGGCGAAATTCTCGGTCTCGACGATGAAATGTATTCTGTAGAGCTGAACAAGAGCGAGTTGTGGGAGGGTGGTATTTTGTATGCTTACGGTCCGCTCCCGGTAATGACATTGCTTCATTGCCCCGTACAGGTCAATACAGGTTGTACTTGCTCGGATTGTAAATACGACGGAGATTTTTATTATGGCGACAAAAGAGGCAAATACAAGATAAAGCGTACAAAACTCAATTATTGTCAATTTATTTTGTATAATCAGCAAATTACCGATATCATCGGCAAAACTCAAGGGTGGAGGTATCGTGTTTACCTCAATCTGACAGAGTGCGATACGGCTAAAGCCTTAGACGTTATATGTAAATATAATGTTATGAAGGGAATAAGCGAAGAAAATTCGACTTACGGTCATCTTTTCAGAGGAGTTAAATAGCTAATTCGGTTAATTTGTGTTATAATCAAATAAGTACAGAAAAACTTTGCTGCAAAAATATCATATACATATAGTTATTAAATATGGCTAATAAATACAATTTTATCAACAGAAAAAGCCTGAAGGTGCTTGAATATGACAAAATTCTCGGCGCAATAGCTAACTATGCGTCATCTAAGCACGCGCGCGACGCTATATATGCAATCAGACCCTCGCTTGAATTGGATGAGTCGCAGTATCTCTTGGACTTGACAAATCAGGCTTACCGCATAACTTTTGAATTTTGCGCAAGTCCGTCTTTTTCAATGGACGAAGCGGACGATATTTTAGTTTCTGCCGAAAAGGGAGCTATGCTTTCGACCGGAGATATTTTAAGAATAGGAAGAATACTCAAAACCTCCCGAATTCTCTTTAATACCGTTACCGCAGTCAACGAAGAGGGGTTAGACGATATAAAAGAGCTGGCAAACTCGCTTTTTATCGACACAGAACTCGAAAACAGTATATACGAAAGTATCCTTGGAGAAAACGAAATCAGCGACAACGCTTCTCCTGCCTTGCGCTCGGTCAGACAGAGTATAAAGAATTGTAATGACAGAATAAGACAAAAGCTTATGTCGTATATTACGTCGTCAGACTACAGTCAGTATTTGCAGGATTCGCTTATCACCATGCGTAACAACCGCTACGTAATACCGCTGAAAAGCGAATATTCGCGTCAGATAAAAGGATTGGTGCATGACCAGTCTGCTTCGGGTGCAACTGTATACGTTGAGCCTATGGCTATAGTCGAACTCAATAACGAGCTGAGAACGCTTGTTGCTGAAGAAAACAACGAAATCGAACGTATTTTGGCATTTTTTTCGCAAAAAATCTCTTACGAATGCGAAAAGATTAGATTATCTTACGATACGGTCGCGCGTCTTGACGCTATCTTTTCAAAGGCAAGATACGCGCAGGAGATTAAAGGAGCTTACGTAAAAGTAAATAAAAAAGGATACGTAAACGTAATTGCGGGTAGGCATCCTCTGATAGACAAACAAAAAGTAGTACCGGTGTCCGTAAGCGTAGGCGGTGCGTATAATACCTTGTTGATTACAGGCCCGAATACCGGAGGTAAGACGGTTTGTTTGAAATTAGTCGGAATACTTTCTCTTATGGCGGCCAGCGGAATTTTCCCTCCTTGCGACCCTGAAAGCGATATTGCAGTGTTTGATAATGTCTTTTGCGATATCGGCGACGAGCAGAATATAGAACAAAGTCTTTCGACTTTTTCGTCGCATTTGACGAATCTCATATATATTTGTAACCACGTAAGTAAAAATTGCTTATTGCTTCTCGACGAATTGGGAGGGGGTACAGACCCTGCCGAAGGCAGTGCGCTAGCAATAAGTCTGATTGAATACTTCAAAAGCAAAGGCTGCAAGACGGTTACGAGTACGCACTACAACGAGTTGAAAGAGTACTCTTTCGTCAATGACGATATAGCTACTGCCGGTATGGATTTCGACCCGATTACATTTGCACCTACGTACAAACTCATTATGGGGCATACGTCTTCTTCAAACGCTCTCGAGATAGCTACCGCTTTGGGATTGAAAAAGGATATTGTGGAAAATGCCAGAGCAAGACTTTCTGACGAAAAGGTTGCGTTTGACAACATAATTAAAGGAGCGGAAAAAGCGCGCAGACAGGCAAAAGAATTCGAAGAACAGACTAAAACAGCGTATCAGGAGGCAAAAGCCGCGCTGGATGAAGCAAAGAAAACTCAAAACGACGTCAATTTACTGAAAGAAAAACTCGAGGAGAAGATGAGAAAGTCTGCAAAAGAACTTCTCGGGGATTATCTGGACGAAGCGGAAGAGTTGGTTGATGAACTCAAAGAGTTGGTCAAAAAAGGTGACGAACAAGCCTTGTTTGAGGCAAGAAAACTAAAAAGCAAACTTAAGGATATAGAAATTGTATCGGATAAACCTCATAATTCTTATCGCGAAATAGGTGGACAGATATGCGCGGGAGACAGCGTATATATCGCTTCGCTTAACAGTGTGGGAGAAGTTTTGAGCGTAAACGATAAGAAAAAAGAATGTCAAGTCAGAGTCGGTATTCTCACTTCTAATATAAAACTAAAAGACTGTAAACGAGTTTCTACCGATAAGCAAAAAGCTCAGCCTAAGGTTACGGTAACAAAAGAGTATTCTAACAAACCGTTTTCCTTTGAAATAAATCTTATTGGCCAGCGCGTGGACGAAGCTTTGTATAATCTCGATAATTATATGAGTGAAGCCGTATTGCACAATTGCAGCGAAATCAGAGTGGTTCACGGCAAGGGTACGGGAATTTTGAGAAAAGCCGTTCAGGAGTATCTTAAAGATAGTCCTTACGTAGAGTCTTTCAGACTGGGTAAATACGGAGAAGGTGAAAGCGGAGTAACTATTGTTACTCTCAAGTGATATATGAGATATTCTGTTAAGATAAGTCAAAATAAGTATGGCGCACTCAAAATTATAATTCTGGGTATATGTCTTTTGATAGATTTGATTGCGATAGCTTCTGTTATCGGCGCGATTGCAACAAAGACATATTCGGATATTGCGCTTTACGTTGCAATTATGGCGGGAGTTTTATGTGTTCAGATTGCGTCAACCTTTCTTACGTATTCGTTGGAATACAGGTTTGATGACGGAGTGCTGACAATCGACAGAGTATTTCCTATGCTAAGACAACAAATATTCAAGGGCGAAAAAGGCAGTTATTCGCTTATGCCTTTGAATACCGCCGCCAATATCAATGTGAAAACTAAAGATAAAAATGCCGTACGATTGTGTATTAATACTTGCCCGTACGCGATATATATGCTAGAATTATCGGGTAAAAAATATATCGTCAATCTCGACGATTACCTATACGCGATAGCAACAGAGGATGAAAATGATATATCTTGACAATGCGGCTACTACCGCGCTTGACGAAAAGTGTCTTGACATAATAAGAGAGTACAATGTGGAGAGATTCTACAATCCGTCGGCATTGTATCGTAAAGCAATGGAAAGTGCCAATGCAATAAAGCAGGCTCGTAATTCAATAGCCAAATCGCTGGGAGTAAAAGGCGAAGAGATTATTTTTACCGCTTCGGGCAGCGAGGCGGACAATATCGCGCTTTTATGTTCAGTAAGAGCTAAAAGCGGTAAAGTCATAATAGGCTCAAGCGAGCATAGTGCGGTATATAACACTGCGCTTGAACTCAAAGTAAGAGGTTATGATGTGGTTTTCGCGCCTTGCGACAAATTCGGTAGGACTGACGTAGGGGAACTCGAAAAATTGATAGACAACACCGTAGTGCTTATTTCGGTAATGCACGTGTGTAACGAAACGGGCGCGCTCAACGATTTGTCTGCTATTTCAAAAATAATAAAAGCAAAGGCTCCCAGGGCAATATTCCATTCAGACGGAGTGCAGGCATACGGCAAAATTCCCGTAAATCTCAAAAGTCTCGGCGTAGACTTGTACAGCATAAGCGGACATAAAATACATGCGCCCAAAGGTATAGGGGCGCTCTATTGTCGCAGCGGACTTTATCTCAGGACTTTCGTATTCGGCGGAGGACAAGAAAACAACGTGCGTTCGGCTACGGAAAACTTGCCGTCGATTGTCGCTTTCGGATATCTTGCGGAGAAAATTTTGTCGTCATTGACCGATAACTATAAAAAAACAAAAGAATTGAGAGACTATCTGTATCAAAAACTTACAGATAATTTCGAAAACGTAAAAATAAATACCGATTTGCAGCATTCGTCTCCATACGTATTTTCATTTGCGCTCAACAGTGCGAGAGGCGAAGTGCTGGTTCATTGCCTCGAAGACAGGGGAATTATAGTGGGTACAGGCTCAGCATGTAATTCACAGAAGTCTACAAAGCGTATTCCCGCAGCTTTGGGTATCGAGGGAGATTACGCACAGGGAATGTTGAGAGTAAGTTTTAACGAAAATAATACTAAAGACGATATAGACGCATTTATAGACGCTCTCGCGCAAAGCCTCGAAGAATTGATAAAATATCAGAATAAGAACAGTAATAAAGACGATTGTATATTGTCCCGACTTAAATTGAGATAATGAGGTTGTTATGGAAGAAAAGAAAGTGATTTTATTGAGATACGGAGAGATTTTTCTCAAGGGTAAGAATAAAAACATATTCGAAAGAAGACTTATCGAAAATATCAAAACGGCTTTGACGGGACTTGAATTCAGGTTTATCCGTACTCAAAACAGATATTATATCGAAGATTATGACGAGAATTTGCAGGATACTTTTATAGACAAGCTTACAAAAGTATTCGGACTTCATTCGCTGTCAGTAGCTACAAAAGTCAAGACGGATTACGAAAATCTAAAAAAGGCGATTATCGAATATATGCCCGAGGAAGGCACTTTCAGAGTAAGTGTGAAAAGGGCGGATAAATCGCTCGATATGACAAGTCCGCAAATAGGAGCTATGCTGGGCGGATATATACTTTCGAAAAACAAGTCGCTGAGTGTCGATTTGTATTATCCTCAAAGCGAAATATTCGTAGATATTAGAGAGAGCGGATATTCTTATCTCTTCAGAGATAAAATCGACTGCGCTCAGGGAATGCCTGTAGGTAGCGCGGGAAGAGGACTTTTGCTTCTCAGCGGAGGATTTGACAGTCCCGTAGCCGGATACAGAATGGCAAGACGCGGTATGGAGATATATGCGGTACATTTCCACAGCTATCCTCACACAAGCGAACTTGCTCAGCAAAAGGTTATAGACCTTGCAGGAAAGCTTACGAAATATTGCGGCAACATAAAACTTTTTGTAGTTAGATTTACGGAGATACAACAAGCTATCCACGAATTTTGCAGAGAAGATTTTATGATTACCATAATGCGCAGAATAATGGTTGAGATTGCTGAAAAACTTGCTAATAAAAACGGCTGCGCTGCGCTGATAACCGGAGAAAGTCTCGGACAAGTGGCAAGTCAGACCACACAAAGTATAACCGTTACAAACGAGGCGGTAAAACTTTTGCCTGTTTTCAGACCTCTTATCGGTATGGATAAGTACGAGATAATGGATACGGCAGCCGCGATAGATACGTATGATATATCGCAACTGCCTTATGAGGACTGCTGTACCGTATTCTTGCCTAAAAATCCAGTCATCAAACCGTCCTTGGATGTGGCAAAAAAGGAGCAGGCAAAGATTGAAAATCTCGAAAATATGATTGATATTGCAGTAGATACCGCTGAGGTAATGACTATTACACCTGATTGTTAGGTCAATTCATAAACCGCTTTGCCAAAAAACCGCTGTAGTATTTGTACGGCTCTCCGATAATCTCTTTGCCGTCATCATCGACGTAATAAGGGATAAGGGTTATTTTGGAGCCGAGAAAGGTATCGGAATCCAAGCTGAAGGAGGCAGTACCGCTTTTACCTTTGATATTATACACCAAATATTCGCCTTCGGTAAAAGTGCGTTTATATATTTTGTAATTCAGACGGGGATTGTATTCGAACGTGAGGGATACGACTCCGTCTTTTTGCGTAAATACTGCATTTTCGACTGACAAACCGTCATAAGAGTTATCTTTTTCCGTAGGCATACATTTTTGCGAAGCAAGAGTTTTTACTTTTGCGTATTCGGGGGCGTGCTCGCTTGCAATAACCGTTTGATTGAGGTTGTCATAAGAGTATCTGTCAAGATATATCTCTTCGATGCCGTCGGGGACGGGGAAGTCTATCGGCGTTATGTCAGAATAGAATTTGCTTAAGAAATTCTTGGTCATAAGCGCGGTTGCGCCGCCGCCGGTATTGCTTGCGCTCATAGCGCTACCGCCTTGCCAGAAAAGGAAAGTATCCGAAGAGGTGTAGCTGAGGCAATATATATCGCTGTTAAAGTTCTCGTCTTCCATAGATACGGTACCCGTTTTGCAAGCAATATCGAATTTGCAATCGGAAAGCTTTTTCCCCGTGCCGGTTTTTGCGCATTCTTTAAGCATAGATGTCATAAGATATCCGCTTTGCTGGTCGAATACTCGCGTAGGCACGTTATCGTCGTAACTGTACAATACGTTTCCGTTGCTGTCGACTATTTGTCTGATAAACGTCGGCTTTCTGTATGCACCGTAGTTGGATAAAACGGTATATCCGCCCAAAAGGTCAATCATAGATATTCCGTAAGTCGTACCGCCTAAAGCAAGAGCAAAATTATCGTCTTGCTCGCAAGTGGGTATTCCCATTTTAGACAAATAGTCTTTAGAGGTCGCGACGGACAGAGATTGCATTATTTTTACTGCGGGGATATTGAGCGATTTTGATACCGCTTCCTGCATACTTGTCCATCCGTAATATATATCTTTGTAATTAGAAGGAGAGTAATTTCCGAAAGAAGTCGGCTCATCAAGGATTTTAGTAGCGGGAGATATAAGCCCTTGGTCAAGTGCCGGAGCATAGCAAGCCAAAGGTTTTATAGTCGACCCGACTTGTCTTGTATAATTGAAAATATCTATATCGTAGCGTGATGCAACCGCGCTGATTCCTCTCGAATAATTATCGCATACGATAGCTAAAGAATTGACTTCGTCGTTTTCGTAATACGACTTATCGAAGACTGTCGAGCAGAGTGCCTGCTGAGCCGAAGGAGAGTAGAAAGTATATATTTTTACACCTTCGTTTCGCATTGTATTTTCGTCGCTGTTCAAAATAGACGCTGCTTCAGAAAGTGCACTTTTAAGATAATAATCTTCTAAATTATTCTCAATTAACGCATTTTTTATAGTAATATCTTGATATACGAGGTTATTATAGGTTTCTTCGTCTATATACTTCTGCTCACGCATAAGTCTTAAAACAAGCCTTGCTCTTTCTATTGAATTATCGTAATAGTTGATAGGATTGTATTTGGTAGGACTCTTAATTATCCCGGCAAGCATAGCGCACTCCAATGCATTCAACTCGTCTAAGTCTTTATCGAAAAATCTTCTCGACGCATTTTTTACGCCGTATTCTCCGCTACCGAAATAGAGCATATTGAGATACTTTTCCAATATCTCGTCTTTGGTCAATTTTTTCTCTAGTTTTATGGCAAGCTGCATCTCTTTGAATTTTCTCTCAAACGTTTGCTCGCTGGAGAGATAGACGTTTTTGACTAACTGTTGAGTAATCGTAGACGCGCCCTGTGTGCGCTCTCCTTTTGCATTGTTAACAAGCGCGCCGAATATGCGCCTGTAGTCTATTCCGTGGTGAGAATAAAACCGTTTGTCTTCTACCGCTACAAAAGCGTTTTTAAGCAGTACGGGTATCTGCGATATATCTGTATATTCTGTTTCGCTTTCGTCTTTTATAGGCTTGTCCTCTTTGTCATATACGGTAAGTTCGGAGTAAGCGTTTTCCAAAAGCGCAAGGTCAGGTTGCTCTCCGCCTAAATACAATACGGCAAAAAATATGCCTGTACCGACTATGAAAAGCGTAAATACAGTCAGCACTAGAGTTAAAAATACTTTGCTAAGAGTCGAAAGACGTTTTCTATCTGTATTATTTTTTTTCATTATAATATTATTACTTGTCTTTTTTTTGTGTTTTCGATATAATTGTTATATGCAAAAATATAAGATTATTACGTACGGTTGCCAAATGAATATTCACGAATCGGAGAAGATAGCCGGTATTCTCGAAGATATGGGCTATAGTGAATGTTCTGACGAAAAAGACGCCGATATTATAGTTTTCAACACCTGCTGTATCAGAGATAACGCCGAAAAACGCGCTTTGGGCAATATCGGCGCAGTCAAACACCTCAAAAAAGAGAATAAAAATCTGATTATCGCCGTTGTGGGTTGTATGACGCAACAAGAGGGAGCGGGACTTACTCTCAGAGAAAAATATCCCTATGTCGATATAGTTCTCGGTACAAACAATCTTCACGAATTGGAAAACTGTATCGTAAGACTTCGCAACAGCAAGAAAAAAAGCGTCCTTATCGACACTAATGACCGTCCTCAAGTGCGTGAAGGTGAGCGCGTATACCGCACGAGCGGTACAAATGCGTGGCTCAACATTATGTACGGATGCAACAACTTCTGTACGTACTGTATAGTTCCTTATGTGCGCGGGCGCGAAAGAAGTCGCAAAATGTCAAATATAATGGACGAATTCAAAAGACTTCTTGACGAAGGATACAAGGAAATTACGCTTTTGGGTCAAAACGTAAATTCTTACGGACACGACCTTGACGACGGTAGTTCGTTTGCAGGACTGCTGAGCGAAATCAGCAAGATTAAGGGTAAGCACAGAGTGCGTTTTATGACGTCGCATCCCAAAGACCTTAACAGAGAAGTGATAGATATTATTGCCGAAAGTCCTACGATTTGCAATAATATTCATCTTCCTATTCAGTCAGGCTCTGACAAGATTTTGCAACTGATGAACAGACATTATACCCGCGATTACTATCTCGAAACTATTGACGCGATAAAAGCCAAAATTCCCGATTGCGGAATAACTACCGATATTATGGTAGGGTTTCCTTACGAAACCGAAGAGGATTTTCAGGATACGCTCGATATCGTGCGCAGAGTAAAGTATTCAAGTGCGTTTACATTCGTATATTCGGTCAGAAGAGGAACAAAAGCCGCATTAATGCCTCAAATTCCGCCCGAAGTATCCAAAGACAGAATCACGCGTCTTATTGCGGAGCAAAACAAGATAACTAAAGAATTGTCCGGACTTTACGAAGGCAAAGTATATGAGGTATTGTGCGAAGACAAGGCTCCCAAAAAAGAAGGATACGTGTGCGGACGCACTGACAGCGGAAGACTTGTTACGTTCAAGGGAGAAGACAAGCTTATAGGCTCTTTTGTAAACGTAAAAATCAACAAATCTCAATCTGCGTCGCTTTTCGGCGATATAGTGGAGGATTAAGCTATGGCACTTTCACCAATGATGAAATTTTATCTCACGCTAAAAGAAAAATACAGCGACGCGCTGTTATTTTTCAGACTGGGCGACTTTTATGAGATGTTTTTTGACGACGCAAAGATTGCCAGCAGAGAACTCGACCTTACTCTTACGGGAAGAGATTGCGGACTTGAAGAGCGTGCTCCTATGTGCGGCGTGCCTTTCCACGCGGCTGACGGATATATCGCAAAACTGGTGCAAAAAGGATATAAGGTCGCTATTTGCGAACAGCTTACTCAGCCTGAACAAGGCAAACTCGTAGAGCGCGACGTCGTAAGAGTAGTTACTCCCGGTACGGTCATCGAAGAAAATATACTCGACGATAAGAAAAACAATTATCTGGCTTGTATATTCGCTTGCGAAAAATGTTATGCGCTCTCATGGATAGACGTATCGACGGGAGAATTCAATACTTTTCAGTCGGATTACAGCGATTTTTCGGCAATAGAAGACATTTTGGCTACTTTCTCTCCCACAGAAATTATTGCCAACGAATACGCAGCAGAACAAGCTAAGGATTTGTCTGCCATCAGAGTAGGCAGACTGCCTAAATTCCAAAAATATTACGAATGGGCTTTCGATTACAATACAGCGCGTAACGCACTATTAAAACAATTTGCTTTGAGTACATTGTCAAAATTCGAATTCGAAGACAAAAAATATGCGGTATGCGCGGCAGGCGCACTCATAAATTACGTAAACGATACTCAAAAGCGTTCGCTTGCTCATATCTCTTCTATCAAATACGTTCAGAATAATAAGTATCTTATTATGGACAACAATTGCCGTCGCAATCTGGAAATATGCGAAAATACGCGCGACGCGTCCAAAAAAGCTACGCTTTTGTGGGTGTTGGATAAAACACGCACGAATATGGGCGCACGTAATCTGAGAAGATGGCTCGAGCAACCGCTCAGGGATTCTGCCGCTATCAACGAGCGTCTCGACAGTGTTGAAGAACTTGTAAAAAATACCCGTATGCGTACCAATCTCTACGATATGCTGGCTGATATTAAGGATATAGAAAGACTTACGTCAAAAGTAGCATACGGTACGCCTACTCCTAAAGATTTGCTTGCGCTCGGATTGTCGCTGAAGGCTTTGCCTAAAGTCAAAACTCTGTTGTCTGACGCAAAGAGCAAGATGCTGTGCGCGATATACGAGGGGATATATCTTTTGGAAGACGTTGCGCAAAAACTCGTTGACGCAATCGACGAAAATCCTCCCGCTTTGATGAAAGACGGCGGATTTATTAAAGAAGGATATTGCAAAGAACTTGACGAATTGAGACACGCAGGCTCTTTAGGAAAACAATGGCTTGCTAATCTCGAAACCCAGGAAAAAGAATCTACGGGAATCAAAAACCTCAAAGTGGGTTATAACAAAGTATTCGGTTATTATATCGAAGTCAGCAAAACCAACGTAGACAAAGTGCCATACAGATACCAACGCAAACAGACTTTGACTACGGGCGAAAGATACATAACGCAAGAACTTAAAGAAATCGAAGAAAGACTGCTCGGAGCAAAGGAAAACGCTCTGGAGATTGAAAACAGAATTTTCGAAGAACTCAAACTCGACTTGCTTAAAGTAATAGCACAGTTGCAGTCTACATCAAAATCTGTTGCATATTGCGACAGCTTGCTGTCTTTGGCTGTGGTGGCTATCTCCAACAATTACGTAAAACCCGTCATCAACGATACGATAGAGGGTATTACCATTAAGGCGGGCAGACATCCTGTTGTCGAAAGCCTTATGAAAAATAACGAATTCGTTCCCAACGATACGGAATTAGATTGCTGTCAAAACCGTACTATGATTATCACGGGTCCCAATATGAGCGGAAAAAGTACGTATATGAGACAAGTTGCACTCATAACTCTTATGGCTCACATAGGAAGTTTTGTACCCGCAAAAAGCGCGAGCATATCCGTAACAGACAGAATTTTTACGCGTATAGGTGCGAGTGACGATTTGGCGTACGGTCAAAGTACGTTTATGGTAGAGATGGTAGAAGTGGCGACGATATTACAAAACGCTACTTTCAGAAGCTTGCTTATTCTCGACGAAATCGGACGAGGAACATCCACTTTTGACGGAATGTCGATTGCCAGAGCGGTGCTTGAGGACGTAAACAACCGCATTAGATGCAAGACGTTGTTTTCCACGCATTACCACGAACTTACCGAAATGGAAGATTGCCTCGACGGTGTAAAAAACTTCAAAATACTGGCAAGCGAAGTCGATAAAGGTGTAGTATTCCTTCACAAAATAGCGAGAGGCGGTACCAACAAGAGTTTTGGTATCGAAGTCGCAAAATACGCGGGCATACCTCAAAACGTCATCAAGCGCGCTAAGGAGATAAGCAAACTTTTGGAAAGCAATCCTCTTACAACGCAAAAGAAACCTATGCTAGACGATAACAACCTTTTCGAAATGACTAAGGATGCAGAACTTAAGGAGATTATATCAAAGATTGATATCGAAAACGTAACTCCTATGCAGGCAATAGGAAAGCTTGCCGAACTCATAGATATCTCAAAGAGGAACTGATATGGCAAAAATCAACGTACTAGATTCCAGTATATTCAATCTCATATCTGCGGGCGAGGTTGTCGAAAGACCTTCGTCGGTGGTAAAAGAACTTGTAGAAAACAGTATTGATGCGGGCGCAACCTCTTTAGTAGTTGAAATCAAAGAGGGCGGTATATCTATGATTGCCGTGACCGATGACGGCTCGGGTATCGACAAAGAGAATATGCGTCTTGCTTTTTTGCCGCACGCGACTTCTAAATTGTCAAAAGCCGAAGACCTCGATAATATCGCTACGTTAGGTTTCAGGGGAGAAGCTTTAGCGTCCATTGTCGCAGTTGCGCAAGTTACTATGACCAGCAAGACAAGCGAGGAGGACATAGGCAATTATATTGTACTTCACGCAGGAAAAGTTGTGGAAGAAGGTAAAAAAGCCATAGCTCAGAGCACCTCGATTGTTGTAGAGAATTTGTTTTTTAACACTCCTGTCAGAAAAAAATTCCTGAAAAAACCTAAACAAGAGGAAGCAAACGTAACTCAGGTTATGCTCCAGCTTGCACTCGCTAATCCCGATATCAAAATAAAGTACGTCGTCGATTCAAAGGTGATTTTCCAGACAAACGGCGGACTGGAAGAAGCCATTTATTCCGTTTATTCAGGGGAAATCGCAAACGAACTCATTCCTTTCGACTATACTTTCGATAATTACAGAGTTTACGGATATACGGGCACTCCCGCGCTTTCCAAACACAACAGGAATTATCAGACTATTATCATAAACGGAAGAATTATCACTAACGCTGCGATATCCACGGCGGTGGCGCAGGCTTACGGCAACAGATTGATGACGCGTACTTTTCCCGTATTTGTGCTTAATATCATAATGCCTTTCGATGAAGTCGACGTCAACGTGCATCCTACAAAAACAGACGTGCGCTTCGAAGACACTCACAGAGTATTTTCTTGCGTCTATAAAGCTGTGTCAAACGCTCTTGCAGACTATGAGAAAAAACTCGTATTCGGAGAAAGCGAAAATACCGTGAGAAGTGCAATTACGGCAATTGATAAAGAGCCTGAAGTGCAGAAAACCGTAACAAAAGAGCCGGTTTCGGATAAAAAAGACGAGGACTTGCAAAGCAAGCTTTTTGCCGAAAACAAAAACACTGATTACGAAAAACTTATTGAAAAACAAAAAAAGCTTGTAGAAGAGCTGAAGTACGAAAAAGATTTGCCTAAAGGTAAGTTTGCTACCGTACAGGACGGGGCAAAAGTATCTGCGCCTAACGGTGAAAAGAAATCTTTTGACAGTGCAAAAGATATAAAATACGACTTTTCGAATAAAAACGAAAATAGACAAGTACAATCCTCGCTTCTCGATATGATAGACACTCAGCTCGAAAATAAATACAGAGTAGTTGGGCAGATATTCGATACTTATCTTATTCTCGAATATGCAGGAGCGGTATATTTTATCGACCAGCACGCTTGCCACGAAAGATTTATCTACGATAATCTTCTCGAACAGGTCAATTCAAGACAAGTCGATACTCAGTATATGTTGATTCCATATATCGTCGAATGCAATAACAATCAATACGAATTTATGTTGCAGATGCAGGACAATTTCAAGGAACTCGGTTTCGATATAGAAGAATTCGGAGATATGAGTTTTAAAATCAATTGCGTGCCTTACGTTTTGCGAGATATCAATCTCGGAGTATTTTTTGCCAACCTTTTCGAAGAGCGTCAAACAGTACAGACTCTCAAAAACAGCGATATAATAAAGGATAAGCTGGCTCAAAAGGCTTGTAAATCCGCAATAAAGGCAGGCGAAAAACTAAGCGATAAACAAATCCGCGACCTACTTGACGCTATGAAGGACGGTATTCCTCTTCAATGTCCTCACGGAAGACCTGCGGTTATTAAGTATTCCAGAAAAGATTTCGACAAACTCTTCAAGAGGATAGTATGAACAAAATCGTGATAATAGCGGGACCTACTGCCAGCGGGAAAACCGCGCTCGGTGTAGAAATAGCCAAAATCCTCAATAGTGAAATCATATCTTGCGACAGTATGCAGATTTATAAGCGTATGAATATAGGTACTGCAAAAGTTACGCAAGCCGAAGCGCAAGGGGTAATTCACCGTATGATTGACGTAGTTGAACCGTCGGAACAATTCAGCGTAGGCGAATATGCAAAAGTTGCAGAGGGGTATATATCGGATTTGATAGCAAACGGCAAAATCCCCGTTGTAGTTGGCGGAACCGGATTGTATCTTGACGCAATATTGTACAATATGAGTTTCGGCGGAGAGTGCGACGAAAAGCTGAGAAAACAGCTTTTTGAAGAACTCGATTCATACGGCAAAGAATATATGTACGAAAAATTGAAAAAGCTTGACCCTCAGGATGCTGAAAAAATTCATCCCAACAATACGAAGAGAGTGTTGAGAGCTTTGGAAATATATTATACTACGGGAGATGTCAAAAGCCAACTTTTGACAAAAGAAAGACAACTCAAATACGAGCCTTGTATGGCAGTACTTAATCCCGATCGTGAATTGCTTTACGAAAGAATTAATTTTAGAGTTGACAAGATGTTTGACGAAGGCTTACAAAACGAAGTCGAAAAACTGATATCCGAAGGCGTAAACTTTGACTGTCAGAGTATGCAGGCCATAGGATATAAGGAATTCAAGTCTTATATTGATAAAGAAATCGACCATAATACTCTCATAGAGAAAATAAAACAAGATTCAAGAAATTATGCAAAAAGACAGATAACTTGGCTTAAAAAATACAATTTTGCGAAATGGTTTAATCCTATTACGCAAAAACAGGATTGTATTGATTATATTATAAAAGCCGTAAAGGAGTAAAAAATGAACTTCTCACAGAAGACTGTAGATATTGTTAATAAAGCTCAGGAAAAACTAGCAAAACAGTTTGCCGAAACAGAAGAGATATCTACTTTTAATCAACTCAAGGTTCTCAACGCTTTTCAGCAAAACTCAGTAGGACTCAGACATCTTTCACAGACAAACGGTTACGGATACGACGATATCGGAAGAGATACGCTTTGCAAAATTTTTGCCGACGTATTTAAGTGCGAAAGCGCGATTGTTTCGCCGCTAATAGTAAGCGGTACACACGCTTTGACTCTCGCTTTGTACGGAGTTTTGAGACCGGGAGACGAAATGCTTGCTATTACGGGTAGTCCTTACGATACTTTGAAAGAGGTTATTACAGGGGAAGACAACGGCTCTTTGAAAGATTTTAAGGTATCTTACCGTCAGCTTGACCTCAAAAACGGGAAAATCGACTTAGAAAAAATCAAAGAGTATATCAAAGACAATACTAAGCTCATATTTATAGGCAGGTCGCGCGGTTATGAATGGCGTGACGCTTTGTCCGTGGAAGAAATTGCTCAAGCTGTTAAAGAGATTAGGGCAGTAAAAAGCGACGTATGTATTATGGTAGATAATTGCTACGGCGAATTTATGGATTATTCTGAGCCTACGGAGGTAGGTGTAGATATAATGGCGGGTTCGCTTATCAAAAATCCCGGCGGTGGACTGGCGCCGAGCGGAGGCTATGTTCTGGGAAAAAAGAAATATATCGACCTTGTTGCCGGCAGACTGACGTCTCCATCCATAGGTATGGAAGTAGGCTCGTATGCATACGGCTATAAAGATTTTTATCAAGGACTGTTTATTGCGCCTCACGTAGTTGCAAACGCAGTAAAAGGTTCGATGCTGCTCGGACAGGTATTTTCCGATTTGGGATTTGAAACAATGCCTTTGCCCGGACAAAAGTGCAGAGATATAATCCGTTCGATAAAATTCGATACCAAAGAGCAGCTTATAGACTTTTGCAGAGCAATTCAACAAGCTTCTCCTATCGACAGCAACGTAGTGCCTTTCCCTTGGGATATGCCCGGATACGAAGACCAGGTAATAATGGCGGCAGGTACTTTCGTGGCAGGAGCTTCTATTGAGTTGTCAGCAGATGCACCTATCAGAGAGCCGTATATCGCATATATGCAAGGCGGTTTGACTTATGAACACGTCAAAATAGCTTGTATGTATTGCGTGGAAAAATTGATACTAGACAAAAACTGATACAGCTAAATATAATGTATTAAAAAAGGACGGCAATCCCGTCCTTTTCCATAATCTATTTATTAATCAAATTATTTATCAAAAAATCTTATTGCGCATAAGACCGACAGCTAAGCCCAAAATTCTGAATTCGCGGTCGCTTGTAACGATAATGTCGCTCATCTGGTCGTTTTCGGGACGAAGTCTGATATAAGTATTGCAATTATAAAATCTCTTGAGAGTAACTTCGTTGTTGTCGATTTGTGCGACGATTACGTCTCCGTCTCTGGCGACTTCTTGTTGACGTACCAGCACCATATCTCCGTTGAGGATACCAATATTTTTCATACTGTCACCCTTGACATTAAGCAAAAACATCTGTCCTTTGCAGTTGAAGTAGTCTCCGGGAATAGTATAGCTTGAGTCGTTTTCTACGTCTGCATAAAGGGGTGCGCCTGCAGCTACGTTGCCGAGCATAGGAATATTGACGAGATTTTTGAATACGTCGTCTACGTTTTTGATATTATCCGATTTTACTTTAGGAGCGGGTGAGTCAGTCTTGCCGACAACTTCGATAGCGCGGTTTTTATTGCCGCCTTTTTTTATAGCTCCTTGTTCTTCGAGTTTGTCCAAATAATATTTAGCCGATGCAGTGGATTTAAAGCCTACCTGAGCGCAAATTTCTCTTACGGTAGGGGGATATCCGTTATTGTCTACGAATTTTTTAATAAATTCGAGCGTAACTGCACATTTTTCGGCGGTTTTTTCTATAGTTTTGCCTTTTGCCATAGGTTTTACCTCAATTGCAATTTTGATTTTCAAACAAATTTTAGCACAAATGTTCACATATTGCAAGCGTTTTATATTAAAAAATGAATATTTGTTTATATTTTTTTCATATCTTTACAAATATTTTTGTATTAAATCGACTTATATGCAACATTTTATATTGCGAATTTTTATAAAAATGCAAACATACTTTTGCCTAAAATCTTTGTAGATAAATTGTAATTCCTGCTAACTCAGATATTTAATAAGTATAATTATACGTATAATTTAGCTCATAAAATATAAGCTATAGCTATGCTTTTATTTAAAATTATTCAATATTTTATCAACAATATACAAAATTGCGCTTATTCGTCATCTTCGTGATTTCTCAATACTACTTTTGATGCGGCTTTACGTTTTATTTCGTCACTAATTGCCGCATAATGTTTTTTAGTAGTATTGATATCCTTATGACCTAAAACTTCGGCAACTACATATATATCGTTTGTTTCTTTATAAAGATTCGTACCGTAAGTACTTCTGAGTTTGTGCGGCGTAATATGCTTTAAAGGCGTAGTTATGCCTGCGTACTTTTTTACAAGATTTTGTACGGCACGTACGGTTATACGCTTGTTCTGCAATGATACAAAAAGGGCGGTTTCGTCGGCTAACTCTTTATTTGAATTGCGCTCAGATATGTATTCCTTAAGCGTTTCGGCAACTTCGTCCGAAAAATATAAAATAGTCTGATTTCCGCCTTTTCGCGTTATCTTAAATCCGTTTATATTAAAATCTATATCGTCTAAATCGATACCCACAAGTTCGCTTATTCTTATTCCGGTACCTAAGAAAAGCGTAAGTATGGCAATATCGCGCTTGCGCGTTTTTTTCTGCAGCGCAAGTTGCTTGGGAGATAATCCCGTTCCGCTTTCTACGTTGTCAAGCAGTTTTGCGACTTCGTCTACTTCGAGCCTTATGATGGCTTTATCGTGCAATTTAAGGCTCAATACTTTAGACGCCGGGTCAGCGGGTATTCTGTCTTTATTGTAATTGTACTTAAAAAACGATTTGATAGTAGCCAACTTACGAGCTTTGGTTTTTTCTGTATTGGTATATTCGACGCCATCGTGCTCAAATGCCGTCAAATAATTCAAAAACATTTCGATATGGAAAGTTTCTACGGATTCCAGCTGTTCGTAACCGAATTGACGGATATCCTTAATATTTACGAATTCAGCGCATTCAGTCGTAAGAAAATGGAAAAATATCTTTAAATCCTGTGCGTATCCCAGACGCGTAAGTATAGACGTACGATTTTCGATACCCATAAAATAATCGTTGCAGATATAGGGCAATTCTTTGAGTAATTGTCTCAATTTTAATGTATTATCGTAATTGCGTTGTTCAAAATACGTCCTGTCTGCCATAATTTAATTATATCATATTTGACTCAAAAATACAATCGTAAAGTATTATTATTGACAATCATAAGAAAAATATACGTATTGAATTAAAAATCTAAAAATTTGTTAATCATATAATATTAATTAACGGTTATATTATTAAATCAAAAAACATTACCGATTAATTAAAGACCGATATGATTAAAGCGTAAGACCGTAAGACATTTTGAAGTTATATCCAAATATGATAGTGTTTAGCGACTTTCTATGTAAGAAGAATAAAATATTTATGAATACGTATGGTTATATTTAAATCAATGATTTTTTCGTATAATCGTCGTTATATATAAATATCGAGATACCTGAAGAAGAGGACTTATTGCGGATTTTTAAAAAAGCGATTAAAGATTCTATGAGAATAATTTATTGAATTAAAATAATTAAATTTATTTGCTTAATCAAATTTATTTATTAAATAACAATCTCAAATAAAGACCATTATTATAAAAAATCGACAAATTCATAATAATTTAAGAAGCATATGTACTATTCATGTGCTAACTATTCGCAAAGCTATCGTTTTGCGAAGTGATTAATATGTGAAAGATATGAGTAAAATTGATGAAAGAACGGCTTCTTCGATGCTCCGCTCGCTTGCAGACCGTATGTGAATACCCCTTATGGTGATGCAAATATTATAATGTAAGTACAATGTAGCAATCCAAGCAGTTTTTTAATGCGTAATGTAGCAATTATAATTAGATATACAGAATTTTTATTAAACAACAAGATACTTACTTGCTAAAAAAAAGAATGATAATCCTTGATTAATTTAGTTTGCTGAATTGTCGGCTATACCCTTCAGTTTGATTTTTTAAGTATAAAATCGCTTTAGTTTTGCTCAATCCTCTATCGTTATTACGGTTTGGCTATTAATCATCGGTAAATAATTTTGTGCAATCGTGTTATTGCTTTTTTTATTTGCTTTTTTCAAATTTTAGTGCGTTTAAATATTATAGCTTAACTTTTATAAAAATAAACAGATGTTTGCATCTCCACCCTTTTGTTTGCAATTCAGAAGGGATTGAGTGCTTATACTTTTAAATAAAGCTATTTTATAAAGTAATTTGTTGCTTTTTTTATATTAATATTGTAAAATATAAATATTAAAGGAGGGCTTAATTTTGGAAAAAGATAATTTCAATGCCAACGTAGATTTCGTCCGCGGTCAAGCTGATATTATCGTTTTGTCCGCCCTTGCCGACAAGGATAAGTACGGACTTGAGATTCTGAATACTATTCAGGAAAGAAGCAAAGGTACCTATACTTTGAAACAAGCCACTCTTTACAACAGCCTTAAAAGGCTTGAAAAAAGCGGTTACGTTACGTCATACGACGGTGACGTATCAAACGGCGCGAAGCGCGTGTATTACGGACTTACTGAACAAGGACGCGAACATCTCAATAATGATAAATCTTATTGGGAATTTTGCAATTTCTTGATGTCTAACCTGGTTTCTGATACTAAATTCGACCCTGAGACGGAAGAAAAACCTTTCGATCCCACTGAGTTCAGACCTCTTACAAGAAGAAACAAGCCTGAACAAGAAAAAGAAAAGGAAGTAATTATAAAATATATAGAAGTTGTGCGTACTCCCGAGGAGATGCAAGCGCGTCAGAATGCAAACTCCCCTCAACAGTATGTCATTAGCGAAAAGCCCGTTGAGGAAGGTGTAGTTTTGCGAGAAGTCGACTCACCTGAGATAGTAGAAGGTATTCAGAATCAACCTCAAGCGCAAGTCCAACCTATGGTTGAAACGCAGCCCTATGTCTCGGAAGACATTTCTGAAGAACAACCTGAAGAATATCCTCTTCCTGCTCAGGAAAGCTTAATACAGTCCAGCTTTATCGACGACAAAGGCGAACTTGCCGATGCCGATACTGATTCTGAAAATAAAGAACAACCTCAGGATGTTTCTATAAACACACAAAGCGGGTCTTCTGCAGCGCAGTCTGAAAATTATACCAATCTGCCCCAAGGTAACAACGCTGATAATGTGTATGCTGCACAAGCGCAGCCTATTCAGAATAATCCTCAACCAGAATACGGATATCAGTTCGCTTCAGCTCAAAACGTTCCTCAGGATATACCCTCGCCGCTGTATCAGTCAAATAACTATTTTGACGAAAATAACGAAGTTAATTATGTCACTTCATTTGCAGATTTGTTCAGAATAGAAGAAGAAAAACCGGCCGAAGCTCCTCCCGAATACGACTTTATGAGTATGAACGAGATGGTCTTCAAATTTCAGGCAAAAGGCGTCACGATAAAACCCTATAATAAAAAAAATACTATGGAGTTTTACGTCAACAGATACTATTACTCCAATAAGCTGCATTTCCATACGGCTCTCATAATGTTTTTCATTATGGCAATCGAACTGGTTGCTTCTCACTTTATATGCAACCGTAATGATCCTCCTATAAGCAATTATTGGTTATTCTCTGTTTTGATTGTAGCACTGTATCCTATAATCAGAGGCGTAATGTATGCTATAGAGCCTAATAAAAAATCTTTAGCGAATTTCAACCCGAAGACAACATTGCTTATATCGCTATTACCTGTAATAACACTGCCGATAGTCATTGCATTACTGGGATTTGTGCAATTCGGAGCGAATATTAATGATTATTCTTCTATGGAAAGAACGATAATTCTCCCCTGTGTCTTATTGTTCAATATTCCCTTCTACTTCTTCGTATTTGCTCTTAAATACCGCACGAACAAATATCATATTAACTGATAATAAATTTTTTAAAGGAAGGTTTAAACCTTCCTTTTTCATATCAACTGTTTAGTGGCGTTTAGATTGAACGGTTTGCTCGGGCTCTTTTTCCTCATCATCAAACAATCTTTTATTATCGTATACTGATTTATGCGTCTTATATCCGTAAATCGGCTTAGAGTTTTTCTTTCGCTTTAACTTAGATGACAGTTTTTCAAAAATATTCATAAACGCGCTTTCTATCTTTGAACCGTACTTAAATGCAATTATTACGGCAGCCAATGTAATAGATATTAATGCAATCCAGATAGGTATTCCGTATCCTCTCAGAGGGATTGCGCTTATGCCTTTGAACATTCCTTCCATCGCAAGAATATTCAACGGTCTTGCAATAGCCATAATTGCAAAAAATTGAAGATAAGTCATATTAGTCAACCCTGCCGCTATACACAATAAATCGTCCGGGAAAAGAGGAAAAAGGAACATCATCGTCAGTACTACTTTATCCTTACCGTCCGTTACCCTCAGATATTTAGCATAAGCGCGCTCACCCATAAGCCATACAATCAGGCGTGTGCCGTATTTCCTGCCCAGATAAAACGCAAACAGCGACCCTGCCATAATTCCTATTATACTGTAAATAAAAGTCTTCCATACGCCGAAAATGGCAACTCCCGCCATAGTTGTTACTGCTGCGGGTACTGGTATAAAGGTGACTTGCAAAAACTGAATGACTACATAAATCAGCCCCGCATACGCTCCGTACTTAGATAAAAAAGCCTGGATTTTTTCCGTTGAATTAAAACGCGATATCAGTTTGTATTTGTACACAAGATAATACGCAACGGATATTAGCGCAAAAAAAATGCTTAGACAAATCATCCATCTTACTAGTTGACGGTAATTACCCCATAAACCGACAGAAGAAGCTGTAATCAAAGGGATATTTAATAGATAAGCAGTAAGCTTGACGTAAAAATTTACCTCAAAAAACGCATCGGTACAAATTACTACCGTATTATATACGGTAAGCGCGATAGTAATTATTATTGCTGATACTACTCTGGATTTTGTCGTCATTTCACAAATAGTATAAGCAATCGCGCGCTAAATAATTACTGAAAAAGGGAGATTGCTCTCCCTTAATTACTGCATATTCTTTTTTGCGCGTTTAATTTCGTCTGTAGCCAGTTTGTCGCAACGGTTGTTGTATTCGTTGTCAGCGTGTCCCTTAACCTTATTGAACGTAACCTTATGCTTTTTGATTTGTATCAGCATCAATTTCCATAAATCGTCATTTTTTACAGGGCTTTTACCTGCGGTCTTCCAGTTGTTTTTAGCCCACTCGTCTACCCAGCCTTCGAGAAATGCGTTGCATACGTAAGCTGAATCGCTGTACACTTGCACCTCACAAGGCTCTTTAAGTGCAGAAAGTCCTTGTATAATCGCAAACATCTCCATTCTATTGTTGGTTGTATCCTTATTATAGCCGACCAGCTCTTTTTCGTGGCCTTTATACATAAGAATAGCTGCCCAACCGCCAACTCCGGGATTACCGGAGCACGCTCCGTCGGTATAGAGTATAACTTTTTTCATCCTTTACTTAACTCCTCGCTTCTCTTGCGGCATTTTTCTATGCCAAGCTTGATGTTTTCTGCGACGTTTGTTTGTCTGAAAGTGTCTATTGCTTGTATAGTCGTTCCGCCCTTAGAACATACTTTATCAATAAGCGTGTCTAGAGAGTCGGTGCTGTTTTCAACCATTTTACCGGCTCCGATAAACGTTTTGAGCGCAAGTTGCTTGCTTTGCTCGTAGCTCAAACCACCTTCTACTCCTGCGTCCGTTACGGCTTTGATAAAATAATATACGTATGCGGGACCGCTACCGCTTATGGAAGTTACGGCGTCGAAATAACTCTCGTCTACTCTTACGGTTGACGATATTGTACCGAATACGCGCTCTACGAATTCAAAACTTTGTTCGCTTGCTCCGTCTGTAGTAATAGCGCTCACGCCTTCTTTAATCGAACAAGGGGTATTAGGCATTATCCTGACAACTTCTTCGCAGCCGCTTGCTTTTTTGATTGTAGCGGTATTTACGCCAGCCATAATAGATATAAGACATTTTGCGCTACAATCGGCAAATTGCTCTTCTATCGCTCTGTAAATCTGAGGCTTTACTGCTATAACTACATATTCGCAGTTGTCCAGCACATATTTGTTGTCATTAGAAAATGCAATACCGTTGTATGGTGTATTTATATTGGGCGTAGACACCAACATTTCATCTGCGGAAAGAAAGTGACTGCCCAGCAATCCGTTTATGATAGCTTTTGCCATATTGCCGCAACCGACAAATCCGAGTTTGTACTTGTAGTTCATAAAATCGCTCCGAAAATAATGTTAATCTGTTGACACTTCTTAAAAGATTATATATAATATTTAAGAAGTTAATGAACTTAGGGGAGTGGCTCAACGGTAGAGTAGTGGTCTCCAAAACCATTGGTTGCGTGTTCGAATCGCGTCTCCCCTGCCAAAAACCTGTTATCGCAAGATAGCAGGTTTTTTAATGAGACGAATTCAACACGCAATGCTATTTCATAGCAGTTGCGGGTGACGCTCGTATCTCGCTAAGCCGTCGCGTTGCTCCTTACGAATCGCGCTCCTCTGCAATAGCCTGTTTATCGCTAGATACAGGTTGTTTTATAAGACGGATTTAACACGCAATGCTATTTCATAGCAGTTGCGGGTGACGCTCGTACCTCGCTAAGCCGTCGCGTTGCTCCTTACGAATCGCGTCTCCCCTGCCAAAAACCTGCTATCTTGCGATAACAGGTTTTTTAATGAGACGAATTCAACACGCAATGCTATTTCATAGCAGTTGCGGGTGACGCTCGTATCTCGCTAAGCCGTCGCGTTGCTCCTTACGAATCGCGCTCCTCTGCAATAGCCTGTTTATCGCTAGATACAGGTTGTTTTATAAGACGGAATTTATACTCGATGTTATTACATAGCTGTTGAGAGTGATGTCAACAGCCCAAAACCGTCTTATTTCTTATTAAGAGACTACTCCCCGACAAAATTCTTATCAATAATTGATAAGTCTTATGGCTATTATATTGTTTACAGTATTGTTTCATTGATGAGGACAACTCTTTGCTATCGCATTATTTACAAATACGTAAATTATGCAATTTATAAAGCAATTGATTTTATTACATTAATCAAAGCAGTTGTCCTATACTTAAAATGAAAATATCAGACGTTTACTTGTCCTTGTTGTCCGAGGCAATCCTTGTTTTCTTGCAAAATAGGATTGATGACCTCGTCGATAAATTCGATAGTCTGCTCTTTTGCTCTTCCTATAAAGTTTTTAGGGTCGAGTATCGAATCAATTTTATCGTTGATAGCGGCAAATGCGCTGTCTTTCTTTATTCTGTCTATCAAATCGTTGTCTTTTCCGTATTGTTTTACCATTTTGGAGGCTTCCATAGAATGTACCCTGATTTTTTCGTGCAATTCCTGTCTGTTTCCGCCCGCTTTAACGCATTCCATAAGAATAACTTCGGTGGACATAAAAGGAAGTTCTGCCATAATATGTTTGTTTATGGTATTTTCGTATACGACAAGACCGTCAGCTACGTTCATATAAATCTCGAGTATCGCATCTATAGATAGAAAAGCCTGCGCCATTACGAGTCTTCTGTTGGCAGAATCGTCCAAAGTGCGTTCAAACCATTGAGTAGCGGCAGTATTTGCAGCGTTTGCAGGAAGAGACATAACGTATCTGGAAAGCGAACAAATTCTTTCGCTTCTCATAGGATTGCGCTTGTATGCCATTGCGGAAGAACCTATTTGATTTTTTTCGAAAGGTTCTTCAATTTCTTTCATATTCTGCAAAATTCTGATATCGTTGGCAAATTTGTATGCACTTTGAGCAATCTGAGAAAGTACGGAAAGAATGTTATAATCGTATTTTCTGCTGTATGTTTGACCGCTGACTGCAAAAGTCTTGCTAAATCCCATCTTTTTTACCACGAGTTCGTTAAGCTTTTTAACCTTTTCGTGGTCGCCGTCAAAAAGCTGGAGGAAGCTTGCCTGCGTACCCGTCGTACCTTTAACTCCCCTGAGTCTTGTATTATCGAGTACGAATTGAAGGTTTTCATAGTCCATTTGCAATTCTTGAAGCCACAATGCTGCTCTTTTACCTACGGTAACGAGCTGAGCGGGCTGCAAGTGCGTAAAGCCGAGTGTAGGCATATCTGCGTATTTGAGTGCAAATTTTGCAAGCTTGTCCATTACGTTGACGAGTTTTTTCTTAACGAGAACCAAAGCGTCGTGATAAATAATGGCATCAGAATTATCTGTTACGAAGCAACTTGTCGCGCCCAAGTGAATTATAGGCATTGCAGCGGGACACTGTTGTCCGTATGCATATACGTATGCCATTACGTCGTGTCTGACGATTTTTTCTCTTTCTTTCGCTACGTCGAAGTTTATGTCTTCGAGATGCTCTCTCATCTGCGCGATTTGTTCGTCTGTGATATTGAGACCGAGTTCTTTTTCGCTTTCAGCCAAAGCCAGCCAAAGTTTTCTCCAAAGAATCATACGCGTTTTTTCTGCAAACTGCTCGAGCATAGGTTTTGTAGCGTATCTCGTAGTTAAGGGGTCAACATATTCTATTGACATAAAAACCTCCGAAAATTTTATTACGCATATATTATATAATAATTAGTTTGTTAAATCAACAAAATACCGTATTAAATTAAAAAGTGTATAATAAAGCCTGACTTTAATCAATATAGAAAACGGAAACAAGTACAAACGGATTGATAAATCAAAAGGATGTCAGACGGTTAATGTTTGATTATTAAACTAAAAACGAATGAAGTATTCATAATGAAAATTAAGCAAAAACCGCACGTCGATAAGCAAAGTCAGCGTGCGGTTTTTCTAAATAATATTAGCTGTAATATTTACAATTGCTCATATGTGCAATTGAGAATAATATATTCTATTTTGGCGTAATAATTCTATTATTTGAATTAAATTAGAATAATAATCGGCTTATTTTAGAATAGTTAAAGCATTTTACGGTTGCATCCATTCAATAAAAACACCGTATCCTTTAGTAGGGTCCGACACAAAAACGTGAGTTACAGCACCTATCAGCTTTCCGTCTTGAACGATAGGACTTCCGCTCATACCCTGCACTATTCCTCCGGTCGTATCCAGTAATCTTTTATCTGTAATACGCAAGACCATACTCTTCTCATCAGGGGCGTTTTGACGGTTTACTTTGATAATCTGAATTTCGTATTTTTGCGGCGCGTTTTTGTCAATGGTAGTGTAAATATATGCACTGCCCGGCTTGACTTCAGACTTATTTCCAATAAGGATTTTTTCTCCGCCTGCTTGTTTGGCAAGCTTACCGTAAAGACCGTATTCGTTGTTTGCCGTTATTGAGCCGATAGGCTCGCTCATAGTACTGAAAGACCCGTTAAGCTCTCCCGCTTTGCCCTTTTGTCCTTTTTCGTATCCGACGATATCTGCATTGAAAATATTACCCGACTGAGCTTTGACGTTATCTCCGTTCATATCCTTAATCGTATGACCTAATGCAAAAAAGTTTATCCCGTCTGTATATGTCATAGTACCTATACCTTCTATTCCGTCCTGCAAAAGCAATCCGAGTTTTTTCTGCCCCGACAGCACGTCGGTAGCGGGAGATATAGTATAATTTTTGATACCGTCACTACGTTTTACGCTAATTTCCACTGTCTCCTTTGCATCTATTAGCGAATTTATATCGCTCACATCGTCTATATTGACTCCGTTAATCGCATACAGAATGTCTCCTGCTTTGATATCACATTCTTCTACGGGACACACCGCGCCTTCTTTAGTGACTACGTTGACTTTGGATGTAATATACAATCCCTGTGTTTTTATATCTATTCCTAAAGGATAACCGCCTAAAGTTACGTATTTTTGCGATTTTTCCTTACTTTCGGATTGACCTATAGGTATAATGCCGAAAAGCTTGTAGTCGCTTGCACATACACTAACGGCAGAATTCTCATAATTACAGGAAGCGCCAGTAATGCCGTTTTGCTCGGCGAAAGCTTGAATGGTTACATTATAATCCACAACTGCAAGCGTAAACAGCGTCATAGACGAAAATATCAAAGTTAAGATTAAAGCGAAAATGAATAAATTCTTTTTAATTTGTGTACTCATAAAAACCTCTCGCAAACTAGTGTGAGAATAATGAGTTAAATTATGCGAAAAAAATTAAGAGACCGTAAAAGGTCTCTAATCTGTTTATTAGAATTGTATTTTTTCCTTTAAGAAGTCTTTACAGCCTTTTTATAGTTGTCTGAATACTCTATCATTTCTTTTGCGTGAGGCATTGCATAAGTGGAATAATCCTTGCCGCCTATCAATCGAGCTATTTCTTCCTGTCGCGATTCAGACTGCAACGCAACAAGTCTTGTCATAGTTTTGCCGTCTTGAGTGTATTTTTCAATAAGATAGTGAACATCTGCCATAGATGCAAGCTGAGGCATATGCGTAATAGCTAAAACCTGCTTATCTCTTGATATATCTGCCATTTTTTCCGCTACTATTTGTGCGATTTTACCGCTTATTCCCGTATCAATCTCGTCAAATACCATAGTAGATATGCCGTCAAGGTTGGCAATAATCTTCTTCATTGCAAGCATAAATCTGGACAATTCACCGCCTGATATAACCTTTGACAACTCTTTTTCAGGCTGACCTGCGTTTGCACTGAACATAAAAGTTACGTCATCGCTCCCGTTGGCGGAAGGTGTAAAGTCCGTTATTTCAGCCAAAGGTGCAAAATCTGCTTTGAATTTGCAAGAAGGCATCCCCAATTCCTTAAGTTCTTTCAATACGCTGTCGGAAAGCGACTTTGCGATTTTCTGCCTTTCTTTTGATAAATCGAGTGTGTTTTTATACAATTTACTGAGCAAAGATTCTTTTTCTTTTTCGTACTCGACTACTTTTTCTTCCCCTTCGCTCAAAAACTCGTATTGTTCTTTAATATCCTCCAAAAAAGCCTGAATTTCCTGCACTGTGTTGCCGTATTTGCGCTTTATCGAACGTATAAGAGCTATGCGCTGTTCACATTCTTCGTATTCACGCATATTGAATTCACTGTTTTCTGCAATATCCGATACGGTGCAAGCAATATCTTTAAGCTCGGTTTTTGAAGAATCTAGTCTCTCGACGATTTCTTCTATCTGCGGGTCAAACGAAGCTACTTTTGTCAATTGCGACATACAATGATTGATAAGAGATATTATGTTTTCACCGTCATCGCCGTCAAGAATATTATGACATTCGTTGAGAGCCGAGACAATCGTCTGACTGTTGTTGAGTTTATGTCTCAAAGCTATCAACTCGTCTTCTTCCCCTTCCTTCACGTCTGCGTTTTCTATCTCGTTTATCTGATATTCGAGAAGGTCTATATTCTTATTGACATCTTTTAACGAGCCGTATTTTGCCAATTTAGAACAAACGTCTTTATACTGAGTGTAAATATCGCGCTGTTTTTCCAAAAGCGCGCTCAGCTGTTTTTCTCCGTATTTATCTATTATATTCAAATGATTTGACGAATTGAGTACCGATACGTTTTCGTGTTGACCGTATATATCGGCAAGAGTAGAGGCAATATCCTTAAGCACCGCCAATGTAACGCGTTGATTGTTGACGGAACAGGTATTTTTGCCCTCTTGAGTCATAGTTCTTTTAATAATCAGTTGGTCATCGTCGCATTCGATATCGTATTCTTTGAGCATACGCAAGGTATTTTCGCCTAATTTTTCAAAAACAGCCGTTACGCTTGCAGATTCTTCTCCGTATCTGATAAGAGACTTATCCGCTCTTTTTCCCATAACAAAACTAAGCGAGTCTATAATAATAGACTTACCTGCGCCTGTTTCTCCCGAAAGCACGTTAAGCCCGTCGGAAAAATCTACTTCCAACGAATTTATCAAAGCAATGTTTTTAACGTTGAGATTTGCCAGCATTTTAATAATTTTCCTTAAGTAATTCGACGATTTTTCTTGCATTCTCCGAGCAATCGGCTACGCAAAAAATCGTATCGTCTCCCGCAATAGAGCCTAAAAGCTCGGGAATCATCATATGGTCTATATATGCGCACGCACTGTTTGCCGCACCTGATACTGTCTTTATAACTATCATATTTTCCGCATTCTGAATACTGAGTACGCTTTCACGGAAAATATTGTCATATTTGTTTTTAAGCCCGTTTTCCTTGTAGCTTACCTGAATATATCTGTATTTTTTACTTTTACCGGCTACTTTGACTAAGCCGAGTTGTTTTATGTCACGGGATACGGTTGCCTGAGTAACGTTGTAACCGCAATCCACCAGCATAGATACGAGTTCTTCCTGAGTATCCAATTCGTGAGTGCTTATCAAATCCAGTATTGCTTGTTGTCTGGGTTTTATTGCCATATTAATTACCCCAATAATTAAGTTTTTTTCTAAGTTTTACGTAGAAGTTTTCGTTTTTAAAACGAATAAACAAAGCATATTTTTGTGCTTTTTCTATAGTGATTTTCAGTCCGTCCATATCTTTTGCAATCACCTCTCCGTCAGCAATAACTCTCATTCCGTCCGTAGCGGTAGATATAGTGATTTTCATATCGTCGTCAACTACAACGGGACAACTATGCAACGAATGAGGACAAATCGAGTTGATAATCAATGCCTTTACCGTAGGACTCAACACGGGACCGTTGCACGAAAGAGAATAAGCTGTTGAGCCTGTAGGCGTTGAAACCAGCACACCGTCGCTGCGGCAACTGTCGGATTTTATACCGTCTATATGTATATCGAATACCGATATATGACAAGGGTCTTTTCTGCTGACAATAATCTCATTGAGAGCAAAATACTCCTTTCCGTCTATGATTGTCCGCAAAAGGGTACGGTTTTCTATCGAATAATCTTCGTTTTTCAAACACTTTACCGCATAGTCAAGCTCACTTTCGTCAAGCTCCGTCAAAAAGCCTATTTTGCCCATATTAATGCCGAGTATAGGCAAATTTTTTTGCATTTTGCGCACCGTATCCAGCATCGTACCGTCACCGCCGAAAGCAACCACTGTATCGCACCAATCGAAAACTTCGTCCATAGGAGCAACTTCTTTGGGCGAAAAATATGCGGCGGCATTGTCGCAGACTTTAAATTCAATGCCGTTTTTTCTTAGTTTGGAGCAAAAGTTTGAACTAGCTTTTGCGTATACGTCTCTGTTGAGATTAACGTTGATGCCTATTTTCATACTGATATTATAACTTTTTTCGTATATTTATTCAATACTTTTGTATAGATATATTAGAAATTCTATGTTTTTCCCCTCTTTTATAGGCGCATTTGTAATATTTTTAGTCTCAAGACCTATGCTTTTTGCAAATTGAGAGATGTCATCGCACACAAGTTTGTGAATTTTCGGACTAAGTACTATACCTTTCTTGCTAAGATTTTTGTGTCCCGCTTCAAACTGAGGCTTTATAAGAGCAATGATATCCCCGCCTTCTTTAATCAAATCCTTGACAGACGGCAAGATAAGCTTTAACGATATAAAACTCACGTCTATGCAAGCAAAGTCGCATTTCTCGCCTAAATCTTCCCACTTAATGTATCTTGCATTGACCCTGTCTTTGATTATTACCCTGACGTCGTTTTTGAGATTATCGTCAAAAGCACACTCTCCTACGTCGACGGCATACACCTTTTTTGCTCCGTTTTGAAGCATACAGTCTGTAAACCCGCCGTTTGATGCGCCGATATCCACGCAGACTTTATCCTTTACGCTGTAATTAAAATCCGTAAATGCTTTCTGCAATTTATCTCCACCTAAAGAAGAAAATCTGAAAGTTTCCGTAAGAGTCAAATCACATCCTTCAGACACTTCTGTCGAAGGCTTGGTAATAACCTGTTCTCCTAATTTTACAAAACCGCTTTCGATGAGTTGTTTTGCTTTTGTACGGGTAATATTTTTTATGTTTGAAAGATATACGTCCAATCTCATATATCAATTATATCAAATTTATATATAAATTTCTACCGATTGATTAAAAAACACTTATAAATCAAGCCGCAATATTGCGGCTTGAGGATTATTTTGTATATAATTGAGTTGAAAATAAATTGAATTGATAAGGTTATTTTATATTATCGGATATGAATTTTGCTATACAGTCAACGTCAAGTCCTGACATTTGCAAAAGTTCGTTTCTCGTAGCTACGGCGTAAGGATTGTTTTGTATGTTTTTGCCGTACAATTTTGCATTAAGTCCTAGTTTGTTATAGTATTCTAGCAGCTGAATATATACAGAATTGTCTTCGATATATTCCTCGAATACGAATATCTTTCTATCTTTTATTTTATCGGCCGTTTCGTAATCTATAGGCTTAATAAAACGAGCGTTGATTATATCGGTTTTGATACCTTGCTTTTCAAGTTTCTCCGCTGCAAGAACTGCACTGAAGAGAGTTTCTCCGTTGGAAATCAACACTGTATCCGCTCCGCTTTCTTTAATATACTCCCACTTTCCGTATTCAATCGGAGTATGCACGTTGTATTTTCCGCTTATCTCGCTTTTGGGATACCTTATAGCGAATGGCTTGTTGACGTTTTGCGAATATTCAAGCACGTCTTCGAGCTCTTTTCCGTCCTTAGGCATAAATATCGACATATTCGGCATACTTCCGAGATATGCGACGTCATAGAGTCCCTGATGAGTTTCTCCGTCTCCTCCTACAAATCCCGCTCTGTCTATACAGAATACGCAAGGCAGATTGTTGAGCGTAATGTCATGGAGAATATTGTCATAAGCGCGTTGTAAAAACGTAGAATATATCGCAACGTAAGGCAAATTACCCGACAGCGAAAGTCCCGACGACATAGTTACGGCGTGTTCTTCCGCAATACCTACGTCTACAAACCTTTCAGGGAATTTTTGAGCAAATGCGCCCAATCCCGTTCCGTCCGTCATTGCAGCAGTTACGGTAAAGATTTTGTCATTCTTTTTTGCTAATTCTACGATTTTATTGCCGAAAACCTGACCGTATGAAAGTGCCTTGGATTTCCTTTCTCCGCTTATGCTGTGGTACTTTGAAGGATTATCCTCTGCATCCTTGTACCCTTTACCCTTTTTAGTTACTACGTGAAGCACGACAGTTTTTTTTGAGTTCTTTGCGTATTTGAGTTTTCCTACCAGGTCAGGGATATTGTGTCCGTCTATATTGGTGAGGATATCCGCTTCGATAAAAGGTATGTCTTCTCCGTAAAGTCTTACGAAATGCAGGTATTTATTGACAAAGCCTACGTTGCCGGAGATAGACATATCGTTATCATTTATAATAACAATAACTTTTTTATTGAGAGTCAAGACGTCATTGAGTGCTTCGTAAAAAAGACCGCCCGTCATTGCGCCGTCTCCGATAAGACAGATAACTTCCCCTTTTTCACCGCCTCTTGCCATACCGCACGCGATTGACAATGCAGTGGACGCGTGTCCGCTGTTGGCAAAATCGTATTTACTCTCTTCTCGTTTGGGAAAACCGTTAAGGCCGCCCTTTTGTCTTAAATGCGCAAATTGAGGAAGTCTTCCTGTAAGTATTTTATATGCGTAGCATTGATGTCCTACATCGAAAATTATCTTATCAAACGGAAAATCAAATACGTAAGAAAGTGCGCACGAAATGTCGACTACGCCGAGATTAGACGCGAGATGTCCTCCGTTTTTCAACGTGTATTCCGTAATAACTTCTCTTAAATCCTCAGATACTTCTTTCAATTCGTCGAGTGAAAGTTTTTTGATATCCTCGGGAAGATTAAGTCTGTCAAGTATCTTCATTTTCTCCTCTTTCTTTCAGTAATAAATAAGCTGATTATACGCGCGGACATAAAGACAAGTTCTTCGCTGTTTTTTACGGCAATTTTCTTAAATGAAGCTTTGCCCCCTACCGTAACCGCAGCAATTACGCTTGATACTATAATTGCAGTCCAATGAGAGAATTGTCCGCTTTGACACAACTGCAAAACTATAGAAGCGCCGCAAGCCCCGCTCAATATTCCGCACATATCCCCGACTACGTCGGCGCAAACGTTGTTTACTTTTTCGGCATTGGCGACAAGTCGCAACGCGATAGCGTATTGTTTTTTATAGCGAGCGTATTTCTCGAGTTTTTCGGGAGTACAAGACGCTACGCTAAGTCCTATTCCGTCAAAAATTATGCTTATCAACAACATAAACGCTAGCAACATTACCGAAACCGTTATATCGCTTCTCGACGTAGTGAGTTGAGATACAAAGCTGCATATCACTGCTCCGACAAACGTTAATACGGTAATTTTGATTACCCACTTTTCAGCAACGTTACGACGTTTTCTGCGAGCGTTACGGGATTTTTTACTGCGTTTATCCATACTATAAAATATGGTAAAACGCTTACGGATATGATAAGACTAGTTTATTCGTCCCGTGAGATATTTGCACATATCTACGAGTTTTTTTGACCTTTCGCCGTATTTTTCGATAGCTGAGATTGCTTCTCCTTCGAGCTTGAGCATAAAGGCTCTCGCTTTTTCTATTCCCATTATGTCGACTACGGTAACTTTATCGTTCTGGCTGTCCTTATTTACGTCTTTACCGAGTATACTGCTTGTAGAGGTCTTGTCCAGTATATCGTCGGCAATCTGAAAAATTTCTCCTACTTTGCTGGCGTACGTTTCGATGTCTTCAACTTCCTCTTCCGTAGCTCCGCATTTAATAATCGAACCTACCAGCGCGCTTTTTATAAGTCCCGAGGTCTTAAGACGGTTTAGATTACGGATTTCTTCAAGCGTAAAGCCTCTTTTACTCTCGTTTGTCAAATCTATGCACTGTCCGCCTATCATTCCTTTGATACCGCTGTTTTGTCCGACGTAGCGCACAGCTTTCAATGTGTTTTCGTCAAAGTTTTTATCGGCAAGAAAACACTCGAATGCCATATTCAAAAGAGCGTCTCCCGCAAGTACTGCCATACCCTCTCCGTATGCTACGTGCGTAGTGGGTTTTCCTCTCCTCAATACGTCGTTGTCCATACAAGGCAAATCGTCGTGTACTAGCGAATAGCTGTGTATCATCTCTATGCCTACGGCAAAATTGCTAACGTAATCGCAGTTTTTTCCGCAGAATTGAGCACCCATATAACAAAATGCAGGACGTATTCTCTTACCGCCGTTTTCTATACTGTACTTAACCGCGTCATATACAGGCTGTATATCGCAACCGTAGCTTTCAAAAAAATTATTGAGCTGAGAGAGAAATATCAGTCTGTACTCTTCCAAAGTTTTTTTCATTACTCTACCTCTACGGGTTTTTCCTTAAGCCCTTCCGCGCTCTCTTCCAAAAGCACTATTTTGCCCTTTATGTCATTGAGTTTTTTACCGCACTCGTTGCAAAGTTCAAGACCTTTTCCGTACATAGCGATGCTCTCGTCTATACTGAGTTTTCCGCTTTCGAGTTTTTCTATAATAGCATCTAATTCTTTAAGCGAATCTTCAAACTTCATTTTTTACCTCCGTAATGCGCGCTTTCAGTTTGCCGTCGTTTGCTCTTAAATCTATTTCCGTACCCTCTTCAAGTCCTTTTACAGACAAAAGCGTTTTTCCGTCCTTACTTACGTGCCAAAATCCTTTTTTCAGCATATTGAGAGGATTAGCAGCCTCAAGTTTTGTAATGACGGATTCGAGCCTGTGCGAATTCGACACATATATATTATTCATACTGTTTTTGAGCGCGCCGAGCGCATTATCGAGACGGTGTATGTTGCTCTGATAGGTTAGTTTTACTCCCGAAATGAGCAAAGACATCTTGTTTCTGAGTTCCGTTTCGTCGCTCTTCAATTTATTTAAGACTAAAGTCTTAATTCGCGTTTTGCAGTATTCGACGTATTCTTTAAGCTGCATTACATCATAAGCTACGTATTCTGCCGCGGCAGTAGGTGTAGCCGCCCTGTAATCAGCCGCTTCGTCGCAAAGCGTAACGTCGCTTTCGTGTCCGACCGCCGATATGACGGGAGTTTTGCAAGCGTATATTGCCTTGACCAGCAACTCTTCGTTGAAAGGCAGCAAGTCTTCGAAAGAGCCTCCTCCTCTGGCGATTATGATTACGTCGAAGCCCATAGCGTCGACTTTTTCGAGTGCGTCGACAATTTCCATATGAGCGTCTTTTCCCTGAACTTTTACGTCTTTGATAAATATGTTTATCAAATCGTTTTTACGGCGTACGGTACGCTTTATATCCTTTATTACCGCACCGTTGAAAGAAGTAATAACACATATATTTGAAGGATACTGCGGAATGGGTTTTTTATGCGCCTCGTCGAAATATCCTTCTTGTCTGAGACGGTTTTTCAACATCTCGAGTTTTATTGCAAGCAATCCTTTCCCGACCGCCTGAATACTGTCTACATTGAAATTAAGCCTTCCTCCCGCGGCATAATAATCTACGCTTCCTTTTACTATTACGCTTTCTCCGTCTTTAGGCTGATAGGTCTTAGCGCAATTAAAGCAAGTACAGCTTATCTGACACTTCTCGTCCTTTAACGTAAAATATCCGTGTCCCTTAAAGACTTTAAAGCCCGAAACCTCTCCCGCGACTTGAATGTCGTGCAAGTGTTCTTCTGCTTTAAAAATCATATTGATAACGGTATTGAGTGCCGTTACGCTGATAATGTTATTGTTCATTTTCCCTTGCCTTTGCAGACATAAGCGTATTGAAAAGCAACATTGATATAGTCATAGGACCTACTCCGCCGGGAACGGGAGATATGTAGGACGCTTTTTTCTCGACGTTTTCGAAGTCTACGTCGCCCACAAGCTTTCCGTCAACTCTGTTGATACCTACGTCGATTACGATTGCACCGTCCTTAACCATATCTGCAGTTACGAATTTTGGCTTGCCGATAGCGACTACGAGAATATCGGCGTTTTTGGTAAATTGCGACATATTGGCGGTTTTGCTGTGACATACAGTTACCGTACAGTCGGCATTGAGAAGCAACATTGCCATAGGCTTTCCTACCGTATTGCTTCTTCCTATAACTACTGCATTTTTACCGCGAAGCTCAACACCCGTGCTTTTGAGCATATGCATTACGCCTAAAGGCGTACAAGAAACGGTGCGAGGTCTGTTGAGACAAAGGCAGCCTATATTTGACGCATTAAATCCGTCAACGTCTTTGCTGTCAGGGATGTTGGCAAGTATCTTTTCCGTATCATAGCCCTTGGGCAAAGGCAACTGAACGAGAATACCGTCTACGTTTTTATCCTCAGCAAGCTCTTTTATTTTGTCGACGATTTGCTCTTGCGGTGTGCCGTCGGCATATTCGAAAGAAAGCGAATTAAAGCCCACTTGTTTGCAGCCGTTGATTTTATTTCTTACGTAGGTTTGAGACGCAGGGTCCTCTCCTACGATTATAACAGCCAAAGTGGGTTTTCTCGAATATGCTTTTTCAAATTCTACAGTTTCTTTTGCGATGTCTTCAATCGTTTTAGCCGCTACTTCTTTTCCTAAAATCAACATATCAAACCTCTTTTTCCTTAAGTGAATTGAATACTCCCTTTAAAACTCCGTTGACGAATTTGCTGCTGTTTTCCGTAGAAAAAGTCTTGACAATGTCGATAACTTCGCTTATGGATACCGCGAGAGGTATATCGTCCATATATTTCATCTCGTAAGTTGCCAAAAGCAAAGCCGCCAAGTCGGGCTTGTATATTCTGTCAAGTCTGAAGTTTTTACTGTTTTTGCTAATTAATTCGATAAGGTCGTCGTAATGCTCGTTTACGCCGGCAACCACTTTGTTTATGTATTCTACGTCCGCGTCGGTAACGTCTTCCGCACCTATCATAGTCTCGTAAGTCTTGCGGTCGAGTTCTCTCGTAAACAAATATTCGAAAATAAGTTGATATGCGCTCAATCTGGCGTTTCTTCTGCTCATAGTAAAATCCTTTTATGCTTTCGTCAGTTGCTTGCGACAATGCCTACTACGTTGACATTTACGCTGCTGACTTTGTAAAATGTAGAGTTTTCGATTTCCTGTTTTATCTTTTCCTGTAATTTGCAAACAACTACGGGGATTACGTATCCGTAATAAATATTGACGGATATTTCTATTTTTACGAATCTGTTGTCGTAGAGAATTACGTCGATAGCCCTGTTACGCTTTCTTCTTGCCGACTCTTTTTTGCCGTTTGAGCCGTAGTTAACCGATACAACGCCCTCAACCTGCGAAGCCGCACTTCCCGTAATGGACGATATTATATTAATGTAGGTTTCGTTTGGTCTAGCTTCTCTTGCCATACAAATCCCTCCTTTGCCAATATTATTCTAACACATCAAATCCTTTTTGACAAGTTATATATTAATTATTAATTGTTTATATAGCGTTTATAATATAAACAAGAAAAATGTCGGCTTTTTACGACCGACATTGACTTATATTTTGTATAAATTTTGACTATTAAGCAGTATAAGGAACTACGTATACCTGACTAGCAGTATAATCGGTTTCCTCGAGAATAATACCGAGAATTTTCGATACTTCTTCGCTGGTAAGCTCCGCTTTGTTTACGATTACGTTGAGATTGTTGGTACTCATAGTTACTACCGCGTCGTCATATCCCTTAGCCTTAATAAGACTTTCAAGCACAAGTTCGTTCTCGATGAAAGAGAGCAATTCTACTTGTTTTTCTTCAGCGGTTGCCTTTACTTCTGCACTGGTGCTTTCAGATGCGATGATTGCGTCGAGATAGCTGAACTCTTCTGCTCTTGCGGTCTCTCTGTTGCTTCTGTAAGAGCTGAAGAAGGTTGCTACCGCATCTTCGCCGCCGTTGTTGATTACGTCGTTACCCTCATCTCTGATACGGGTGTTGAGTACATAATTAAGTACTCCCGTAACTACCAAAAGCGCAACCATACAACATAAAACCAATACCTTTTTGCCGTTTGCGGATAGTTTTTTTGCCTTTTCGGACTTTTCTTGTTTTGCCATAATGACCTCCAAAATTATTTCTTTTCAAATATTTGTATATCGTCTGCCTGTATATTGAGAAGCGTACACAAGGCATTGATTATCTTAATCCGTACAAGTACGTCTTGTCCGCCCTGGGCAACCACCACGACGCCCTGCACGTTGTCGGTAGCATCCATACCGTCAACCGTATTTTCTCCGTCTGTAGGCTTATATGTCACCAGTACGTCGCACTCGCCTACACCGTCAATCTGTGAGAGAAGATTTTTTATACTCGTAACTATTTTTCCGTCTCCCGCAGAAACGGTTGGGCTGTCTTCCTGACGGGTATTAACTGCATTTACACTAAAATATATGCCTATGGCAATTACGGCTATGACCAGCGCGCAAATTATCTCAAAACCTTTTATATTTTTACATTTTTTTGCAAAATTCTTAAATTTCTCAATCATTTTTCACCTCGATTGCACTTCTATAGCTCCAAAATAACTCTCTATAAGCCGTTTTAATTTATCTTGCTTATCTGCTGACATCGACGAAAAGGACGTTATTGCAATACTTTCGCATTTCAGCACATATCTTTCGTCATAAGTTAAAGAATAGTCGAGAGATTGAAATCCGTTGTCGGTAAGCAGCTTTTCAAATCCCTCGCATACTTTTTGTCTGTATCCTTCCTTTATGGCTTCGAAACTTATCTCGTCCATTTCGGTCTGCACGCTTTCGCTTTCACTGAATCCCGTAAATTCTCCTTCGCTGAACAGCTTCGGAAAAGGAGATACTATTACAAATACGACTATAAGAGAAAATATACCTTTTATATATTTGGAGTGCTCGCCTTCCGGCATAATAATCTCAATCAGTACGCCCAAAGACACCACGCCTACTATACTCAAAAGCCACGCACTCATTACAATACACCTCCGTTGCAAGTGTATATTACCAGCATTACTGTAAGCAAAAACATAAATCCCACGCCGACCAGCGATATAATAAGCAGCGTCATATTTGATGAAACGTCGGAAAGCATTTTGCTGAATTTGCTGTCGCTTATAGGCTCAATAATTCCGCTTGCGAGTTTTAAACCCAGCGAAAGAAGTATAATTTTTACCGTGGGTAAAACTATGACCGACAATAGCATCAGAAGTCCTATGACGCCTACGGAATTTTTAATTAGCACTATGCTTGCCATCATAAGGTCGAAGCCGTCAGACAGATACCCGCCCAAAATAGGTATATAACTCTGCATCGCAAATTTTGCCGTCTTTACGGAGATACTGTCTATAACTCCGCCGGTCAGCCCCTGAAACGTAAGGAATGCTATGAATATGCCGAATACTCCTCCGAGTATGTACGTTGCCGACGATTTGAAAAACTCCGTAAGTTTGTCCAGTTTTACGCTTTTAGTCAGATTACCCACTATACTGAAAGCTATCGAAGCTATAAACATAGGGATAATCAATCTCGACACGAAAACGGTGATTACCGTAACTAAGGTAGACATCATAGGTTTGAATACCGCCGAAGACGTTACGCCGCCTAAAAGCGTAGTAAGAGTCAAGAGTATAGGAAAAATCCCCTCCATCAGCACTCTTACGTTGTCTATTGTATTAGTAGTAAGTTTGATTACTCCGCCCACTTCTACCATAACAATAAGAATCATCGTGCTGTAAGTGGCAAAATATATTAGTTTTTCCGTAGGCTTTTGCACAAATCCCGAAGTGAAGCCGCCTAGTAAACTATACAAAACGGCAATTGCGACAAGCGTAAGTACAGTAGGCAATACGTCAAGCACGCTCTTAGATATTCCCTTTATCATAACGGAGAAAAATTCGTTGAAACTCCCCGCATACTCACCTTTTACGATAGCCTTTGCGGTTGCCGCTACATCATCCCCGAAAAGCGTACGGAAGTCTTCAGATATGCCCGACAAAAATTTATCGAGTGCGGAAGTATCGATATCTTCCAACGTATCGTCGACGTTTTTTTCCAGTATCTCCTCTGCGTCCTTTTCCGTCTCAGCATAACAAACTCCTCCAAAGAGATTCGTTACGGCGGCGCAAAGCAAAGCAAGTATTGCAAATATCAGCAAAAAATATCTTATCCGTGTTTGTAAAGCGCGATTTGTCATAATATCTCTATCACCACGTTTATAAGGTTTTCTATTATAGGCATCGCCAATAGAAAAATTGCTATTTTACCTGCAAAAGACAGCTTTTTCCCTATGCTGTCACACCCTAAATCCACGCATACGCTCTGACTGTATTCCGTGAGATAACCTATTCCCACTATCTTGAGCAAACTTGAAAATATCTCGTTGTCAACGCCTGTTTTGTCGATTATGGCCTGAAAGGACAAAATTACTTTAGTAAAAGACGAAAGTGCGATTATGAGTATGATTATACCTGTTGCCAACGTAGACAAAGCGGCATACTGCGACTGAGTATTCTTAAGAATCAACGTACATATTGCGCCAACAACGGCAATACCGATTATTTTGAATATATCCATAGTCGACTAGTATAAATTTAGCAGAGACTTAAGCGTATCGAATAGCCCGCTGAGCATATCCAGGACAAGTACCAATACCAGCACAAGTCCGGCTATAGTTACAAAGTTGGCTACTTCGTCCTTGTCGCTTTTTTTTAGTATTACGTTGATAATTGCGGTAAGCAATCCTATGCCCGCTATTTTGAATATGATATCTATGCCGTTCATAATCACCTCGCACTATGCAAGTATTATCATTAGAGCTATGCCGATTAGCAAGCCTAGTTTTGAAAACATCACACCCGTTGTTTTACTGTCTTTAAGAGCCTTTTCTGAGAGATGCTCACTCTCTTTGAGAGTGAGTTTTATTCTCGAGAGCTGACTCTCGTAATCTAGCGTGCCGAGCGTGCGGAAAAAATCTTTGATAAAATTACGTTCGCCTTTCTTAAGGTATTTAACATTGAATATTCCGTCCGTAGTTTCGTCGTTTTTTGTACTATGCTTTATCTCATCAGAATATTCTTCGAGACACTTTGCAAAGCCGCCTTTGTTGTTTTGCAGATACTTGTCCGCAACGGTTGAGATATTGTCTTTTGCGTATGTGAGATTGTCTTCGAGAGCAATTGCGAATTCACGAAAGTCTCTTAAATAATAATAACGCTTATCGTAATATTGTTTTACTGTAATACCAACGTATGTACTGATAAAACACAACACTCCTCCAAATACCAAATCAAGCATTTTCACCTCTTAAGTCAATGACTGCGCTTATGTCCCCTATGCCCTTTATAATCAACACATATCGCATAAAATTTAGCAATCTGTCATAAGTTTTGTCCTTTTTCAGCAACTGCGTGCTTGTCGTATGCAGACTGGCAAGCACTTTTACTCCGCACCTTACGCAATCGGCAATACAGTCTACTTCCTTTTCGCCGAAAATCTCGTCGCTGGCTATGACGTCGGGGCGCATACTTCTCACTTGCAAGGAATACGCGGTAATCTTAGGAATACCCGTTACTATATCCGTACAATTGCCTAGATTTATGCTGTATTCTCCCTGACTTGCCCCCGACAATTCTCCCCTTTCGTCAAGCACTAGCATATTGTTTCCCTTGTCTGACAGTCTTTTTATCATATACCTGAGTAACGTAGTCTTTCCCATACCCGGACGAGATACAATAAGCGTATTATCAAAGTTTTCGATAAGCGCGTCAATCCTTTTGTCGAATATCTCAACATAATGAGGAATACGTATGCATAAAGAATTAATATTCTTTATGGCAGTAAGCGTATCTCCTTTGGTTACGCCTTCTCCGCTAAGCCCTATTCTTATGCCGCCCTCGTATGTAACGTATCCTTGAAGTATGCTGGAATTATACGCGTACAAAGAGGATTTTGTCGCGCACGCAAGCACGTAGGCTATATCGTCAGCGGTTACCGTGATATCGTCGGGCAAAGTACGGTATATTCCCTCGCAGGCATAAGAGAGAGGTTTGTTTTTTCTCAGTCTGATTTCCGTAAGTTTGTCCTCACTGCATACTGCAGCGATTTCGTTGTAAATCCTTATAGGCAACAGCTTGGACAAAGGCTTTTCCATACAATATATTTATTAGAGCTTTTCCGTACTATGCCGATAGCACAAATATACAATTAAAACTCTTTTTTTCGACAATAAAAATACGCCCCAAAATACAGGGCGTAACAAAAAATATCCAAATATATACCGTCTTTAATAGTCTTTATGAATAAAATATAGGAAAATTTTAATAAAAAAACGCGCTATAAGCGCGTTATATTACAAGATATGCGAATCTTTTCTTTCCTGATTGATTACCTTACCCTTTAGTCTGCACCAGTCTTCGTCGCAATTTTTGCATGAGAGCGAACAGTTGGTATATTCTATAAATCTCTCAGGGTGCTTATAGTATGTTGCTTCCCATCTGATAAATACGACAAGCGAAAGCGCTGCCAAAGATATCGCATAGAAGTTGGGAATATAAAACATCGGAGCCTGCATCATAATTGCGCCCCAGTCGTAGATACGACAAGTCTTGCAACATTTATTATGCATAAACCACTTCTGGAAGGGACAGAAAAAGATTATGCAAATAAAGTCGCTTAAATAGAAAAACATCTGTATAATGATTATTATTTGACCACCGTGTCCGCCGAAAATCTTATGCTCGGAATAGGTGTCTATCATATACAAAACAAAAATAATCAAATTGAGCGCACCGTACACCGCGGCTGTCTTTATCGCGCCTTTCTGATAAAACTTCTTTGTAAGTCTGATTACTTCAGGATTATTCATGGTACTGTCTACGAATCGGCTTGCAAACTTTTTCGTACTGCCTTTGGACACAAATTTAAAATTAATCAAATGTGATAACATATAGAGCATCATAAAAGACCATACTATATGCAAAGGTGAAAATCCTTTCCAAAATCCGTCTGACGATATGCCGTTTTTAAATACATTGCTGTCGATAATGCGACGTATTCCGAAAATCTCGTCTTTGGTGATAATCTCGTAAAGAGTAAAAGATACGATGACAACGAAAACCGTTGCCCTCAATATTAATCTGAGAAAATAATAATCGAATTTCTTTTTTGCCACTTTGACATATCCTACCCTACGACGGCGGTTTCCCGCCGTCATTTAAAGGTATTACACTCTGGACATATACGAGCCGGTACGCGTATCGACTCTTATGGTATCGCCTTCGTTTACGAACAAAGGTACTTGCAAAGTGTAACCCGTTTCGAGAGTTGCAGGTTTGGTTGCGCCCTGAGCGGTGTTGCCCTTTGCACCGGGCTCGCAGTGCGTAATGAGAAGTTCAACGAAATTGGGTGCTTCTACTTCAAAAGGATTGCCGTTGTAGAAAGATACGGTTACTTCGCCGTTTTCCATAACGTACATCAATGCGTCCTCAGCACACTCTTTGTTGATGGGCAACATATCGAAAGTGTTGGGGTCCATAAAGTAGTATAAATCACCGTCGTTGTAGGAATATACCATCGTCTTGTGCTCGATGTGAGCGGTTTGGAACTTAGCAGTAGGGTTGAAAGTCATTTCTACGGTACCGCCGTTGATAACGTCTCTCAATTTGGTACGTACGAATGCTGCGCCCTTTCCGGGTTTTACGTGCAAGAAGTCAACTACAGTAACAACCTTGCCGTCCATTTCAAACGTAACGCCCTTTCTGAAATCTCCTGCCAATACAAAATCAGCCATAAAATACCTCCGGTTTGTTTTAAAGAATAATTAGTTGTTTATTAGCATTAGTCAATGATTTGACTGAATTCTCCTCAATTAGTGCCATATCCTCGATACGCACGCCGAACTTTGAATTTAGATACAATCCCGGCTCAACGCTTACAATCATACCTTTTTTCAAAACTCTGTTTTCTCTGGGGGTCATTCCGGTACCCTCGTGAATATCAATTCCTATCCCGTGCCCCAAAGAATGTGTAAAGTATTTGTCGAGTTTGAGTGACGCAAAGTAATCTCTGGCAATCGCATCCCCTTCTCTTCCCGTCATACCCGCTTTTATGTTGTCGAGTGCCTTCAGTTGAGCGTTGAGGACTGCCTGATATATCTCTGTCTGCTCCGACGAAGGATTGCCGAAGCAAACCGTACGCGTCATATCCGAGCAATATCCGCAATACTTTGCGCCTATATCCATTGTTATGAAGTCACCCGCAGCCAATTTTTTATCGCTTCTGTGTGCGTGAGGGCTGGCGGTATGCTCTCCGAAAGCCACTATGCTGTCGAATGCTAGCGCGCAACCGCTTTTAAGCATAACGTATTCGATATATGCGGCAAGTTCGTATTCGCTTATTCCTTCTTTAACGAAGTCTAAAGCCTCGTTGAAAGCAAGTTCCGTAACTTTTTGAGCGCAAATTATTTTGTCTATCTCGTCTTGCGATTTGATATCTCTCAACCCGCTAATCTGCTCGCTGACGTCAGACAAGTGTTTTTCACCGCAGATTTGTTTAAGATAAAGATATTCGGTATAGCTTATCCCCTTTTCAAAACCGATATATGAGCCTTCTATAAGGTTCTTATTGTCTTCCAAGGAACCCGAGATAACTTCAAACCTATCTCCGATTGAAGCTTTTGCCTCGAGATAGTATCTCATATCGGTCAGAAAATATGATTTTGACTTTGTAAGGATAATCTGACAGTTAGTCGAAGAATATCCCGATAAATACAAGGTGTCCGAAGGCAAAAGCACTATAACAGTGTCCAATTTGCACAAGTCGTACAGTTTTCTGCATATATCCATAGTGTTATTCTACCATAATTTTAAGTATATGTAAAGTCAAAATTCAGCTAACCAAAGCCGTTTGGCTCTTTTTTATTATAATATTAACCTATTTTATGCTATCGTAGTACTTTTTCATCATAAGCGCGTCGCGCGTCTGAGTACCTGCCGATTCGCATACGATATAAGGATTGAGTTTGTATTCTGCAAAGACTTCCATCAAAGGCTCAAAGTTGGGTCCGTATATATCGTCGTCAAAAGTAAGATGTCTGAGCTCTCCGTTGGCGGTATATTGTATTTTGGAAAAATGAACGTGCATTCTGTCCGTTTTACTCTCTCCTACGCCTTCGATAAGTCTGTCAATCGTGCGCTTATAATCGTCCTTAGTATGGTAAATACCCAAATCTCTGCTGTTAAGATGTCCGAAGTCTATACAAGGGACTATATCTTCTCCGCCCAAATTACACAGCTGAATAATCTCTTCAAGGTCGCCGAGTTGCGCCTTTTTTCCCATAGTTTCGGGACAAAGCAATAAATCGGAATATCCGTATTCTTCTTTGAGCTTTATCACCGTTTCAAAGCGTTTGAGCATAAGCGTAACAGCTTCGCCTCTGGGCATTTTGAGAGGGCTTCCCGGATGAAATACGCATCTCTTACCGCCGAAAGCCTTAAGAGCCGCTAAAGAATCGAATATATAGCGGTGATTGTTTTGCGCTTTTTCTTCCTCTTGCGTAGCAAGATTAATAAAATAAGGCGCGTGCACGCTGAGTTCGATACCGCACGAGGCAAACTCTTTTCCGATTTCTTCTGCCGTTGAAGTCTTGATTTGCACTCCTCTGCCGAAAGAATATTCAAAGCAGTCAAGTCCTAATCCCTTAAGCCAGGCTGCTGCTTGCGCGGTATGCTTGTATCCTTGTTCGGCAAACTGCATACACAATCCGCTAGGTCCGAATTTTATCATAAATCACTCCTTGCTCTCTAGCGCGAATTTTACGTCTTTTGCTATCTGAGCGGCAAGTTCTTCTTTAGAAGAAAATTTTTTAATTTCTCTTATGTATTCGATAAATTTTACTACGATTTTTTTGCCGTAAAGCACATTGTCATAATATAGAATATGGCTTTCGATATTAAAATTGTAGTCCTCAAACGTTGGATGATTGCCTACGTTTGTCACGGCTTTGTACCACACCCCGTCGACGAGCACCCTCGTATAATATACGCCGTCCTTTATGCGTATTTTATCGTCGGGATATATAAGATTTGCCGTGGCAAAACCTATATTCTTTCCTTCTTTTCTGCCTTTTTCTACATTTCCGATTACAAAATAGTGACCGCCCAGATATACGTTGGCTTTTTTGAGATTGCCTTCTGACAGCAACTTCCTTACGCTTGTGGAAGATATTTTGACACCATTGTCGGTAGCAAACTCAATCAAAGACAGCTCTATTCCATTTTGTACGCACCATTTTTTGAGAAAATCCACTCCCCCTGCACCGTTTTTACCGAAGGTATAGTCGCTTCCCGCGACAAGGGCTTTTACTTTTTTGTTTTTTACAAAACCGTTTAAAAACTCTTCGGGTCCAAGCTGTGAAAAATTCTTGTCAAAATGCGCTTTAATGCAGTAATCGACTTGAAGCTCGTTAAGTTTGAATAATCTTTCTTCAAAATCGAGTACTTGCTTTACGTCCTTATTCAGTACGACGAAAGGACTGTTTTCGAAAGTAAAAATCGCGCTTTTGCACGCGTATTTGTTGGCAAGTCTTTTACACTCGCCTATAAGTTTGATATGTCCTATGTGCAAACAATCGAAAAAGCCCAGCCCTATTACAAGGTTATCCTCGCAGTCTGTGCCGTATTCTATTGTTTTAATTCCTTTCCATCTGCTCATCAGTCTTCCAAATAACATACCGATTTTGCGGTATTATCTTGTACTTTAAGTATAAAACAGAGTTTATCCTGCAATTTTGCACCGTATAGTCCGTCGGCAAGTTTAACTTCGACGGTTTGTCCGTTGCGTATTTTTTTATATTGATTGCCGTCAATATCGACTATAGGCATAATTTTTGCTAAAAGTTGCTCGCAAGGTCTTACAAATTGTACGGGAGAATCGACAAAATCCTGTATATTTATTGCTTCGTCGATATTATATCCACCGCATTCCGTACGTACTAGCGAAGCCATATAGCCGAGAGTGTCCGCCTTATATGCTATATCTCTGCAAAGGCTTCTGATGTAAGTGCCTCCACCGCATTCGACGAGTAATTCGATACTCTCGCATTTATTGTCAATTAGCGTTTTATCAAGAATTTTTATATCTTTGATATAAATCTCTTTGGCTTTAATATCAAAATCTTTGCCTGCTCTTGCCAAATCGTACGCCTTTCTGCCGTTGATTTTGACCGCGCTGTATTTGGGCGGAATCTGACTTGTAGTACCGATAAATTGAGGTATTACCTTAGCAAGTTTTTTGTATTCAGGCAGAGCCGCCGAAGAAGTTACCACTCCTTCGGCGTCGAGAGTATCCCTCTCTTCTCCGAATACGAAAACAGCGCGATAAGTCTTTGTTTTTTCAAGCAAATAGTCGAAAAGACGCGTTGCGTTTCCGAAAGCGACTATCAGCACTCCGCTTGCCATAGGGTCAAGCGTGCCCATATGTCCGCATTTGATTTTTTCTCCTATCGTCCCGGATAAAGCGTTTCTGCACTTTATTACTACGTCGCTGGACGATATGCCCGAAGGCTTGTTGATAACTGCAAATCCGTTCATATTCCCATTTCGTCTCGGCAAGCTTTGAGCAGTCTGTCTTTTACGTCCTCGAAAAAGCCCGATATCCTGCAGCCTGCGGCATTTTTATGTCCGCCTCCGCCGAATACCATTGTTATTCTCGACGCGTCGACGTTATCGCTCGTGCGTATACTTACCTTAAAACTGTTATTTGCGGCAAGCTCCGTAATTGCTACTGCCACTTCCACGCCTTTTATATCTCTTATAAAATTGATTGCGCCTTCGGTATTGTCGGGAGAAGTGCCTGTCGATTTAAAATCTTCTTGCGTAAACACTATCATACCTATTTTGTTATCGCAGAAGAATTTTGCGTTTGACCACACTTTTGCTCTTAATCTGAAAGTATTGAAAGGTACGCTTTTAAGAAAGTGTTCGCAAATAGCTGACGCATTGAAGTTATACTTGACAAGCTCGGAAGCAATCGCGTGAGTCTGAGACGATACGCTCGAAAAAGTAAAGCCGCCGCTGTCCGTAACAAGTCCGCTGTACAGTAGCTCGGCAACCGTATCGTCAAAACAAGGCTTTTCCCCGTCGAGTGCTTTAATAACCTTGTACATTACTTCGCAAGTCGCGCTTACTCCTGCTTCGATAATATTGATATTTCCGTAGCCGGTGTTTGTTTTGTGATGGTCGATATCTACTTTTATCCTTGCTTTTCTGTACATATCGAGATATTTTCCCATACGCTCGGCGTCAGCACAATCGCACGCAATAGCGAGGTCGCATTTTACAACCTCGCTCGCATTGTAATTTTCGTATCCTTTAAGTACGGTAAGTGAATCTTTTATATCGCTATCGCAATATATATAAGCAGTCTTTCCGAAAAGTTTCAATGCCCTATAGAGCGCGAGCGCGCTTCCGCACGTATCTCCGTCGGGATTCTGATGACTGATTATCGATATAATTTCTGCTTTTTTTACTGCGTCTATAAAATCTCTGTACATTTTACCGTATTGTATTTAACCTTAACCGTTTTGTTTTGAATTTACTTCGTCGATAAGCTTGGAGATTTTCATCCCGTAATTGATGCTGTTGTCATAGAAAAATCTAAGTGCCGGCATCGCTCTGAGCTTTATCTTCGTCTTGAGACAGGATTTTATATACCCCTCCGCGCTGTTAAGCCCGTCGAGCACTTCCTGTTGTTTGCTTTCTTCTACTCCGAGCACACTTACATAGACCTGAGCCAAAGTCAAATCTCTGTCTACGCTGCAATCGGTTACACATATCATTTTACCCGCAACCCTGGGGTCACTGACGCCGTCTCTCAACACTATCGAAAGCTGTTTTTTGAGCTCGGCGTTGATTCTGTCTATTCTATTCATTCTCTACTCGCTCCATTATATAGCTCTCAACGATATCTCCGACCTTAATGTCGTTGAATTTTTCAAGACCTATACCGCACTCGTATCCTGCTGCAACTTCCTTAGCGTCGTCTTTCTCTCTCTTCAGCGAGCAAAGCGTGCCTTCGTATACGATATCCTTGCCTCTCATAAGTCTTACTTTGGAGTTTCTAGCTACCTTACCGTCGGTTACATAGCTACCTGCAATTGTTCCGACATTGGATATCTTGAAGGTTGCGCGTACTTCGGCGTGTCCGATAATAACTTCTTTATACGTAGGTTCGAGCATACCCTTGAGTGCTCTGGTAATATCTTCGATAGCGTCATAGATAATCGAATATTGTTTGATTTCAATGCCGCTTCTTTCTGCAAGCGTAGCCGCCTTGGGTTCAGGCTTGACGTGGAACGCGATAATAACCGCGTTTGCAGTGTCTGCAAGCATAACGTCCGATTCGTTGATTGCACCGACTGCACCGTGTATGATATTGATTTTGACGTTGTCGTCTTTCATCTCGTCATTGAGTTTGAGCAAGGACTGTTTTACTGCCTCGACAGAGCCTTGTACGTCCGCTTTGACAATAAGCGTCAATACCTTCGTATCCTTTGAGTCTACGTTTCTGAACATATCGTCGAGACTTCTTGCGTTGCTTCTAGCCTGCATCTCCGACCTTTCCTTGTCGGCTCTTTCCTGAGCTACTTTCTTTGCAAGTTTCTCGTCCTTAACCGCTACCATTATATCACCCGCATTGGGCACCTCGGAAAATCCCTGTACCTGTACTGCATACGAAGGGAAAGCTTCCTTTACTCTCTTTCCCGAGTAATCGGTCATATCTCTTATCTTACCGATAGCAGTACCTGCTACTACGTAGTCAGATACTTTGAGAGTACCGTTTTGTACGAGTACGGTTGCGACAGGACCTTTTCCCTTGTCAAGACGCGCTTCGATAATAGAACCTGTTGCGGGACACTTTTTGTTAGCCTTGAGGTCAAGCACTTCGGCAACCAGCAATACGTTTTCGAGAAGTTCCTGAACGCCTTGACCGGTCTTTGCGCTGACAGGACATACCATTACGTCACCGCCCCAGTCTTCAGGTAGCAAATCGTAGTTGGTCATCTGTTGTTTGAGTTTGTCGAGATTGCCGTCAGTCTTATCAATCTTGTTGGCAGCAACGATGATCGCAACTCCTGCTTCTTTTGCGTGATTTATTGCTTCTACGGTCTGAGGCATTATGCCGTCATCGGCCGCAATAACGATTATTGCAATATCCGTAACGTTTGCGCCTCTGCGTCTCATAGCTGTAAACGCTTCGTGTCCGGGAGTATCGAGGAACGTAATCTTCTCACCGTTGAGGTCAATCGTATAAGCACCGATATGCTGAGTTATACCGCCAGCTTCGCTCTTGACAACGTTTGTCTTTCTGATATAGTCGAGCAAGGAAGTCTTACCGTGGTCAACGTGACCCATAATCGTAACGATAGGAGGCCTCTTTACGAGTTTTGTAGCGTCCTTGGTATCTGCGATAATATCTTTGAGCTTGTCTTCTGCGGTTTTGTCCACTTTGAGTTCGAGCGTGATATCGTAATCGACTGCTACGAGTTCGGCTTCTTCAAAACTTATACTGTCGTTTATGGTCGCAAACTTGCCCATGTCGAAAAGTTTCTTGACGATTTCGGTAGCCGATTTACCTATTTTTTCACTGAACGCTTTAATAGATATGTTTTCGCTGTTGATTACGGCGTGGTCGATTTTGACGTACTGAGGAGCATTGCTCTCCTTCTTTGCCTTCTTGACCTTGACGTATCTTGCCATATCGTCATCGTTCTCGAGCGTAGTGTCGTAAGAATAACCTTTCTTGAACAAATCTCTCTTGCTAAAAGACTTTTTGTTTTCGTCTTTGGAGAAAGCCTTACCCGCGTCTTTTTTCTTTTTGTCCGTCTTGAAGTTGTTAGCGGCGGGAGGAGGTGCAACTGCCTCCGTCTTGCCCTTGTTCATACCGAAAGGTTTCTGATTGGGGGTGTTTCTGTTGGGAGCACCTTGTCTGTTTCTGTCAAAGCCCTGCTGAGGACGAGCTCCGTCCTGTCTTTGCTGAGGACGTCTTATCATCTCGGGATTTATATATGTGGTAGTAGTACTCTCCTTAGGCTGAGATACAGGTTGTTCGGGAGCCTTAGGTGCTTCTTCGACCTTCTCTACTGCCTCGCTTGTCTCTGTATTAGCGGGAGCCTGCTCAACGGGAGCAACCTCTTGAACTGCCTGAGGCACTTCTTCCTGTTCCTCTTCTTCGGGCAAGTCGAGAGCCGCTTGTATTTTCTCTTGCTTAAGCGCGGCAATCTTACCCAATATCTCTTTGATACGGGATTTTTCTTGCGCTAAAGAAGCGAGAAAAGGTCTTGACACATCCTTGACGAAGCTTTCTATCTCCTTAAGATTTTTAAATTGTTCATTCTTGTTTTCGTTGTTGCTCACAAAAACACCTCCGATTGTTATGTTATTCGCAATAACTGAGTATTGCGTTTGCCAGCGAGTAGTCCGTAATAGCCAAAACTCTTACGTTTTCTCTTTTGAGCAATGCGTTGAGATAATTCTCGGGAACTTCGAGCACGCACAGATTTCTTTCGGCTACGAGTCTATCCAGCACTTTTTTGCTGTTTTGTCCCAAAGTACAGTCATACAAAACTATTTTTGCAGGTTTTCTGCTTTTAATGAGGCTGTCAACACCCCACAGGACTTTCCCCGACCTTACCGCAAAATGTACGTAACAGTCAATTTTGCTTATCGGCGTATTGTCTTTTAATCGCATCGTAAACCTCCGAGCTTATCTCTTGCTCGAATACGCGTCCCAAAATCTTGTTTTTGACGCATTTTTCTATACATTCGGGCTTGTCGCATATATATGCGCCTCTGCCCGCTTTTTTGCCCGTAAAGTCCAAGGATATATTACCGTCCTTGTCCTTTACTATTCTGAGCATCTGTTTTTTTTCGTAAGCACCGCGACAAGCGATGCACATTCTTACAGGCGGTTTTTTCATAGAAAATTATTCCTGAGTAATATCTTCCATACCTTCTTGTCCCGCAATGGACGAATAGGGTTTTACGTCGATTTTCCATTCGGTAAGCTTAGCGGCAAGTCTTACGTTTTGACCGGCTTTACCGATAGCGAGAGAGAGTTTATCGTCTTCGACGATAGCTTTCGCACTCTTTTCCTCGGGGTTGAACATAACCGCGATAACTTTAGCGGGAGAAAGTGCTCTGGAGATATACTCGCCCATATCGCTGCTGTAACCTATTATGTCGATTTTCTCGCCGTTGAGTTCCTGTACTACGCTGTTGATACGCATACCCTTTTGACCTATGCAGCTACCTACTGCGTCGATAGAGCTGTCTTCAGCATAAACTGCCATCTTCGTACGGTAACCGGGTTCTCTGACGATTTTCTTTATATTGACGAGATTTGCTTTGATTTCGGGTACTTCCATTTCAAAGAGTTTCTTTACGAAACCTATGCTTGCTCTGGAAACCATAACCTGAGTATTTCCCTTGAACGTGGTGCGAACGTTTTTAACGTATACGTTGATTACGTCGTTGACGTTGTACTTTTCGCCCTTAATCTGTTCGGAAGGAAGCATAACTCCTTCGAGCTGAGTACCAGCCATCTCGAGGTATACGGTGTCGTTTTCTACACGTCTGACGATACCTTTTACGATTTCGCCCTCTTTATTGTTCATCTCGTCTTTGATGAGTTCCTTGACGATTTCGTTGTTTCTTTGCGTAATGACTTGTTTTGCATTTTGTGCGGAAATACGGCTGAGTGTCTTAGGGCTGAGTTCCTCTTTTACCAAATCTCCTACCTTATAGCTGGATTTGATTGCCTTAGCGTCTTCGAGAGAGATTTCCTTTTCGCTGTCGACAACTTCTTCGACTACGGTCTTGTAAGCGTATATCTTTATCTCCGAACGTTGAGGATTGAGCACAACCATAACAGGTCTGTTTTCACCCGTCTCCTTTTTGTAAGCGGCAGCAAGTCCCGCTTCGAGAGACTCGATATACTGAGCCTTTTCGATTTTCTTTTCGTTTTCCAGCGCTTCGAGTGCAGCAAAGAAATCTTTGTTTAACATTTTGTCCTCCTAAAAGACTATGGCTTCTCTTATCAGAGCCACGTCCTTGATATTAAGTTTTATATTTTTAGTTTTGTATTCGAGTTGTATATCCCCGCTTTCTTTGTCGTATCCGACAAGCTTTGCGGTAAATTTTTTATTTTTTCCGATCTCGGGACTGGGCTTGTAAAGCGAAACTTCCACATCTAGTCCCATTTTTCGGTTAAAATCCTTTTCTGTTTTTAGCGGTCTGTCTATACCGGGAGAGGAAACGTTGAGATTGTAAGGCTTGCCTTCCGTAGGGTCGAGTTCGTCCAAAGGCTCGTCGATAGCATTGTGTACGAGTTCGCAATCGTCGAGACTTACGCCGCCCGTCTTGTCTATATAGACAATCAAGGTATCCTGTCCGTAGAGTTTTTTATACTCCACGTCGACGAGTTCCATACCGTTTTGTTCTATAATAGGCTCAACTAATTCTTTTACTGCATCGGTAATCTTTGACATAAAACCTCTCTAACAGTTTGAGAGCGACTGCTCTTTGCAGTCGCTCTAGTATCAACTATTGCACTATCAATATAACATATTTATCGGCTATATGCAACCTTTTTATACGATAAATATTTTATTATATTTATATACGTAAGATTTTTAATACATTTTTCTTCAAAATCGTTAAAAAACCGACAAAATCACACTCTTTCGTCCTTTCGATAGAATTCGTCCATCAGCTTAACGAATACCTTTGCCGTAGCCTCGGCGTCCTCGTATGCCCTGTGCGCGTTTTTATTGACAATATTGTAATAACTGCACAAAGAAGCAAGACTGTGCGACCTCTGCTTTTTAAGAATTTTCCGCGCTTCGGTAAGAGAGTCAACAAGCTCGTTGTCAAAAGGTATTCCGTATTTATTGCAATACCTCTCCAAAAACCTGAAGTCAAATCCGCTTCCGTTGTGAGCAATGAGGATATATCCTTTGCAATATTGCATAAAAAAGGGAAAAACGTCTTCGATATAAGGAGCGTTTTTTACATCCTCGTCGTATATATGATTTATCTTTGACGCCTCGTCAGGAATATGCCTGTCGGGGTCGACCAGAGTATTATAATACTCTGTAATTTTACCTTCTACCAGTTTTACCGCGCCTATTTCTATTATTTCGTCGCTAGCGATACTCGTACCCGTAGTCTCCAAATCGAAGACTATGAATTTGTTATTCATAATATAATCGCAGTGTCCGAGAATATCGAAAAGATTGTCTTTTATCTCCTCTTTATATGTTTGAGGTTTTTGGAAAACTTTGATTTTGTTGGCTTTTTTGATATTTTCTCTCCTCTCGTCCAGTCCCTCGTAGTTGATACGGCACTTGGCGAGTTTTACCACAAGCAACTCATTCTTACCCGAATAATCGCTCTTTCTGTAATTGCCGAAAATAACCACGTCGTCTCCGTCGCACAATCCGTCAAGACAAGTCACGAAAGCTTTGTTATCCTCGTACTTCTTGGGCTTTCTCGTACGTGCGAAATAAATACAGTCCATACTCCCCGTCGTATCGTCGATAACAAACTTATACAGCACTTTTTTAACTTTATTGTCGGGAGAATTCTTGTCTGTGATATTGATTGTTTTGAGTTCTTTGACGGTACCGCAAACGCATATTCCGTCCATCTCTTTTTTGTACTTTTCTATGTATCTGGGACGTTTTGTAATATCTTTTCCGACGTAATAATGATATTCGCCGACTATATCTATCTCACCCATATCGACGTATCTTACGTGGTCCCTGTCTGCCAGCAATTCTTCAGAATCAACTTCTCTCGATACGTTGAGTTTGACGACTACTTTATCAGTACAGTTTTGCGAATATAAGAATTTTGCAAGATTGTCCTTTAGTCCGCTTCTTTCGCAATAATCTATTACCGCACTGGTCATAAACAGATTGACGGCTATTTTTTTATCCTCTATTTCCACCTCGGTCATACCTGCGTCGTACTGTCCCGCAAGCGTCTTGTGTCTGGAAGACATAAACGTCAGCACTTGTTTGAGAATGGCTTCTTTGTTGAGTCTGTTTTTAATAAAAACTATTTTCACGTCGAATTGTTCGGGGACCTGCTCTCTGCAGAATTCTTCTATTATTCTCTTATCGTCGTCCGTAAACTTGTCTTCTGTAATTTCAGGAGGCAAAAGACAGACAACGGACAGCGAATTGGTACCGATGTCCAAATTGAGATTGCTTATTCTGAGATAAGAATACTTGTTGTTTGTAGCTTCGTTAAGCTTGTCCAAAAATTGCATTTTATTTGATATGTGACGATTATTTTTTTATTTGATATTCCATAATATATTTTTTTAAGGTGGGAATAATGTCTTCGTTGGATACGTTGCAGACATATTCACCGTCCACAAAAATAGCCGACTTGTCCTTGCCTCCCGCTACTCCGAGATTTGCTCCCTGAGATTCTCCGATACCGTTCACTGCACAACCCATAACTGCAACCTTAAGCGGTTTTTCTATACCTTCGCAGAGTTTCTCGACCTGTTCTGCAAGTTCTTTTACGCTGATATTGGTGCGTGCGCACGTAGGACAAGATATAATCTCGCAATAAGGTTTATCGTATTTACCGCAAGCTTTCAGTATGTCTTTTGCCGCTTCGACTTCTTTTACGGGGTCGTCGCTCAAAGAAACTCTTACAGTATCTCCTATTCCGTCCAAAAGCAACGTACCTATTCCCACCGCGGACTTGACAAGTCCCGTATGGTATATACCCGCCTCTGTTACACCTAGATGCAAAGGATAATCGCACGCCTTGTCTATAAGGCGATATGCGTCGACCATAGTCTTCACGTCAGACGATTTTGCAGATATTACTATATCGTAAAAATTGCATTTTTCCAGTACGGATACGTATTCGAGCGCACTGTTGCACATAGCTTGAGCTAACGGCATACCTTTGTATTTCGCGTCCAGCGAACCGCCGTTTACGCCTATACGCAATGCAATTTTCCTCTCTTTGAGATAATCCGCCAGATATTTTGCTTTGTCTACACCGCCTATATTTCCGGGATTTATCCTTATTTTGTGTACCCCTGCATCCGCCGACATAAGCGCGAGTTTGTGCGAAAAATGAATGTCGGCTATCATAGGAATATGAATATTTTTTATTATCTCTTTGAGCGCAATTGCGCTTTCCTCGTCTGGAACAGAACTTCTGACAAGTTCGCATCCCGCTTTTTCGAGCTGTAAAATCTGCTCTATCGTAGCGTCGATATCGCTGGTCTTGGTATTCGTCATAGACTGCACGGTTATTTTGCCGTTGCCTATAGACACACCGCCCACTTCAACTATTCTTTTTTTTGACATATTCACCTCACAATTACGCGCCTTTACCTATACAAAGAGTGTGAAACTACGGTTTATCTCCTTTGAATTCTGCCGATAAAATACTGAGCGGCACTATCGTATTTATATTAACCGAAGAAATGTACCAAATCCAGTATTATAGCCAATGCAAACAATACTATAATACCGACAAAATGTATCATTCCCTCGACTTTTCGGTTGAGCGGTTTTCTTCTGATGCCTTCGATAATAGCAAATACTATTCTCGAACCGTCAAGTGCGGGAAGAGGCAAAACATTCATTATGCCGATTGATATCGACAACAGACAGAAACCGTATATAATCGCGGGTATACCCGCCTGAACGAGTTGAGCAAGCGAATATATCGCGGTAGCCGTTCCGCCGAGCGAATCACTGACTGCGGCTTGCCCCGTAAACACCTGTCCCAAAGTAGTGAATGTTACTCTGAGAATATCGTAGCCGAATGTAAAACCGTGTCCCAAAGCTCTGCCGAAAGGCAGTTTTTCTACGCTGAACGTAGCCAAAGACATACCTATGCCCTTACTCTGGCTTACAGCGGGTACCTTTACGGGATTTCCTTCCTCGTCCGTTTCTTCACCGTCTACGTAAGTAAGATAGTAATTCTTTTCAAGTTTAACGTTTACCGCCTCGCCGTCGCGCAAAACTACCAGGTCGAGCGTATCTCCCCCCTCTGCCACAAGCTTATTGAGTCTGTTGAATTCCAGCAAACTGTAACAATACTTGCCGTTGACAGAATAGATTACGTCGCCTTGCTGAAGCTGTTGCGAGCCATCAATAACTTCGTAAGTGCCGTCTTCGTTGTTGTATTCAACGTGTTGATACACGTCACCTACTACGGGAAAATACTCTCCGTATCCCGCAAAGAAAATAGTAATTACGATAAGTGCGGAAATAAAGTTGAACCCCGCTCCCGCAAACAATACTATTATTCTCTGCCATACGGGACGCTTGTTGAAGTAGTATTTATACTTTTCCTTGTCTTCCTCTTCGGACAATTCGCTTTCATCAGGAACCTCTTCGTCTTCTCCGGCAAAAGCGCAATAACCGCCCAAAGGTACGCATCTTATTGAAAAAACTTCTCCTGTTTTGGAATTTGTTTTACTGAAAATCTTAGGACCAAAGCCTATTGAAAACTCGTTGATTTTAAATTTGAAAATCTTGCCGAACGTATAATGCCCCAGCTCGTGCAACATTATCATCAGCATAAGGCATAGCAAAGCTACTATAAAATAGCCTATCCATTTAAAAATTTCTACTGCGCTTACTGCCAAACAAAATATCATTTTCACCTCGACAGGATAAGGTCTTCGACATACTTTCTCACGTCAGAATCCGTATCGTAAATAATCTGTTCGCTCTCTGCTCTTTCTCCGTGATAAAACTCAGCGAGAGCTTTCTCTATAAAATATGGTATGTCGTAAAAGCCGATTTTATTATCCAAATAAGCTTTTACGAGCACTTCGTTTGCGCCGTTCATTATTACGGGGGCAAGTCCTCTTTCTTTTGCGCAATATTTTGCAATTCTCAGACAAGGAAACCTGTCTTCGTCCGCGTCCTCGAAAGTAAGCGACTTTCCTACGAAATCGTATTTTTTGAATGCGTAATCACCTCTTTCGGGATAAAGCATTGCTATTTGAATAGGAAGACGCATATCGGGATAACTGAGCTGAGCAATGACGCTTCCGTCTGCGTACTCTACCATACTGTGTACTACGCTCTGACGGTGAACGAGTACTTTTATATCCTCGCTATCGACGCCGAAAAGATGCATAGCTTCTATTATCTCAAGCCCTTTATTCATCAAAGTCGCGCTGTCTATCGTAACTTTTGCGCCCATATCCCAGTTGGGATGCTTGAGCGCATCTGCCGCTTTAGCCGACTTAAGTTCCTCTTTTGACTTATCTCTGAACGCGCCGCCGCTTGCCGTAAGAAGCAAACGCGATACGTTCTTTGCCGTAAGCGATTGCCATATCGCGCTGTGTTCGCTGTCGACGGGCAATATATCAACCCCCTCTTGCTTTGCAAGAGGCATAACGATATCTCCGCCCGCAACTAACGTTTCTTTGTTTGCCAAAGCTATTGTAGTATGAGCCTTTATAGCTCTCAGCGTAGGCTTAAGTCCGCTTATTCCGACCAGCGCATTGAGAAGCAAGTCGTATTTTTTATCTGCAAGTTCGCATATACCCTCGTAACCTCTGAACACCGTCAAATCGGGAAAGTTTTTTTCCAAATCGTCCGCGAGTTCAGAGTCACAAACCGATACATACTCAGGCATATATTTTCGGATTTGCTCTTTAATCAGTACGTTTGAATTGCACGAAAGTGCCTTGACTTTGAATTTGTCAGGATATTTGTCCACGACCTCCAAAGCCTGAGTACCTATCGACCCCGTACTGCCTAAAATACAAATCTCTTTCATTTCTAATCCTTTTGATTTATGCGTTTACAGCACTTACAATGTTGATTACGAGATAGACCAGAGGAAGCACGAAAAGTATGCTGTCAAGTCTGTCCATCATTCCGCCGTGTCCGGGGAAAATTTTGCCAAAGTCTTTTATTCCCGCTTTTCTCTTAATCCAGCTTGCGCCCAAATCGCCTACTTCGCTGAGTACACCACCGACAAGACCTATCGCAAGATATACGAATGCCGAGGACAAAAGACTGTCGGTCAGATGCATTATACCGACGTTGTTGAAATTGACGAAAAGTCCCGTAACGTCAAAGAGTACGTATACGAGCATTGCGCCGATAATACCGCCCAAAAGACCGCCGATTGCTCCGCTTATCGTCTTTTTGGGGCTTATCTCGGGACAGAGTTTTTTACCTTTAAAAGTAATGCCCGTAAAATATGCCATAGTATCGGACATAACAGGTATAAGCAACGTAAGGAATATACCGAGCAATCCGTACTTGCTGTGGTTGACTACGAAGAATATTGCAAACATTGCCAAAGGATAGATAAGTATAAATATCGTAGACAGCAAGTCCTTGAGCTCGTATTTATGTACAAAAGTAAACTCTATAATGCAAATCATTACGCTGAAAGCGAGAGTTGCGACGATACCTACCTCGCCTTTACCGAGAAACCTTTCGAAAATCAGCGTAAGCGGATATATCAATATACAACCCGTTATCAATCCTGATTTCATAGGATTGTATTCTGCCTTTTTGAAGGCTCCCGCCATTTCGTAAACTCCTAGACAGCAAATCAGTATTCCGACCACGTCGGCAAACTCTACGAATATCTGTCTGAGTCCGAGAATCGTGCCAAATACGAGCACGAGCAAAACCGAAGCCGTCAGTATTCTTTTTAACATTATTTAATTCCTCCAAAACGCCTGTCGCGAGAGGAATACTCTTTGAGTATTTCGTCTATAGTATTCTCATCAAAATCAGGCCAAAACTTATCCGTAAAAATAAACTCGCTGTATGCGCACTGCCACAGCATAAAATTACTAAGGCGTTTTTCTCCGCTCGAGCGCACGACAAGGTCCAATTCGGGGAAACCTGCGGTATAAAGGCAGTCTTCAAACATCTGCTCGTCAACCTGTCTTATTCCCGATTGCAAAATAAGGTTGACCGCTCTGACGATTTCCTGTCTTGCGCCGTAATTCAGAGCGATATTAACTATCATACCGGTATTGTTTTTGCTTGCGTCAACGACTTTTTTTATAGCGTTGTTAGTGCTTTTAGGCAACTGAGTCAAGTCTCCGCTAAATGTTACTCTGTAACCCATTTCGGCATATTTTTTGAGCTCTTTTTTCGCAAACTGCGAGATAAGAGAAAACAAAAACTTAATTTCTGCCTGAGGTCTTGACCAGTTTTCGCATGAAAAGGCATATACGGAAACTACCTGTACTCCTTTTTGCGCGCAAGCGGCAAGCACTCTTTTGAGTGCTTCTGCACCTTCACGGTGTCCTTCGCTGCGTGCCAAACCTCTTGCCGCAGCCCATCTGCCGTTGCCGTCCATAATAAAAGCTATATGACGTGGTATTTTCAATTCTGTAGCCATAAACCGCCCTTAGACAAACAAGTCGGCTTTTGCCGCCGACTTGCGTATTTAATCAAACCGAAAGAACTTCCTGTTCCTTTTCCTTGGTCATTTTGTCGACAATATCAACTTGTTCAGCGAGTTTTTTATCAACGTCTTTTTCGTATACGCCGACTTCGTCTTCACTAATGAGATTGTCCTTTTTGAATTTTTTGATACTGTCGTTGATATCTCTTCTGGCATTTCTCAAAGCGACTTTGGTATTTTCGGCAAGTGCCTTGATACTCTTGCAAAGCTCTTTTCTTCTCTCTTCAGTCAACTCGGGGAATACAAGTCTGATGACCTTGCCGTCGTTGTTGGGAGTAATGCCGATATTAGCCGCAATAATAGCCTTTTCGACCTCTTTGAGTATAGACGTATCCCATACAGTTATCATAAGCATTCTCGCTTCGGGCGTCTGTACGTTGCCTATCTGCTTGAGAGGCGTAGGTGTGCCGTAATAGTCTACGGTAATCTTGTCGAGCAAATGAGTGTTTGCTCTGCCTGCTTTCATATTGTTGAACTCATACTGAAGACTTGCGACGCTCTTGCTCATTTTAGTTTCAAACTCGTCGAAAACTTCCAATACTTCCATAAGTTCGTATGCCATAATTATTCTCCTTGCAATTTGCTACAATAATTATACCAAAAGAAACAATCAAATACAATGCTTTTTTATTATATTTTTATATAATTATGTACATACCCAACCGCATATTCAAAATATCCAATGAAATATACGTAAAAAAGGATATACCGAAGTATATCCTCTCTAAATATTTTATCGAAGTTTTAAAGACAATTATCCTGTCAGTGGATAAGCGTACCGATTTTCTTGCCCTCTATAGCGTCGACCATACTGTCTTTTTGCTTGAGCGCAAATGCAATAATAGGAATTTTATTTTCCATACAAAGCGTGATTGCCGTAACGTCCATTGCCTGAAGTCCGTCCTGAACAACCTGCATATAAGAAAGTTCGTCGTATTTCTTCGCATCGGGATTTTTCTTGGGGTCGCTGTCGTATACTCCGTCGACGTTTTTAGCGAGAAGTAGCACGTCTGCGTTTATTTCGGCTGCTCTCAATGCCGCACCTGTGTCCGTACTGAAGAAGGGATTACCCGTTCCGCACGCAAAGATGACTACTCTGCCTTTTTCGAAGTGTCTCAAAGCCTTTCTGAGTATATAGGGTTCAGCAATTCTGGTAATAGTTAAAGCCGTCTGCACTCTGCAAGGAACTCCCGCCGCCTCGAGTGCATCCTGCATGGCGATTGAATTCATTACCGTTGCGAGCATACCCATATGGTCAGCTGAAGAACGTTCCATATTGAGGGCTTGTTTTCCTCTCCAGAAGTTGCCTCCGCCGATAACTATACCCACCTGAACGCCGAGTTCGTAAACTTTTTTTATTTGGTCAACAACGTATGCAACGACCGTTTCGTCGATACCGAAACCTTTTTCTCCTGCCAAAGCTTCGCCGCTGAGCTTTATGACCGCTCTCTTATACTTAGCCATATATCCTCCGTCTTAATCTTTATCTGTTTTTCTTTGAAAAAAAGGAAAACAAAACTGTTTTCCTTTTTAAATCAATTACGCTTTCTTAGCACTTGCTATCTGTGCCTGTACTTCGTCCGCGAGATTTTCTTCTTTCTTTTCAAGACCTTCGCCCATTACGAAACGGGTAAACTTCTTAACGTCAGCGCCGTTTTCTTTAAGCAATGCCTTGATAGTCTTGTCGGGGTCCTTAACGAAAGGCTGCTCTACAAGACAAACTTCCTTATAATATTTATTGATACGTCCTTCAATCATCTTTTCGATAATGTTGAGGGGCTTGGGCTTATCCTCGTTGAGTGCCTGAGCCTTGAGGATTTCCTTTTCTTTTTCAACTTCTTCCTTAGGAACTTCGTCAATCTTTACGTAAGAAGGATTAGCGGCAGCGATTTGCATTGCAACGTCGTGAGCAACTTCCTTGCTGCAACCTGCGCTAAGCTCTACGAGCACGCCGATTTTACCGCCCATATGGATATAGCTCTCGAGAGTGTTGTCACCAACTTCGTACTTAACAAATCTTCTGATAGCGATTTTTTCACCGATTTTAGCTACTGCCTCGGCAAGAGCTACGCTCATACCTTCGGTAACTTCTTCAGCGGTCTTAACGTCGTTTTCTGCGATATACTTAGCTACTTCGTTAACGAATGCCTTGTACTGTTCGCCGCGAGCAACGAAGTCGGATTCACAGTTTACTTCTACGAGTACTGCGTACTTTCCGTCGCTGTATGCCTCTACGATACCCTGAGATGCAATCTTACCTGCACGCTTTGCGCTGGTAGCCATACCTTTTTCTCTGAGGATTTCGATTGCCTTTTCCATATCTCCGTCAGCTTCGGTAAGAGCCTTTTTGCAGTCCATCATACCTACGCCGGTCTTTGCACGCAAATCCATTACGTCTTTATTTGTAAATGCCATTTGTGGTTATCCTCCAAAATTATTCTTCTACGGGAGCGGCAACTTCCTCAGCGGGAGCAGCCTCTTTGTTTTCTTCTTCGCTCTCTTCCTCTACGGAGAAAGTGATACCCTCGTTAGCTTCGATAACTGCGTTAGCGATAATGCTTGCGATAAGTTTGATAGCGCGGATAGCGTCATCGTTGCCGGGGATTACGTAATCTACGAGTTCGGGATTGCAGTTGGTATCTACGAGACCTACTACGGGGATACCGAGCTTGCGAGCTTCTTTAACTGCTATATCTTCGTTGTTGATATCTACTACGAACATACAACCGGGAAGCTGAGTCATATCCTTGATACCGCCGAGGTTAGCCTCGAGCTTATCTCTTTCTGCCTTGAGCATAGCTACTTCTTTCTTAGGCAAAAGTTCGAACTGACCGATAAGTTCCATCTGGTTGATTTTGTTGAGCTTTTCGATACGGCTTCTGATGGTAGAGAAGTTGGTGAGCGTACCGCCGAGCCATCTTTGATTCATATAGTACATACCGCAACGGGTAGCTTCTTCCTTGATAGCGTCCTGAGCCTGCTTCTTGGTACCGACAAACAAAATGCTCTTGCCTGACTTAGCTACGTCTCTTACAAAAGCGTAAGCTTTTTCTACCTGCTCAACGGAAATCTGAAGGTCGATGATGTGAATGTCGTTTCTAGCCGCATAGATGTACTTAGCCATCTTAGGGTTCCATTTTTTCGTTTGGTGTCCGAAGTGTACACCTGCCTCCAAGAGGCTTTTCATTGTTACAACTGCCATTTTAAAATTCTCCTTTTTTTGTTTATTCTTCCCCGAAGTTTGCGCTTATCGGCAACCTTTTGGCAAACAGGCAACTGCCTGAGCTGACCTCGGGTGTTTATTAACCGAATGATATTCTATCATAAAAAACCGCCTTTGGCAAACGATTTTCAATATAAATAATATATTTTAGCTATAAAATACGCAAAATAATGCGGATATCCATATCAAAACAGTGCATCGCCAATTCGTTTTAACCGAAGTATGACGTCAGTTGTTTTGCTCGGCACCTTCGATTGCATTTATGGCAAGAGAAAGTTCGAGTCGTCTTCTCATCATTTCGCAAGATATATCGTAAGGCTTGTCCATACTGCCCGCGTAATTGAGATTGTTAGCCGCACATCCGCCGCTGCAATAGTATTTTGCCATACAGTTTGTGCAGTCAGGTTTGTTGGTAACTATGTTTTTGGCAAATTCTTTGGATATATCGAGATTGATTTTTCCCTCGAACACATTGCCCATATAATAATCTTTATTTTCCGCAAACTGGTGACAAGGATAAATTCCGCCTGTAGGCGTTACGGCAAGATATTCACAGCCCGAACCGCAGCCCGTCAATCTCTTTACTAGACAAGGTCCGCCTTCCAAATCTATCATAAAATGGAAAAAGTTAAACCATTTATCCGTCTTTCGTCTGTCGATATAATTTTGGGCAAGTCTGTCATACTCTTTGAGTATGGCAGGAAGATGCTCTTTTGTAATCTTAAGGTCGGCAATCTCCGTTACTACGGGTTCGACTGATATCTGGTCAAAGCCCATATCGTTAAGAGCTAGCACGTCGGACGCAAAGTCGAGATTTTTAGCGGTAAAAGTACCTCTTACATAGTAAGATTTATCACCGCGCGCCTTTGCAAACTTTAAAGCGTTGGCAGCAATCAGCGAATAACAGTCCTTACCGTTGACGGTTTTTCTGACCGCATTATGAACGCACTCTCTACCGTCTATACTAAGAACCACGTTGTACATCTCATCGTTCAGCCATTTTATAGTATCGTCGTTGAGAAGCACACAGTTTGTAGTCATCGTAAAATGAAACTCTTTACCGCTCTCTTTCTCTCTTTGACGCGCATACTCAACTATAGCTTTTACGACGCCGAGATTCATCAGAGGCTCTCCTCCGAAAAAGTCCACTTCGAGATTGTGTCTTTTGCCCGAGTTGGCTATAAGAAAATCAATAGCTTTCTTACCTACTTCTTCGCTCATATAGGCTCTTTCTGTCGTGTGATAAGTGCCTTCGTCTGCAAAACAATAGCGACAACGCAAATTGCAATCGTTGCAAATATGCAGACAAAGAGCCTTTATTTCGCCTATTTTCTTACTAGTAGGATATTTTCCGCAAGGAGAATTGAGGACTCCCTCTTTTTCAAGTTGAGAAAACTCCTCTTCCAATTGTTGAATTTCTTGCTTATCGATTTTGTCAAAATCCGCCTTTTCCTTGTCTGTCAAAGGCTGATTGTATTTGACTTTGGCATACAAAAAAGCGACATAATCCACATTATGCAGACTGCCACTTTCATTGTCCCAAATAAAATGATAAGCTCTTGAGTGATAATTAAAACTAAAAGCGTGTACCATTTTGTAAATATTATATTTTTAGGATATGTGTCGATTAAATCAAAGGTTTTCTGGTAGCGTTGATTTTCTCGTCGCGATTTTTGCAGCTCTGATTGCCTACGGTGCAAGAAGTCTTGCAAGCGGATTGACAGCTGGACTGACACTCGCCGCAACCGACGTTGCCGCATTTTTTCATAGAATTGGTAACAATACTGTTGATATGTTTCATACTTCCTCCGAATAGTCGTATTATTATCTATATAATATAATAAAATACGGATTTTGGCAACTGTTTTTGAATATAAATTGATATATAGGAATTATAAGAACGCAAAAAGCCTTTAATTATGCCGTTTTGTGTGATATGTCAAAAACTTTCACGCGCTCTCTTTGCCCTTTCTGACGTTTACGGCAAATACCCCGCTCAAAAGTCCTGCTACTAGACAAAAAATAACGTCGAAAGCAGTCAAAGGATTTACAGAAAACGAGCCATTGATGAGAGAAAACATAAGATAACTGACAAGTACGAAAAGCAAACCTATTATTCCGCCTTTAAACAAACCTTGTCTTCCCGACCCTACAGCCAGAAGCGTACCTACCAAAATACTTATAATTTTCAGAGCGATATTTACGATTTCAACCGTCTTTGACGATAAATTTGCAAATTTGACTATTATTGCAAATACAATAACAGTTAAGACAGATATGATAAGAGAAAAAATTACTCCTTTGAATATCTCGAAAAAATCTTTTTTATTGAGTTTTACTGCCATACTTCACCTCTCTAATAGAGAATATGAAGTCGCATAACGAATTATGTTTAATGCCTTTATTTTGCAAGTCAAACCCGCCGCAAAACTACATATTGCTAACAAATCAATTAAAAAAAGAAGGCTTTCGCCTTCTTTTTATCCTGTAACGTTTCTTATCCTATTAGTCTTTAAGAAGAGTTTCGCTATCAGTCTTGGTCAAAGAATCTTCTGCCTTTGCTTCCTCTTCCGTCTTTTCAGCCTTAGCTTCTCCCTTCTTGGACTTCTTTGCAGCCTTCTTTTCTTCAGCAACCTTGTCTGCTTCGATATCGTCCATAGCAGTTACTTCGGGTTTTTCCTGCAAAGTAGCTTCGCCTTCAGCATTCTTGGTCATTTCCATAACGGTGTAAATAGCTTGTCTGTCAATAACTACCAAAGTGCTTCCGTCGCCTTCTGCACTGATGTCGAGAGTGAAAGTGTTGGACATATTGTCAATCTTCTTTACTTCGCCTACAAAGCCGCCTATCGTCTTAACCTTAGTGCCGACGCTTATGCTGTTCATCATTTCCTGCGCCTTTTTCTGACGCTTTTTCTGAGGTATGATGGAAAGAGCAAACATCGCAACCATCATCACTACAAGTACTACAACCATTCCTATCGTGCCGCCGTCAAGGGCTAATAATACGTTTGTCATAAATTCTCCTTTTATATACGTCGTTGTCCGTACTGACAATCGACTTCTTAAATTTTATATAATTTATCCGCAAATATCAAGTATTTATATGGATTTTTATTAAATTTAACTACAATTTACAAAAAAATTCAATTTTTGGCAGAAAATTTTCTGTAATTATTGCTTTTTACCGCCGTGTCCCCACGTGTATTTCGATAGGAAATCTTTATAATAATCTCCGAATCTGTCTTCCATAATAGCTTGCCTTACCTCTTCCATAAGGTGCGTAAGGAAACGGATATTGTGTATAGACAACAGTGCCCCGCCTAAAATCTCGTCTGCATTTATGAGATGTCTTATATAAGCTCTCGAGAAATTTCTGCAACAGTAACAATCGCATTCGGGGTCTACGGGTGAAAAATCTTCCTTGAAAGCTGCGTTGCGAATGGTCAGATTTCCATACTTAGTAAACGCGGTACCGTTGCGCGCCATACGCGTAGGAAGCACGCAGTCAAACATATCTATTCCTCTCATTATACCCTCTATCAGGCAATCGGGACTGCCTACGCCCATAAGATATCTGGGTTGATTTTCGGGATAATATTCTCTCAGCAAATCGAGCATTTCGTACATAACGGGCTTAGGCTCGCCTACTGACAAACCTCCTATGGAAAATCCGCACTTCGCATATTCTATGGTACGTTTCGCGCTCTCCGCTCTCAAATCCTTATACATATTTCCTTGTATTATAGGGAAAAGCATTTGGTTGGGATTTTTATGCGCTTTAACAGACCTGTCAAGCCAATTGAGAGTGCGCTCCATTGCAGACTTTGCGTATTTATAATCCGTTTCGCCGTGAGTACACTCGTCAAACGCCATTATTATATCCGCACCGAGTTTATTTTGCACTGCGATTGACTCTTCGGGACCCATAAAATGCTTAGAGCCGTCGATATACGAAGAAAACTTTACGCCCTCTTCGGTAATTTTGCGCATCTTTGACAATGAAAAAACCTGAAAACCTCCGCTATCGGTCAAAATAGGCTTATTCCAATTCATAAATTTATGAAGTCCGCCCGCCTTTTCTACGAGGTCGGCACCCGGTCTCAAATACAAATGATAAGTATTGGCAAGTACGATTGTAGCCTTTGCTTCCTCGACGTCCTTAGGCGTCAATGCCTTGATTGTAGCGTTTGTACCTACAGGCATAAAAACGGGAGTGTCTATTACGCCGTGCGGAGTGGTCAGTCTGCCAACTCTCGCCCCGGACTGTTTGCACACTTTTATAACTTCGTACTTGAATTTTTCTTCCATAAAACCTTCCGTGTCTTTATATATATTATTTTATCAATAATATGTTGTCTGAAATATGTTATCCGATATCCGCAATTTGCATAGGTTTTTCTGTATTATATCAGCAAAGTCGCGTCGCCGAAAGAGAAAAATCTGTATTTTTCTTTAACGGCAAGATTGTACATTCTGAGAGTTTCTTCTCTGCCTATAAACGCGCTTACAAGCATAATTAGCGTTGATTCGGGCAAATGAAAATTCGTAATAAGTCCTTTGACGACTTTAAACTTGTAACCGGGATATATGAATATCTGAGTATCTCCCTTACAAGATTTTATCATACCGTCATTGTCGCTTGCGCTTTCGACTACGCGCACAGACGTAGTACCTACGCATATTACGCGCCTGCCCTCTTTTATCGCGCGGTTTATTTTTTCGGCATTCTCTTCGTCAACCTCATAGTATTCGCTGTGCATCTTATGTTTGAGCACGTCCGTTTCTTTGACGGGTCTGAAAGTACCCAGTCCTACGTGCAACAACACTTTTGCAATCTCTACGCCCATATCCTCGACTTTCTTCAAAAGTTCGGGAGTAAAATGAAGTCCCGCCGTAGGCGCGGCTGCCGAGCCGTTGATTTTACTGTAGACAGTCTGATATCTGTTTTTATCCTCGAGCTTTTTAGTGATATAAGGAGGGAGAGGCATATTTCCTATCTCTTCGAGAATATTTTCAAAGACGCCGTCAAAAGTAAATTTTATATTGCGAATTCCCTCGTCTTTGAAGTCTGTAACTTCACCCGTCATTTTTCCGAAATCGAGTTTCGTGCCGATTTTAAGTTTTTTCGCGGGACGCGTAATACATTCCCACGTATCGTAATCCAAACGCTTGAGCAAAAGCACTTCGGTATTGTGTTCTTGCGTTTTTTCTGTCCAAGGAAGTCTTGTAGCAAAAATTCTCGCGGGAATAACCTTTGTATTATTGATAACCAGTACGTCGCCTTTTTTGAGATAATCGCACAAATCGTAAAAATGTCTGTGCTCTATATGTCCGTTATCTTTGTGATAAACAAGCATTCTCGAGGAATCTCTAGGCTCGAGAGGCGTTTGAGCTATAAGCTCCTTTGGCAAATCGTAATAAAAATCGCTCGTATTCATTTATTTATCGTCCTCTTCGAGCATAGAAAGCTGTTCGTATGCGAGTACCGTGGCTTTTCTTCCGAAATGCTTATATGCGTCGGGAAGGCATATTCTGCCTCTGGGAGTACGCGCGATGAAAGTAATCTGCATAAGATAAGGTTCGTACACGTCTTCTATAGTACCCGCGTCTTCGCCTATCGAAGCGGCAAGAGTGTCCAGACCTACGGGACCGCCGTTGAATTTGTCTATTATGGTCAATATAAGTTTTCTGTCGATAGAATCCAATCCGAGTTTGTCTATCTCCATTTTGCCGAGAGCGTGGTCCGCTACCTGAGCGTCAATGACTTTTTTGCCCAGCACTTCGCTGTAGTCACGCACTCTCTTGAGTATTCTGTTGGCAATTCTGGGAGTACCTCTGCTTCTTCTCGCTATCTCGTATGCGCCGTCTTCGCTGATTTCCACGTTGAGAAGTCCTGCGCTTCTCTTGACGATTTTTGCAAGTTCGTCGGGAGTATACATTTCCAGTCTGCAGTTTACGCCGAATCTGTCTCTCAAAGGAGACGTCAGCATACCCGCTTTGGTAGTCGCACCGATAAGCGTGAATTTAGGAAGCGATAGACGTATGCTTCTCGCACTGGGTCCCTTGCCCACCATAAAATCGAGCGCATAGTCTTCCATTGCGGGATACAAAACTTCCTCTACGTTGCGGTTAAGTCTGTGAATTTCGTCAATGAAAAGCACGTCCTTTTCATTGAGATTAGTTAGTATAGCAGCCAAATCGGCGGCCTTTTCGATAGCGGGGCCCGAAGTGATTCTTATCTGAGAATTCATCTCTCCCGCAATAATATGCGCAAGCGTGGTCTTACCCAAACCGGGAGGACCGTAAAGCAAAACGTGGTCCAAAGCCTCGTCTCTCGCAACAGCGGCTTTGATATAAACTTCGAGATTTTCCTTGATTTTTTCCTGTCCGACGTAATCCGCCATAGTTTTAGGGCGTAGCGTATTTTCGTTTTCGCTGTCGGCTAAGCCCTCCATAGAGGACATAAAACGCTCTTCGTCTTCAAATTCCATTATCTGTCAAAACTCCTTAAAGCTATGGTGATTATATCTTCGAGCTTAGAGCTCTTCTGTCTTGCTGACGTAACCGCTTTGATTGCTTCCGTCTTGGATATACCCAGACTGACAAGAGCGAGTACGGCATCGTTTGACGTATCGTCCGTAAGCTGTGCGCCTCCTCCGATAAGTCCGAAGAACGAATCGTCCTCGTTGCTTTCGAGGTCGATTTTTTCTTTGAGTTCGAGAATAACTCTTTCCGCAGTTTTTCTTCCTATACCTTTGACTTTAGCCAAAGTTTTCACATCGCTGTTGACTATGCATATCGCAAGTCTTTGCAAATCTATTCCCGACAAAATCTGAAGCGCGATTTTAGGACCTACTCCGCTAATGCCGATAAGGTTAACGAACATCGCTTTTTCTTCTTTAGTCGCAAAACCGAAAAGTCTAAGCGCGTCTTCCTGTACGTGAAGATACGTATAGACGGTTACGGTTTCTCCTTTTTTTGCAAATTTGGCAAGAGTATTTGCGGATACGCCGAGGTCATATCCTATGCCGTTGTTCTCAACGACAAGTCTTCCCTCTTCGTAAAACGCCACTTTGCCGGTAATAGAATAATACATAAACTTTTCCTTTGATTGTCTTAGCCCGTGTATGCCTTTAGCGAACTTTTATGTTATTTGAGGTATAAAATCATAGTGACTTTATCAACGTATACTGAACAGCCCTCCCAGTCTTGCCGTCTGCGCGTGAGTCAGCGCGACCGCCAGACCGTCGGCGGCATCGTCGGGTTTGGGTACGGCTTTGAGTTGAAGAAGTCTTGCGACCATAAACTGTATTTGTTTTTTCTCGGCTTTGCCGTAACCGGTAAGTGCCTGCTTTATCTGCAAGGGCGTATATTCGTACATCTTCAGTTTCTTTTGCTGACAAACCAGCAGAATCACGCCTCTCGCCTGCGCCACGTTGATACCCGTAGTGGTATTCGTATTGAAAAACAATTCTTCGATTGCTATGCAATCGGGATTGTACTTCTCTATAAGGCTTATCATACCGTTGTAAATCTTCTCAAGACGTACGGGGACGCTGTCCTCTTTAGGTGTGTTGATTACTCCGTAATCTACAACGCTGCTGTTGCCCTTTTGAGTATTGATTACGCCGTAGCCTACGATAGCAAGTCCGGGGTCAATGCCTAGAATTATCATTTTCTCAGTTGTCCGTTGCCTCTTATGAGGTATTTTTCGCTCGTAAGTTGCTCGAGTCCCAAAGGTCCTCTTGCGTGAAGCTTTTGTGTAGATATGCCTATCTCTGCGCCGAAACCGAATTCAAAACCGTCGGTAAATCTCGTGGAAGTGTTGGTATATACGCAACCGCTGTCCACCATTTTGTCAAAGGTATCGATAATCTTTTCGTCCTGCGAGATTATGGCTTCGCTGTGATGAGTACTGTTGGCATTGATTATATCTATAGCCTGCTTGTAGTCGTCAACTACTTTGACAGTGAGAATATAATCGCTCTTTTCGGTCTTGAAATCCTCTTCCTTTGCGGGAGTAACTTCGGGCACGATTGCTTTCGTACGCTCACAACCGAGTACTACGCATTTATCGTCCATAAGCCTTTTTAGTGCGTGAGGCAAAAACTTATCCGCTATATCCTTATCTACCAAAAGTTGCTCGCAAGCGTTGCAGGTAGAAGGTCTTTGCATCTTAGCATTGTAAAGAATGTCTTCAGCCATTTTAAGGTCAGCTGTCTTTTCCACGTATACGTGGCAATTGCCGCCGGAAGATGCAATTACGGGTATCTGCGAATTTGTGAGAATAAACTTTTTAAGCGTTTCGCTACCCCTAGGGATAATTACGTCGATATACTGCGACTGCTGCAGAAGTTCGTAGGTTGCTTCTCTTGTTACGTCGTCCACAAAACCTACTACTTCCTTATCGTAGCCGTTTTCCTCGAGCGCACTCTGAATTATATTGAAAAGCGCTCTGTTGGAATTGATAGCCTCTTTACCGCCCTTTAGTATAACGCAGTTGCCCGACTTAATGCAAAGACTTGCCACGTCGATGGTTACGTTGGGGCGAGATTCGTAGATAACGGCAATTACGCCCAAAGGCGCTCTTACCCTCCTGAATTGCAAACCGTTGGGAGTTGTCCAGCTGTTGACGACTTTACCTACGGGGTCATCCAACTCAGCTACCTGTCTGACGCCCTCAGCCATAAGGTCGATTCTCGCGTCGGTCATTGTAAGTCTGTCTATCATTGCATTGGAAAGCACGCCTTGCGCGTTTTTGATATCAATTTCGTTTGCGTCTTTGATAAGTTGTCTTTCTGCAAGAATCTTATCTGCGATAGCATACAACATTTTGTTTTTGTCTTCACTTGACGTAAATGCCAGTCTATAAGACGCATTCTTTGCCTTAAGGCAAATTCCTTTCAAATCAATCATCTTCCTCTTCCTCGTCGAGTTCTGCATTATGATAAGTATTCTGAACGTCGTCGTTATCCTCGAGCATATCGAGAAGTTTCAATACCTTTGCCTGAGTTTCGGGGTCGGGCTTTACGGTATTGCTGGGAATTCTGTCTACTTCTGCGGACAATATCTTGAGAGACTTCTGTTTTTCCAGCTCTTCTCTTACCTGTCCTACGCTGTTGGGGTCGGTATAAATCTCGAATACGTCTCCCTCGTTGGAGATATCTTCTGCTCCGCAATCGAGAGCAATCATCATAAGTTCGTCTTCGTCAACGCCTTCTGCGTCTACTACTATTACGCCCTTAGTGTCGAACATATACGATACGCAACCCGTAGTACCCATCGAGCCGCCGCATTTGTCGAATATATGTCTTACGTCGCCCGCGGTACGGTTTTTGTTGTCGGTAAGGGTTTCGACGATTACGGCTACGCCGCCGGCAGCATAACCTTCGTAAACGTTTTCTTCGTAATTGACTGCCCCCAATTCTCCGCTGGCCTTTTTGATACCTCTTTCGATATTGTCATTGGGCATATTGTTGGCTTTTGCCTTTGCGATAACGTCCCTCAATCTCGAGTTGGAGTTGGGGTCGGGACCGCCCTGTTTTACCGCTACGGCAATCTCTCTGCCTATTTTTGTAAAGATGCTCGCTCTTTTAGCGTCGCTCTTTCCTTTTTTATTTTTGATGTTAGCCCATTTGCTGTGACCTGACATAACTACCTCCGAAAAAAAATAAAAATTACAAATATTTACATAAGTATTTTATATTATTTAATAAGAATTTGCAAGTGTTTTTCTACCGCAATAACTCAAATTAAAAAGCGGACGCTTTCGCGCCCGCTCTTTTGTTAAAACAATATTAGTTTGCAAAGCATTATTGTCTGTCAAGATATGCCTGCAGTATAATGGTTGCGGCAATTTTGTCGATAACCTTTTTGCGTTTATCTCTCCTCATACCGCTGTCGATAAGCATTTCTTCCGCGACCACCGTAGTAAGTCTTTCGTCCTCATAGTCAATCTTAGCGTCTATAAGTGGTTTGAGAGCCTCGGCAAAATCGTAAGTCTTCTGCACTCTGTCACCCTTCGTACCGTCCATATTGAGAGGAAGTCCGAATACGACTACGTCGATTTTGAATTGCTTGACAAGCTCGGCTATATGCTCAAGGTCCTTTTGCATATCGACTCTTTTGTATGTCTCGTAACCGCTTGCGATTATACCGCTTTCGCTTATGGCAATTCCCGTGCGGCTGTCGCCTAAATCTATTGCTAAATACTTCATATCTAAATTATCCTAAATCATTGCGCTTTTGTCAAGTCTTTGTGCTTGGAGAGTTTATTCGATGCGCTCAAACAATTGCGTGATATCGTCTTTAGTCTTTGCCTTTATCGAGAAGTAATAAACAAGGCTGACGGCTACGGTAATAACGCAGTAAATCAAAGCAACGAGATAGGTGTTTATCGGCAAAAGCGCGACAACTACCGATGCTATCATAACGAATACTCCGCCCGCGCTTCCGACAAGCATAGGTATCAGCGTAGATATATTGTTGTTGGTAATCTCTACGATATTTTTCCAGTGTACTTTAGGCTTTTTGAGGTCGCGGTACAAAGAGTATCGGTTCATAGCCGACATATACAGCATATTTCCCGCGAAAAGTCCGATAACCGCTACGATGTTTGCGACTCCCGTAAGCATAAAAGCTACCGTCGACAAGCCTACCGTAACCCACGACATTATATTGGCAAAACGCAGTTTTATAGCAATTATTTTTTCATAGTCGACGGGATAAGTCTTTAGCATAAATATACCTTCGCCCTCTCTGGATATAGCTATCGTTGCCGACAGATTAGATACTCCCATCAGCTTGATTAGCATTTCGGCTATTCCTACCGCTACAAATGCCGAATTAGTCGATTGTTCGGCGGCGGCAAAATTTATCTTACACAAGAAAAATACCAGTATAGGAGGCAAAAGCGTTATCATACCCGCTTGAATAAGCAAGGTCGTATTTTTGAATACGCTGTTGACTTCGCGTTTGAACATCGCCTTGTCCGAACTCAGCTGTACGGTCGGTTTGTTTTGTTTTTTGGCACTTGCTCCCCCGCCTCCTTCGAGTACGGAATAAGCAAGTTTCTTATACATAAGCACCGCACAGAGCGAGCCAATAAGAGCAAGTCCCGCGACTATTCCCAAATATGCCATAGCATAACCGAATGCCCTCAGACCGTCTCCGCTCAGCATAGAATTTGCAAGAAACAAAGTGTGATAAGAATATTTTCCCACAGTCGTAAGCCCCGGCAAAATCTCGGCATAAAGCTCGTTGGGGTCAAAATCATCGTCTGTCTGCACCTCTCCGCTTACGTCTCCGCTCACGTCACCCGAAACGTCTGCACCCGTGCTCGCGCTCTGAGTATTGAGCAGTATAGGCATATAAATAGCCATATAAAATCCGACTACCAGCACCATAATAATTACCGCGCCGACCGTAGGATGTTTTTTGAAAAACTTAAATACGTACAATAACGGATAAGACAACAACGCAACAATCAGTATAGCCATAAGAGGCAGCGTAAACACGGACAAAATCATCATAACAAAATATGCCGCGCTGAGAGAAAGTCCGCTCATTACGATAGCTACCGCGCCGACTATGCACATAGGCAATACTATGATAGCCGAGAAAAACAACTCATATATAAAGACTACCAGCAGTTTTGCCCAAAATACCGTTACGCTCCTTACCGGAAGAGTGAATAAAAACTCGTTGTCTTTGCTGAAGTACATTACGTTGACGTAGGCAAACAGTCCGAAAAATACCGTAACGACCTGCGCGGAAAGGAATATCATCGAAAATATTTCTTCGATATACCCGAGTTCAACGGACGCTTTAATTAGGCCGTACGCGCCCACAACGCTTAATATTACGGGAATACCCAGACAGACCACCAGCGCAACAACTGAGATAATGTATTTTCTTTTTTCTTTATCGTCTGCGAAAGTGGGCTTAAGCGTATTTTTTGCCAACCTTTTCGTAAGACTTAAAAACGTACTCATATTTATCTCCCGTTATTCGCTGAACTCGTCCGTTTTGACTTCGTCGATACCCAAAGAAGCCACTTTTTCCGTTTCTTTCTCTTTCTGAGTAACGGATATAAAGAAGTCTTCCAGGCTGTGGTCGTCGTCCTTTGCGCGGATTTCTTCCATACTTCCGCTGACCAAAAGCTTGCCTTTGTCTATAATTGCGACCTTGTCGCAAAGCTTTTCGACTACTTCTATGATATGCGAGGAAAAGAAAACGCTGTTTCCTTCTTTGCAATGCTCTTTCATAAGTTCTTTTAAGTTGTAAGCCGACATAGGGTCAAGACCTGTCAAAGGCTCGTCGAGAATCCACAGTTTGGGATTGTGAATAAGCGCGCCGATAACGCAGACTTTTTGTTTCATACCGTGAGAAAAACTGCTGAGAGGTTTGTTGACAGCGTCACCTAAAGAAAACAGTTCGACGTATTTTTTTCTTCTCTCGTTTCGGTCGTTGACTCCCACTCCGTAAATATCCGCCATAAAATCAATGTATTCGTTGGCGGTCATACCCTCGTACAAAAAGTGATTGTCGGGAACGTATCCTATATTTTTCTTTGCTTCTACGGGATTGTCGTGCATATTGTGACCGCACACGTATATATCCCCTTCCGTATACGGAAGCGCACCCGTAATACATTTTATCGTAGTACTCTTTCCTGCGCCGTTAGGTCCTAAAAAAGCGTACAGTTCTCCCTCTTTGACTTCAAAAGACAAATCTTTGACCGAGTAACTTTCGTTGCCTCTGTATTTCTTGCTTAAATTGTTTATAGTCAATATCGAATTTGACATAATAACTCCTTTTTATTGTTTTAGGAATTGCAACTCCTTTACATTGATTATACATATCCGTTCACGATTTATCAATATCTGAATTTTGCTAAATTCGGCAAAATCGTGTATATTTTACATAAAAACAGGCTTTTAAGTCTTCCTTTTCATTAATTGTATCGCAGTTTATAACAAAAAGCGGGCAAAGCGCATACACGTTCCGTCCGCATTTCGCGATATCATCAGTCGCGTTTTTTGTTTTCCTGCTTATTCGCCTTAATATCCTTTGCTCTGACGAGATATTTTTCAAAACCGTTGTTTGACGGCTTGTAAAATCTTTCGTCTTTAAGAGAATCGGGCAAATACTGCTGTTCTACCCACCCGCCGAAGTCGTGCGGATACTTGTAGCCCTGAATTTTTTCCGCCTTATAGTTGGCATCGCGCAGATAAACAGGAACTACGTCGTCCTTTTTCTCCGAAACAATCCTTTCAACTGCGTATTTTGCCTCAACTACGCTGTTGGATTTGGGAGCTTCGCACACGTAAATAATAGCGTTGAACATAGGAATTTTACCCTCGGGTAAACCGATATTCTGAAAAGCCGTCATAGCAGAAGTCGCTACTATGAGAGCCTTAGGATCAGCCATACCTACGTCTTCACTGCTGTGCACTATGAGCCTTCTGAATATCAGCATAGGGTCACAACCTGCCTGAATAAGTCTTTCCGCCCAGTACAATGCCGCATCGCTGTCGCTGCCACGCAAAGACTTGCAAAATGCCGAAATCATATCGTAATACATACTTTCGTCGATGCTCATTGACTTCTTTTGAGCCGACTGCTCTGCTACGGTAAGGTCCACGTCGATAACGCCGTCTTTGTCCGCTTCGGTACTCATACAAGCAAGTTCGAGAGCGTTGAGCGCGTTGCGCAAATCACCGTCGCTTGCCCATACAAAATGGTTAAGAGCTTCGTCGCTGACCTTGAGATTATAATTACCCAGTCCGTTTTCTTTATCGTTGATTGCTCTTATAAGAGTCTTTTTTACGTCATCGTCGCTCAAAGGTTTGAATTCGAAAATTCTACAACGCGAAACGATAGCCCTCGTCATCGAGACAAAAGGATTTTCGGTAGTCGAGCCGATAAATATTATATCTCCCTTTTCGATAGCTTCGAGCATACAGTCCGATTGTGCTTTATTCCAACGGTGACATTCGTCGAGAAGCAAATACGTTTTGATACCGTATCTTTCCTTTTCGAGTTTGGCGTCTTCTATAACTTTCTTTGCATCGGATATGCCGGACGAAACCGCATTAAGCTTGACGAAATTTGAGTGCGTAGTATTGGCTATAATATTTGCCAATGTAGTCTTCCCGCATCCGGGAGCGCCGTAGAAAATACAGCTTCCCAGAGTATCCGTAAGGATAGCTCTTCGCAAAAGACTGTTTTTGCCGACAATATGACTTTGACCTACAAAATCGTCCAGAGTTTTAGGACGCATACGCTGTGCCAAAGGAGCTTTGTCTTTGTTAATCAAATCGAATAAATCCATAATTCGATTATATCGCACACGCGTTTATAAGTCAATTACATTTATCTAAAAGACACCAGTACCCGACATTTTCCCTTGTTGGGTTTCAATCTCATAGACATCTCTCCTTTCAACGTAAGCCCGTCGATTTTTATTGCGTTTTCGCGACTTTTCACAAAGGTTATTTCGTATACGGTACCGTTGTCGGTATAGGTCAGCTGAGTCCCCTCCCAGTTTCTCAGCGCGGGTTTTGAAAATACCATTCTGTCTCCGTATATTCTTATGCCGAGAAAATCGCGGATTATCGTATCGTAAAGTATCGACGCCGACCCCGTGTACCAGCTCCATCCCATTCTTCCGTAGTTGTCTCGGTTAGAATATATGTCTCCTGCCAAGACGTAAGGCTCGCCCTTGTATGCCCTATCCAGCGCAACATCCTGTCCTCTTATTATTGGATTGAGCATATTCAGAATATCGGTAGCGTCGTAAGTTTTGCCGTCCTTCTCAACGCTTTCGCACAATATTGCAAGTGCCTTTGCGTACCATACGGCGGCGTGCGTATACTGACCGCCGTTTTCTCTCACTCCTTCGGGATAAGAAGATATATATCCGTAATAATGAAGTTTTGTCTGAGCCGGAGACAATAATTTAATAATTCCGTATTCCGCGTCGATTAAAGACGCCGCTTTTTGCATAGCGGATTTTTGTTTGCTTTTGGTAGTAACGTTTGCTATTACGCTCCAACTCTGACAAAGCAAATCAATGGCAAAATGTTTACAACTCAGTCTTCCCAATTCTTCTTTGTCATCGGTTACGGCTCTCATAAAATATCCGTCTTTAAAAGAATTTTCAAGAGCCTTAGAGAGGTTGTCTATATGGTTGAGATATATCCTTCTCTGTTCGTAATCGACGTATTTTACATATTTTCGCATAACGTATACGGCAAACATACTAAGCCATGCGCTTTGACCTTTTTCTCGTATGCCTATTTCGTTGAGCGCGTCGTTCCAGTCGCCTCCTCCTATAAGCAAAAGTCCGTCTTCTCCGTAATTCAGCACGGAATCTATAGCTCTCTTGATATGTCCGAGAAGGCTTTCGCTCATCTTGCCTACATCGGGGACTTCCAGTCTTCCTTCGTCCAGAGCGTTGAGAGGAGGAGAAACCAGATATCTTTCTCTTTCGTCAAATATACTCTCGTCTCCCGTAAAATCCGCATATTCAAATGCGAGAAAAGGCAAAAACAGTCTGTCGTCGGTAATATGGGTCCGCACACCGTATCGTTCGGGGTGCCACCAATGCTGTACGTCTCCTTCGAGATATTGATGTGCGGCACAGTCGAGAATATGCCTTCTTACTCTGTCTTTGTCGATATAAAGCATCGCAAGGCAATCCTGAAGCTGGTCTCTGAAACCCGTCGCACCGCCCGCCTGATAATAAGCGCACTTTCCGTTGAGTCTTGAAGACACTACCTGATAAGGCAGCCACTTATTGAACAGCAAATCCAATCTTGCATCTTTTGAACATAGTTCAAATTTGTTGAGAGATGAGAATTTCAAAGCGCTTTCTCTTGCCTGAGTTTCCGCTCTCGACATATCGGTCTTGGAGATAAATTCATAATCGTCGCTGATAATTATTCTTATATCGCGCGTCGACTTTGCATCGGAAAATATCCTTATCGCGTGAGAGGGATTATAAAAAGCGGTATTGCTTTCGCTAAGTCGCACGCTGTTGTCCAGTCCGTACAAAAAGGCTTTATCCGCTATAAGTTCGCAAGGCATATTGGTGCGTATATAAATGCTTTTACCGTTGATTGCGTTTGATACTTTTACAGTAAACTCGTCTATCGAGGTATCGAAAAGCATTTGCGTATACGGCAAATCCGACAACATAGCTTTTATAGCAAAAATTATGCAAAAATCCCGACTATGTGTAGGTTTATCTAATTTTAATTGCAATAATTTGCCTTTTCCGTCAGCGATTATTCCCTCAAAGAGCGAAAAGCTTATCCCGTTGATAATGCCCCTGAATTCGCTGTATCCGACTGCGTGTTTTACATATCCGCCCTCTACTAATTTATTTATTCTTGTCACCCCGTCCGAACATATATACAACTCTTCGCAAGGAGTGTCAAATACCGGATTATTCTGCCATACGGTAGCGCGCGACAAGTTACTGTTGCCGAAATAATCGAATCCGCCTCCGTTTGCCGTAACGACAAAGCCTCCGTATTCTCCGCAAACTACGTTTGAGTAAGGCAAATCCGTCTTTTGAGCAATAACGTAATCTCCTTTTTCGTCAAAGCCTCCCTTGCCGCTTTTCATTACTGTTACATAATCCGTTTTGCCGAACAAAGGTTGTTTTTGAACAACGTTTTGCTGTTCTGTCAGCACAGGCAGAACAATGTTCAGTTTTTCGTCCGACCTCTCTCCTTTTGCGGGTTTTCCGCCGAAAGTCATAAAAGCGCCGTCTCTAACTGCCCTTACTACGCCCTCGTCAACTCCGTTAAGTTGCAAAAATTTTATCTGTTCAAGTTCGAGAATATCCGCTACTCCTGTAATATCTATAAAGGATTTTAGCATCCCTTCTCTGTCACCGCCCTTAACTTTGTATGCAATCACCAGAGTATATTTTACGGAAGCTACGTTGAGATATATCGTCGTATAGACAAGATTTTTGAGCATTTTATCCTGATTGTAGTATTCAAAGTAGATATACTTTACGTTTTTCGTAAGCCCCATAGGCAAAGGCTCGCCCACTCTGTCATACATAGCAGACAGCTTTTCTCTGTCAAAAGATCGGTATAAAACGTTTGTGGCGGTTTTGCATATAGCGTCGCTTATATCGTCGTTAAGCTGGTACTTATACGTCTTTGACATAAGAGTAAGACGCGCGCTTTCGTAAGCGTACTTCACAAAGTCTGTTTTTGTAGCTTCTCTGACCGAGCTGTAAAGAGAATTAATGTCTGTATCGAAAAACTTAATCAGACAAATCTCTTTTGACGAAAAAGGCGCAATCTCCACTACTCCTGTAAATCCCAGACAAGGATTGAGCACATCCCCTATCGAGGGGTAATCTTTTTGAGGCACACTCTCTGTATTTGCGTCGAAAATCGCGGGATTGTCAAAATCTCTTTCTCTGCCTATAAAATTGAACAGATTACTCTCGTATTCGTGTTTGTCAACTCCCGTAACGGTGAGCGAGCAATAGCAGTCTCCAGCGAAGCTCCGCGCTGTCCGCTTGAGCACGAGAGTATCCAAAGGCAGATAGTATGACGACGAAACGAACATATCCGCAAACGCGGGATGAGAAAACGCTCCCCCGAAATCGGCAAGACAAGTCTCCTCGCAATAACCTACCGCAAATTTTTTAGCATAGCTTTCTTTGTTGTATATGGTTATTTTGCGTATCTCGCAATTTGAATTTTGAGGAATATACACGCTCATTTTACAGTTTTTATCGAGATTTTCGTATACGCTTTCGTATGGACGGAAAGTATAGGTACATCTGTCCTTTCTGAACGGTGCATAGGTAGGAGAATAAAGCTCTTTATCGTCACGGATATAGAAAAAACCGCCTTGATTCTTATAAAAATCGCCCGTAAACCTATTGAGATATTTTCCTTTTGAATAAGAATATCCGTTGCCGTACGAATCGATTACGGTAGAAAAACGCCCGTTTGTGAGCGCATTGACCACAGGTACCCCCTTGCACTCTCCTCCGTATTGATAACAGTTTTCGCTCGCGACATCGTACACAAAATCGCTTTTTTCTCTTTTTTTGGCTTTGATTTGCGGTATTTTTTCTTCGAGCAAAAGCCTACCGCCTCTCATAGCGTCATAAGAGTCGAAAAGCTTGACAAAGTAATCGTCATAAAGCGCGTTGACAATAGCGCAAAGTATCATACCCTGATGATGCGACATATGCATTGCAACCACGTCTTTGCCCTTTGTCATATCCAATGCTTCGTAAAAGCCCATAGAGGACGTCATTTTTCTGTCTGCAAGTAACTTGAGATTGGCAATTGCTTTTTCAGGTGCATACCTCAATGCGAGCGCGCTTGCATAAGGAGCGATAACACATCTGTCATCAGCCGCTCTGAGACTGAGTTCGCTCAATCCGAACGCCTTGTATTTGTAATGATTCTCTTCGTTGAATTCGTAATATCCGCTTTCGCTTATACCCCACAGCCCCGAACATTTTGACGCGCTCATATACTTTACGGCATTTTTTACGCTATGCGTAATTATGCTGTTTTCGCAGTCCGGCAAAAACAGTTGAGGCATAAGATATTCGAATGCCGTGCCAGACCAGGATAAGAGAGTATTGCCTTTGAGTGCCACTATTTTTTTGCCTAATCCCGACCAGTATTTTCTCTCACCGCTAATGCAACTTGCGACATAGCAAAGTATTCTGGCTTCCGAAGCCATCATATCGTAATGCCCCTCAAATCTGTCGTCCAGTCTGTTATAACCTATATAAAATCTGCCTGCATTGTCATCGAACAATGCAGAAAAATCGGTATTATCCAACAATGTCTGAATTCTCATAGCGAGTTTTTCGTCAAACTGTCTTACGAATTGTTTTGCACATATAAGACAAGCTGAAAAATTCCCGCTGTCAACACTCGATACAAAATAGGGAGATAAAGGCTTGTGAGTGGCCAGCGAATACCAGTTGTAGAGATGTCCGCGGTATTTTTCCAGTCTTTCTATCAGCTCAACCGACTTGGACAATCCGTCCATACACTCATCGAGATTTTTTCTTTTGCATACGTATGCCGACACGTGAGACAAAAGTGCAAATCCTATATTGGTGGGAGAAGTAAAGCTGTTGGCTTGCTTGTTGGGAAAAGCTTGATAATTGTCGCAAATAAGACAATTATCCTGCAAATTTACTTCAAAATAACGCATCGTCCTGTTTGCCACGTTTTGCAAAAATTCCCTGTCAGATTTACAAAATTCTTTTTGTTTTCTATCGACGCGTGCCGACAAACAGTATATCGAGCAAGCCGTCAATGCGTATACCCCCAGATAAATGCATACCGCCAAATCGAGCGTAATCGCACACAGTGCAACTGACACCGCGACTGACGGCAAAATCAGCGCAAAATGCCTGCCCGCACTTCCCTTTCGCTGCGATGAATAGAAAGTTTTCCACTCAGTAAGCCGCGATTTTGCAAAAATAAGTCTGTATAAAGTACTCGCCCACAAAAGAACAGCATTTACGGCATAATACGGCAAAGCGATAAAATCGTATGCACTCTTCAATAATTCCATTGAAAAATCTCTGAGCACATATCTCATTCTTTTATCGTAATTGAGCGCATTGAGACACAGTCCGTATCTTATGAGAGGAATACCCAAAAAACACAGTCCGAATGGCACGAAAAACAAAACGTTTTTCGTATATAACAAAGCAAACAAAAGCGCGAAATTGACTAAAGGCACAACAGCCGACAGTACGTTAAAAAACATAACGTACTTATAAAAAGGCTGTTTTACGTCTTTTCTAAAGACGTAAGGCAACAAAAGCAAATCTCCTCTTTGCCATCTGTTTTGCCTTTCGGCATAGCTGACAAAGCTGTCGGGTGCGTCTTCGTATGTTGTTATACCAAGGCTTCCGCACTCGCATATTGCCCCTTCGATTATATCGTGACTGAGTATTCTACCGTCAGGCAATTTACCCCTCAAAGCGTCGCTGAATTCTTTTAGACGGTATATTCCCTTACCGCAAAAAATCGACCTTCCTGTGAGCTTGTAATAAAAATCTCCGTAATTGCAGTACTCGTCTACTCCGCTGTCTTCGATACCTGTCTTTGCCCAGTAGGTATTAAGCGACGACAGACTGTATTTGCAATCAAACGCCAACATAGGATATTTTGCATTGAGAGGATGAAGCATAGTGTTGACAGCCTGCTTTACGCTTCCCGGCAAAAGTCTGTCGTCATCATCCAAAAGCAAAACGAAAGACGGCTTTTCCAAAACCTCAGACGCATATCCGAATTCTTGAAAGTTTGCTGTCAACAAGGCTTCGTTGAGGGCTTGTATCGCACCTCTTTTACGCTCCTTTGCCATCCATTTGCCGTTTATATATTCACGTTTTCTTACCAAAAGCGCGATTTCGCTTCCTTTAAGCAAGTTTTTCATCTCTTCAATCAAACTCTCGTCCGCATCGTCGATTTGCTTAGAAGAGGGCTTAAAATCAGCCAGAACGGCAAATTTAATCATCTCGTCTTTGTTTACTGCCGCGAGAGCGCGTATGTTGGATATCGCTTCTCTTGCTTGCGCCTCGTCGCATATAAATTCGCTGACTACGCAGAGAGTTTTGCCCTCCTCGGGCAATTTCTCGTAATTCATTCTGGCGACGCTGCGCTCGGGCAATATCTTCCCGACTATAAGTCTGACTATAAATCTTGACAACGGCACAGACGCAAATAATGTCAATGCTCCCGATAAAACGCACAATAATACGTCCGGCAAAAATATAAGCGTACCCAACGTAGCAAATGCAATGGACAGCAATGCTATGACAGTCCCGTAAAGTCTCTGGTCGACTTTTGTAGTAGGTTTTTTGAGCACCTGAGGCGTAAAGGAATGGAGATAGCCTTTGATTGCATAACGGTAATCGTAGATTATTTCTCCGAAATGCACGCCGTAAGCTTTTGCAAGTTTAAGTGCGATTTGCGCAATCGAACGCTCGCTCGCTCCGTAAAGAGAAGAAAGCTTTTCTACGGCATTGATATACGCATACTGCGAACACAAATCGCTGTTGAGATATATCCCGTCTTCGCTCATTATATCGTATACCGAACAAAGAGTCAGTACAAATTGACTTTTAAACACTTCGGGTATTGATTTTGCCGAATTAATGCAATTACCTATCACTACTCCGTAATCAACAAGATTGTCAGTAAACGTCAAGTCGATATTGTCAGGATTGATATCGTTGATTTTGTAAAAATATTTTTCGTCCAGATACTTTCCCGTATGTTTGTAAAAATAAAGATAAGCGTCATATTTGCACAGTCTCTTTATCGGCTCGGCATCTCCTTCTGCGTGAGCTTTCAGCTTTGACAAAAGCACTATCTGACAGCATATCTCCGCAATCCTCTCGATAAGCGCATAGGTAAAAGCCTTGTCGAGGTTTTGTACTTCATCGCAATGCAAAGGAGTATACGAGTTAAACTCCTTTACCGTTTTTTCTACGTTTTCCTTATTTATGTTACAGTTTGTCGCGGCAACGACAAAACGCGCGAGTTCTATTATTCTCACTACGTTTTTCTTGTGCGTCAGTCGGGCAAAATTTTTATAATCGCTTTGCTTTACTCCTAAAGTTACGGCATAGTAATTCTCATACAACCATCTTTCGCACTCGTACAGTTGTTCTTTTGCTCTGACTTTTTCAAGAGTAATTTTGTATGCTTTTTTTATTCTTCTGAGGTATCGCGAAACAACGGGAATATTACCTACGACTTCTCCGCTTCTGAGACTGATAGCAAGACGTTTGATATTGTCCTCGATATCTTTGTCACTCATTTGAGAGAGCATATCCTCTCTTTTGCAGGGTCTTTTTGCCAACAAAATCAAAATAATAAGTATTACGAATAATACAGCGATAATAGCGTACAACATATCTTGATTATGGACGCATATAAAAAAATTTAATCATAAGAAGCGATACGGAATATGTCCCAAATTGAATATGTCCGAAAATAAAAAAAACCGCCCGAAAGCGGATTAATTCTTTTGCAAGACAGTCTGTAAGCCGAGTTCTGTATTAGACTATCATCTGTCTAGGCATAACGTTGCCGTTATGCTCAAGCGATTTTACGACAAGCAGGCTACTTATAGTCGATTTCTCTTGCACCGAGTGGGGTTTACAGGGCTCCCCTCGTCGCCGAAGGGACGGTGAGCTCTTACCTCGCCTTTCCATCCTTACCTGCAAAGCAGGCGGTCTATTTCTGTTGCACTTTCCTTCAGGTCACCCTGACTGGTAGTTAGCCAGCACTCTGCCTTATGGTGCTCGGACTTTCCTCATCCCTTACGGTCTGCGATAGTCTGGCTGTCTTGCCAAAAGATTATAGCATACGCGCCGCGTCTTGTCAAACTCAATCAGAAAAACATTTTTTCCTTAATCATATATACTTTGAGCTTGGCAAGTACCTTTGTTTCTATACGCGAAACGTACGAACGGGATATTTCGAATTTTTGAGCTACTTGTTTTTGCGTCATTGGCTCGCTCCCGTCAAGACCGTAGCGCATAGAGATAATTTTATATTCGCGTTCGGTAAGCTGCGTTTTGATAACCTCCATAAGTTTTTGCGTAGCAAATTTATTCTCGACTATGCCTATCACGCTCTCCTCGTCCTGCCCTATCAGGTCTATTAAAGTAACCTCGTTGCCCTCTTTATCAAAGCTAATCGGCTCGTAAAGAGATTTGTTGTTCATATTCTTTTTGTTGGCGCGCAAGGTCATCAGTATTTCGTTTTCGATACATCTTGCGGCATAGGTCGCAAATTGAGTGCCCTTGTCCTGAGAATAACTGTTGAGAGCTTTGACAAGTCCTATCGAGCCTACGCTTATAAGTTCGTCGTTATCGTTGAAGTTGGAATATTTTTTAACGATATGCACTACTAGCCGCATATTGTGTTTTGCAAGTTCTTCTTTTGCCGATTTGTTTCCGTTGAACATCTCTTCGAGAAGCTGTTTTTCTCTCTCGGGAGAAAGCGGTTTAGGAAAAGCGTTAGCGTTGTGAATGTAGCCGCTGAAAAATAAAATATTGCTGAGTATTGCCAAAAGTCCCGATAAAATCATAGCGCACCTCTAATTTAATACGCTATATAATATGCGGAATATTGTCGAATAATTCAATATTAAAAAAGTCGAATGTTTATTCGAATTTTTATTTTAAAATCAATATTGTATAATGAAAAAATATATTAACCAAATAATAGCAATCAATACCGTCGATAAAGAAGTTACTATGCTGAAAACCTTAAGGGTTTTTATTTCTTTCTTTATTTCTTTAAGTACGTTTTCGTCCTGATTTGTATTTCTTTTATCTTCCATATTCCCCTCTTCGTGTATAATACTTTTTTTTGATTATATCACAATAAAAAGTTATTGTCAATATCGACGGTTATACGACAACCAGTCAGTAAAAACAAAGAGAAGGCAAGGTAGCCTCCTCTCGATGTATTTGAACGTTTAGTTTTCACTAAAATTGTTTATATCTCCTTAATTATTCTCTTTTTTTTTCGGCTTCGTTTTTGTCCTTGAGAATAGTATTGATTTCGCTCAGCCAGCTTTCGATATCCTTGAATTCTCTGTAAACGGCTGCAAATCTTACGTATGCTACCTCGTCTATTTTCTTGAGACCTTCCATTACGTACTCGCCTATCTGCTTGGACGTAACTTCCTGCGAAAGGTTGTTGGCAATCTTGCGCTCAATATCCTCTACCAGTTTGTCAATCAGCATCATAGGTACGGGACGCTTTTCGCACGCTCTCAAAATACCCGCTTTGAGTTTAGTAGCGGAGAATTGCTGACGTCCGCCGTTTTTCTTTACAACCATTACGGGAGTGGTTTCGATAGTCTCGTAGGTGGTAAATCTCTTGCCGCAATTCATACATTCACGACGTCTTCTTATGGACGTACCCTCTTCGTTTTGTCTGCTATCGACTACTTTGCTGTCAAGACACCCGCAAAAGCTACACTTCATTTGCGTAAACCTCCGTCATTTCTAATTAGATTATATTACATACGGAAAATTTTGTCTACGCTTTGAGGCAATTTTTTGCTTAAAACAACAATATATTGTGTTATCTACAGCTTCCCGAGCAGATTTTTCCGCCCGAAGGCACCATTTCTCCTTTTAGTTCGACTAGTACCGTATCCTCACCTATCTTGACTATACACCTCCACGGAATATAGATACTGTCTCCTGCCGAAAGACTTTTCATAAACTTTCTGTCACCCGGCACTATCATTCCGAGTATTTGACCGTGTGAATTGAAGTTGATATCTATGATATGTCCCAATCTCTTGCCGTCGCATACGTTGACGACGACTTTTTCTCTCAAAGTACAAAATGATAAATCCGCCATATTTACCTCTCTTGTATAGAATATTCACGATGAGAGATAATATGACGGATATTTTCAAAGACACTCTTTGATTTTTCCAAGGGCGTTTTTTTCGAGTCGGCTTACCTGAGCTTGAGAGATACCCATACTTTTGGAGATTTCCGTCTGAGTCTTGCCCAGATAATAACGCATAGCGAGTACGCTTTTTTCTCTTTCGGGCAAAGATTTTATTCCCTCTCTGAGAGCAAGCGAAGTAGACCAGGTATCTTCGTTTTGAGTACTGTCTGCTATCTGTTCCATAAGCAAAAGTCCGTCTTCGCCGTCATTGTATACACACTCTTGCAGCGAAACCGTTTCGCTCACCGCGTCGAGCGCGCACACCACTTCTTTGAGGGGGATATCTATTTCTGAAGCAATTTCCAGCATTGTAGGAGAAGTAGAATTTTTCAATTCCAGCATTTCTTTTGCTTTAAGTGCTTTATAAGCAGTATCGCGCATACTTCTGCTGACCTTGATACCCGTAGAGTCTTTTATGAAACGTCTTATTTCCCCCGAAATCATAGGAACGGCGTATGTGGAAAACCGCACGTTGAACTTGCTGTCAAAACCGTCGATAGCTTTCATAAGTCCTATCATACCCGACTGAAAGAGGTCGTCGCTTCCCGCCCTGTTTGAAAAACGCTGTACGATGGAAAGTACCAGACGGATATTAGCGACTACGAGTTTATCCTTTGCTTCTTTATCGCCTTTTTTAACCAATTCAAGCAACTCTTCGCACTCTTTCGGCTTAAGTTTTGGAAGAGAACGCGTATCTATACCGTTTATCACTACCTTGTGCATAATAACCTCCGATTTACTATGTACAATAATGACAAGGAGAGATTAATGGTATTATTTGCAGAATTTTGTAATATATACGCAGAAAATTATGTAAATTCAATAATAAAGGAATTGATAAATAAATTTACGCTAAATGATAGCAAGAATTACTAAATAAATATAGTACCGCCGAGAAAGGGTGCGGGCTAGGCTGTGAGCTATGAATTTTGTGTTGATTTTCTTTGAGAAGGACGAAGTAATATTTGATGTATTTCGAGGACGACGAACCGGAAAACGCGGAAACATAGAATTGACATATAGTATAACCTCAGTACCGCCGAGAAGGGGTGCGAAATAGACTGTAAGCCGTGGATTTTGCGATGCTTTGTTGTACCGCTAGAGAGCGGTGCGGATAAGATTTGAGATGTGCATCTTACGGCTGTTATTTTGTTGAGGCACTTGACAATACGGCAAGTATTGCCGTCGTACCTCGCCGCATATCAGCCGCAATCTGCTACTCTCAAATTACAAGCCCCGTATTACGGCTTATCCTTACCGCTTCTTATCGGCAATGCGAAAGGAAGAAGTAATACTTGCCGTATTATGAGAATACTGAATGTAAAACACAGAAAATAGTCTAACTATATTATATAAGCCTCAGTACCGCCGAGAAGGGGTGCGGGCTAGGCTGTAAACAACAGATTTTCCGATAATTTGCTTCGAGAAGGACGAAGTAATACTGGACGTATTATGAGGACGCCGAAACGCAAATTACGGAAAAGATGCGTTTAGAGACAGTCCGCATCCCCTTCGAGGCGGTACCACCCTCAAACCATCTTTGACATTTCTTTTTTCAGTTTGTTAATGACCTTCTTCTCAAGACGCGATATGTAAGACTGAGATATTCCGAACATATCGGCAATCTCTTTTTGAGTCTTCTGTGGAGAACCGAGTATACCAAAACGGAGTTTGACGATTTGTCTTTCGCGAGGCGGTAATTTGTTAAAAGAAGCGATAAGAATATCTTTTTCGACGTCACTCTCTAGGTCCTTGTATATCACGTCGCTTTCAGTACCTAATACGTCGGACAGCAAAAGCACATTACCCTCTCCGTCTACGTTGAGAGGCTCGTCGAGAGAAAGCTCGTTTCTCGTTTTGACTACCTTTCTGAGGTGCATAAGAATTTCGTTTTCGATACAGCGACTGGCATAGGTTGCAAGTTTAATTTGCTTAGCCTCGTCAAAAGAATTTACGGCTTTTATTAGTCCTATCGTACCTACGGAAATAAGGTCTTCTATATCGACGTTTGTATTCTCGAATTTTTTTGCGATATAGACTACGAGGCGCAAATTGTGCTCAATTAGTTTTGTGCGCGCGTTGGTATCGCCCTGCACGTACTTTGCAACAAGAGCTTTTTCTTCTTCGGGGTTAAGCGGCTCGGGTAAAGCCTCACCCCCTCCGATAAAGTCTACCGTCTTATCCTCAATATTGAAGATTTTGGACAAAAGTCTTTTGAGTTTTTCCCACATAGTGCCTCCCGACTATTGCAAATCACAGTGCAATACGACTTTACACTCTCCGCCTATATGGTTGGATACCGCCGCCATAACACCGTAAATTTTGTCTTGAGTACCCTCTACGCTGAGATATTCGAGCGGAAAGACTTTGACTTTTTTTTGTCCCGCTACCGTACCCACGTACGTATCGTTTTGTATATTTTCGTATCCGTCCTTGCCGTAAAACTCCAGTGCGACGCTTTTATCGACTATTACGGTAGGTTTATTTCGGTAATAGAGTTTGTTTCCGCTGTCAAAATAGGCTTTGCATTTTACGGTTTTGCCGTTGGCGGCAATTTCTATTTCGCTGACGTAAAGGTGCTTTCTTCTAGCAAGTACTATGTACTTGTAAAGCAGTTTTTCGGCACACACAAGTACAAGTCCGCCTATTCCTACGAAAAAAGGGACTAGCGAAGCATTAGTATCCGTATCAAAGCCGAATACGTTTTGCATTCCCGTCGTAATGCCGCCTAACGCGAAAGTTAGCGCAAGGAAAACGGCATATACGGAAGCGTATTTTTTCAGAGCACATTTACCCGTAACTATTGCAACCATAACGGCGGACAATACTATTTTGAAAGCAAATATGCCTAGAAAGTCCGCCAGAGGTAAAAATACTGCGTATACGGTACCTATTGCAGATGCAAAAAACACTGCAATCTTGTCGATTTTCCATCTGCAAAATCTCAGCGCAAGCACTAATACAAGCACGTTGATTACAAGATTGTTAAGTACTACGTATTCGATATACACTTGCATAGCTGCATTATAATTTTATTTAAATAAAAAAAAGTTCCAATCTTGTCGATTGAAACTTTTTCCGTTATTGTTTTTCAAGAAGAAATCTGATTTGCTTGTTATTCTCAATGCGACATTGTATCGCATAAAACAAACGTTGCAAAGCTCAGAAATTATCAGCCGTTTCTCTTGCCGAAGAGTCTCTTCATAAATGAAGGGGGCTCGGGATTGTTATCCTGCTGTTTGGGCATCGAGTCTATTCTGGGCTGAACAGGCTGTTGCTGTACAGACTGAGAAGGCATAGCGGGTCTTTGTCCGATAGGAGACACGTTTTGACCGCCCTGCATTGCTTGTTGATTGTCATAAATGCGGGGTCTTACTTGCTGTTGAGCCATATTAGCAAAATTAGGTCTCACCTGTCCCTGCATCTGAGGATTTTGCTGCATATTTTGCTGAGGTATGTTATCCGCTTTGCATCCCGTAGCAATCAACGTAACTACTACTTTATTGGTCATATTCTTGTCGAAGCTGTGACCGAAAATATAAGTTACATCCTTAGAGATAAGGCTGGATATATAGTTGTTGGCGTCTTCGAGTTCGCCGTTGGTCAAATCGTAACCCGTCTGAATACTGAAGATGATACCGGTAGCTCCTGCAATACTCGTATTGAGTATATCTGCATTTGCTGCCATTTTGACTGCTTTGAGCATTCTGTCCGAAGAGCTGTCTCCTTCGCACTCGCCTATACCCATATGAGAATAGCCCTTGCCCTTCATTATCGTCTTGATATCTGCAAAGTCGAGATTGACAAGGCTGGGATAATTGATAAGGTCGCTTATGCTCTTGATGGAGTTTTTAAGAATTTCGTTGGCTTTGGAGTAAGCCTCGGTCATAAGAATATTCTTGTCGTATTCGAGAAGTTTCTGATTAGGAATTACGATAAGCGAATCGACATACTGCTTGAGTTTTTCGATACCCGCTTCGGCAACTGCCATCTTGCCTGCTTCGAATCTGAAAGGCTTGGTAACGATAGCAATGATGAGCATATCGGGATTGAGTTCTCTTGCGAGTTTTGCAATTACGGGAGAAGCACCAGTTCCGGTACCGCCGCCCATACCTGCCGCAATAAAGAGAAGGTCGGTATTCTCGAGCATATCCATTAGAGTTTTTCTGGACTCCTCTGCTGCTTTTTCACCGATTTCGGGTTTTGCGCCCGCGCCCTGTCCCCTAGTGAGCTCGACGCCTATCTGTATTCTCTTGTCTTCGTCGACCTTTGACATATTGAGATGTTGAAGGTCGGTATTTACTACGTAAAAATCAACGTCGCTAACGCCGAAGTCAATCATACTGTTGACTGCGTTTGCGCCACAGCCGCCTACACCTACTACTTTAATTTTCGTTGCTGTCTGCAACTTGTAATCCTCTGGCATTGTCTGCACCTCCGCTTAACCAAATATTTTTTGTAATAAACTGTTTTTCGTATTGAGTTTGTCCGCGACTTCAAGCGTTGCGAACGCCGACGCAAAGTAGGGTTTGTCCCAACCTGCCGTATTGCCTTTGAGCATAACGACTTCTTTTGCCAAAAGTCGCTCAAAATATTTTACCGCACCTCTGATTTCGCTCAATCCGCCGCCTGTGAGACAGAATTCAGTAAGGTAGTTTATGGAGCTTACGGGAGTACCCGAATAGCCCGAACGCGAATTCGTCAAATCGTCCATTTCTTTGATTGCGTAGACATTGGAATTGACGAAGTCAACAAGGTGGTCGGCAATAAGGCAATGCAAAAGGTTGTTGATATCTCTTGCTCTGCACTCGTATTGCACGTTGCCGTTCATATACTGGTAAGTACTCGTCTCGTCGCTGTCGATATTGAGAGTGATTTGAGAGAGCATCTTTTCAGCCACGTAGTAATTAACGTTGAGGGCTTTAGCCAGTGCATCCACCATAAAACCGTATCCGAATGATACGCTGTTTTTGTATTTTATTCCGTCGCCTTTGACGAAAGCGAAGGTTGTGGAAGCATACCCCACGTCGATGAGCACTGCTCCGTTTATTCTGGAGTCCGCTTCGATGAGCTGAGTACCCTCTGCCCATACCCCGTCGATAAACTTGACGTGCTTGAAACCTATCCTGGCCGCTATATCGCAAACAGTACGGATAAAGTCGTTTTTGCAAAAGATATAAGACATATTGGCATATATGCTTGCCGCACTTTCTCCTATAGGAGATATAGTATGGTTTTCGCCGTCAAGCACGTATTCGATTGCCGACGAACACAAAACGCTGTAATCTGCGACTTTAAGACTGTCTGCCTTGTTGTGTATATCTTTTATCATACCCTCGCCGATAGTCTTTCTCTTCTTGAGATTAGTAAGAAGTCCGTTGATCTTGACAAGAGTAAACTCTGCAGGTACGGACACGTAGAGGGTCTTGCATTTGAGATTATAGTTGCTTTTTGTTACGGCTTCGGCAATATAGGAAGCAAGAGAATCCTTGTCTACCCACTCGCCTTTGTAATAACCGGGATATTGCACCGATGCAAAATTTTTGACGTTGAACATATCGTCGGAAGACTTTTGTCCTACAACGAAAACGATTTTGCCTGAGCCTATGTCCAAAACAGCAATTTCTTCTCTCATAATTTTATTATAATATTATAATAATAGCCTGTCAAGAATTATAAAAGAAATTTGAGAAAAATACGTAAAAATATGTCTAACTTTTTTCAAAAAGCATACAAAACCGATGTTTTTTTAACCGAAAAGACGGCTTTTCAGGAATTTTGCCAGTCCCAACCTTTTTCCGATAAATAAATTTTGCCTGTAGTTTTGCCTTCCGGACTGAGATGTTGCAAATAATATCCGTAAGCGTTTATCATACTCTGGTCTATATTTGAAGAAACAGGAAGACAAAGTATCACCCCGGTATTAGTCGTGAGCCATATCTCATTTTCGAATACCTGCGTCTTTCTGATAAACGAATAGTATCTCGCATTAATAAAGGAACACTTCTCTGCCCCTTTCATCATCGTGAGAAGCACTGAAGAATTGTCGAGTACGTACCCTGTACGTACGTTGTCAGTAGCAACACCGTCAAGCACGCAAAGCGTCTCGTCGTTTTCAAAAAGAATGTCGATAACCTTGAATTCTCTGTCAAGTACGGCAAATCTACCGTCCGCAAGTTTTAACGAGAATACACCCGTGCGGTCGGTCACGTATATATAAACGTTGTTGGGGAATTTGCGTTCGATTGAAAGCACTTTCAGTTTGGGATAACTGATTTCTATGTTCTGAATGGCAATATCTTCGTCTATCGCAAAGATGTTGTTGCCGCCTTTTATGCCGCTAAGCTCGATTATATCCGACTCCTGCTGAGGAGTGAGCGAAATGTTGTTGGTAGTATTGACGCTTACGCTGCCTACGGCAAAAACGATATACAGCAATACCGCCAACAAAACTACGCTGGCAATTATTCCGAAAATAATCAAAAGCCTTTTGTGCATTTATTCAATCCTTCTTATGTTTGCTCCGAGTGACGATAGCACTTTTGCCATATCCTCGTAACCTCTGTCAATGTGATGAATGTCTTTTACGATTGTCTGTCCTTTTGCGACAAGTCCCGCGAGGACCAAAGAAGCACCGCCTCTCAAATCCGTAGCAAGCACTTCGCCTCCTACGAGTTCGCGCACTCCCCTGACGATTGCCACTCTTCCTTTAATCGTGATATCGGCGCCGAGCTTCTTGAGTTCGCCCGCTGTCTTAAAACGCGTCTCGAAAATATTCTCTACAATGACGCTGGTGCCTTTGGATACCGACTGCATAGCCATTATCTGCGATTGAAGGTCGGTAGGAAATCCGGGATAGTACATTGTCTCTATACAATCCAGACTTTTTTGCCGTCCTCTGCTCTTGATTAATATTCTATCATTTTTTATATAAATTTTGCAAGTGGTTTTGGATAATTTAGAAATGAGCGAGGATATATGCTCAGGATTTACGTTGACAAGTTCGACGTTTCCACCGCACATAGCCGCCGAAATGAGATAGGTTCCAGCCACTATTCTGTCGGGAATAGGCGTGTATTCGGTACCGTGAAGTCTGTCGGTTCCCTCTACTACGATTACGCTTGAGCCCGCCCCTTTAACTTTGGCTCCCATAGCATTGAGAAATCTTTGCAAATCGTAAATCTCAGGTTCTTTGGCGCAATTACGGATTACGGTACGGCCTTTTACGAAAACAGCCGACATCATAAGATTTTCGGTTGCCCCTACGCTCGGCAAATCGAGTACCACGTCGGCACACTTCGCGCTCTGCGAATTACAGACTATGTATCCCCCCTGTTCCTGTATGTCAATGCCCAGTTCCCTGAGTCCCGCGATATGTATGTCTATAGGTCTCAGCCCTATGTCGCAACCTCCGGGATAAGCCACCTTAGCCTGTTTGAGTCGGGACAGAAGCGAGCCTAGCAAAAAAATAGACGAACGCAATTCTTTTGCAAGACTTACGGGTATCTGCGCATTGTTGACCCCCGAATTGTCTATGACGATATCCCGTCCGTTCTTTATGATTTTACTTCCCAGTCCCTCCAGTATTTTTATCATATTATCCACGTCGCTTATGTCTGGGCAATCGTGCAATACAATGATTTCGTCTGTCAAAATGCTCGCCGCCATAAGCGGAAGTACGCTGTTTTTCGCGGCGCAAACATCCACCTGACCGTCAAGCGGCAAGCCTCCTTCAATTATGTATTCTTTCATATTTCTCTCCTGTCGTAATATACCCGGGTGCGCTTTTTCAACAAAGCGTCGTCAATATATTTTATGATTGCAAAAACTCCTTTGTGATTTTGCGTCTATGTTGAGAAGTACGCCCGCTCCTGCCATAAAACACACGAGAGAAGTACCGCCGTTGCTGACAAAAGGAAGAGGAATGCCCGTAGGCGGTATGCTTCCCGACACCACCGCCGCATTAAGAAGAGTCTGTACCGCTATCACCGCGGTGATACCCAAAGCGAGATACGAATCGAATCTGTCTTTTGCGCGCATTGCTATACGCGCTCCGAATACTACCATAACTACGAATATCGCAAGTACCGATACTACACCGACCCAACCCAATTCCTCGCCGATGACAGAGAGAATAAAATCGCTTTCCGAAAAGGTAAGAAAGAGATATTTTTGCCTCGAATTGAATAGTCCGAGTCCGAACAATCCGCCGCTTCCGAGCGCATAATAGGACTGTATAAGCTGATACCCTTCACCTAAAGGTGAAGCCCACGGGTCTACGAAAGCCATAAGACGCTTTAACCTGTAAGGCTCCATAAAAATCAAAGCGACCACTCCTATCGCAACAGGTACCGCCATAACCGCAAAATGTCTGATACTGCAACCGCCCGCAAAAAGCATAATTATTACCGAAAGACCCACGCACATAGTTACGGACATATTAGGCTCCAGCATTATCAGCACGCATACGATGAGCGTAGCAAAAAGTACGGGAAGCATATTTTTGAAAGTCAATGCGCTCTTTTTGTCAAGACAGGCGGCTATGTATATGACCAAACCGAATTTGGCTATATCGGACGGCTGAAAAGTCGTAAATCCCAGATTTATCCATCTTGTCGCGCCGTAATTCTCTACTCCCAACCCCGGCACGAATACCAGAGCGAGCAATATACACGAGGTCGCGAGTATTACGTGCCTCAGCTTGTACAAAACCGAGGTATCGAGAAAGCGCGCGCCTATCACAGCCGCCGTAGCCGCAACAAGAGCGATTGCCTGTTTTTTTACATAGTAAAAAGCGTCTCCGAATTGCGTACTCGCAACATAACAGCTTGCGCTGTACTGCATCACAAGACCTATCGACGCAAGTACGAAAGCGCATACGATTACGCCTATGCCTTCAGCACTGAGTTTTCTTTTCACCCCTTACCTCACTTTGAAATGCTTTTAACTATCATATCGAAATGCTCTCCCCTCTCTTCGTATCCCGAATATCTGTCGAAGCTGGAAGTAGTGGGAGAAAAAAGTACGTTTTCCACTTGTTTTTGCGATGCAAGCTCTACCGCTCTTTCGAGAGAAGAGGTTATCTCGAAGGTATATTCTCTGTACGAAGGCAAAAACGACATCATAGTGTAGACGTTGTCACCCGTAGCGACGATATGTTTTATGCACGCGGGTAATTTAGAGAAAAATCCCTCATAGGATATTCCCTTGTCGTAACCGCCTACTATTAGTACGGTATCCCCTGACATAGAAGCGCAAGCCTTGAGCGTACTGTCGATATTAGTAGCTTTGGAATCGTTAAAATAGTTTTTGCCGTCAATGGTTGCAATCAATTCGTTACGGAATCTGGGAAGTCTGAAATCTTTGACAGCCGCAACAACGGCATCGTCGTCAACTCCTATAAGTTTGGAAGCCGCTACGGCAGTCAAAACGTTCTGATAATTGTAATCGCCTTTGAGCGGTACGTCTTCCAAGCCCATAAGCGCGTATGTATCGTTGATATTCACCATAATCTTTCCGTCCTCTATATAGCATCCTCTGACTTTTATTTTGGTGCTTACAAAATAAACCTGTGACTTTATGCCGTCGCAAAAGCCTCTTACAGTCGGGTCGTCGTAATTCAATACGGCAAAATCCGAATCTTTTTGATTGATAAAAATTTTAAACTTCTGAAGTGAATAATTCTCAAAATTTTTGTGCCGTTCGTAGTGGTCGGGCGTAATATTCAAACACGCCGCCACGCGAGGACAGAAATCTTTTATTGTTTCGAGTTGAAAAGAAGAAATCTCCAGCACGGCAACACCGTCGGCGGGAATATCCGATATGTATTCGCAAAAAGAATTGCCGATATTGCCTAGAGTAAAAGTCTTTAATCCGCCAGCCGCGACAATCTCTCCTAAGAGTTTGGTTGTCGTAGTCTTTCCGTTAGTTCCCGTTACGGCTACGATTTTGCCCTTGCAATATCTGTACCCGAGCTCCAGCTCTCCTATCACGGGAACACCAATACGTGCCGCATATCTTACTATTTTATGCTCGCAATCCACACCAGGACTTACGACTACGAATTCCTTGTCCGCAACCGCTTCGAACTCGGATAGAGAGCTTACGTCCGTAACATCCTCGTTCAGGGCGTCGAGAGGCTTATCCGAATATACGCTTACGGTATAGCCCTTTTCTTTGAGAAGTTTTACCGCGCCTCTTCCGCTTATGCCGTAACCTACGACAAGTACCTTTTTCACAAATCCTCCTATACGAGGACAGATATCAACGCTACTCCGCTCATCAAAAAGGTAATCAAAGCATAAAAGCCCGCAATTCTGTTCTCGTGCACACCTTTATATTCGAGGTGATGGTGATAAGGCGCAATCAAGAAAATACGTTTTTTTCTGACCTTAAAACTAATCACCTGCATTATTACTGATATGCAAGAGACTATATACATTATGCCTACGAAAAGAAGAATAAACGGCTGAGAAGAAAACAACGCCACGCAAGCCAGCGCACCGCCGACGGCAAGCGAGCCTGTATCCCCCATAAAAATTTTAGCGGGATAATTATTTTGCCACAAAAAAGCCAGCATACCGCCCAGCATAGCCGCCGTAAAATAACTCAGCGATTCGAGATGCTTTGCATAAAAAGTCTGCCCCATAAGGTTTGCTTCGTAATACAATACGTACAATATGAGCAGCAGAAAAAGAAAATTAACGGATGAAGACTTAGCCACCAGACCGTCAAGTCCGTCGGTAAGATTTACCGCGTTGGTAGTGGCAATATAGACGATAAGACAAAGCGGAATATACCACCATTGCAGTTCGACGGTAATATCCGTAAAAGGTATCGCTACCTGAGTCCCTATAAAGAAATTCCTGTAACAATACACTGTTGCTATAACGGCTATACCCACTTGTCCTATTATTTTCTGATAAGCTTTCAAACCCATATTGCGATGAAGTTTTACTTTGAGAAAATCGTCCAGAAGTCCTACTCCGCCGTAACTCAACGTAACTGCCATAGCCACTATGCCGCTACGCTCGCCTCCGATATCGAAAATCAGCGTAACGACAGCCATAGGCACGAGAAATATCAGTCCGCCCATAGTAGGCGTACCACTCTTTCCCTCGTGCTTGTCCACGTACTCGAGTATGGGTTGCCCCGCTTTGAGGGCTTTCATAACTCTTATTACGAGCGGTGAAAGCAATAATCCCGCTACGCAAGCGGTTATTACCGCCAGTATCAATTTCAACTCTACGCTCATTGTGTTCTCCGATTACAATCTGCTCATTACCTCGCCGATATCGCTGTAAGGCGTCTTGATATTGTTTTCGTCTATATAGTTTTCGCTTCCCTTACCGGCTATGAAGACGACGTCTCCTTTGTCCGCAAGTTCCATACTCAATCCGATAGCTTTAGACCTGTCAAGTTCCACGTACAGTTGTCCTTTGGGATTAACGCCCGCAAGTACGTCTCCCGCTATGGCCTCTCTGCTTTCGGTACGGGGATTATCGGAAGTGAGGATAACTATATCGCTCATCTCGCTAGCGATTTTTCCCATTACAGGGCGTTTGGATACATCTCTGTCTCCTCCGCAACCGAACACCGTGATAACTCTGTTCTGCGCCATATTTCTGCCCTCTTTGAGAAGATTGAACAATCCGTCGGGAGTATGAGCAAAGTCTACAACGTAAGTTACTCCGTCTTTTCTGACAACGTTGAATCTGCCCTCGGGAGAGGGTATGTCCGATACCGTCTGCATTATCTGTGCGTTGCTGAGTCCTAATTTCTTTGCAACTACAAGTGCTGCAAGAAGATTATAAACGTTGAACGTTCCGAAAAGCTTTGTGTGTATGTCGAGAATATCGTCCGTTACGTTTGCGACAAAGCTTTCTCCTTCGCTATGCGAAGCAATGTTTATGGCAAACGCGTCGCTAGGATTTTCCAGTCCGTACGTAATGACAGGTATTTTTTCTTCGCGCGCAATTTCCAATCCCAACGCATCGTCTATATTGACTACGGCAAGCTTTGTATTTTCCTTACAAAAATAACTCTTCTTACACGCCGCATAGTCACTCATATTGCCGAAAAAGTCCAGATGGTCTTGCGATAAATTAGTGAAGACGCTGATTTCGCTCTTTACTCCGTAAAGTTTTTCGAGATATATCGCGTGTGCCGACAATTCCATAACCACGTACTTTACGCCGCACTCAACCATATCCCTGAAAAGCTTATGCAACTGAGCAGGGTCAGGCGTAGTAAGCGAGGACGAAATACGTTTACCGGCGTATTCGTAATACATAGTACCTATAAGTCCGCAAGATATTCCGTTGCGCTCGAGAAGTTCTTTGATAAGATACGCTGTAGTCGATTTGCCGTTGGTACCGACTACGGTTACGATTTTAAGACTTTCAGACGGATTATTGTAAAAATTCGACTCAGTTACGCTGTAAGCTCTGCGCGTACTCTTGACTTTTGCCACAGTAACGAGAGGATTGACGTATTCGCTTTCGCATATTACCGCCGCCGCACCCTTTGCCACCGCTTCGTCAGCAAAATCGTGTCCGTTGCTTTTACTGCCCGCAAGACAAATAAAGCAGTCTCCTTTTTCCACTTGCGCAGAATTGATTTTGATATTTTTTATCTCGGTATTTTCGTCTCCCGTAATCTCTGCCTTGATACCTTTTAAAAGTTCTTTCAACAACATACCCTTCTCCTGCCTTAATTTAATGCGTATATATATTATTCTTTCCAAAGGCGATTTACAATAGCCCTAACAATCTTCGACATTATCCCGATATAATAGTACAAAAGAGCATTTACCGTCGTTATAGCCTCGCAAAATTCGGCATAATTCCATTATTTTTGATTGACTATTCGGTGCTGAAATATACTATCTGATTGCTTCGCACTTTCTGTCCCGCAACGGGAAATTGATATATTACCTTACCGCTTTCTCCCGCGAATTCGTAATCGAGTCCCGCTTTTTTAAGTGCTACTATGGCATCGGCGATACTCATATCCGTAAGGTCGGGCATCGTAACTTCTATGTAATCGGGTTTTTCATCGTCGGAATATTCGGGAGCCATATTTTTATAAGCGAAAATACTCGAGAATATCTCTCCTACGTAAGGCGCGGCAACAATACTGCCATAATATACGTACCCTTGCGGCTCGTCTACGAGCATAAGACAAACCAAAGTATCGTCTCCCACGTCACTGAAACCTATAAAAGAAGAAATATATTTACCCGAGGCTATCGCGCCGTTTTCGTATTTTTGAGCCGTACCCGTCTTACCGCCTATCTCGTACCCTGCAACATAGGCGTTTTTACCGCTTCCTTCGGAAACTACGCTGTAAAGATACTCTTTTAGAGTATCGCTGGTAGATTTGCTTATCGTGTTATTCTTTACGGCGGAAGTATGCGAATACGCTACATTACCGTTTACGTCGACGATATCCTGCACTACGTAGGGGGTATAAAGTTTACCGCCGTTGACGACAGAACATACCGCGCTTGCCAACTGAATAGGAGTAACTGCTATCGCCTGCCCGAAACCTATACGCGCTATATCCACGTTTTGCACCCTCTTTTCCGCAAGCATAATACCGCTTGCCTCTCCCGTAATATCCACTCCCGTTTTGCTTCCGAGTCCGAATTTTTCAAAATAATCGTACATAGTTTCTTTGCCTACCGTCAGCGCAACGTCCATAAATACACAGTTGCAAGAGTTTTGTATGCCCTCTTCGAAATTCTGACTGCCGTGTCCTATACTTCTCCAGCATTTAATGCGTTGTCCGTCTACGACAGAGCCGCCACCGCAATAATACGATTTTTTTATTGCCCCCGTCTCCATACCTATGGCTGAGGTAAGAATCTTAAAAGTCGAGCCGGGTTCATAAACGTCCGTAACCAAAAGATTGCGTGACCCCTGCAGCAACAAGTCCATATCATCCCTGGGAATGTCGTTGAGGTCGTAAGTAGGCGCGCTTGCCATAGCAAGTACCGCTCCCGTGTTCGCGCTCATCACGATACAGCTTGCCGATTTGGAATTGTATTTCAACCGGGCGTCGCTCACTGCTTTTTCGGCAAAAGACTGAATATAATAATCTATCGTCAGCCTTGTGGTCATACCCTTTATCCAATCGACGTATACGGTGCGGTTTGTATCCAGTTCTCTGCCTATAAGGTCTGTTTCGGTATATGAAGCTCCGTCAACCCCCTTCAGATATTCGTCATAAAACAGCTCAATACCGCTTTGTCCCATACCGTCGCTGTTGGTAAAGCCCAACACCTGCGTCAAAAAATTGCCGTAACTGTAATATCTGCTGCTATCAGCCGTCAGATACAGTCCTTGGATATCCGTTGCTATCAGCTTGAGCATCTGTTCTTTAGTAAGATTTTTTGCTACGGTAATCTCGCTTACACCCGTCTTTGAAAGTTTTTGTACGAGACTCTGACTGTCTACTCCGATAATTCCCGATATGCTTTTAGCTATGTATTCTTTGTCATCTATTTCGTTGGGGCGCGCATACAGCGTATAGACGGTACTGCTCTTTGCCAGCACTACGCCGTTTACGTCTACGATATCTCCTCTGTCCGCTCTGAAAGGAAGCTCTCTCGTCCACTGGTCATACGCAAGATATTGCAATCCCTCGCTCCATACAACTTGCAAATAAAAAAGTCTTCCGAACAACAAAGCAAATACGAATGCTATCAGAACGATAATAATGATAATTCTTTTTTTTACGTCAAAATGCGAGATTTTTTCCACGTGCCACCTCTTTACACAATAGTTTATTGGACAATCTCGCGATTTATTCTAGATACTGCTCATACAGCGAAAAATACGGTATAAGTCTAAAGCCTATATGCTGATTTGAAGTTTAGCAAAATAATTTGCTTAATCCGTTAAAAAATCTGAACTTGAAATTAGTACAAACAATAAATTGTTTGTGATACTGCCTGTAGTTCTGCCAAATGCGCTACAATCAAACTAGTAAAATTAAAAATAAATTCTTATGTCATACAATAAAACCGCCGCATTACTAATCAAAAACGAAATAGCGCAACAGAAAAAAGAAAAAACTTAACACAATAAATACTAAAACTCAACACAAAAAAGACAAACAAAAAAGCGGCTTAGACCGCTTTTTCGTTGTTGAATATATTAAGATGGAGTGTGTGAAAGTCTTATTTAAGTTTGCCGCCCAAGAAGTCGCAAAATCTGTCAAACCAGTTTGTACTTTCCTCGTACTCGTATGCAGGTATAGTATAAGAGGTTTGGTCGATTACTTCGGTTCCGTTTGAAGTAACCGCATTTGCCACGGTAGCCGTATCAACCGTATTCGCTACTCCGCTAGAAGCCGCAACTTCGGTACCGGTGATGAATTGATTTGCAATCAACATACCGCATATAGCAAGAGCAACTACCATAATAGTTACGACGATTTTGATTACGTCGGCATTAACATTCTTCTTTTTGCTCGCAACGCCCGTGCGTTGGTCGACAATACGTCTTGTCTGGTCGAGATAATTGTAATTTTGATTTATGAGCATATCGTTTTGATACTGCTCTTGTTGATAGTTGTAATTACCTTCGAAATTCTGCTGAGGCGCAACCCAACCGTTGTTAAGATATTGACTTGCTTGATTCTGATAAAAGCTAGCCACGAATTGAGGGGGCTGCATCTGCTGTTGATGCACACTGCTCCGGATATGCTGCTGCAGGGGCATTGCGCTTTGTACGGGCATATTGTCTTGCACAGGCATATTGTTTTGAATAGGCTGTACGTTCAAGTTTTGAACGGGCTGTGCGGGAGCAGAGTTATAAGGTGCTACGGGATATTGAGGTGCGTTGAAATTACCGTACTGAGCATAGGAGTTCATATCGGCAGGCATAGCCTGTCTGTAGAACAACTCTCTTTCGGGAGCCTGTTGCTCGTAATTAGCGTACTGCTCTTTCTGCTTTTTTCTTTCTCTGGTCAAAAGTCCCATATTCACACCTCCCTGAACTCATACTCGTTCAGCTATTCTCAATTTTGCGCTTGCCGCTCTGCTGTTTTCAGCAAGCTCTTTATCGTCTGCCGTAATCGGCTTTTTAGTCAGTATTTCTACCTCTCTTCTTTTATTGCAAGTACATACGGGCTGATGAGGAGGACAAATGCAATCTTTGTTAAGCTCTACAAAAGCTCTTTTTACTATTCTGTCCTCGAGCGAGTGGAATGTAATTATACAAATTCTTCCGCCCTCTTTGAGTCTGAGGCTCAGCTCCGTAACCGCTTTATCGAGGTCTTTGAGTTCACCGTTGACTTCTATGCGTATTGCCTGAAAGGTACGTTTGCACGGGTTTCCGAATTTCCATCTCAGCTTTGCAGGATAACTTTCCTCTACTATTTTTGCAAGCTGACCCGTCGACTTTATCTCTTGTTTTTGTCTGTAATCGACAATGTTTTTTGCTATTCTTCTGGAGAGCTTATCCTCTCCGTACTGCCATATTATATCCGCAAGCGTATGTTCGTCATACTCGTTTACTACGTTGTATGCGCTCAGGTACTGGTCGGTATCCATACGCATATCGAGCGGCGCGTCGGTGTTGTAGGAAAAACCTCTCTGTCCGTTGTCGAGTTGATACGAAGAAACTCCTAAATCTATGAGTACTCCGTCAAGCTTGTCCACACCCAACTCGTCCAGTTTTTCAAGCGCATTTTTAAAGTCATCGTGTATATACGTGATTTTATCTTCGTATGCGCTCAATCTTTGACTTGCACTTGCGAGTGCCTCTTTGTCTTTATCTACCGCGAAGAGTCTGCCGTTTTTTAGTCTTTTGACTATCTCGAGACTGTGACCTCCTCCGCCGAGAGTACAATCGAGATACAGTCCGTCGGGCTTTATGTCGAGACCCTCTATACATTCATCGAGCAGTACGGGTACGTGTCTGAATTCCATATCAGTAAGTGAGAGGTTTGCCGTCTGCCGTGGTAACTACGCCCGATTTCTGACGTCTGGACTGCACGTATTCGTCGTGCGCGGCTTTGTCCCACATTTCTATTTTCTTGCCCATACCTATGAAGACGATATCTTTGGAAAGTTTAAGTTCGTCTCTCAGGTACTGGGGAATGGTAAATCTGCCCTGCTTGTCCTCGACGATTTCGAAGATGTTCATATAGATGTCACGGATATCCTCGACTGCCTCGTCTTCCTCCACGTCGATACCGCTGCTGAGTTTGCTGAGCAAGCTCTCGAGTGTATCTTCGCCGAAAAGGCTGAGGTAATTGCCTTTTTTGTTTTTGTAAGCGTAGATTCTCGTCTCGCCCAAAGAAGTGCGATACAAAGCAGGAATTCTGATTCTTCCACGCTCGTCAGCTTGAATGTTTATCAATCCGAAAACAGGCTTCATAGCACACCTCCAAAATTATTTTACACATTCATTATAATTGCTAAAGCAAAATTTGTCAATACATTTTTTCCATTTTTTTCCCAAAATACAAAAAAATTTCCCAAAACCAATTAAAAACTTAATATTATATACTATGTATATAATAAATTTTTTGAATTTTATCAAACCTTTGTCAAAATCACTTTCAAAAACTGATTTTCTCAAAATCTAAGGCAATATTTAATCACTTTCGATAAAAATTTCGTGAATTTGGGAAAATTTTGGAAAAAATTAAAAAAATGCATTATAGGTCGATTTAGCCATTTAACTTTTATTCTGCACTTAACCGTCCAAAATACCTTACACAAGACTTAAAAATGTGCCTGAATTTTGAATTTGCAAAATTAAAACATACCAACTTGAATTGACAAAAACAATCTCGTTCACTCAGATGAATTTTAATTTTCGGACAAGTCATATCTCAAATTTTGGTGCGTATACTATACCGTATTGCCCCGCCCGATAATCTCCACTCCGTCTGATGCCGCAAAAAACCGATATAAGAAAATACCAACCAAAGCCTCAACTGCCCTGCGTTCGCTTTGCACTATAACACAAAAAAAGGACTTACTAATGAAAGCAACATACTCCGCTCGGCAATAAAATTGCACACTTTATACTCGATACTCGATACTCGATACTCGATACTCGATACTTGATACTTGATACTTGATACTTGATACTTACAACCGCGCATTGAATAAAAATTTAATCCACACTTCTTTGTGCTTTATTCAAAATTCCTCTTTAGATATACCATAAAAAACAAATCTTTTATCAATCGTCTTAGCCTACAAATTCTATACTCTTTGTATGAAACTCTAAAAAACAAAAATTTTATCAAACTTCTTGCTTACTGTTCTATTATCCTCTTATGATACTTTTATCTAATATAAAATTTTAATCTATACTTTTTACTAGTTCTATCATATATCTTATTTAGATAAGTATATTTTGCGCCGTTAATTTAATCCACACAGCTTACGTTGTCTATCTTTCATTATTTGAAAATCAAGTTTTTTATCTCACTACTTAAGTTACTTTGTCTATCGTTTTTCCTTACGTGATAAACAATAAAACAAAGCTTTTATCTACACAACTTACGTGTTATATCTTAATACCTCTTTTGATACTTTAATACCTCTCCTCTTCTGCCCGCCCCTCTCTTAAGCTTTTGACGTTCTGACGTTAGATATTTTTATTAATCAAACTTCTATCGTACAAGTTCTATTATCTTCTTATGATATACTCAAGAAAAACAAATATTTTATCTAACTTTTTGCTTAGTAATTCTATATAATATCTTTATGATATACTAAGTATATATAGTTTTTATTACACTTCCGAGGTAGTACTATCTAAATAAACTATAAGAAATAACTAAGCAAAAGAAATTTAAATAAAATATTTAATAGTACTACCAAAGTTATACTATCTAATAAACTAAGTGATAGCGTGACTTTAAAATTATAATTAAAATTTTTGTGCATACAAAGCATTATAATCCAAAACTTTTATAGTACTTGCTTAGTAATACTATCAAAAACTAAAGAAAAAGAGGCTTATTCAGCCTCTGATGCGGTTATTTATTCTTCGTTGCTGCAATAGCCTATAATATTCTGACAAGCTTATTGTCTATCTGGTCACAGGAAGTAAGATAATATTTTATGCCGTTTTTCTCCAGATACTTTACTGCCCTGCAATCCTTTCCGTGCAAATGTCCGTAAACCACACTGTCAACTTTGTATTTTTCAAAAATAGCCGTATATTCGCTATCTGCCAAAGTCGCGTCAAAAGGAGGAAAATGGCACATTGCAATTAATATATCCCCTTCGTTTCGCATAGACTGCGCCTTCTCGAGTGACATCTCGAGACGCATAGCTTCCCTTTTACATATAGTTTTGTCTTCACTGGTCTGATTGACGATATTCCAAAGTCTGCTACCGGCAATTATACAATTACCAAACCTGAGCGCATCGTTCTGAATCACAAAAGTCTTATCATCGAGCGCAGCACGGATTTTGGCTAGCGACGCCCACCAATAATCGTGATTGCCTTTTATAAAAACTTTATTCCCCTTAAGCTTTTCTATCTCCTTGATATCTACAAGCGCATTTTCAAGCGACATTGCCCAGGAAATATCACCCGCAATCAGCACGACGTCTTCGTCTTCTACTTTAGCTTGCCAATCTTCACATATTTTTTGCCAATAGTTATCCCAAGCCCCGCCGAAAATATCCATAGGCTTATCAGAAGAAAATGACAAATGCAAATCGCTTATAGCAAAAACTTTCATACCTAGATTATATCAAAATCACAGACATTACTCAAGCATTTTCGGTATGATGACACAAAGCTTATCAATCCTTACACAGCACCGCTTTATCAAATCAACATTCGATAATATTTTCCATCCGACCTTTTTCTATTCGCCAAACCTACAAGCTTTTTATCAATTTCGCCCCTCACCCGTCCGCTCACACCCGTTCACGTCGGTGCACCCTCACGGTATCAATATGATATCGCGCCTTACCCTCGCACATACCCCCGCTATCCGCAACACACAGCCGCACACGGATACTTCTGTCCGACCGACATTATGCCTTTGAATTTTATTAATAGAACTTCCGAAGTAATAAATTCATAAGCTAAATGATATTACGAGTTTTTTATCAAACAACTTCCCTATACAATCTTACCTTATTTGAAAAAACTATTTTAAAAATTTAATCCACACTTCTTTGTGCTTTATTCAAAATTCCTCTTTAGATATACCATAAAAAACAAATCTTTTATCAATCGTCTTAGCCTACAAATTCTATACTCTTTGTATGAAACTCTAAAAAACAAAAATTTTATCAAACTTCTTGCTTACTGTTCTATTATCCTCTTATGATACTTTTATCTAATATAAAATTTTAATCTATACTTTTTACTAGTTCTATCATATATCTTATTTAGATAAGTATATTTTGCGCCGTTAATTTAATCCACACAGCTTACGTTGTCTATCTTTCATTATTTGAAAATCAAGTTTTTTATCTCACTACTTAAGTTACTTTGTCTATCGTTTTTCCTTACGTGATAAACAATAAAACAAAGCTTTTATCTACACAACTTACGTGTTATATCTTAATACCTCTTTTGATACTTTAATACCTCTCCTCTTCTGCCCGCCCCTCTCTTAAGCTTTTGACGTTCTGACGTTAGATATTTTTATTAATCAAACTTCTATCGTACAAGTTCTATTATCTTCTTATGATATACTCAAGAAAAACAAATATTTTATCTAACTTTTTGCTTAGTAATTCTATATAATATCTTTATGATATACTAAGTATATATAGTTTTTATTACACTTCCGAGGTAGTACTATCTAAATAAACTATAAGAAATAACTAAGCAAAAGAAATTTAAATAAAATATTTAATAGTACTACCAAAGTTATACTATCTAATAAACTAAGTGATAGCGTGACTTTAAAATTATAATTAAAATTTTTGTGCATACAAAGCATTATAATCCAAAACTTTTATAGTACTTGCTTAGTAATACTATCTTTCAATTTGATAACGGCATATCTATATTATATATATCCCCTATCACCCCTATAACCGCATCACCGCCCTAATAGTGTTATCGTCGCAAACACAGCATCATAAACAATCTAATCGAGCATAAATACACAATGCAAAACATTACTGCAGCACACAATTTCCCTCTACCCCGACACCACTCCTCCAAGGTCTTGAGCGATTAATTTTTTACACAATTTTAGATTATTAAGAGTTATATTCATTATGGACAATATGCAAGTTAGCATTATGATTTTAAAATAACCTAAACTTATTGAATCCATACATAAATATATGATTTAAATTGTATTTTATTATAAATTATCATTATTATTTTACTGTTAATTTAAACAAAAACTAGAAAATTTATAATATATTAAATCAATAAAATCAGTATTTTGAGAAAAAATCAATAACTAAATAATTTTTATTATAATAATCAATTATGGATAATTTGTATCTACGAATTAAAAAAATATAAGGGCAACATATATCTATGCTACCCTTACAAATTTGATTAGCAATTGCTGTTGAGATTGCACTTGCATCTCGTATCCACACCGCATTCCTGAGGATAAAGCGGAAGGTCGAAAATGCCGTCGCATACCTGCTCCGTATATTCCTGACAAGGCGGGATATAACAATATCCGTAGCTGGGCACAAGCAACTGCACCTGCATAACCACCTTAAGTATAGTGGTAAGACAAGCCGTCAGAGTGAACGAATCTCCGCTCTGATATGTACCCTGAGCACTGTAAAGAGATACGGTAGCTACGATAGAATAAGGCATTACGGAAGGCGCAGACGTATGCAAAATAACGTCTCTGGTCACGCTGACAGTCGCGCTTCCCGACCCCTGAACGCCGTTTGCGTCCGTAAAATTAACTTGTACGGGCACCGTTACGGTACACTGTACCCTTGCAAAGCAAGAGTCTTCCTTTAAAGGAGTTACAATTAAATCGCTTACGGTTGCTTGCGTCGACGTCGCCGTAGCGCTTACAAAGGTATAGGGCTGTACGAGTCCCGCGGAAGGAGTTACGTTGGTTAGAGTAACATCCACGTCGGAGAGCGTCTCCTGCTTCATACACATATCTATCACCTTATCGCACTGTATACAGACTTTCTCACAAATGCCATTCAAGCCGTTACCGCCTCTGATAGGTCCGGGAATTTTATCCGACTTGCAGTTGTTTTGAAATGACATATTTTTTATTCCTCCTATATAGTCGTCATAAGGCACACAACATTTTGTATGCTCACAACTTATATATTCAGAAAAAGCCGAAAAAGTGCATAAATCTAAATAAAAGCCATAAAAAACCGTTAAAAAAGGCCGTATTCAACATAAGACCTCTTTTAAAGCTTCTGTTTTAGAAACATAGCGTTATGTATTATTTTTATGCGTATATATTCAAAATGTTTTCTATTCGGCTCAAAACGTCTTCTTTGCCCGTTTTTGCGTGAGACGATACGAACATAATATTTTCATCTCCCAGACACAATGCGCTGGCTATAATACCGCGTTGTTTCATACAAGCCTGTCGCGACAGCTTGTCGCACTTAGTGGCAATTACCGTAAAAGGTATCTGATAATGATGCATATACGCTACCATCTGTTTGTCTAGCGCTGTAGGCTCGTGTCTTACATCCACAAGAAGAAATACATTGACAAGACGCTTGCTTCCCAAAAGGTAACCGCCTATCATATCGTCCCACGAGTCCTTTACCTCTCCGCTGACTTTAGCGTAGCCGTATCCCGGCAAATCGACAAACATAAACTGTCCTTTGTTAATCTCAAAGTAATTGAGAAGACGCGTTTTCCCGGGAGTAGAAGAAGTCTTTGCAATACTCTTATTATTGACGATAAAATTAATGAAAGAAGATTTACCGACGTTGGATTTGCCTGCGATTGCAATCTCAGGCATACCGTAATCGGCTATATTTTTAGAATTTGCGACGGAAGTCACAAATCTGCATTGCTTTATCTCCATAATTCCTCCTTCGTAAAATCCGCCTTATTTTAAGTTTTACAGCGTTTGCGGCATTTTCTTATCTTCTTCTCGAGAAATACCCGTTTTTTCGTCTTAAGCCTCATTACGACCGCCATACGGTCTGTACTGCATTATTTTACTGCGCACGTGCGTTAAGTCTTATTATCAAATACTCACTCCGCAAGCACACTCGAAAACTTTAGATATGTTATCGGCAAGCACAAAATCAATATTGTCGAGAACGCACTTGGGAAGCTCTTGCATATCCTTCTTGTTTTGCTCTGGGATTATTACCGTCTTTATACCGCTTCTTTGCGCGGCAAGGGTTTTTTCTTTAAGTCCGCCTATAGGAAGGACTTTTCCCCTCAAGGTAATCTCTCCCGTCATCGCAAGCTTATCTTTTACGCTCTTTCCCGTAACTGCAGACAATACGGCCGTAGCAAGCGCAATACCTGCCGACGGTCCGTCCTTTGGCGTTGCTCCTGCAGGCACGTGAATATGAATATCGTTTTTATTGAACAAATCTCCGTTGATACCCAACTCTTTAGCTTTACTCTTTATCAAAGATACTGCAATCTCTGCAGACTCTTTCATAACGTCGCCCAAACTTCCCGTCAATACTATTTTACCGCTTCCGTATGGCAACATTCTGACTTCGATAGGCATAGTTACTCCGCCCACGCTTGTCCACGCAAGGCCGTTGACCGCGCCTACTTCGCCGCTGACAATATCGCTGTCACCCTGATACTTCTCAACCCCGAGATATTCGGCTACGTTGTCTGCCGTCAATCTGTAACTTACGTTTTCTCCGCCTACGACTTTCGTAGCGATTTTACGGCATACTTCGGCAATCTGACGCTCCAACTCTCTTACGCCCGACTCTTTAGTATAGTCGTCTATAATCTTGTCTATCGCGCTTTTGTCGAATTCAACCTCTACCTCGCTGATACCGTTTTGTTTCATTTGTTTAGGAACAAGGTATCTTCTGGCTATCTCGTATTTCTCGTCCTGAGTATAGCCGTCCATCTCTATTACTTCCATTCTGTCAAGCAAAGGCTTTTGAATAGTAGAAAGAGAATTTGCCGTCATAATAAACATTACCTGAGACAAGTCAAAAGGCACCTCGAGATAATTGTCTCTGAAGTTTGCGTTTTGATTGGGGTCAAGCACCTCGAGCATAGCACTCGAAGGGTCTCCTCTCATATCGCTCGTCATCTTGTCTATCTCGTCCAACAAAAACAGCGGATTGCTTGTCTTGGCCTTGGACATACAAGTCATTATCCTGCCCGGCATAGAGCCTATATACGTCTTTCTGTGTCCTCTTATCTCAGCTTCGTCTCTTATACCGCCCAAACTCATATGCAAGTATTCTTTACCGAGTGCTCTTGCTATGGATTGCGCTATGGAAGTCTTTCCTACTCCGGGAGGCCCTACAAGGCATATAATAGGAGCTTTGTTATCCTTGCCCGCAAGTTTCTTTACCGCTATCGCCTCTACGATACGGGTCTTTACCTTATCTATCCCGTAATGGTCCTCATCTAGTACCTTGCGAATATGGTCAAGGTCAAAGTTATCCTCTGTATAAACTCCCCACGGTAAAGCAAGCACTATGTCGAGATAGTTGCGAATCATACCGTATTCAGGCGAAGAAATGTTCATTCTCTCGAGGCGTGAAAGTTCTTTGGAGATTTTCTCCTTAACTTCGTCGCTCGCTTTAAGCGCGCCGATTTGGGCTTTCATTTCCTCGAATTCCTTATCGTCGTCTCCGAGTTCTTTCTTGATAACCTTTATTTGCTCTCTCAATAAGAATTCCTTTTGATTTTCCTTGAGAGAATTATCGAGTTTCTTTTCGATGTCTTTAATTATGTTAAGCTTATAGACTTCGGCTTTGAGAGTAGCCGAAAGCTTTTGCGCTTTGAGTTCACTGTCATACTCGTTGAGATACTCCTGCTTGTCCAGCCCGTCAAGTCCCGCAGCTATCAAATCCATAATCGTATATATATCGGAATTTTTCTCAAACGCAAGCCATACCGCCTGTCTTACGGGATAGCCGAGCTTTTCCATCTCCTTTATATCCTTATAGAGTATGCCTTTGTAAAGATTATGCTTGAACTCAACGTCGAAAAGTTTTCCGGGTGACTCGATAACGCCTCCTTTATAAAAAGGCGCAGTCGCGCTCAAATCCTCAAGTCGTGCTCTTTTCAAGCCCTCGAGCGTAACGCTTATGCCGTTACCGTTTTTCTTTACGTCGACGATATTGCATACGGTACCGAACTCGCACAAGTCCTCTTCACTCTCTATATCCGTCTTTGTACAATTCTGTTTGACGGCAAAAACAGGCACGTTATCCTTTTGCGCACTGTTGAGCGCAAGCATACCTTTGAGGGAAAATACGTCAATGCGCTGCTTAACATTGGGCAACGCTGTATTGTCCCTTAGTACGAGCAAAATCATTTCCTCTCTTTCCTGCATATTAACTCCTTATAGTCGAATAATGCGAATAATCTTTCAATTATTCGCATTTTCTTTCAGGCTGATTCCCTGTCTTCTTCTCTTATGACTACGGGGCGTTTACCGCCGGACACCACGTCTTTTGTAATAATAATCTTTTTGATGCCTTTATCCGTAGGAATATCGTACATAAGTTCGAGCATCAGATTTTCGAGTACTGACCTCAATCCTCTTGCTCCCGTATTGAGTTTTATTGCCTGAGTTGCTATTTCTCTCAATGCGGCGGGCTCGAATTCGATATCCACCCCGTCCATCTCGAACAGCTTTTTATACTGACGGATAGGCGCGTTTTTAGGCTCGGTAAGAATACTTACGAGCGCGTCTTCGTCGAGCGCGTCGAGACCTACTACAATGGGAATTCTTCCCACGAATTCGGGTATTAAACCGTACTTAATCAAATCGTCGGGCTTAATGTCGCCTATCAGCTCGCCGTAACCTATTTTGTTGTTTTCTCTGACTTTTGCGCCGAAGCCCAGTCCCGAGCCGTCGAGACGCTTGTCGATAATCTTATCCAAACCGACGAACGCTCCTCCGCAAATAAAGAGAATGTTAGTAGTATCAATCGTAAGACATTCCTGCTGAGGATGCTTTCTGCCGCCCTGAGGAGGAACGCTTGCAACGGTGCTTTCGATAATTTTGAGAAGAGCCTGCTGCACACCCTCTCCCGAAACGTCTCTTGTGATAGACATATTTTCGCCTTTGCTTGCAAGTTTGTCTATCTCGTCGATATAGATTATACCGAGCTGAGCTTTCTCGATATCGTAATCTGCCGCCTGTATAAGCTTAAGAAGTACGTTTTCGACGTCCTCACCGACGTAACCCGCTTCCGTAAGCGTAGTAGCGTCCGCAACGGCAAAAGGCACATTGAGTATCTTTGCCAAAGTCTTTGCCAGCAACGTCTTTCCGCTACCCGTAGGTCCGAGCATAAGAATATTGCTCTTGTCGAGTTCGACGTCGTCGCTCTTATAGTTAATTCGCTTGTAGTGATTGTATACCGCTACTGACAGAACTTTTTTTGCTTTGTCCTGTCCTACGATATACTCGTCAAGCTTTTCTTTTATTTCGTGTGGCTTCAGCAGCTCAAACCCTTCCTCGTCCTGATAAGGCAAATTGAGAGAATCTTTCTTTATCATCTCCACGCAAGTGCCTATACAGTCGTAACATATACCTATGTTGGGGTCTGCACCGGGAACGACATAGTCAATATCGTTCATAAGGTCTCTGCCGCAAAGCATACATTTGATTTTTTTATTTTCCAAAACTGACCTCTTTATTATCTCTTATAAAAAATCTTGTCCACAAGACCGTATTCGAGTGCTTCTTGCGCGGACATATAATTGTCTCTTTCGCAGTCCTCTGCTACCTTCTCGTAGGGTTTACCGCTGTTCTGAGCCAGAATCTTGGTGAGTTTTTCCTTGATTTTCTGGATATGGTTGGCGGTGATAACGATATCCGTCGCCTGTCCGCTTGCTCCGCCGAGAGGCTGATGTATCATAACTTCGCTGTTGGGAAGAGCGTATCTCTTGCCCTTTGCGCCCGAGGACAGCAAGAATGCGCCCATAGAAGCTGCCATACCTACGCAAATAGTGCTTACGTCGCACTTGATGTAATTCATAGTATCGTAGATTGCCAGTCCTGCAGTAACGCTGCCGCCGGGGCTGTTGATGTAAAGGCTGATATCCTTTGACGAGTCCTTTGCCTCGAGATAAATAAGCTGAGCTACTACCGTATTAGCAGTTTCGTCGGTAATTTCTCCCGATATAAATATAATTCTGTCTTCGAGAAGACGGGAGTATATGTCATAGGACCTCTCGCCTTTGTCCGTTTTGTCAATTACGTAAGGTATCAAATTCATTTTATTATCCTCCTCTGATAATTATTAAGTCCGACATAATATATAAATATCGTGCCGGACCCGTAGCGTTTTTATCTGAAGTACGTTAAGCCTACACTTAATTATTATCTGACGTACCGAAGAATATTACTGCGTCAATACAATTTTTTGTGTCGATTATTTGATTGTATTGTTATTTTTGAGGTATTCGAAGAGTTTGTTTGTGATGATATCTCTTCTGAGATATTCCTTGTACTCGTCGTTCATATACTTGGAGTATTCCTCAAAAGTCTTGCCGGCTTCTTTAGCCATATCTGCGATTTTTTCGTTGATTTCCTCATCGGAAACGGGAATTTGTATTTCTTTGAGAAGAGCCTCGAGAGTAAGTCTGAACAATACGTTCTTCTTAGCCATATCAGCATATTGCTTTTTGAGGTCGTCTCTCTTTATTCCGGTGTACTTGTAGTAGTCTTCAGCCTTGAGTCCCTGATACTGGAGTCTGCTCTCGAATTCGTAAATCATTTCTTCGATTTGATTGTCTACCATACATTCGGGTATTTCGACGGTGCTTTCGTTGGCGATTTTTTCGATGATATCGTTTTCGAGTTTGGATTCTACGCTAGCGGTCTTCTTTGCGAGCAAATCTTTCTTGATGCTCTCCTTGAAGTCTGCAACGGTATCGTATTCGCTGATATCTTTTACGCTCTCGTCGTCGAGCTGAGGAACTTCCTTAACGTTGATTTCGTGAAGTTTGATTGCAAAAACTGCATCCTTGTCAGCAAGAGAAGTCTCGTGATAGTCTTTGGGGAACTTAACTACGATATCTCTCTCCTCACCGATATTCATACCGATAACCTGCTCTTCGAAACCGGGAATAAAGCTACCGCTTCCGAGTACGAGGTTTTGTTTTTCAGCCGTACCGCCTTCGAACTTGACGCCGTCAACGCTACCGCTGTAATCGATGACTACGGTATCGCCCTTCTGAGCTGCTCTGTCGGTAACGGGTACCCACGCGCCTGCAGCGTCGAGCTTGGACTTAACTTCGGCATTGATTTCGTCTTCGGTAACTTCGGGCTTTTCGGTTTCAAACACGAGACCGGTGTACTTGCCGAGTTTGAAGTCGGGCTTGCATTGTACGGTAGCCGTAAATTCGAGAGTGCTGTCGCTTATAGCGTTGATATCGATGTCGGGTCTGTCAACAGGTTCGATGTCCTTTTCCTTATCGAGGACTGCGCCGTACTGCTCGGGCAAAATAATATCGAGTGCGTCTTCAAAGAAAATTCCTACGCCGTAAGTACCTGCAAGTACCTTGAAAGGCACGTGACCTTTACGGAAACCGCCTACCTGATAGTTTTTCTTGGTTTTCTCGTAAGCCTTCTGAATGGCAGCCTGCCAATCTGCGGAATCGACTTTGATAACGATTTTTACTTTGTTTTTTTCAAGTTTTTCTACTGTGTAACTCATTTCGTTTCTCCTCAAAAATTTGTCAAAAATGTATTTACTAATGTATTTTAGCATACAATAACGAATAATGCAATTGATATCGCAAAAAATTATATTATATTTTATAATTAAACATAATCATTAAAAATCGACGCGAATTTTGCTCTTGTCCACTCTCCTGCCGGCATCGCACAGACGAAAAATCTTGACAACTTCAAGTCAATCAAATATAATTAAACGGCAAGGATATATTGCGTGAAATTGCGCGCAAGCGACAAACAATACGAAAGCACGGCTCCTGCACTCAAGGGAGCCTTTGTCGTAAAAATACGATTAAGGAAGACGGTATGCCTAACGATTACATTACGCTTAAAGCTCTCGCTTGCGAACTCAACGAGAGTTTGAGCGGCGGCAAAATAGACAAGGTAAATATGCCTGAAAAGGACGAGATTGCTCTGCTCATTCGCGCGCAGGGCAAAAATCGCATACTCACCGTATCCTGTAATGCAAGCAATCCCCGAATTCATACAGACGGAGATAAGAAGCAAAACCCTATGGTCGCGCCCTCTTTCTGTATGCACCTGAGAAAACATATCACGGGCGGAATTATAAATTCCGTAAAACTGCTCGGTGAAGACAGAATAGTAGCTTTCGACATCACCTCACGCAACGAGATGCGCGACGAAGTCAACCTTACGCTTATCGCAGAGATGATGGGAAGATATTCAAACATACTGCTTTTGAAAAAAGACGGAGTTATATCCGATACTCTTAAGCAAGTCTCCTACGACACTATGACAAAACGCTGCCTTCTCGCAGGAGCCAAATATTCCCTTCCCCCTCAGAATAAATTACTTCCTTCAGACAAAGACGGCATAAAGAATGCTTTGAAAGAATATTGCGCTTCCGACGTCGCGACATATCTCATATCGCGCGTTTCGGGACTGTCTTTGCTGACAGCAAAACAAATAGTAACGCTGTGCGAAATAAAAAACGACAGTCTTTCTCTCGACGATACTCAAATAGACAGATTATGCGATAAATTGAACGAATTTATCAATATCAACGCCTCTTCTCTATATTCGCCCTGCGTATACAGAGATAAGGGCGTATGCAAAGACTTCTTCGTTATGCCGTATGTCGGCTTCGACAACATTCAAAAGACTCCCTCTCTCAATGACGCCGTAGTACTGTGCACGGTAGAAAAAGACCGCGAGGAGCGAAAAAACGAGCGCACGAAGTTTTTGAAAAAGGCTTATGACTCTCTGATAAAGAAACTCAATTCAAAGCTTGCCAAAGACAACGAAAAGCTTACCGAATGCGAGCAGACTGAGAATATAAAAAAATACGGAGAATTGATTCTTTCTAATCTGCACGCAATAAACAAGGGTGACGAAAAAGCCGTAGTTACGGATTACTACGCTCCCGACTGTCCCGAGATTACCGTCAAACTGGATACTCGTCTTACCCCCCAGCAAAACGCTCAGGCTTACTTTAAAAAATACGCTAAGCTCAAACGCACCTACGAAGTAGTAAGCAAACAAATAGAAGAAGTCAGAGAAACTCTCGAATATGCCCGGACAATCGCGCCTGCAATCGCACTCTGCTCGACCGACGACGAGATAGAAGAGGTGCGACAAGAGCTTGCGCAACTCGGTGCGCTCAAACAAATCAAAACGCAGAAAAACAAATTCAAGCCTTCTCAACCTGTTGCATACGAAGTCGACGACTTTGTAATACTCGTAGGAAAGAACAATATTCAAAACGAAAAGCTCACCTTTAAAGTTGCCAACGGCTCGGATATTTGGATACACACTCAAAAAGTTCACGGAAGCCACACAATAATATTTGCCGAAGGAAGACAAATCCCCGACAAGGTAATTCAGACGGGTTGCGAGATTGCCGCATACTACTCTCAAGGAAGAGATGGCGACAAGATAGCGTGCGACTATACCCAGAGAAAGAATTTGCGCCGTCACCCTTCAGGCAAACCCGGTATGGTACTTTATACTACGTATAAAACTGCAGTGGTAACTCCTAACGAGCATCGTGAATACCTTACGAAATTCGACTGATAACTGCACAAAACTAAGAATACGGCATATTTAGCGGTAATAAAAATTCAAAACTAAAAGCGGGCTATCCCGCTTTTTTCATAATCGACTTGCCGATAATATCCGATTTTTTTCCTCTACTTAATTTTAAGCCTCGTTTTTGGACTTAGACTTTATCTGCCGTCCAAACAAACTTAATTTTACAGACAGCGATTTTGTAATCACGTAATTTATAATCAAGATTGTTTTTTTGCTCTGAGTTTGTCTAGCACGTCTTCAAAATAATCGGGAAGAGGCGCGTCGAAGCTCATTTCCGTGCCCGTCCTCGGATGAGTAAGCGTAAGCCTGAAAGCGTGCAGCAACTGCCCTTTTAGATTGAATTTATTACTGCCGCCGTATACAGGATCTCCTACTACGGGATGTCCTATATGTTTACTGTGCACTCTTATCTGATGCGTTCTGCCCGTCTTAAGTTCGTAGCGCATAAAAGTGTAATTCGAAAACCTTTCTTCTACCGTATAAAGCGTAGTCGCAAGCCTGCCCGAATTGCGGGAAACAGCCATCATCTTCCTGTCTTTTTTAGAGCGGTCTATGTACGTTTCGATAATTCCCTCGTCTTTGCTTACCACTCCGTCAACAAGCGCGTAATAATACCTCTTTGCATCTTTAGATGCAATCTGCGCTTGCAATGACAAGTGAGCTTCGTCGTTTTTTGCAACTACCAACAATCCCGACGTATCCTTATCCAACCTGTGCACTATACCCGGGCGCACTACCCCGTTGATACCGCTTAAAGATTTAAGATGATACAACAGCGCATTGACGAGAGTATTATCGTAGGCTCCCGGCGCGGGATGCACAACCATTCCCTGAGGTTTGTTGATAACTGCTATATCCTCGTCCTCGTAGACGATATCCAGCGGAATATTCTGAGGAGTGAGGTCAAGCTGTCTTACTTCCTGTTCCGTTACGGTTATCGAATCACCTTTTTTGAGAAGCTGTCCCGCCTTGACGGATTTACCGTTGACGCTCACGTATTCGCCTGAGATAAGATTTTTGACGTGCGAACGGCTTACCCCCAGCTTTTCACTGAGGTATACGTCCAGTCTTTTGTCTACGTCTTCAGCGTCCGAGACTATATACTCCTCGCACTCTTCAACGTCATCGACAATGTCTTCAATCTTCTCGTCTGACATATACTCTCCTTTTTTGTATTTAAAACTTGCGCATCTTACTTCATTTGCGCATTTTTCGTCTTTATTGCAGCGCGCGATACCGCTCAACTAGCGAATATCCGATATTAAGCGATAAAAATAATCCCTTGTCGTAATTCTTACAAAATTTATGTCGGCATAAGCCGACATACTAGCCTTAATATTCGCAATTCAGTCCTTGACTTGCGTCTTGACTGCCGTCTCGGCTTTGCGTCTTTTTACCTGACGGGGTTTTACCTCTTGATTGTCAGCCCCTGCAGACTCGCTGTCTTCGCAAACTTCTCCGCTTTGCTCCGCGCTTTCCCCGCCGGGTATACTTTCTTCTACAGGCGCGTCGGTAATACCCTCGCTTGCATCCTCTACCGGCACTTCGTCCGTACGCATATTCTTGGGTGCTTTGGGCTTAAAAATACCCAAGTCGCCTTCCTTATAGTCAAAGACTATATACACGCAAATCATAAATACGCCCAAAACCAAATATATATCCGCTATATTCCCTACGCCGAAATTACTGTCGAACAAAGGCTGCCATATCTTGTCGAGAAACAAATATTGAATAAAATCTCTGACTTCCCCGTCGCAGAAAATTCTGTCGTAGAGATTGCCCGCGCCTCCCGATATAATGAGAAGCATTGACCATCTGAAAAGCCACGATATTTTAGGTTTTTTAATGATTGTGTAAATCATAAGCGCGCAAAGCGCGACCAGTAATATTGCCGTCAAGGCAATCAAAAATCCCGTCTGACCCGAAAAAATCGAAAAAGACGCGCCGTCGTTAGTGCAAGGATATATTGCAAACAAACCGTCAACTATAATATACTGCGTATACATTTGAAGCCCCATACCGTCGAGTACGAGCTGTTTGGATACGAGGTCGCTCGCGAGAAGAAGAGCGAATACAACGAGTTCGATTACGATTCTTTTGATAATTGTCTTGTTTTGTTCGTTGAGCATATATCTCCGTCGCACTGCTGAAAATGCGTCTGTTCTTGTGTGCCTGATTGCTGATAAAAGCGGTTATGCCGTTTGATTGAATCGCCCGAAAGCGCAAACAATACTCTTAATATCTGTTTTTGAGCGAACTGGGGCCTTGTATGGAAACACCGCCCGGAGTAAACAAAAACATATTTTCGGCTATTCTCTGTTCACATCCGCCCAGAGCGTATATCGCGCCGTTGAGGAAATCGAGAATACGCTGTGCGTATTTTTCGTTGATTTTATTAAATTCTACGATTATCGCCTGTCTGTTGCGCAAATTGTCGATAATATCCTGCACTTCCGAAAGCGTCTTAGGCGTTACGATGAGAATATTTTGCATATCTCCCTGTACGATTTGCGTCTGTCTCTTGCCTTTAAGTCCGAAAAGTCCTTTTTTCTTCGTCTGCTGCATTTCGGGCTGAGGCATACGTCCGTCATAGTCAAAACCGCCGTCTTGCGCATAGTAAGGATTGGAGTAAGGCGGATTATTGTACTGCTGAGGCTGAAAGCCCTGAGGAAGTTGCTGATATCCCATAGGCTGAGACTGCATAGGCTGTTGCTGAACAGGCTGTGCGGGAACATATCCTTGAGGATATGTTTGCTGAGGCTGCTGCGTATAAGAGGGCTGTTGATTATAAACGGGTTGCTGAGATGCAAAAGTACTGCCCGTCTCGGCATTCTGATAATCGCTACGCGAGAAGTTAAACCTTCTGCTTCTGGGGGTATAACCTCTGTCGTTGTTAAAAACTTCTCTTTCCTCGTTGTTGTAGTCTCGTCTGTCCATATAAACCTCTCAATCAGCTATTACGTTCAAATTATAATTTCTTTCGCCGAAAAGCACTCTTCCCAGTCTTACCATCGTAGAACCGCCGTATTCGATAGCCATTTCGTAATCGTTGGTCATTCCGCACGAAAGTATGTCAACCACGTGTCTGGGGGAAGCTACTCTTCTTAGTTTTTCAAATAAAAGCCTGAATTCGCGGTAATAGTCCTTAAGTCTTTCTTTATCCTCGAGATTGGGCATAACCGCCATAAGACCTCTTATTCTCACGTTTTCCTTTTGCTCTACGTAATCCAAAAGCCCGAGCAATTCGTTCTTATCTACTCCGCCCTTGGATATTTCGCTTCCCATATTTACTTCGATAAGCGCGTCGATAACGAGATTGTGTTTTTTTGCCTGTTTGTCCAACTCGTCAGCTAAAGCGGGTCTGTCAAGAGAATGTACGAGCGCGACTTTATCGATTATATATTTTACCTTGTTTGTCTGAAGCTGACCTATCATATGCCACTTGAGATTTTTACCGCAATCGTATTTGTCTACGAGTTCCTGAACGCGGTTTTCTCCTACGTCTGTAAGCAATCTCTGAGAATCTATAAACTCTATGAGTTCTCTGGACTGAGTCTTGGTCGCGCCTATAAGCGTAACCTCGTCCTCTCTGCCCGCTCTTTGTTTAGCGGCATTGATTTTTTCGATACAGTTTTTTATATTGTTACGCACTTCTTCGAATTGCATATATTCACCGTCCGAGGTATTCTACATAGAGTATAGCACAAATATATCGGCTTGTAAATAAAATAATAAAAATAAGATACGCAATTTGCGCGATTGCCAATCTATAAACAATGCATAAGTACGACAATTTGAAAAAAGCAAATTCTTTTCGGCTTTTACCGTATTGTCAATCCGCTATCCTTACGCCATACGTCAGACCTTCCTTATTGAACCAAAAACGGGCACTGTCTTATCACATTATTCCCACTTTTATTGCTATTATTTTTGACGTCAAAATTCACTCAGCTATTTATCTCAAAGCAATCTAAAAACAAATTTCTGCACTGTCGCAAACGAGTGACTTTTCAGTATTTAAAACCTCGTTATCTCAAAGCCCGTGATTGTGATATTTTATAAATCCGATATTTTGCCTAACTAAAAAATAAAAATCCTCTCTTTCCGATTTTTAAAAGAAGGAGAGGACTTTTTTTAAGAACGGCTATTGCAATTGATTACTGTCAATACAAATGCCGTTGTGAAAATTCGATATATAAAAACAGTGTTTTTTGTTCGTCTTGAATTTAGCCGTTTATTATCTTAAATAGTTCTATTTTAGGTCGATTATTATAAAAATCAACTTAATTTGTAATTATTTAAGAATAAATTCGGCTTATTTCGCTTTCATTGCTCGATTACACTGCTGGCAATCTCGATATTGTAATTATGCCTTGCATCGTCAGTAATTATCTTGCTGACAGATACTTCGTAAGCTACTCTCTCCTCCGCTTCGTCGGGAGAAAGGTTTTTTACGTAAGTTCTGCTCTGTACTCTTCCCGTAACGGTCAATTTATCGCCCACTTGCATATTTTGAACAAATCTTGCGTTCCTTCCCCACATTATGCAAGGTATGTAATCAGACTTGTTGTATGCCCTGTTGACTGCAATCAATACATCGCATATCTCTCTCTTGAAAGGAGTAGTACGGTATACAGGCGGCTTGCAGATAAAGCCGGTAATTTCTATACTGTTGGAATTAGCGTTTTCGTCCTCTTCGAGTATATCTCTAACAAAAGCGGTAAGCAAAAGTCTCGACTTCGCCCCGTCGACTTTATTGTAACTTCTGAATTGTCCGACTACGTTAAGTTTATCTCCTACTTTTACGCTATGTCTCATCAAAAGCCTGTCTGATACCGTGATAGGAATTATATCTCTTTGCTGAGACAGTCTGGGCACCGACAATGCCGTCTCATAAAATCCCTCTCCGAATACCTCGTGTGTGTAAACCGGCTCTTTTACGACTTCGCCGATTAATTGCAACTTATTGTTGTTCATCTGTTCGTAGTTCATACTACCCTCCATTGTTTTATGTCAAACGGTATTTTTATGCTGCACTCCGTTGTTATCTACGGTATAATTGCCCGTATAAACCATATCCGACAGCTTAACCATCTTGTAACCTTGATTTTTGAGATTTGCTATCACCAGCGGCAAAGCCTCGAGAATATTGTCGCTGTTGTTGTGAAAGAGTATTATTGAGCCGTTTTTCACGCCCTTCGACACTCTCGACAGTATATCGGTTGCACTCTTGCCCTGCCAGTCCAAAGAATCTACCGACCATTGCACCCCGACCATACCCCTCTCCTCTACGGTCTCTATAAGCGTATTGTTGTAATCACCGAAAGGAGGACGGAAAAACTTAGGAGACTGCCCCGTCAATTCCTCTACCTTACCGCTCACATAATCCAACTCACTGCAAATTTGCGATTTGTCCAAAGTGCTCATATTGAGGTGATTATTAGAGTGATTGCCTATATCACAACCGCTTTCGGCTATCTTTTTAACCATATCGGGATACTTGTCTATCCAGAAGCCCACAAGAAAGAAAGTTCCGTCTACGCCGTGCTTCTCTAGAATATCGAGTATTCCCTGCGTCTTATCAGCACCCCACGCCGCGTCGAAAGTCAGCGCAACCACTTTCTCCTGAGTATCCACGCTGTATACAGGCACTTTTCTCAAACTGTTGTTATTGAATACCGTCGCGACCGTTTCGTTTGATATTCCCGCCATACACACCGCCGCCAAAACGATTACCGTGACAAACGCGATTATTGTCCTTTTCTTTACGGATACAAACATCTCTTACCCCTTGATAATAGCATCTGTATTGTGTATATTTTTGTCTGCTATTGTCGAATTTTGTATTATTTGGGAGAATACTCCCGCTCTGTATATTAATGTATATTACTAAGACGCCTACTATATTCTTGCTCACCCGCAATAAAATGATATTTTTTAATCGAATATTGCCGTTTTTCTTCCGTTTGCATCTATTTTTAAGACATACGCGACAAAAATTTATACAGCTGTTGACAACTCATCAAAAATAATCTATACTATAATGGCTGTGCTAGGTGGGGAGCTTGCGGTGCCCTGTACCTGCAATCCGCAATAGCAGGACTGAACGCTGTTCGAGGTTTTGGCTATGTGAGGCCTGCCCTTAATAAGTGATGTCGATACCAAGGTCTTGTGCAATCATTCACTGTGAACCATGTCAGGACTTGACCGTAGCAGCATTAAGCAGACCGTTTGATGTGCCACGAGGTAGCTTTGGAGGAGTTAACTGTTCTGGTAACGCTTGGGTAGTCACTATCGACAACAGATGCACAGTTTTTTAGAAAAAACGCCACTTTCGAGTGGCTTTTTTTTAATCATAAGCTAAGATTTTATTCTACGCTTTCAAATTGTATATTTGAATACCTAAAAAGTTTTGCAAAATTTTTTATCCGATACCATAATAGATATTGATAAAATACTGATAAAATATTATAATTAATATATACAATACATAAATGCGGCGCGATTATAACGTCAAAGGAGAAAAATGAATCAGGACAAAAAAATAGCACTCTTGATAGACGCTGAGAATATATCGAGAAATTACAGAAAAATAATAATGCAGGAACTTGCCAAATACGGCACCACGACCTACAGGCGCATATACGGCGACTTTACTTCGGGCAAACTCAATTGGACGAGTGAAGATATGCTCAAATATTCCCTTACTCCCGTACAACAGTATTCCAACATATCGTCAAAAAACAAGAATTCGGGTAAAAATTCATCGGATATCACTTTGGTAATAGACGCTATGGATATACTCTACTCGGGCAACGTAGAAGGCTTTTGTATAGTTTCGTCCGACAGCGATTTTACAAAGCTTGCGTCAAGGCTCAGAGAAGCGGGAATGTTCGTAATAGGTATGGGAGAGGAAAAAACTCCTCTTGCGTTCAGAAAATCTTGCGAAAAATTCATACTTTTGGATATTCTCTATAAGGACAGCGAAAAAGATAAGGAGAAAAAGTCGGACAGCAAGAAATCTCAGCCTTCCAAGTCTGACGACAAAACTAAAAAGTCCTCCAAAAAGGTCAAAGAAGAGGATATAAAGGACGACAACAAAGACGAAGAAACAGCAATTATGCCCTGGTCTTCTATCGTCAATATAATCAACACCGAAATACTACCGGAACTTGCGGACGAGGACGGCTGGGCAAGCCTTGCGGACGTGGGAAACCGTCTATACAAGCTGTATAGCGACTTCGACAGCAGAAACTACGGATACAAAAAACTCAGCGAATTGTTTAAGGCCGATAAGAACTTCGAGACAAAACCCGCCAAGCCCAACCCCGACAGCAATCTGGTATACTATCTGATACGCGCAAAATAATATTCCGCGCAATATTACACACAACGGCGCGCATAACAGTATTGCAAAATGACAGATAAAATACTTAAACACCTTTTAAGTAAATTTTATCTGCAATTTTATTACCGAAATATGAAAAATAGCCCTTGTACAGGGCTATTTTTTATAATCGATATATTTTTCAGTATAATAATTATCATTATCTTTTAAGGCATCTTCACAACTCCTGCGCCATCTTTTGCGATACCGTATAATAATTGAGCACCAACTGTACTTTCGTATACCTTATATCGCACACGAGATTGGGACGGCTTACGGAATCGCTAAGAAGATTGCTCAAAAGCCCTAACGTCACGTCTATATCCGCCATAAGCACTTTTATGTTGTAATTCGTCGATACGTCTTCCTCACTCAACTCCTCGTATTTAAGCCTGAGATTACTCTCCAAATCCTCAATCTTCGACAGTGCGGCAGCCTTATCGATTTCGAGTTTTGTCAAACTTTCGCCTATAGACGAGAGTTGAGATATTATGCTTGCCGAATAGCCGCCCATACTTATCATAAGGTCGCTTCCCCCCGCAAGCAAATCTGCATAATCCTGCGCCGATACGGCATAACTCATTAATTCGCTGCCTGCGTTTTTCTCGACTACGGCATTAGCTTCGTCGATATCGTCATAAACGTCGGCTATCAAAAGATAATCGGTACCGTCTTTGAGTATATAGCCCCCTCCGCCCTGAAGTCTCATCTGATCGCTGTAAAGCCGCGCTTGCTGATAACTCGTCGTCTTTTTGTATACAAGCATATAGTATGCACTCGACGGTGCGCTCTCAGCCTTGTACATAGAGGTTATCCCTTTTAAAAGCGCGCCCTCGCTAGCAAAATCTCCTATGACTACGGTAATGAGCAGGCAAGCAATAATCGCCAAGGTCATAATAAGCCCTTTTCTTCTGCTGTCCGCTCTGTCGTAAGGCTGAGGCTCAACGTCGACGATTACGTCGTCTTCTTTTATTCTGTAATTCGTATCGACCATACTTGTGAGTTGAGGTACTACTTCAATCTCCACTCCGCGCGCATAATATTTTCGCGCTTTAGGAGGCTCGACTTCCTCTTTGGGATACTCCGCAAAGTCGGTATTTCCTTCTTCCTCATCGGGCAAATCGTTGAAAACCTCGTATTGCTCCCCGTAGTCCTCTTCCTCGTCTTTATGATAGCGAAAATAGTTTCTGAGATAATATTTGCTGTAATCCATACTAAAGAATATGTCGCATCCCGTCGAATTATTATACAAAATGCAAATCAATTCAACCACTCTGAAAAAGTCATACCTTTATAAATCTTTTAAAATAAAAAAACCGCGCCGAAGCGCGGAATCAAAACGTAAAATATTCAGTCTTCCTTGAATTGTTCGATAGTTACGCCCGCCTCATTGAACAAATGCATAGAAAACTCGTCGGGATAACCGTACTTGTATACAACTCTTTTTATACCCGCATTAATAATCATCTTTGCGCATATCACGCAAGGCTGATGAGTGCAATACAGCGTAGCTCCGTCTACGGATATACCCAATTTCGCCGCCTGAATTATGGCGTTCTGCTCAGCGTGTACGGCATAGCAAAGCTCGTGCCTCGTACCGGAAGGAATGTTGAGTTTTACCCTAAGACACTCTCCTCTCTCCACACAACTCAGTATACCCGACGACGCGCCGTTGTATCCAGTAGTAAGTATTCTTTTATCCTTGACTATTACCGCGCCTACGTGCCTGTCTCCCTTTATACAGCTCGACCACGTCGCCACGGTATCGGCCATTTGTACGAATCTAGCGTCCCACTTGTCCATTCTTCACCTTAATTCACGCATTTTTTGTATAAATTTACTATATAATATCATAGCTTGACGACAATTTCAACTGTTTGTATTTTTTCTATAAAAAATATAAAAATATTTACTACATTTTACATAAAAATATTTACATATCGTATTTTTGGTGCTATAATTACTCTTGTTAGCAGTCAAGATGGTCAAGTGCTAAATTTAAAGGAGGCGTTATTAATTATGACAATTAAACCGTTATTTGACAGAATAGTAATCAAAGAAGTAGAAAATGCTACCAAAACTTCGAGCGGTCTCGTACTTCCCGACTCTGCACAGGAAAAGCCCCAGATGGCTAAAGTACTCGCAGTAGGTCCCGGCGGTACTGTCGACGGAAAAGAAGTGGTAATGCAAATTAAAGTCGGAGATATCGTGCTCTACAACAAGTATGCAGGCAGCGATTTCAAGCTCGACGGAGAAGAAGTAACTATATTGAAGCAAAGCGACGTACTTGCTATCGTCGAAAAATAATCGGAGGTAAATGCTAATATGGCTAAGAAATTCAAATACAGCGAAGAAGCCAGAAGAAGCCTTGAGGCAGGCGTAAACGCCGTTGCCAACGCGGTCAAAATTACTTTGGGCCCCAAAGGCAGAAACGTAGTTCTGGATAAAAAATACGGTGCTCCCCTCATCACCAACGACGGCGTAACCATCGCTAAAGAGGTCGAACTCGAAGATTCTTTCGAGAATATGGGCGCACAACTCATAAAAGAAGTATCAATCAAAACCAATGACGTTGCAGGCGACGGTACCACTACCGCTTGCGTACTCGCTCAGGCTATCGTAAGAGAAGGTCTTAAGAACGTTGCCGCCGGCGCAAATCCTATGATACTCAAAAAAGGTATCGCAAAGGTTACGGACGCGGTAGTAGACGAACTCAAAAAGATATCCAAGCCTATCGACTCCTCTTCCGCAATCTGTCAGGTTGCCAGCGTTTCGGCAGCAGACGAAACTATCGGTAAATTCATATCCGAAGCTATGGAAAAGGTCGGCAAAGACGGCGTTATCACCGTAGACGAATCCAAGTCCACCAAGACAGAACTCGTTACCGTAGAAGGTATGCAGTTTGACAGAGGCTATATCTCCGCTTATATGGTTACCAACACCGATAAGATGGAAGCTGTGCTCGACGACGCTTACATTCTAATCACTGACAAGAAGATATCCTCCAGCAAAGACATTATGCCTATACTCGAACAGGTCGTTCAAAACGGTCTTAAGCTCCTCATCATCTGCGAAGATATGGACGGTGACGCTTTGACGGCTGTCGTACTCAACAAACTCAAAGGCATACTCAACTGCGTAGCAGTTAAGGCTCCCGGTTTCGGTGACAGAAGAAAAGCTATGCTCGAAGATATCGCTACCCTGACCGGCGGTACGGTAATTACCAGCGAAGTAGGTTACGAACTCAAAGACACCAACCTCACTATGCTCGGTAGAGCTAAACAAGTAAAAGTAGACAAGGACAACACCACTATCGTAGGCGGTAACGGCGACGAAATGGCTATTGCAGGAAGAGTAAATTCCATCAAGGCTCAAATCGCAGAAACCACTTCCGAATACGACAAAGAAAAACTTCAGGAGAGACTTGCTAAACTCGCAGGCGGCGTTGCGGTAATCAACGTAGGTGCTGCTACCGAAGTCGAAATGAAGGAAAAGAAACTCCGTATCGAGGACGCTCTCGCAGCTACCAGAGCTGCCGTAGAAGAAGGCGTCATCCCCGGCGGCGGCGTTGCGCTCCTCTCTATCATTCCTAAGGTTAAACCTATCGTAGACGCTATGGAAGGCGACGAGAAGACGGGCGGCGTGTGCGTACTCAAAGCACTCGAAGAGCCTATCAAACAAATCTGCTACAATGCAGGCGTTGACGGCGGCGTAGTAATCAACAATATCCTTACTTCCGACAAGGGATATTCTTACGGCTACAACGCGCTTACCGACAAGTACGTAGATATGATTGAAAGCGGTATTCTCGACCCTACCAAGGTAACTCGTAGCGCACTCCAGAACGCTTCTAGCGTAGCGGCTACTCTCCTTACCACGGAAGTGCTCGTAACGGATATCCCCGAGCCTCCCGCTCCCGTAGCACCCAATATGGGCGAAGGTATGTATTAATTCAAAAACATATTAATACCAAATAAATACAAATACAAACAAAAAGGTCCTCTTTAGAGGGCCTTTTTAATGGGATAAAAATAGGGATAGTGATAGTTTTTGTCTTGATTAATAAAATCGGTTTTTACCGTAAGGCTTTGACTGTACAGCTTTGCTGTTTTTCTAAATTGTTAAAACATAGCCGACAAAGCTTAAAATGTCCGACCCGATAACAAACTCAGTTGGCTTGTCCGCCCAGACGTCTGTTTTCGCTGAAATAGTCCTGTTCGGCTTCGTTGACGTAATCACCGATATTGAGTTCTTTGTTCATAAGCTCGACAAGCTCCCCTTCGAATTCCTTAAGTCGAGCTACTACGCTGTCGCGCTGACTTTTGTCTACGGTATTGCAATTTGCCTTGCAATAAGTCTGCCACTTTGAAGAGAAAATCTTAAGTCTTTCCCCCTCAAGAGCGAATTTTACCTTAGAAGAATATTCTATATTCTTTGCCTTGTCTATTGCCTGCGTCAATGCGAGATTTATGCTGTCGCTGTCTTTTTTGAGCAATTCTACCTTGTGCGAAAGCTCACCGTTTTCGCGCTTCAGCCCCTCAATTCTGTCTCTCAGTCCCAAAATCGTCTTTTCGTATTTGTCTGTAATATCCTTGATGTATTCCTGTACCTGAAATCTGTCGTAACCTTTTCTTGCTACCTGAAAATTCATATCTCACCTCTTAATATTTATTCGGTAAACACATTATACAAAAAAAACAGGTCGTCGCCGTTGGCAATAACCTGTTATTTTGTCTTTAATTGTCAAATCTTGTCGTCAAGCTTCGGGCTTGTTTTCCTTGAGCAGTTTTTGCTTGAGGTCATAGAGTTTTTGCGAGAGGTCTACTTTGTAGATATGAGGATTGAGCATACGCTTGTATTCGTTCCAGAACTCCGCATAACTTGACTTATGATACTCTGCAATCTCTTTCACGGTAGGAAATTCGTAGACAAGTTTTCCTTGTTTGATTATCTGTACTACGAGATTTTTCGCATAGAAATTGCTTACCGTCTTACGCTTCCACGAAAAATCGGGGTGGAAAATCTCTATCTTGTCGAGATTGTCAAAGTTTTCTTCCATAAGACATATCAAATCGGCAATTGCCTTGTCGGTATTCTTGTCGTAAAGTCTGACTATTTTCTTGAATCCGGGATTTGTTATCTTTGCGGGAGTATCGCTCATTTTGAGTTTAGGCACAATCACGCCGTCCTTTTCTATACCCGCAAGCTTATAAACGCCGCCCAGCGAAGGACAATCCATACTGGTAATGAGTTTTGTACCTATGCCGTAACAGTCGATTGCCGCATTCTGACTGTCGAGCGACTGCAATACGTTTTCGTCGATATCTCCGCTCGCAAATATCTTTGCGTCGGGAAAACCTGCATCGTCAAGCATTTTACGCGCCTGTTTGGAAAGATATGCCAAATCTCCGCTGTCAAGTCTTATTCCGAGAGGCTTATAGCCCTTTTCTCTAAGTTCGTTGAATACAGTGATGGCATTGGGTACACCGCTGTTGAGCGTATCGTACGTATCGCACAGCAACAGACACTTATCGGGATATATGTCGGCATACGCTCTGAAAGCTTCAAGCTCTGAAGGAAAACTCATTACCCAGCTGTGTGCATGAGTACCCGATACTGGTACGTCAAACATTTTTCCCGCGAGTACGTTGGACGTAGACTGACAACCTGCTATCATAGCCGCTCTCGCGCCGTATATTCCCGCATCGGGTCCCTGCGCTCTTCTCAATCCGAATTCCGCTATTGCTCTGCCCTTTGCCGCATACACGATTTTCGCCGTTTTGGTAGCAATCAATGTCTGGTGATTGAGTATGCAAAGTATCGCCGTCTCTATAAACTGTGCTTCAAACATTCTCGCCTTTACCGTGAGTATAGGCTCCTGAGGGAATACTACCGTACCTTCGGGAACGGCGTAAATATCTCCCGTAAACTTAAAGTTTTTGAGAAGGTTCAGAAAATCTTCGTCAAATATTTTGAGCGAACGGAGATACTCTATATCATCTTCGTCAAATTTGAGATTGAGTACATAATCCACGACCTGTTCGAGTCCGCACGCTATTGCATAGTTATTGCCTACTCCTCTGTAAAATACGTCAAATACTGCAACTTTGTCCATCTGCTCGTATTTGCTGTATCCGTACATCATAGTAAGCTGATACAAATCTGTAAGTAAAGTTAAATTTCTCATATTACTCCTGTGTATTTCTTATGCCTTATCGGTGGGGGCAGGACGGATTGTCCTTTGCCTTAACTCTTTCTTCTCTATCTTTGGAAATTCGGCAATCTTACGATTGCCGAGCGTGTACTTTTTATTGTATTTTCTATTTTAAACTTCTTTTTTATCTTCTGTCAGTTCTTGTAAGTTTTGCTTTTTATCAGAGTCAGCGTCTTTTTTTACTGTCGGCTTTTTTGCGGTCGCGGTTTTTTTAGGAGCAGTTTTTGCACTCGCAGCCGAAGAAGCGTTTTTTGTTTTAGAAGTGGTCTTTTTCACGGTTCTAATTGCGTCTGAGTCCGCTGTTTTGACAACATCGGTGCCCTTTTCTTTGTTTTCCATTCGGCTATTATCATTAATCTTAGCTTTGCCGGCGACGCTTTTTGAAGAAGCTTTTTTCTTACTTGCCGACGCGGTATTTTTTGCTTTTGCCGAAGTCTTTTTTGCCTCATTTGAAGATTCTTCTTTATCTTCTTTGGCTTTATCCGCATTTTCTGAAATTTGCACATTGTCCTGTGTCAATTCAGGCTGAGCGATATTCTCCTCGGATTCAAAGACAGTTTCGGTTTGTGCATTCTCTGCTTGCACAATCTCAGCCGAACTTTCGACTTCCGTCTGTTGTGCATCGTCCGCCTGAGCGGTTTCGCCGCCCTCGGCACTTTCGGCAGCAAGCTGTTTTGCCAAATCCTGCTCTTTTTTCTTTTCGCACAATCTCTGAAACCATTTTGTTTCAAATCGTATCTTACCCGTCTGCAAAAGTATCATAAGCACTATCGCGACTATAAACATTATATAGCAGATAAGCTGTACCATCTTGACTTGCGTATTGCCTATCGTCATAGGGTCGGTACCCTTGATAAATTCCAACGAGCCTCTTACCAATCCGTACCAGCCTACGTAAAATATCATTATCGTACCCCTTTTTACAGGTTTTTTAGGTACGAAGAATATTACCAGCGCAACCGCAAGACCTATCGCGTTGAGTACTCCTTCATAGAAGAAGGACGCATAATGCCACGTGCCCGTACTTTCGATATATACCGCCAACGGAAAGTGTTTCATCCACTCTTGCGTAACCTCTACGCCGTAGAGCTCCTGATTAAAGAAATTGCCCCATCTGCCGATTATCTGACCGAGTAAAAGCGCGATAACAACGCAATCGGCTACTTGAGCAAACGTGTATTTTCTGTTGCGCAGACAGCAGAAGAATATACCCAGCGCACCGCCGAATATACCGCCGATTATAGTCAATCCGCCGTTGGATATATTGAGCATATCCACGAATCCGTCCCAACTGTCCAGTCGGTATTCCGTACCTATTCGAGGCACTACGTAAAATACTCTGCAGAAAACTACTGCCAAAGGCACTACCCACAAAAACAATTCGAGCGAAAAATCCAAGTCGATACCCTTTTTGTAGGATATGAGTATAAACAAGCCGAATGCGGCAAGTATGCCCAGCGTAACCATAATACCGTACCAATATACGGGACGTCCGCCGGGGAGATAAAAGGCAACTCTGTTTATTGCCGTCAAAAAATCAAACAATTTCTTACTCCTTAAAACTTTTCCTTAACTGTATCAGAAAACTCTGCAAGTACCGTCGTTTCTTACGCCGATAACAAATACGTTGTCGTCTCCGAATATCGATTTCATAACGTTTACGTAGCCGTCGCATTTAGCCTTGTCTACGTATGCGATAATCGTACCTGCAAAACCGCCTCCGTGTACTCTGACAGCCTTTACGCCGTCAATCTTCTTGCTGAGATTTATACCGAGAGGTATTCTCTGCGCTGTATCTCCGAGAGGATAACAGTTTTGCAACATAAGATACGAGCTTTGTCCCGACTCGTTGATAGCCTGACAGAACTTCTTTTCGTTGCCGTTTTTTACTGCTTTAGCGCAAGAGTCTACTCTCTTGTTTTCGTCAAAGAAGTGCATTGCTCTCAATATCGCTCTTCCCGAAACCTTATTCTGAAGCTCGGGCAAAGCAGCGTAAAAATCCTCTTCCTTTACTTTTCTCAGTTTTTTCGCGCCGAATTGTTTTGCAACAGCTTCCATCTCAAGACGGATATCGGCATACTGGTTGGTAAGGTCGCAGTGGTCACCGCCGGTATTCGTGAGAACGATACTCAAATCCTCGAAGTTCCAGTCTATAGACTGAATTTTAAGATTTTTGGTCGACTTAAAGTCGATATAACTTATTCCGCCCAAAGCTATCGCACTCTGGTCGAGAAGTCCGCAAGGCTTGCCGAAATATACGCTCTCGGCATAGTGAGAAGCCTTTGCTTTAGTAACCTTATCAATCGTACCGCCGTTGAATAGGTCATTGAGAATTTCGCATATAAGCACTTCGAAACAAGCCGAAGACGAAACTCCCGCTCCTCTGAATACGTCGCTGGTAGTAGTTGCGCAAAAACCGCCTATCTTGAGTCCGTTTTGTTTAAAATAAGCACATACTCCCTTTACCAAAGCGGAAGAATTGCCGTATTCTTTTTCGTCTATATAGAGATTGTCAAGGTCGACGCATACCGGAGTAAATCCTACAGAATCTACTATGACTTTATTGTCAGACGTAGGTGTTACGCACGCGATAGTGTCTACCGTGATAGATGCGCAAAGCACCTTGCCGTTGTTATGGTCGGTATGGTTACCGCAAACTTCTATTCTTCCGGGAGAAGAAAAGAATATGCCGTTTTCACCGTATTTCGCGCAATGTAAATCATAAATTTTCTTATATCTGTCAGCTTGATAGGAAAGCTTGTCTTCACCGTAAAATCTTTTGACTTTTGATTGAAAATCCGCGTTGTTTGCCAACTCGGCAATAAATTTTTTGTCTGCCATAATATCCTCTTGTGACGATTGTATTGAGCATAAACTCTAGATAATTATACCATACCTTTCACGGCTTGTAAATAACTATCGTCAGAATAAGTATATATTAAATATTTTAATTAATACTAATTAAAGGGTTTTTATAAAATATTTACAATTTTTGTTAAAGCGCGATTTTGTTATTGCAAATATCGTGCGTATGGGATATAATAATGTTGTTGATTGATTTGAATTTTTTTATTATTTTTTGAGAGGTTTTTATGATTAATCAGGAAACGTTACAGCTTAAGCTCGCATCGCTCGTAGACTATGCAAAAGCCAACCTTTCTCTCCGTCAGGAAGACGAAAGTTACGTCGTCAACGCGCTGTTGGATATGTTCAAACTGGGCGCACCCGCACCCAAAGCAGAAAAGTATAAGGATTTTCAGACTGATATCGTCGACCCTATCGTAGATTATGCGGTAGAAAGCGGTATGACAACGCCTGAGGAAAGATTGCTTTTCGAAACCAAACTTTTGGGAGTTGTTACTCCTATGCCATCATCTGTTGTGGACAAATTTGACACTATTGCCGCAAACAAAGGTATAAAGGCTGCTACGGATTTTATGTACAAGCTCTCTATCGCTAACAACTATATCCGTATGGTCGACATAAAGAAAAACATAAAATGGGAGCATATCGGCAAATTCGGCAAAATAGGTATCACTATCAACCTGTCAAAACCCGAGAAAGACCCTAAACAAATAGCAATGGCAAAACTTTTGCCTAAGACGGGCTATCCTTCTTGCCTGCTCTGTCCTGAAAACGTAGGTTACGCCGGTAATCTCAATCACCCCGCAAGACAGACTTTGAGGATACTCCCTATCAAACTCGGCGGAGAAAACTGGTCGATGCAATACTCTCCTTATCAATATTACGAGGAGCACGTAATAGCACTTTCCAACGAACACAGACCTATGAACGTCAACGGCGACGCCTTGTTCAGACTTCTCGACTTCGTAGACCTCTTCCCTCATTACTTTATAGGCTCTAACGCCGCACTTCCTATCGTAGGCGGCTCTATTCTTACGCACGACCACTATCAGGGCGGAAGCAAAGTATTGCCTATGTTTGCCGTAGGAGAAAGAAAATACTACTCTTACACAAAACTCAAAAACGTAAAAATCGCGATTGCCGATTGGTACAACAGTGTAGTAAGAGTAAGCGGAAAGAACAAATTCGAAGTACACGAAGTCGCTACCTACGTACTTGACAAATGGCACGATTGGACAGACGAAAGCGTAGGCGTAATATGCAAAACAACCGAACAGCACAATGCCGTAACCCCTATCGCAAGAAAAGAGGGCGACAATTATATTATAGATTTGATTTTGCGTAACAACCGTACGGACGATGAGCATCCTTTCGGAATTTTCCATCCCGAAGAGAGATTGCACAACATCAAAAAGGAAGGCATAGGCATAATCGAAGTAATGGGCTTGTTTATCCTTCCCGGCAGACTCAAAAACGAGCTGGAAACTGTAAAAGAATATTTGACGGGCAAACAGAATCTCAACTTAAAGGAGCTTAACAACCCGGAAAATCCTATGTTCAAGCACGCACAAATGATAGTTCAACTCGTCAACGACAACGGCTCTAACTGCGAAAAAGTCTTTGCCGACAAAGTCGTAGAGAATTACGTAAACAACGCTTGCGAGCAGATACTCGAGTATACCGCCGTATTCAAAAACGACGAAAAAGGACAGACCGCTTTCGAAAAGTTTATGACCGAAGGATTGGGCTTCAAAGAAGCATAAAATTTAAATAATCAAAAATTAAGAGGACTACAATATAGTCCTCTTTTTGTTCTGTACGGATATTTAATTTGCGCTAATTTGCTAAAGCTTTTCGTTATAAAACACCCCCCCTCACGCAACTGCGGAAAGTGGTGTGATTTTTTCTTTTTCCAGGTCGCCCGCAAAGGCGCGTACTTGCCGTACGTAACTCCGCGGGCGCACCGCAGACAAAAGGAAAAGGCGCACCGCCGTTAATATAACTTTCTGTCTGTGCAAGCGCAGAGATTAGTACATAAAAACATTTCAAAAATAAAACCACCCTCGTGCGACTGCGGAGAGCGGTACAGAATTTGTCTTTTCAAGACCGAGTGCGACAGGCGCATACTAGATATACTTAACTGCCGCAAGCGCACCGCAGATAAAAGGAAAAGGCGCGCCGCCGTTAATATAACTTTCTGTCTGTGCAAGCGCAGAGATTAGTACATGAAAACATTTCAAAAATAAAACCACCCTCGTGCGACTGCGGAGAGCGGTGTGATTTTTTCTTTTTCCAGGTCGCCCGCAAAGGCGCGTACTTGCCGTACGTAACTGCCGCGGGCGCACCGCAG
>CALWHJ010000005.1 GCA_944380355.1 uncultured Christensenellaceae bacterium
CACAGAAGTTAAGCCCTTCAGCGCTGATGGTACTTGGCTGGACACGGCCTGGGAGAGTAGGTCGCCGCCGGTTACAAATAAAAAGAGCGTCCAGAATTGGACGCTCTTTTTATTTGTAGACCGCGTGTATCGGCACGCTTTTGCGAATTTCGGGAACGTCCCTCACCATCACGTACATCTAGTACGCTTCTGTCGTAGTCGGTCTGGAAAAAGAAAAAATCCCACCCTTCTCCAAGGTCACGGGTAAGTAACAAGTCGTGAACTCTCTGAAAAATCTCAAATCTGTACCAATCTCCGTTGTATTTCATTCTAGCGGCCGCAATCGGTCTTAAAAAAAGCAAAAATCCCACCACTCTCTGACGGCTATACTAAGCAAGAAATCTACGCTCTTTTTATTTGTAGACCGCGTGTATCGGCACACCTTTGCGATTTTGTTGCGAGTAGTTACGCTCGGTCACATACGATATAGTATGCTCCGCTCGCGAACTCTCTGAAAAATCTCAAATTTGTCGCGGGTATTCTTTCTGTTACTATTTTATTGTTTTATGGACAATACGGTCTATTATTTTGTAATATTTGTTACTTATTTTATTAAAAATTAATTAAAGTTGAAATATTTTCAACTCCTTAAATGTATTTATATTGATATAAACCCTTTGATTAGTGATTAAAGTACAAAAAAACATTAAATTTGGTTAAGATAAAATTAAGGTTATATTTATATGCACAAAAGTTTGACAATTACAATTTTATAGCATAAAATATTACTGTTAAATATTATTATATTTAAGTCAGAGGAAGATGGAATGAGAAAGTCGGTTTTAAAGTTAATATTGATATTGACGGTTATGGTAATGGTTGTTACCGCTTTTATAGCTTGTGAGAAAAAACAAGATATAAATATCGAGTTTGTCAGTGAAGAAAAAGTCGTGTCAAATGCTTTGAGTATAGAAGAGGCAAAAGAACTGCTAGAGTCGCAACCTCAAAGAGACGGTTATCTGTTTGACGGTTGGTTTTTGGACGAAGGCACGTGGCAACAGGAAGTGCTTCCTGAAGACGTAGCGCAATATGTTCAAAACGGTCATTTGACGGTATACGCTCACTGGGTGGAAATCACAGACGGTATTACCGTTACTTTCTACGACTATACAGGAGCAATACTTCTTGCTAATCATACTTTTAACCGCGACAATGTAAATCTGGACTTTCTTAAAGCTTCTAAAAAGCCCGATGACGAAAAGTATACTTATACTTTCAGCGGTTGGGACTGCGATATGTCCGACCTGTCAAAATCTCATTACGACGCTTATCCTGTTTACGACAGCGAATTGCGCACCTTTGACGTTCAATACGTTATCGACGGGGTAGCGGTATACACGCAAAAGGTAAAATACGGTGAAAATGCCGATACTTCAGTACTTGTTACGCCTACGAAAGACAGTACCCCCGAGTACGATTACGTATTCGCAGGTTGGCAGGGCAATACGCAAAATATTACTTCCGACACACAGCTTGTGGCTCAATTCACGCCTGTCAGAAGACAGTATACAGTTACTTTTAAATACGGTGACAATCAGGTATTGAGTCAAAAGGTATATTACGGAGAGGCGGCAAAAGCGCCCAATGCAAGCGAGGTTAAGAAGAGCCCTACCGCTGAGTACGATTTTGTATTTACCGGTTGGGATAACGTCTTCGATAAAGTTACCGGAAATATCACTGTAAACGCTCTTTATTCTCAGACTTTGCGAGTTTTTACTGTCGATTTCTATATGGACGATACGCTCCTTAAGAGTGAGAGTGTTGTTTACGGTTATTCGGCTACCGCGCCCGAGAAAGTTACCAAACCCGCAGATAAATACAATACATACGAATTTATCGGTTGGGACAACGCTTTCGATAACGTCACTTCCAATCTCGAGATAAGAGCGCAATTCGACTCAACTCCTATTCTTTATACCGTTACGTTTATCGACTGGGACGACGCTGTTTTAGGCAGCGACGAAGTCGAGTATTTGCAGCCTGCGTCGCTCGGTTTCGAGCCTCAAAGGGATAGCAACGACAAATACGATTATACCTTTACAGGATGGTCGCAGTCGGTTGACAGCGTAGAAGATAATATGACTGTCAAGGCTCAATACAGCGAATCCCTGAGAGAATTCACCGTTACGTTTAATTACGGCGACGGCGAAACCCTAACGCAGACCGTGACTTACGGCGAGGCGGCAGTCGCGCCTGAGGACGTATCCAAGAGCGAGACGGAAAGCACCGTTTACGTATTTATCGGTTGGGATTACGCGTTCGATTGCGTTACTTCCGATATGACGATTACCGCTCAGTACAGAGAGGACGTAAGAGAGTACGAAGTCAAATTTATGGTCGACGATATCTGCATAAAGAGCGAAATCGTGCTTTACGGCAATTCCGCTACCGCTCCCGAAACCGTTGTCAAGGTCAAGGACGACGGATACACTTACGAATTCACGGGTTGGGACAAAGCATTTGACAATATTACAGAAAACACTGTTGTCAACGCGCTCTTCAATCAGATAGCGCATATATACACCGTTCAGTACGTCAACTGGGACGGCGAAATACTCTTTACAGACAGCGTATCCACCGACGAGGCGTCCGTATATGAGGGCGAAACTCCCGTCAGAGAGTCCAACGACAGATTTACTTATACCTTTACGGGTTGGACGGATAGCGATGCGCTCGATAAAGTTACAAAAGACACTACGGTATATGCAATTTACGACGCAATCGAGCGTACCTATACCGTTACTTTCTATTACGGCCACGATATGAGCGTAGTTATCGAAAACGTGCCTTACGGCACAGACCTTACCGACGCGTCCAACGAATTCGGCGCGCAAGTGCCTACCGATACCTCCAAAACGTCTACCGCTCAATACGACTATACCTTTATTGATTGGGACAGATATTTCGGCTACATTTCCTGTGATTTGGATATTACGGCAATTTACAAAGAAACAGTAAGAAAGTACACCGTAACGTTTGTAAACGACGGCACGATAGTCAAGACGCAAGAAGTCGAGTACGGCTCGTGCGCGACCGCTCCCGAGCTTGCAGCATATAAAAACGACACGGCTCAATATGACTATACATATCTCGGTTGGGGCAAAGTCGAGAGCGATATAGTCGAAAACGTATCCGACTTTACCGCAGTTGACGTCAGTGCGGAAACGGTAGTCGGTGACGTAACTTATACCGCCGTATACTTGAGAGAAGTACAGCAGTATACCGTAACTTTCTACAACGACCAGACTGGCACGGAGTATTCCGTAGTCGCTACGCTTACCGTGCCTTACGGAACAGACCTTACGGACGGTGCAAGCGAATTCGGCTCGCAAGTGCCCGTTGTAACAAAAGATTCGACTATCAAGTACGACTACACGTTCAGCGGCTGGGATAAGGATATATCGTTTATTCAGAGCAACATGGAAGTTCGTTCTACTTATACGGAAACCATAAGAAAATATACGGTTACGTTTATCAACGACGGAGCAGTTTACGCTGAGTACGTTGTCGAATACGGCACGTCTTCGCCTATTCCCGAAGACCCTACCAAGCAGTCTACCGAACAATACGACTTCGTATTTATAGGCTGGATAGGCGGCACGAGCTTTATCGAGGGAGATACGACTATCGAGGCCGACTATCGCAACGATTTGAGATATTATCAAATCAGTTTCTATGATATAACTACTAATAAGTTTATCGAAACAGTAGAAATGGGCTACGGCAGCTCGATAACAAAGACTATCGAAAAGACGGGATATACATTTGACAGTTGGTATAAAGACCCTTATTGCAACACTGTTTTCGATATGGCAAACGACGTAGTCAAAGGCAAGATGACTTTGTTCGGCAACCTCTATATGACGGGCTTGCAGTTCAACTCTAATAACGAAATTACGGGCTACGACGGTACGGAAGGTAATCTTATCATACCTGCCGCGGCAAACGGCAAAAAGGTTACGACCATAGTTGACGAAGCGTTTATGGACAACGCCGTAATCGATACGGTTTATATTCCGGATACGATTACTTCTGTCGGAAACTATGCTTTCTCGGGAGTAGAGGTAGCGGTTTACATCCAGAAGAAAAACGTCAGCGGCGGTAACCTCGTAACAGGTTGGAGCGCACTATGGTATCTTGACCATAAATTAATCAACGCTCCTGCAAAAGATATTTATTTCAATATCGAACAAGTATACTATTCGACGGATTACAGATACTTGCTCGTATCGGATAATACGGCAATAATCGGCGCTATGATAAACAATAATACGGCGAGAGCGTATATCGACGAAACAGTAAGCTGCGATTTGTCCGTATATACCGAATACAAGGAAATCGACGAAAAGACGGGCATAGAATGGACGTTGTACAGCTACGGCACAAACACCAAGACTTACAATATTACCCAGATAGGCAAGCATGCTTATGCAGGTTGCTCTAATCTTAAGAGTATATTTATTCCCGACACTATCCAAAAGGTGCATAACTATGCATTCTCAGGCGTCAGTGCAAATCTCTATATTCAGAGAGACGAACCCGCAATCGGATCTGTTCCCGCGGGTTGGGGATGGAGTTGGAATAGTAACGACGGCGACGATGAAGGTACGAGAGTGCTTTACTGGGGCGTTATCGATATGTACGAGAGCGGAGATTACAGCTTTATTTTGCTCAACGACTATACTGCGGTTGCAGCAGAATATATAGGCAGTACAAGCGCGCTTAGCGTAGAAGTGCCCGCAAGCGTAACCTACAACGATACTGAATTTGTCGTAGCTCAACTAGGAGACGAATTGTTTGCTAATATGAGCTTGCTCAATACCGTAACTCTCCACGAAGGACTCAAGACGATCGGTTCCAAGGTCTTCTATATGGATATGATGTTGTCTTCGATTACGCTACCTTCCACATTGACGTCGATAGGCGACTATGCATTCCTTGGTACTATGTCTCTTAAGGAAATATATATCCCCGCAAGTGTAGAGAGCGTAGGCTTCGTATGTTTTGCAGGTTCTAATGCAACTATATATTGCGGAATAGAGGAGAGTATAATAGGCGGTGCATACAATTACCGAGTAACGCAGTGGAATATTAAACTCGGCTTTGAGGACATAAGCAATCTTACAAGCCTTGACGGTATTTGGTCTTTGATAACCAATCCTACATATTTGCCTACGTATTACAACGTCAAGTACGTATATAATGTTGAAGCTACGGAGACGGGAAGAAGCACTACGTTTAAGTACATTCTTTACAACGATAACAATGCACGCCTTATAGGTTACAGCACAAAGGCTATGCTTACTGTACAAAGCTATACCATACCTTCAACTATTGAGTATAACGGCGAGACTTTCAACGTTGTTTCCATAGGAGCAAACGCTCTCAACGGTGCAAAACTTTCGACGTTGTTCGTACCCGCTTCCGTAACCTATCTCGAGGCAAATGCCTTTGCAGGCTGTGCCGGTATGACAATAAATACGGCACACTCCTCTCAACCTGAAGATTGGACAGACGGATTTAACCCTGACGGTTGCACGATAAATTACGGGGTTGCAGTCTGAACAAAAGAGCTGACTTAATAATTGTAAAAGGAGTTGCGGATAACAACTCCTTTTTATTTTTGGCTTAAAGTATTTTGTATTTGTCTTAATTAAATAATGATGACAAATGTTGACAAAGCATAAACTACAAGGTATAATATATATAAATGAGGGAGTAGTTGGCACAATAGTGTTGCAAGTCAACATACTGATAGAAATATCTGGCTTGCATTAAACAACGAGACTTATCTGCAGCTTTGCTATACGATAAGTCTTTAGGAAGTATAGCAAAAAGCTATACTTTTTTTATTGGAGGCAAACATATGTTGCAATCGGTATTTATGGGCATAGGTCTTGCGATGGACGCTTCTTGCGTATCTATGACAAACGGACTCGTAGAGAAGAGTATGCGAGTTGTGAAGATTATTATAATAGCACTTATTTTCGGTATTTTTCAATCGTTGATGCCTATACTCGGATATTTTATCGGCAGTTATTTTTCTCAATATATAGATAAATTCATACCTCTGATTGCGCTTATAGTGCTTACTATTCTGGGCGGGAAAATGATAATTGAAACTTTGAGAGAAACGAAGCACTCAAATAAAACGTCTAATCAATCACACAGCAAATACTGTGAGGTGCAAAGTGAAGTTTTGACGACTGATTCGAGCGATGTGCAAAATACTGAAATTAAGGCATATGACAGTATGTTGTCTGATGCCGAGCAACAAGCTTTTACTCAACAAGTACAGGAAAGTATTATAGAGCAATCCGAGTCCTTAGAAACAGTAGAAAAAAACGAGGCTACTGAATCTGCACAAGTCGAGCAAACTCTCGAGCAAGATATAAGAAAAATAAAAGTCAAAGAGATAATAGTTCAGGCCATAGCTACCTCTATTGACGCATTCAGCGTAGGCGTGTTGTTTGTTACCGAAAAAAAGTCTTTTGCTATGATATCTTTTGTGCTTTTCGGAATCATTACCGCACTTATGTGCATCGGTGCGACTTTCATAGGCAAAAAATTCGGTGCGGTATTCAAAGAGAAAGCGGGTATAATAGGCGGTGTAATACTCATTCTCATAGGACTTAAAATATTCATAGAATATATGGTGCAAACGTATTGATTTTCTACTAATTTGGAAATAAATGATTAAAATTATTTATTTTAAATAAATAGATGAGTTTGTGAATATATAATTAAGCGAAGCATTGAATCGTGAGTTTTAATATTCCTCTTAAAGTCGCAAATGGTTGTTGATACGATCGCTTCTAAAAAATAAAAAAATATAAGCAAAACTCTTTACAAACGAATATTTTTTTGATATTATAAATAAGCAATTTGTATGGAAGCTTAGCTCAGCTGGGAGAGCATCTGCCTTACAAGCAGAGGGTCATAGGTTCGAGCCCTATAGTTTCCACCAAATTATGCGGGAGTGGCTCAGTGGTAGAGCGTTGCCTTGCCAAGGCAAATGTCGCGAGTTCGAATCTCGTCTCCCGCTCCAGACACATATAGGCATTATAGAGCATACAATATAATGTCGTGGCACCATAGCCAAGCGGTAAGGCAGAGCTCTGCAAAAGCTTCATCCCCAGTTCAAATCTGGGTGGTGCCTCCAAAAACAAAAGCTCTTGCGAAAGCAAGAGCTATTTTTTAGTACAGTATGCTGCTGTGGTGGAATAGGCAGACACAAGGGACTTAAAATCCCTCGGGGGCGGCTCCGTACCGGTTCAAGTCCGGTCAGCAGCACCAGTACGGCGCGTCGCTTAAGACGGGCACAAAAAGGAGAGACACAGAGTCTCTCTTTTTTATTCCCGAAAATGCTTGCGCCTTAAGTGCGGTAGACTCGGAGTACCGAAATAGTGACGCTCGCACGAGACGCTACCGCTTGCTCGCTAAGCCGTCGCGCTGCTCCTTGCAAGTCCGGTCAGCAGCACCAGTACGGCGCGTCGCTTAAGACGGGCACAAAAAGGAGAGACACAGAGTCTCTCTTTTTTATTCCCGAAAATGCTTGCGCCTTAAGTGCGGTAGACTCGGAGTACCGAAATAGTGACGCTCGCACGAGACGCTACCGCTTGCTCGCTAAGCCGTCGCGCTGCTCCTTGCAAGTCCTCTCAGCAGCACCAAACTCGCTACCCGACAAGGGAAGCGAGTATTTTTTTGTGCAAAAATACTCGGCTTTAATAGTCGGTCGCTCGTCTACCGACCAAACGAAACGGTATATATCAAAGATATAACCGTTTGTCGGTACTGTTTTAAGCAGAAATATAATTGAAGCACCTGTACATGGCAATAAAAAATAAGAGAGTTTTACTTATCTCATTTTTTTATTTCAAATTTTGGCTAGTTGCTTTTTGTGCTTACAGGCATTTTATATTTATTGCGTTTATTAAATAAAAATCACTCTTGAAAAACTGTTTGTAATATGTTATACTAAAAATAGAATTAATTACATTTACGAATTTAAGCGATACGGATATTTAGTCAGGGAAATTTTTGTTGTCGATAAATTCTACCGTTTGCTTGTTTGCCTTGTATTATCTTTTATAGATATAGGGCAAAAAAGTAAAAATCTGAATAATATTTAAAAGCGGGATAAGAATTTATATGTGCAGAATGAGAGGTGCAAAGTGAAAGACGAGAAAAATTTGAATGACGAAAAAATAAACGGAGAAGAGAATTCTCCTCCCGTAGAAAAGCCTAAAAAGAGATGGACGATATTCGGTGTAGAATTTGTGTATCTTGCCTTTATAGGTATCTGCATAGCGTTTGTGGGCTGGATTTTGGAAAATTCGGTCAAACTTGTCACAAACGGTACTATTGACGCTAGATATCACATATTGCCTTTTATCTCTCCCTATGTTTTGGTATCCTTTGCCTTTCATATTTGTTTCGGCAATATCGACGATTTAACGGTTTTTGGTAAAAAAATATTCAAAAAAACCAGCTGGAAAACAAAAGTATTATCTAATATCCTTATATTTGTATTTCTTTGTGTTGCGGTATTTTTAGGAGAATTGATAGTAGGCAATTTGTACGAGAAATGCTTCGGTGTAACTTTGTGGTATTATAGTAGCAGTAAGTTTTTGGTTACAAAGTATGCAGGGCTTGTGCCTTCGCTTTGGTACGGTACTTTTGCGTATTTAATATTCAGGCTGATATACAATCCTTTATTAAAGCTGATGAGAAAAGCCCCGTATAAGGCTATAAAAATAACCGTAATTGTCTTAGGTACATTGATACTTGCGGATGCGATGAATTTATTGATACAAATTATAGTATTCGGTAAGGCTCCTATGTTATGGCGCGTGCAACTATGGTAAATCCCTATTATTTACCGCATATATTATATTGGTAAATAGCAGTTCAGCACATATTTGATGCTACATTGATTGTTTTTGACTTGTATTTTTAATATATGTATGGTATGATATATACCGTAAATTTAAATTTAAATTTATATTTATGTCGGATAAACGATAAGTCGGGGTGTAGCGCAGTTTGGTAGCGCGCTTGGTTCGGGACCAAGAGGCCGTGGGTTCAAATCCCGTCACTCCGACCATATTGAGGGAGGCTCCCTTATTATTAACAAAAAAAAGAGCGGTTTTCGACCGCTTTTTTTTTTGTTAATAATAAGGGAGCCTCCCTCAAGGTCTTCGTACCCAGGAATACCGAAATAGTGACGCTCGCACAAGACACATTTGCTTGCTCGCTAAGCCGTCGCGTGGCTCCTTGCAAATCCCGTCACTCCGACCACGCTCGGGAGCAAAGGTAACTTTGCTCCACTTTTTTAATCAAAAAGTTTCGCTGTAAACCTTGCTCCCTCGCTTTCGCAAAAAGTCACGCTCGGTTCGGCTGCTTAGTTGTAAACGCCTTCGCGACGTCTCACGGTCGCTACCAACTTTTTGCGAGGCAGCTCACTCCGTTCGCTATTTAAAATGATATAAGTAAATTCAAATTAAATCTCCGTGCTCGGGCAGACCGAAATAGTGACGCTCGCACAAGACGCATTTGCTTGCTCGCTAAGCCGTCGCGAGGCTCCTTGCAAATCCCGTCACAGGTCGTCAGCCTCGCTTTTCGGTAAGGTATGCAAAGAGCATACCTTAATTTGCAATCGGGCTGCGACCTCTCATAAGAGGGCACCGCTTTGGCATTTCCCCTTATGTATCCCCTCCGTGAAAAGGATAAACATATAAAATGAACGCTCAACTTTTTGCAGGCAACTCTGCGTTTGCTGTTTTGAATTAATAATAGTAATTATTTTTAGTAAATGTGTCTTTCTATATCGGCAGTAAAATATATGGATAAGTGACTATTTTATCATATCATAAACAAATACGAATTTGACAAAAACGAATTTTTATATTATTATTAATATATCAATAAGTTAGGTGTAGGGATATGAAAAAATTCAGAATACTTTTTATAAGCATTATAATTGTTTTGAGTGTCAGTTTGTTAATTTTTGCAGCTTGCGACAACGTACCCGAAGGTACTGTTTCTGATGAGCCTGTAGCAGAGCTTTCGTCGTGGATGAGTATGATTGAAGACGATACTTTGCTCACCGAGTTGGTAATCCCCGGAAGTCACGACAGCGGAACAAAGGGAATGAACTTAGTTGCCGAAACTCAGGATAAGACTTATTTGGAGCAGCTCGAGAGAGGCTTCAGATACTTCGATACGCGCGTTATGTATACGGGCGGAGAGTTTTATATGTATCACTCCGTAAAGGGCGAAATGAAATATTCGCAAGTGCTTGAAGACGTCAAAGCTTTTTTAGACGAAAATCCTACAGAGACGGTTATTCTCGATTTTCAGTGGACGGAAGGCGGAAACGATAAAGGTATTTTCGATATGCTCGAAGAAAAACTCTCAGACAAACTGATTAACGTCGAGGGCGAAAGCGCGCTTGAATTCGTCAAGGCTCTCACTTTGGGCGAAGCTAGAGGCAAGTGTCTTATATTCGTAGGACAGAACGAGAGCAATCTTGACAGACCTTATCAGATTGCAAGAGATAAGGACAGCGAGGAAAGAGAGGGTAGCGCGCTGCGTTCATATTACAATGTTTCATACAACCGTTCTTCTTCGCAGAAGTATATCGAAAAATACATTCCCGAGTATATCGAAATGTTCAAAAATTCTAAGGGCGGAATGTTTGTATTGCAAGGACAGCTTACATATATGTTGACCTCTATAAGAGATGGTGAAGCAAAGCACGACCCCAATATGAATGCGTATGTCAAAGGACTTTATGAGAGCAATGATTTGCAGTATATCAATATAATAATGAGAGACTTCGTAAATTGCGAGAAAGCATCTTATATTCTCAATCTTAATGTCGCTAAGAAACTTGTAAAAGCGGCTGACGTAGAAGCTTACAAGTCAATGCTCAAAAATTATATAGAATTGTAATTGCACCTTATAAAAGCAGGTTAAAGTAGCCTGCTTTTATATTTTTCGATACAAAACGCTGCCTTAGGTGTAGTATATGCAAACAGTAAAGGAGATTAATATGAGAAGATTTGCTAAAATATTGCAAATATTTGTATTGCTTCTTGTCATACTTGTCGTATGCATCTCTTGTACAACTCCTAAAAAGTTGTATGACGGATGGCTGGGCGAGGTTGAGGAGTTTGGGGATTATTATTATACCGACATAAAAGACGGCGACAACTATGAGAGGATAATATGCGGACTTACGGAAGAAGGCAAAACCAAACAAACTCTCGTAATCCCTTATACTATTTACGGTAAGCCCGTAAGTGCCGTAGGCTGGAGAGGAGAAAAAGCAAGCATCGATTTTGTTACGCTCAACTGCACCCGAATATACGTGGGAGATATTGCCATACAGGATATAGACTTGTTTTCGCAAATGCCCGTACTAGAAGAAGTGTACTGGAGCGGTTACGATATAAAGGATGAGTTTACTTACGGCATAGAAGATTTAGTGTCTGACAGATACGAGATATTTGCCGACAAGGACGATATGGACGAAGGGGAAGTTGCATTGAGTCAAAGCAACGTAGTATTCAGACGATATACAGAACTTGTCACTGCCGAAGAGATAGAGTATGTATTCGAAAACAATAAGGATAACTACTATTATCAAGAAAAGCTTGAGGAAATGGCGGCAGAAGGGGTGACTTTTGAAGATTTGGCGAGAGAAGAAAACAGACTCAAACTCATAGAAGCAACATTCTGGAGCGATAATTGCGAAGAGGGGGAAGATATATTTTTTCCGCCGGCAGAAATTGCGGAGTACTTTAACGTGGGCGTCTATAAGTTTTATTCCGACCCCGAATGTACTTCGGCGGCAGACTGGAGAGACTGGCGGTTTTCAGACGGACAATTGATTCTGTATTGCAAAGACAAAGATTGACGCTATGACGATAAAAGAAAGGAGGCTGAGGCCTCTTTTTTTTACAAAAATATTTGCAAATCAAAAGTTTTTTGTGCTATATTTATAGCAATCGGAAAATAAAAAGGAAGTGCATAAAAATGCAAAAAGTGGAATTTGAAAAGGTAACAACGAAAACACAGCTTGAGGATATGTCTGAACTTGCGACAAAAATACTGAAGGCTTATTACGACCCTATCGTCGGAGAGGAAATAAACGGAGCGATGCTCAAGAGTTTTCAGTCGGTAGAGGGCATAAACAAGGAGATAGAGGAAGGCGGTGAATATTACTTTGTTACGCTTGAAGGTGCGAGAATAGGATTTGTAGCCGTGGAGCCTAAAAAAGAATACTATTATCTCAGCAAATTTTATCTTCTCGAAGAATACAGAGGAAAGGGACTTGCTTCGCAGATGTTTTCTTTCGTCAAGGAAAAAGCTTTGAAGAGCGGATATGACAAGATAATTCTCAACGTAAACGCTGCTAACGCCGATACTATAGCGAGATACAAACATTTCGGTTTTGTAGTCAAAAAAGATATACAGCGTCAGGTCGGGGAGGACATGTACGTACACGACTACGTTATGCAAAACGATATTGCATAAAAGGCGATTTTAAGTAATGTTTATGCATTATTATGCAAGATAAAAACTACTTATACAAAATTGCTTGCATACGCACATATTTAATGCTAAAATTATAGAAAATCGAAAAAGAGGATTTTTATATGAAAAAAGTTATTTTGGCACTTTTAATCGTTGCAATGATAAGCGTAAGCTGTTTTTCGCTTATGGCATGTAATTCCGGCGTAGCAGTAGGATTCCAGAACGCTACTACGGGTAAAGATTATGTTGAATCTTTCTCCAACCTTACCGCAAAGGGTTATTCTTCGGCAGGTCTCGCCGTTCAGGATATGATAAACGGCAGAATCAAATACGTCGTAACCGATAAGGCGGTAGCAAAAGAACTTGTCAAGGCTTATTCCGACAAGGTAAAACTCATAGATATCAATCTCACAAAAGAGAAGTATGCATTTGCAGTAAAGAACGGCAATGACGAACTTTTGGCAAAAGTCAACGAATTCCTTGCCAACAACAGCGATGAAGTTCAGGCTATCATCGAAGGTTACACCAACGGCACCATTACTCCCAAGAAGTTTACCAACGGCGATAAGAATGCTCCCAACACTCTCATAGTCGCTACCAATGCCGAATTCGATCCTTTTGAATATATGGACGGCGGCGCTTTCTCCGGTATCGATATGGAAATCATGGCAATGTTCTGTGAAGAGTACGGTTATACGATGTACGTTGAGAACATGGCTTTCGAAGCGGTAGTTACGAGTATTCAGACCGACAAGGCAGACATTGCGGCCGCTGCGTTGACCGTTACCATAGCAAGAGCTGAACAGGTAAGTTTCTCGGACGCATATTTCCTTGATGACGGCGAAGACGCTTCTCAGGTAATTATCGCTCCTATCGCCGATACGACTTTTGACAATTGCAAGACGAAAGAAGACGTAGAAGCCATCATAAAAAATTTGTAATCATCAATAATCCGAATTAGGAAAACAGTCAATGGGAATGGATTTGCAGACTGCATGGCGCGGTTTTTACAATCAAATGGTCTCAGGCGGATATAAGAGGGTATTGGAGGGTCTCCAAAATACCCTCATTATCGCTGTATTGGGACTTTTGATAGGTATAGTAATCGGTACAATACTCGCAGTGACGAAGGTAGTGCCGCAAAAGAGAAAAGTGGCGAGAGTATTTTCTACTCTTACCGATATATATGTGGGAATTTTCAGAGGTACGCCTATGGTCGTGCAACTGCTGATTTTCTATTTCGTATTGTTCCCTATGATAGGAATGGGCGATATACCGGCGCTTGTCGTGGCAATAATATCGTTCGGTATGAATAGCGGCGCATACGTTTGCGAGATAATGCGAAGCGGCATATTGTCTGTCGATAAGGGACAAATGGAAGCGGGAAGAGCCGTTGGACTCAGCTACGGCCAAACCATGTTCAAAGTCATAATACCGCAAGCAGTCAAAAACATACTGCCTACGTTGGGCAACGAGTTTATTATATTGGTAAAGGATACGTCGGTGGTATCGTTTATTGCGGCGGTGGACTTGACGAAAGCGTTCCAGGAGATAGGCTCGGCAAACTACGAATATTTAGTGCCTTATATGGTACTTGCACTGTGTTATTTGGTGATAGTATACTTTATCACTTTGATTATCAAACTGCTAGAGAGGAGGTTGAGAGCGAGTGACAGAAGATAGTATCGCAAAAAACATGCCGGACGGCTTGAGGGATTTGACGGATTGCGACGAAAACGAAAAGGGTATTTTCGTAGACGAGGAGATACAAAATTCCCAAAAAGGCATTATTATAGACACGGTCAATATCTACAAGTATTTCGGAAAGCTTGAGGTACTCAAGGGTATATCGTGCAAAATTCAAAAGGGCGAAAAGATAGCAATAATAGGACCTTCGGGCAGCGGCAAGAGTACGTTTTTGAGATGTATGAATTTGCTTGAAGAGCCTACCTACGGCGAAGTGTGGCTAGAGGATAAACTCGTTACGCCCGTAGACCCTTATCTTCACAGAAACGTAATCATGGCTACCAAAACTTTCAAAAAAGCAATGGTATACCAGATGAGCAAGGCTTTGGGGGCGAAGTGCGAGGGCATAACCGATTACGATTTGCTCGCGGGCAGAATGGACAGAGATTCATTTGACGCTTTGGCGGATAATGTAATTGCCGCTATAAAGAAAAACGACCTTTTGAAAAAACACGAAGGTATCGAGTATTTCGAGAGATTGAGGGAATATAAGAAAAAATACAACCTCAACATAAACGTAGCTCGTCAGCGTGTGGGAATGGTATTTCAGCACTTCAACCTGTTCAACAATCTGACGATTATGCAGAATATGATACTTGCGCCCGTGCAACTTAAACTCAAGACGAAGGAGCAGGCAATAGAAAAAGCCACTCAGCTTCTTGAGAGAATAGGGCTTCTTGACAAAAAGGACGAATATCCTTCCAAATTGTCGGGCGGTCAGAAGCAGAGAGTAGCTATCGCGAGAGCGCTTGCAATGGAGCCCGAAGTAATGCTTTTCGACGAGCCTACGAGTGCGCTTGACCCCGAGATGGTAGGAGAAGTACTCGAACTTATCAAGGAGCTTGCCGACGAGGGAATGACTATGGTAATAGTTACGCACGAGATGGGCTTTGCGAGAGAAGTTGCGAGCAGAGTGCTTTTCCTTGACGACGGAAAGATAGTCGAAGAGGACGCGCCTAAAAAGCTTTTTACTCATCCTCAAAACGAAAGACTGAAGGACTTCTTGTCGAAAGTGCTTTAATCTTGACTCAATATTACTGATAAATAATAATATAACGAAAGCGGCCTCGAGGTCGCTTTTTTATTTGCGTCTACATTTTAAGACAAGGAAAAATATGATAAAAGGAAAGTGACTGAGTTACAGTATTAAAGGTAGACATTCGCTAAAGGATAATATATAATTAAGTCGCAAATAAAGATGGCGGGAAAATAGGACAAGGAAAAATTCGCCAACGTATTTTGTAAATAAAAGACTTTGCAACGCAAAGACTAAAATTGCGGCAATCTAAGTCTTAACGCATATTACGTTAAAATTTTGACGCAATAAACGCCTGATACCGTCATTTTGTCAGGCGTATTTTGCAAAAATGCCGCATATAAGTCAATTATGATTTTGGCTTATAAAATAAAAATTTATTGTAGCGCAAAAACATTGACACGGCACTATATTTTGTTTATACTATTGTTACGATATACAACATATTGTTGTCAAAAGTGCAAATAGAATATAATGGCCATTGCGACTGGTGGATTTTAGCGACTAACGCAAGGGAACAATGACCTGATTAGCCGACCACCTGGGCAGATAAATATACTGTCTGGGCTTTTTTATCGACAATATTCAAAAGGAGATATATATGAAATACGAACAGTGGAAAGGTTTCAAAGAAGGCGACTACCAAAACAAGATTGACGTAAGAGACTTCATCAATCTCAACTATACCCCTTACGAGGGCGACAAATCCTTTTTGGCAGGACCTACGGAAAGAACTAAGAAGGTTATGGAGAAAGTCAACGACCTTCTCAAGAAAGAGCTTGACAAGGGTGGCGTGCTTGACGTCGATACCGAACACGTTTCGGGTCTTTTGGCGTACGAGGCAGGATATATCGACAAGGACCTCGATATTATCGTGGGCTTCCAGACGGACGAGCCCTTGAAGAGAGGAGTAAATCCTTTCGGCGGTATGCGTATGGCAAGACAGTCCTGCGAAGCATACGGCTACAAACTCAGCGACAAAATCGAAGAAAACTTCAAATACAGCACCACGCACAACGACGGTGTATATTCTGTTTATACAGACGAGATGCGTGCGGCAAGAAAGGCGGCAATACTCACGGGTCTTCCCGACGCATACGGCAGAGGCCGTATCATAGGCGACTACAGAAGGGTTGCGCTTTACGGCGTGGATTATCTTATCGAGCAGAAGCTTGCAGATAAAAAGCGTTACGGGCAGAACGATATGAGCGAAGACAATATCCGTACTCTAGAGGAACTGCATCAGCAGATTCAGGCACTTAAGGACCTTAAGGGTATGGCTCTCAAGTACGGTTACGATATATCTCAGCCTGCGGCCAACGCTAAAGAGGCTATACAGTGGCTGTACTTCGGTTATCTTGCGGCTATCAAGGAGCAAAACGGCGCGGCAATGAGCCTCGGAAGAACTTCTACCTTCCTCGATATTTATATTCAAAGAGACCTTGACAGAGGTACTTTGACTGAAGAGCAGGCGCAAGAGCTTATGGACGACTTTGTAATTAAACTCCGTCTTTCCAGACAGCTCCGTACCCCCGAGTACAACGAACTCTTCGGCGGTGACCCTACCTGGACTACCGAGAGTGTAGGCGGTATGGGACTCGACGGCAGAACGCTCGTAACCAAAAACAGTTACAGAATGCTCAACACTCTGTATACTCTCGGTTGCGCTCCCGAGCCTAACCTCACGATTTTGTGGTCGGATAAACTTCCCGAAAACTTTAAGAAATTCTGCGCTCAGGTTTCTATCGATACCGACTCCATTCAGTACGAAAACGACGATTTGATGCGTCCTATATACGGAGACGATTACGCAATTGCTTGCTGCGTATCGGCAATGAAAGTCGGCAAACAGATGCAATTCTTCGGCGCAAGATGCAACCTTGCAAAACTTCTTCTCGTTACGCTCAACGGCGGTATGGACGAGTACAGCGGATTGCAAGTAGCGCCTAAGGGCAAGAAGTTTGAGGGTAAGCTCGATTATGACGAAGTTATGGCTGCATTCAACGAGTACAGCAAGTGGATGTGCAGACTTTATATCAACACCCTCAACGTAATTCACAGAATGCACGACAAGTATGCTTACGAGAAGATTCAGATGGCTCTTCACGATACCGAAGTGCACAGATTTATGGCGTGCGGTGTAGCGGGCTTGTCCGTTATAGCAGACTCCTTGTCGGCAATCAAGTATGCAGAAGTTACCCCTGTCTACGGTGACAACGGTCTTATCTGCGACTTCGATATAAAGGGCGATTTCCCTAAGTACGGCAACGATGATGACAGAGTAGACAGCATTGCTGTATCCGTACTCGAAAACTTCAATAAGGAACTCAAAAACACTCCTGCTTACAGAGGCGCAGAGCAAACCTTGTCGGCTTTGACCATTACTTCCAACGTAGTATACGGAAAGAAGACGGGCAGCACTCCCGACGGCAGAAAGAAGGGCGAGCCTTTTGCTCCCGGTGCAAATCCTTTGCACGGCAGAGAGACCAGCGGTGCGCTTGCTTCCTTGAATTCCGTAGCAAAGCTCCAGTACAACTGTTGCAGAGACGGTATATCCAATACCTTCTCCATATTGCCTAACGCTCTCGGCGATACAAAGGACAAGAGAATCAGCAACCTTGCCGATATGCTCGGAGGCTACTTCAAGGAAGGCGGACATCACCTCAACGTAAACGTGCTTGACAGAGCAAAGCTTGTAGAGGCTATGGAAAATCCTGCTAAGTATCCCAACATTACCATAAGAGTATCGGGATATGCGGTCAACTTCCACAAACTTTCCAAGGACCAGCAGCTCGAGGTATTGAAGAGGACTTATCACGGTGAACTATAAGGCGAGAATAGATTCCGTATACAACGGTTCGGCGGTAGACGGCAAAGGACTTAGATGCGTAGTATTCTTTACGGGGTGCAATATGCGTTGCGGTTTTTGCCACAACCCCGAGACGTGGACGGAAATGGGCAACGAAACCGACCTTTCGGACTTGGTGCGCAAGATTAAAAGATATAAAAACTATATAAAAAACGGCGGAGTAACGCTTTCGGGCGGCGAACCGTTTTTGCAGGCTGAATTTTGCGCGGCTTTGGTCAATGCGTTGCACGTAGAGGGCATAAATTCTATTATAGAAACCAACGGTCTTATAGCCGACGAAGCCCTTATCGAAGCTTGCGACGGTATTAGACTTGACGTAAAAAATCAGGACGGAAGGGTAGATAAGAGAGTTTACGATTTTCTCGATAAATGCGAGGAACTGGGCAAAGAGGTAACATTGACAAATGTGCTTGTGCCTGCGCTCAACGATACGCCTTTGAAACTGAATATAATAAAAGATATAAAAAACAGATACTCTTGTATAAAGGAACTAAAGCTTTTGGCGTTCAGAAAACTCTGCACGAGCAAATACGAACGGCTGGGAATTCCTTTTCCGTATGAAAAATACGAAGAGGGAGGGAAAAAAGATTTGGATAAAGCTTATGCATTTTTGCAAGAATAACAAAAAGGACGGCGCGAGCCGTCCTTTTTGTTTGCAAAAAAAATAACAAACTAACACTTTAATAAACAAAAGAGAAAATACAATGTTTGTTTTAGGCGCCAAACAGTGCTTAAATTCGACGGTTTATGTGACCTCATCTTCAAAGAAGAGAATATAATATACGACGGCAAAACAGACGGAAAGCAGTCCGAAGAAGGAGTAAAACAAGGTTTTGTTAAAAAATTAACATTTTTTCAAAAATGTATATCAAAACTGTTGACACGTATATGCAAATCGTATAAAATATAAGTACAATAATTGTGAAAAATTTCACAAAAGGTATTTTGAAGTATATATTTTGATTTGCCGTACGGCAGAGCGGTATATTAATATAACAAAATACCAACACTAAGAAAGTAAAAAATTTTTTTAAAAGGACGGATATAAAAATGGCAAACATTCAAATCGTAAACGACGAACAATCTTTGCTGGCAAGACTTGCTGAAGTCAGAAAGGCGCAAGCTATCTATGCGACTTATACTCAAGAGCAGGTTGACAAGATTTTCTTTGCCGCAGCTATGGCTGCCAATAAGATGAGAATTCCCCTTGCTAAAATGGCTGTCGAAGAGACGGGTATGGGCGTTGTAGAGGACAAGGTTATCAAAAACCACTATGCATCCGAATATATCTACAACACTTACAAAAACGTCAAGACTTGCGGCGTAATCGAAAGAGACGAGGCTTTCGGCATCACCAAGTATGCAGAGCCTGTAGGCGTTATTGCAGCGGTTATTCCTACGACCAACCCTACTTCTACCGCTATCTTCAAGTCCCTTCTCGCTTTGAAGACGAGAAACGGTCTTATCTTCTCTCCCCACCCCAGAGCTAAAAAGTGTACTATTGCTGCTGCCAAAGTCGTACTCGACGCAGCTGTAGCGGCAGGCGCACCCGCAGGTATAATCGGCTGGATAGACGAGCCTTCCGTGCCTTTGTCCGGTATGATAATGAAAGAAGCAGACCTTATTTTGGCTACCGGCGGTCCCGGAATGGTTAAGGCGGCATATTCTTCCGGCAAGCCCGCTGTAGGCGTAGGCGCAGGTAATACTCCCGCTATCGTAGACGACAGTGCGGATATCAAGATGGCTGCTTATTCGATTTTGCACTCCAAGACTTTCGACAACGGTATGATTTGCGCATCCGAGCAATCTACTATCGTACTCGAAAAGGTATATAAAGAATTCAAGGAAGAAATGGCTTTCAGAGGCGCATACTTCCTCAATCCTCAACAGACAGATATGGTTAGAAAGACCATACTCATCAACGGCGCGCTCAACGCTAAAATCGTAGGTCAGCCCGCTTGCGTTATCGCTAAGATGGCAGGCTTCGACGTACCCGAGACAACAAAGGTACTCGTAGGCGAAGTAGAAAGCGTAGACCTCAGCGAAGAATTCGCTCACGAAAAACTTTCTCCCGTGCTCGCTATGTACAAGGCTAAGAACTTCGACGACGCACTCGACAAGGCAAGCAAGCTTATCGACGACGGCGGACTCGGACACACTTCCGTATTGTATGTCAATACTGAGACGGGCAAGGAAAAGCTCGACAAATTCGCAAAGAGAATGCGTACCTGCCGTGTGCTTATCAATACTCCTTCTTCGCAAGGCGGTATCGGTGACTTGTACAACTTCAAACTCGCTCCTTCGCTCACCCTCGGTTGCGGAAGCTGGGGCGGTAACAGCGTAAGCGAAAACGTAGGAGTTAAACATCTTATCAATATCAAGACAGTTGCAGAAAGGAGAGAGAATATGTTGTGGTTCAGAACACCCGAAAAGGTATACTTCAAGAAAGGCTGTCTCGGCGTAGCTTTGAGAGAGCTCAAGGACGTAATGAACAAGAAAAAAGCGTTTATCGTAACCGACAGTTTCTTGTATCAGAGCGGATTTACAAAGAATATTACTGACAGACTTGACGAGATGGGTATCAGACATACCACTTTCTTCAACGTCGCACCCGACCCTACGCTTGCTTGCGCTATGGAAGGCGTAAAGGCTATGAGAGAGTTCGAACCTGACGTAATCATCGCTATCGGCGGCGGTTCGGCTATGGACGCAGGTAAGATTATGTGGGTACTCTACGAGCATCCCGAAGTAGACTTCCAAGACCTCGCAATGAGATTTATGGATATCCGCAAGAGAGTATACACCTTCCCTCATATGGGCGATAAGGCAACCTTTATTGCAATCGCAACGACTGCAGGTACCGGCTCTGAAGTAACTCCTTTTGCAGTTATTACCGATGAAAAGACTGGTACAAAGTATCCTCTTGCCGACTACGAACTCTTGCCCGATATGGCAATCGTAGACGCAGACCTTATGATGAATATTCCTAAGGGCTTGACGGCAGCTTCCGGTATCGACGCTTTGACTCACGCTCTCGAAGCTATCGCGTCCGTAATGGCTACCGACTTTACCAACGGTATTGCTAAGCAGGCTATACAGATGATATTCGATTACTTGCCCAGAGCTTACGAACTCGGCGCACACGATGCAGAAGCAAGAGAAGTTATGGCTCACGCTTCCTGTATGGCAGGTATGGCATTCGCAAATGCATTCCTCGGTGTATGTCACTCTATGGCTCACAAGCTCGGCTCTTATCATCACTTGCCTCACGGCGTTGCAAATGCGCTTATGATTGACGAAGTAATCAGATTCAACGCGGTTGACGACCCCGTAAAGATGGGTACTTTCCCTCAGTACAAGTATCCTCAGGCAAAGAAGAGATATGCCGACGTTGCAACTATGCTCGGACTTAAGGGCAAGACTGATGACGAAAAGATTGAGTCTTTGATTGCAGAAATCGACAAACTCAAGAAGACTGTAGGCATCAAGGAAACCATCAAAGATTACGGTATCGACGAAGAGACCTTCCTCTCCACTCTCGACAAGATGGTAGAGGACGCATTCGACGACCAGTGTACGGGTGCTAACCCCAGATATCCTCTTATGAAGGAAATCAAGCAGATGTACCTCAATGCTTACTACGGCAAGAAAAACTGAATTTTCGGTTGAAGGTTTTCTTCTTCAATAATAACTTCATAGCGATAGAAGTCGGCGCAAGCCGGCTTCTATTGTTTTATGCCGTTGTTTGTGCGTTTTTTTGCCCAACTGATTTAGGGCAAAGATAAGTTGATTTTTTCGTCAAACTTAAAATATTAAAATTTTGTATTGTATATTTTCTCGATAGGTGCTAGAATTACTATAGCTGAATATTTATTTGATAACAAGGCAGATATGACGGATTTTGAAAATAAGATAAATTTATTGAAGAATATGATAGCAAATAGCAACAATATCGTTGCTTTGACAGGCGCGGGGATATCCGTGCCTAGCGGCATACCGGATTTTCGAAGCGCGGACGGACTTTATATCACAAGCAAGGGCTACTCATACTCAGCCGAGGAGCTTTTATCCCATACTTGTTTTATAAACGCTACCGATGAATTCTACGAATTCTACAAAAACAATATGATATACAAAAACGCTACTTTCAATAAAGCGCATTCGTATCTTAAAAAACTCGAAGACGCGGGCAAATTAAAAGCCGTCATAACTCAGAATATCGACGGACTGCATACGCTTGCGGGAAGTAAAAACGTACTTGAATTTCACGGAAGCATATATCGCAATACCTGTACGGGATGCGGCAAAAAATATGACCTCGATTATGTTTTGGCTAGCAAAGGGATACCGAGATGCAGCGTATGCGGCAATATAATAAAGCCTGACGTAGTGCTTTACGAAGAAGGGCTTGACGAACAGACGGTAACCAAAAGCATACAGGCAGTATGTTCCGCAGATATGCTTTTGGTAATAGGTACGTCGCTCAAGGTTTATCCTGCGGCAGGTCTTGTGGATTATTACAGAGGCAATAGACTTGTGCTCATCAACAAGGATGCTACAGGGTATGACAAATCGGCAGACCTTGTACTCAACGAAGACATAATCAAAGTGGTAGATAAACTAGCAGAAAAAGATAATCTGTTTTAAATTAAATTTACACTTTAATAAATGATTTGAAACAATATTAAACAGCAATTACATTATGTATAATTTCCAAAAACAGCTATAGTAAAGTAAGAATAAAAGCGGGTATTACACCCGCTTTCGGTTTTTATAGCAACAGTTTTTTATTATATTCTTGCTACGCCGCTGTCCTTAGCCGCTTTTGCTACGGCTTTTGCGACAGTAGAGCCTATGCGCTTGTCGAAAGCCATAGGGAGAATGTAGTCTTCGTTGAGTTCCTCGTCGCTGACAAGGCTTGCGATAGCTTTGGCCGCAGCTACTTTCATATCCTCGTTGATTTCCTTTGCTCTCACGTCGAGCGCGCCTCTGAATATGCCGGGGAAGGCGAGTACGTTGTTTATTTGGTTAGGGAAGTCGCTGCGTCCCGTGCCTACTACGCGTGCGCCGGCTTTCTTTGCTACGTCGGGCATAATCTCGGGTACGGGGTTTGCCATAGCCATAACTATTGCGTCCTTTGACATAGACTTAATCATATCCTCAGTCACGATATTGGGAGCGGATACGCCTACAAATATGTCTGCGCCTTTCATTGCGTCGTCAAGAGTACCTTGACGACGCTCTTTGTTTGTGATTTCGGCAAGCTCTTCGTTGCCCTTAGGCTCGTTGACGCCCTTACAGATTATGCCTTTTCTGTTGCAGACGTATATATCCTTTACGCCGAGTTTGAGGAGAAGTTTTGCGATTGCAGTACCTGCCGCGCCCGCACCGCTGAAAGTTACAATAAGGTCTTCCCACTTTTTGCCGACGATTTTCAGTGCGTTTGTAATAGCTGCTACCGTTACTACCGCGGTGCCGTGCTGGTCATCGTGGAATATAGGAATATCCGTACATTCTTTGAGTTTCTTTTCTATTTCGAAACATCTGGGAGCAGATATGTCTTCGAGGTTTACGCCGCCGAAGCTTCCTGAGAGAAGAGCGACAGTCTTGACAATATCGTCGACGTCTTTGGATTTTACGCACAGGGGGATAGCGTCTATGTCACCGAATTCTTTGAAAAGCACGCATTTGCCTTCCATTACGGGCATACCTGCCTCAGGACCTATATCGCCTAATCCCAATACTGCCGTGCCGTCTGTTACGACAGCGACCGTATTCCATCGTCTTGTGAGGTCGTACGATTTGTCCACGTCCTTTTGTATCTCCAGACACGCCTGCGCAACTCCGGGAGTGTAGGCGAGTGACAAGTCTTCCTTGCTGTTGATTTTGCTTCTCGTATTGATTTCTATTTTACCTCTCCACTCGTAGTGTTTTTTGAGAGATTCTTTCATATAATCCATAGCTTTTCTCCTTAAAGAGTATTTACGTTTATATTCTAACACAATATTTTAGATTTGGGAAACGATTGAGATATATTGGCGCTACTTTTTCCTATATGATTTGTACGCGTTTGTAAAATGGTCAGCGCGTTTTGCAGTATTAATAATATTATATAATTATATTGACAATTTGCCGCCTTGCTTGTAAAATAGATAATATACGGGTTTGCATATTGCCCGATTTATAAAAGGAGAAAGTTATGAAAAAACTCATTATCGCAATTTTGATTATAGCTATGACGGTTACTTGCGTTGCGGCATTTGCAGGATGCGAAAGCGCGGATTACAACGTAGGTATCGTACAATTTGCACCTCATGCCGCTCTCGACGCTGCAAACGATGCTTTCCAGGCAAAACTTGCAGAGCTTATGAAAGCAGAGGGTAAGACCGTAAAATTCTACGATAACAATGCAACCGGTGAAGTATCCAACGCAACTACGGCGGCAGAAACCCTCGTAAACAGAAACGTGGATATGATTTTTGCAATTGCTACGCCTGCGGCTCAGGCAGTGCAAGCAGCTACCAAGGATATTCCCGTAGTATTCACGGCAGTAACGTCTGCTCAGATAGCAGGTCTTACCGATTCCAATATTACCGGTGTTACCGACCTGAATGACGTAGATATGCAAGTTGACCTTATGACAAAGCTTGTTCACGGCGCAACGAAAATGGGTATACTTTATTCCACCGACGAGCCTAACTCCGAACTTCAGAAAAATCTCGCGGTAGAAGCTATGGAAGCAAAGGGTATTACCGTAGTAGTACAGGGTATTACCGATATGCAAGGTGTAGAGCCTGCTTTCAACAACTTCAAGGCTCAGGGAGTACAGTGTATTTATATTCCTACCGACAACAGACTTGCTGAAGGCGCGTCCAGCGTACATTCCGCTAATATGGCTACAGAAGCCAATATTCCTATCGTATGCGGCGAAGCAGGTATGAATGCGCTTTGCGGTATCGCAACTTACGGCGTCAACTACGCTAAGCTCGGCGAGCAGTCTGCTCAGGTAGCTTTCGATATTCTCTTCAACGGCAAGAAGCCTTCTGAAATTGCGGTAGTAGACCCTGTGGTTACCGCTGATGACTTCAGCCTAAGCGAAGATATTGCCGCTGCAATCGGATTTACTATTCCCGACGAAGTGCTTGCTTTGGCAAAATAATTAAGATAAAAAAAATAACAAAACAAATAAATACGGACAGCATTATGCTGTCCGTAAAAAGGTGAATAATGGACGTATTTTTTTCTACCTTTCTGACGGGAGCGAATCAAGGATTATTGTGGGCTGTACTTGCCATAGGCGTGTATATCTCATACAGAATACTTGATTTTGCAGACCTTACCGTGGAAGGCAGTTTTGCGAGCGGCGGTGCTACGGCAGGCATAATTATGTCATTGTCAAAAGATTTTGTCGCCACAGGTGCTGCAGCAGGTATGTTTATGTCGGTCATATCCATATTGTGCGCCATTGTTGTCGGCGGACTTGCGGGACTTGTAACCGGACTTTTGAATACAAAACTCAAGATTGCTCCTATTCTTGCAGGCATATTGACAATGACAGGATTGTATTCGGTCAATCTTATGATTATGGGTATAGGTACAGGCGGAGCAAAAAACAATATTGCTCTCGGACCTATCGGCACGTTGTTTACAAAGATAGGTGACGTTATGCCGATACCGAAGAATTATATTATATTGATAATAGGCATTCTTACGGCAGCGATTGTTATAGCCATACTGTACTGGTTTTTCGGCACGGAAGTCGGTAGCGCGATGAGGGCCACGGGTAACAATGAAAAGATGGCGAAAGCTCAGGGAATAAACACTCAGAATTCAAAGATTTTGGGACTTGTAGTATCCAATGCGCTAGTTGCATTGTCGGGCGCACTCGTTGCTCATCAGCAGAGTAACGCATCCGTTACAATGGGCGTAGGCGCGATAGTTATAGGTCTTGCCGCAATCATTATAGGTGAGAGTATTATCTCGGCAAAATTCCCCTTCTGGGCAAGACTTGCCAGCATAGTAATAGGAAGTTTGATATACAGAATAATAATATCCTACATTTATCTTGCGGGAGTAGATTCCGAATATGTCAAGCTGCTTACGGCAATTATGGTAGTAGTTGCGCTTGCAATACCTCTCATAAAGGAAAAAGTCGGTCCTATAATAAAGAAAAAACGCGAGGCGAAGAATAAAAACTCAAATACGCCTTCAGACAGCGAGCCTCCCGCCGATAACGAAACTAACGAAAATACGTTAGCAGACAATGCGGAAGAGACAAACGTCAAGTCTGCGAAGGAGGTCTAGTATGCTCGAACTTAAAGGAATACACAAGACTTTCAATATAGGCACAGTTAATGAGAAGAAGGCGCTTAACGACTTAAATCTCAAGGTTGAGGAAGGAGATTTCATTACCGTAATAGGCGGTAACGGAGCAGGTAAGTCTACAATGCTCAATATTATAGCGGGCGTATTTTTACCTGAAGAGGGAGATATCGTTATCGACGGCGTAAACGTAACACGTCTTGCGGAGCACAAGCGCGCCAGTATGATAGGAAGAGTTTTTCAGGATCCAATGATAGGTACGGCTGCCAATATGAATATCGAAGAAAATCTTGCTCTTGCCAACAGGCGAGGAAAGATAAGAGGCTTAGGCTGGGGAGTCAAAAAAGGAGAAAGAGAATTATTCAGAGAAAAGCTCAAAATGCTCGACCTCAATCTCGAGGACAGAATGACGACTAAAGTCGGACTTCTTTCGGGCGGACAGAGACAGGCTTTGACTCTTCTTATGGCTACGCTCATCAAGCCCAAGGTATTGCTCCTTGACGAACATACTGCGGCGCTCGACCCCAAAACGGCTAGTAAGGTGCTTTCGCTTACGGAGGAGATAACGAGCGAGCAGAATATCACTACCATTATGATTACGCACAATATGAAAGACGCTATCAGATACGGCAACCGCCTTATTATGATGAACAACGGCTCTATCATATACGACGTAAAAGGCGAGGAGAAGAAGAATCTTACCGTCAAAGATTTGCTCTTAAAGTTTGAACAGAGCAGCGACGGAGAGTTTGCCAACGACAGAATGTTGTTGACCTGACAGCGTACAGAATTAAAAATATTTAGGGAAACGTCAATTGGCGTTTCCCTTTTTAATTGATATAATAGTCGCGCTTAATAATCACTCGTCAAGCTAAACGGAAAATACTTTTGAGTAAAGGTTATATTGATATATTAAACAAAGAAAACTGCAAAAGGTAAAATATATTAAAGCAATTTTTAACATATCATAACGCAAATTTGTATATATATCTCAAAAATATGGATAAAACGGGAAAAATAGCCATATTACCGTTAAAAATTTATCTAATTTCAATATAAATTTTAATATATCACTGTAATATTATGTATATCGTAATTAAAATATTGTAAATTTAAGATTAAAAAATATAAATTTTGAGCTAAATTTTCCTAAAATTGCATAAAATTTGTGCAATTTTGTCTAAAATTTTTTAATAAAGTTGCCAAGTCGGTTGAAAAGTGGTAATATTAATATGTATAAAAAACTTATTACTATTATCAACAAAATAGGACGGATTTGGTTATGGCAGAATTTTTCATCAACTTCTCTCATCTGATAGATGAGAAGTCCCCCGTAAACATTAGGGTAATCGGAGAAACTCAAAAGGAGGACAGCGTAAACAACGAGAGAAAGAATTCTGATATAATGGCGCTCGAGTACATCATATCCGGCGAAGGCGTTTTGGAAATAAACGGCAAGACTTATTACCCCAAGGCTGGCGACGTTTTCTTCCTCAAAAAGGGAAGCGACCACAAATACTCTTCGAGCAAGAAAAACGGTTGGCATAAAATCTGGATTATATTCGAAGGAAAACTGATGGAAGAGATGGTAAGACTTTATCTTCCCGAAGATACCTATCTTTTCTCGAATTGCTACGTAGGCAGTTATTTTAAAGATATTCTGTATTATCTCAAAAACTACAAGAACGATTACAAGAAACTTACAGACGGCGTATCTATAAAGTTGTTTGAGATTTTTACCGCTATAAGAAGCAATACTACAGCGCCTAAAGACAGCTTGGCTATGCAAATCAAAAACACTCTCGATATGATGGTCGAAAAAGAGCTTTCGCTGGAGAGTCTTTGCGCGCAGTTTAATTATTCGAAAAACCATATTATTCACATATTCAAGCAGGAATTCGGCATCACGCCTTACAACTATTTCCTAGAGAGAAAGATAGAGTATGCAAAAGTTTATCTCGACAACTGCAGTCTGTCTATTGGCGAGATAGCGCAAAAGCTTTCGTTCAGTGACCAGCAATACTTCTCGATTTGTTTCAAGAAAATTGTAGGAGTATCTCCCGTCGCATACAGAAATAAAAAATTCTGATTTAAAACACAATTCACCCTGCGGGGTGAATTTTTTATAGATTTATGTTCGCTTGTTGTCAGGGTAAGACTTTTAAAAACTGTTTTCTAAATCAACAGTGTTTTTACGCGATGGCGGTTTATTTAATTAACAGAATATAATCACGTATTGCGCGCGACTATATTATTTTAGTTGAAAAATATCGTTTTGTATGCTAAAATAACTAGCGTAACTATAATACCGTGTCTACACGGAAATATAAATATACCAGAGGTTTTGAATTTATGCATTGGTCAGAACAGATTGCTAAGAGAATCATCGAAAAAAATCCCAACAAGGAAGAATACGTTTGCGCAGCCGGTATCAGCCCTTCGGGCTCTATCCATATCGGCAACTTCAGAGATATAGCTACCAGCTACTTTGTTGCCAAATCCTTGCGCAAAATGGGCAAAAAAGCCAAACTTCTCTTTTCGTGGGACGAGTTTGACCGTCTGCGTAAAGTGCCTGTCAACGTAGCCAAGGTCAATGACGATATGGAAAAGTATATCGGTTGTCCTTACGTAGACGTGCCTAATCCTTTCAAAGACAGCGACGCTAAGAGTTATGCGGAGTACTTTGAGAAAGAATTTGAAGTTTCGCTCAAAAAATTCGGTATAGAAATGGACTTCCGTCATCAGGCGGATATGTACCGCAGCGGAAAATATAAGGACTGCGTACTTCTTGCTCTTAAAAAGCGTAAGGAAATTTTCGATATTATCGACTCTCACCGTACTCAGGATGCACAGGAAGGCGAGAGAGAAGCTTATTATCCCGTAAGCATCTATTGCCCCGTATGCGGCAAGGATACCACAAAGATAGATTCTTTGAGTGACGATTGCACAAAAGCAGAGTATACCTGCAAGTGCGGACATCACGGAAGTTTCGATTTTACCAAGGACTTCAATTGCAAGCTCGCGTGGAAAATAGACTGGCCTATGAGATGGTGCTACGAGGGCGTAGACTTCGAGCCGGGCGGCAAAGACCATGCAAGTATCAACGGAAGCTATGATACGTCCAAACATATCTCTAAGGAGATATTCGGCTACGATGCCCCTATTTTCCAAGGTTACGAATTTATAGGTATAAGCGACAACAATGCGTCTACCGGTAAGATGTCCGGCTCTAGCGGTCTCAATCTTACGCCCGATACGCTGTTGAAATTGTATCAACCCGAGGTGCTTTTGTGGCTGTATTCCAAAAACGAACCTTTGAAAGCTTTCAACTTCTGTCTTGACGACGGTATTTTGAGACAGTATTTTGAGTTTGACAAGATGTATGCCGAAGTACAAAACGGCAGCGCAAACGAATTGACTACGGCTATTATCGACCTTGCCAGAGTTGAGGGCAGAGAATTGAAACTCGTACCTATGAGCCTTATCGTACAACTCGGCTCGGTAGTGGACTTCAACGTACCTATGCTCGAGATAGTATTTGAAAAACTCGGCACGCCTTATAAATACGATGACTTCAAAGACAGGCTTGACAGAGCTAAATTCTGGCTTGAGAAGTGTTCTCCTCAGGATATGAACAAGCTCAGAAAGACCAGAAACTGGCAGATATACGACGCTCTCGACGATACTGAAAAACAAGAGATAAAAGAACTTTACGAATATATCAAAAAAGGCGGCTACGACCTTGCGTCCTTGCAGACGGATTTGTACGCTATTCCTAAGAAAGTGCGCAATCTTACCACTGAAGACAAGGAGCTCAAAGCAAAGCAAGGAGCATTCTTCAAAAACGTTTACAAGCTGCTTATCGACAAGGAAAAAGGACCCCGCTTGTATCTTTTCCTCTATGCGATTGAGCCTGAGAAGTATTTGCCTTTGCTTGACTTCTCTTATCCTAAGACCAAGGAAGAAGAGAATAGCGAAAAGATAGTCGAAGAGGTGGTCGAGGAAAAGAAAGCGGAATACGGTGAGCCCGATCCCGTCGCACCCGTAAAAGACGAAATAGCACTCGAAGATTTTGAAAAGATTGATTTGAGAGTATGCAAAATCGTCAAGTGTCAGGAAATCCGCAAGTCAAACAACTGCTACAAGCTCACGCTGTTTGACGGCGAGGGAGAAAGAGTTATCGTATCTTCGATAAAGCATTATTATACTCCCGAGCAGCTTATAGGCAAGAAGATTATCGTCGTTGCCAACCTTAAGCCCGTAAGAATTACAGGCGTAACCAGCAACGGTATGCTTGTTGCCGCTACCAACAACGCTTGCGGCTGTCAGGTAGTTTTCGTAGACGATATAGTACCCGAAGGCACTATGATAAAGTAAGTCTTTTATAAAACGCGACTGATTAAACAATAGAGTACAGAAGACAGTCCGCCCAAAAGGCGGACTTTTTCAATGATAATATCATTTGCAAGTATTGTATTTTTCGGAGATGGTTTTTGACATTCTATATATTTACACCAATAAAATTTTTAAATTGTATAAACGGAATATTAAGTATATAAGTATAAAATAAAAATAAACGACCCGATATATCGGGTCGTCGTTTGGTGACTCCATGGGGATTCGAACCCCAGTAGCAGGCGTGAGAGGCCTGAGTCTTAACCGCTTGACCATGGAGCCACGTCAATTGCCTTATTATATTATCATAATAATTCAATACTGTCTATCGTTTTGCCGTATTTTTTTAAGTTTAATGATTTAAATTGCGTTTTATGAAAGGTTTTAAGACGTTGATTGAGCTGTTTTTGCGTATATTATATCGGCAAATATGCCTGTAACAATAATATAAATATATTATTGAAAGAATGTTGACAAAATCTTTTTACTATTTTATCATAAAAATGTTGGTAAAAATTCTATAAGGATTGTTATATAAGTAAGAAATGTCTGACAAATCTATAAACAGGGCAGTAGAGAAATTTATTGAGGGTGATGCAAAAGCATTCGACTATATATACGATAATACGTATAAGATAGTATATTTTGTCATATACGGCATTGTCAAAAACCGTACGCACGCGCAGGATTTGGTACAGGAAACTTATCTCAAAGCCTTCAAAAATCTATCGGGCTTTGTAGCTGACAATTTCGTCGCGTGGATTACTACTATGGCGAAAAACATTGCTATCAACGAGTATAACAAACTAAAACGCGAAAAGCTGACTGATTTTGTCGCAGAAAACAATTATATAGAAAGCGACTTCAGAATGCCGGAAGAGGACAGCTTCGGACTGTTGAAGCTAGCACAAGAAAAATTGAGCGAAGATGACTATAAGATAGTAGTTATGTGCGTTATAGCGGGATACAAACGTCGCGAGGTAGCCGAGATATTGAATATGCCTATATCGACGGTTACATACAGATTGCAGAGCGCACTCGAAATACTTAAAAAGAATATACAAGGAGGCGGAGTATGAATAAGATTTTTAAAGACCTTAAGAATCAGGCGGACAGTATCTTGCCGGACGAGAAATTCAAAGAAGAGCTTAAATCTCAGATTTTGCCTCAGTATGCGACTTCAAATGCAAAGGATATGCAAAAGAAAAAGCGTATCTTTTCGCCGCGCCTTAAAGGTTTGTCTTTAGTTGCCGCGGCTTTGGTTGTAATAATCGTTGCGATATGCATTGCCGTACCTTTGTCAACGCGAGGCGGTGCGGTGAGCGGCGGAGACGGCGGGGATACCGTAGTACTTATAGATATAAATCCTTCGTTTGAGATAGTAGCCGACGAAAAAGACAGCGTAAAGAGCGTAACGGGACTAAACAGTGATGCAAGAATAGTTCTTTTGGGTAAAAATTATGTAGGCAAGGACCTTTTTGACGTATGCAACGATATAGTGCTTACAGCCATACGTCTTAATTACGTTCATACTGCTGCCGATATGATAAATATTATAGCTTATAATAGCAATGAGGCAGACGAATCTTCTGCTATAAGCAAAATACAAGAACTTTTGACTGGCTCTATAGAAGGAAAAGTACAGCTTTCAGTGACAAATTCTGAGGAAGCGAAAAGGAACTTAATAGAAAACATTATAGTACAATTTGGGCAAATAGACGGTTTGGAAGAAAAAACAATAACCGAACTTCACAGAATACTTATGAAGTATGACGTCACAAAAGAAGAGGAACTCGACAAGCTTGAGGAGCTTTGGGAGGAAGCTCTCGAGGCTCAAGGTTTTGACGACGATATCGCTGAAGACATTATAGAAAAATGGAAAGAGCAGTATCTCAAACCTTTGGGTGAGGGGCTTGACGAGGAGATAGAAGATTATATCGAATTGTTTGAGCTCAAACTGATTTACGGCGGTACGGATGAAGAAAGAGCTGAAGAGCTTGCAGAAAAAGAATATGACAGAATAAAAAATCTGGGTGACAGAAAGGTCATAAGAGAGTTTATCGACCAATGGTGGACTCAAGCGGAGCAGGAATATTTCGAAATAAGAAGAAGTGAGCTTGAACAAAAGGGCTTGAGCGAAGAAGAAATAGAAAGGATATTTGAAAAAACTCGCGAAGAATTCCTTGAGGACCTTGAAGAGAAAAAGGAAACTATTAGCGATTATTTGGAAGAATATTACGAAAGATAAAACTTATATATTGATATATCGATAAAAGTATAATAAGACATTTGTTTATCCGAGGAAAAACGCCTCGGATAAATTTTTTTGAAAAATTTTCAAAATTGTTTGGCAAAAGTTGAGACTCGATTGTTATATAGGTACTAAACACAAAAAGGAGACACTATTATGAAAAAAAAGATTATTGTGATTTCGACAACAATCCTGTTATGTTTGGCACTCGCGCTGTCAATAGTAGCTTGCTCCGAGACGGGAAATTTTAACAACAACACTTCGTCTGGTTTGAAAAATAGCGCAAATCTAGTAGCTTTTTCGGCATCTTCGTCGGCACTCATTCTAGACGAAATGCAAGATTCGTCCTCTGTAATTGCACTTGCTGATAATAGCGGTGCAGTAGAGGGCGCGACGCTTAGCGATGCCGAAATAGAAGAGGTAAAAGCTCAGCTTGCGATACTTGAAAACTATATGGGCGACAATGCTCCTGTTGTTAAGGAAGGCGCAGTAAGTTCGGGTGACGTATATTACGGTGAATACGAATACGTAATGACTATTACGACAAAAGATATGCACGGCAACGACAACGTATATTCTATGTACTTCAACCAGACGAAAGTAGGTGAGAAGACTGAATATGACGATGACCGTAATGCTCCCAGCGGCAGCGTAGATTTTGAGTTTGAAGAGGAGTTTGAGATAAACGGTATACTTGTATCGGGTGAAAACGTCTACACTCTTGACGGTAGAAAGGAAAACGAAACCGAAACTGAAGACGGCGAAACCGAGAGAGAAAGCTCTTATAAGCTTAAAGTGAAAAAGAGTGAAAGCGAATATATCGTATTCGAACAGTCTTTTGAAGAAGAAGCGGGTGAGAGCGAGCAAGAGTATTCCTACAAAGTATACGTTGACGGCAGATGCATAAAGGAATTTTCTCTCGAATTCGAAAACGAACTCAACGAGAATGAAATCGAGATGACGACAATTGAGGACGGAAACTACTTTACAGTATCCTATGAAAGCGAAATTGTCAACGGAAAAGAGCGTATCAAAGCCGAAGTTACTAAGGACGGCAAAATAGTCGAAGTAATTATTACCGTCGAAGGAAGCGGCACAGAAGAAGACCCTTACAGACATATCTACAAATACGGTGAAATCGAAGACGTAGACTATGACGATTAATCCCCCCACCTTATAAAACCCCCTGAAGCTTATAAGGAAATAATAAAAGACGGGCTTGTCCCGTCTTTTATTATTCAGCAAAGCTTATATAATATTCGGCAAGCTCATTTATCGCGTCAAAGTAATTTAAAGATTTGACATAGAAGTCTTTATGATATATTATAAATATGTTCACTTGTTTTCATCTTACATAGATGCGACAAGTAATGCAATATGCTTCCTTAGTTAAATGGATATAACAAGCCCCTCCTAAGGGCTAGTTGTGGGTTCGATTCCCGCAGGGAGTACCAAAAAGCCTAAAATGGAATTATCCGTTTTAGGCTTTTTTGCGGGAATCGAACCTAAAGGTTCACGGCTCGCGAATGTGGAAAATATCATAAGCAATTTTATTATAGCGTTCTGCGATTGAAATAATATATATTAATCTTCTAATAGGTATTTGAGCATTTGCTCGGGATTGTTTATGAATTGTTTGGTTATTTTGTAATTTTCGGTTTCTTTGTAGTTGATTTTTTCTATTCGGTCGGGAGTAAGATATATTACTTCCGAATTAGGATAGGACATTAATATCGGGGAGTGGGTGGCGATAATCAGTTGTGAATTTAACTTGACTAAATTGTCAATATCGATTAGCAATGACATTTGCCGGCTGGGGGAGAGTGCAGACTCAGGCTCGTCCATCAAATATATTCCATTGCCTTGAAAGCGGTTTTCTATAAGAGAGAGGAAGCCTTCTCCGTGTGATTGTTTGTGAAAGGAAACATTGCCGTAACGCATTAGGGTACTGTTTTCGTCAAGATAGCTTGCTGTATTGTAGAAACTTTCGGCTCTTAGAAAAAAAGCCGTCTTTAGCGTGAGCCGCTCTTATAGTGGTAATAAGTTGATATAATTCGGAATGAGAATCTTTTGTTGAAAATAAAAAATCTCTGGAGCCGCCTTCGGGATTAAAGCCTAGTGCAATAGAGATTGCTTCGAGCAAAGTAGACTTTCCGCTTCCGTTTTCGCCTGCTATAAAAGAGACGGGTTTTGAGAATTCGATACCGCCGCTTCGAACAAGGTTTTTCACAACGGGCAAATCCGCAAGATAAGATGTTTCTTCCGGCAATTCGTTAAGTCGTATTTCTTTCAAATAAATCATACCGATATAATTCCTTCTAATGATAATATATTAACAAATTTTTATAAAATTATCAATATATTTTCGAAGTTCACAATAAGTTATAAATATATTCAACGATTGCTATAGAAAAAATATTTATAAACCGTTATTATAAATTAAGTCAAAAAAATTGCGATGTAAAGTATTTCTTACATAGAATGTAAAGTAAACTTAGCAGACAAATTTTTTAAAGGGGTGTATAATATGACTACAGTTAGAGAATTATGAGAGTAATTCGTAACCTTCCCTGTCAATGAAACCTCCTCAACAAATCATATTTGTATTGTTCATTGACAGGTTTTTTTTGTAAAAAATATATGTTTGCGACACAAAGAAAAACGGTGTATTTTGCACCGTTTTCTTTTAAAAATGTTTTGAGTTGTTGTTAGTCTTTTATCTGATATACTCTTACGTAGTCGATTATAAAGTCGTAATTTTTGTTTTTATCATTGACGCTTGCATCGCCGCACCAGTATTCGGATTCGGAGCCGTCGGCGTTAAGTACTTTTCCGGGGTGGAGATTGCCGTCCTCGTCCATATATCCGCCGACTTCTACAGTCAGCAGCATATATTGTTTTACTTGCGATACGCCGAGTGTAACGTCATCTACTATATGAGGCGTACGCCAGGTTTCTTTTCCGTCAATATAAAAGACGTATTCTTCAGGAGTCCACATTACGCCGTAGGTATGGAATTCGCTGTACATATTACTTACTCGTATTAAGTCGGATTTTTGCGATTTTGTATTGGCATAGCCGTCTCCGTGCAACACGTGCATATTGGCATTTCTTTTGAAAACCCCCGTATAATACCAGGGGGATTCCATTATATCAATCTCTACGCCGTCAGCCCCCGTATCCATAACGTCTTCCGACGTCATACCCGTGCCTTCGTCGGGCATAAGCCAAAAGGCTGACCAAATACCTTCGCAAGGCGGAGCTATGCATCTTGCTTCGAAGTAGCCGTATTTTGCAGAAAATCCTTCGTAGTTTTCTTGTGTTGCGGCTACGTGTCCTTTATTAGGATTTGTTGCGGATTCTACCCAGGAGGTATACCAGCCTTCGCCGTATTGACCGTCTGTCTTATAGTGGGTGCGTATGGTGAGCGTGCCGTCTTTTACAAACAGCGTATCGGGTGTAGTCTCTACATAGGCTGCGCGGCGCACGTGATCCCCGTCATAGCCGGCCTTCCATTTCGAAGTGTCGAGAGAATCTCCGTCGAAATTATCTTCGAATACCAACTCGTAATTACCTTGTTTAAGAGCGTTTAGCAGCTCATCGGAAGTTTTGTCGCAAGCTACAAAAGAAAATGAGAATGTAAAAATCAGAATTAAAGCCAGCGCGCAAACAAATAATTTTCTCATAATATACCTCTTAACGATTAATCTTTATATTTAATTTTAAATACGGCTTTTTTTACCGTACCACCGTCTATGCTCAAACTGGGTGCGTGAGGCTCGTCGGGAAGGAAGAGAGTCCAGTCTCCTTTTTGGGTAGGTAGAAGGGCTACTTCGCCTTTCCAGAACTGAATATCCTTGACGGTGTCGTATTCGCCGGCGGGCGTAAGATTTTCTAGCGGAGCGTATCCCATATATTCGCGGCCGCTGAGTATTAGCTGGATATCTGCGTATTTTTGATGTGTTTCAATGGAGAGTTCGCTGAGAGGCTTAGGCTCATAGGTCATAACGTTGACGTAGACATCGTCAGTCAATTGGTATCTGCCGCAAGGAGTGTTTTCGTCTAACTCTTTTGCTTTTTGCATACATAGAGCGATTTTGTCATCGATAGTTTTAAAATAGTCGTTCAGGTTGATATTTGCACGAATCATAAATACCTCTTATAGATTAATATTGATAATATAATTATATCATTATTCGCGCGCGCAAAGCAATAATAATGAATTTATTATAAACAGTGCGGTATATTAGACAAAGTGTAATAATTAAAGATATTTACGTAATAAAGCCGTAGGTAAACAACGTATTATTTAAACCCGTTGAAAGAGAATTAACATTGAGTTTTAAAAAGTTGTCGACAAAGCAAACGCACTAAGCGTAATTAATTGCGAAGAAGCACAATATTTGTTATAATTGATTAGTAGATTTTCGGAGATAATATGCAAGATAAAAACAATAACTTTTACGAAGAGTACAAAAACAAAAAAGACTCGTCATTCTGCGAGCCTTGGGGCAATGTCTTTCATTACGAGTATAAAAGCACATTGAGAATAGGCAGTTTGCCTCTTGTGCATATTAATATCGGTGCGGGCAAATACAAGGCAAAAGGAATTCTGGCCGTGGGCACGTATGCTCAAGGCATAATAGCGATTGGAGTAATATCCCTCGGATTGGTTTCGATAGGTTTGATTGCAATAGGATTGATAGCGGTCGGATTGCTGGCATTGGGAGCCGTAGCGGTCGGAGGTATAAGCGTAGGGGTGATTGCGGTAGGAGGAATAGCTGCAGGTATAATCAGCGTGGGCGGAGTATCGGCGGGTCTGATAAGTGAAGGCGGTATATCATATTCACTATATCCGCCGCTCAAAGAAAACGTATAGCGGATAAATATAAAGACTTTTGACGGGGCTTAGGCCTCGTTTTTTATTATTAAAATAGATTGACAGAGAATAGAAAGATAATTTTAAAAGCAATTGAATAGATAAAAATAAAGAATTTATTGAATTTAAGGTCAAAAATCAGTTTTGGTTATACAAAAAGGGTAAAAAAATACAATGCATTTGCATTGTCCTCACAATTTTCCGTCGCATCAGAACATTTTAATGTTCATGCCGTATCTGTGTACGTAAGCCGACCAGAGTTTCCAGAATGTCTCCATATCATTCACCTCCTATTAAGTTTTCTTAGGTTTCCCTTTTTTCGCCTAGATAATATCACTGATTTGTTATAAAGTCAAGAGTTTTTTGACATATTTTTTTAATAAATTTGTAAAAATTTTTTTACAGAAAATTGTGAGGCTGTTTTGCGGTCTCAAAAGCGACGGTTAAGAGCTTTTTGCGAGGGTATCATTTAATTATTTTTAATATATTTTGATATTTTTATACGTTTGAGCATTTAATTTTACAAAATTTTTATTAAAATCAATATTTGTTGAGAAAAAGAGCGTTAAAATTCACTTTTGAAAAATTTAAAGGATATTATATCTGTTGATTATCTTTTCAAACAGCAATACTATAACCGAATCGTGCATATAATATTGCTTTTTATAAATCAAAGTCGTTGACTATAATTTGTTGACAAGGCAGGCATGATGGTATATAATAAATTGAACAATGTTCAAATCGTCATATTGTTCAAGTTGTAATATTAGATAAAATGCGTCAGTCGGCTAAGGACAGCCGTCACGCAAGGAGTGTGCAGTTATGAAAATTACAAAAGACGCGATAATCGACGAAGCAATAGCGGTATTGGAAGAGAAGGGCGACGACCCTCAAAAACTTACCATACGAGAGCTTGCCTCACGTCTGAATATCGGCGTAGGACTTATCAATTATCATTTCGGAAGCAAAGAGGTACTTATCAACCGCTGTGTAAGAAAGATGATTATGGGTATAGTCGAAGAATTTCACAAGGTAAGACAATCCCTTGCGTTTATGAAACCCAAGGAAAAGCTCAATTATCTGTGTCTTATGACGTTTGATTATTTGTATACCAAACCCAACGTGTCAAAAGTCGCGCTGGTGTACGATTTGGGTAATACGAGCGACAGCGATACCACGTCTGCACTGATAGACGCATATATTCCTATAATCAAGGATTGCCGTCCTATATATGATGACCAAAGGGCATATCTGACGGCAAGCAGGGTTATATACATACTAGAGCAGTCTTTTTTGCGTACCGAGGTAATAAAAGCACGTAGCGGAGTAGACCTTAACAACAGCGAAGAGAGAAAGGAATATCTCGAAAGTCTGCTGAGAGATTTGATAAAATAACAACTCTTTTCATAGTACGGCAGTGCGAGTGCATAACGCGCTTAAAGCGGAACGTAAAAATACCGCAAGCGATAAGAGCAAATTGCACTTAAGCAAAACTTTGAGGGCAAAAGAGCTTCAAAGATATTGCTGTTTTAATTAACCGTTTTAGTTAGAAGGATAAATTATGCCCTCAGTATATACTCATTACAAATTTGCCCGCGATGCTTTTGATTTTCTTTCAGAGGGGCTGAAAGAAGCTGTGCAGGCAGGAAGAAAATTTTACGATACGGGACAGAGCGGTGCCGATTTGCTTTTTTATTACAAACCGCACAAATCCAACGATTTGCGAAAGCACGGCTCGGCTTTGCACAGAATAAAAGCTGACGTACTGTTTTCCGAGTTTAAAAAGCGTGCTTACGAAAGCGGGAATAAAGAAGCCGATATCGCTTATCTTACAGGATATTTTACGCATTTTATTCTCGACAGCACTATGCATCCTTATATTTGGAGGTGCGAAGAAGAGAAAATTGCGCCTCACTTTGTAATAGAAGCGGATTATGACAGAAAGCTTATGTTAAGAGACGGAGTCAACCCCTATAACGCAAAATTTCTCGCTTTTCAGGTAAATGACGGTGAAGTAAGAGAAATTTGCTCACGCTATCTCTCTTGTACGCCCAAACAGGCGGGTGAGATAATGCGCTCGAGAGTAAAATTTACAAATCTGATATCTTCTCAGAATTCTTTGCTAAGAGGTTTTTTGAAGTTTTTATTCAAGATATCTTCAAATCCCAAAGGAAACGAAATACTCATTCCGAGGCAGGACGTTGAGGCTTGCGCCGACATATCGCCGAGACTGGACGATTTATACGCTCAGGCTCTTGAGGATATCAAGATATACGCAAAAGAGTTTGAGGATTTTTTGTTGAGAGAGGGAAGTCTTGGACAAAGATTTGCAAAGGATTTCGAATAGTCGCTTTAAAACAGTTGTTTTCAAATGTAAAGTTTTGACAAAATCAAAATAGCTTTTTTGTAAGAAAGGTTTACATTCTAATATCTTATATGCTAAACTTTACAATGTAAAGTATGCTTGTCCGAAGCGGCGCAAGACTTTGAAGCTTTGTGCCTGTTCGAAACAGAAAATTCGGACGGCTTATGCAAAACATCCCCCGAAAAAGGAGAAAACTATGGAATACAAAGTATTTGTCGTAGAAGACGATGACAGTATAAGAGGACTCTATGAGATAGCTTTTCAAGACAAGTTCGAATGCAAGAGTTTCGTCAAAGCGGAAGATATGTTCGAGGCTTTGAAGAAAGAGAGCTGCGACATAATCATACTCGATTTGATGTTGCCCGGAATGGACGGACTAAAGGCATTGTCGCTTCTCAAAGAAAACGTAGATACAAAAAACATTCCCGTTATCATAGCCAGCGCGAAGGGTGACGAGAATATCAAAGTCAGAGGTCTTGACGCAGGCGCGGACGATTATATTGCCAAGCCTTTCGGTATGCTCGAACTTATTGCCAGAGTAAAGGCTAATCTCAGAAAGACAGGCGCGAAGAAAAACGACGACGAGATATTGAGTTACGGAGATATCAGAATCAACAATGCCGAACATACCGTTTACGTCAACGACAACGTTGTTCCTTTGACGCTCAAGGAGTACAATCTGCTCACTTTGCTTATGAAAAACATAGATTGCGTGGTATCAAGAGAGGTTATACTCAGCGAGGTATGGGACTACGATTACGTGGGCGAGACGCGAACTCTCGATATGCATATAAAGTCTTTGAGAAGCAAGCTGGGCGTATATACCGACAAGCAGTATATCACCACGGTTAGAGGCGTAGGCTACAAATTTACTAAAATCTAAGCAGAAAAATCGGCACGGCAATTTGCCGTGCCTTTTTACAAAAGCGTAATTCGGGTATTTATATCCGGGTACTCGGGCGGGGTTGTGTCGTTTGAGACATGCGCACCGCTTGCGGCAGGGCGGAAGAGAAGCTACCGCCCGTTTTGTTATTGACAATTCATACTGCGCGATAATATAATATATTTAAGTCGGTTTGTCTTATCGGAAAGCTTAGGAAATCCAGACGGCTGAAAGCAAAGCAAATAAGCGTTTCGGATTTAGGATTATAAGACAAAAGAGCGGTTGCGGAGAGGAAGATGAAAAACAAAATTCTCGCGAGAATAATTTTGATCATGACGATAGCGATATTCGTTACCGTCGCAATGACGTTTTTCCTTTTCAATATAATCACCATCAACACAACCAAAAACAATCTCAAGAAGATTTCGTTTGCAATCGTCGAACAGCTGAGAGGTGCGCAGGATTACCGTGACGTTGAAGAACTGTTTATGGAATACGAGGCTTCGGAAGACTTTTATAAATTTATAGTGTTCGACAGCGAGGGCAAAATTATCGTAAGGCGCACTGACGTACCTTTCAGACCCGAGTTTATAAAAGACGGCAATCAGATAGAAAAAGCCATTGAGGACGGAGAGGCGTTTTTCCTGGGCAATCCCTACGAATCCAAATATACGATGAACTACGTAGTGAGAGTGGACAACCCCAACTTTAAGGACGGGTATATCGTATATATGTGTTCGATTGAGGCTATCTACAACAGCGGACCTTATTTTGTCGTTGTTGCGCTTGCCGCGGTAATTTGGGCGGGCGTCATATTCGTATCATATCTCGCATTGACTATCAACGTAAGATTTGCGACCATTCCTTTCGAGAAGATAGAGGAAATTCTCGTAGATATCAACAACGGAGAATACACACCCAGTCAAATCCCCGAAAAACTCAACTTTCCCGAGTTTAAAGCCGTATTGACCAAAATAGACGATTTGGCAAGCGAAATTGCCAAAAACTTTATGAGTCTTAAGTACGAACAGAAAAAGTCGACCATACTTCTGCAATCGGTAAATCAGGGTATTATCATAGTTTCAAAGAGCGGAAGAATAGTGCTCAACAATGCTAACGCGCTGAGAATTTTCGGAAAGCAGCAAGACGTAGTGGGCGTTGATTTGAGTTATCTTATCACCGACGAAGAACTTCTGAGCGCACTCAGACAGTCGCTTGCGGATAAAAAGTATTATACGGGCGAAGTGCAGATAGGCGAAGACGTCTACCGTGTGGAAGCGACTTTCAGTAACGTTTACGATGACGACGTGATAAGCGAAGAAGTTATGATTTTGATTTTCACAAACGTAACTCTGGAAGTCAACAGCGCGAAGATAAGAAGCGAATTTTTCGCTAATGCTTCGCACGAACTCAAGACCCCTCTGACTGCCATAAGCGGATACAGCGAACTTATGACTATGGAGGGCATAGACAAAAAGCAACTCAAAAAGTGTGTCGAAGAGATAAATTCCAACGCTCAGCGTATGAAAGCTCTCATTGACGATATGCTCAAGTTATCCAAGCTTGACGCTGATATGGACAATGAGGAAATTACAAAATTCGATTTGGCTGAGGTATGCAAAGGCGTACTAAACGAAATGAGCGGCATAGCTGAAAACAAAAACGTTACGCTTTCTTTCGAGGGCAATGCCCAGCTGATAGGAAGAAAAAAGATGATAACGACGCTTGTGGCAAATCTCGTAAACAACGCTATCAAGTACAACAAGGACGGCGGTCACGTTTGGGTAACCGTAGGCGAGAAGTCCGACAGCGTGGAAATCAAAGTCAAGGATGACGGTATAGGTATAGCAAAAGAACATCAGAGCAGACTTTTCGAGAGATTCTACAAGGTCGATGCCAGCCGTACTTATACAAACGAAAGTTCCACGGGACTGGGACTTGCGATAGTCAAGAGGATAGCCGTAATCCACGGAGGCAAGATATCTCTCAAGAGCGCGCCTGGAAACGGTACGGAATTTACGGCAGTTTTCCCAAACGCTTGATTGAGTGCTGAAAAGGGAGTAAAATATTCCGATAGTAAGACAATTGTTTGAGAGCGGACGAGAGGGTAAGACAACAACGAGTATCGTCGCAAACGAAAAGCATCGAATAAATCGCATAGTAAAGAAATAAAAGATACAAAGAGGTAGTAAATATGAAATATCCTGTCAAACTAATCCCCGCAACTATGCAGACGGTGTGGGGCGGTACAAAGCTTATGGATAAGTGGAATAAGCATACCGACGGCGACAATATTGCCGAAAGCTGGGAGCTTTCCTGTCACGAAAAAGGAGAAAGCGTAGCGGTAAACGGTGAATACGCAAATCTTAAACTTTCGGAGATAATAAAAAACAATCCCGATTTTTTGGGAGAAAACGGAAAGAAATTCGAGTTTTTTCCTATACTCATAAAGCTTATTGACAGCAAAAGCGACCTTTCAATTCAGGTACATCCCAGCGACGAATACGCACTTGCCAACGAGGGCGAGTACGGAAAGACGGAGATGTGGTACATTGTAGATTGCGAAAAGGGAAGCGGAGTATATTGCGGATTTAAAAATCCTATCGGCAAAGACGAACTCGAAAAGGCTTTGAGAGAAGGCAGGATTACCGAATATCTGAATTTTGTAGAGGTCAAAAAGGGAGACGTTTTGTTCATCCCTTCGGGTACCGTGCACGCTATATGCGGTGGCAATCTTATATGCGAAGTACAGCAGAATTCGGCTTTGACCTACAGGCTTTACGATTACGACAGAACGGATAAGGACGGCAACAAGCGTCCCTTGCATATAGAAAAGGCTCTCGAGGTTACGGATACGTCGAGAAAGACTGTTCCCAATGCCGACGACGTGCGTATCGACGCAAATACCCGTCAGGTCGCAAAATGCAAGTATTTTACGGTTGACGAGATTATATGCGAAGAAGAGTATGCTTTCGAGGTTGATGACAAGTCTTTTGCGAGTCTGACCGTAGTAGAGGGCAGCGGAGCGGTAATGGCAAACGGAAACTGCATTACTCTCGATTTGGGAGATACGGTATTTTTACCTGCAGGCATAGGCGAGTGCAAGCTGTACGGCAACTTAAAAGCAATAAAGGCAAGCGTATAAAATAAGGCTTGTAGAAAAGCGGTCGGGTAGCCGAGCCGCATTCAGACACAGGATACTGACTAAAATGACGGAAATTTTGACGGGAAAAGAAGGAATAGAGCGTGCGGCTGAACTTATAAGGAAAGGCGAAGTCGTCGTTTTTCCTACGGAAACGGTGTACGGTCTGGGCGCAAACGCTTTCGATAAAAACGCCGTACGCAAGATTTTCGAAGTAAAGGGCAGACCTATGGACAATCCGCTCATCGTGCATATAGCCGATATAGCGCAAATAGACAAACTGGCTTGCGAAGTTACGTTGCAGGCACGAAAAGTGATGCAGGCGTTTATGCCCGGACCGATAACGGTTATTGTAAAAAAGTCGGACGCAATTCCCGACGAAGTATGCGCGGGACTTAAGACTGTAGGCATACGTTTTCCTTCTCACGCGGTAGCGCAAGAATTTATATGGGCGTGCGGTGTACCTGTAGCCGCACCTTCGGCAAATACCTCTACTAAGATAAGTCCTACTACGGCAGAACACGTATATGAGGATTTGAAGGGAAAAGTGGAAATAATTTTACAGGGCGGCAGCTGTCAGGTAGGCATAGAGTCTACTATACTCGATATGAGTACAGACATTCCTACGATTTTGCGCCCCGGCGCGATAACCGAAGAAATGCTTGCCGAAGTTTTGGGCGAAGTCAAGACTTTCAGCGGAAAAATCGTGGTAGCTAAAGCTCCCGGAATGAAATATAAGCATTACGCGCCCGATTGCGATATGGTTGTGGCAGAAAACGTTCAACACGCGATTGAGGCATACAGGCAAAGCGCGTCGAGAGGAGAAAATCCCGTCGTGCTGGCAAAGACGGATTATATTGCCGAGATGAAAAAAACTTTGGACGTCAACGCAATAGATTTGGGAGCAAGCGACGAAGAAGTGATGCACAACGTCTTTGCCGCTATGCATACGGCGCAGGACAAATACGGTTTTATCGTATGTCAGGACTTCGGGGACAAGGGCGTGGCAAAATCTGTTATGAACAGAGTCAATAAAGCTAGCGGAGGTAACAGGGTATGAAAGTATTGTTTGTTTGTACCGGCAACACTTGCCGTTCTCCTATGGCTCAGGCCGTACTTCAAAAAAGGCTTGACGACAGGGACGATACTTCGACGCAAGTAGACAGCGCGGGTATATTTTGCGGTTACGGTCAGCCTATGAGCGTGAATACCGCAAAAATCATAGAGGATATGGGCGTGTTTTTTACTCATTCTTCTCAGCCCGTTACGCCTAAACTCATAGAAGAGACGGATTTGATAATAACTATGACGCGCGAACATAAAAACATACTCAGCGCGTTCGTGCCACCTCAAAAGCTTTATTGTATAGACGACATTACGCACGAGGGGGATATATCCGACCCTTACGGCAAAGATTACGACGCGTATCAAGCCGTACGCGTGCAGCTCGAAAACAGTATGGATAAAATCGAGGAGTTAATCAGGTCAATATCGGCTGCAAATACGTCGGAAAACGCGGCTGAAAAGCACGATGAATAAAAGCTTATCAAGCGCGTGAGAATAATAAATACCGTAAACAATAAGTAATATATTACTTATCTATTGCAAAATATAAAAATATATGATAGAATAATAGAAATATCCAAGTGAGGTTTATATGAAAATTGCTATCGGTTGCGACCACGGCGGCATTGTACTCAAGCCTGTTGTGGAAGATGTTTTGAAGAAAAACGGTATCGAAGTCGTAGATTACGGTTGTTACGACGAAAATTCCGTAGATTATCCCGATTACGCGCTTAAAGTTGCGGAAGCGGTTTCTCAAGGTCAGGTTGACAAAGGTATAATTCTCTGCGGAACGGGAATAGGCATAAGTATAGCCGCCAACAAGGTTAAAGGCATAAGAGCGGCAGTATGTCACGATTTGTTTACCGCTGAAATGTGCGCAAGACACAACAACGCAAATATTCTGTCTATGGGCGGAAGAGTAGTCGGCAAGGAACTTGCGGCAAAGATGGTGCAGACGTGGCTTGACACTCCTTTCGACGGCGGAAGACACTGCGGAAGAATAGACAAGATTACCGCGATAGAAAACAAGTATTTTAAATAATCAGGAGACGGTTATGATTGAAGAGATGATTGACAATATTATCTCCGCGGAAGAAAAGGCGCAGACGATAATCAAAGAGTCTGTCAACAAATCCAACGAGATTGTCAACGAAGCGCATAAACAGGCGGCGGAACTTGTGGAAAAAGCCAAGGACGAGCAATACGAAAGCGAGCAAAAGGCAATATCCAAGGGTGAAAAGGACGGAGAGAAACGTCACAACGCCAACATTGCAAAAGCGCGCAAGCAGGCAGAGGAAATGCCGCTTGCACTCGAAGCAAAGAAAAAAGAAGTTACAGATTGTATCATTAAGGAATTGAAGAGCAGATATGGCAATAAGTAATATGCTCAAGTTGCTGTTGATAGGCAACGTAAAAGAGCGTAACAACTTAATAAAACGCCTGCATAAACTCGGTTGCGTAGAGGTTGCGACCACGGACAAAATCGAGAAGATGCAGAGTGCGGATATGGGAGAATACGCTGACAAGTGTAAAGTCAAACTTGCCAGACTGGAGTTTTGTCTCGAGACGGTCAAGTCATACAAACCCACCGCGCTCAAACTCGCAAAGGAACAAAAAATAGATTATATCCCCGCAAAGGGAAAGGGACCTTTTCAGACTAGACCGTTAATCAGTTTTGAGGATTTTTCAAATCTGAAGGATATCGAGACGGATATCTTTACCCAAATCAGTCAGCTTAAGGAATACACGGACAAAATAATTGCGTTGAGAGCAAAGACTCAGAAAGAAACCAACGTAATAGCTTCGCTTGCGCCTTATGCGAATATGCACGCGCCTTTTTCCAAGTTTAAGGACACGGCTACTGCTAGCGTGCTTTTGGGAGAGGTAGCAAAGACGAAGGTTGCTTTGTTTGAAAAGATAGAGAGCGAATACGGCGGCGTATACGAAGTTTTCCAAGGTAGCGGAAACAGCGACGGCGTGGCTATCGTGATAGACAAATCCAAGCGTGAAGACATACAGCAGCTTCTCGCCGATACAGAATTTACCGCTTGTTCGATTTCGTCGGACAGTACGCCCGAAGAAATGAGAGCGCAGGCGGAGAAAAACCTTGCCGAGACGGAAAAAGAACGCAATCTTGCCATCGAAGCTATAATGACTTTCGAAAATATCTTTGACGACGTAAAGCGTCTTCACGACTACTTTACTTTGGAAGTTGCAAAGGCGGAGAGCGAAAACCGTACTCAGACAACGTCTTCGACATACTATCTCGAAGCGTGGTTACCTGAGGGAGAAAAGGACAGAGTAGACAAGGATTTGGAGAATTCTCCTTTGTCGCTGGCATATACGATAAGAGAACCGCTCGAGAGCGAAACGCCTCCCACTTTTGTGGAGAGCAACGGAGTAGTCGCTCCTTACGAGAGCGTAACAAATATGTTCTCGGTACCTTTCTACAAGGAGATAGACCCCAACCCTTCGGTAGCGTTTTTCTTCTTCCTGATTTTCGGTATGATGCTGGGCGACGCGGGCTACGGTCTGCTTCTGACTTTGGGTACCGGTATAATTCTCGCTTTGAGAAAGCCCCCTAAGGGAGAGATGAATCTCGTCAAGATTATGTTTATGGGCGGTATCTCCACGTTTATATGGGGATTCCTCTTCGGTTCGTACTTCGGACTGAGCGCGACGGATTTGGGAATATGGTGTTGGTTTAACCCGATAGAAGACCCTATGCCGCTGCTTATTCTCAGTCTTGCGGTAGGCGTAGTGCAGATGTTTTTCGGTATGGCAATCAATATGGTTGCGCTCATCAAAAAGCATCAGCCTGTATGGGGCATATCGTCGGCTTTCAGCTGGTACTTCCTTGCGCTGGGTATAGGCGGCATATTCGGAGCTAGCTATATAGGCGCGTGGGCAAAGACGGCAGGTATAGTATTTGCAGTTCTCGGCGTAGTGCTTTTGATGCTTTCGGGTACGTTCGGAAAGCGCGGAGCAAAGAAGGTTACGGGCGCGCTGTCCAGTCTTTACGGAATAATCAACTTCTTCTCGGATATAATGAGTTATACGCGTATATTCGGTCTGGGACTAGCGTCGGGCGTAATCGGAATGGTATTCAACGAAATCGCGTCGGTTATCTCGGGTATGATGCCTTTCAAGTTTATGGGAGTGATTGTTACGATAATAATATGTATTATCGGTCACACGTTCAACATATCCATAAACGCTTTGGGCGCATACGTTCACAATTCGAGATTGCAGTTTGTCGAATTTTTCGGCAAATTCTATACGGGCGGCGGAGAGTTGTTCGCGCCTTTGGGTAGTCAGATGAAGTACTACAGAATAGGCGAACCCGTTGAAGCGAAAAAGGCTTCTAAGAGCAAACAAAAACAGTAATACGTGCGTCCTTGTGGGCGCAACAGTATATAATTACAATTCGATATAAACCACAGGAGGTTATTTTATGAACGGTGTTTATATAGCAATGGCCGGAGCCGCTTTAGCCGCATTGATGGCAGGTTGCGGTTCTGCAATAGGCGTAGGTATTTCCGGACAGGCAGCCGCAGGAGTTACGAGCGAAGACCCCGGCAAATTCGGTAAGGTTTTGCTTTTGCAGCTTCTTCCCGGTACTCAGGGTATTTACGGACTTATCATAGCATTTATGGTATTTATGAAAGCAGGAATTCTCGGCGGAGAACTCGCTAGCTGGTCAACGGCTCAGGGCTGGGGTATGGTAGCGGTATGCGCACCTATGGCAATCGTAGGTTTGGTATCCGGTATATATCAAGGTAAGTGTGCTTCTTCCGCAATCGCGATGGTAGCAAAGAGACCCGAGGCTTCCGGTAAGGGCTTGCTTTTGACCGTAATGGTAGAGACTTACGCGTTGCTTGCACTTCTTATCTCGTTCTTGGGTGTAATGTTCCTCGTATAATCTTAAAGGAAAGGTATTATGAACAACAAAGAAGCTATTATCCAAAAGATATTAGACGACGCCGAACAAGTCGCAAAGAGCAATATCGACGAAGCGGAGAAGACAGCGCGACAGATAAAGGAAAGGGCTGAGCGTGAGGTAGAAAAGTTCAAGCAAGAAAACCTCACCAAGGCAGACGATTTGTATGCCGACGCACTCGAGAGGAGCAAAGTAGTCTCCAATCTCGACTGCAAGAAACTTCTTCTCAATGCAAAAAAAGCTACAATCGACAAGGCTTTTGCCGAGGCTGTTGACGACATAATGAAGGACAAGAAAGGCTATCTTTCTCTTATAGAGAAGATGATTTCGTCTTGTGCCGAAGACGGCGATACGGTGGTTATTTGCAAAGAGGACGAAAAGGTCATCACCAAAAAATTCGTTACCGACCTTGCCGCAAAAATCGGCAAAAAAGTCACTTTCTCAAAGGACTTCGGAGACTTTAAAGGCGGCGTAATACTCGAGGGTAAAAATTACGATAAAAATCTCACGCTCGAACTTGAATTGAGCGCAATCAGGCAGGAGACGGAGAGCAAAATCTCCAAAATCCTGTTCGGGGGCAAAAAATAGTCTATGGCAAACAATTATCTCGTTTACTCCAATGCTAGAGTAAAGTCTATGGAAAACACTTTCCTCTCCAACGAAAAGATTGTGCGTATGGCATACGCCGACACTTTGGAAGAGGGCGTCAAAGTACTGCTTGAAAGTCAGTACGGCGGTGCTATAACAGTAGACGCAGACGATTACGAAAAACTCTTGCAGGCAGAGGATAAGAGAGTTAGTGAGTTTATACTCGACGCAATGCCCAAAAATTGCGGTATGGAAACCTTTTTATTCAAAAACGATTATCACAATCTCAAAGCGTTGGTAAAAGGTAAGTATATGCACGCGGACGACGTAGACTATATGCTTATGCCCAAAGGCACATACGATACCGCTACGCTCAAAGAGTACGTCTACGGCGACGATTATTCTGCGCTGTCCAAGACTATGCAACAGGCATTGACGGACGTTGACGCTGCGCGCGCCAACGGTAACACCAGCCCCAGATTTATAGACGTAACGCTCGAAAAAGCGTGCTACAAAGAGATTACGGACTTTTTGAAAAAGGTCAAGGCACCCGCAATACTCAGGTACTGGCAAATCAATATAGATTTGTCCAACGTATCCACCTTCGTAAGAGGTGAAAAGACGGGCAATCCCGACGCGCTCAAAGAAGGATTTATCGACGGAGGACTTCTCGGTACGTCTTATTTTTCGGGCGACGTAGCTCAGGTAGTCGAAAAGCTCAGATATTCGGATTATTCAAAGGTCGCAGACTGTCTGAGAGAGGGCGATATGGTTTCCTTCGAACGTATCTGGGACAATATGCTCCTGGACGTTTTCAAGGAAAAGAGAAACGATATTTTCTCCATATCTCCTATCGCGGGATTTTACGTGGCAAAAAAGATAGAAATCAAGGTCGTTAGAATGATATGCATTATGCTCAAAAACGACGTTGACAAAGACGTTATCAAAGTCAGATTGAGGGAACTGTATGCGTGAAGGCAAGATTGCCGTAGTAGGCGACAAAGACTTGATATTGGCATTTAAGGCTATCAGTATGGAAACCTTTTGCGCGTCCGATAAGGAAGAGGGCGAAAAGGTTATCCGTCAGCTTGCCAAAAACAATTACGCCGTGATTTTCGTCACCGAAGACCTCGCGGCGCAAATGGACGAATTACTCACGAAATATAAAGTGCGGGCTTATCCTGCCATTATTCCTATTCCCACTTCCGCAAAATCCAACGGATACGGAATGAAGGGAATAAGAGCTGACGTGGAAAGAGCCATCGGCACAGACATATTGTTTAATAAGGAAGATTGATTATGCAAGAAGTAGGTAGAATTATCAAAGTTTCAGGACCGCTTATCGTAGCGGAAGGAATGCGTAACTGCAAGATGTTCGACGTGGTGAGAGTAAGCGAAAACAACCTCATCGGCGAAATCATCGAGCTGAGAGACGACAGAGCTTCCATACAGGTATACGAAGAGACGAGCGGTTTGGGTACGGGAGAAAAGGTCGTATCCACCGAGGCTCCTTTGAGCGTAGAACTCGGTCCCGGAATTATCTCGGGTATTTACGACGGAATTCAGCGTCCTTTGACAAAACTCGTCGAAACCAGCGGTGACAGAATTGACAGGGGCGTGGATATGCCTGCGCTCGACCACAAGAAGAAGTGGAACTTCGAGCCTAAAGTAAAGGCAGGAGACAACGTAGTTGCCGGCGATATTATCGGCGTGGTACAGGAGACCAAGGTCGTAGAACACCGTATAATGGTGCCCTACGGAGTAGAGGGCGTAGTCAAATCCGTTAAGAAAGGCGAACATACGATTGACGACGATATATGCGTAATTACGACTGCAAAGGGTGACGTAAAGGTCAAAATGTATCAAAAGTGGCCCGTCAGAAAGGGCAGACCTTTCCAGAACAAGATGTATCCCGTTGCTCCGCTTATTACGGGTCAGCGTACGATAGATACTTTCTTCCCCGTGGCAAAGGGCGGCGCGGCTTGTATTCCCGGACCTTTCGGAAGCGGTAAAACAGTCGTTCAGCACCAGCTTGCTAAGTGGTCGGACGCAGATATAATCGTTTACGTAGGCTGCGGCGAACGCGGTAACGAAATGACGGACGTTCTCAACGAATTCCCCGAGCTAATCGACCCCAAGACGGGCGAAGCTCTTATGAAACGTACCGTGCTTATAGCAAACACTTCGGATATGCCTGTTGCGGCTCGTGAGGCTTCTATGTACACGGGTATCACCATAGCCGAATACTTCAGAGATATGGGCTACAACGTAGCTATTATGGCAGACTCTTCTTCGCGTTGGGCAGAGGCACTCAGAGAAATGTCCAGCCGTCTCGAAGAAATGCCCGGCGACGAAGGTTATCCCGCATATCTCGCGTCAAGACTTGCAAGTTATTACGAAAGGTCGGGTATCGTTACGGCTCTCGGCAGCGACGGACGTACAGGTTCGGTTACGGCAATCAGCGCGGTATCTCCTCCGGGCGGCGACTTGTCCGAACCCGTTACGCAGGCAACTCTCCGTATCGTCAAGGTATTCTGGGGCTTGAGCTCTTCGCTCGCTTATAGAAGACACTTCCCCGCAATAGACTGGTTGCAGAGTTACTCGCTCTATGTCGAAAGACTCGGAGACTGGTACGGCAAAAACAGCAACAGAAAATGGAATGACAACCGTCAGCAGGCTATGACGATTTTGCAGGAAGAAGCAAACCTCGACGAAATCGTACGACTTGTCGGCGTAGACGCATTGAGCTACGAGGACAGACTGACTATGGAAACTGCTAAGTCCATAAGAGAAGACTATCTCCAGCAGGACGCTTTCGACGACGTCGATACCTACGCAAGCCTCAAAAAACAGTTCAAGATGCTCAATATCATTCTCGAATGTTACAGGCTGAGTAAGGAAGCGTTGAGAAAGGGCGCGGATTTTGACGACATTATAGCTATCGAAGCGAGAGAAGCTATCGGAAGAATGAAGTATATCCCCGAAAAGCAAATCTCCAAAATCGACGATATACAAAAGGCTATGAAAGAACAGCTTGAAAAGTTGTCCTATATGGAATAAGGAGTGAAGTATGCTTAAGGAATACAAATCTATAAGAGAAATAGTCGGACCGCTTATGCTGGTTGACGGAGTTGAGGGCGTAACCTACAACGAACTTGTCGAGATAAGCGGAAAAGACGGGTCTGTGAGAAGAGGTAAGGTTCTCGAGGTCAACAGAGATAAGGCACTCGTACAGCTTTTCGAGGGCGCGCAGGGCATACAGATGTCCACGTCCAAGGCAAGATTTTTGGGCAGAAGTCTGGAGCTTGCAGTATCGGAAGATATGCTCGGCAGAGTATTCGACGGTTTGGGCAATCCCAAGGACGGCGGTGCGCCTATTATCCCCGAAAAGAAACTGGATATCAACGGACAGCCTATAAATCCTGCGGCACGAAACTATCCCGATGAGTTTATACAGACGGGTATCTCGGCAATCGACGGACTCAATACGCTCGTAAGAGGACAGAAGCTTCCCGTATTCTCGGCGTCAGGTCTTCCTCACGCAGAGCTTGCGGCGCAGATAGCAAGACAGGCAAAGGTACTCAACAGCGACAGTAAATTCGCGGTAGTATTCGCGGCTATGGGTATCACCTACGAAGAAGCAGAATTCTTTATGCAGGACTTCAGAAAGACGGGCGCAATCGAAAGAGCGGTAATGTTTATCAACCTTGCCAATGACCCTGCGGTCGAGCGTATCGCTACGCCCCGTATGGCGTTGACGGCGGCAGAGTACCTCGCTTTCGACAAGGGTATGCACGTACTCGTAATTATGACGGATATCACCAACTATTGCGAGGCTTTGCGTGAAGTTTCCGCGGCAAGAAAAGAAGTGCCCGGCAGACGCGGCTATCCCGGATATCTCTATACCGACCTCGCTACGATGTACGAGAGAGCAGGCAGAATTATAGGCAAAGAGGGAAGTATAACTCAGATTCCTATCCTTACGATGCCCGAAGATGACAAAACGCACCCTATCCCCGACCTTACGGGATATATTACCGAAGGACAGATAATATTCAGCAGAGAACTGTACAAGAAGGGTATGACGCCTCCTATAGACGTACTTCCTTCACTCAGCCGTCTCAAGCAGAAAGGTATAGGCGAAGGCAAGACGAGAGATGACCACTCGGGAAATATGAACCAGCTTTTCGCGGCATATGCGAGAGGTAAGGAGTGTAAGGAATTGTCGGCAATTCTCGGTGACGCGGCATTGACTCCTCTTGACAGACAGTATGCGGCATTCGCAGAAGAATTCGAGAAGAGATATATCAATCAGGGCTTCTATACCAACAGAAGCATAGAGGAAACGCTGCAAATCGGTTGGGAACTTCTCACTCTCTTGCCCCGTTCGGAGATGAAGCGTATCAAAGACAAGCATCTCGAGCAGTATTACGACCCTATCAAGGCAAAGAGAGAGCAGGAAGAAAAAGAGCAAAATCAACAATAATCCGTGCGCTTCAGCGCGCAGTATAAAGGCGGAATATGGCAGGAAGATTACAAGTCAATCCTACGAGAATGGAGCTTAAAAGGCTCAAGGTAAGACTCAAGACCGCAGTCAGAGGACACAAACTGTTAAAGGATAAGTCCGACGAAATGATAAGAAGGTTTATGGAGTTTGCCAAACAGAACAAAACGCTCAGAGAGCAGGTAGAGCAAGAATTGTCTACCGCCCTCAGGACTTTTATTGTGGCAAAAGCCGTGAGTGACGATGCTGTAATACAAGAAGCGGTTGCTATGCCTTCAAAGACAGTCAAACTCACGATGGACAGTCAGAATATAATGAGCGTAGTCGTTCCCGTTATGGAGCTGATAGAGAGCGAGAGCAAAGATAAGTATCCCTATTCTTTCGGTTCGGTTACGGCAGAGCTTGACAGCTCGATAGCAGTGCTTTCGGGACTTATGCAGAAGATGGTAAAGTTAGCCGAGATAGAAAAGACCTGCAATATGCTTGCAATCGAAATAGAGAAAAACAGAAGACGCGTCAACGCGCTCGAATACGTAATGATACCTCAGCTGGAGGAAACGATAAAATTCATTACTATGAAACTCGACGAAAACGAGAGAAGCAATATTGTACGTCTTGTCAAAGTCAAAGCAATGATTGCACAGGAGAGAGTATGAGAAGAGAAAGCGAAAACGGCGCGCAAACTACGCGTCCCGCAATACTAAAAGACTTGTGTTTTCTGACGGGCGTATTGTGTCCTTTGCTCGCGCTGATACTTTGTTTTGTCGTCAAGGACGAAGTGTACGCAAAGACTTTCAGGGTAAGTATGATATACGGCTTTGCTCTTTGGGTAGTAGTCGGATTGATTGCAGGGCTAAATATGTGCGATGCCGATTTGTCGGGCATAAGCAAAGTCAAGGGCTGAAGATAAGATACCTCAGGGCTTATATATAATATTTTATCAATATGTATTGTATAGGAGAAATGCTCCTTTAAATATTTATGTATTGTATAAGAAATGCTCCTTTAAATCTTTGATAAAAATAGAAAAACAGACGAAAAAACTCCGCAAAGGTTGCGGAGTTTTGTTTTTTATAAATCGTTAATAGCAGAAAAGAAACCTTGCTTTTCAGTCGGCAGTCTTTGTATTCTTGCGGCTGCTGACCACTTCTCCCGTAGCGGGATTTACGATAGCCGACCAATAGTCACTCTTGTCCTTGATAAAAGATACGTACCAGAAGTATTCGCCGTCCGTGCTGTCGCGGTGAGTTATAAGTTTTACGTAGCCCTCTCTTTCAAAGCTGTTTGTTGAAAGAGCGTCATCGATGTCCGTCTGAAAATGTTCGTAAGCTACTTTGAGAGCTTCTTCGCCCGAGATGTAGTCCGAAAGCATATCCTTAAGTTCGAAGACGTAGGAGTTTTCACCTTCGGTGAGAGTAAGAGTGACGGGCGTGCCGATTTTATCCATATCGCTTATTTTTGTATTGAGGGATATGCCGAGCTTACTCTTTGCTATACTTCCCGTAAGTTTCTCTTTGTCACCTTCGAGAGTATATTCGAAAGTAGAGTTGAGTTTTGACGCGTCTTTAGGTATTACGGAAAGTATGGTCAGGGTAACGAGGTTATCGGCTTTACCGTCCGCGATAAACAGTTCTTCTTGTTTCATAGTAGTGATTTTTACGCTGAAATCGTCGTCGGAAGCGACGTAGAGCGATTGTTGCATTGCGCTTACGTTATCGCACACTTTTTCAAAATTAGTTTTAGGCTCCTGACAAGCTATCGCCGTAATGCATAAAACGGCCGCGAGCAGGACAATGCCTGCGATTTTTGCAAATCTTTTCATATATCCTCCAAATACTGATGATTACTAAATTGTATGAGGCTTGTACGGCGGATATGCACGACGCGCTTGTAAAAGTATTGTTTTCAATCGACAATTTGCATTCGCAATTATACACAAGCTTTTGTAACAACGGTTTTCTCTAACTTTGCACTTGAAAGTATAATTCACCAAGACATAAAAAAGCGACGGCATTGCCGTCGCTTTAACTTAACGATTAAAGGTTAATCAATCCTTATTGTTCTTTTTGGATTTAGTGAAGAGCGAAGTGATTTTTTTGATCGCTACGTTGCCTTTAGCTTTTTTAGCGATTTTGTTGCGCTCTTTGTTGGCTTGTTTTTCGCTCTTTTCGATTATCTTGTTTTCTTTGTTTGCTTGCTTCTCTTTTTCTTTGGCGAGAGCTTTTTGCTCCTTCTCGTACTGCTTGACTTCCTTGATGAGATCGTTTACCTTGACTGCCTTCTGTTCGTTTTTCAACTTTGCTATTGCGTCTTTTTTGGTAAAGTTTCTTAGCGTTCTGAAAAGTCCCGCGAATATTCTGTTGAATGCTCTGAAGTAGCGTTTGTTGCCCCAAAGCAAAAGTCCCTCTATGACTTTATTGTCCATTAGTCCCGACGTTATTCCGACAAGACCTCTCAGAGGCATTTCTTCCATACCTTGCTGTATCATCATAAGTGTTGTGATATCCGCGTTGGGCACCTGACTTTTGATGACGGAGGGCGCGTACTTGACGATGAGTTTGCCTACAAGACAGACTTTGAGTTCTCCTATAGTCGTGTTGTAGTCGAAGTATCCGCGTTTTGCCGGTGCATTGGAGGGAATAACTTCTCCGTAAAGTTCGGCAAATTCTTTTTCGGGTATTTCGCTGATGGCATCTATCGCATAATAGCTGGGACAAATCTTTTTGTAGTCGGGTACAGTCTTTTCCGTCTGATCGAATTCTACGTAAATTTCTCCCTGCAATCTGATATCTCTCGACGATGCGCCTATCATAATATTGTAGTTGCCGTTTTGAGCGTACCAGTCATTGATAAGCGTATTGTAGAAAGCGAAAGAGCGGTAGTCGAGAGTATGTTTGACTTTGACGCTTTCACCCGCTTTGATAAATACTTTTTTGAATCCTTTCAATTCCTTTTGGGGCTTGAATACTACGGGAGAAGGGTCGCTGATATAAAGCTGGCATACCTCGTAGCCGTCGTAATCTCCTACGTTTTTGACGGTATAAGAAACGGTCAAATCTTTGATTTGCAGATTGCTGTATTCAAATTTTGTATATGACAATCCGTAGCCGAAGGGGAAGAGTACGTTTTTGCCCGCGCTGTCGTAATAGCGGTAGCCTACGAATACAGACTCTCTGTACTCTACGTTTTTAGGACCCATAGGAAAGTATTGAGATACAATGTTATCTTCGAGTTTGATAGGGTAGGTTTCCGCAAGTTTACCTGAGGGATTTACCTTGCCGAAGAGAATGTTGTATATAGCTTCACCGCCGGCTTCTCCGGGTAGATATGCGTTGATAAGCGCGCGTACCTTATATATCCAGGGCATAGCAACGGGTGAGCCGCCCAAAAGAATAACCACGGTATCCGGATTGATAGACGTAACAACGTCTATTATATCTCTGTGGCTCTTGGGGATTTTGAGGTGAGTTCTGTCATAGCCTTCGCTTTCGTACTGGTCGGTAAGACCTACGAAGAGGAAGACTCTCTTATGGTTTTTGGCTACTTTGATAGCTTCTTGCAAAAGGTCTTCGTCCAGCTTATCGTTGTTGACGTCATAGCCGGGTGCAAACTCGTATTTCTTGCCGTTGAGGTCCATAGCGTCGAGGAAGTTGACGAGTTTGTAAGGGTTGATTCTCGAGGAGCCTGAGCCTTGATATCTGAAAGTGCGTGCAAGCTCGCCTATTACGGCAATATCTTCCTCGTCATTTTTAAGAGGGAGAATATTGTCCTCGTTTTTAAGAAGTACGATAGACTGTTCCGCAATTTCGCGCGCAACGTTGTGCGCCTCTTCGTAATCGGCTTTGTAATCGGGTTGAAGCCTAGAGTAGCTTTTGAATATAAAGCTGAGCATTCTTTCGACGACGATATCGAGTTTCTTTTCGCTGAGTTTGCCTTCTTTTACGGCATTGACGATTTGCTTGTCGGTAATACCGCCGCTGGAGGGCATTTCGAGGTCAAGCCCCGCGCGTATGCCTTCTACGCGGTTGTTGGTAGCGTTCCAGTCGCTCATTACGATTCCGTTGAAGCCCCATTCGTCTCTCAGTATATCGGTCAAAAGACGCTTGTTGTCGGAGAGATATGTACCGTTGAGTTTGTTGTACGAACACATTACGGTATCAGGCTGAGCCTTGACAGCTTCTTCGAAAGCGGGAAGGTAAATTTCTCTCAGCGTACGCTCGTCTACGACGGAATTTATCGTCATACGCAGTTTTTCCTGGTTGTTTGCACAGAAGTGCTTAAGGGAAGTACCTACGTCGTTTGACTGTACTCCTTCTATATATTTGCGTGCGAGTTTACCCGCAAGATAGGGGTCTTCGGAAAGATATTCGAAGTTACGACCGCACAAAGGGCTTCTTTTGATGTTTATGCCGGGTCCCAAAATAACGCTTACATTTTGGTCAAGACACTGTTTGCCCAGGCTGTCGCCGAGTTTTTGAGCCATCTCCTCGCTCCAGCTGCTTGCGAGGTTAACGGCAGGGGGAAACGCCGTTGCGGGAAAAGACGACTTAAGACTTACGTTTTTGTCGTCGTCATTTTCTTTTCTCAGTCCGTGGGGACCGTCGGAAACGCAAACACTGGGGATACCCAGACGTTTGACGGGTTTTGTGCTCCAGAAGTCATAGCCGGAACATATTCCCGCCTTTTCTTCCAGTGTCATTTTTGTGATAAGCGTCTTAATTTCGTCAATCATAAAGCCCTCCATTTGATATTCTAACATACTTTAAACCGGTATGACAAGGCAAAATTCTATATTCTTGATTAATTATAAAATATTATAAATTTAATACTTTTGCGGTGCCTTTGCTGAAAATTATTGTCGGACTTTAGGCAAAATATAATAAATATTTATTAGTAGTGAGAGAAAACAATGTTGATTTTTGATAAATTTTGCAATCTGCGCCCAAATAGTTTGACTTATTTTTTATATTGATTTAGAATATAAAAAAGTTTGGAGGATTTATCAATGGGAAAAATCGTAAAAGAAGGTTTGACTTTTGATGACGTGTTGTTGATTCCGCAGTTTTCGCAAGTTTTGCCTCATCAGGTAGATTTGTCTACCAAGCTGTGCGACAATATATCGCTCAATATACCTCTTTTAAGTGCGTCTATGGATACCGTTACCGAGTGCGAACTCGCAATCGCTATGGCGCGTGAGGGCGGTATAGGTATTATACACAAAAATATGTCTATCGAACAGCAAGCCGAACAGGTAGATAAAGTAAAGAGAAGCGAAAACGGCGTAATTACCAATCCTTTCTCTTTAGGCCCCGACAATACTCTCGAGGACGCCAATAATCTTATGAGAAGATTCAGGATAAGCGGCGTACCCGTAACCGTAGAGGGTAAACTCGTAGGTATAATCACCAACAGAGACTTGCGTTTTGAAACGGATATGTCCAAGCTTATAGGCGAGTGTATGACCAAGGATAACCTTGTTACCGCACCCGTAGGTACGACTCTCGAGGACGCACAGAAGATTCTTGCCGAGCGCAGAATTGAAAAGCTTCCTTTGGTCGACAGCAAGTTTAATCTCAAAGGACTTATTACTATAAAAGACATCGAAAAGGCTATCAAATATCCCAACAGCGCGAAGGATTCCGGCGGCAGATTGCTCGCAGGTGCGGCAGTAGGCGTTACGGCTGACATAATGGACAGAGTAAGCGCACTTGTAGACAGCAAGGTAGATATAATCACTATAGATACGGCTCACGGACATTCCAAGGGAGTACTCGATTGCGTAGCAAAAGTAAAAGCTAAATTCCCTAATCTTCCTATTATCGCGGGCAACGTAGCTACCGCCGAAGCGACCAAGGCTCTTATCGAGCACGGCGCAGACGTAGTAAAGGTAGGTATAGGTCCCGGCTCTATTTGTACCACACGTATTATCGCAGGTATAGGCGTACCTCAGGTCACGGCGGTTATGGACTGTGCGGAGCAGGCTGATAAACTCGGCAAGAGAATTATCGCAGACGGCGGTATCAAGTATTCGGGCGACATCGTCAAGGCACTCGGCGCGGGCGCAAGCGCGGTAATGCTCGGAAGCTTGTTTGCAGGTACCGAAGAGACTCCCGGCGAAATCGAAATTTTCCAAGGCAGGTCGTACAAGGTATACAGAGGTATGGGTTCGCTATCCGCTATGGCGGCAGGAAGCAAGGACAGATATTTCCAGACCAACGCAAAGAAACTCGTTCCCGAAGGCGTAGAAGGACGTGTTCCTTACAGAGGCAGCCTTGCAGACGTAATCTTCCAGCTTATGGGCGGTTTGCGTTCGGGTATGGGCTATTGCGGTATGGAGAATATCGAAAAGCTCCGTCACAATGCACAGTTTGTCAAGATTACCAATGCTGCATTGATAGAGAGCCACCCTCACGATATCAACATTACCAAGGAAGCTCCCAACTATTCGACAAAGGGCTGACAGGTACAATACAATATGTAAAAATAAGGGACTGCGGTTGCAGTCCCTTTTGCATTGTCTACATTGTAAAAATTGTGTACAGGTTGATTTTCTAAAACGGCGTATATTTATTTTCTGATATAGCGTGAGTCGTCAGGTGCCTCGTCTTCGTCATTTTTGTAACGTGCCACTTGCATATGTAAATCGTATTTGTCCCTAAGAGCGGCAATGGTGTTCATCATCGGCGTAGAATGGTGTATATCGAGAGCTTCTTGACTTGTCCAACTGTCTATTAGCAAAACGGTATTTTCGTCTTGCAGCGAAACATAATATTCGTATCTCAGATTGCCCGGCTCGTTGCGTACGGCTTGAGCTGTGCCGCTTGATTCCATCTCGCGTGCGAATTTGAGTGCGTTGTTGTCTTTGCCTTTATATAAAATGTTTATAGTAATACTCATACGTGTAAAAGTTAGTAAACAAAAAGGGAAGCACAAGCCTCCCTTTTTATACTGATTAATATTCCATTCTCTTTGCGATATATTCTTCGAGTTCGTCGATAGAGATTCTGACTTGCTCCATAGTATCCCTGTCACGTACCGTAACGCAGTTGTCTTCGAGTGTATCGAAGTCGACGGTTACGCAGAAAGGAGTTCCGATTTCGTCCTGTCTTCTGTATCTCTTGCCGATAGACGCGCTTTCGTCATAGGTTGCGGAGAATTTTTTGGAGAGGTTTTTATAAATTTCTTCAGCCTTTTCTCCGAGTGCTTTCTTCTGCAAAGGAAGTACGGCTACTTTATAGGGAGCTATGAAAGGATGGAAGTGCATTACCACACGGCTGTCTCCGCCTTCGAGTTCTTGTTCTTCGTAGGCATTGCAAAGGAGCGTAAGCACCATTCTTTCTACGCCGAGTGAAGGCTCGATGACGTAAGGTACGTATTTTTCTCCCGTGTTAGGGTCGGTGTATTCCATATTCTTTCCGCTGACTTTAGCGTGTGCGTTGAGGTCGAAGTCCGTACGGTCGGCGATACCCCAAAGCTCACCCCAGCCGAAGGGGAATTTGAATTCGAAGTCGGTAGTTGCGTTGGAGTAGTGGGAAAGTTCCTCGGGGTCGTGGTCGCGGAGCTTGAGGTTTTCTTCTTTGATGCCCAGACCCAACAGCCAGTTTTTGCAGAATTCTTTCCAGTATGCAAACCATTCGAGGTCGGTGCCGGGCTTGCAGAAGAATTCGAGTTCCATCTGTTCAAACTCTCTTACTCTGAAGATGAAGTTGCCGGGCGTAATTTCGTTACGGAAAGACTTGCCTATCTGACCTATACCGAAAGGCACTTTCATACGAGTCGTACGCTGTACGTTGAGGAAGTTGACGAATATACCTTGCGCCGTTTCGGGACGGAGATATACGGTATTCGTGCTGTCTTCGGTAACGCCTTGGAAAGTTTTGAACATAAGGTTGAATTGTCTTACGCCGGTAAAGTCGCACTTGCCGCAGTTAGGGCAGGGGATTTTGTTGTCGGCGATATATTTTTCCATTTGTTCGTTGGACCAGCCGGCAATGGAAAGATTGAGTTTTTTACGGCTGATATAATCTTCTATGAGATTGTCGGCGCGGTGTCTTGTCTTGCAGCTCTTGCAGTCCATGAGAGGGTCGGAGAAACCGCCTACGTGACCGGAAGCTACCCATACGTTGGGATTCATGAGAATTGCGCTGTCCAGACCCGTATTGAGGGTGTTTTCCTGAACGAACTTTTTCCACCAAGCGCGCTTGATGTTGTTTTTGAGTTCTACGCCCAAAGGACCGTAGTCCCAGGTGTTGGCGAGACCGCCGTAGATTTCGCTGCCCGCAAAGATGAAACCTCTGCTTTTGCACAGAGCTACGAGCTTATCCATAGTTAAATTAGCCATATTGACTCCTTGAGTGCGTACGCACGTTTGTAATACCCTAATATTTTAATAAATTTGCATAGCATTGTCAAACGTATAGTAACATTTTTATTTTTTGCCGCTTATTATGAAATAGAAGAGGGTAGAAAAATCTACTTTCAAAAACAATGGAGGAAATAATAATGACAAACTTCAACGAATGTGGTTGCAACAACCAGAATTACAACGAATGTTCGAACGGCGGTTTCAACTGCTTGTGGCTCATTATCCTTTTGCTTTGCTGCGGCGGCTGCGGTAACGGATGCGGCGCTAGCACGAGCAAATGCGATTGCGGTTGCATCATTCCCGTAATTGTTGCGCTTTGTTGCTGCTGTAAATAAGCAAACGGCCCATAGCAAAACTACATAAGAAAAAAGGAGTACCGTTCAGGTACTCTTTTTGATTTTAAAAAGATATTGTCGTGGTATGGTTGCCGGGATAGGGTTGCCGGTGTAGGGGGTTTTATATCAGACAACCTCGTGCTTATCGGAGGCATTTTCGTCGTCGGCACTTTCCGAAGTTTGAGAAGCGATGCCGGCTTTGTACTTTTTGTCGTAAAGAGTAAAGTTGATTATCTCCCAGACCGTATCTAAGATAAATACGGGCAAAAAGCAATAGAGCGTGAATTGCCAGTACATCTCTGTAAAAACGGCGACAAAGCTTACCCAGATAATAAACATAACCGGAGTAATCACGCCTTTGAATATTTTATAGGGTAGCGGTTTTATCGAAAAAGACAGCCACCAAGTGATAAAATTGTATTTTTGCATAATTCGATTTTAGCACAAGCGCGCCTTCGTGTCAAACGCTATCGGTGGCGAATAAAAGCATAAAAGGAGTATTTGTTCCATAAAGTTTAGTATGAACAAAGTCAAGTGGCTGTGGAGTATGACTATAGGCGTAGGGCTGGTATTGCTTTATGCCGCGCCCAGTGCGTATTTTGTCGATACGCAAGGTGTATATGCGGGATTAAAGTTGCCCGTATTCGCATTGTCGGGATTGTGGATTACAGTGGGCTGGAGTATAGTGTATCTTGCCGACATAGCCGTTATATCCCGTCTTGTTTATTATCGTAAAAGCGTTTTTCTTACGGCGGCAGTCGTATTTTGCGGTTTTCTCAACGCGGTATGGTGCATAGTGTTTTTTGCTTTCGGCGCGTTGGGAGTTGCTTTTGCGCTTTCGGTTTTTATGACTGCGCTTGTGCTTGCTACTGCGGTTTTTTTGATGAGAGAAGAGAGCTTTTCTCTCATATTCTGGCAACTGAAAATAGTATGGTATGCCTACTCTTGTATAGTTTGTTATTACGTATTTATGCTCAATCATGGTTGAAATTACGTCAAAATATGCCGATTTACGCGCTTAAGGTTTGCAAAACTTATGCCAAACGCTTGTATATTGATTGACGCTAATGTATAATAATCTCAGATAGCGGTACGCTCAGCGACTGCATATCGAATAAATTTTGTTACCAAAAAAGATGGATATCCTTCAAGGAATTCAAGCGAGGTGTTTTATGAATAATCAAATTTCCGGACGCAGGTCCAAAAATCTTGCCATACTGGCATTGATGCTTGCTCTTACGATTTTTTTCTGTTTTTACCCTATAGTTTTCCCCGGCGGCGTAACGTTGGCATTTATGATTTTTCCCTTGTTGATAGTAGCGCAAGGTTACGATATCAAGATGACCGCAATACTGGCGTTTATGATGGCTTTAGTCAATCAGATAGCGTGGTATACTACCAAGGCGGGACACGTAATGGCGCCTATATGGCAAAATCCGTTGGTGTGTATGGTACCCAGAATTGCCATAGGTATAGTCAGCTACTATATGGGCTTAGGACTCAGAAAACTTTTTTTGCACCCCGTGTATTGTACCGACGCCAGCGGGGCAAAAATACTCAACAACAAAAAGGAGCTTGACGCAAAAGACTATGCAATCAGTGCGGCAAGCACGGCTTTAGGAGTGTTTACCAATACCGCGCTTTGCGGACTGTTTGCGATAATTTGTTACAACGGCAAAGTGTTGTCCGATAATACTATGATAACGATAGAGTTTATACTCGCGTGGTTCAGTATAAACTTCGTGATAGAGATAATAGCGTTTTCCGCGCTCGTACCGCCTATAATAATGGCACTCAGAAAAGCAAATCTTATTCCTTCTGCCGTTACGGGAAGAATTTACGACGGCTCGGGCCGGGATAGATTTTCTGTGCAACAGAATGCGCAAATTGCAGTTGGGCAAGAAAGGGAAGACGTAACAAAAAGCTTACAAAATTGACGGCTTAGCCGTACCCTAATCGGGGCAAGGAGGTTTATATGTTGCTCGTAATAGACATAGGCAACACAAATATCAAACTGGGCGTATATGACGAGGATATGCTCGTACACTCGTGGAGAATGTCAGTCAAAGTAGTGCGTACCGCAGACGAGATAGGAATAATGTTTGCCAATCTTTTCAATTCAAAGAGTATCGCGCTCGACGCGTTTGACGGTATTATTATGTCGTCCGTACAGCCTTCTCTCAATTACACGATAGAGCACGCGTGCGAGTACTATCTCGGCAAAAAACCTCTTATGGTCGGCGTAGGTATAAAAACGGGACTGAATATCAGATACAACAATCCTCAGGAGGTCGGCGCGGACAGAATAGTCAACAGCGTAGCCGCATACAAGCTTTACGGCGGACCTTGCATAATCGTCGACTTCGGTACAGCCACTACTTTCAACGTAGTATCGGCAAAGGGAGAATTTTTAGGCGGTTGTATTGCACCGGGTATTATTTCGGGACTTGAGAGTCTTGTCAATAATACTGCAAAACTTCCCAGGGTCGAAATAATAAAGCCCGAAACTATCATAGCCAAAAGCACGGTTACGTCCTTGCAGGCGGGTATGGTTTACGGTTATACGGGACTTGTCAAGTATATTGTCGAAAAGCTCAAGGAAGAGAGCGGACTCAGCGGAATAAAAGTTATCGCGACGGGCGGTCTCAGCGAAATAGTCATCAATGCCGAAAGCGAAAAGATAATAGACGTTGTGGACAGGTCGCTTACGCTCAAAGGGCTAAAACTTATATACGATATGAATAAATAACGCATATTTTAAGTAATATTTTTTAAAAAACAGCCGTATTGATTGGACAAGACGCAAAAAATATTATAGAATAATTTTATAACAACGCCTGAATAAGGCATTAATAGGTACAACAAAGGAGAATTTGTATGAAAAAAGTTGGCGTAGCCGTACTCGGACTGGGAGTAGTTGGAGGAGGTACTTGCAGAATACTCATAGACCGCAAAAAGCAAATAGCCGAGGAATACGGTGTGGATATAGATATTGCGGCAGTTTTGGACAGGATTCCTGAGAGAGTGACCAATCTCGGACTTGACCTCTCCATTCTTGCTAAAGACATAGACGAGATTTGCGACAATCCCAACGTAAACATAGTTGTCGAGTGTATGGGCGGCAGCGAGCCTGCGAGAACTTTCCTTATCAAGGCTTTGGAGGCTGGAAAGAGCATTGTTACTTCCAATAAGGAAATGTTTGCGAAATTCTGGCCCGACCTCGAAAAAGCTGCGGCTAAGACGGGCGCAGGTCTTTATTACGAAGCTACCACCGGCGGCGGTATGCCTATCATTCGTACGATGACGCAGGCAATGCAGGCAAACGGTATTCAGGAAATCAAGGCTATCATCAACGGTACGACCAACTATATTCTTACGCGTATGACCGAAGAGGGAGCAGATTATCAGCAAGTACTCAAGGACGCACAGGCTTTGGGTTACGCCGAGGCAAATCCCGTTGCTGACGTAGAGGGTTACGATTCCAGCTATAAGCTGAGCATTCTTTCTTCGCTCGCTTTCAATAAGCGCGTTCCCGTAGATATTATTTACAGAGAAGGTATCACCAAAATTACGGCTGAAGATATCAAGATTGCCAAGGATATGGGCTTTGTTATCAAGTTGCTTGCAATAGCAAAGCAGAGAGGAGATAAAATCGAAGCCAGAGTACATCCCGTATTCCTTCCCAAGAGCCATCCTCTTGCAAACGTAAACGGTTCGTTCAACGCAGTTTTCGTAGTAGGCGACGCAGTAGGCGATATAATGCTTTACGGCAGAGGCGCAGGCGCATTGCCCACAGGCAGCGCGATTGTCAGCGACGTTGTATTCTGTGCAAGACAGGTTGAGCACGCAAGATATCCCGAAATGTTCAACGTAATGACGCAGGACCAAATAGTAAGCGACTTCGAAAGCGATTACTATCTCAGACTCAACGCAAGAGACGTAAGCGGCGTTATCGCAGATATCGCATCGGTATTCAAGAAATATAAGGTTTCCATATCTCAGATGCGTCAGGACGAGAGCAAGGAGATTATTCCCGTAATATTTATTACGCATAAGACCACCGAGAAAGCTATGAAGCAGGCTATCGAGGAAATCAAGAGCTTGCCCAACGTACTCAGCGTGGAAAACGTAATCAGAGTAGAAAAATAAAACAATCTCTCTAGCGACTTCATTGAAAAATAAGCAAAGACGAAGTAAATAGAGATAAAGGAGATTGCCGTATGTTATCAAATACGTCGACAAGATATCTTGTCGAACTGTGCGACAAATATCCCGAAAACAAATACGTAGTAGTCGAATGGCAGGAGCTTAAATCTCTTTGGGAATACGCTCCTGAAGACTTTGACTTTGACGAAAGCTGGAAAGAGCTTAAAATGAACGAGTGTATCGTCTACAAATATAAGGACGAGGACGAAGTTTGTTTTACGCTTACGGACAAGGCCAGAGTACTTGTACAAGAATACAAAATGTTTATTGAGCAAACTCTTGCTTCTCAGCAGGCTTCGAGTTCCGCTCAAAAATCTTCTTCCAAAAAGATAGACGAACAAGCACTCACCAATGAGCAAAGAGAGATACTCAAGGATACTTTTGTCAAGACCGATTCAGACGGCAGGACTGTTATGGTAATGCCTAAGGAAGCCGCAGAAAAGAAAAAGCGATTCGAATTTAAAAAGATAAAACAAAGCGCATTCGCAGGCGGTTTTGTCGGAGGACTTATATCGGGACTTATATTCGGTATAATTTTCGGCATAATCGGCGGAATTATAGGCGGTATGCTAGGCTGATAAGGAGGTATTATGCTCAACAAAAAGTCAAAAGCTTTGATGAAACAGGTGTATAACAAAGCCGTAGAAAAAGACGGCACTTGTCTCATAAGCCAAAACGATTTGCTCGCTACGCTTCCTTATACTATGCAATTCAAGAAAAACGACCTCACGGTATGTCTTAAAGCGTTAGTCAGTGAAGGCTATGTCGAGATGATTACCACCGAGAAAAAAGGCGAGGACTATTATTGCATAACCTTGCAAAAACTCGGTTACGATTTTGCTTATCAGCTTGCAAAAGAAAAAAGACAGATAAAATTCAAAATCGCGATGACGGTTTGCGGTGCGATAGGCTCGTTTGTAATAGGTAGAATACTTTTGTATCTCGTTACTAAATAAGTCGCGTTGCGATATAATATTGAATTGCTTTATGCCCGTAATTTACGGGCATTTTTTATACGTTATTTTTCTTAAAAGCAGTGTTTTTCGGTTATATTGCGAGTGTTATTTCCAAGAGTAATTTTATATTGAAATTAAGAAGAATATATGGTACAATGTATATGTATTGCATGAGTGTGTTTGTAATATTGTACGGTTAGGGGCATAAGGAGATTTATGAAGTATAAAGAAAGACGAGCTAATTTAGGCAAATCAGAGAAAGCAATAGACGAAGAGCTATTATACGATACTGACGAAAATTACCCCGGTAAATACGGCCGCTCTAGGGCGCAAAACAGCGAACAAATTGAGTTTTTAGAAATAAACAGCGAAAGAGTGGCTCAAATTCCCAAATCTTTTTTAAAGTTTTGCGAGCAAGCAGAAATAGAGCCTCCCAAGGAGAGTGAATATCTTCGATATATCTAAATATATTGATATATTAGAGTTTGAATATAATCGAGCGTTTAAGGTTGTCATAGAGCCTTATGCGCTTTTTTTATAATTTGCGCGACAAGCTTAAATGAATAAGCGGCTTATTTTTGCAAATTATTATTTAATATGATATGTAAAAAACGAGGTTGATATGTTGTAAACATATAACTGAACAAACGCTTGCAAAATGCGAACATTTGTGCTAAACTACCATTGAATATGTACGAACTCAAAAGCAAATTTTCACCTTGCGGAGACCAGCCGCAAGCCATAGAAAAACTCGTAGAAGGAGTGCGCGACGGACTCCGTACTCAGGTATTGCTCGGCGTAACGGGTAGCGGTAAGACTTTTACTATGGCAAACGTGATAAAGGAGCTTGATCGTCCTGCGCTGGTCATAGCGCACAACAAGACGCTTGCCGCTCAACTTTGCAACGAGTTCCGTGAATTTTTTCCCAACAACAAAGTAGAGTACTTTGTATCTTATTACGATTATTATCAGCCGGAGGCGTATATACCGCGCACGGATACCTATATAGAAAAAGATTTGTCCATCAATGACGAGATAGACAAACTGCGTCACTCCGCGACAAGCGCGCTGTGCGAAAGCCGCAACGTAATCGTAGTTGCTTCGGTATCTTGTATATACGGCTTGGGCGCGCCGATAGAATATTATTCTATGGCGGTATCTTTGCGTGAGGGCATGAGTGTCGACAGGGACGCTCTTTTGGACAGGCTTGTAGAGATACAGTACAAGCGCAGCGATATAGAATTCGCGAGAGCCACTTTCAGAGTGCGCGGAGATATCGTAGAGATTTTTCCCGTCGAATCTGACAACTACGCAATTCGCGTAGAGTTTTGGGGAGACGAGATAGAGAGAATAGTACAATTCGACCCCGTTACGTCAAAGCCTATATGTGCTCTCAAACACGTCAATATTTTCCCTGCAAGTCACTATGTAGTAGCAAAAGAAAAGCTTGACGATTCATTAAAGCAAATTCGCGAAGATATGGTCGAGCAGGTTGCGCTGTTCAAACAGCAAGGAAAACTTCTCGAGGCTCAAAGACTTCAGGAAAGAGTCAGTTATGACCTTGAAATGATAAAGGAAATGGGCTATTGTTCAGGTATCGAAAATTATTCGCGATACTTTGACGGACGTCAGCCGGGGCAGCCTCCTTATACGCTTTTGGACTTTTTCCCCAAGGACTATATAATGTTTATCGACGAAAGTCATATGACGTTGCCGCAGCTGAGAGCTATGTATAACGGTGACCTTGCGCGCAAGACAAATCTTGTAGATTACGGTTTCAGACTTCCTTCTGCTTACGACAACAGACCTTTGAGATTTGCCGAATTTGACGAGAAGATATCTCAGGTGATTTGCGTATCGGCTACTCCTGCCAATTACGAACTAGAACAAGCCGGACAAGTCGTCGAACAGCTTATTCGTCCTACGGGACTTATCGACCCCGTAGTGGAAATCCACAAGATAGACGGACAGATAGACGATTTGATATCCGAGATAAACAAAGTAGTCGCTAAGAAAGCGAGAGTGCTTGTTACTACTTTGACCAAAAAAATGGCAGAAAGCCTGACGGCTTATCTTACCGAACAGCATTTGAGAGTAAAATATATGCACTCGGATATAGATACTCTCGAGAGAATAGAGATTATCGCGGGATTGAGGCGCGGAGATTTCGACGTGCTTGTAGGTATAAATCTTTTGCGCGAAGGTTTGGATATTCCCGAGGTGCAGCTAGTTGCCATACTCGATGCGGACAAAGAGGGATTTTTGCGTAGCGAAACCGCACTTGTTCAGACAATAGGACGTGCTGCGCGTAACAGCGAAGCAAAAGTAATTATGTATGCAGACCGAATTACAGACAGTATGCAGCGCGCTATTGACGAAACCAACAGAAGACGTCAGATACAGTTGGCATACAATAAGGAGCACAATATCACTCCTAAGACAATAATTAAGGATATCAATAATACGCTGGAAATATCCAAGAAAATCGAAGACGATACCAAGACTTCAATCAAAGATATCAACAAAGAGCTTTCCAGACTTGCTACGGCTATGAAAGTAGCTTCGGCTAATCTCGACTTCGAGCTTGCGATAAAATACAGAGAGCAAATCGCAAAGCTCAAAGAAAGTCTTAAAAAGTCAAATAAGGTGTAATATGCAGGATTATATATACGTAAAAGGCGCGAGAGTACACAACCTCAAAAATATCGACGTCAAAATTCCGAGAGATAAACTCGTAGTATTTACGGGACTGAGCGGCTCGGGTAAATCTTCGCTTGCTTTCGACACGATTTTTGCCGAGGGACAAAGAAGATATATGGAAAGTTTGTCGTCTTATGCAAGACAATTTTTAGGACAGATGGACAAGCCCGACGTTGACTATATCGAAGGACTTTCTCCCGCCATATCCATTGACCAGAAAACCACGTCCCATAATCCCCGTTCTACGGTAGGCACGGTTACGGAGATATACGATTATCTGAGATTGCTTTATGCGCGCATAGGCATACCTCATTGTCCCGTATGCGGAAAAGAAATCGTACATCAGTCGGTAGACCAGATTGCGGACAAGGTACTTGCTAATAAGATAGGAGCAAAAATCAGAGTGCTTGCACCTGTAGTAAGGGGTAGAAAAGGTGAATATCAAAAGCAAATCGAGGGTTATAAAAAGAGCGGTTACAGCAGACTTATTATAGACGGAAGCGAGTACAACATTCTCGACGAAGACGTAGTCCTCGATAAGAATATAAAACACAATATAAAGATAGTAGTCGACAGAATTATCCTCAAAGAGGATATTAACCGCCGACTTACAGACAGTCTTGAAACTGCGCTTAAACTTGCCGAAGGACTTGTAGAGGTCGAAGTTGACGGCGTAGTCAATCTGTATTCGACAAAATATGCTTGTCCCGATTGCGATATCAGCATTGAGGAATTACAGCCCAGAATGTTTTCCTTTAACTCTCCTTTCGGAGCGTGTCCCGAATGTTTGGGATTGGGTTACAAGAGCGCGCTCGATATAAATAAGCTCGTCAAGTGGGATAAATCCGTAGCCGAAGGTGCGTTGGACGTAAGCGGCTGGAATATGGATATGCAGAATTACAGCTCGACCATATATATCGCGCTGGCAAAAAAGCATAAATTTTCTTTGCAGACTCCTGTGAAGGATTTGCCCAAAAATATCATAGATATTTTGCTTTACGGTGACGAGGATAGATTGCAGATAAATTATAATTCTCAATACGGCTCAGGAGTATTCAACAGACGTTTTGAAGGTGTTGCCAATAATATTGAAAGAAGATATAAAGAAACGTCTTCCGAATATGTCAAACAAGAGCTTGAAAAGTATATGAAAGAAGTACCTTGCGAGGTATGCAAAGGAAAAAGACTTAGGAAAGAAGTGCTGGGCGTGACCGTAGGCGGCAAGAATATCTACGAAGTATGCGATATGCCTATCGACGCTACGCTTAAATTTTTTGAGGAGTTAAAACTTAACGAAACCGAGCAGACAATTGCCCGTCAGATTATTAAAGAAATAAAAGCCAGACTGGGATTTTTGGTAAACGTGGGATTGAGTTACCTTCAGCTCAACCGTACTGCCGCAACTCTTTCCGGTGGCGAAGCGCAACGTATAAGACTTGCTACGCAGATAGGAAGCGGACTTATGGGAGTGTTGTATATTCTCGACGAGCCTAGCATAGGACTTCATCAGCGCGATAACGATAAGCTTCTTGCGACTTTGGAAAAGCTGAGAGATATGGGTAATACGCTTATTGTAGTTGAGCACGACGAAGACACGATGCGCCGTGCGGACTATATCGTAGATATAGGTCCCAAGGCAGGTATTGAGGGCGGCGAAGTAGTGATTGAGGGTACGCCTGAAGAAGTAATGGCTTGTCCTGAGTCTATTACGGGTGCATATATGTCGGGCAAAGAAAAAATAGACGTACCCGAAAAAAGACGCGCGGGAAACGGCAAATTCCTCAGCATTAAAGGCGCGCATAAGAATAATTTGAAAAATATCGACGTGGATATACCTTTAGGCACATTTACTGTTATTACGGGCGTAAGCGGCAGCGGTAAATCTTCGCTTATCAACGAAGTGCTTTATCCTGTGCTTGCAAACAAGCTTAACGGTGCGCGCGATAGCGAAATGAATTGCAAGGAAATTTTGGGCGTTGAGGAGCTTGACAAGGTAATTTGTATAGACCAAAGCCCTATAGGACGTACGCCTCGCTCCAACCCCGCTACTTATACCAACGTATTCACGGCAATAAGAGATTTGTACGCAAAGACTCCCGAAGCTAAATCGAGAGGCTACAAGAGTGGCAGATTCTCTTTCAATATCGCGGGCGGAAGATGCGAAAACTGTGCGGGCGACGGTATAAAGAAGATAGAAATGCACTTCTTGTCGGACGTTTACGTACCTTGCGAGGTCTGCGGCGGAAAGCGATATAACAGAGAAACTTTGCAGGTTAAATACAAGGGAAAGAGTATTTACGACGTGCTGGATATGAGCGTAGCGGAGGCTTGCGAATTTTTCCGCAATATTCCTCAGATTTACAACAAAATCGTGACGCTCAACGACGTAGGTCTTTCGTATATAAAACTCGGTCAGTCTTCAACCACTCTTTCGGGCGGCGAAGCGCAGAGAGTAAAGCTTGCGACAGAATTGTCCAAGCGTTCGACGGGGAAAACGGTATATATTCTCGACGAGCCTACTACGGGTTTGCACAGTGCGGACGTAAAGAAACTTATTGCGATACTTCAACGCTTGGTAGCAAAAGGCAACAGTGTAATAGTAATAGAGCATAATCTTGACGTAATAAAGGTAGCTGATTATATTATCGACTTAGGACCTGAAGGCGGTGAAAAAGGCGGTACTATAGTAGCTACGGGTACACCCGAAGAAATAGCAAAACACGCTGAAAGTTATACGGGAATATATCTCAAATCTAAACTCGAAGAGTAATTATTGCGTTATCGCAATCGCATAGGAAGGCTTAATTATCACTAAACGTCATTATGATGAGTTAATTCAATCACTTATTCGTTTGCATAATTATTGTACTGCTATTTTGTAGGCTATTAAAATTTAATAAAAAAAATTAAAGCGGCTGCGATGCGGTCGCTTTTTGATTGTTATCAGAAAATCGTTAGATTGACTAAATGACTAATAAGGTTTAGTTTTTATGTGCATTTTATGACGTATAATTAATTACTCTCATATGCATTTGATTTAGCTGTATTAATAATACATATTTTATAAATATTTTCACACAATTTGATTATGTTGATAGTATTCACGAGGTCTATAATAATATATTTTTTCCTGTTAATAGCAATGAGGTTAATGGGTAAAAAGCAGCTGGGAGAGCTTCAGCCTTTCGAATTTGCGGTAACTCTTATCGCGGCGGAGCTTGCCTGTATACCGATGTCGGATACACAAGTGCCTGTCTTGTACGGATTAGTGCCGATATTTACGCTGTTTGTAGTTGAGTTTACGATAACAAAGATAGTAAAACATTCTATCCGTATGCGAAAACTTATCAACGGAAAACCCGTAATAGTAATTACGCCTGACGGCATAGATTACGAAGCAATCAACAAGCTCGATATGACTATACACGATATAATGGAGGCAATCAGGTCTAAAAATTACTCCTCACCGGCTGAACTCGAATGGGCAATAGTAGAAACCAACGGAGATATGTCAGTAGTGCCTAAGACAGAAAACAGAGGCGTAACTTTGGGAGATTTGAATCTTCAATCAATGCCTGCTGTTTTGCCTTATTCGGTAATATGCGAAGGAAAATTAATGCGTCAGAATATGCAGCGTAGCGGCTTTGACGAAAGTAAGCTTGAAAAGATACTCAAAAAGTACGATTACGGTTTGCGCGATATATTGTTGTTACTGGTAAAGATAGACGGCAATTTTTATCTTCAGCCTAAACACGGAAAATATATATCGGGCAAAGTTGACGATATTGAGGATATAGAAGCAGAAAGAAAACAAATATAAAAGCAATGGGAAATTATTGTGTTTAAAAAAAGAAGAATAAAAATAAGCAGCAGGCTTACAAATACTAAACGAATATATGTATTTTCAATGACAGCTAGAAAAAGTCATAACAACGACTTTATTTGCATAGTAACAAAATAATAAATATTAAATAATACAATTTGAACATTGTTCAATTTATACAAAAATATAAAGTCAGAAGATTATTAATAGCTATATTAAATGCTAAAGTAGACATATTGATGCAGAAAAATCAAATAAAACGATATTAATTACTAATTAAGTTGCTGATAATATCAAATCATATCTGCAGAAGTTGAGTGAAAGATATTATATAATTGGATAGTATAGGTGAAGTATAGAAATATAAGATTGGCAAAGTCATTTAAGGCGAAATGTAGTGCTGATATAAAAGAATTCGTAGTCTAACTGATATAATAAGCGAGTGGTTTATTGTGAAAGATGTGGTTTATAATGAAAGATATAGTAATATCTGCTTAATATTTAGCCTCATAGGATAAGCTTTGCAGTCTATACAAGATTTGAACAATGTTCAAATCTTGTATAGAGGATTCAGTAGATACATAAGGCTTATGCGGAAAAAGACTGATTGTTGTTTTCGTATATACATAAATCTATGAGGTGTTTATGGCTAAGATAATACTGACGGCAATTCTTTTGGTATTAATACTCGCTTTGGGCATAGGTGAACAGGTTTTTATGAGCACTAGCTTCGACGAATTGTCGGAAAAGTGTGAAAACATTAAAACTTTGCTTGTCCAAAAGAGGTATCGCGAAGCCGAATTTACTATATCGCAGTTAAAAGAATGGTGGGGAGAGAGAAGAGATATTCTTGAATTTACCTGTCCGAACAACGATATTAAAGATATATATAAAGAAATCGGCGAGCTGGAAGGTACGATATATTCTCAAATGTATGACGATTCGGTTACGCGTACTAACGTTATCAAGAGTATGGCAGAAAATTCGAAAAACCTGTTGATATACAGAATCAAAAATATCCTATAATCATATAAAATTCATATGTCGTTTATCTATGAATATAGAAATGTCCTTTTTTATTATACAGTCAATTCCTGAACTATAAGAAGGGGGAAGTTGTTTGAGGGAACAAGTTGCTTTAAAAGTATATCGGTATTTATCTTTAGCTCAAGAAAATAAATTTAATTGCCGACGTATGCACAATTATAATCAAGCGCAAAAGTAATAAATCGTTTTGAAAATCAATATAAACGAACTTCGTCGCTGACTAACGCAATTCTTGAAATTGAGAGTGAATTGCAGATTGGCCTTGTATTTAAGTTTATAGATACTTTAAAGGCAATTTGAACAATGTTCAAATTGCCTGTTTTTATTGAGAAGTGTCAGAAAATGTCAGGAATATAATTTATTTATAATAAAGTTTATTAGTTAGTGATAAAAGTATGCAGGATACAATGAATATGCTAACGGTTATAAATTTACATATTTTTCTTATTCTCCTTACTTTCCTTGTTTATCTTAATTTATAAATTGCTATATAGGTGAATTATATATACGTGAATTATCGCGAGTTATTTTGTCTGCTCAACAAATCGGCTAATATGTCTTTTATTCTTTTGCGATGCAGAGGGCATATCCAGTCAGGGCATATCTCATTGACGGGAATAAGTACAAAGTCGCGGTTTTCGTAATCGTTGTGAGGAACAACAATATTTTTTGAGTCTATGATTTTATTGCCGTAAAAAACAATGTCAATATCCAACGTTCTGTCACCCCATCTCACGGTGCGTTCGCGTTTTGCTTCTTTTTCGATTAGGTGTATATATTCAAGTAAACTTTCGGGAGAGAGATATGTCTCTACTAATACGGCACAATTGACAAACGTATTTTTTGCTACGCCACCGTAGGGAGGATTTTCGAGATATGAGGAGGTTTTCATAAGACATATTGCGGGATTTTCGCTAAGTCTGCGAATAGCCGTCTCGAGAGTAGCTTTTTTGTCGCCCATATTGCTTCCCAAAGAAAGAATTACAGGAGTACGCTCAAGCTGTACGCTTACAGAGACGTCGCCGAAATCTAAATCCACAGGTGCTTGCGGTTTTCTTACGGTCAAGAGGATTCTTTCTACGGGATATTTTTGCATAATCATAGAAGCGGTGCGGTAGCAGAGCGTTTCTATGAGGTTGAAAGTATTTTGAGTTGCAAAATCGCTGATTAATTGCATAATCGAGCCGTAGTCGAGAGTATCTTCGAGATTGTCGCTTTGAGAAGCCTTTTCAAAATCGTAGTCTATTGTACAATCGAATATAAAAGGCTGAGGATTTATTTTTTCCTCAGCAAAACAGCCGTGACAAGTCGATATTTTCAAGTCTTTTATGTGTATCTTACTCATTTTAGGTTCTTAGCCTCCTCTTGTTTTATCGTCAACCGGTTTTCTTTTACGTCGTGTACTCTGACAAAAAGTACTTCCTTTTGTACGGCTTGTCGGGTGGTTTGCAAAGTCGGAGCGAGTCTGTCTTCGACATTGCCTCCGAACATTGATTTTCTCGATGTTCCTAGCAGGAGAGGAAGGTTGTATTTGTGGAGTTTTTCGTAGTTTTCTACTACGTAGAAATTCTGCTCGCACGTTTTGCCGAAACCTATACCACCGTCAAGAATGATTTTTTCTTTGTCTATGCCTGCTTTTGCAGCGATATCCAGACTTTTATCGAAAAAGGCAAACATATCGTCAAACAAATCTTTATCGGAAGAGAGTTTTGACTGGTTGTGCATAATACATACCGAGGCGCCATACTGCGCTATGATTTTTGCCATATCGCACGCCTTATCTTCGCTAAATTGCAATCCCCAGATGTCGTTGATTAAATCTGCGCCGTTTTCGAGTGCCTTTTGTGCTACGTAAGGATAATACGTGTCGACGGAAAGGGGAATATCGAAATTGTTTTTGATGAGTGTGACGGCATTTTGAATACGCTGCCACTCTTCTTGCGCGCTTACCGCTGTATGGCCGGGGCGGGTAGACTGTCCGCCTATATCAATGACTTCGGCTCCGTCAGATACGGCTTTTTGCACGCGCGATATCAATTCGTCGTTTGCCGTGCGGCTTGCGGCGTAAAAAGAGTCGGGCGTAAGGTTGATAATAGCCATTACGTGAGTACCATTGTAAAAAGAGAATTTGCCTATTTTCATATCGTATTAAACGTCAATTTTAATTTTAATTATCTCATAAGAGATAAAATATGCATTTTGTTTGCCTCGTCTATATCGCCGAGTACGGCATAGGTAGTAGTTTTGCTGCCTACCTTGCGAATTCCGCGCGCTGTCATACAAGTGTGTTCTGCCTCGCACAAAACGATTACTCCTTTTGCGCCCAAGTTGTCCATTACAGCTTGTGCTATCTGATGAGTAAGTCTTTCCTGAAGCTGAAGCCTTCTGGCAAATACTTCGACAGTACGGGCGAGTTTTGACAAGCCTACAACTCTGTCCTTAGGGATATAAGCAATTGCTATCTTGCCGAAAAAGGGCATAAGGTGGTGTTCGCACATAGATGAAAAAGATATGTCTTTTTCGATGACGATATTGCCTGTTTCTACTGCAAAGGTCTTAGACAGGTGGACTTTTTCGTCTTCTTTGTAGCCCGCAGTCAGTTCTTCGTACATATTAGCTACTCTTTTGGGGGTGTCTACAAGTCCTTCTCTTGCGGGGTCTTCTCCTATTGCTTCGAGTATGGCTTTTACTGCTTGTTGAATTTTTTCTTTGTCTATATTGTTCATATATTCACCTCGTCGGGTATGTCGTTAATCGCTTGCAATGCCGAAGAGAGAATACTCAACGAGCCGCATACGATTATGAGCGGATATTCTTTGTTATAAGCCGTGCGGATAGCAGATTGCATATCGTCGGCACAGCAGGAGTTTTTGGTGTATTCAAGACATTTTGACAGCGTAATTCTATTGTCTTGACCTCTTTCGGATGAGGGGGTGATTGTAATAAAACAATCGGCAAGCGGACCTATATGACTGAGTACGCCGTCCATATCCTTATCTTTGAACATTCCGAATACGAAGCATTTTGTCATATCGGAGAAATTGAGTTTGAGTTCGTCAGCAAGTACTTTTGCTCCGTCGGGATTATGAGTGCCGTCGAGGATAAAAGTTTTGCCGTTTTTGCGTATCTTTTGAAGTCTGCCTTTCCAAAAGGAGTTTTCGACGCCGCGTGCTATACTGTCAGAAGTTATGTTAAGTCCCTTTTCTTTTAGGACGCGGGCGCATTCTATTGCGAGCGAACAATTTTGCAGTTGGTATCCGCCCAGTTGCTTTATGCGATACGTTGCGCCGTCATATACAAAAGTTTGTCCGTCCTTGGAGCTCTCAATAAGCTTTACGGGGCGGGTGAGACGCAAATCGTGTGCTTTTTCAAAAACCTGCATAACCTCGTCGCACTGATTAAAAGTAATCAGCGGGCAGTCTTTGACGATAGCGAATTTTTCTGTAGCTATTTCTCTAAGAGTGTTGCCGAGAATGGCTGTGTGGTCAAAGGATATCGATGTTATTACGGCAGCAAGTTTGTCGGGGATAACGTTTGTGGCGTCCAGTCTTCCTCCGAGCCCGCATTCGAGTACGGCAATATCGCAATGTTTGTCATTGAAAATAAGCATTGCTACGGCAAATTCGAGTTCGAAAGCAGTGGGGAGGGTAAGTCCCTCTTGTTGCATTTTATCTCTTTCGTTGGCTACGATAGTAACGTATTTGGCTATGCTGTCGTCATCGGCGGGTATGCCGTCAATAAGATAACGTTCGTTGTATCCGAATACGGACGGTGAGTTGAACGTGCCTGTTTTGTAGCCGCTTTCAATGAGTATATTAGTAATAAAACAGCTGGTGGAACCTTTGCCGTTGGTACCTGCAATATGCACGAATTTAAGGTTGTTTTGCGGGTTACCCAAACGCTGTAAAAGAGCGGATACGGTCTCGAGGCCGTAAGAACTGCCGAATTTTTCTATATTTAGAATATAGTCAACCGCTTGCTTATAAAACAAAAAAAAGAACCTCCCCGAAAGAGCTTCTCCCATAAAATAGACCCGATTTATTGAAGTCTCGAAGTGGGAGTGAGTATTGTATCGCAAGCATAGGCTTTTCGTTCGCAGGCACTCCCCGTCCATACGACACTTGACGCACAATCTCTACACTTTCAAATAGATTATACCAAAGTATAAATACAAAAGCAAGGCTTGATGAGTAAATTTTGTTTAATAAGATAAAATATCGGAAATAAGTCGGAAAACCTAATCTGTTATTCTTTCGTAAACGTTAAAACGGGTATCTAAACCGCTATCTGAGACCGGCGCAGAGCTTATAAGGCGAAAGGAATCAGGAATTGAGGGGAAATATACGTCTCCCTCGGGACATACGTCCACGAGAGTTATATACAGTTTGTCGGCAAGCATTAAACACTCGCTGTAAATGCTTTGTCCCCCTATTGCAAACACGTCCTTGTCCGGCGCGATTGATTTGGCAAGCGTCAATGCGTCGGCTAGCGATTTGACTATATATGCACCGTCCGCACTTTTGAGTGTGGAAGATACGATAATATTTATTCTGTTTTTCAAAGGCGCGCCTATGGAGAGGAAAGTATTTTTGCCCATAATTACTACGTTGTGGAGAGTAAGACTTTTGAATCTTGCCATATCCTCTTTGAGAGAAAAAGGTAGATTGCCGTCTTTTCCTATTACGCCGTTTTGCGCTACTGCCGCGATTATGTTTAGCATAACTAAATTATAAAACATTTTATATCATTAGTCAATGCGTGCGCGCTTGCTTGCGATATGCAGAGATTGTTTCACTCAGAGAAAGAAAACTCTGTTTTTGAGTGTAACGCGTTTTGCAAGTTTGAGCGATTTTACAGAAAGTGCAAGAGGTGCGAATGCTAAAGTTATGCCTATGCCGCCGATTGCAACTTTAAGCAACAAAGGAATTTCCAAAAGCGACAATACATACCGTCCTATAAGCGTTACGGCAGTAGAGTATGCCATATAAGCGCAGCATTTAAAGCCCGCTTTTAGGTCAAGTCCCGAGTATTTGTTGAGCATTATAAGATTGATTATCATAGCGACGGAGTGGAATACTCCCAAAGCTACAAAGTATGCTTTAACGCCCAGATACTTAGGCGTAATCAGCAATACGACTATAAGAAGAACGCAGCTTGCCACGTGAGATATAAAAGTATTGAGCTCCTTTCCCATAGAATTGAGCATAGACACAACCAGTCCGTTGATGCACATAGGTACTACTATTATGGCGGCAAAAGCAAGATATTCTCCGCTTTTTGGGTCGTCGTAGAGTTTTGTTGCAAGCTCTTCTCCTACTGCTGTAAACAACGCAAAGAAGTAGCAGGCAACAAGACAGGAAAAAGCTATCGCACCCGAAAGACTTTTTGAAAGAGGACCTACGCCCCTTTCGGCGTTGGCAGAGGCAATCTCGGGTATCAGCACTACGCCCAGCGAGCCGATTATAGACGTAGGAGTGAATAGCAGAGGCATTACCATACCGCTTGCTCTGCCGAATTCGGCAGTGGCTTCGTTTGCACTCAGCCCGCAAGAGGAGACAAGCAAAGAGGGTAACACAAGCGATATGAAAGTTGAAGTAAGCGAGCCTACGATACGCGTTACGGTAAGGGGAGTTGCGCTTTTGGCTATTTCTTTTGCCATAGCGGGACGCTTGAGTTTGCCTTTTTTGACAAAAAACAGTATTAATATAATGATAATTATAATAATGTCGCCCGCGAGCATAGCCGCTGCATAAGCGTATTCCTTGCTAATTGCAAGTATACCTCCCTCGAGCAGAATTACGGCAAAGAGTACTTTGAGTACTTCGTCGGCAAATTCTGTCACGGAGAATATTCCGAAGTATTTTTTACCCCAAAACCAACCTCGAAGTACTGCGTATATGCAAGACGTGAGGAGCATAGGGAGCATTATCATAAACAGTTTTTTGCATCTGGCGTCCGTGAAAACGAAGTCGAGTATTTGCGGGAATGTAAGTAAAACCGAAACCATAAATAGCGTAAGAAGAACACCTGCGAGAAGACAGGTGCTTACGCTTCCGAATTGTTTTTTTGTATCTCCTACGGCATCGCTTTCGGCGGTAATACGCGACAGCGTAACAGGAAGTCCCGAGCAACAAATACAGGCAAACAGCATAAATACGGACATACATATCTGATACAGTCCCAGAATTTCTGCGCCTAGTTTGCGTGAGAGATATATTTTGAATACGAATGAAAGCAGTCTTGTGATTACCGATACGAGAGTTACTGTTGCGAACGCCTTGAATAATTTTCTCATACAATATAATATTTGCGCTTTATGAAAAATAGAATATAACTATAAAAGAGCAGGAGGAGTTATGAGAAGAATAATGTACAGGGCAAGCGAGGATATTACGGCTGATGAACTTGCCGAAACGTATAACACCACAGCCGCTAATATCAAAAAGCTAAACGGCGTAGGGGATATAATACGCAAGGGAGAGAGAGTGCTTATAGACTGTATGCAAGGAGAGTATTATGTGGTGCAGCCTTTTGAGGATATCGCGAAAATAGCCGAAAAATTCAAAGTTGACAAGAATATACTTGCCGAATACAACGGCAGAAGCGTGTTTATCGGACAGCGCATATTTATCCCCGCAGACGGAAAGGCTTTATAAAGAGAAAGTTATTGTCGCATTATTTAGTACGGTTGTCGCGGTAATTGTTTTTCGCTTCTTACAATATAAGTAAAGCGGCGTGAATACGTAATCAAGAATAAAAAAATACGATATAAGTATCTGGCGGTGTAAGTATTTTGCATTGCTATCCGTATAATATACGCGACACTATATTAGGAGCAATGAAAAAGGACGGCTTGATTGCCGTCCTTTTAATTTTTAATCAGTCGCGATTATTTTCCGAACTGGTCTCTCTTGTCGCCCTTCTTGGGTGCAACAACAGGTTTCTTGCCGCTCTTGACGAGTTTCTTCTTTCTTTTAGGAGCAAACTTCTTGATGAGTATAATCACGATAATAATTACGATTGCGCCGCTGACAACGCCCGATACTACGTAGAGCCATACGAGAGGGTCTTTCTCGGGTTCTTCTGTAGGAGTTTCTTCCTCTTCGGGTTCCTCGGTCGAGTCGTCGCTCGTGAATACTATACGGAAGTTGTTTTTAGCTTTAGCAGAGTCGAGAAGTACGCTGTTGAGCGAGTTGTCATAGTCTGCTACTTCGCTGTCGTTGAGCTTCTTGTAGAGTGTTGCGCCTTCGGGAGCGGAGACACCGTCGGTGATTTCTACGTAGTTGTCGCCGTCCTTGTAGTAGGTGCCTTCAGCGTCCTCTACGTAAACTTCCTGACGAGCGATAAATTCGCTTTCTTCGATTTCTTCTACGGAGAAGTTGTCGACGAATACATAACCGCTAAGGTTGTAGTCCTCTCCGTCAAAGCCGAGGCTTACGGTAAGGGTAGCGGTAGTATCTTCGATATCTTCTTCGGCAAAGATGTAGAAGGAGTATTCTGTCCATTTGCCTATGGTCTCGTTTCCTTGCTCGTCATAGGTAGAAGTATTGACGATTCTTTGCTTGTCGGTATCTTCGGAAGAAGAGGTAAGTTTCTTACCGAACTGATAAGTTTTGTTGTTTGCCTTGAGGGTAATCGTAGCCGTAGGCAAGAATGCTTCGTCAAGGTCTTCGGCGTCAGTGTTTACAGCGAGCTTGTAGGTGAGTACCCAGATGCTGATTTTGTAGTACTGTCCGGCTTCGAGAGTAGCGGAGTTGGAAGTATATCCGTATGCGGTATTATTCTTATTGTAGATTGCGAGAACTTTATCGCCTACGAGAGTTTCGCTGTCATTGAAGATGGAGTTGATTATTGCTTCGTCAGCTTCGTTGTCGGGGTCGAGGTCAATCTTCGAGAAGTCGGTAGTCGTCTTGTCGATAACACCGCTTGCGAGAGTATCTTCATCGCTGGAAGCGTCGGAGTCAACGAGTGCACCCGTGAAGTTGTTAGGGGAAGCGAGGTCTTCGGCATCCTTTACGTCGTCGAAGGAGTCAACGAGCCACGATTGAGCGAGCACGTTTTCGAGAGTTGAAGACTGGGCATTGTCAAAAGCTTTTTCGTCAATGCTTGCATAGGTTGCCGCTTTGAAGAATACCGTACTGCTGGTCATTGCGCCGCTTTCGTAACCTGCATTGAGCGAGAGCGTAACAGAAGTGGAAGAGATACCCGTTTCAACGAATACGGTGTACATATGCCACTCGCCGTCGCCTACGAGGGTAGCGAGTTTGGAGTTTTCGTCTGCAGTAGCAGTCTTAAGAATGATGCTGAAAGGACTTCCTGCGGTAGCTTTTGCCCATACGCTGAATACGTAATAGGACTTAGCAGAGAGGGAAACCGAGTTGGAAGTATATCCCAAAGTAGCAATGGTATCGTCCTTCTTGATAGCGAGAACAGTGGAGTCATCTTCAAGGTTGAATACGCCCTCTGCGCCGTTATAGAAAGAGTCGGAGCTTATTCCGAGTGCGGCAAGCTGACTTGCATTGTTGAGGTTGAGGATACCTGCCATATTCTTATAGGAAGAATCGGTGAGTACGGTGGAGTTGTTGACCGACCAGCCGGAGGGAACTCCGAGGTAGCCGTTGAGCATACCGTCTGCGCCGAAAGCGTCTTCGCCGTAAAGGTTTTCGGTGCCGCTCAAATCAACGTACTTGAAGTAGCCGTTGGAAGAAAGCTCGCTTTCGGAAGAGATGCTTGCCATGGAGTAAGTCTTGATATTGGTTTGAGTGGTTACGGAAGCGTACTCGGTGTAAGAGATTTCTTCAACGTAAAGCGATGAGATATACGCATAACCGCTGAGAAGCTTGGAGTAGTCACTGCCGTTGCCCGTACCGAGAGAGATAGCTACAGCTACTTCGCTGGCTTCGATTTCTTCACCTACTACGTAGAAGGAGAACATCGTGTAATCGTTGTAGCCCTTGTAGTCTTCGAGATTTTCCGTATTGACGGAAGTAAAGCTCGTGAGCGAGGTATAAGCACTGCTGAACTTATCCTTGGACTGGTCAAAGTCCTTATTGTACTTGAGAAGCTCGATGGTAATACCCGTAGAAGACGCAATACTTTCAGTCTTTACGAACATAGATATGGAATATACCTTGTTGGGAGCTATGGATATAGTATTCTTGGTGGTGGTTGTACCGTTGTAGTACAGGGTAGACAACGTAAATGCCGAAGGCAAGTAGTTGTTTATAGCGAGTACTTTGGAGTTGAAAATCTCAGAATCGAACTCAACGGGCTTACCGGGGTTAGTCTTGAAGAATTCACCTGCGGTAAAGTTTTGAGTGTCGATAACTTGGTATGTCGAACGACCTTCGATAGCTTCTTCGCTGTTGAGTATGCCGAAGTTGCTGAGGTCGACGGAAGTCATATTTTCCTCATCGGAAAGCATATTGATTTTCTTTGCAGTAGCCGATTCGGCTGCGGAAGTATAGTCGGCTTCGCTGATTTCGTCGAGAGTGATATGGTCGAAGAATGCTGCGCCGACAGCGTGGGTATCGGCATCGTTTGCACCGCCGTAACCCAGCCAGAATTCGAGATAAAGCTCACTGCTTCTGAATTGGTTGGCTGCTACGTAGAAAGTGTATTGAGTCCACGTACCCGAAGTTGAAACGCCGTCAATAGTATAGTTGTTTGCGTCGTCGTTGGTACCGTTGGTAAGTCTTATGGAAGCGGTGCCGCTGGTAAGGAAAGTATTAGCCCAAACGCTGAGTTTGTAGTAGGTGTTTGCGGCAAAATTCATACCCGTAGAAGGACGCATACCGAAAGCGGTAGCTTGTTTATTCTGCATAAAGAGCATTCTCGTTCCGACAGAATTCTCGGGAACCGTAAGAGCGTCGAGAGAAGAACCCTGAGCGGTAAGGAGCGATTCGAGAGCGGAGAGAGAAGTCTTGTTGTCTGCAATAGAAGTCGTATCCAAAATACCTTTGGAGATATAAGTCGAAGAAGTGCTTGCGTTGCTTCCCGAGCCGAAACCTGCTACCGAAGAGTATTTGGAAGAGGTGTAAGGAACGCTCGTGGTAGAAGAAGCGTAATCGAATTCTGCGTCAACAGTCTTCATTGAATATTTAGCTACGGTAGAAGTAACTGCTACGTCGTCAAAATCCTTTTCCGTAAACTCTTTAGCGTTTTCATCGTCCTCGTCTACTTCAGAGAGATTCTGGAGATATACGTTGTCGAAGAAAGCGTAGCCCTTTGTCATATGACCCGTTTCGGTATTGCCTACGCCGAGCGCGAGCATAACGGTAATAGAGCCGTCTGTGAGTTCGGAGCCTTCGATATACAGAGTGTAGGTAACCCATTCACCGTTGGTATCGATAGCTTCCCAGCCTGCGTATGCGGAACCGTTGACGTAGATATATGCGCCTGCCAAATCGTCGGTATTGTCTTCGTCGAGCAGGGTTTTTACGTCTACGCTGAGCTTATAGTAACTGTTTTTGTTGAGAGTATGAGAACTCGAAGTGTACTTATAAGCAGTAGCGGTCATATTGTGAATCATAAGGATACTGTTGTCATCCAAATTTTCGTTTGTGCCGCTGGTTTCACCGCGTCCGGGAGATGCGATGGTGATGGATTTGTATTCTTTTCTCAGGTTTTTCCAAGCGCTAGAGGAAGAGTTGACGACGCCGGTCGTGAGGTCGTCCTCATCGTTGGGAGAGCCGTTGGTAGAACTGGTAGAGCCGGGTGCGCCTGTCCAGTTGTTAGGGGAGCTCAAAACCGCGGTATCGCTCGTGAGTTTGAACGTACCGTTGGAGAAAAGCAAATCGGTTTCGGTCACGTTGCCCGTAGTGCTTTCGTTATTATCGCAAGCAGCGAAGAGCGAAAGCGTAAGACATACTACCAAAACCAATGCTGTTAAGATAAAAAGTCTTTTCTTGTTCATTTAACCACCTTTCAATAATCTATTAAAATAATCTATTATTAATAGTCTTTGTTATTATATATTAAAGACTACAAAAAATCAATTACTTTTACCTATTTTTTATTTTTCTCCCTGAGGTACGTTGTTTGTGGACGGTTTGGAGGGCGTATATTACGCTTTTACTTCGTTAAACCGCTTGACAATACAGCAAGTATTGCCTGCGCGCTTCGCCTTGTAAAAGTCATAATCTCCGCTCCTCAAACTGCCCACGCACAGCGTACCTCAGGGAGAGTTTTTTTGTAAGAGAGTATGATGTGGCAAGTATTGCCTACGCGCTTCGTCTTGTAAAAGTCGCAATCTCCGCACCTCAAACTGCCCACGCACAGCGCACCTCAGGGAGAGTTTTTTTTGTGAGTGAGTATGATGTGGCAAGTATTGCCTGCGCGCTTCGTCTTGTAAAAGTCGCAATCTCCGCACCTCAAACTGCCCACGCACAGCGCACCTCAGGAAGAGTTTTTT
>CALWHJ010000006.1 GCA_944380355.1 uncultured Christensenellaceae bacterium
AATATTAACAATGAAATTATCCGCTTGCTTCACATAGCAAGTCGGTAAGAATAAATTACTGAATACCACAGGTACCGCCGAGAAGGGGTGCGAAATAGACTGTAAGCCGTGGATTTTGCGATGCTTTTCCGCGAGAAGGAAGAAGTAATACTTGCCGTATTACGATGACGCCGAACGAAAAAGCGCGGAAAAGACACGCTTACAGACAGTGAGCACCCCTTCGAGGCGGTACCCAAAAAACGCACAAAGGTTGTTTCGGAAGCTAAGCTCCGTACATTAAAAAGGGAACAAGGTGACAATCCTTGACAGCCCCCGCTACTGTATCGGCTACAAGTATCCAAGGTCACCCGCAAGGGGAAGACGGATATGAGGTCTGAAGCCGTAAGTCAGGAGACCTGCCTTTTGCGAACAAAACTTGTTTCGGCGGGAAATAAAGTTGATTTTTGTCAACCCTTTCGTCCCGAAAGGGCTTTTTTCTTATTTGAGCCTTTGAGTTTTGTTTGCACCGCGTCTTATCTACTATTAATTTATTACGTAAAAAATTTAAAGGAGCAAATATATGAAAAAACTCTTAACCGTTATCTTAACTCTTGCACTTTTGTGCACTCTTTCGCTCGCACTCTTTGCGTGCACCGACCCTGCTACTCCCGACGAAGGAACAATGACTCTTGTGCTTCTCGAAGGCGATTACGCAGAAGAATTTACTGTCGACCTCGACAAACTTACATCTTCCGAACAAAAAAGCCAAGGACTTTTTGCCGTATTCGATTATCTCAAACAGACAGAAGGTCTGACTTATACTACTGATGCATCCGGATTCCTTACACAAGTCAACGAAATAAAACAAGAAGGCAATAAGTATATCTATCTCTATACAAGCGTAGCAAAAGACGAGGATTTGACGCAATACGCAAGCTCTATCGAATATAAAGGTAATCAATACCCTAACAGCGGCGTAGGCGCGAAAGATATGACAATCGAAAAAGACTGCGTGATCATAATATCCGTTATCGTATGGTAAAAAACTAAAATGACAGACAAGACTATGCACCGTGACAGAGCGGTCAAACTCGCTCTCATAGCCGTTATGGCGGCAACTGTCGAAGTGGGGAAGCTCGCGCTTGCCTTTATTCCCAACGTGGAAATAGTTACGCTTTTATGCGCGACTTTCGGTTTCGTATTCGGCTGGTCGGGTCTTGTCGCTACGTATATTTTCGTACTTTTGGAATGCTTTGTCTGGGGCTTCAATACGTGGGTGCTTACGTACGTGATTTACTGGCCCTTGGTAACATTTACGTTTATGCTTTTGGGGCGGCGCAACTTCAACAACCGCTTCGTAGCTACGCTTATAGCCGTAACTCTGACCGCCTTTTTCGGAGTACTGAGTTCTTTGGTCGATACGGGACTTCTCAGCGGATTCTGGGACAGATTCTGGTACAGATTTTCGATAATATACGTAAGAGGTCTGAGCTTTTATCTTACGCAGATAATATGCAATCTTTTGCTTTTCCTTTTGGTATTCAAACCTTTGACGGATTACATAGACAAAGTGTGTCCCGCCAGATTCAGAAGTCTGAGGTCGCAAAAAAAAGGAAAGGAGGCTATGCCTTGTGACGGTATAGGTACCCTCACGAAAAGCGATGTCTCCCAACAAAAGCAATCGTCAGATGATGACGGTAGCGACAGCAAATAGGATTTTTGAAATTAAACGACGGCAACTGCGCCGTCGCTTTTTTTTTATTGATTTTACCGTTATCCCTAAGTGTGGGGTTTTGTTTTGCGGCATTATCAGCTCACGGTATTGACAAGAATATAAGCATAATATATAATGATAAAGCAATAGGAGGAGATTATGATACAGGAAAACATAAGAGCGTGTATGCAAACGCTGTCTAGCAAACTTTCTTCGGAAACGCTCGCTATGGTCAAGCGCAAAATAGAAAATGCCGACGACAGAATTGCTGAGGAAATTATATTTGCAAAATACGACGAGCCTTGGATGATACTGATATTCTCGGTATTGCTCGGCTCTCTCGGCGTGGACAGATTTATTCTGGGCGACGTAGGGCTCGGCGTGTGCAAGCTGCTTTTCGGATGGCTTACTCTGGGAATATGGCCGCTCGCAGATATATATTTCTGTTACAAAAAGGCGCAGCACCGCAATCTCCAAAGGGTAATGCAAATCCTTGCCGACCACAACATTGCATAATCTAATAACCAAAAAACGAAAGACGGCTTGAAGCCGTCTTTTTTATTTATGTTTTTATTTTTTAGTCTGTCCGACCTAAGCGTCGACTTAAGCGTCGGTTTTTTTGCTATCCAGAGCTCGCACTTTCGGCTCAGGTACCTTGTCGCCTGACTTCGAGAAAAGTTTTTTTTCGTATACAGCCGCTATTATTATCATCACGGCAAATGTAACCGCCTCAACTATATTCATAACGTACCACAGCGAATCTTTGCCCGCAATCGCAGGCATAGCAAACAGCAGTATACTGCTGAGTATTACGCTTCTGAGAAGGGATACAATCAATGACGCTCCCGCTTTCATTATCGCCTGCAAATAATACGTGGAAAGTATATTCAAAGGCACTATAAGATAACAAATACAGTACGTGCGCAAAATGTCAGGCGCGATTTGCTCGACCTGAGGCGTAGTCTTCATAAATATCCTTATAAGCTGCATAGGCATAATCTCTGCAACCGACAAAAAGACTACTCCCGCCACTGCGGCCGTTATCCAAGCGTACCTCGAAGCTTTCTTCACTCTGTCGTACTGCATAGCACCGTAATTTACCGACAATACCGGCTGAGCTGCCTGTCCTATGCCGTATGCAACGCACTGCACGAAATAATTGATATTGACGATTACGCCGTAGACGGCAAGCGCGTCCTCGTCGAGATAATGCATTATCCTGTTGTTGAAAATCAAAACGGTTATGCCCACAGCTATATCTACGATAAAGACGGGAAAACCTATCTTGATAATATCAAAAGCTTTTTTGAATACGTGGCTAACCTTTGCAAATCTCAACGTACACTTTTTGGAAAAGAAATGCGTACACAGTATTCCTATCGTCAGCACCTGCCCCAAAGAAGTTGCCAGACCTGCGCCCTCGATACCCATATCGCATACGAATACGAGTACGTAATCACCTATAATATTGAACACTCCGCCGCTTATGACGGCAATCATAGCTTTTGAAGGAGCGTTGTCGTTACGGATAAAAGGCGTAATCAGCTGTCCGAAAGTAAAAAGCGGTATGAAATATTTTAGCCACTTGATATATGCCAGCGCGTGCGGAAGTATGTTTTCGCTAGCGCCGAAAAAACTGAGCAATCGCGAGGGGAAAATCAATACCGCAAGCCATACTAAAACGGTAAGAAGCGCGCAAAGCACCGTCGAAACTGTAAAGTACTCGTCGCCTTCCGCCTTTTTATTCTCTCCTCTGAGTTTTGCCATCAGAACTGCGCCGCCCGTACCCGTGAGAATACCCATTGACAAAACTGTAGTCCATATAGGCATTACTATTGCAAGCGCGGAAGAACCGTCGGGCCCCTGATACTGCCCCACCATAATACAGTCGACTATAGAGTATACCGAAAATATCAAAGCCGCGCCTATGCCCGTCGCGAGATATTTGAAGTACGCCTTTCTGACGTTGCCGCCAAGCAAATCCATATTCTTCTCCTCTATCTTTCCTGACTTCCCTTGCATTATATCAATACGAATATACTATGTCAATGAAAAGTCCTGCGTTGTTCCTGTATGCGTATAAAAACTTCAATCGGGCTTTAAAGCGAACCTTTAAGCCGTACGCTACATATACTGTATCAGTCCGGATATCGGACAAGGAGAAGAATATGTCAGAATTATCAGACAACCGGACTTGCCCCACCGTGGGCTATCAGGCTGCAACGGTTGCAAAGACCCTTGTTGTTAAAAAAGTAGGGATAGAATACCTACCCCGAATACATACTTCTTCTTCGCTCAGGCTCCGCACAAACGGAGCCTGATTGTTTTAACAAAAGTACCGCTATTATCTGTAAGCGTCCTTATAAATGGATACGCAATCCTCCAGCGTAAGAGGGTATCTGTCCACGGTAAACAGTCCGCCCATACTCTCCATAGCGTTTTTAGCAAGCACGGGGAACTCGTCGGGAGTAATGCCGTAGTCAGACATTTTGAGGTCGTCTACCCCGCAAGCTTTCTGAAGATTGGACAAAGCCGTGAGGAAGTCCTGAGGCTTTTTCGCATCGGGAATACCCATAAATTTTGCCATATCCACAAACCTTTCGTCGCATACGTGCTTGTCTATAAAGAAACGGTAATACGCAAGACTTATCATTATCAATCCCGCGCCGTGAGGCAACTGTTGATGGTACGCGCTCATAGCGTGCTCGAGCGAATGCTCGCTGGTGCAATTGCCTACAACCATAGAATAGCCCGACATCGTATTTCCGAAAGCAACCTGTGTACGCGCCTCTATGTCGCTTCCGTCCGCAACGGCACGCGCAAGATAGCCCGCTACCGACTTTATAGCCGTAGAGGCAACCATATCGCTCATAGGATTGGCGATATTGCAAATGTAAGTTTCCGTGCTGTGGAAAAGCGCGTCAAAGCCTTGATATGCAGTAAACTTGGGCGGTACCGTAACCATTAGCTGAGGGTCGACTATCGCTATTTTGGGGAACAAAGCCTTATCTCCGCCGAAGCCTATTTTTTCGTGAGTCTGAGGATTGGTGATAACGCCGTATTCGTCGACTTCCGAGCCTGTGCCTGCCGTGGTCGTAATCGCAACTATCGGGATAGGAGTAACGGGAATGGGCTTTCCTTTACCCGTACCGCCCACGACGTAATCCCACAAGTCGCCGTCATTTACTGCCATAGTAGCAATGGCTTTGCAAGCGTCCATTACGCTGCCGCCGCCTAATGCCACAATAAAATCGCATCCGTTATCGCGGGCAAACTTACCGCCCTTTTCTACGGTAGCTTTGAGAGGATTTGCCTCTATCTCGCTGAATAGTACGTATTTGACGTTTGCCATTTCCAGTTGACGCCGGGTGCGCTCGAGCGCGCCGCTCGTCTTTGCGGATTTGCCGTTGGAAATAACCAAAAGAGCCTTCTTTCCGGGCAAAGACAATTTATGAAGATTGTCAAGCTGTCCCACTCCGAAGTGCACTTCCGTGGGAGCGTAAAAATCGTATTTGTTCATATTATACCGCCTTGTATTTTAGTTAAGCGTTGCTTATATTTTAAAGATATCATTTTTAGATTTTTTTATCAATACGGCTAATCAAAATTTTACATTTTCTTATTCTGATTTATACGATATTTTTTTAATATCGACTGCCCTAGCTTGTCTTAAATTCGCCGATAAAAGAAGACGCCGCGGTTTCCCGCGGCGTTCTTGCGTTTGGATTAGTTATACCAAATCTATTACTACTTTGTAGCCCCAAGCGTCGGTATAGCTTACCTGATACTTAGAAGCCGTTTCCGTCTTAAGGTTGCAGACAATCTCTACGCTTGCGTTGTCGAGAGTCTCAACACCCGTATTTTTGAGTTTACCCTTGACGGTAGCGATACCTTTGCTCTCGTCTACCACGATTGTGTAACCTCCTACGAAGTTATCCTTAGTAAGCGATATATTCGCATCTGTCTTCTCGCCTATGAGCGAATTGACGTTGAGAAGCAGATTGTATTTGTTGACGGTAATTGCACCTTTATCGTAAGTGTAGATTGATTCTTCTCCTTCAATCACGTCAACCTTGAGGTTGTTGTAGCTCTTGACGATTTCGAGTACGTCAGCCATATTGTCGACTTCGACTTTTTCACAGCCTGCTGCTGCGAATACCGCGCCGAATACAACAGCGGTCAAAAGCAATCCTGCTACTGCCATACGTCTGAGTCTGCTCTTCTTCTCACCCTTTTTGCCTGCGCTCAACGAAAGTGCGATAAGAGCGAAGCCTGTGCTGACAGAAGACATTGTCCAGCTTACTGCGATTGCCGTCGAGCGATAACCCGCCATCTTGGAACCTGTCGACAACGCGCTGGAGATTGCTCCGATAAGTTCTCCCGAAACCTGCTCGTACTGAGCGAGAAGGTTTGCATAAGCCTCGTCGTATTCCTTGCTTTCGCCGTCAGGGTCTTTTGCGTAAGTCTTGAATACTTCGAACGCAGCTATATCCTCTTTGCCGAACGTATCGTCGAAAGTCTCTTTGATGTACTCGTAAAGAGCGGCTTTGGTAATCTTCTTTTCGACAAGTACGGTCTTGCTCGCAAGATAGTTGTTACCCTCGTTGTACTTGAGGTATATATCGTATTTGTCACTCATACCCACGCTCAGCGTAAGAGATTCCAGCTTCTGCCACGACTTGTTGTCGAAGGAATAGTAAGCGTCCTCCAAACCGTTTTTGAGTTCGAAAGTAACCGTCTTGTAGCCTACGGTCATATCCGCTTCCATAAGTCTCGACGCCTTTTCGATTTCGTAGGTTGTGGATATCGTATTGGACGAGAAGTTCTTAGCCGAATCTGTCGACAGCGTTGCCATAACGGTATACTTGCCTGCGTTTACGATTTGGCTTTCGCCGCTTGCAAAAGTCAATTCTATGCCGATATCCTCGATAGTAAAGTTTTCTTCTTCACCTATTACGGTATTGATGCGGAAGAATTGTCTGAAGTACTCCAAGTCTACGGCTTCGCCGTCATAAGTCTTGCCGCTAACGGTTTCGGGCGCACGTACAATAGTTACGTTTCTCTTCGCGATAGACCACTCGACGGGTATATCCGTAACGGAGCCGTCAAAAACGGAGTTGTCAATTGACCATACGCAGTTTTCTTTGTCGCGGAGTACGATATACGCAGTGTAGTTGCCTGCGTCCGTCTTGACGTTGTCGATAATACCGTAGTACTCGCCGTCAATACCCGCGTCGTAAACAAAAGTCTGCTCATTGCCGTTGTAGATAAACGTCTGACGCAAAAACTCGTTGGGAGTAATCGAACGTTTTTCGACCGTAAGTCCCGTGAGCAAGGCAGACTTTGTAATATCGTCTTCGGTATAGGTAATTTCGATACCTTCCTCGGTATGCTTTACTTCCATTTTCTGTACGGTAACCACAAAGTCGGAAACAGTCTTGTTCGTACCGTCGGTGTAGTATGCCGTAACTTCCATACCGTTTCTGTTGAAAGGCTCGAAAGCGATATATGCAGTCTTGGAAGGCTGAGCAGTAATTTCTATTCTGTCAAGCTGAGCCGTAGATACGGTAACCACGAAAGTAGTATCCTCAACGCTAAGCGAAGTATCGCTTCCGGTATAGTGTACCGTAATTACGGAAGAAGCCTTGCTAAAGTCGCCCGAAAGCTCATACTCTTCGATAACGCCGTATTCGCTGCCGTCATTGTTGTAGCCCGTAACGGTAAGATTGGACTTGATGCTGTCGAGAGGAGTGTTGGGATAAACAATAAGACCTTCCTGGACGAATACCGCTTTGATAGAAGCGAGTTCGACAAGTACGATATTGACCGCAAAGTCATCGGTAATTCCCTCATCCGCAAGATAATAGATATTGAATATCTTAGCACCCGTTGAGATTTCGCCTTCGATTCTCACAAGCTCCGGCGAGATTGATTCGACAAGCGAACCGTCATTGTTAACGCCCGAGATGTCGAGGTAGTTTTTGATATCGTCGAGCGAGAAGCTCGTATATATCGTTACGCCCTCCTTGACCTCAGCCGTTATGCTCTTGAGTGCGATTGCCGTTATGCTCAGGTTGTAATTGCCCGTAAGCGTATTGTAGTTTTTAGTATCCGTAGGCAGGAACTTCCAAGCGTATTCGCTCTTGCCGAGTTGCAAAACGCTGTCCGTCCATACGATAGTACCTAAGGTATCTCCCGCAGAGACGTCGATTTGAGGCATCTCGTGTCCGTCATAGAATACTTCGCCTTCTACCTGAGGATTTACCGTAGGCATAGCCTTTGCGATAGACCACGAGAATGTTTTGTCCGCCGTAGTCTGAGTATCTGCCCAAACGTAGTTTTTCTTGTCTACAAGTTTTACGGTAGCGGTATAATTTCCCGCATCGGTAGCCTTATTGCCGCTGACCGCGTACAACGCGCTGTCACCCACAACGTAGGTTTGTTCCTGAGTATTGTAGGTAAAGCTCTGAGCAGCGGGAGTAGGCACCTCTGCCGTAGCGGGCGTAACAGTATATTTGATGCTTACCGAGCTTGCCTTGTAGTTGGTTACGGAAGAAGCGAGTTTTGCGGTGAGCGTATATATGCCTACGTTGCTGACCGTTTCTCCCGCACCCGTAACGGTTACCGCGAGAGCAAGCGCGCCTTCGGAAAGCACTCCCGCAGGAGCGGTAAAGTACGTAGCAAGTTCTTCCGAAGTAACTTCGCCTTTATAAGTCTTGACGACTTCGCTCTGATTTGCCGTAATGGTAACTGTCTTCTGAAGAATCACTATTTCGATAGAGGAGATTCTGTCGCCCGAGTAGCTGTCAGTAAGCGAAACTACTCTTACGGTGTAAGTACCTGCATTTACGGGAGCTGTAGCCGACCATTCTTCTTTGCCTTTGAGCGAATACTGTATTTCGTAGTCGCTTTCGCTCGCCGTCGTTTCGGTAAGTCTTGCGCCGTGTGCGAGACCGTCATATTCTACGTTGGTGGAGTCCGCAACGAGTACGCCTTCGAGAGGAGTAGCGATTACCTTGAGAGTTGCGGTATTGACATAGGTATAGTTGCCCTCGTCAAGTCCGTCGATAACGACCGTAACGCTGAGAGGATAAGTCGTATCCTTAGGGTCGCCGTATTCGTAGGTATTGCCGGGGTCGGCATAGTCTATGCTGATAGTGTAATTGTAAGTAGTCGAGCCTATCTCAACTTGCGTGCCCGACGTACCTCTCACGGTAGCCACAATGCTGCTTATATCGAAATCTTCGGTGGGAGTACCGTAGACTACGGTGAGTTCGCTGAAGGATATCTCGAGCGAATAGGGTTTGATTATCATCTGCGCGGTAGTTACGCTATCCTCTGCAAAGACGTAGTTTTCGGAAGGAAGCTTTGCAGTAATGTTTACGCTTCCCGCGTTTACTCTGTCACCTTCATACTCGAGAACGATGCTGTCGTCGAGGAAGAGTTGTCCTACGGTAACGTTGAATTCCGCACTCTTTTCTTGTCCGTCGAATACGAGATTGCCGGGCATTACGATTTCGCCCTTTATTGTCATCTTATTAATCGTCCATACGTAAGAGATATTGTCGGAATTACCCGTCGTCCACTCATAGTTGACGGAATCGTCGAGAGAGATAACGGCGGTATAGGACTTAGCCTCGGTACCCGTATTTCCGCTTACGGAATAATGCTCGCCGTCGAGAATAGCAAACGTCTGCAATTGACTGTTGTATATAAAGTGCTGGCTTTCGTCCACGTCGGGAGCGGCAACTTTGATTTTGTATACCGTAACCGAAAGGTCAACGCTCTTGCTGCCCGTAGTGTCGGTATAAGTAAACGTAACTTTGGTTGTATCTATAGCAAGTTCGCTTACGCTTGCGCTGCAGCTCTCGGTAACGACCTTTCTTACTCCGTCGGTATAATATGCCGTGATAACCATACCTTCGGTGTTAAGAGTTTCGAATACCGTATAAGCCGTCTTGTGAGGAAGCGTAGTAATCTCTATTCTCTCGAGTACAACGCCTATTACGTTGTCGATGTTAACGGTAGCGGTAAAGCCGTTGTAGCTTACGGTAATACTGCTCGTACCCGCCGTGAGCGTACCGCTAAGGGTATATTGCTCCTGCGTAAGAACGCTTGCTATACTTCCGTCGTTGTTGACTGCTTTGACTACGAGGAATTGTTTGAGGTAGTCCAAATCAGTGGAAGTATATATCGGGTCTTCGCCTGCCGTGTACTCAGCCGAAACGGAAGCAACTTGTATTTGCTTAACATTGATTGTAACAGTACCTTTTTCGGCAGTATAGTTGGTGGTATCGTCAGGCGTGAACGTCCAGTTGTAGGTCGTGGTGCCGTAGACGAGTATACTTTCTACCCACGCGATAGTACCGGGAGTATCTCCTTCGCTCGTCGAGATAGCGGGCATAGCGTGACCGTCGAAGTAGTTGCCGTTTCCGCCGCCGCCTTCAACAACGGGAGTTACGAGAGACTCAGCCTTGTTGATAGTCCAAGGGAAACTCAAAGGCTCGCTCTTACCCGTATTCCACTGATAGTTTTCGGTATCGTTGAGCGTTACGGTTGCGTTGTAAGAGCCTGCCGTCGTAGCCTTGTTGCCCGAGATGGTGTATCTGGGATTGGTAGCTATAACGTAAGTGAACTCGCTGCCGTCGTACGTAAAGATTTGCGTCTCGGGTACAGGTGCGGCAACCTGTTGTTTGATAAGCTCGTAAGTGAGCGAAGCGGGCGTAGCGGTATAGTTGCCGCTAGCGTCGTTAAGGCTCATAGTAACGGTATAAGTACCTGCGTTGAGAATTTGGGTATCCTTGCCGCTTATGCTGATAGTAACCGACAGTGGATTGCCCTCGACGTCATTGGGGATAACGAAGTATTTGGTGATTTCGCTGCCCGTAACTACGTCCCCGTCGTACATACTCGTAGCAGAGCTTTGAGTAGCCTCTATGGTAACCTCAAGAGCGTTGACGGTAAATTCTACGCTTGCGCTGTCGGATACGTAGTTATCCTGACCTGCGGCAAGGGTAGCCGTAACGGTATAGGTACCCGCATTGACTATTTCCCGGACAGTCTCGCCATCCTTGGTAATAGCGTAATCGTATACCAAAGGCGCGCCCTGACCTTCAGCCGTAACGGAAGAAGGTATATTGAACAGCGACGCAAAATCGGTAAACGCCTGACCGTCAAAGGTCTTGCTCTGAGGCTCTTTTGCAGTAATATGTACTTCGAGAGCTTCGATAGTGAGCGTTGCGTTATCGCTTCTGGTAATTTCGTAGTTTGCATTATCGTCGGCGGTAGTCGTAATCTTTATAGGATATACGCCCTTATTTTCCGTCGCGCCCTGCGCAAATACGGTGATACCTACAGCGTCTTCGGCCACAAATCCGTCGCCTCCTATTGTCACCTCGTAATCGGTGAAGTCATAGGGTTTTGCATCGTAAGTCTTTGTTGCATTCTCTACGGTGAGCGTAACCGACCTTGCCGTAACGGTAAGGGTTTTGTCCTCGCTCTTCGTAATTGTATAGTTGGGGTTAGCGTCCGCGGAAGTCGAGATAACAAGCGCATATACGCCCTTATCCGCTTTTTCGTTTGTCGCGCTGACGCTCGCCGTAACTGCGTCGGAAGCTATGAAGCCGTCCATACCGTTTACGGTGTAACCGTTGAAATCGTACAGCTTGCCGTCATAAACCTTGGTCGCATTGTCTACGGTAAGATTTACGCTCTTGGGATTGATTGTCAAAGTCTTGTCTGCGTCTTTGGCAATAGTATAGTTGGTATTGCCGTCCAAAGACGTGGTGATTACGAGAGGATAACTTCCTGCGTTTGCCGTAGCCGTAGGAGAAGACACGCTTACCGTAAAGTCGTCCACAAAACCTTCGGTACCCGATACGCTTACCGACGAGAAGTCGTATATCTCGCCGTCGTATTCCTTAACAATATTGTCTACGGAAAGATTTACCTGTCTCTTGGAAATCTGCATAGCAGCCGTCTGAGTAGCCGACGCACTGCCGTCTACGAGGAACTCGTAGTTTTCGGAAGGAAGATTTGCCGTTACGGTGATTTCTCCCGCATTGACGTTACTTCCCGAGTAATCGAAAGTAATCTGCTCGCCCTCTGCGTAAAGTTGAGAGCCTTCGGCAAACACGTAGGTAGGAACTTTCGCCGTGCCGTCATACTGCATATCGGCGGGCATCTGAATAGTACCCGTAATCTGTGCTTTGCTGACGGTGAAGTTTACGCTTGCGCTGTTGGAAGTATAATTGGTTTCGCTTTGGCTGATGTTAGCCGTAACCGTATAAACTCCTGCATTGATTATTCCCTCGGGAGAAACGCTGAAGTCGTATGCTATATCGTCTGCGAGCGCGCCTTGAGGCATATTGAACAGACTTGCGTAATCCGTAAACTCAGTATTGTCGTAAGCCTTGCTCTGCTGTGCTTTCGCGCTTATGCTTACCGCCATAGGCGTGATAGTATATTGCGCACTGATCACGCTGTCAGATGAGAATATGTAGTTGGCAACGCCGTCTACCGCAGGCAATATTGCTTTTGCCGTAAAAGTACCTGCGTTGGTATTGTCCCCCGTATATTCGAACGTGATTCTCGAACCTATTTCGGGGTCGGTTTCGTTGCCCGACGTAATATCGAATTTTGCCGTCTTGGCGGTGCCGTCGTAAACAAGACTTACGCCGTCCGCAAGAGATATGCTGCCCTTTATCTGACGCGCCGCCACGATGGTGTTTGTCGAGAGAGCGGTTATTATGTAGTTATCCGTACTGCCGTTGGTCATCGTTACGTTCTGAACAGACAAAGGAACGGGCGCGCCCGCATTCTGAGCGTAAGGCACGTATCCGGCTACGTCCCAGTCCTCGATAGCGTCGGGAGCTTGAGCGCCCTGAACGCCGTTTACTGATTTAATGACCACGTCGGTATTTGCCGCCTTTACCGCCTCGAGCGTGTCGCCGTAGGTAATGTAGCTAGTGCTGTTGTAACCTATCTCGATAGGAAGTCTGTTTACGGTTACTTTAATATCTTTCGTAATATCCAAATATGCCGAACCCGAATCGAGCGTTACGGATGCGGGAAGGTACATTACTCCGTGAATAGGATTGCCTACTATACTCTTGCCGCCGTACGTATATATATTGTAATCGGCATTGATAATAGCGCTAGAATTGTAATTCAGGATATGCTCTCCTGCGTTTCTGTCGGGAGCAGCCTCTGTATATACGTTGGAAATAGTCAAGTTGTTGACAGAATCCTGAAGTCTTATGACGGGAGCAGTGATTAAGTTACCGTCGTAAAGTTTTTCGAAGTAATTGTATTCTCCGTCGCTGCTCGTAGGCGTCATCGCCGTTTCTATGGCGTAAGTTCCCTGACTGACCTTGCTGTAATTGAGATTGACTTCTCCGGCAACACCCGCAGCGTCGCCCGCTTTGGCTACCTTTATCCATACGGGACCTGCGCTCTCGCCGTCTGCAAGAATAAGCTGGTCGGCTACTACCTGAGTCTGCGAGCCGTTTTTAATTTGATAAACAAGGTCGGCGGAATCGGGAGCTGCGGAATTGGCTCCGTAAAACCAGATATTGTCGCCGTCGAACTCGGGAGTCAATGACGAAGCGTAATTGATTAACGCATTGTAATCTTCGCTCGAACCCACAACCCATGCGTTAGAAAGTGAAGGAGAACTCGTATTGAAATATACGTTGGAGAGAGAAGCGAGATTGCCTTTGTCGGCAGTACCTACGATTATGCCGGTTTGCACTCTGGTTCCGTTGACGGTGTTTATTAATCCCATCGCATCTATTATGACGCCGTCGATTGTCGTAACGTTTTCGTTGCAATAGCCGACGAGCATACCCGTATACATCTCATTCTTTCTGCTTGAGGTAGATGTGTTGTAATTGATAAAATTACCGCTACCCTCTATCCTGATATTGGAAATGTTGGTATCTCCGCCGTTGACCTCGCCTATAAGACCGCCGAGATATTGATACATCGTCCAAATAGTACCGCTGTCTCTCCATCCGTTGATACCAAAACCGAATGTAGTGCCTGCGTTGTTTACGAGAGTAAAATTGCTTATCGTACCGCCGAATGACTTGCCGGCTACGCCTCCGAAAATAAGATAAACGCTTGAAAACGTACTGTATCTCTGTCCGCTTTGGTGCATATAAAAATCAGATGCGCCGTTGGCGGCGGACGTAGGCACGTGATTGAGCTCCAGTCTTACGTTATCGACCGTACCGCCTTTGAGGTGTCCGAACATTACGCCGACTTCCATGTTACAGTTGTCACCGCCCGCGCTGAATTTCTGCACGTTGATAACCGCGTTTTTAACCGTACCGGAAAGATATGCGAAAAGTCCTCCGTATTCGGTACTTCCCGAATTTGCGGCTACGTTGATATTGATCGTATACCCGTTGCCGTCGAGAATTCCCGAAAAAGTCGTGCCGTAATCAAAAGTCGTTACGTCTATATTCCCCATCAGCATATAATTCCCGGTCGGATTGCTTCTAATGTAAGAAAAATCACGGCCCGAATCACCGCCTATGGAAGTATAGTTTGACGGTTTATCCGAATCCGTGTATTGATGGTTTACCGAACCGTCTTCCGCAGGCGCGGAGGTTACGGCAAGATTAGTTACGCCGTCATTATTGCGTGCTGCCGACTCCGACATATTTCCGCCGTAGACAGAGATACCCGCTACAAGCACGACAGCCAGACAAACAACCACAAAAGTTGAAACGACGAGCGTAGTCTTTTTTATATTCATAACTTTTCCCCCTTTAGATAATCGCGGCATAAAGCCGTACTGTATAGAATCGGACGAAGTCCGCTTTTTCCCTTATACATAATATGCGCGTACGCGCCCGCGGTCGACAAACGGGAGAAAATTTCGATAAAAAATACTATCCCACACGCACGCCTTGAGCGCAAACTACGACAAAACCCCGAAATTTTTGCATAATTTTGCATTTTTTCGGTATAAAAACTTTGATTTTTATATACTTTAGAAAAAAAATACAAGTATTTTTGTAATAAAATTTTATCACACGTATATGCCGTTGTCAATAGCGATTTTTTAACGTATAGCCTAAATTTTTCTTAGATTCCCTATAAAAAAACTGTTTTTTTTGTGCAAAGCACAATATATCGTTGCAAGAAAATCAAAACCTCAAAAATATTGTGCCGAAAAATTTTTTCGATATTTTTATTCTGTTTTGTCAAAGCTGGGTTTTCCCCTCTTTTTCCTCTATTATTACGCATTTTTAAAGGTGTTTTATCAGTCGCAAACAACCTTTTGTCCGCAAACCTCTGCTTCTAAGTTATGTATATACTTGCAAAAAGCAGCCTTAGTTTCTTAAAAATTATACGCAAACACTTCGCTGAACTTACCATTGAAAGCGCGTGCGATTCGGCATCCGCCTTACCCCCTATCTACCCTGCCCTTATGACTAAATCACTAAAAAAGAACGGGCAGGATAATCCTGCCCGTCATTGCAATTATGCATTTTTATGCACTTATTTGCTAAGCGTGATAACCACGTCGTAGCCTCTGGCGTCGGTATAGCTTACCTTGTATTCGCTTACGCTCTTAGCATCGAGGTCTGCCTTGATGCTTACGTCAGCCGTTACGTCAACTCCGATAAGTTGAGCCGCATTGGCAAACTGACCGCTGAGAGATGCTTTGCTGCCTTCGATTTTGAATTGAAAACCGTCTTTGAAATCGCTCTTCTTAAGACGAAGTCCATTCTCTCCTGCTTTTGCCACTATAGCCGAAACGTCTATGCCGAGGTCGTATTCGTCGGTTACCTTGCCGTTGTCATATACATATACGACCTGCTCGTCCTTAGCAACTTCTACCTTGAGAGAGGTGCACTCTCCTGCATAACTGAGCGTAAGGTCGAGTTGGTCTACGGTTTTCTCACAAGCAACAGCCGTGAAAATTACCGCCAAAGTCAGTACTATTACCGCAGTAATCAATATCTTTTTATTCTTCATCTTTCTTACCTCCCTTGCGAGCTTTTACGCAGAGTGTTGCAAGCGCGATACCTGCGCCGACACCCGTCAGCGTAAGAGCCGTAGCAACAGCCGCTTTTCTGCCTGCAAGCGTTGCGCCTGCACCGAGTGCGTCCTCAACGCTCTCTTTTGCTCCGTTCATAAGCGCGTTGTACTTAGCGTCGAGATTTGCGATAGCTTCGTCGCATTCCTCGCTAGTACCCTCAGCTGCCTGAGCAAGAGTCTTGACTGCGTTGTATCTGTCGATATCGGCAAAAGTGAATTCTTCGCCGAAGCTGTCCGCAATATACTCTGCCACTATTGCTTTAGTGAGCGTGAGTTTAACTTCTACTGCCTCGCTTGCGAGATAGTTGGAAGTTTCCTTGTATCTGAGGTATACGGTATAGTTGAGAGATATCTCTACTGCTATCTTGCCGTCTGCGAGCGCGCTGTAAGTCTTGCCGTCGGTAGAATACTCTACTTCTGCGAGATTGTCTGCGCTTACGTTGATAACCTTGTATCCGAGCGTTGCGCTTGCGCTCAACTCTCTCTCAGCCTTGTCAATCGACCAAGCAAAGGTCAAATCGTCCGTAGAGCCGTCTGCCCAAGTCGTGTTTTCCTTGTCGGTAAGAGTAAGGGTAGCTACGTAGTTGCCTGCTTCGGTAGCCGTATTGCCGCTTACCGTATATCCCTCGCCCTCAGCTATTACAAAGGTCTTTTGGCTTCCGTCGTAAGTGAGTTTCTGCTCTGTGTCTACTTGGGGAGCCGTAATTGCCTTAGCGTTTACAATGAGTATTGCATTCGTTACGTTGATTTCGTAGTTAGCGTTTACCGCGCTGTCGGGAGTAAGAGTTACGACGATATCGTACTCGCCCTTGACGAATACCGAAGGAACTTCCTGTAAGCCTACGGTGTATTCGAGATTTTCACCGTTGACGGTACCGCTTACCTGTGCGGTATAAGCCTCGGGAGTCTGACCGTAAACGATAGTCTGTGCGTCTGCCGTAATGCTTGCAACTTTCTTTTCAATCGTCCATTCAACGACCGTGCTTGCGCCTTCAGCGTTTGCCCACTTGTAATTGTCGCTGTCGGTGAGCGTAAGAGTTATTTCGTATTTATCCGCATTAGTTGCTTGTACGTCGCCGGATACGGTGTATTCGGACGTGCTTTCGATACCTGCGGACTGCTCGAGACCGCTGTATACGAACTGACCTTCTACTACGGGAGCTTCGAGAGTCTTCTTGTCTACGGTAATACCTTCTACAGTCGCGCTCGCGCTCTCAGCGGTATAAGTTACCTGAACGGAAGTCATACCTGTTACGAGGTCGCTTACGGTATATTCGTCAGCAGAAAGAACGGTTTCGCTGCCGTCGTTGTAAACTGCCTTTACGGTAATGCCGTCCTTGAAGAATACGTCGCCGTATACGTAATCGGACTTGAAGCTTTCGTTTTTCTCAACAACTATGTTGCTGAATACTACTTCTTCTGCGGTAATCTCTACGCTGCCGGTAGCATTCTTGTAGTTAGGGTCGGAAGAGGTGAATACCCATGTGTAGGAATTAAGACCTGCAATGAGTTTAGCCTCTGCGTCTTCCCATACGATTACGCCTTCCGAGCTGCCCTCGCCGAGCGTAATTTCGGGAAGTGCGTGTCCTTCATAATAAGTACCTTCTGCAACCTGAGGATTTACGATAGCCTCAGCCTGAGCGATAGTGAATGTAATCTGAGCAATCTGGTCAGCCGAGTAGTTATCTGTAAGGCTGACTACTTTTACCTTATAAGTGCCTGCGTTTACGGGCTTTTCGGTAGTCCATACGTCGGTGCCGTCAAGCGCGTATTCTATCTGATAATCGCTTTCGCTAACGCCGTCTACGGTACCGGTAAGAGTTGCGCCGTAAGCCGTGCCGTCGTAAACTGCGCCGTCATTGTCAGCTACGAGAGTACCACCCATAGAGGTTGCGATAACTCTTACTTCGACAGTCTGAGCGTAGGTATAGTTAGCTGCGTCTACTCCGTCTATCGTGAGCGTTACGGAAAGAGTAAACGTATCGCCTACGTTAGCCGACGTAGTATAGTCTCCGTCTACCCAGCCGTTGTCGGTCAAGGTATAGGTGTAAGTATTTCCGCCTATCTGAACGGTGTTGTCGGTAGTGCCTTCAATCTTTGCGTCGAATACGAATTCCTGTCCGACTACAACGGTAATTCCGCTTTCGGAAGTACCCTTTTCGTTGAAGTCGACAACGTATTCTACGGGAGCAACTTCTATCGTGCCCGTCGTAACAGCCGTATCTGCAAATACGTAGTTGACGGAAGGAAGTTCAGCCGTTACGCTGACAGCCGTGCCTACGTTGATTCTGTCGCCCTCGTCACCGTAAACGACAGCTATTTCGTCGCCGTTTACCATAGGGCTTTCGCCTGCAAATTCAAAAGTTGCGGTCTTTGCGGTGCCGTCATAAGTCATATCCGTGAATACGAGTTTGCCGTCAACGCTGATTCTCTCGACTGCTATAACGCCTTCGGTTACGGCTGTCGAAGCAAATGTATAGTTTGCGGAAGGAAGCTGAGCCGTTACGGATACGCTTGCACCGTAGTTGACTATGTCGCCCTCACCGTATGCGATTATTATTTCGTCTGCGCCTATCATAGGGCTCTCGCCTGCGAATTCGAAGCTTGCAGTCTTTTCGCTGCCGTCATAGGTCATATCGTCGAATACGAGACTACCGTCTACAACGACTTTCTCTACCGTAACGGTTGCAGCAGCTTCGTCGGAAGCGTAGTTGTCCTGTCCTGCGGAAAGCGTTGCGGTAACGGTATATACGCCCGCATCCTTTATCTCATTTACGACAACACCGTCTTTCTCGATAGTATAATCGTATATGAGTTGTTCGCCCTGAACGTCTTCGGGCAATACAAACAAGCTTGCAAAGTCGTCAAATACCTCACCGTCATAAGTCTTAGTCTGACCCTCGAGTGCGGTTACGCTTACCTGTACTTTATCAATAGTGAGTTCGCTTACGGCATTGAATCCGTCTGCCCACTTATAGTTGCTCTTGCCTGCCTCAAATTCGGGAATTACTGCCGTTACGCTGTAGGTGCCTGCGTCAACCGCGCTTTTTACAGGTGCGCCGTCCTTTGCATAAGCTACCGTAACTGCATCCTGTCCGTAAAGAATACCCTCGCTGAGCTCGAATACGGCAACCTTTGCAGTGCCGTCATAAAGCTTGTTTTCGGGAAGAATAACGCTTCCGTTGAGCGTAGCCTGTTCTACGGTGAACTGTACGCTTGCCTGAGCGCATTCGATATCGTTGACTTCCTCGGAAGGAATTACAGCGTCTGCCGTAATCGTATATACGCCGGCATTGATTATCTGCTCGCTGGCGTTTACGGTTATGGGGAAAATCTGAGAGAGGTATTCAGGTGCGGTAAACAATGCGTTCATCTCGTCCTGAGTCATTGCCTCGCTGTCATATACGGAAGTCAATTTTGCTCCGTCCTGCTCGGTTCCTATCGTAAGTACCGCTTTGTTGACGGTGTAAATTTCGTTAACGTCTTGAGCTGCATAGTTTGACTCTGCAAGACTTGCGGTTACCGTATATTCTCCTGCGTGCTGTATTACAGCCTCAACGTCGCCGAGCATCGTCTTGAAGTTGAGCGTAAGAGGATTGCCGTCGATATCTACGGGTACCTCAAAGAGGTCTGCAGGATTGAGTACGCCTCTGTTGTAATCGTGAGAGAACTGTACGTCCGCTTTCTTTTCGATTACGATGGTCTTGGGTGCAACGCTGAAGCTCTTGCTTGCGTTGTTGAGTACTACGTTTTCGTCATCGAGAGTTACGTTGACGACATAGTCGCCTGCATTGATTACTTCATCAACGGGCTGACCTTCTGCATCTGTATAAGAGTATACGTATTCAAAAGGATATTCTCCCTTGCCGTATACAGCGTTCATATGATTGAGTCCGTCGTATTCGAGATTGCTTACGCCGCCTATAGGTCCTTCGAGTACGAGTACCTGTATCGTCTTGTCAACGCCTGCGCCGTAAGTTATCTCATAGTTGGAGTTGCCGTCGGAAAGTCCTATCGCACCGATTTTGATATTGACTACCGTGCCTACAGGCATACCCTGTACGTACTCTTCGCCACCCGCGGTAATAGCGTATTCGCTAATCCACGCACTTGCATAGTACTGTCCGGATACTGCCTTGATTTGTATCTTGCCGATAATATCGTCTATGCTGTCATAATAGGTTACTTCGTTTGTTCCGAAGTCTGCGTCTACCGTCAAAGGAGCGGGCAATACTTGTACCTCGATATTCTTGTCGAAGTTCAAATCCAAAGTACCGCCGCTAGTCTGTACGCCGCTCTGAGGAGCGTATACGTAAGATGCAGAATCGCTGTAAATATAGGTTACGCCGCCGTAAACTGTCGACGAATATCCGCTGCCCGCGATTACTGCGTCCAAATCGGGTATAGCGGTATAAGTTGCGTTTGCGTCGATACTGTTGGCGCAGGTATATACCCCCTCGAGAGAGCCGACCTTCTGAGAAGCATTGTCATAGAGTGCTACAGAGGGACTCTGCACGTTCTGATAGTCGTAATACTTTGTAGCCGTATAAGCCGAGCCGCTGTCACCCGTAATCGCGAGTTTGTCGCTCTCGAGTTTTACGCTGCCGTGTCCTGCCATTACTGCCGAAAGATTGAGATTGTAATTTTTTCCGTCAGTAGGGCTCAACGCAGGTACCGAAAGCCATACCGTCTCTTCGCTTTCGCCTTCTTTGAGCATCAGCGAAGACATTACGTATTGCTGCTGTCCGGCATTACTAATTTTAGCAACGAGTTCGGCAGAATTAGGAGCAACCTTCTTCGCGCCGTAGAAAGCTATGTTTTCCTCTCCGTCGAATCTGGCATTAGCAGACGCGGGGAAAACGGTAACGCCGGAAATGTTATTCTTTTTACCGGATATCCACGACGTGCTGGCTCCTTCGACAAAATACATATTCGATACGCTGATCGGACCGCCGCTGTTGCCGTCCCAACCTACGACTATACCCACGGAAGTCTGGTCGTTATAGTTCATTTTGGTACGGATAATATTTGTATCGATTACTGCAGGATAAGAAATAATAATACCGTTGACATTGTAAGTGCCGTTGTTCATATATCCCACTACAAGTCCCGTCTTGGTAGCGTTGTATCTATAACTGCCAGTGCTTTCGTTGCGGATAGTAATTTTCGAAGAAGCGTTACCTGCAAAAGTAATGCGGTTAAGATTGACAGTACCGCCGCCTTCCGCAGACGCTATAAAACCGCCTAAATCATGGAAACCGTCGCTGTGAGAGAAGAAGTTTCCGCCTGTTCTCCAACCGTTGATGGAAAAACCGTAATTGCCCGTAGTTACGTTTTCGACCGTGGTGTCCTCTATCGTGGTGTCGCCTTGAGTTTCGCCTATGAGACCGCCCAGTCGGATATACGCACCGTCACCTCTCGAGGTGTTCTGAAAGAAATAGAAGTCGGAAGTACCGTTGCCCTCGTTGGTAGGACTCCATGCAAGCGTAACGCATACGTTGCTGAATACTGCGCCGCCCGTAGCCGAGCCAGCAAATACGCCGCATGAGGTATCGTTGCTATCAGTACCAACAATAAACTTCGATGCCAAAACGGTAAGATTTTTGATAGTACCGCCGTCAACCGTTTTGAATACACCGCCTACCAAATCGCTGTTGGTGCTTCTGTTGGTAATATCGAGCGTAATCGTATAACCGTTACCGTCGAGAATACCTTTAAACGTAGTAGAGGTATCGACATCCGTAAGGGTAATATCTCCCATCAGGATATAATTACCTGTAGGATTTGCCTTAACCGCCGAAAAATCGTTGCCGGAATCACCTCCGATTTCGGTATATCCCGTGGTCGCGCCCGATTGCTTTTGCGCTACGGTACCGTCTTTGGCAACGCCGTTAGTACCGCTGTAGGTATTTACAGCCGTATTGTCGGTACCGATGTTGCCGCCTGCGCCTTCGTATACATTGTCGTACGCGCCCATAACAGCCATCAGCGAAAACAACAACGCTGCAACGAGCAATACGGCAACAACCGAAAGTACTGCGACTTTAGTTTTTTTGTTAACCATAATCCTTTTCCTCCTTACTAGAATGAAAAATTTCAAAAAAGTTTACAAAGCGCGTTTTGCTTTTAGCCTTATCTGCGTGCCGAGATGTATGTTTTTTACAGATATTTTACCATTTTATCCATAAAACAGTATTCACGGTATAGCAAAGCGTGCGCCACGCGCCTCTTATGCATTATAATGTTATCATGGTTTATGCTTTTATGTCAATTCATTATTTGGCATATAGGACGATTAACGGGGGAATTTTTTTGCGATATAGCACGATTTTACGCAAATTTCGCGGTGCAAAATTAAAGCAACCTTAAACTGCGTATTTTACCTCGCTTGCAAACGACATTTTGCGGTATTTTTATATAATTTTATATTATTTAATTGGAAAATTTTACCATAATGTACATATTTTGTATTTTATCAATATTTTTTTACACAAAAACAATATTTCATCGGCTTAAATATCGTTTTTTCTGTTCGCACACTCACATAGGTATATACGCACTGACACTATTTAGATTGACGCCGTTGAAAGTATAGATTTGATTTTATTTATTAATCATTAATCGGTTTATATAATATATGCGCTCCGTATGCGCGCATTTTCAATACGTAAATCAGCAATTTTACGCTTATTATACACTGACTGTATAATTTAGCCGATTTTCTGTATGTTTTTAGTCGAATTTTTGACAATTGCCACTGCTTAAACTGACGGTATTGACCCAAGTCGGGATTTTATTATATAATATTCTTATCAAATCAATAATAAATGTTATAAAAGGTCAGTATGAAAAAACAGTTAAAAATCGTAATCGTAGCAATCGCTTGTCTTCTCGTGGTATCGGCAATAGTCGTGCCTAGCGTTTTGTTTGCTCTTGGGTATATCGACTATATAGAGCCTGCCGTTTCGCAGGAAGGCAAATATCTCCTGGTATACTTTTCGGGTAATCTTCCCGAGGAAGAGCGTATAAAGTATGCCGTAAGCGAGGACGGCTACAACTTCTCTCCTCTCAATAACAATCAGCCCGTAGTTACTCAGACTGTGGGTACAGGGTGCGCCCGCGACCCCTTTATCATAAGAGGAGAGGACGGTTGCTTTTATCTAATGGCTACCGATATGAGAAGCGAACTGGGCTGGACATCCAATCACGCTATCGTAACCTGGAAATCCACCGACCTCATCAACTGGACGGAAGAAACGCTGATTGACTTGAAAGCCGTAAAATCTCCCCTATCCAACCGCGCGTGGGCACCTCAGGCAATCTGGGACGAGGATAAGGAAATGTATATGATTTATCTCTCGGCAAGCGTATGGCTTGACGAAAATCAAACGCAGTCTTCGATAACCTCTATCTGGGGTATGTATACAAAAGACTTCAAGACAATCGAAGGCGAGCCTTTTGAGTTATTCCGCGCCCCTGAAGGCAAGGACGCAATCGACGCCGATATAGTCAAGGGCGATGACGGCATATATTATATGTACTATAAGGACGAAAACAAGGCTACGATTTGCTATGCTACTTGCGATACCCTCGCGGGCACTTATACCGCGCCCGATGACAATATAGTCAACGTGCGTTACGAAGGCGTAGAAGGTAACTTTATGTACCGCATCGCGGGTACGGATACCTACGTAATGATGATGGACAGCTACAAGCACGACAGATTTTATATACAGCAGACCACCGATATGGTGCACTTCAAGCGCGTAGCTTTCTCCGATTACAGCTTTGACTTTGCACCCCGCCACGGCGCGATATTGCATATCTCCAACAAAGAATACGCATCCTTAGTCGAAGCTTTCGGCAAATAACGCAAAAGCTTTGTCTGCAACAACGACAAAACTCACAAAACAAAAAAAAGACGGGCAACCGTCTTTTTTCACTCAACCGAATTATACGCTCGTTATGAAAAAGGAATTTATATTTTAAATTATAATATTGCCCGACAAATAATTGCTCTTGCGCCGCAGGACAGCAGGCGGCATAGTGTAGAAGATAGCGGAATTTGTCTCTGTACGAGGCGAGACGCGCAGGCAATACTTGCCGTATTGTCAAGCAAAATAATACCTTCTAATATATACACTCTGCACCGCAGGACAGCAGGCGGCATATGCCCGAAGGGTACGAAGTAGTTTTAAGCCGTGGAATTTGCGTTTGCGCAAGGCGACGAGTGCAGACAATACTTGCCGTATTATCAAACGAGTCAACAAAGTGCAAACGCAAAGTACACGTTTAAAACCTTATGCCGCCTGCTGTACTGCGGTGCTTAACCTAAACACAACCACGCTTGCATCGTCCTTAAGTCCCAGCGCTTTTGCCTGATTGAGTATCTCGTCGCATATCTGACGGGGATTGAGAGAGGAAAGCACGTTGAGAATATGCCCAATTCCTTTGAGAGTGAGTGCGTCGGATATTCCGTCGGTAAACATAACTACCATTTCCCCTACGCTTAGGAGCTGTCGCTGCACTTGCGCACGCGCCTCTTCGACTATGCCTAAAGGCAAGGTATTGCTCTCTACAATCTGTATACTGTCAAGACGTTTGATTACGCTCTGCACTCCGCCTTGTTTGATAAAATCCACTATACCGAGCTCCAGGTCAACCACGCACATATCGAGTGCGGAAAAGGTGTCTTTGGATACCACGCTGAGCAGTCTGTTTACGAGTGCGAGAGAGTTTACGTTGTCGAATCCCGCTTTGTAATACGCGCTTACCATATCCAGCGCACTCTGACTTCCTGCACGCGCCTGAGTCCCGCTTCCCATTCCGTCGCACAATGCGACAAGCACTTTATCCGTGCTGAGTTTTGTTACGCTGTAAGTATCTCCCGACGCACTCGACCCTTGTTTTGTATAACTCGCTACCGCGTAAGTCAGCGAATATTTAGGCGTACCCGTAAAGGTAAGACAGTATCTGTTGTCAGGAAGTTTTCTCTCCTCGCTCTTTTCCAAAGGACAGCGTATAAGCCTTGCCAAAACCTGAGTGAGTGCTTTTTTGTTTCTGTCGCCCTCACGCACGATAAGCGATACCGTACTCTTTCCTTTCTTGGTCAAAGTCATTACGTCGCTACATACGATATTGTTGTAACCCAACTCCTCGACTATACGCCTGTCGAGCTTGTCGTCGATATTGACGGTGCTTTTGACTTCTTCCTGCAATTCTCCCAGTATATTGCCTACGCCTTTAAGCTGTCCCGACATAAGCTTTTGGTCAACTTCGAATTCCTTGCCCGACGCATACTTGATATCGTAAGAAAGCGCAAGATGATTGCAGTTTGCCAAAAGCGCGGGAAGCTGTATACATTTGGAAGAAAGGTATTGAGGTAAATCCTCTATCGTGGCTTTACCCGAAGTAAGCACGGTAGTTACTACGCCCTCGATAAGCTTTTGCTGATTACCTCCCAACAAATTCTGACAATATTCTCTGTTGATACAGCCCGCACAGGTTTTGAGTAATATCTCTTCGGCTATCTTAGGTACAGCTTGTACGGGAGAAGGATACTTCACCACGCCCTTTGAATAAATATCCGACATCTCGTAAAACACTCCCGATACCAGCCCTATGCGCCTTGCCAGCTCCTGACGCGAGCGGTTGACAAGCTCTTTCGCACTCTCTCTTCCGTACCCGGATTTGAATGCGGGAAGTTTTTTCATATATTTATCCGTAACCAAAGTAGTCAAAAGTACGCCCGCGGCAAATCCCGCGAGATTGAGATAGTAATTGCCGGCAAACGCCTCGAAATACAAGCCGCAAATCACGTGCGTGAGTATTGCCGCAAGTCCCGCAATCCATCTGTTTTGCACAAAACAATACGCCGTGAGAAACACGAGCAATACCGCTCCCGCCATTGCCAAATCTTCACGCCACAGCCCTCCTCCGACTGCAGCCGCGCCTATGATGACAATGCCTTGCGTAAGCGACAGATTACGGTATGCATACGGCATAGCAATACCCAGCAACAACCAGTAAATTCTGAAACCGTAAATATCTATATAATAAATGCCGTTTGCCAAAAGAGCGACAAGTGCAAATCCGCCTATAATTTCGTCTACGCTGAGCATTCTGCCTATACCGCGCACGCCGACCGCGTAACATATCGTACAACACAGAAGACATACTACGACAAGACTGACCGAATATACTATCCCCTCGAGATTGATATAAGCGGGAAAATCAACAAACATAGCGGGCAACGCGCTGAGCGCGGCATAAATAATTACCGCATACAGCCGCATAGGCTTGGCAAACAGATAATGAAGATACTTTGCCGCTACCATTATTACGACGGGTGCGACTGCGTAGATTATGCCCCAAAGAGTATGGTCGAAAATAAGCGAAATGGCAAGATACATAGGGCTTAGCACCGCTATGCTGAAACGGCAGTAAACAAGCGCGATGTATATGCTCATCGCATAACCGCCGTAATCGGGCACTATCCGCGCTAAACTTAGCAATGCAATAAGTACGCCGAGAAAAATGTAGTTTTTGACGTGTATGAGTGCGCTGTTGATTTTCATAAGTACAAGGTACTATATCCGCCCGCGCTCAATTTGCACACTTTTGACGAATGATTTGTTCTTTTGACGATTTTTATCAAGGCGCAAAACGCGACCGCCTATACGTATTACTCCTCTTCCACGTATTTTACGCGCTTTGAAAGTTTTCTGCCCGTCGCAAGCGACATAGGCAAATAAAACGCTGTCATATTACCCGTCTTGACGCTCTCGAGCGCGCCGTATGGCGTAATACACACCTTGCTTTCCCCGAATACCGCAAGCACGTATTTGCCCGCATAAAGAGCGAATGCCCGCGCGCATACCAAAGCCTCCGTATCGGTCTTGCCGCCGCTAAGGCATATTACGTAACGGCTTGTGCTTGCAAACTCCCACAGCTCGGGATATTTAATGTCGCCTCCCGCGAATACGCAAAGTTTGCCCATACTCGTAGCGTATCTTCTGAGCGCACTGCCCGACGATATACCCTCTTCTTTGGGATTGATGCAATCGCTTACGCCGAGGATTTTACCTCTGTCTATAACCACCGCGCTTTCATACTTTTTGTTTGCCGTATCGGCGGTCATACCCGCTACTATTATCACCTGCTTATGCTTGGAAAACCTCGCCAGCCTCAACAGTACGTCGCTTGCGCCTTTAAGCTCGTCGGGAAGATTTACCCGCCCCGCTACGCAGGGCGAAAGCACGAGTATATCCCCCGTGGAAACCACACCGTTGTAGTCGGCTGTTACTTCGTCAATATCCGTATTGTCAAAACAGAATACCATACCTCATAGTATGAAAAATTTTAAAATCTTGCTACGGAAATTTTCGGCACACTTTCAGATAGAGTTATAAAAAAGACCGCTTTAAAAACGGTCTTTCAGTTATACGCTGACGCGGTTTATTTTTGTTTGTCGGTCTCTTTCAATCCCTCTTCGAAAGAATAAGGCGTAACCTGATATACATAGTAGTTGAGCCAGTTGTTGAACAAGAGATAAGCCGTGCTTCTCCACGAGAGGTCGATATTGTAAAGTCCGTCGTCTTCGAAATAGTTGACGGGTCTTTCTATCTTCAGCCCCTTGTCCAAATCGCGCAGATACTCTTTCTTGAGCGTAGTACGGTCGTATTCGCTGTGTCCCGTAAGGAAAAATCTCTTGCCGTCTTCGCTCTTGATTATACACGCTCCGCACTCCTTTCCGCCGGCAAGCACCTTTAGCCCTTCGACCTTTCTCAAAGCGTCCTCGTCTATTGCGGTGTGGCGCGACATAGGTATATACATTCTGTCGTTCATACCCTTCAAAAGCATATCGTACTTATCCTCGGCGCGCACTTCGTATATACCGAAAAGCTTGCTGTCCAAAAGACGTTTGTTTATGCCGTAATGATGATAAAGCCCCGCCTGCGCTCCCCAACAAATATGCACGGTGGACGTAACGTGAGTAGTCGACCAGTCCATTATCTTGACCAGCTCCTGCCAATACGCAACCTCTTCGAATTCCATATGTTCGACGGGCGCACCCGTGATAATCATACCGTCAAAGTATCTGTCCTTGATTTCGTCGAAAACCTTGTAGAATTTCTGCATATGGCTTATGGGCGTATTCTTTGCAATATAGCTGTCCATATTGACAAGCGTTACGTTTATCTGCAAAGAGGAATTGCCCAGCAGTCGCATAAGCTGAGTTTCCGTCTCTATCTTGGTAGGCATCAGGTTGACTATGGCTATCTCGATAGGTCTTATATCCTGACTTATTGCTCGCGCGCTCGTCATTACGAAAATCTTCTCTTTCGTAAGCACGTCAAACGCGGGCAGCTCTTTGGGTATTACTATTGGCATACTTTCTCCTTGCGGGCAAAAGAAAATTGCCCGCTTTTTTTCATACTGTAATTATTTGTTTATGCTGTCGAGCGCTTGTTTTACGTCGGCTATCAAATCGTCGATATTCTCTATGCCGACGGAAAGACGGATAAGCTCGGGGGATACTCCCGCAGCCTTAAGCTCGTCGTCGTTCATCTGTCTGTGCGTTGCGCTCGCAGGGTGCAGACAACAGCTTCTTGCGTCCGCTACGTGCGTTTCGATTGCTATTACCTTGAGATGCTTCATCACTTCTTCAGCGGCTTTTCTTCCGCCCTTGACGCCGAAACTCAATACTCCGCACGAGCCGTTTTTGAGATACTTCTGTCCCAAATCATAGCACTTGTCGCCTTTGAGTCCGCAGTAGGTTACCCACGCGACGTTGGGATGCTCGGACAAAAATTCCGCCATCTTCTGAGCATTCTCGCAATGTCTTTTCATTCTTACCGCAAGGCTTTCGAGTCCGAGGTTGAGAATAAAAGCGTTCTGAGGAGACTGTATCGAACCGAAGTCTCTCATGAGTTGCGCCGTCGCTTTTGTGATGAACGCGCCGCCCTTGCCAAACTTCTCCGCATACACGATACCGTGATAGCTATCGTCGGGAGTGCAAAGTCCGGGGAACATGTCCGCGTGCGCCATCCAGTCAAAGTTGCCCGCGTCTACGATTGCGCCGCCTACGCCCGCACCGTGTCCGTCCATATACTTCGTCGTCGAGTGCGTAACGATATCCGCACCCCACTCGATAGGTCTGCAATTGATAGGCGTAGCAAAGGTGTTGTCCACGATAAGAGGTACGCCATGCTTATGCGCCGCTTTTGCAAATCTTTCGATATCGAATACGATTACCGCGGGATTTGCTATCGTCTCGCCGAATACCGCTTTGGTGTTGGGCTTGAATGCCTTCTCGAGCTCCTCGTCCGTACAATCGGGCTTTACGAAAGTAAAGTCAACGCCCATCTTTTTCATCGTTACGGCAAAGAGGTTGTATGTGCCGCCGTAAATCGTCGAGCTTGCCACAATGTGGTCACCGCAAGTAGCGATATTGAATACGGCATAGAAGTTTGCCGCCTGTCCCGAAGAAGTAAGCATTGCCGCACTGCCTCCTTCGAGTTCGCATATCTTCTTGGCTACGTAATCGTTGGTAGGGTTTTGAAGTCTGGTATAAAAATATCCCGCTTCTTCCAAATCGAACAGCTTTGCCATATGCTCGCTGGTATCGTATTTGAAAGTAGTGCTCTGTATTATAGGTATTTGTCTGGGTTCGCCGTTGCCGGGGGTATATCCGCCCTGCACGCAAATCGTCTCGATTTTCTTGTTCATTTTATCGTCTCCTTTTATTCTTATGGATACCGCGATTGCGGTCAATTGTTGTACTGTTTCATTGTGCGCTCTATAGTGCGCTTTGCCTCTTTGTCGGCTATGCTCTTGCGCTTATCGTGAAGCTCCTTACCCTTTGCCAAAGCTATCTCGACTTTTACAAGACCTTGTTTGAAATACATCTTGGTAGGCACTATCGTGTATGACTTCTGCGTAACCGCGCCTCTCAATTTGTCAATCTCTCTCTTGTGAAGCAAGAGTTTTCTCGAACGCTTTGCGTCTACATTGAAGTAGCTTCCCTTGTCGTAAGGCTTGATATGTGCGTTCATAAGCCACACTTCGTTGTCCTTTACCACGCAGAAAGAATCCTTGAGATTGACGTGTCCTTGGCGTACGGACTTGACCTCGCAACCGACTAAAGCAATGCCCGCCTCATAGGTGTCTTCTATGAAGTAATCGAAGTAGGCTTTTTTGTTGTTGTCGATAATCTTAATTCCGTCCATACTTCTATATTATATCATATTTTTTCCATTTGTACACTATCTTAGCGACGTTGTATAGCACTGCGCCTTTACAAATTTCGGGAACGCTCCTCGCCGTCACGTACATCTAGTACGCTCAGGACTCGGAGCAACCGCCGAAAATTTGCAAAATCGCGGTACTCTCCAACGTCGCGATTTATAAATTATTATTAACTCCGTGCGACCGCGTACAAAAGGAAAAGATGCGCTGTTATATTTCCCGCTTCGTGTGAGCGCGGAGAGTGGTGCAGAGTTGCGATTTTGAAGAGAGTTCGCGAGCGGAGCGTACTTGTCGTACGTGACCGAGCGCAACTACTCGCGCAAAATCGCTAATATGTGCCGCTATACGCGCTCACAAAAAAAGGCTCTTTGACCGAAAGTCAAAGAGCCTTTAGAACTTTTCGCTTTTTACGCCTGCAAGAACGTGATGAAGAAGAAAATTGCCAACACTGCCATAAGTACTGCGCCTGTGATTGTAAGTTTCTTCAGGATACTTTCTTTGGACCTTGCTTTGTTCTGTCTGGAATAAGAATCCATCTCCTGACCACCGATTACACCGATATTGTCGTTCTGAGGCTTTTGCATCATAATTACGACAATAGTAGCTATTCCTATCAAGAGCATCAATACCATCAAGACAGGTCTAAGCCATCTGTATACGTATTCGGGGAATATGGAAGCTCCCAACAAATATACGAAATCCATCAAAACAGTCCTCCGTTTTAATATTGCCATAATATGTTAGCATAACTTTTCAAAAATTACAACAATTTTTCGATAAAATTTAAAATTAGTAATTTTTTATGGCTTTTATACAAGATATTGTGTTTTTTGCCCGATTTTTATTCTGTAACCATTATCCGTATGCCTCTCATATAATGCAGTACGAAGAAAAACATACACTCAGGAGAACGTTATGCCTAAAGAATATGCTATAAATCTGCCCTATCCCAAACTTACGGGAACGCTTTACCCTCAGGACATACGCTGTATCGTTGACGACTATTCGGGACGTCAGGGCGAACTTACCGCCGTAACGCAATACATATATCAACAGTACATATCGCACTCTTTCGACGAGGCACTCGCCGAGGAGCTCTTGGGCATCGCAATCGTCGAAATACACCATCACGAATTACTCGGCGAGGCAATCGCGCAAATGGGCGGTGACCCTATTATGGGCGGGTCGACGTGTTTTTGGTCGGGCTCAAACGTCAACTACACCAAAAACCCCGTAACTTTTTTGCGCAACAATATTCAGGCGGAATATCAGGCAATAGCAAATTACCGCCGCTCGATTGCGTGCGTACGCAACGAGTCGCTCAAGGAACTGCTTGCCAGAATAATTATGGACGAGGAACTTCACATAAGAATTTTTTCGGAGATACTCGAGAGGCTTACGGGACAGATTCAGACAGATAAAAACTGACGTCGAAAGACGCTTGCGGGATTTTCGCAAGCGTCTTCTAAGCAGGCGGATAAAAGTAAATTGACTAACGAACGTTTTTGCTTTATAATGTCCTTGACGACATAAAGAGGTAAAAGCGTATGAACAGAAAACGTATTCTCATAGTAGACGACGATATCCATATAGGCAATATGCTCGAGGAGTTACTGCGCAAACAAGGATACGACGTACTGCGCGCATACTCGGGTACAGAAGCAATACTCGTACTCAAAAATTCTTCGCCCGATTTGGTACTGCTCGACCTTATGTTGCCCGGCCTTAACGGAGAAGACGTGCTACCCTTGATTAAAGACATTCCCGTAATAGTAGTCAGCGCGAAAACGGGTACGGAAAACAAAGTCGATTTGCTTATGCAAGGCGCGGCGGACTACGTAACCAAGCCTTTCGATACACAAGAACTTCTGGCAAGAATACACGTGCAATTGAGAAAAGATACGCAAAAAACCGATACTCTCTCTTACGGCGAAATAACTCTGGACAAGCTCTCCCGCTCGGTAAAAGCCAATGACCAACCCGTCAAACTTACAAAGACGGAGTATGCGATTTTATTCACTCTTATGCACTATCCCAAAAAGGTTTTTTCAAAGGACGATATTCTGCTGCAAATAGCAGATTTAACGCTCGACTGCGACGAAAACTCTTTGCGCACGCATATAGGCAATCTTCGCAACAAATTGCGCGCCGCTACGGGCAAGGACTATATCGAAGCGGTATGGGGCATAGGCTATAAGCTTGCCAAAGTCGAATAAATATATCATTTTATCCGATAAATAAATATATAAGGCTATACGGCATAAAACTATAAGGCGCTAAACCTCGGCAAGGTTGAAACTTACGTTTGAAAATGGTTTCGGATACGGCTAGGCGGGCAATTGTAAAACCGGTCATTAGAAAGCGGCAACAATCTTGCTCGAATCTTGATACTTTTCTTTTCAGTTCCTTGATTTGAATAGTATAAACTGAAAGTATCAAATCAAAGGAGCTTTTCTATGGAAAATTGTCTTACAACTCACAATCTTACAAAACGCTATCGCAAATTCACGGCGCTAGACAACGTTTCGCTGCAAGTAAAGCGAGGTGCAATATACGGCTTGGTAGGCAGAAACGGCGCAGGCAAAACCACGATAATCAGAGTGGTGACAGGTCTGCAAGAACCTACCGAAGGCGAATATACGCTATTTGACGTAAATCACAGCGACGGCAAAGCACTTGCCCGCATACGAAGACGTATCGGCGCAATTGTCGAAACGCCTGCACTGTACAACTCAATGAGCGCAAAAGAAAATCTTTATCACCAGGCTATCTTGCTGGGGCTTCCGTCGACAAGCAAAATCGACGAACTTCTCAAACTTGTGGGGCTTGAAGATGCAGGGAAAAAACGAGTATCCAACTTTTCTCTCGGTATGCGCCAAAGACTGGGAATCGCACTTGCTCTGATAGGAGACCCCGACCTTATTATTCTCGACGAACCCACCAACGGACTTGACCCTCAGGGTATAGTGGAGATACGCGAACTCATACTCAAACTCAACAAGGAACACGGCGTGTCTTTTGTTATTTCGAGCCACATTCTCGGTGAACTCTCAAAACTTGCCACCGACTACGGCTTTATCGAAAAAGGCAGACTGATATGCGAAATGACTGCCGAACAGCTCGAAGAAAAGTGCCGCAAAAAGATTATACTCAAAGTCGACGGTAAAAAGTCTCTCTCGTCGGTATTGGACAAAGCAAAACTCGAATACAAAATGCTTTCTCCCGACGAATGCGAGATATACGGACCAACAGACATACAAGCGGTGCTGACTCTGTTGACAGACTCCAAACTTTCAGTAGTGCACATCAATGAGTGCGACGAGGATTTGGAAACCTTTTTCCTCAACCTCATAGGTACGAAACAATGATAAGGCTGATAAGAAGCAACTTGTTGCGTGCTTACCGAAACTTGATTGTTTGGGTATCAGTTGTTTTGCAATTCTGCATCACTTTTTTCTATACGCTAATTTACAAGTTAACAAATCCGCTCTATTCCACGGCGGACTCTGCGTTTTTTACAGGTTTTACGCTGCTTGTATTCCCCTTTACGGGCATGATAACAATCTTCGCTTGCATAACGGTCCTTGCTGCCGACTTCGACAACAGAGCGATTGTATTAAAACTGCAAGCCGGATTTTCCAAATACGAAATATATCTGGCGGGATTTTTGTCGTCAATCATAATAGGTCTTACTCTGTATGCAACGCATCTCGTTACGTACTGCGTAATCTCCATTCCGGTACTAGGCAAGCCGACGATGCCGACAGAGTATCTTACGGCGGTACTCGCTATATCGCTGTTATCGGAACTAGTGTATGCGGCGCTGTCCGTCTTTTCTGTGAGCGTATGCAGAAAAACGGTTAATTCGCTTTGCGTTGCGCTCGGCGTATTGTTGTTTACAACCATTATGATGTTTTTTAGCGAACAATTACCCGAGTACGCATACATGCTTTACGATTGCGTCCACGCTTATACTCCCGGACAAACCGAAGATATAGTCGATTCGATGTACGGATATATGCATTGGATAAATTTCAAAAACACCGCTAAAAGCGAATTTTTTTACAACTTCTTTATTGCGGGCAACGCAAGTAAAATCTTCTATCGTTCCCCGCTCAACCTGTGGCAGATTATACCTTTTGCCATAGCGAAAATAACTTTCCTTTTCGGCACCGGATTTATCGTAGCCGGCAGAAAGGATATCAAGTAATAGTGAGGATTAATATGTCAATATTGATAAAAGATAATTTGAAACGCCTCGTCAAAAATCCCATATTGTGGGTATATACGGCAATTGAGGCTCTGATAACGATAGTTTACACCTATCTGGTAACGCACAACATGATTCACAAAGGGTACGTCCCCAAACTCGAAACCGTAATGTTTTCGGGAATAGCATACGAGATGATTCCTGTATTGGGTTTTATGATAATTATTCTCGGTATCTCTTTTATCGGCAGCGATTACTCCGCAGGAAATATCAAAAAAAAGATTATCGTAGGATATTCGAAAGAATCGGTATATTTAAGTAATTTTATCACTTTGCTCATAGGCGCAGCGATAATGCTTACTGCAAGACTGATTGTATTTTGTCTTGTCGCTCTGCCCTCGATACGTGAAATCGACTACCGCTCGTCATATCTTCTCGCCGCTACAACGGTCGTAGCTCTTTCAACTGTGTTTTATTGCGCTTTCGCTACGTTTTTGGTTACGGTTTGCAAAAGTGCAAAAGGCTCTTTCGTACGTTTTATTCTTTTTTATCTTTTTCTTATAATCATTTTGATTATGTTAGTCAATATGATGCCTCAAACGTACGAACCCGACTACGCAAAGTATTCGGTACTTACCGGTTTTGAAGACTACTCCAAATATACTTTGCCTACCGATGCAGCCCCCAAGCAATTGCGCGATTTGACAAAAGTGATTTACGACGCATTACCGATGATGCAATTAAGTCAAATTTCGCCCGAATCGGCATTCTCCCCTCTCTGTCTGTGGGCGATAATTCCCTTCTCGGTAGTTGAAATACTCGCCTTCTTCTTTGCGGGGTTCTTTGTAGCAAAAAAACAAAATCTCAACTAACTCATTGCGTACCGACATAGTACGAATAAGGAGAAAATATGTATCAGACTTTTTGTATCGTATTTGCAATACTGTTTATTTTGGCACTAGGCGCAATAGGAGCTATTGTCGTCAAAATTTTCCTGCTGAAAAAGGATATAAACAATATCAAAAGACAAACAAAAGAAATACTCAACAGCAATACGAATGCGAAAATAGTCCTCTGCGGCAGAGATAAGTCTATCCGTGAATTGGCGATTTCGCTCAACGAGAGTCTGAGCCTTATCAGACAAAAACAACTCACCTACAACAACGGAGACGCAGAATTGAAGAGTGCCATGACAAACATATCTCACGATCTGCGTACTCCGCTCACGGCGATATGCGGTTATCTCGACCTTACCGAAAAGGAAAAGAATCCCGCAAAAATCAAAGAATATCTCGATATCGTAAAAGAACGTACGCTTACTCTCAAAACGCTTACGGACGAGTTATTCAAATACTCCGTTTCCCTCGATAAAAGTCACGGCGTTTATTTGCAGGACGTATGTCTCAATACTCTCATAAGAGAATGTCTTCTCGACCAATACGAACAATTCAATCAAAAGAATATCACGCCCGTCATTGACTTGCCGCAAAAAAATATCAATTGCGTAGCAGACAAAAAGGACCTCGCAAGAGTCTTTCAAAACATTATCGGCAATGCCCTCAAATACGGCGAAGGCGACTTCGGAGTAAAACTCTATGAAGACGGCGTTATTGATTTTTATAACACTGCGTCGGGACTCACACAGCTAGACGTCGAGAGAATGTTTGACCGCTTCTATACCGTAAAGAATTACAACTATTCTACGGGCTTGGGACTTTCGATTGCAAAAAGTCTTGTCGAGCAGTACGGCGGAAGCATATCCGCATCTCTCGAAAACGGCGTCTTTTCGATAAAGCTCAATCTGGCAAAAACACGCTAGCGCATTTCCTGACGGCGCAACTCAATCCAAAGCCTCTGCTGCAAACTTTAAAATCCAAACATTCATCCCAACGTATACACCACATCAGGCTTAAGGAATTGACGTGTTAAAGCAAAAGGCAGGTCGGAAAGACCTGCCTTATTATTTTATTTTTCACCGTCGGACAATATCTCATTTCTTTCGATATCCCCGCTTATTCAACCGCTTCAAATCATATCTACGATTGCCTGCTGTAGTTTTGCGTTTTTGACCTGACTTTGCTCTTTGCTATCTGCCTTGGTGGATACGTATATCTTGAGTTTAGGCTCGGTACCGCTGGGTCTTATGCAAAGCCACTCGTCATCTCCGAATTCGTACTTGATTACGTTGGTAGAAGGCAAATCGCTCATCTCTATTCTTCCGTCCTCGAAGTACTTGATTGTGCCGTCGGTCAAATCCAGCTTGCTTATCATAGGTATGCCCGCTACCTCGGTCAAGTCGGTATCCTTGAACTTCTTCATAATGTCCGCCATCTGCTGCATACCGTCAAGTCCCTTGAAAGCTATGCTCTTGCTGCTCTCGACAAAGTAACCGAATTTTTTGAAAAGCTCCTCGAGCTTGTCGCAAAGTCTTACGCCCTTGTAAGTGTAATAGCATACCATCTCTGCAAAAAGCATACTTGCGACTACCGCGTCTTTATCCCTTGCGTGCGTACCCGAAAGATAGCCGTAGCTTTCCTCGTAACCGAACATAAAGGTATATTCTCCGCTCTTCTCCCATTCTTTGATTTTCTCGCCGATAAACTTAAAGCCCGTGAGTACGTCGAATACCTTTGCGCCGTAACTTCTCGCTATCTTATCCGCAAGACGCGTCGTGACGATAGTTTTGACTACCGCGCTGTTTTTGGGAAGCGTACCCTCTTCTTTGTGGCGCATAAGGATATAGTCCATCAAAAGCGCGCCTATCTGGTTGCCGTTGAGAAGAATAAATTCGCCCTTTGCGTCTTTTATCGCAACGCCCATTCTGTCGCAGTCAGGGTCGGTGCCTATGACTATATCGCTACCCAGTTTGTCTGCAAGCGCGATACCCAGCTTAAGGGCGTCGGGCTGTTCGGGATTGGGCATAACAACCGTGGAAAACTCCGTATCGGGATTTTTCTGTTCCTCTACGACAGATACGGATATGCCCATCTTGGCAAGCATAGTCGTAACGGGAATATATCCCGAACCGTGTATAGGAGAATATACGATTTTGATATCCTTACCCACTTGCTTTACTGCTTGGGGAGAGAGCGAAAGCTTGGATATCTCAGCATAGTACTTATCGTCAAGACTCTTGCCTATAACCGTAATATGCTCGCTGAGTTTATATCCGTCCTTACCCGCTATACCGTCGTGATTTTCGCACGCTACATCTTCCCTGTCAAGACCGAAGTAGGGGGTTTTGTCTATATATTTTACTACCTCAGCCGTTGCCTCGGGCGACATCTGCGCGCCGTCCTCGCCGTAAACTTTGTAGCCGTTGTATTCCTTGGGATTGTGGCTGGCGGTAATCATTATACCTGCTATGCAATTGAGCTGTCTTACCGCGAAAGAACACATAGGCACGGGGCGCACGTTTTCAAACAAAGACACCTTAATGCCGTTGGCTGCCAGCACTCTCGCCGCGGTAAGGGCAAACTCGAAGGACATACGTCTTGTATCGTACGATATGACTACGCCTCTCTCCGCCTGCTTCTTGCCCAGCGCGTTGATGTAATCGGACAAACCTTTGGTCGCTCTCGCTACCGTATATTCGTTCATATTGGATATGCCCATACAAATCGTGCCTCTCATTCCTGCCGTGCCGAATGCCAAAGGCAACGTAAATCTTTCCTTTATTTCCTTGTCGTTGTCGGCTATGGACTCGAGCTCCTGAGAGTACTTTTTGTCAACCGACGCTTTCCATTGTTCGTAATTATCCTTGTACATATTCACCTCTTTGCCCCTTTTGGAGCATTAACAGTATATCATTATAAATAAGTTTTTTCAATATTTTATCATATAATTGTGCATACTCGACACGATTTATCAAATACTGCTCAAATTTGATTATTGACAATATAATCAAAAAGTTGTATAATCTAAGCAAACCAAACAAAAAAGGGGGGAACTATATGGCTAAATCTAAAAAACTCGGCGGAAGCTGGATTCTCTGGTTAATTCTTCAAATCTTCTTCGGCGCAATTACGGGTTTTGTCGCACGTCTCATCAAGGGACATATCCTTTCGGGTATTCTCTATCTGCTGACGGGCGGTTTCTTCGCTATAGGCTGGATTGTGGACATCATATCCTTGCTTGTACATCACGATTACGTATGGCTGTGGTCTAAATAATCCATTTGACTTTTACGCAACGCAAAACAGGAAGGTCGCTTACGCAAGCGGCCTTTTTTATGACCTTTTTACGTCTTGACTGCAAAAGCAAAATGCTCTATACTGTACTTGACAAATCTTTTACGGCGGAAAAATACTCTGCCTGCTTAAAGTCGAGCAGAACTTAAAAATACAAGCCGGAAGTATACATAATAATAAAGACAATAAAAAGCGTACCGTATCCGCGCGGTACAAAATCGGAGACACTATGGATATCGAACTCAACAAGGCACGGTTTTTAAAAATTTTCAACGATAATATCAAGCGCGACGGCGCGGACAAGCTTCTCAAATGGCTGGAAAACAGCGACTTCTTTGTCGCGCCCGCAAGCAGTAAATTTCACAACGCTATGCAGGGAGGACTGTGCGACCACTCGCTCAACGTATATGACAGAGCTATGGAGTTGTATAAGCTGGAGCAAAAGAAAAAGTCGGGACTATTTGACGGCATTACGCCCGAAAATATCGCAGTAGCCGCACTTTTGCACGATTTGTGCAAAGTCAACTTCTACAAAATCAGCTTCCGCAACGTCAAGGTAGACGGAGCGTGGGAACAAGTACCCTTTTATAGCGTAGAAGATTCACTCCCCTACGGTCACGGAGAAAAATCCGTATATATCATAAGCGGTTTTATGCGACTGACCAGAGAGGAAGCTATGGCAATCAACTGGCATATGGGCGGTTTTGACAAACGCGTACTTGGCGGAGATTTCGCTATATCTCAGGCTTTCGAAGAATATCCTTTTGCTACGATGATACACATTGCCGACGTAATGGCTACGTATTTCGACGAAGAAAAATAGTATCTTTGACTATATAACCGATTAACAACAAGCGCGCACCGCGCATTATTCTAATTATAAGTCAAGCAGAAATGCAAGTATTTTTCAATTAACGTATTACGATAAAAAAGAGGATGCAAAGTCCTCTTTTTCAATCAACCGAAAAGTCGATATCCGGCAAAAGCATTTTTACCTTTTTTCTGTAAATCTTGCCTTGAGAGGGCAAATAACTGTCTTTTCTTATCTGTACGGACTTTACTATTTTACCGTCTTTGTCGCGATACTCAAGAAAAGCTCGCGATTTGTATCCCTCTCTCGCTTCTTTCTTTATGCCGTATTCTCCCGCGGCGTCTCTGAGAATCTTACCCGTAAAGTCATCGGGGAATTCGTCCACTTCTATTATCTCGGGGGCAGGCGGCTCAATTGTTTCGATAAGCTCCGTACGCACTGTAATGTCGTAATCCAAAGGATTTGCGTATACGTCAAAACATATCTTCAAATCCTTTACGTAGCCGTTGACTAGTACGTCGAAGTCGGAATTGTTGACCAGTACGAGGTCGGTATATTCCGTCACCGTAGCGTCCTGCGACAATTCGCAATACGAAGCCGGCAGGCTGTGCGCTCTCACGTATTCCACTCCCAGTCCCGCTCTTATCCACGCGTTGTAGAGCGTGGTAGATACCTGACATACTCCCCCGCCTACGCCCTCGGTATATTCGCCGTCCACTATGACTTTAGACACTCTGTAACCTCTCTCTTCCGTTCTCTTACCGACAAGGGTATTGAAAGAGAGTTTGCCTCCCTTTTTCACGCCAATCCAGCTGAAACTTTCGCTCGCTAAAGCTACGTTGTGCCGCCTGTCCTCTTTGGACGAGGAATAGTCGGTAGAGAAAGAACTGACTAGCTGCATTTTGGGCGAGAAGCCGTAATCGTTGGGTCTGAATACGCTCGACAAATCGGTTAAATCCGAGACAGCAAGGAAAAATCCCGACATAAGAATAACCGCCGAGATAACAGTAATTGCCAGTGCCGCAACAAAGCGTATTTTATTTCTCTGATTTTCCACAAGCATATTGTGTGATATTAATTTGAAAATACAGCTTTTACCGACATACAAAAAGTGGCAATTTTAAATCAAACAATTCTTGTTTTGCGCGGCTTAGTGCGCCTTTTTCTTAGTTGAGTAAAAAGACTGCGCCTGCTGATACGTTTTTGGGCAAAAAAAAGCGCGGCTTTTTAAGCCGCGTGTTGATACTGTTTTGTTGTGTTGTTTCTTAATTTATCCGTCACATCTTTGCGGGCGTAGCTATACCCAACAGTCCCAAAGCGTTGGAAAGAACTTGTCTGACTGCCTGCGTAAGCATAAGACGCGCATTTTTGACTCCCTCTGCCTCTCCGTTTATCTTGTGCTCGAAGTAGAATTTGTTGAATGCTTGCGCAAGGTCTACCGCGTATCTGGTGATTATGCTGGGCTCGTATTTGCGCGCGCTCTCCTTAATCACTTCGGGGTACTTTTCCAAAAGTCTGACTATGTCCTTGCTTTCGTCGTTGTCTATGCCCTTGTAATCTATCTCTTTGCCTATCTGTCCGCACTTGTCGAAAAGACTGTTGCAACGCGCATAGGTGTACTGTACGTAAGGTCCCGTCTCCCCGTCAAAGTTGAGCACCTTGTCAAAAGAGAATACGATATCCTTTATTCTGCCGTTGTAAAGCATACCGAATATTACCGCGCCTACGCCGACTTTTTCTGCCGTATCGTCCTTGTCCGCAAGGTCGGGATTTTTGCTGTCGATGACTTCCTTTGCCTTGGCTACGGCGGTATCGAGCACGTCTTGCAAGAATACCACGTTGCCCTCTCTGGTCGACATCGAACCGTTTTCGAGCGATACCATTCCGTGAGCTACGTGCACCATATCTTTAGACCATTCGCACCCTGCCATCTCGAGCACCTTGAAAAGCTGTCTGAAATGGAGGTTTTGCTGATAAGCCACGACGTACAGACACTTGTCGAAGTCATAAGTCTTTTTGCGGTAAAAAGCCGCCGCCATATCTCTCGTAGCGTAAAGCGTCGCGCCGTCGCTTCTCTGCAACAGACAAGGCGGCATATTTTCGCTCTCGTCAAAACGCACTACCTTTGCGCCGTCGCTCTCTACCAAAAGTCCCTTTTCGGTGAGCATATCGAGTACGGGTTGCATCTTATCGTTATAGAAAGATTCTCCCGCATAGCTGTCGAATTTGACGTGCAGTCTGTCATAGACTTTGCCTACTTCTTTAAGGGTGATTTCCTTGAAGTAATTGAAAAGCTCCAAGGCTTCCTTGTTTCCGTCCTCTATAGCCTTAAACCAAGCGCGCGCCTCGTCCTCGAGTGCGGGATTGCTCTCGGCTTCCTTGTGGAATTTTACATATATGTCGAGAAGTCCTCTCACTCCTCTTGCGTCTATATCCTCTTTATTGCCCCAAAGCTTGTATGCGACTATGAGTTTACCGAATTGAGTACCCCAGTCTCCGAGATGATTGATGCCTACGACCTTGTAGCCGAGTTTTGCATACGTCCTGTAAATAGCCGCGCCTATTGACGTATTGAGCATATGTCCCATATGGAAAGGCTTAGCGATATTGACCGACGAAAAGTCTATGCAAACCGTCTTGCCTTTTCCCTCGTCGCTTGCGCCGTAGTCCTCTCCCTTCGCTATTACGTCTTCGAGCACTTTCTTTCCGTAACGCATATTGTCGAATTTGAAATTGACAAAACCCGCTACCGCTTGAACCGAAGCAATCATCTCGCCTTTGTCTACGCTTTGCGCCATTTCCTGAGCAATAGCCATAGGAGGCTTTTTGAGCTGTTTTGCGAGTTTAAAACAAGGTATGCACAAGTCCGCCATAGCCGTATCTTTGGGTACGGCAACGAGCGACAAGAGTTCGTCCTTGTCGTAATCGCCTTTTATACTGTCTACTATAATCTGTCTGTAATCCATAATTCTGTCTTTTGCCCGCACTTGCCGATAAGCCGACAAGGAATATTTTAGCGTGTAATGATATTGTTATACGTTGAATCTGAAGAGTACCACGTCGCCGTCCTTGATGACGTAATCCTTGCCTTCGCTTCTTACCTTGCCGTGCTCTTTAGCAGCCACGTAAGAACCGCACTCGAGCAAAGTCTGCCAGTCGACAATCTCCGCGCGGATAAAACCTCTTTCGAAGTCGCTGTGAATCTTGCCTGCCGCCTGAGGAGCTTTCGTGCCTCGGGTAATTGTCCACGCTCTCGTTTCTTTCTCTCCCGCGGTAAGATAGCTGATAAGTCCAAGCAAATCGTAACAAGCGGATACGAGCTTGTCAAGACCGCTCTTGTCGATGCCGTACTCAGCCTGGAACATCTCTTTGTCTTCCTTATCCATTCCCGCGAGTTCCTCTTCGAGCTTTGCACAGAGGACTATCGTCTTGGCTCCCTGCTTTTCTGCGTACTGTCTGACCTCGTCGACGTAAGCATTAGTACCTGCGGCTACATCGTTTTCGCTTATGTTTGCCGCGTATATCACAGGCTTAGCCGTCAAAAGGAACAGATCTCTTACTATCTCTTTCTCGTCGTCGCTAAGCTCTATAAGTCTTGCGGGAGTACCTTTTTCCAGCTCTGCATATACTCTGTCGAGAAGGTCGGCTTCGACTATGTACTTCTTGTCACCGCCCTTTGCAGAGTTACGCGCTTTGGCGGCTCTCTTCTGTACGCTCTCCATATCCGCAAAAATCAGCTCGAACTCAATCGTCTCGATATCTCTCAAAGGATTTACGCTGCCGTCGACGTGCGTTATGTTGGCGTCGTCAAAACACCTTACTACGTGCACGATTGCGTCAACCTCTCTGATATGCGACAAAAACTTGTTGCCCAGTCCCTCGCCCTTTGACGCGCCTTTTACGAGTCCTGCTATGTCCACGAATTCGAGTACCGTGGGAGTTACTTTCTTGCTGTTGTAAAGCGCGGCAAGCTTGTCCAGTCTTTCGTCGGGGACAGCTACTACGCCCACGTTGGGCTCTATCGTGCAAAAAGGATAATTCGCGCTCTCTGCGCCCGCTTGCGTTATCGCGTTGAACAACGTACTCTTTCCTACGTTGGGAAGTCCTACTACACCCAGTTTCATTTCTCTACCTCTGTATTTTCCGTTACCTGTACGGTAAAACGTGTATTTGCTTTTTATTCGGTCTTTTCTTCTAAAGCCGCGTCCTCTTGCTCGTTTTCGGACTCGTCGGCATTATTTTCCCCGCTATCTGCTTCGGCTGTATCGCCGTCTGCGTTTTGCGATTTTTCGTTACCCTCGTCGTCAAGCTCCTTGACCTCGTTCTTTCCTACGATACTCAAGGTATTCTCCTTGCCGTGTATAAATCTGATTACGTTGTCCTTGTGACGGATAACTACCAGCAGCCACATTATTACGCAACATACTACTATAATTATACTCGAGCCGTATTGTATACAACACGTGATGGCAAGCGCGGTTATCGCAAGATACGAGCCGATAAAACCTATCTTGCACAAGAGCAGATATACAATCAGTCCGACGAGTACGCACGCCGCTACGATAGGGGAAGCAACGAGAAATACTCCTATGGACGTTGCTACGCCCTTTCCGCCCTTAAAGCCCGTGTATAAGGGGAATATATGTCCTACGACGACTATCGTGCCGAGTATAAACATCCACTCGTACGAGCCGCCGTCTATAGCAAATCTTCCGATAAGCGCAAATGCAAGTCCCTTTACGCTGTCAAATGCAAAAGTAAGCGCGCCCCAGCCCTTGCCTATCGAACGCAGTACGTTCATAGTTCCGGGATTGCCGCTTCCCAGTTTTTTGATGTTTTTACCTTTGATTCTGCTGACTATCGTCGCCGCGTTGATTGAACCGACAAGATATGCGGCAATAACGCAAATTACTTTTACGAAAATATCCATCTTTCACTACCTTTTCATCATTTTAGCATAATTTGCAAAAGAGTACAACAAAATATAATATATTATTTTAATGCTACGGGACTGACGTCGAAGTCAGGCACGAAAGCTTCGTCTGCACTCTCTTCGTCCTGTACGAACGCATTTACAAATCCCAGCTTTTCCGCATAAGAAAGGGCTATTTTGTATTCCAAAGGCTTGAGTTTTCTGTCTAGCGGTGGATATTCTTTTGCCTGTCCGCAGGGGATATACTGTCCCATTACGGATATGTAAGTATCGAAAGATAAATTGCACTTTATCCACTCCAGCACTCTCTTTGTATTATCTACGGCGTCGGGCAATACAAGGTGCCTTATAATCATTCCCTTTTGCATTATACCGTCATCGAAAATATCTTGAGGTTGCTGTCTTCTCATTTCGCTGAGTGCAAGAGTGCATCTTTCTGCATAATCGGGCGCGTTGCTGTATTTTTCCGCAAGCGCGTTGTCGGCATATTTGAAGTCGGGAAGATATATATCGACTATGCCCTCCAGCCTTTTGAGATTACCCACGCTTTCGTAGCCTCCGCAATTGTACACCACGGGAATCGCGGGGCGGTAAATACCGAATGCTTCCGTAATTCCGTCGGTAAAATGCGATGCCGTCACGAGATTTATGTTGTGCGCGCCGGCGTCCTCCAGTCTTTTAAACACGTCGGCAAGCTGCCCGGGCGTAAGCAAAGTACCCTTTCCCCTCGATATATCGTAATTTTGACAATACACGCACTTAAGATTGCACCCGCTGAAAAATACCGTACCGCTTCCGCGCGTACCCGATATAGGCGGCTCCTCCCAAAAATGCAAGGAAGCACGGGCTACTTTCAGTCCGTACTCACCGCAGTATCCGGCAGTCTTTACTCTGTCCGCAAGGCAATGTCTCGGACAACAATTACAAAATTCCATAGTCAGATTATACCACATATTCACACTTATGCAAATAATGCAAAAGAAAAACTCTTTATCGTACTGTCGTATCTGCCAAAATCGAAGTGCCGTCGGACACTACACGCTCAAACCGCACGACAGACGAGTCAATGCCTACGCAAGACAGAGTTTTGACAAGCCCTGAGATTTCACAAAGCGATTGCAAAAACATCGCAAACGAAACGAGCGGAAACTACGATGTCCGAACAGAAAAAAAGGACGCTTGATCGCGTCCTTTAGTGTACGGTTAAATTTAGCGTATTTCCTGAGTATCTTCAAAATATTTCTAATCTTTTTCAAGATACTGTTTTTTGAGCTTTTGGATTTTCTTGACTTTGGTTATCGTATAATCCTCGAAACCTACCGCAACAATCTGCCCTATAATTTCGGCAAGTGCCGTAAGACTTATTTTGAGTACGCCTTTGAATACGTCCTCGAACATAGAAGCAAAGCCGTTGGTATAAAATCTCACGACAACCGCAAACGTGGCTTTGTCCTTAATGTGAGATATTTTGTCATTGTCCGCCGTGATTACGGTACTGATAAAATTTTCCTTTAATCTGTCTATAAAGTGACTTCCTACGTTGGCGCAAACAAGACGCTTGTAAAAATCGAATTCCTTTTGCAACAGCGCGGCAATACTCGTCAGAAAAGGCGTAGGGTTTTCCATTACGCTTTCTCGGTAAGACATAAACGAATTGAGTATGCCCTCGGCTACTCTCATCTCTATCTCTTCGAGCACTTCGGTCATATTGTTGTAATGCGCATAGAACGTGCTTCGGTTGATACCTGCCGTCTTTACTACTTCTGTGACGGATATCTCCTCAAAATCTTTTTTCATCAGCAACCGGCTTAGTGCGTTTTTGATTGCTTTTTTTGATTTAATCGCGCTGCTGTATTCTGCTTTATCCAATTTCTTCCCCCTTGAAAATCATAAATCTATTGCTTCTTTGTATACCTCGTCTTTTGTGAGCGAGTTGGCTTTTGCCACTTGTTTGACGGCGTCTTTTTTATCCGTACCCGATGAGATAAGCTTAATAAGTTGTTCTTTTATACTGCCCTGAGGTTTTTCTACACACTTTTCTCCCGCTTCTACTATAAGCACGTATTCGCCTCTGGCTTCCCCCTCGAGTCCTTGCGACAGCGTGGTGAGAATATGCTCCTCGTGTATTTTAGTCAGCTCTCTTACGATATGGAGTTTTCTGTCCCCGAGACGCGAATAAAGATATTTGATATCCTTGCCGACGTCGTAAGGCGAACTGTAAAACACAAGAGAAGTCGTAATATCCTTAAAAGGCATAATCAAATTGTCTTTTTCTTTTGTTTTTGCAGGAAGAAAACCTATGAACGTAAACACAGGCTGGATTATCCCGCTTAGCGCGATTGCCGTAGTGAGCGCGGTAGGTCCGGGAATTACCGCAATATCCGCACCGAGTTTTCGCAATCCGTCCACAACTACTGCTCCCGGGTCGGATACGGCAGGCATACCCGCGTCCGTCACGAGCGCAACTTCCTTGCCCTCTGTGAGCATAGCGTATATTTTGTCTACGCTGTCCCTTTCGTTAAACTTGTGACAGGCAAACAAAGGCTTCTTTATATCGTAATAATTGAGAAGCTTGAGCGTGTGTCGGGTATCTTCGCAGGCTATTGCGTCTGCCCCGCGCAATACGTCCAGCGCACGAGTGCTGATATCTCCCAGATTGCCTATGGGCGTACCCACAAGATAAAGTCTTGCCATTTCTCTCTCCTCTGACTTTTTTCAATAATACTATATCATATCCCCGCCCTTAAATCAATCATACCGCTATCGAATAACGACAAGCTTTGCCTAATCCCCCGATTGATACCTCAAAATAAAAAGCTTTGAGCTTTATGTCCTTTTATTACTTTACATAATTTTTCTTAAGTGTTATAATATATATGTGTTGTGCAAAGGGATACTTTTATTTTAAACTCTTATACTGACAGACGATGATTGCTATGGGAGAATACTACAAAAGAATTATCCGTTCGATTATATGTTTTTACGTGTCGGTCATCACTACGGTGGTGATTATATTTTTCGTGTATTACGACGCTTACGGCAAGTATATGACTACTATGCTCAAACCTCAGGACGAAAAAGCCCAATACTATACCGAACTCAACAAAACCGAAGAACACGGTCTGACTGTTTTCTTCGGAGATTCTCTTACTGAATTGTGCGATACGGAAAAATACTATCCTGATATTCCCAACGTCAACAGAGGCATTTCGGGAGATACTACTTCGGGTATGCTCAAACGCTTAGAAGACAACGTAATCGCAATCCAACCCGTAAGCGTAGTTTTCCTTGGCGGAATCAACGATATAGGACACGGAGTAAGCGTAGAAACCGTATTGTCCAACATAGATAAAATACTGATGCAACTTTCGACGAGTCTTCCCGACTGTCGCGTACTGGTAGAATCGCTTTATCCCGTCAACAGCCACAAAAAACCCGCCTTTCTCAATGCCGTAGGCATACGTACCAACGAAGCCGTGTTAGCGGTCAATTCCGTACTGCCCGACATCTGCTCAAAATATAACGCTACATACGTAAACATACACGACCTATTGACCGACGATGAGGGCAATCTCAACAAACGCTATACTATGGACGGTCTGCACGTCAACGATAAAGGCTACGAGATTATTACCGCAGAAATAAACAAATATCTGAAAACCGGCGACTAGAATATTAAAGGTCTTACACGGTTTGCTTAGACAGTGTAAAACAAAAAGCCCCTTTCGAGGGGTTTTTATATTTATTAAAAGGTGATTTTTATAGTACAAGCAGAATACTTACGCTCTATTTATCGGCACTTTACACGCAAACGACCTTTTCTGTTTTGCCGACCGCTCCGTACGGGAAATTGCGATAGCGAAATTTTCAATTAAAATTTGCATAGAGAGAGGGCGGAAAGCTATGCTCTCCGCCCTCTCTCTATTAAGGGATTGTGTTTGTCTACTTATTTACTCCGCTGATTATCGCGCCAGCTCCGCCGACGATACCGCCGACAAGAGTGAGATAGCAACCTACTGCCAAACTGGTAGTCGCGCTTGCGATACCTGCGTCAGCACTCATTTCCTTGCCCATAAGAGCGGTAAATACTGCAGCCATAATACCTGCTACTATCGCAAGTATGCCGGCTATCATACCGATAGTCTTGAGCAATTTCATTTTGAGAAGTCCGCCTACGAGGAAACAGCCGAATGCCGCTGCCGTGGCGATAAGAGTAATCCACGCACATGTGTACGTGATATCAAAATATTTTATCGAATAGTCCTCATCGATTTCTCTCATATCAGCCTGACTGTCATACAAATCTTGCAAAGTCGTACTGCCTTCAGTGGTGATAAGTCCTCCGATTGCCTCACCCTTTGTCGTAATCCAATCGGTAAAGATACCTACAACGGATAATACGAGACCTACTGCCATAACAGCCAGCATAATCCAAGCCAACATAGTCATACCGGCCTTTTTCTTCTTAGCCTTAGCCATAATAACCTCCTAGATATTGTTTTTATAAGAAAAGGTGGCATACTAACAGTAGGTCCACCTAAATCCACGTCTTTATTGTACCTTAAAAAAATCTTAATGTCAATACCCATTTTGATTATTTTACACTTGGCTTTCTACAGCGAAAAAGTACAATATATTATATTGTAAAATAATAAAAAAATATAATAATACCGCGCCAATTGTCTGAAAACTTATAATACTAATTTATTTAATATAACGAAAAACCACTCTCACGTTAATACGGAGAGTGGCTGTTTTTTATTTATTATCCACTACGTGCGAACACGGAAGTGGTATGCTTTTTATTTTAGCGCGTGCTGTTTTTTATTTATTATCCACTACGTGCGAGCACGGAGAGTGGTGTGATTTTGCGAATTTTAAGAGAGTTCGCGAGCGGAGCGTACTAGACGTACGTGACCGAGCGTAACTGCTCGCGAAAATTCGCAAAGGCGCGCCGCTATACGCGCTCGCTTAGCGTTTGCGCCAAATACGATAAACCTCACCGCCCGCCAACGCTATCATCTTGACTGCATTGGGAGTGATTTCGTCTACGTATACTTTGAGTTTCTTGTTGACTACCTGACCGTCTTCAATAATGAGATAGTTGGCATTCTGCACACCGATACCGCCCTCTCTTATGGAGTCGATGGTGACTATGTCTCCGTCGTCAAACTGCGCTACGATATCGTCGAGCGAAACAGAAGTCTTGATAAATCTCATAAACTTGTTCTCTTCGGTATATACGTCGGCGAGTTGTTCTGCGAGTTCGTCGGGCAAAGCTTCTGCCTGTTCGAGAGTAAACGCGTCTCTTACGAGATAGCCGTATCCCTTTCTCTCGGCAAGAGTCATTCCCTCAGGTGAAAGCTCTTCGGTAAAGTCTTTCTCCTTGTATCTGGGTTTCTTTTCGAGCTGACAAGCCTCTGCTATCTTCGCGATAAGCTCCTTTGCTTTCTTGACAGCAAGCTTAGAGCGTACGGGCATCAACGTAGGAATTTCGGCGACGCCTCTCTTTTCGCTCATATCCTTGTGGTGATAGTACTTCTCGTCAAGTTCCTTGGGGTCAAGCGCAAGATATAGTTTCAAGGTCTTGCCGTTGATGACTATTCTTGCCTTTGTATCGCGGCTGTGATTGAAGTTTTCCTTGGTCTTGCTGATTCTGTTTCTGAAACCGTAAGACAACAACTCGTTCTTGAGTTCGGAATAGAATTTCTTGATATCGTCGCTTGCAAGTCTGAGCTTTGTGAGGTAAGTAAATCTGGGTCTTACGCTCTTGATTGCACTAATATCCTCTTCTTCCTCATCCTCTTCCTCGTCTTCGTCGTCATCGTCATCCTTATTCTGATTCATAAGCGCAACGAGGTTGGTCTCTATGCTTTCGAGTCTTTCCTTGATTTCTTCGTCGTCTCTGTCGTCTATAGGCACGTAAACCGTCTGCACTACGGGCTGTACGGGTTCGTCCTTAGGCTCTTCGATTACTTCTGCGACAGGCTCTACCACAGGCTCGTCTACGGGTTCCTCAATAGGCTCCTCGACAGGCTCTTCAACGGGTTCCTCGATAGGCTCTTCAACGGGTTCCTCGATAGGTTCGTCTACAGGTTCCTCTATGGGCTCTTCAACGGGCTCGTCGACAGGCTCCTCGATATGTACGGGTTCCTCCTGAGGCTCGACTATCTCTTCCTGCTCCTCTACCGCATATACGGGCTTGGAGATAACTACGTGCGCTCTGTTGTCTCTCTTGTAGATAGACATCTTTAGCGTATACTGACAAAGGATAAGCCACAAAAGACCTACGATTCCGCAACCTATCGCAATGTAGAGATACATATAAATGTCAAAGAGGAAGTATGCGAGCAACGTACCTATCGCAACGATTATGAATATGTAAGGCATACAGTCAACGAGGTTGACTCTTCCTCTTACGAGTCTTATGAAAAGCGAAACGACCATCATTACTACCGCTACTGCCGCAAACGCGAAAGTAACGAATACCTCGAGATTGCTTGCTACGTACTCGAAGTTTTCAAGCACGGGGGACTTGGTAACGATGTAGATTATCAATATGCCCAAAAGCGCGAGCATAACGATAAATGCGGCATACTTGGTAAATACTACCTTGAAGTACATAGAAAGCTTGTTGCCGGCGTTGTAAACGGCATCGTTGGCTTTTTCTTGTACTCTGACTTTGAATATTGCTATACGTATCGTCATAAGTACGAGCATAACACCGGTAAGCGCAAGCGTCATTATTGCAAGGTTGTTGATGGGCGAGAAGTGCTTGAGAATAACGCACTGCAACAGCATACCCAGCGAAACCAAAAGGCCTATCAGCAAGAACGCGTCGAGCGAACAAACCTTTTGTTTGCCCATAGTGATAAAAGCCCATACTATCAAAGCCGCGCCCATAATTGCTACCATAGTAATCATAAAGCTCTTATGCTGCTCGAAGAAAGGTATTCCTGCGCCGTCGGCTATGTCTGCCGCAAAGAACACTACGTAGAGCAAGCAGGTAATAGGCAAGAAGGTGATAGGATTGTAAAACTTCATCAACGAACCGAAATAAAACGCGATTTTGTTGCGTTTTTTCTTCTTTCCTGCATCCTCTTCCTCTTCAGCCACTTCGTGACTGTCATAAGTCTCGTAGCGAAGTTCGCCGCCGGGACCGTAAGGCATATTTGTCTCTTCTTCCTTTTCGGGCTCGTCGAGAAAGCCTACTACGGCTTGTTGTTTTTTACCTTTTTTTCCTTTAGCGGAAGTCTTGGGCTGAGCAAAGGTGTCTACGCTTGATTTTTTGCTTTTTTTCTTAGCCTTTTCCTTTTTGCCCTCCGCCTGTACACGGATAATGGTAGTCTGTTCAGGTTGAGCCTGAGTGCTCTCCTGAGAGACTTCCAAAGTATCGGGTGCTTGCGCAGTATCTAAAGTCTGGTCTGTGTTTTGCGCTTTTTTATCGGCTTTTTTCATAAAAAACCCCCTTGACCTTTAAGTATTTTTTAAGATAACTAAGTACATTATATTATATTACGCACAATAAAATCAATGCTTTTTAAGAGATTTTCTCATTTTTTTCTTATTTTTGCGCTAATATACGCGAAACCCCTTGTTTTTGCGGGTATTTGCGGGTATTTTATGCTGACGAGATTATGTCAAAGCTGTAAAAACCGCTTCAGTTCGCGAATGTCGGAAGCTATTGTTTTAGCCCCTGAGGATAGCAGTTCCTGTTTTGTCCTGAAGCCCCAGCAAACCGCTATGAGAGGGATACGGCAATTGTTGGCAAACTGCACGTCGACCTCGCTGTCTCCCACGTAAAGGCACTCTTTCGGGTCGAGAGAATTTTCTTTACAAACCTTATCGAAAACCGCTCTGTCGGGCTTGGGAAGCATATCGTCGGTGTTGCCGTATATTCCGTCAAAAAGCTCGCCGTAAAAATTTTTTACCAACTCTTTTGCGGCGTCGTCGTACTTGTTAGAGATGACGAAAACGCGTATGCCGCTCTCTTTTAGAGAGCGAATAAGCTCGGGCATACCCTCGTAGGGGTGCGTATGCACTGCTTTGTGCGCGTCGTAATATTCTTTGAAAATCGCGCGGCATTTTTCCAGTACCTCCACGTCTTCGCAGTGCATAAGGTCCTTGAGCAAATTGCGTATGCCGTGACCGATTGCGCATCTTACCTGCTCGTAGGACTGCGACGGATAACCCAACTCGACAAGCGCGTAATTAGCCGATTCCACGAGGTCGGGCAAGGTATCGAGTACGGTACCGTCCAAATCGAACAAAACGTTTTTTATTTTTTTCTCAAGCATAAATTTTCCTCGCGCATTTTGAGCGCATATAAAAGTATTTTTAAGAATTTTTCTTTTGCAAAACCGTTGTATAAGGCTTCAAAACACCTCAGCCATTATAAGCGTTTTTGCGTATTTCCGCATAACAATGATATAGCCCTTTACCTTTTTTGACAAGCGATTTTAGCAATAATAACAAAATACGCCTGCCTTGGCAAGCGTAAAACTGTTTATTCGCGACTACACCGCTTTATTCGTGCACTTTGCAGGATATACTGTCTACAATAAGGCGCAATACGCAGGTTTTGTCCGTGCTTTCGCGCGAAAATTCCCACGAATCCTTGGCAGTATAGTGCTCCATAATACGGTTTAAAGCGTAAATTTTTTCCTCGCGATTTTCTACGAAAGTTATTTCTCCACTGCCCATTACGCAAGAGTATTGCGCGGTATATCCGCAAGCGAAGGAAGCGTCCTTGACTTTAAATGCGCAATCTAGCTCGAAGCTGACTTTTGCATCTTTTTGCAAAACCGTTATTTTCCTGCCGACCTTTGCCGAGTGAAAATAAAAAAACCTCACCCCGTCCTTGTTTTCATAACCGAAACTCAACGGCACGATATAAGTTTCTCCTCCGTCGTTGAGACCCAGTCGGCAACAATCGCAGGCATTGATTATGCCGTCGATTTTCTCGCCGTCGGTAATTTCTCTGTCCTTTCTTCTCATAATCCTACACTACTCCCGCATCGTCGATTATCGCGAGAAGCACTCCGCCTTCTACGCTTACTGAGCATTTTTCTCCCGTAAAAGCGTTGCTTACGCCGAGAGGATAAGTATTGTCGACGTCAATGCCGGATATCTCGTATTTTGCGCCTTTTATGCTCACTTTCTCTGCCTTGTCCATAGCGAAAAGCGAGAAAAATCTGCCCGCTTCTCCGTACAATTCAGCTTTGTCCGTAATATAAAACGCCGTACAGTCTTTGCCTATAAACCGTACTCTTAAGCCCTTAAGAGCAAATCCGTATCCCGTCTGCAAATTGGCAAGAGTATGGTCTAATCTTCCGCCCAAACCGCCGTAAACAACGCACTCTTTTGCGCCGTTTTGCATAGCGTATTCCAACGCAAGCTGAGTGTCCGTATAATCCTTGACGGGGTCGTGCCGCAAAACCTTTACCCCTTCGGGTACATAGCCCAAAGAGTCGAAGTCGCCCACTACGCAGTCGACTTTGGCAAGGTCCTTTATCTTAGCGTATCCGCTGTCCACACCTACCAAAACGTCGCCCTCTTCGAGGCAAAATTTTTCCGCGGCAAACTCACCGCCGCAAACCAATATCCATCTCATATCAGCAAGAGATTTTACGGTACATTTCTTCTAGTTGCTTTTTGCCCATAAACTTGGGAACGGGATAGAGAGGATGCGCCTCTTTGTATGCGCGTTCTACCATTACGGGTATATCTTCTTCCTTGATGATACCCTCGAATTTTTCGGGGATATCCATCTTTTTATTCATATCCTTGATTGCCTGAATAAACTTTTCAGCCTTGACCGCGTCGCTGTCTCCCTCCGCGCTTATGCCCGTAATATCGGCAAGTCTTGCGAGCTTTTTATGTACACTCTTGCCGTAATACTCCAGTACGTAAGGCAATATCACGGAGTTGGCAAGACCGTGCGCGACGTGATAAAAACCGCCCAGCGTATGCGCTATGGCGTGTACGTAACCTACGTACGCTCTCGTAAACGCAACGCCTGCATAGTAGGAACCTTTGAGCATATTTTCTCGCGCCTCGAGATTGCTGCCGTTCTCGTATGCCTCGAGCAGATTGTCAAAGATAAGCTTGACAGCCTTTTCCGCCATAGCTTTGGTTTCTTTGGTATTGCTCTTGCCTACGTAAGCCTCTACCGCGTGCGTCAAAGCGTCGATACCCGTAGTAGCGGTTGTCTTGGGAGGAAGTCCTACCGTCAGCGTAGCGTCCAATATAGCGTAATGAGGTATTATGCTATGGTCGTTGATAGCGTATTTTTCGTGTGTTTCGCTGTTGGAAATAACCGCCGCAAGCGTAGTTTCGCTGCCCGTGCCTGCCGTAGTAGGAATGGCTATGAACATAGGGATTTTCTTGCGGATTTTCAAAAGACCTTTCATCTTGCTTACGGACTTTTTGGGTCTAGCCACTCTCGCGCCGACTACTTTTGCGCAGTCCATAGGAGAGCCGCCGCCGAAAGCGACGATGCATTGACAGTTGCCCTCTTTGTACATTTTCAGAGCGTCCTCTACGTTGTTAATCGTAGGATTGGCTACCGTATCGTGATACACGGTGCAATTTATGCCCCTTTCTTTGAGTCCGTCGATAATAGGAGCGGGCGCGCCCAGTCTGAAGAGATTGGGTCCCGTGACGAGAAGCACGCTTTTGATGCCCTTATTCTCGATAAAAGCAGGCAAGTCTTTTATGCCGCCGTCAAATTGCAAAATCTCGGGTTGTCTCCAAGGCAGAAAAGGCGAACAAATATAAATTGCCTTTTGAAAAAATCTGTACCAGCCTTTTTGAAATACGTTCATAGTCTGTCCTCGCTTTAATTTAAATACCGAATACTATTATATATTATCCGTACCTATTAGTCAATACAAGAGGGGAAATAGCTTGCGCCCGATATTGTCCGAAAGCCGAAAAAATAGCAATTGCGCGCGTTTTGCGCGCATAGCGGCCGCTGTGCGGCTGCGCGGGCGCAAGTGCAAATCCGCTTGAGCACTTTTTTAAAATTCATATAAAAATGTCTTTTGAAATATTAATACCTGACGCGGTAATATTCTAATCCTTTACGGTATTCTTTAACACGTCGCGAAATTCTTCTTGCGAAATAAAGTCGGGAGCGCTTGAAAAACAAAGCTTTTTACCGCTGACGGGATGCGTAAACTCGAGATAATAACTGTGCAAAGCCTGTCTGTCGAGTATCTTGCCGTCGTCAAGCGTAAGCGACCTGCAACAGGGGTTGTAAAGCTTGTCGCACATAAGAGGATAACCTATGCTCGAACTATGTACTCTTATCTGATGCGTCCTTCCCGTAACGGGTATGAATTCGGCGGAAAAATATCCGTCGTACTGTTTTAAAAATTTGTAACGCGTAACCGCCTCCGCGCCTTTGCCGACTTGGCATACGTATCTTTTCATACCGTCTTCCGCCCTGTCCAAAGGCGCGTCGATTATGCCTTCCCTCTTTCCCGAAAAAACTCCTTGACATAACGCTAGATAACGCCTGTGCGTCTTGCCCGAAAGTCTGCTGTGCGCAAGAGAATTTTTTGCTACGACCATAAGCCCCGACGTATCTCTGTCAAGACGGTTGACGGGGCGGTAAACAAAATCCCCCCAACGCTTTGCAAGACAGTTGGCAAGACTTCTGCCGTAATGACCTTTTACGGGAATGACGGCAAGCGAGGCGGGTTTTTCGACGACAGCCAAGTCCTCGTCTTCGTAGACGATTGGTATCTCCCTGTCGCACACGGGTACTCCGGGCACTTCCCTGTCCTCGAGATATATGCAAAATTCCTCGTCTTTTTTAAGTACGTCGACAAGCGTAACGGGTATTTCTTCCTGCCCGTTTATCTTGGCGACAAGTCCGATGCGTTTTCTCAGTTCCGTACGTATGCCGGAGGATACGTCAAGACTTTTGAGTACGTCGTCCGCCTTTCCGTCGAAAGGCGCGGTAAATACTATTCGCCTTGCTTTCACAATCCCTCTCTCCATTGGTATTTTTTCAAATCCACGACAAAGTCATTGTCGCACTTTACGCCTTCTTTTTCCAAAAGTTCGGCTTGTACGTCTATGCCTCCGAAAGCAAAAGCGGGGGCAAGCCTTCCCTCGCGGTTGACCACTCTGTGGCAAGGAATTATACCCGGCAAAGGATTGAAGTGCAGTGCGTAACCTACGGCGCGCGACGCTTTAGGCGAACACAACAAACGCGCTATCTGCCCGTACGTGGCAACTTTGCCTTTAGGTATTTTCTTAACTACTTCGTATACTTCGTCGTAAAAACTCATTTTTTTCTCCTGTGTCGCTAACAATAATCGGCAATCACTTGTCCGGCTTAAGACCGATTTTCCGTTAACGGCTAATATTGTTTTTATAGTTATCGTTTTCTCTTATTCTGATTAATAAACCGTTTCTAATTGATAAACCGTTTTTTATGCGGTATGCGATTTCGCAAATCGCCTTAACTCAATTATATCGCAAAATCCCGTATTTTCATATACTTTGATAGTAATTTTTATTTTTATTTACCGCTTGCGGCAAGTTTGTCATAAGGCGCGAATATATCTTCGAGCGACTCTTTCGTAGCGTCGCGGTTAAGACGCTTTAAAAGATACAAATCCTCGGGAGAAGATACGCTGTTGATACCCTCGTTGCAAGTCAAGGTCATCTTTATTCCCTTTTCCTTGAGTATTCTTTCGCTAATCGAATTGTATTTGCCGTAAGGATATGCGTATATCTCGTAAAATCTTCCTTGTACCTCGGCATTGTAAAGCGATTTGATTAGCTTGTCCGTATCGTCGGCAAATACGCGTGAATATTCTTTGTCGCTCTCTCCCTTGAGCTGTGCGACGCCCAGACGCGGGCGCAGATTGTGCATTGAATAGGAGTGCAATCCTATCTCGATATTTTTGCTTTGACTTGCCTGCCGTATATCATTCCAGCCCAGATATACGAAATCCCCGCCGACTTTGGGATTGTTTTTGTCAAGAAGCGTATAATCCCCCACCACCGAAAAGAGTGCGGTATATCCGTACTCTTTCAACAACGGCAAAGCGTATTTTACGTTGTTGAGATAGCCGTCGTCGAAAGTAATCATCACTGCCTTGTCGGGCAGACTTTTGCCCGCGTAAACCCTGTCTATGACCTCGGCGCAACTGATTATATTGAATTTGTTTTTTCTGAGATATTCGAAATCCTTTTTGAGCGCGTCTTCGCCTATGCAATAGGTACTTTGTTTTTTGCCTTCTTTCAGCACGTTGTGATACATAAGGACAATAAGCGTACTGCCGTCGGAAAAACACTCTTTTGTCTGCACTTTAGCATCGACTTGCACAAAAGAAGCCGCGTCTGTTACCTCACGCAACGCAGCAGCCGCTGTTACCGCCGACAAAAAAATCAAAAAGCAAATCAGTACGGCTTTCGTTCTCAATCTGTAAAATCTTTCCATATCACACCTTGCATATAGTGTGTATGATATTTTTTTATTTATTCGGCAAAGAATAATGCAAGTGCTAATTTCCGCTTGCGCTATCAAAGACAATATCAAAATACGGCCTCTAAAATGATTTACTGTGTATTACTGCAAGACTTGCCGACTTACGCACCCCTCTTGCAAGCGTCCTCTCAGTAAAGTAAAAGCTCTTACTCCGGATTATGCTCTCTTGCGATAAGTTCGGCTATGCGTGAGCAGAGCTCGTTGCGGTAAGCCTCGTCCAGCAATAATTTTTCATCCTCGGCATTGGATATAAATCCGCATTCTATAATTATCGACGGTACGGGCGCGCATTTGGTAATAAACAAATCCCCCTCTATCGCCTCGTAATCGTCGCGACCGCCGTACTTGGCATTTACGGTCTTGTTGAGATGCGCCTGCATAGCCTCGGCAAAATCCTTGCCTACTTCGGTATCGTCGTAAAATACCTGTACTCCTCTTCGCGCGCTGTCGGAAAATCTGTTGACGTGAAGACTTATGACCGTCAGAGGAGAAGAAGAAAGTATGATTTCCTTGCGCATCTGCATATCTATACGCTTTATATTGCTTAAGGCGTTTTCGTCCTCTCGCGTCATTACCACACGGTAGTTGGCTTCTTCCAGACGGCTTTTGAGAAGTCTTGCCATAGCGAGATTGATATCGCTCTCTTTTACTCCCGCCGAGCCTACTACTCCGCCGTCTATCCCACCGTGCCCGGCGTCAACTACGACGGTACCGTAAAAAAAACTCTTTCCGCCCGCTTGCGCTACGCCTGCGACCGCCCCTGCGCACGCAGATATGCATAAAACGGGAATGAGAATACACGATAGTGCGATAATTATAGCTTTTTTGTAGATAATTTTGATTTTCATAATTTTGAGTTAAACACCTCGTCAAATGCCTTTTTATTGCCTCAAACCGCCTTTATAGCCGACTTATCCACAGAGTTATCCACAAAAACACTTGTTCGTGTGGATAACTCGCCGACTATATTTGCCCTTCATTTCTATGTATATGTGACGAATTAAGGCGATATTCTCAACTTTCGGCTAGCGTTGACAATGCCCGAAAAGGTGTATTATAATGTTTATGGACAAATGTGGAAAACAGCCTTTTTAAGGCTTATCCGAAGGAGTAAATTATGAAAATTATCCCCGCACCCTCGACTTGCATAACAAAGGAAGGTTCGTTGAAAGTTACCGCGGTTGACCTTTCTGCGGAAAACTATATGTCCGATTTGCAAAAACTCGGCGTAAGAGTTTCCCTATGCCCCTCGCAATTCTCCCCCGACAACGCCAAAACAGACAGCCAATCCTATTCGCTCGACGTCGACGCAGACGGTATATCCGTTAAGGCAGGAGGAGAACAAGGCGTATTTTATGCTTACGTTACGCTTGCTCAGCTTTTGCACAACTACTCTTTCGAATTGCCTTATTGCAGTATAGTCGACCGACCCAGATTTAATTACAGAGGCTATATGCTAGACGTAGGAAGATACTTTATGCCCGTAGAAAACATAAAAAGCCTGATGCGTCTTTGCGCCCTGCACAAAATAAATAAATTCCGTATACATATCACGGAAGACCAAGGCTGGCGCATAGAAATAAAAAAATATCCTCTGCTTACGCAAAAAGGAAGCGTGCGCAACGGCACTAATTTTTCTCACAAAAAACATTCGGGATTTTACACTCAGGACGAACTCAAGGACCTCGTGGCTTACTGTAAAAAGTTTTTTATAGAACTTATACCCGAGATAGATATGCCGGGACACTCGCGCGCGGCTATCGCGTGCTATCCCGAGCTTAGCTGCTTTGACAGAAAGCTGCCCGTCGCAACTCACTGGGGAGTAAAACACGACATACTCTGCGCGGGAAAGGAAAGCACTTACAAATTCGCTGAGGACGTGTGGGACGAGGCGTGCCAAATCTTTGACAGCGAATACGTGCATATAGGAGGCGACGAAGCTCCCAAAACGCGCTGGAAAATCTGCCCTCACTGTCAGAAAAAGATGCGCGAAGAAGGGCTTGAAAACGAAGAACAGCTTCAGTCCCTTTTCGTCAACCGCCTTGCAAAATATCTGCAGTCAAAAGGCAAAAAGGTAATGATGTGGAATGAGTTTTCACCCACCTTTATGACCGACAAAACCCTAATCCGTCAATTCTGGTCAAGTCCCGCAAAGGACCAGACCGCCATCCGCAAGGAACTCAGCGAAGGAATAGAATACGTAAATTCCGACGCTGCCAGCTGTTATCTCGATTTGCCCGAAAAAACCGTTACTCTCAAAAAAGGCTATCTTTTCAATCCCTTCATAGAAGGCGCGGAAAAAGGTTTAACGGGCGTAGAGGCGTGCCTGTGGAGCGAATACGTACCCGACTGGAAAAAGGCTCAGAAACTTACTTTGCCGAGACTTTGCGCTCTGTCCGAAACTATGTGGACTGATATTCCCGACGATAAAAAGGAATACGACGAATTTCTCTCCCGTCTAGACGCGCATTGCAAGTATCTCAAGCAATTCGGCTACCTCATAGCCGACTATTCGGACTCGCTTGCCAACAAAACGCGTAAATTCTTCTCGTGGCTGTGGTTTAACCGCCGCCCTCTTCACTGGGAAGGCCTGCACAACGCGCTCGATAACGCAAAAGTCAAAAGAAAATTCGGCAAACACAAATAGGCAACCGTTAATCTTTGCCCTTGTAGGGGAATTACCGTATTTATCACTGCAATTAATTATTATGGAGCAGAAAATCAAACTTCTCAAAATCTACGATATGCTTGTAAAAGAGAGTGACGAAACTCACCCTCTCTCGACTTACGATATAATAGAAAAACTTGCAAAACAAGGCATAAAGGTAGAGCGCAAAACTCTCTACGACGATATAAATCTTCTCAACGCCAACGGTTTCGAAGTAAAGCAGACTCGGGAAAAATGCAATATGTATTACGTGGAAAAGCGCGTTTTCGATATCGCGGAAGTGCGTATCCTTATGGACGCGGTACAGGCGGCAAGCTTTATTACGCCGTCAAAGACAAAAATCCTCGTGGACAAAATCGCTACTCTCGCGGGACCGCTCAAAGGAGAAGTCGTCAAGCGCAATATAGCCGTATTCGACACCACAAAACATACCAACGAAAATATATATCTCAACGTCTTCACTCTCAACGAAGCGATAATCAACCATAAGAAAATTTCATTTGAATACTTCCGTCTCGACGCAAGAGGAAGACGCGTGAGAAGAAACGCCGAAAAACGCGTATATACCGTCAGTCCTCTCGCTACTCTTTTGTCGGGCGACAACTACTATCTCGTGTGCGTAACCGACTCTCACCCCGACGTAATATCCAATTACCGCGTGGACAGAATGGACGACGTGCGTACCCTTCCGCAGGATATCAAGGTCGCCGATAAATTCCTGGACTTCGACATTCGCAAACAGAAAAAACAGCTTTTCGGTATGTTCCTCGGCGAGCGCAGGGACGTAACTATGCAAATAGATAAAAACCTCGTCGAAGCCGTATATGACAAGTTCGGCGCGAAAACGCGTCTTACCCCTTACTCGGACAAGTACCGCTTTACCGCCGAAGTGCAGATAAGCGATATGTTTTTCGGTTGGTGTTTTTCTCTCGGAAGCGGACTGAAAATACTTGCGCCCAGAGAAATATGTCTTCTCTACCGCAGCCGTCTTCTCGACAGACTCAAAGAATTACCCGAAAACGATTAGTACCAACGAATTGAGCGCGCACGCAAGCGACAGCTGATTGAGCCTTATCTCTTTGCTTTTCCCGCTCCTGTCGTAAACGAGTATTTTATCGAGCAGCATACTCTGCGTCGTAACGATTTTCAAAAGAGCGGACAGCGCGGCTTTCAAAGGCATAGGAGAGTACTGCGCGCGTATGTCGCTTCTTATATCGGCAAGCTCGCGGATATATACGCTGTTTTTATCCTCTTTGACGTAGATATACTCGAGTTCGTTTTTGTAAACGTTCAAAAATCTCTTGTCCAGATTGTTTATTATTGCCCCCGCGCTCTCGGCAAGCTCGAGATATCTCACACAGTCGCTGCGCATATACACGGGCAAAGGCGTATTTATCAGCGCGCTCAACGTCGAGGTTTTTCCATCTTCCTTATTTACTATTCCTCTCTCGGTTTGTCCGTCCTTTTCTGCCGCTTTTTCATAACGATTGTTTTCCGATGTCGCTTGCGCGTTATTTTCTGCTTTGACGGTATTTTCTCCCGCGCCCGACATAACTATCCCCAGCTTTTCGTATTCTTCGTTCATTTTCCTTGCCTGCTCGTCATCGGCTATAATATCGAATTCTTCTTTCATTTTGCCTCCAAAATCTCAAAAAGTGTCCGATATATCATATTTTACATGCGCCCGCTATATACCCCGCGCGCCCCTAAAAACATAAATTGTTACTCGGCAGTTGCTTTTTCGCTATATTTTGATTATAATACTTATATGGACAACAATCTTATGTCGCCCGCGCAATTGTGGGCAAATTACAAAGAGGACTCCAAACTCAAGTCTAAATTTATTAAGTACGAACGCAAGGACGACCACACCGTGTTCGAAGCTTTCGTTTCTTCTCCCGACGAAAACGGTGAAGATACGCTCGTATATTGTTACGGCAAAATCCCTTGCGAGCGCAAAAACGCTACTTTGATTTATATCAACGGTTTCGACAGCGATGTGGAACAAAAAGTTTTCGACGTCTTTTCCGCCGACGGTTACAGCGTGGTTTGTTTTGACTACAAAGGCGACTCAGACAAACGCCGTCATACCGTTTATCCCCCGACTGTTTCTTATGCCAATTTCGATAATTGTCAAGGACATTTGTGCTCTTTCGAAAAGTCTCCCAAAGATACCTGTGTATTCGTATGGAGCAGACTTTTGAGAGACGTCATATCCTTTGTCAAAAACACTATGGGACAGGATGAAAAAATCTATCTCCTTTCCTCCGCCGAGGGTGGCAATATCCTTTGGCAAGTCGCAGGTACCGACAAACGCGTAGACGCAATACTCGTTACCAACAACGCGGGCTGGCAGGACTGTAAAGGTATATTCAAATATTCCGCAAGCCCCGAAGAATACAACTTCAGCGAGGACAAGATAAAATTCATCAGCGCGTGCGCGCCTCAGTCCTACGCCAAGACGGTAGCTTGTCCCGTATTTTACGCTTCGGGTACCAACTGCACCATTACCAGTATGGACAGAGTGGAAAACACCCTTTCCCTCACCCGCAACGACAAAGCCAACCACACCTGCTTCTGCGCCAATCTCAGCAATATAATTTCCGAAAGAGCGCGCAAAGCTATGTCCGTATGGCTCAACAATATCTATACGTCTTCGCCTATGCCCCAGCCCCCCTCGATAACTCTCGAAGAGGACGACGGCGCACTCGTGGCGAAAGCACAGTTCGACAAGGCTTCCGACGTGGAAATGCTCGTGCTTTTCTATAGCTACAACGAGGTCAACAGCGAGCTGAGACACTGGAACAGAATTATCCTTTCCACCGCCTCCCCCGTAAGCGAAATACCCGTGAGGACGGACGACGAAAGAGTTTTTGCGTACTGCTCGGTCTTTTATAAAGACGGTCAGTACTATTCTTCCTTTCCCAAGGCATACGACCTCAAGGACAGCAAAATCAACCGTATTACTCCCAAGCGTTCGCACATTATCTACGAAAGAAAAATGGGCGTAAACGTATGGGTCGTCGACGACGCTACGGGAGAATATATTGCCCCTCGTATCGAAGCGGGCGCATACGATATAACGGGCGTTACCGCACCCGCGGGCAACCTGTCGACTTGTGTGCTGGGAGATACGTTTTTCGAAAGCAGCGAAGAGAGTATTCTGCAATTCGACTGCTGCGCTTCTTCCGACCGTACTCTCACCGTAGAGCTGTGCGTAGAAACAGGTAAAGCGTCCTATGAATACTATACCTCTTCCGTGGAAATCACGGGCGGAGAATGGCAGAAATTCGCGCTCGACCATACCGACTTCAAGACAAAGGAACTGGTGCCGCTCAAAAACTGGAACAACGTAAAAAAACTGTCCTTTGTCAACATAGACGGCACTCTGGTCGGCAACCTGATTTGGATATGATATGTTGAAACTGAGTGAGCTGAAAGAAAACGATACGGTCGTTACGAAAAAAAACCATCCCTGCGGCGGCAACCGCTGGAAAATCGTGTCTACGGGCGCAGACTTCAAACTGTGTTGTCTTAAATGCGGACGCACGCTGATTATGCCCTCCGAAACCTTGAAAAAATCTGTAAAAACCGTTGAGCCGTCAGGCTCCGACAAAGAGGAATAAATGCATCAGGACGATATAGAAAAACAAGTCGATAATTATAAAATCAACTATATCCCCGACGAAAACAAACCGCCAAAAAATCACAAAAAATACGTGATTTTAAACGTTGTGCTCTTTTCCTTGTGCGCGGTGCTTTTGGTACTCCTAATAGTCTTTACCGCAGTATTCACTACCGTAAAGGTCAGCGGCGACAGTATGTATCCTACGCTCAAGGACGGCGACAGAATCTTTTTGCAGATATCGGGCTACGATTATACTTACGGCGATATGGTAGTGTTTACCCGCACCGACAGCGAGGGTAAATCCGTCAACGCCGTAAAACGCGTAATCGCTCTGGGCGGAGATATAGTATCTTTCGACAGGGAAAACAATAAATGGCTCGTCAACGGCAATCCTATAGAAGAAACATACTTCAACGGAGAGTACAGCTCCAATTACTTCGATAAAATCTACGATACCGCCATTTACGACGGAGGCATAACCATTCCCGAAAACTGCCTCTTCGTGCTCGGCGACAACCGAAATATTCCCGGCGGCTCGCTCTCGGTGGACAGCCATATCTACGGCCCCATCCCTGCCGAAAGCGTCGTAGGAAAAGTGCTCAGAGTTTTCTAACGCCTTTTCAACGTTATATACTGACAATCAATATTCGTTTCGGACAAGCTCCGAAAACTTTTTAAGGAGATAAAAATGAAAGCAATAGTTTCCGTTATCGGTAAAGACAAACGCGGTATAATCGCAAAAGTCTCTACCTGCCTCTACGAGATGGATATCAATATCGAAAACATCTCGCAGACAATTATGCAGGACTACTTCACTATGATTATGGCTGTCGACATCGGTCAAAGTAACCTCAAATTCGACGCTGTCAAGGATAAGCTCAATTCGCTCGGCAAAGATATGGGTCTGGAAATCCATATCCAACTCCAAAGCATATTCGACAGTATGCATCAGTTAGACACCACTTCAAAGGGGCTTTGATATGTACTCCAGCAACGAAATTATCGAAACTATAAATATGATATCCCAACAGCACCTCGACGTGCGTACTATTACGTTGGGTATCTCTCTTTTTGACTGTATTACGGACAGCAAAAAACGTACTGCCGAAAAAATCTACGACAAGATTATGTCCAAGGCTAAAAACCTCGTCAAAATCGGCAACGACATATCCAGCGAAATAGGCGTGCCTATCGTCAACAAACGTATATCCGTTACGCCCGTAAGCTTAGTTGCGGCGGCAAGCAAAGGCCATCTCGAAATTATCCGTACCCTCGACAAAATAGCCGACGAAACGGGTATCGACTTTTTGGGCGGCTACTCCGCTCTCGTACATAAGGCTATGACTCCCTACGAAAAGGAGTTTTTGCTTTCCATACCCGAAGCCCTTTCGACTACGGGCAAAATCTGCTCGTCGGTGAACGTAGCTACGTCAAAAGCGGGCATTAATATGGATGCGGTAGCTCTTATGGGAAAAATCGTCAAGGATTGCGCTTACCGCACAAAAGACAACGATTCCCTCGCTTGCGCCAAACTCGTGGTGTTTGCAAATGCCGTAGAAGATAACCCCTTTATGGCAGGAGCTTTCCTCGGCACGGGTGAGGACGATGCCGTAGTCAACGTAGGCGTATCCGGCCCCGGCGTAGTCAAGACGGCTCTCGAGCAAGTCGACGGCGACCTCACGCAAGTAGCAGAATGTATCAAACAAACGGCATTCAAGATTACCCGCGTAGGTCAGCTTGTTGCTAAAGAAGCAAGCAAACGTCTGAATGCAAGTTTCGGCATTGTCGACCTCTCGCTCGCTCCTACCCCCATAGTAGGCGACAGCGTAGCGCATATCCTCGAAGAGATTGGTCTTGAAAGCGTAGGCGCGTGCGGTACTACCGCGTGCCTTGCAATGCTCAACGACGCCGTAAAGAAAGGCGGCATTATGGCTTGCAGCAGCGTAGGCGGTCTTTCGGGCGCATTTATCCCCGTATCCGAAGACGCAGGTATGATCAGAGCCGCAGAAACGGGCGCGCTCAATATCGAAAAACTCGAGGCAATGACAGCCGTATGCTCGGTAGGTCTGGATATGATAGCAATACCGGGAGATACCCCTGCGGAAGTTATCTCGGGAATAATTGCCGACGAAATCGCAATCGGCGTGGTCAATACCAAAACCACCGCCGTAAGAGTAATCCCCGTATACGGCAAGAAAGCGGGAGAATATGCGGAATTCGGCGGACTTTTGGGACGCGCTCCTATAATGAGCGTAAATACCAATTCACCGCTTAAGTTTATCTCGCGCGGAGGACGTATTCCGGCGCCTTTGCACAGCAACAAAAACTAAATATGCGCCCTTATACAAGGTCGCACGGAGCGTGTAATAAAAATTGAAAAGCCTAAGGAGGCTACTCTTAATTTATACAATTTAAGCCTTATGTAAATTGTATAAATTATTTTATATAAGAAATATATATAGGAAGCCAAGCCGTCAGAGATTAGTACAGAGTTGCGATTTTGAAGAGAGTTCGCGAGCGGAGCGTACTAAGCGTACGTGACCGAGCGAAACTGCTTGCGCAAAATCGCAAATATGTGCTGATATATGACGGCGCGATAGAATATGAAAATAGAAGGACGCAACCCCATAACCGAAGCCCTCGATTCAGATATCAAAATATCGAGGTTGTACGTCTCGAAGACTGCTCACGATTTGCAGCCTTTGATTGACAAGGCAAAAAGCAAGAAAATTCGCATAGACTTTGTGGACAGAGCGTTTCTCGACAAGACAAGCGAAAGCAAACGCCATCAGGGCATTATCGCAATAAGCGAAGAATACGGCTATTCTACAATCGAGGACATACAGTCGCTTGCAAAGGCCAAGGGCGAAAAGCTGTTTGTTCTCATACTCGACTCTATCGAAGACCCGCATAATCTGGGCAGTATCATAAGAGTTGCCGAATGTGCTGGCGCGCACGGCATTATTATTCCCTCCAGAAGAAGCGCAAGCGTAAACGCTACGGTATTGCGCACGTCTGCGGGCGCGGCAAACCACGTGAAAGTCGCTATGGTAGGCAATATCAACGACGCTATAAGAAAACTCAAGGACGATTTCGTCAACGTCTATTGCGCGGATATGCAAGGCACTACGCTCTATGACTGTCATTTCGACGAGGACGTGGCAATTGTCATAGGCAACGAGGGAGAAGGCGTAAAATCCCTTACCGCAAAGCTATGCGACCACGTGGTATCCATACCTCAGTTCGGCAAGGTAAATTCGCTCAATGCGTCGGTTGCGTGCGGGATAATTTGCTATGAAGTAATCCGTCAAAGGGGCAAGCGCGTATAGCGGCGCATATTTTGCCTTTATCTGCGACGCTCGCGCTCAGTTACATACGCAAAGTATGCGCCTGTCGCGCTCGGTCTGGAAAAAATAAAAATCACACTCTTCTCCAAGGTCGCATGCAGTGTACTAGTGCGGCGATGTGCCTTTGCTGGCGACCTAAAAAAGAAAAAATCACACTACTCTCCGCGCTTGCGTTCGCTCACATCGACGAAATACCAACACTTTCAATGTATTGAAAGCGTAAGGCAAAATGTCGGGTTCGCTCCATACCGACCAAACGAAACGGTGTATATTCGGCAAGCGAATAAAACCGTTTGTCGGTACTGTCTTCAAGCGGATTACGGATTTGACAGCCGCGACAAAATACCTACGCTTACGAGGTATCGAAAGCGTAAGGCAAAACGGCGGGTTCGCTCTATACCGACAAAGCCGTAATAGAGTGGTAAGGATAACGGCTTTTTGAGATTGATTGCGAAGGGCGCATACTTTGCGTATGTAACCGAGCAAGAATATAGCAATAAAAGGCGCTAGGCGTGCCGCTATATTACGGCGCAAACGAAACGGTGTATATTCGACAAGCAAATAAAACCCTTTGTCGGTACTGTTATCAATCGGATATTAAATTACACCGCGCGCCTTTGCGGAAAGCCTAAAAAAAATTAACACTACTCTACGCGCTTGCGGAAAAGAAGTAAAAAAAGCAAAAGTCGGCTTGTGCCGACTTTTTATTTATCCAAATCTTTTTTGAGTTTTCTCTTTATCTTCTGAAGCACGTTGTCCACGTACTTGGTTTTTTTGCCGATTTTGTCGGCAATCTCGCGATAGCTCATTCCTTCGTAATAGCTGTCGAGGATTTGCTTTTCGTCAGGTGAAAGCCCGTTTTCTATTATACCGCGAAGATGCCTGTCCTCCTCGGCACGTATGGCTATATCCTCGGGGGACTGCTCTGCTATCTTTCTGTCGTCAAGCACGCTTATGGGCACGCTTTCAGTCAGGGGCTTGTTTTTGTTGCGCTTGCTGTGCCTGCCGTAATCGGTAATCCTGTTGCGAATACAACTGGTGGCGTAAGTGCTGAATGCTATGTTGCTGTGCGTATCGTAAGTCAGCACGGCATTATACAAAGCTATCATTCCCTCTTGCGCAATATCTTCTATATCCTCGCCCTTGATAAAAAATACGCGCGACAGCTTGTTGACTAGAGCTTTGTATTTTTCCATAAGCTCCTCGACGGCGTTTACGTCGCCCTTGCGTATTCTCTCTATAAGCTGAATATCGTCGTTCATTGTTTTTTTGCTTTCTCGAGCAGTTGTTTCTGCTTGGCTCTTACTTCGAGCATCTTGCCGCAAGTCATCTTGCCTTCGCTGCAAGCTCCCGATACGCAAGCCGCACCGCAATCTGCAAATACGGCGGGAGCAACTTCGAGTACCAACTCGAGCATCCTCCACGCAACTTCTCTTATCTCCCACTGCGCGCGGTTACAGCATCTCAATTTGAAAAAGTTGAAGAGTTCGCGTGCGTTCATCGTTACAATCATTTTGGTTTCCGCAGCGTTGGGAAGTACGAAACGCGCGTCCTCGTTGGACTTTTCGCACGCACCGCCGAGAAGCGTCTGCCACTCGGTATACCAGCCGTGCATTGTGTCCATCTGTTTTTTAAACTTCTCAACGTACTCCTCGCCCAAAGCCTCGATACTCTCGGGAATTACGTAATTAAAAGTAGTACCCGCTTTGTTGGCGTCTACGTATCTTTGGGACTTGACGCTGAATGAGGCAATTCTGTGTCTTGTAATCTGCGCGAGAAGACTTCTCGATACGCCCTCTATACCGAAAGTGAAATTAGCGTGCTCGAAAGGAGAAGCGTGTCCGAAAGACCTCAGTCTTGCGATAAACTTAGCCGCATTTTCGTCGTCCAAACCTTCTTTGAGATTTGCTATCGTCGCGTCGCTGTAACAAAGCTTAGCGGCAAGCGCAATAGTGCGCTCGGGATTGGGGGTGTATTCCAGCAGCGTTACGCTGGGTTTTACCTGTGCCATAATGCCTCCTCGTAGTGAGTTTTTATCTGCAGTGTGCTTTTATATTCTACTTCATCGGCAAAAGCTTTGTCAATCTTTTGCCCGTCTGCCGTCATACGTTCGCGCTTTCGTCCTCGCAAAGCGACATAAGGTATTGTAGTCTTTCTTCCTGTCCCGTAAGATACAGATACCCTATCACGGCTTCAAAGCCGCTTGCCGATTTATAGTCCGATACGCTGGCGTTTTTTGCCATAGAATGTTGATGGGAGTTGCGTGCGCGGCGGAATATATCTTCTTCGTCCTCGTTGAGCACGCTTTCTATTCTGCGCATACACTCTGCCTGCGCTCCCGCGTTTACTCGGGCAGTAACGTACTTATGCAGCTTGTCCGCCTTGCCCGTAGTGCTTGCAAGCGCGCTCATACGGACGTAAAGCGTATGCACTCCGTCTCCCACGTAAGCAAGCACGAGAGGGTTTAGCTCCCGTGCCTGTTTGGTTGTAATTAAATCTTTGTTGCGCGGTAAAAAATCCATACTCGACAGCTTATTTGTTGTCCGCGTCGGTGACCTTTGCCACGTCTACCTTTTTGCCGGCTTTAATTTTTTTGCCCCTCTCGTCAAACTGAGATACGAAGTAATCAAACAGCAATTCGTCGCTGTACGTCGTCTCGCCCGTAGCCTTCAAGGTACACTCCTTGATATACTCGTAACAGCTCTTTTCCATAATTCTGATTATCTCGAAAGCTTCGTCCATATCCTTGCCTGCGCAGAATACGCCGTGGTTAGCCATAAAGCAAGCGTTGCGTCCTTGCATTGCGGCAACGGTACCTTCCTTGAGTTTCTTGGTGCCGGGCAAGCCGTATGCGCCTACTCTGCACTCTCCGCCTACGAGTTTTTCCATTTCGGCACTCATTACGGGAAGAGGTATTCTCGCCGATGCCATAATCGAACAAAAGAGGGGGTGAGAGTGAATGGTTGCGTTGATTTCGGGACGCGCCTGCATAATAGCCGCGTGTATCTTTCTCTCGCTGGTAGGCTTTTTGCCGTCGCTCCATACCGAAGGGTCGCTTATTTGCACTACAGGCATATCCTCGGGAGTAAGAGATATGTAGTCAAGTCCCGTAGGAGTAACGAGCATATGGTCCTCGTCAAGTCTTACCGCGGTATTTCCCCACGTACCCTGTACGAGATTTTCCTTAAGGAGAGCTACGCCGCTGTCCTTGATAACCTGTCTCAATTTCAATTCTGTTTCTTTATCCCAAGCCATATTACACCTCGCCTTCTTCCTTAGCGGAAGTATTCTGTTGTTTTTCGCCCTCTTCGAGCTGAGAGAGATTTTGCTGATTTTTCTTGCTGTACTTTGTCTTATAGATAAATCTCATAAGACGCGCTTCGAAACCGTTGATAATCTTGTTTTCGCCGATAACGCTGCTTGCTACGAAACATCTGCTTGCCTTGTCAAGCACGAGTACGCAGGTATAAGCCTCGTCGAGAGTACGTCCCGAAGTAATGCAGCCGCTGTCTTTGACAAGGCAGGAATTTCTGCCCTTCAAAGTCTTGATAATGCTGTGGATATCGTCTTCGGCAGTCTTGCAGGAAGGTCCTACGATTTGCGCCATATCGTCGAGTACGGCGGGTATCGTTGCGCCCGCTTTTGCTACGGGCATAACCCACTTGGGATAGCACTGGCAAATAGCGTGGATATCCTCTCTCTCCTTGTAGATTTCTGCATGGTAGAAATATTCTTTGTCGACTTTGAAGATGAGGAGTTTGATTACGTCCTCTTCTTTGAGGTCAGCGAGTTTTACGCCCGCTTTGGTAACGTACATATAGTTGAGCCCCGACCTCATGCTTATCATGTCGTTCTCGCCCGTTACGCCTTCGGCAACGAGTTTCTGAGCGTATTGCAAAATGGTTTCTACGATTTTCTCCATTATTCTTCTCCTCCTTCGAATCTCTTGGAATTTGCGTGTCTGTAAGTTTTTTCGAGACTGTAATAAATCTGCTTGTAACTCTTAAAGAGTTCGTCGTAGATATACTTGTTCTGAGGATTGGGACGGTAGGTCTTGCTCTCCTGAACGAAGTTTTTAGCGTCGGCAAAACTACCGAGTTCTCCCAAGCCTATAAGCGCTATTATAGCGGCACCGAGTGCGCCTGCGTTACGGGGATTTTCCACGATAGCGAATTCGCTGCCCGTAATATCTGCGATTATCTGCATCCACGCGTTATCGAGCGCGCCGCCGCCTATAATTCTGAATTGTCTGCAATGGAATTTGTAGTCCTTTCTGAAGTTTTCGAGTATCCATCTCAGATTGTAACCTATACCTTCGTACAAAGCGCGCATTATGTGTTCTCTCGTATGAGAAGGGGTTACGTTCCAAAGCGTTGCTCTCGTGGTAGTCGAAGATACGGGACATCTTTCGCCCAGCATCCAAGGCGTACAAATCAAATGGTCGGAGCCTGCGGGTATGGATTCGATAACCTTGTCCATATATGCGTATATGCCGTCTCCGAGTTCCTTTTGCTCGCTTGCAAAGAATTGGTCGCACAGCCATTGTATGTTGCTGCCTGCCGCCTCGGTAATGCCTACGATAAGGTTCATATCGGGGTCTGCCGACTGTATAGCCGCCGCGCCGTGCTTGAACTTTGTCTTATTTCTGCTGGACGCAGCTACCCATGCGGAAGTGCCGAGATAGATATGTATTTCGCCGTCGCCTATCATACCGCTGCCGATTGCCGCAGCCTGGGTATCGTCGCAGCCGCCGAATACTGCCGTACCTTCGCACAAGCCCATCTTCTTAGCAGCTTCTTCGGTAAGACCGTTGCCTATCTTGTCAGTACTTTTGACAAGAGGAGGAAGCTTGGACATATCCATTCCTACGATTTTAAGCGCGCTGAGCCACGTCTTTTTCTTGAGGTCGAGACCGTAGCTCGAAGCACCCGAAAGTTCGGCTACCATCTCGCCTGTACACTTGTACTTGAGGAAGCCGTTGACGTCGAGGAAGTACTTTGTGTTATTGTATACGTCGGGACGCTCTTCTTTAAGCCACTGAATTTTGGCAATAACGTCCTTACCCATAATAGGCGTGCCCGCAACGAGAGTAAAAATCTTTTTGCCGCCGACCTTGTTCATAAGCGTCTGCGCTTGTTTTTCCGCTCTGCCGTCAACCCACGTAATATTGGGATGCAAAACTCTGCCCTTAGCGTCTACGGGAATGATACCCATAGCCTGAGTAGAGAATACGACGCCTTCTACGTCGTGAGGGTCGATGCCCGTATCCTCGATTAGCGTACGGGACGCAAGACATACAGCTTCCCAGTACTCGTCGGGGTCTTGCTCGACGAAAGCGGGAGCGGGATAATAGGTGGGATAGGGTACGGCTTTAGAGGCAACGATTTTGCCTTCGAAGTCGATAAGTACAGCCTTGTCCGAGCTTGTACCCATATCGTGGGATACAACGTATTTCATTTTTCCTCCTTTAGGTCGCCGTTGTATAGCGGTGCGCCTTTGCAAATTTCGGGAACGCTCCTCGCCGTCACGTACACAAAGTACGCTCAGGACTCGGAACAACCACCGAAATTGGCAAAATCGCGCCACTCTCCAACGGCTCCGCGTTTTGTGTATGAGTATTAAGTTTTCCCAACTTCCCAAAGTCCGTAAAGACTTGAAAGTTATGTGTTTTTTATTTGAAGAAGTCGGCTTTTTCGAACTTCTATTGCCCCTCATCTATTTTTCAACTCACTACTCTGGGGGCTACGGAGCAACCACCGAAATTGGCAAAATCACGCCACTCTCCAACGGCTCCGCGTTTTGTGTATGAGTATTAAAAAATTACCATTTTTCGAAGTCCGTAATAATATCGGCTTCGGATTTATGTGTATTGCGTTTATCAATTACGATATCCGCATCAAAGTGTTTATCGCATATCGGACCGATAGAATATCCGTCCTGATTTTGTGGAGCAATTTATACAATTTAAGACTTGGGTAAATTGTATAAATTAACTACGATATGAAATAACTTAACGTGTACGCGTACGCATACTAAAAATAAAACAAAATCAATATTATCCCCTTTTGCTCCCCCGTTGGAGCTCAGGCTCAGAATAATATTGAATATGTCTTGCACCGACTGCCGCAAAATGCGACAGTCGGTATTTTATTTGTTGATTTGTCCCTCGCGCAAACGCAAAGGAAACTGTTTCGCGTCAATAATTTATCCGCTTGAAGACAGTACCGACAAACGGTTTTATTCGCTTGCCGAATATACACCGTTTCGTTTGGTCGGTATGGAGCGAACCCGACGTCTTGCCTTACGCTTTCGATACTTCGGAAGCGTGGGTATTTTGTCGAGGCTGTCAAATCCGTAATCCGCTTGAAGACAGTACCGACAAACGGTTATATTTGCTTCAGCTAATATATACCCTTTCTTCTGGTCGGTATGGAGCGAACCCGACGTTTTGCCTTACGCTTCCGATACTTCGGAAGCGTGGGTATTTCGTCGCGGTGAGCGAAAGCGCCGCTATATTACCCACTCTGTGCGACCGCGTAGAGTGGTGCAGAGTTTGTCTTTTCCAGACCGAGCGCGACAGGCGCATACTTTGCGTATGTAACTGAGCGCGAGTGTCGCAGACAAAGGCAAAATATGCGCCGCTATATGCGGTCGCCTATTTGTTTTTAGCTTCCGCCTTCTTAGCAGCCTTAAGCATCTTCTCAGCTTTAGCGAGTTTCTTTTCGTTGCCCGCAGCCTTATACTTGTTGATTTTGTATTCTGCTACCTGAACGTCCATAGAAGACTTTCTCTCTGCAACGAGCTTGAATACGTCTTCGAATCTGTTGAGTGCGCTGTCGATGATTTCGTCGGTGTCAGCCATAGAGGTGTAGAGTCTCGAGCCTGCGAGCGTAACGATACCGTTAGCCATATAAGCTGCGCCCATATGCTCCATAGCAACCTTACGTACCATAATCATATCCTTCATCTTGAGTACCTTGAGGAGGTTGAGTATATTCTTGGAAGAGAAGTCGTAGCTCATTGCACCCGTGCACTCGAGGTGGACGATGGAACCTTGGTTGTAAGCAACGTAAGGAAGTTGATATTTTTCGATAAGGCTTACGAGACCGTCGGTAAGTCTGTTACCTGCAAGACCTGCCTTAAGGCAAGCGTTTGTCTTAGCGATTTCCTTGATAGCGGTATAACCTGCCATAGCGGACAGAGGGTTAGCCGCCAAAGTACCGCCGCAGTAAGCTTTCTTTGCGCCGCCTGCAACGCCTGCCGCGAGGAGGGAAACGTATTCTTTCTTACCGCCTACGCCGCCTGCTGCGGGATAGCCGCCTGCAACGATTTTACCGAAGATAGTGAGGTCGGGCTTAACGTCGAAGAAGCCTTGTGCTCCGCCGAGACCTACTCTGAAGCCGGTAACTACTTCGTCGAAGATGAAGAGTGCGCCGTATGCGTGTGCAAGCTCGAGAGCTTTCTTGTTGTAGTCGAAGTCAACGGGACGGGTACCGGATTCGGGGCCAACAGGCTCAACGATGACAGCAGCCGTGCCGCCTCTTCTCTTGTTTATCTTGAGGTAATCTTCGAGCATATCGAGGTCGTTGGGTCTTACTTCGTCGATAACGCTGAAAATTACGTTAGGGATACCGAAGGACTCGAGGAACTGTCTCGTGCCGGGAACCTTAAGACCGTAAACCATCTGGTCGGACCAGCCGTGATATGCGCCGCCGATTTTGATAATTCTCTTGTTCTTAGTCTGGCATCTGGCGATACGGAGAGCAGCCATAACGGATTCTGTACCGGAACCCAACATTCTGAACATTTCCACATTGGGCATATGCTTGTTGATTTCCTTAGCGATAAGAAGTTCTGCCTCGTGGAAGAGACCTGTTACAGGTCCGCACTCCTTGATAAGCTTGATAGCTTCGGTCTGAACGGGCTTATAATTGCTACCTAGAATGGTAGGACCGCCCGCCTGAAGGAAGTCGATGTACTCGTTGCCGTCGATATCCGTAAGGTATGCGCCGTCAGCCTTAACCATACACATAGGGAAAGGTTTGTTGAAAGCGAGGTTATGTTGTACACCGCCGGGGATGTACTTCTTTGCTTCTGTGGTAATCTCTTTGGACTTAGCGCACTTTCCGTCGTAGTAATTCTTGCAGATGTCGTCGTAAACTTCCTTGGGAATAGAGAAGATATTCTTGGAAGTGAGTTCTTTAAGACTTGCGTTGATTTCCTTAGCGTTAGCCCAACGGGTGATACCGTAGCCTTGTTTCTCCTTTTCGGGGAGTTGAGTATAAGTGACTTTCATTCAGATGCCTCCTTAAATTATAAATCTCTGACATTAACAATTTTACCACACTTAATTGATTGTTGTCAATATTGATTTTTTAGCAATTATAATACTATAATAAGGCAAATAGCCCTGTTTGAGAGGAAAAAGTGAGTTTTTTTGCGTATTTTAATTGACAAATGTCTATAAGGAATCTTTTATTTTACAAAGCCGAAAATTTTGTAAATTATAAAAATTTTTTCCGCGTTTGTGTTGAATATCTGAATATTCGTATGGTATAATAATCTAGGATTTATTTTAAGGAGACGCTTATGGAAAACAAGGAATTCCCCAAGGGACAACAAGTCTACGACCTCGTAAAAGAAGTCATAGACGTGACCGGCCCCCGACTTCCCGGCAGCGAGGAAGAACGCAAGGGCGCGGAAATTATAGCAAACCAAATCGAAAGAGAACTGGGTACGCCTACGGTAACCGAACAGTTCAAAACGCCTAGACACGCTTGCATCAGCGCGATACCTTGGATTGGTTGGGGAATGTTTATAGCATTCTGCGCGTTTTATCTCTCGCCCATAGCGTCTTTGATAATCAGTACGGCATTATTGCTTTTTGCGCTTACGCACATTTTCTACTATTCGCATATGCTCGACCGTTTCTTCAAGAAGGACGTGTCGCAAAACGTATATTCATTCCTCGAGCCCCGTTCGGGAAACAAGAAATACACCATAATGCTGACGGCGCATATGGACAGCAGCTGGTGCTGGCTGCACTCCTACAAAAACCCCAAAACAATGATGATTAAGACGGGAATAGGCGTATTGAGCGGAGTTGCTTTGCTCATAGTTTCGCTCGTTACGATTATCCTCGAGGCTGTCAACGGACTGAGCGTTTCGTTTATGGGGCTTTCAGGAGTATTTGCAAATCTTTCCTCGGGCGTAAAAACAGGCGCAGACGTAGCGGTGTTGGTAATGTACTGCCTGCCCGTACTCTTCCTTCCCGGATTTTACTGGCTGTCCACGTACCTTTCGTACGATAAGAAAAAAGCCGCTCCCGGCGCAATGGATAATCTCAGCGGCGTAGCTACGGCAATAGCGGTGGCAAAACACTTCAAAGATAATCCTCAGGACTGCGGCGACGCGCGTATTGTAGTTATGGGCGCAGGTGCCGAAGAAAGCGGACTTATAGGCGCACTCGACTTTGTAAAAAGACACAAAGACGACAAAAACATCTTTGACGAACATACATACGTGCTCAATCTGGACTCTTTCAGAGATTACGACAACTTCAACGTAGTCAAGAAAGACACCTTGCAATTCAAGCCTTTCGATGCAGAGTTGGTAACCCTTTCGCAACAGGCTATCGCAAACTGCGGTCTTGAAGTACATACCATAGAAAATCCCGTAGGCGGAAGCGACTCTACGGCATATGCAAAGGCGGGCATCAAAACCGTTACTCTCAACGCACAGGACCCCAGACCTACCGACTACTATCACACCACAAACGATACTCTCGACAACCTCAATATGAATACTCTCGAGAAAGGTTTCGAGGTAGTAAGAGAAGTGGTGAGACTTATAGACGCAAAATACAGAGAGCAAAACTGACATACCGAACTAAACATAAAAAGCCGACTTTTCACGTCGGCTTTTTTTATTTTGTAAGTTTTATCCTTTATTCGTCTTGCAACTTCCTCTTTCGACTTTCTTTGCGCCCGATAATTCGCGACGCAATCTCTCGCAAGAGTTTGAGCATACAGAAATTCATTGCGTTATCCGCTCTGATTTGCCCTACGTCGCACTGTAAGCGCACCGACAATAGGCTTAACAGAGTTTACAACCGACGCGCTGCTTTTTTATGATAACAGTCGCAAACTTTGTTAAATTTTTCACTTATTTTTTTAAAACCAAATTCCTTTTTGACAACTTTTTCCCTACTGTGTTGTTTTGCGACAAATTTTTCCTTACTGCCCCCCTTTTTTCCATTCACGTAGAATATAAAATTCGCGCGCTTTTTCACTTTAGCGCGGTAAACCGCCCTATTTGCCATAAAATTTGCTTATTTCATCCTGCCCCGTCTATTGCCGCGCTTTATTATCGGCCAAATCGAATCAGCCGTCTGACTTTCAATCAAAGGTTGATTTTGTGGCCGATATGTCAATTTTGTCAGTCTTTTCGACTGTAAAACGTGTTTTTGAAAACGCGCCGTTTTTCTTCTAAAAAACCATCCGATATTGACTTGCCTTTTTTCATTTTGATATAATTGGATTATAAAATAATATAGGAGGTTATTTTATGAAGAATAAAAAACTGATTATCTTGATGAGTATTATCCTCGTGATTTCCATACTCACTATCACGATGGTCGGCTGTAAAGACAGTTTTTCCCTGTCAAAAATCGACAAGGAAAGCAACGTCGGCAAAAGCTTCTCTTCCGACGTCAAACAGCTGTCCGCAATCGCAGGCTGGGAATTAGAGCAAGGCAATTCACGTTTTCTCAGTATGAATAAATACGACGAAACGGGGCTTGTATCCAAAATGCTCTATTCGCTCGAAAGCGACAAGGCTCTTTTGACTATAACCGCCGATATCGACGCTTTTGCGTTCGACTACTCGGTCACGGGAGTTGTAATAGTGAAAAACAGCCTTACCAAGCATACCGATATTTACGACGCCAACGGTATTGTATTCTCTGCCGATACGACGGATTACTCCATTTCCTACGATTCGGAAAATTATACGATTTATTTCTCAAACGGTAAGACAGTCATCGTCAACCAAGAGGATTTTTCAGTAAAAGTAGTCGATACCACTATCGTTGAGACGTCCCCTTCCAGAGAAAAGCTCGGAGAATTTTTCGTAGAGAACGATTCGTCTATGACTTTTAAAGTTTACGACGAAAACGGCAAGTATCTGAGATCGGTTTCTTTTGCTGAGTATATGACCTCGACCAACAATATAATGAGCGTATCGGCAAACAACGAGGGCGTAGTGCTTTTGCAGTTACTCAAGACCTTGCCTTCCAGCGCAACGGAGTACGATTGTATTTATGATGGCGTGAAGTACAACCTCGTAAGCGTAGCAAAGAGTCTCAAAACGGGCAAGAGCGTAGACCTCAAACTCGATGGCGGTGTTGTCTATGCTATGTTCCCCGACGAAAATTACAATTACATAACCGGCACTAAATACAAGCTTACACAGGCAGGAGAGACGGTTGCCATCGAATCGGGCTTCTTCGACGATGACTTCAAATGCCTCTTCAACGTGCTTTCTTACGGATTGTCCGGCAATATTACTACCGACAGCCTCCCCACTACTCTCGGCAACGGCGACCTTATGATTTCCTGCAAAGGCAATTTCGTAATCGTCATTGATTCCGAAGGCAACGTAAAAGGCTCGTATCTTACTGAAAACCTCACTCCCGTCGGCTATACCGTAGACGGACTTCCCCTGTACCAACTCGCAGGAACCAACCAGCTCTACGACGTATACGGCAAGCCCCTGTTTACCTTGCCCGAAACGGCTACTCTCGTAGCAGTATCCTCCCCTTCGGATTACATCTACTATAGAGATTCCGTAACCGAAACCGACAGTGAGGGGCTTGAAGTAACTACTAATTATTACTATGCAATGAATATCAAAACTTCCGAAGTGAAAACTCTCGGAAAAACAAGCGATATCGATTTCAGTCGGTCTGAATTCTGTTATGTCGTAAGAACTACCGACGAAAGCGGCAAAGTTACGGCTTCGGCTTATTCGGTTATTGACGGAAAGGCTATCTATACGGATATCGATATTTCTTCAGTATCCGTTACGTCTCAAATGCTTTACGGCAATGACTTACCCGTCATTCTCTTCTGTATGGAAGACGCCGAGGGCAATATGTCCTACGTCAAGTATTCGTTTACTTACGCAAATGCCTAAAAGGAGGATATGACAATGAAAAACAGAAAAATTATACTTACTACGGTTTTGCTTGTAATCTTGTCCGTAACTCTCCTCAGCTTTACGGCTTGCAACAAGGACAACGCAATCAATATCAACGAGCTTGCTGCCGACGCGCCTCAAACCTACAAGACGCAATCCGAGAGCCGCTCTCTCGACGCTCTGTCGTCTTATGCAAATACCGACATCTGCGATAACCATATCTACGTATCGGGTACTAGCGAGGACGGAAAGTACAAATACGCTATTTACAGTATCCCCGCCAACAAAATCCTCGTAGAGGGCGTTGCGGACAGCTCCGCCAACGTAAGCAGGAATTACATGAACGGCGTGTTTATGCTCAGCGTAGCAAATCCCGCGGAACTTACTACCCGCACCGTTTTCTATGACGTTTACGGCGAGATAATATCTTTCGATAAATCCGTAACTATCTCTTCGGGCGATGAGTACACCGATTTTTCTTACGTAACTCTCTCCGACAACAGCACCATTTCCTTGGACAAGACGGGCAAGGGCAAATATATCCCCTTCTCCCCCGATCCTCAGCTGAAAGATATGTCAGTAGCAGGCGACTATCTGCTCTACAACCTTTCCGGCGGTAACTATCTTGTCTACGATAAAGAGCTTAACTTCGTTTGCTCCTACAGTGAAAGTGAAGTGTTCCCCTTGTCGACAAGCTCAGATTACACCCTTTACAGAACAACCTCGCAAGGTGACAAAATCCTCAGAGTATACAGAGAAAGAGTAACCGATGACAAGGATACCGACTACGACTATATGGACGATAGCGGCAACAGATACAGACTTTATCAGTACCTCTTGGACATCTCGACGGGAAAATCTTCCTTGATTGCCGATAACGTACTCATTGACAGCAGCACTGTCGAAAACAACATCACCGAAGATTACTTCTTCGCTTACTACAACACTATCAGCGGCAAAGCCCTGAGCATCATCGAAAACCTCGGTTTGTTTGACAAAAACTTCAACCTCGTGGCTAACGTGTCTGAAATTGTCGGTTACGATACAGGCTCCGTTACTTCCATAGACAAAGTAGGCGACTACGTAGTATTCTCCAGCTCCAGATACTTCACTTTCGTCAAAGACAACCAGGTTGCTTTCAAACTTGCCGCAAGCTACGGCTCTACCGTAGAATATTCGAGATTCTTCTACGGCAATTACGTATACTTTGACACATTCACAGGCAAGACGGTTACTGACATACCCGGCAATGCCGTATTGCAAGGCACCGACAGGCAAACCAACGGACTTATCTACTACAAAGTCAGCGAGGAAATCGACAACGAAGGAGTTTTGTCCTACGTTTACAGAACTTACGTGTATGACGTCAACAGCGGTGTTACAACGCTTATCGACGACTCCGACAACGTTACTTTCTATTCTTACGTATATACGGTTAGAGACCCCGAGAGCGGTATGTTGAGTATGTACGATACTTTCAGCAACAAAACCGTATTCTCCAATAAAAAGTATACCACTATGCAGTACAACTACATTCCCGACGGCACGGTAGTTACGTGCAAGGCAGAAGACGGCACGGTAGACAGATATATCGTAAAATTGAGCTGACGATTGACCTGTTAAAACTAAGAGCTTGCCAAGCGGCAAGCTCTTTTTTTGTATTTAATCCCTTTTTGTATTTTAAAAAAATTATTCGCTTTCGGATTGCCTTTTTCTCATTTTCTGCCAATTGTAATATCCGTACAAATCATTGACCAGAAAAGCCCCGAAACATACCGCCACGGATATATAGCCTATATCCTTTGCAGCCGCAATCGACCACAATACCACCAATACTATATCGTTTAGCGCATAGCCTATTGCATAATACTCGCTTCTTCGCGCCGTAAGATATACCGCCGCAAAACTCGTACCTACGGATACCGTGCTGACTATGAGATTGGCAGTATCGAAGTACCTGAGTATGTAATAGAATATCCACGTGATTGCAAGCGTAAGCAAAAGCATAAAAAGGTATTCTCTCTTGCGAAGACCGTTTACTTTAACTTCCGCGCTATTACCCTTGTAAGGATGTTTTATCCACATTACAAGCGCAATCAACGACATCGGCGCGGTCATACCGAGATATGTTATCATTTCACCGTAATACGCCTGCCGCCACGATATTATGCCGTACAGCACACTGAATACCAGAATAAGAACTTGTCCGATAGGATTGCCCTTTGCATTGAAGATAAGCGAGGTAATGCCTATGACGGAAGCAATCAACGCAAAATAATTCTTTCTGTCGAATATAGCGAAAACAATTGTTACCGCCGCGACGGAAAGCGACCATAATATTATCTCGCTTTTAGAAAAATAACACTTGGATTTTTCCGCGTTTTTCATAAAACCTCCCGCTTGACCTTTTGCACACCGTATCATTGTACCTGCCCACGCATAGTCGTCACTAAAAAATAAGCACCCGTCGACACATCTTCTAAGACCTAACGATGTGCGGCGAATGCTCCTGACATTCATACCCGGTGGCATTTAATTGAGTTGTAGCATTATATTAACATATCGCATAGGATTTGTCTACCGTTTGATATAATTTGTCTGTCTTCAGGTTCACACGTCAATATGGATTATCATCAGTCCGTTTGCAAGAAAAACAGCCGCCTTGCTTTCGCAAAGCGGCTGAGTGTTATGCGGAATTATCTAATTACTTGAGAAGTTCTGCAAAGTACTTGATAGTTCTTACCATCTGGCTGGTGTAAGAGTTTTCGTTGTCGTACCAAGATACAACCTGTACTTGATAGGTATCGTCGTCAATCTTAGAAACCATCGTCTGGGTAGCATCGAACAAGGAACCGAACTTCATACCGATAACGTCGGAAGATACGATTTCGTCGGTGTTGTAACCGAAGGACTCGGTAGCCTGTGCCTTCATAGCAGCGTTGATGCCTTCTTTGGTAACGTCCTTGCCCTTAACAACTGCGATAAGGATGGTCGTGGAACCGGTAGCGGTAGGAACTCTTTGAGCTGCGCCGATGAGCTTGCCGTTGAGTTCGGGGATAACGAGACCGATTGCCTTAGCTGCGCCGGTGCTGTTGGGAACGATGTTCTGTGCGCCTGCTCTGGATCTTCTGAGGTCGCCCTTTCTTTGAGGACCGTCGAGAATCATCTGGTCGCCGGTGTATGCGTGAACGGTAGTCATAATACCGCTTACGATAGGAGCATAGTCGTTGAGAGCCTTAGCCATAGGAGCGAGACAGTTGGTCGTGCAGGAAGCTGCAGAGATGATGTTGTCGTCCTTGGTGAGGGTCTTGTGGTTTACGTTGTAAACGATGGTAGGAAGGTCGTTGCCTGCGGGAGCGGAGATAACTACTTTCTTTGCGCCTGCATCGATGTGAGCCTGTGCCTTTGCCTTGCTGGTGTAGAACCCGGTACACTCGAGAACTACGTCAACCTTGAGGTCCTTCCAAGGAAGCTCAGCTGCGTTAGCCTTAGCGTAAATGGTGATTTCCTTGCCGTCTACGATGATAGCACCGGGAGTAACAACGGTCTTGCCGTCTTCAGCAAGAACAGCGTCCTTGAAGTCTACGGTATGACCCATAGCTACGTAGTTACCCTGCATAGTGTCGTACTTGAGAAGATGAGCGAGCATCTTGGGGCTGGTAAGGTCGTTGATTGCGACTACGTCGTAACCTGCTGCACCGAACATTTGTCTGAAAGCCAATCTACCGATACGGCCGAAACCGTTGATAGCAACTCTAACATTTGCCATAATATATTATTCCTCCAAAAATTTAAATTCTAGGTTTTGCCTTAAGCAATACTATTTTATCAACATTTTGAATTAATGGCAAGCAATTTTTGTAAAATTTAGCTTCTGGCGGTTATTTTTGTGATTTTTTTGACAAAAACACCGATACTTTATGCCAAAAGAGTGATTTTATCCTTTCAGGATAATCAATCTCGGCTATATTTTAGACGTATATAGGCAAAAATATACCTCTTTAATTCTCTTGTGCAATCGCGCTGCGGCTGCACGGCTTTGTGCGCGCTTGCAAACAGAGCTTAATTTTTTATGCTTTTTATCAAGCATTATCCGCAAAATTCAGTGAAGCAATCAGCCCCCGGTTTCCGACAACTACGACATATATTTGTAAAGCGCAGCGCATAGCGCACACTTACAAGCGCGAGCCTTTAAGAAGACAATACCTTTCAGATTAAACAAAAGGGAGACCTAAGTCTCCCCCTTAATTGCATTATCTTTCTTCAGTTTTGGCAAGACGTCTGCTACGCTCCCTGCGTATCCCCCGACGAAACCTGTTTTTCCTGTCCGCCGAGCATTCCTACAATCGCGTTGCGGATAGGCAAAATCTTATCCTCTCCTATCACGCCGCCAAGCGCGTCGCATACGTAATCCACGCCGTAAATCAATTTTTCGTTGACGCTCTCCGCTCCGACTTCCTGCTCGGCTTTCTGCGCAAGGAAGTAATATCCCACGCCCATAGCCGCAATAAGGACTATCAGTAAAATCAACCCTATCACGAAAAAGCATCTTATAAACGCCGTACGCGATTTGTTGCCTACGCCGAAAAACCAACATATACTTGCAAGCACGTTGATACCGGGCAAAATAAGTATTATAAACGTTGCCAGCCATTTGCCTACGGTCATAGGATAATTGCGCAAATCCATCTCGTCGAAACGCGACGCCTTTTTTGCAATCTTGCGTTGCTTTCTCGTCATTTGTTCTTTGTCGGGAAGAGTCACGAGTACCGTCTGCTGGTCACTGCTCACGTATCTGGGTACGTAAGGCTGCTCTTGCGTGGGCTGTGCGGGTGCGCTTTGAGCGGACGCAGCGTCTGCCGACGAAACCGCTCCACCTGAATAAACCGCGTTTACGAAATCCCCGCCGAGCATATCGTTCTCTTCGGGTACGCGCTTTTTCTCCTCGCTGTATTCCGTCATATCTGCAAAGCCCTCGGACTGAGCCTCTGCCGTCTTGGACTTCTTGCTCTGCTTGTCGAGTTTTGCCTGCTGTTTATCGGCAATAGCCTGCTGTTTTTTATCAAGCTTGGCTTGCTTTGCCTCTTCTTTTTTATTCTGTTTGTCGAATTTGGCCTGTTCTTTATCGAGCTTAGCCTGTTCTTTCTTGCTCTGTTTATCTAGCTTGGCTTGCTCTTTTTCTTCTTTTACCTTTCTCTTGCTATCTTCTTTAGCTTGCTTGTCGGCGAGTTTCTTGTCCTCTGCCTGCTGCAGCTTCTGTTGCTTTAAAGCAAGAGCTTCTTGCTCTTTTTGCTGTTTTAAAGCAGCAGCTTCGTCTTCCTGCTGTCTTTTCAGCGCGACGGCTTGCTTCTTTTGTCTTTCTTTTTCCTCAAGCTGTGCCTGCTTATCGGCAACCTTCTGACGTCTTTCTTGCTCTTTCTGATTGAGCTTATCGAGTTTTGCCTGCTGTTTTTGCTGTCTTTCCTGCTCTTTTTGCAAAAGCGCGTCGTGCTTTTGCTGACGCTTTATCTCCTCTTTGGATAAAGGCCTTTGCTCGGGCGCACTGTCGGAAGCGTTTATGCCCTGCTGAGCACCGTATGCGTCCTGAGCATAACTATAACCGTTGTATGCGTCCGCCGTATAGTTGTTTGTTCCTTGCGCATAGCCGTCATAATAGCCGCGCTGAGATTGAGCATATTCGCTGTTAGCATAATCCGCACTTTGCCCATAGCCGTTTGCGCTCTGTCCGTAGCCGTTTTGCGTATAGTCGTTTGCGCTCTGTCCGTAAGCGGAATGCTGCTCCGTAGGCTGCGACCATACCTCGGCGGGCTGAGAATATGCGGAGGTTTGCTGAGCGCGCTCCGGCCACTCATTCTCAGGGCGGGACTGCGTATATACGGGCTTGCTCTCTATAGTCTGAGAGTACGAGGGATCAGGCTGTTGAGATTGAGAATAGCCGCCCTGTGCGTAACCGTCCTGCGTATAGCCGTTTGCACTCTGTCCGTAAACGGATTTTTGCTCCGTAGGCTGTGGCCATACCTCAGCGGGCTGAGAATATGCGGAGGTTTGCTGAGTAATCTCAGACCTCTTTTGCGCAGGTTGCACATTGCTGAATACCTGTTGAGCCGAAGGCTGGGCATTGTTTTGCTCGCTTCTCACACGCTCGGACGCGCCGAAAGCTCCAAAACGCGATTGCGCATTTCGGTTGTCGTCAGTCTTGTTTTCCTTGGGTTTGTTGAAAATATGATTATCGCGCGAAACACTCTCGGGACGTTTGATAAAGCCGAAAGAACTTGTACCGAGATATCTCTTTTCCTCGGTGTGCGGTTTTGTTTCCGCTTTCTTTTCTCCGTCTTGCTTTTTATCCATACCCGCAAGCGCGCTGGCAAAACTGTTGCCGAAACTGTTGGTATATGTATTATCTACGTAAGCAGGGGCGTAATCGTCCTTTTTTTCTTCCCTCACGGGCAATCCGTACTCGTCATAAGACAGGACGGATTCAGGAACGTCTGTCGCACGGTCTTTGTTATCTGAACCGCCGTACTCACCGTAGGGTGTATAGTCTTTGTTATCGTCGTTGTTGAACATTTTCTCCCTCAATCATTTCTAATGACAAACTCTAAATTCCACTTTCACACATACAAAACGCTTGCGCCGATAAATAACTACCGACACTTTGCGCGTATTATGAGTTTACTACAATTAACGCGTATTGTCAATAAACGGAAAGCACGCATTTTGTACATATTTTTAGGCAAATATGTCTTTTATTTGCATATTTAAACAAAATTTGCCGTCAATATTTTTCAAAAAATTTTACAATTGATTAATTTTCATTTAAGATTAAACAACTGTTGTTTGAGGTAAATTTTGTTAAGCTTTTACCTGATTCAAGTACCCTGTCGGCATATCTATACAAAAAATGTACCGCCGAGAAGGGGCTGTAAGCAGTGAATTTTGCGATGCTTTGTTGTACCGCTAGCGAGCGGTGCGGATAAGATTTGAGACGCGCATCTTACGGCTGTTATTTTGTTGAGGCACTTGACAATACGGCAAGTATTGCCGTCGCACCTCGCCGCATAACAGCCGCAATCTTCTACTCTCAAATTGCAAGCCCCGTATGAATACGGCTTATCCTTACCGTTTCGTATCGGCAATGCGAAAGGAAGAAGTAATACTTGCCGTATTACGATGACGCCGAACTGAAAAGCGCGGA
>CALWHJ010000007.1 GCA_944380355.1 uncultured Christensenellaceae bacterium
GGTGTGATTTTTTCTTTTTCCAGGTCGCCCGCAAAGGCGCGTACTTGCCGTACGTAACTGCCGCGGGCGCACCGCAGATAAAAGGAAAAGGCGCGCCGCTATACGCGGTCGCCTAGTATTCTTTGCGGTCAGCCAAAGCCCTAGCCAACGACACCTCGTCGGTATACTCTATATCGCTTCCCATAGATATACCGCTGGCAAGACGCGTAACTTTTATACCCATAGGCTTGATTAAGCGCGCGATATAAGTCGCGGTTGCTTCGCCGTCGATATCGGGATTTGTAGCCATAATGACTTCTTTAACTCCTACAAGACGGGACATAAGCTCTTTGATGCGAATATCGTCTACGCCTATGCCCTGCATAGGATTGAGAGTGCCTTGCAAAACGTGATATACACCCTTATAATCTTTGATTTTTTCAAAAGCTACTATATCTTTGGGCTCTTTGACTACGCAGATTACTGAGTTATCTCTCGTCTTACATATATCGCAGATATCTTCGTCGGTGTAGTTACCGCAGATTTTGCAATAATGTATGCTTTTTTTAGTTTCAATCAAAGCTTTTGCAAACTCCTCTACTTCCTCTTCCGACATATTGATTATCTTATATGCGTATCTCTGCGCAGTCTTTGCGCCTACGCCCGGAAGTTTGGAAAACTGTGCTACAAGCCTCGACAAAGGTTGATAATATGCCATATCAGATACCGAGTCCTGCAAATTTACCCATTTTCTCTTCTTTGATTCCGTCGGCCTTTTCACTTGCATCGTTAAATGCCGCTACGATAAGGTCTTCGAGCATTTCTACGTCATCAGGGTCTACTGCCTCAGGTTTGATTTTGATTGCGGTAAGCTGCTTTTCGCAGGTCATAGTTACTTCTACGAGTCCGCCGCCGCTAGTACCCGTTACCTCGAGTTCCTTGAGTGACTCTTGAGCCGCCTGAAGTTCCTGTTGCATCTTTTGGGCTTGCTTCATAAGTTGCTGCATATTGCCCATTCCGCCGAATCCACCGAATTTTCCCATAATATAAAGTCTCCTTTTATGACTGTTTTTTATTTATCCGATTTTGACGAATTGGTTATGTTGACCATTTCCTCGTCAAAAAGGTTTTGTACTTTTTTTATATCCTTGTTGAGAGCTTCTTCCTTGTTGAAGAATTTGATAGAAAGCTCCGTTATCTCGAAGTATCGCTTTTTGATGACGTTTTCAAACATTTTGATGTATTGTTTTATCGCCGGAAGACTCTTTTCGTTTTCCACGTTGATATACAATACTCCGTTGTCAAAAGTAAGCATTTCCGCTGTTACTCCTACGGCACAAGCGTAAGCTTGTTGAGTTTGTGCGCCCGTGCTTATCGTATTGAGCAAATAGCCCCATACTTCTCCTAAGTCAAGTTTGAGCGACTCGTCTATCTCTTTGTAATGTTTTGCAAACAACCTTATTTTTGCCTCTATGTCTTTAAGTCGTCTCAGTACTGCGTCTTCATCGAGGTCAATTGTCAAATCGCACGCCTTCGCCACGCTCATTTCAAGCATTATTGCAGGAGAAGACGAAACTCTGAGACTGTTTTCTATTCCTAAAAAAATCTCTATTATGCGTACTAGATTATTGTTGTCCGTGTGATTTGCAACGTCGCACAACTTGGCATATATATCCTTGGGAAGTGCTAAAAACTTGTTGGCATTAGTGCAATTGAGAATATACAGAAGATTGCGCATCATCTTTGCAATGTCTTTTGCAAGAAGCTCTACACTCTTTCCCAAAGACAGAATTTTTTCCGTCAGTTCAAGCGCGCCCTGAGTATTATGGTCCACGATATGCGAACACAACTCTACCGTCATAACGGGAGAGCTTGCACCCAAGACCTCCAATACGTCCTCATAAGTAATCTTGCCGTCAGTATAGGACATACACATATCGGCAACAGACAGCATATCTCTTACGCTTCCGTCGCCTGCTTCGGCAATTGCCCTTACGCCTTCGAGCTGATATTCTCTTCCCTCTTTATCCAAAATAGAGCAAAGATAGTCCGTAAGCTCTTGAGTAGACAGCAGTCTGAAGTCAAATCGCATACACCTTGACAATATGGTCTGAGGTATCTTATGCACTTCTGTCGTTGCAAGTATAAACACCGTATGTGCGGGAGGCTCTTCCAAAGTCTTCAAAAGTGCGTTAAACGCCTGAGGTGTAAGCATATGCACTTCGTCGATGATATATACTTTGTACTTGCCCGCAACGGGTACGTATTTTACCTTTTCAATAAGGTCGCGGATATCGTCTACACTGTTGTTGGATGCAGCGTCCATCTCGAGAATATCCATATTGTTTGCACTCGAGAGAGCTTTGCATACCTCGCACTTTCCGCAAGGAGAACCGTCTTTCAAGGGATGCAAACAGTTGATAGCTTTGGCAAAAATCTTAGCTGTCGAAGTTTTACCCGTACCGCGCGTTCCCGTAAACAAATATGCGTGCGATATTTTAGAGTTGAGAACGGCATTGGACAAAGTGCGTATAATGTGCCTTTGTCCAAGCATTTTTTCAAAAGTATCGGGTCTGTATTTTCTGTATAAAGATGTGTATGCCATAAGTCCTTAAAATATACTACAAAGGCTATCTCGAGGGATAGCCTTTGAGTATTTTATTTGTTATGTGTCGATAAATTATTCTTTTTTACCGTCCGCGCCCTCATCATCAACGCTCTTTTCGTCAGACTTGATATTGTCCTTATCGAGTTCGGAGATTTCGATTGCGTCAACCGTCACGGTTTCTTCTACGTTGCCGTCTGCATCTTCGGAGAACGTGTAGGTTTCGCCGAGTTCGGACAAGTCGTCGATACCTAAGATTTCAAAAATCTGCTCGAATACTTCCGTACGCTTAGGGTCGATTGCCTTGAGTGCATTGATAAACTCGCCTTCTTCTGTCTCGGTCATAGTACCCGCAGCTTTCTTTCTTGCAAGAACTCTCGCTACCGCCTCAACCTGTCTCTTTTCAGTAAAGGTATAGAAGAACAGAGGAATAGCGCAAGCAAACATCGAAAGTCCGCAGAGGAGCGTAGTAGCCATCCAGTTACCTTTGACAACTTCTTGGAAAGTAGCGCTGTTGATTATTTCCTCGGTCAAATCTTCGACCGCGATTTCGTCGTAACCGAAGCTTCCGAGTACCATAAGAGTAACGAATGCGGTAAGCGCCATACCTATCTTAGATATAAAGGTCTGCATGCTGAAACAAATACCTTCTGCTCTTTCGCCCGTCTTGTCTTCGAGATAATCGATTGAGTCTGCAATCATCGAATATGTAAGTATATTACTGAATCCCGAAGGAATACCTGCAAGTATTATGATTATGTAGAAAGCAACCTGAGCTGCGGTGCTTGTACCGTTGGAATCTAGGCCTATAAAATACAGTATTACAAGCAAAATACCGCCAATAATATGCGACCAAAGGAATATAGTCTTTTTACCGAATTTCTTTGAGAGTACGGGAGTCAAAAGCGTTGCCGCAAGACCGCCGGGAACTACAAGCAAGAATATTACGGAAGCAAGACCTGTGCTTCTCAAATTGTATGTTGCGTAATAATAAGCCGTCGTCATATAAATCGTACGGAGACCGCCGAGTACGCCGACCAAAATCATTATGAGAATAGGCTTATTCTTTACAAGCAAAGAAAGATTTTTCTTAAGAGAAGCTTTACTCTTTTCGTCATAAAATCTTTCTTTCGTATTCTTAAAACCAATCCAGAACGTAGGAATTGCCATAAGTACGCTGACTATTGCGCATACGAGATATATCCAAAGAAGGTTATCTTTGCCAAACTTCTTGTCCGCAACGACAGGTATAACAACCGATACGAGACCGCTACCGACAGTACAGAAAAGACGAGCAATCGTCAAAAGCGTATTTCTCTTTTCGGTATCGGAAGTCATCGAAGAAGACAATCCCCAGTAAGGTACGTCAACGGACGTATACGCTATACCCCACATCAGATATATTACGGTAGAATAAGCAAACTGTGCTTTAGGTCCCCAATTGAAAGACGTAAACAACAGTATCGTAAGTATAGCTATCGGGATAGGCGAAAATTTGAGATAAGGTCTCATCTTGCCCCATTTGCTCTTCGTCATATCAACGAAGGTACCCATTATGGGGTCATTGAACGCGTCGAAAAGTCTTGCTGCAAGGAACATCCAAGCAAGCCAGAGAGCGGATACGCCTGCAACGTCTGTCATATAAATCATAAAGAAGGTGGTAACCAACTGACAGATAATGTTTTGACCTAGACCTGCTACGGAGTAGGACAAAACTTCTTTAGGCTGCATCTCTTCGGGTTTTGTGGGATCAGTGCCCATCATTTTGCAAAGAAACTTGTTTTCATTGATAGAAGCCATAATTTTCTTTCCCTTTTAATTTTAATCGTTGTAATCGGTTTCGTAAAACACCACAATAATAATAACATAGTTATTAGATAAATTGCAATAACATATTTTGTAAAATATTTTAATATAGGTATTTTTATATATAAATAACTAAATATATCCTTGTTTTGTGTGATATGTAATAAATTCAAAAAACCGATAATCAAAGATTACTTAAATTTTTTATAATTTTAAGAAGTATTTTACATTCGGAGCAAGGCTCACGCATAAAATACCCTGCCATTGTCAACAATAACAATCGACTAATAAAAAGCATAGTATTTATTAGGACAAAACTCACTTTGGAGATAACTATGATAAAACGAGGAGAATTGTATTATGCGGACCTCAGTCCCGTCGTAGGCAGTGAACAAGGTGGTATACGTCCCGTACTGGTAGTGCAAAACGATGTAGGCAACAAATACAGTCCTACGATAATCGCGGCAGCCGTAACCAGTCAGATAAACAAAGCCAAACTTCCAACGCATATAGAGCTAAGCGCAAAGGAATACGGTCTTCAAAAGGATTCTGTCGTACTTCTCGAGCAAATACGTACGCTTGACAAACAGCGACTGAAAGACAAAATAGGCGAAGTACCTCTTGACACAATGCAAAAAATCAATCAGGCTCTTATGATAAGTCTGGGGTTTTATTGATTATGCCGCCGCTACGCAACTCAGACAGGCTGTAACTGTGCGTTTTCCGCCCTTTGCGCTTCGTCATTATCGTAATACATACAGTATTACTTCTTCTTTCTTAGCGCAAATCATCGCAAAACACTCTACTTACAGCTTTGTCTTCTTTGCCTAGCGACGGCATTTTCTTTTTATTTATGTTTTCCTATTTAGATATATGTGTAATACCTCCAGTATTGCCTGCGCACTTCGCCTTGTAACTACACGCAATCTGCGCATTTTTAATTACGTAGCACCTTTGCCGTAGCAAAGGCAAGTGCCTATCACTATTCGGCGGTATTATTTTTGTACTTATTCTTTTCAAATTATCTACATAATTAAGCTGATATCTTCTTCTTTCTTAGCGCAAATCATCGCAAAACACTCTACTTACAGCTTTGTCTTCTTTGCCTAGCGACGGCATTTTCTTTTTATTTATGTTTTCCTATTTAGATATATGTGTAATACCTCCAGTATTGCCTGCGCACTTCGCCTTGTAACTACACGCAATCTGCGCATTTTTAATTACGTAGCACCTTTGCCGTAGCAAAGGCAAGTGCCTATCACTATTCGGCGGTATTATTTTTGTACTTATTCTTTTCAAATTATCTACATAATTAAGCTGATATCTTCTTCTTTCTTAGCGCAAATCATCGCAAAACACTCTACTTACAGCTCTGTCTTCTTTGCCTAGCGACGGCATTTTCTTTATGTATATTTCTATCTATATTTAACTTCAGAAAATAACTTCGAGCGGAAGAAAGGCTTTGAGCATAAGCCGCTTTGCGGTGCGCAGCAGTCTGAGACGAAAAATAGGCGCATATACAAGGCGAGAGACGAAGGCAATACTTGCCGTATTGTCAAGGCTCTTAACGAAGTATATGCGCCTGTTTTACTCTCAGACCTTATGCGAAGCGCCTTTCTTACGCTCTGACAAAATTAGTACGGATACCGCTCTCGTTCTTAGGCGGCTCGATACCTTTTTCTTTGCCTGCCTGTATGCACTCCATAAGCCATACGAGATTGCGCGCGGCGTTACGCAAGGTCATAAGACCTTCCTTGTCTTCCTCGACTTCCTGAGGCGTATTGCCGTGCACCATTGTCCAGTAGCTTGACGAGGCAACGGGCATTTGCGCTATGGTAAAATACTTATTGAGTACGTCGAGCGACGCGGTAGTGCCTGCGCGTCTTGCGCTGGCAACTGCAAAAGCGGGTTTATGCTTGAACACTCTTCCGCCTGCGTAAAACATTCTGTCGAGAAGCGAAAGTACTCTTCCGCTGGGGTGTGCGTAATATACGGGCGTACCGAATACGAAACCGTCGCAATCTTTTGCCTTTGCGATAAGCGTATTGACTATATCGTCGTCGAAAATGCACGTATTGTTTTTGAGGACTGCCCCGCACTTGTTGCAACCTATGCAATCTCTTACGGGTGCGCCGCCGAGATTGACTATCTCATACTCCACTCCCTTTTCTTCAAGGATACATACGACCTCTTGCAAGGCTCTTGCCGTACAGCCCTGAGGCTTTGCACTTCCGTTGATAAGTAATACTTTCATATTCTATACTCCTTATATTGATAATCTTATTTAAACGCACTCAATCTTCTTTTATGATTTGTGCTACGGCTTTTGCCACGTCGCTGGGCAAAACACCGTATTGCGAATACTCCTCGACAAGTTTTTTTGCCGTATAAGCCGTGAGATACGCGCCCGCATACGCGCTTTTTATAAGCGAATTGCCTTGAGATACAAGCCCGACAATCACACCGCTAAGTACGTCTCCGCTGCCGCCCTTGGACAATTCCGCACCGCCGTTGGCAATGAGATAAACTTCTCTGCCGTCCGTAACGACTGTAGTCGCACCTTTGAGCAATACGGTTATGCCGTATTTATCGGCAAAGTCTTTTGCGGTGTTTATCGGGTCGTCGAGAATTTGGAACACTTGTCTTTCTGTAAGGCGCGACATCTCCTTTACGTGAGGCGTAATCAAAATTTTAGCCTTAGCGTCTTTGAGAATATCGGGATTGAGCGCAAGCGAATTTAATCCGTCCGCATCGATTATTACGCTTATAGCGTAATTTTTGATTATATATTCGACAATCTTATGATTTTCCTCATAATTGCCGCCTATGCCCATACCTATCGCAAGACAATCCACGCCCTTCAATGCCTTGTCAAGCTCGCTTTTGTCAAAGAGCATATAGCCGTCTTTATCCGTCATAGGATAAAGCGTGCTTTCTTTGACCGCCTGCGCGTAGACGGGCGCAAGACTTTTGGGTACGATAAGCATATTTAGACCGCCGCCGCTTCTTAATGCGCAAAGTCCCGTATCGGCAAGTTTCAAAGCGCCCGCATAATTGGTACAACCGCCTAAAAGCGCGCTTTTGCCGTAACTTCCCTTGTGCGTATTGGCTTTTCTGGGCGGGAAAAGAGCTTTGACGTCTTGCTTTTCGACGAGTTTGTATTCTTGCTTTATAAGTCCTATACCTATATCCGCGACAATGAGTTTTCCCGTCATATCCTTGCCATCGTTGAGATAATGTCCGCTTTTTGCAAACTGCATGCTCACTGTTTTGTCGGCTTTTACGCATAGCGTAAATCTACCGTTGTCGGCATTGAGTCCGCTGGGAATATCGGCGGATATCTTGTAGGCACGCGATTTGTTTATACCGTCTATTACTTGCGCATAAATCCCCTTAGGCTCGCCCTTGAATCCCGTACCGAATATGCAGTCCACGATTATGTCCGCATCGTAATCGCACTCGGATATGCCGTAAATCTTTGCGTATCCTTTAGCAATAAGTCTGTCGTAAAAATATTTGGAGTCTTGCGATATATTCTCGTCAATCAAATATACAAAAGGCTCCATACCCTTATCCGTCATAATATCCGCCAAAGCTACGCCGTCTCCGCCGTTGTTGCCCTTGCCGCATATTATATAGATTTTGCCTTTGTAATCGTGCGCGTCGAAAATACTTTTTGCGGCGCGTTGCATAAGCACAACGGAGGGCGTGCCGCTCTCCATCGTCGCTTTATCGCAATTTGCCATATTTTTTGCACTCAATACGTCTTGCATATCTCAAATTCCTTTGCCTTAGGATAATAAAATCTTTTTTATCGTCAAAGAATCCCACTCTTTTATTCCCCGTTTCCCTCAAAACCGTCGTCTACGATTTTAAGCACGGAAAGCGCCTGACTTATGTCTTCCCACTCATAGCCTCTGTATTGCAAAAATCTTATGAGTTTGGCTCTGTACTTGGGGTCGTGCACGTCGGCGTTTTTGCTGTGTTTTTTTGCTACTTCGCTGCAAGTCGCGCCCTGCTTTAACCCTTCGAGAGCTTTATCTATATACGCGTCGGCTACACCTTTTGCTTTAAGCTCGGCGCGCAAACGGTTTTTACCCTTTACCGCGCTGTTGAGAGAAACGTACGAGCGCGCGTATTCCTTATCGTCTATATAGCCGTACTTCTTGCATTTATCCAACGTATATTCGACTATCATTTTGCCGTAGCCCTTTTCGTAGAGCTTGTTTTTGAGTATTTTTTCGGTGGGCGTATATCTCGAAATATATGTCAACGCATAATCGAAAGCCTTGTCTTTGTCGCTGTCGAAAATGACCTTGTCGAGAGTGCTCTCGTCAATCTCCGTGCCTACGGCAAGTTTGTGATTGTATACGGCAATACGGCTTACTCCCGCATAAAATTTACCGTCGACAAAGAGATTTACTCTGTCGATATTCTTGGATTGCAATGTTATGTCGGTAATTATTGCCATATATTCTCCGTTATCTTTGAATTATCAACGCGTTGCTATGCTTTTGACTTTTTATTTTCTCTTGCCTTTATCGGTGCGCTTTGTCTTTTGTGCAAAACGACTTTTAGAATTAATTTTCTTTTCTGTAGTTTTGCCGTAGACTTTTGCCGCTCTTTCCGCGACTCTGCTCTTTCCTTCTTTTGCGCGTCTTTCGTTTGCTCTTTCGGTCGCAAGCTCTTTGGTGGGTCTTATAAGACAATGTTCGTCAAAGCCTATCAAATCCTCTCTTCCCGCCTCTTTGAGAGCTTCGGCAACTATCTGATAATTATTCTTCTTTCGGTATTGCATAAGCGCACGCTGCATAGCTTTTTCGCGCTTGCTTCTTGCCACGTAAACCTCTTTCATAGTGTCGGGATTTATGCCCGTATGGTACATACAAGTTGATTTCGTGGACGGCGTAGGATAAAAGTCCTGCACCTGCTCGGGCATATATCCTATAGACTTCAGATACAGCGCTAGCCTTATCGCGTCTTTGAGAGTACAGCCGGGGTGCGACGATATGAGATAAGGTACGAGATATTGTTTTTTACCCAGTTTTCTGTTGATAGCGTCAAACTTTTCCTTAAATCTCAAATATACGTCGAAAGGCGGTTTGTTCATATTCTCGAGTGCGTTGTCGCTGACGTGCTCGGGCGCAACCTTGAGTTGTCCGCTGACGTGATGTTTGATAAGCTCGCGCAAGAATTCGTCGTTTTTGTCGTACATTACGTAATCGAATCTTATACCCGAGCGTACGAAAACTTTCTTTACTCCCTCAAGCTCTCTCAAAGTCTTAAGTAAGTCGAGATATTCGCTGTGGTCTACCTGCATTGCGGGACAAGGACGGTAGCCTATGCACGACTTGTCCTTGCATATTCCCTTGCCTATTTGCTTTGCGCAAGCGGGATTTCTGAAGTTTGCCGTAGGACCGCCTACGTCGTGAATATAACCCTTGAAGTCTTTGTCATTGACAAAGATTTCCGCCTCTTTGACGATATTTTCCTTACTGCGCTTTTGTACTATTCTGCCCTGATGAAAAGCTATCGCGCAATAGTTGCACGCGCCGAAACAGCCTCTGACGGAAGTCAACGAATACTTGACCTCTTCTATCGCGGGCACACCCTCTTTATATACAGGGTGATATGTCCTCTCGTAGGGCAATGCGTAGACTTCGTCCATTTCCTTTACGGTGAGCGGATATTGCATAGGATTTTGCACTAAATATTTATCTCCGTGCTTTTGCAAAAGCGTCTTTCCGTAATAGGGGTCATTGTTGGCATACTGCGTCTTAAAAGCGTGCACGTACTGCATTTTGTCCTCTCTTACCTGCTCGAAAGAGGGGCAAAACTCCGCTTTGTGTTCTTCTATTTCGCTCTTGAGCTTTGCCGAAAGTTTGTCAAAACTCTCTAGATAACACGTGCCTCTCACGTCCCTTATCTTGTCGAGAGGAACGCCTTTTTGAGCCAGTCGGAAAATTTCCTTTATAGGTCGCTCGCCCATACCGTATATAAGCAAATCGGCTTTTGAAGATACAAGAATGCTCGGCAAAACGCAGTCTTTCCAATAATCGTAGTGCGAAAATCTTCTGAGCGACGCTTCGATTCCGCCTATTATAATCGGGCTGTCGGGATAGAGCCTTTTTAAGTTGTTGCAATACACGTCCACGCATCTGTCGGGGCGCATACCCGTCTTTCCGCCCTCACTGTACACGTCACGGGTACGCTTGATTTTGGCTACGGTATAGTTGTTGACCATACTGTCCACAACTCCGCTGGACACCATAAAACCGTACTTAGGCACGCCGAAACGCATATAATCGCTATCGTTTTGAGGCTGAGCGACTATGGCTACGTCCACGCCGAGAGATTGCAAAAGGCGGGACACGATTGCGTGTCCGAAAGAGGGATGGTCGACGTACGCCTCGCCTATGACGTAGACAACGTCCACTTGCCTGCCCTGTACTTCCTCTTTGGATATAGGTAAGAATGCCATAATGATTTGCCTCTCTGTATCAGCCCGCTGTGTAAATTTGTCAGATTGCTTATTTTTGTACAGTCTGTTGCCGTATTATTCAGTATATCACATTTTCGCGTTTTGCTCAATACGCTTTTAAAATATATGTATTATTTTGATAAAGCCCGACGGTGGTCGGGCTTTTGCATTGCTTAAAGCTAAAAGATTTTTACTCTTTGTCAAGGGGCTATTATTTGAAGTAGTCTACGCCGCTCTCGAAGAGTTTCATATCGTAATTACCCTCGACGTTTTTGTAGAGGTCCTTATCCAAACGCTCGATGTGTCCCATCTTGCCGAGCACTCTGCCGTCGGGAGAGATAATACCTTCGATAGCGTACATGCTTCCGTTGGGGTTGAAAGGAGACTGCATAGTAGCGTTGCGCGTCATATCCACGTACTGCGTAGCTACCTGACCGTTTTTGATAATCTTGTCAAGCTCTTCTTTGCTAGCGACAAATCTTCCCTCGCCGTGGCTTACGGGTACGGTGAATACGTCGTCTACGCGCACCTTAGAAAGCCAAGGAGATTTGTTGGTAGCAATTCTTATGTTGACCATAGTGGACACGTGGCGGGATATGTTGTTGAACGTGAGCGTAGGCGCTTGGGGCGTCTGCTCTCTTATATCGCCGTAGGGTACGAGACCGAGTTTGATAAGAGCCTGGAAACCGTTGCAAATACCGAGCGCAAGACCGTCTCTCTTATAGAGAAGTTCCATAACAGCCTCTGCAATACGGGGATTTTTAAAAGTGGTTGCGATAAACTTACCGCTGCCGTCAGGCTCGTCGCCGCCGCTGAATCCGCCGGGGAAAGCGATTATCTGACTTTGAGAAAGTGCCTTGACGATTTCCTTTGCGCTGTCCTCTATGTCTTTGGACGAACGGTTTTTGATTACCAGAATATTAGCCTTTGCTCCCGCTCTCTCGAATGCTCTTGCCGTATCGTATTCGCAGTTTGTTCCGGGGAATACGGGGATAAATACCTGAGGTTTGACTATATTGCGTGCAACGTGAGGTTGTTTTCTTGCGCAGAATATGAGATTTTGCACTTCTCCGCTCGCGGGTGCGGTCGTGGGGAATACGTTGTCGAGCGTACCCTCGAAAGATTGCGCAGCAACCTCCATTTTGAGTTCCTTTCCGCAAAGGTCAGCCGTATGAGTTCCGTTGAGGACTGCGACAAGTTGAGCGTCAAACTCTTTGAGTTTGCCTATCTCGTCGGCAAGCACTACGAAGTCGCCGAATGCAGGCGCGAACAAATCTTCGGAAAGCTCGTTCCAGTCGGTACCTTCTTTGTTACCCATACAAGCCTTGAATACGCTTGCGACTACACCGCCCTCTTCAACTACGTTGATTGCCTTGATTTTGCCTGAAGCGCACTCGTCTTTGATTGCATCGTAAAGCGCGAGAGTTTTTGCAAAATCGGGAATACCGTATTCGTCCTTAGGTATAGCGATATGCCATATATTCTTTGCTCCCGACTTATAGCCGAAAGTATTGGTAATAATCTTGGAAGCCTTGTGTATGCCCATAGCGAAAGATATGAGCGTAGGAGGTACGTCGATATGCTCGAAAGTACCGCTCATACTGTCCTTGCCGCCTATCGCGCCTACGCCGAAACCTATCTGAGCATAGAGCGCGCCGAGGAGTGCCGCAAGAGGCTGTCCCCATCTGTCCGCATCCTGATTAAGACGCTTGAAGTATTCTTGCAAAGAAAGTCTTACTGTCTTGACGTCTACGCCGCAAGCAACCTGCTTGGAGAGCGAAAGCAATATAGAATATATTGCGCCCGTAAAAGGAGAGGACGTCATAAGCTGAGGAGAACAACCGTAAGTCGATACGGTAGCCGTATCCGTAAAGCCTTCTACGGGAGGCTTGCTTGCCATAGCTATTGCGGGAGTAAGCTGATATTTACCGCCGAAAGGCATAAGTACGCTTGCCGCGCCTATCGTGCCGTCAAACATTTCTCCTAAGCCCTTTGTCGAGCATACGTTGAGACGAGAAAGCTCGCTGAGTATTGCTTGGTCAAATTCTCCCTTGTCGAAAAGCTGTTCTGTCTTTTCGTTGAGCTTGTCCATATAGTTACTTACGTTGTCGTCAACGTGAGCGTTTTGTCTTTGTTTTACGCCGTTGGTATCGAGGAATTTTCTCTTAAGGTCTACGATTACGTTGCCCGCGTAGAACATTCTCATTCTGCCGTTGTCCGTAACTTCTGCGACAGCCGTAGCCTGCAAGTTTTCTTTAGCGGAAAATTCTATGAATTTTTCCACGTCGTTTTTATCGAGTACGACAGCCATTCTCTCCTGAGATTCGCTTATCGCAAGTTCCGTACCGCTCAATCCCTCGTACTTCTTGGGTACTTTGTCGAGATAAATGTCGAGACTGTCCGCAAGCTCGCCGATAGCTACGCTTACGCCGCCCGCGCCGAAGTCGTTGCACTTGACGATAAGCTGAGCAACTTCCTTATTGCGGAAAAGTCTTTGAATTTTTCTTTCCGTGGGAGGATTACCCTTTTGCACTTCTGCTCCGCACACTTCTACGGATTTTTCGGTATGCGCTTTGGAAGAGCCTGTTGCGCCGCCGCAGCCGTCTCTGCCCGTCTCGCCGCCTAAAAGTACGATAATATCGCCCTTGACGGGTTTTCTTCTCACTACGTTTTCTTTGGGTGCGCCCGCAATAACGTAACCTGTTTCGAGACGCTTAGCGCGGTAATTCTCGTGATACATCTCAGCTACCAAACCTGTGGAAAGTCCTATCTGATTGCCGTAGCTGGAATAGCCCGCAGCCGCAGTCTTTGTGATAACTCTCTGAGGGAGTTTGCCTTTGAGAGTAGTCGATATATCCTGCGTGGGGTCGCCGCTTCCCGTAACTCTCATAGCCTGATATACGTATGTTCTGCCTGAAAGAGGGTCTCTTATCGCGCCGCCGAGACACGTAGCCGCACCGCCGAAAGGCTCGATTTCCGTAGGATGGTTGTGAGTTTCGTTTTTGAACATAATCAGCCACTTTTGAGGCTTGCCGTCTACGTCTACGTCAACCTCTACCGAACAAGCGTTGATTTCGTCGCTCACGTCGAGATTGTCGAGTTTGCCCTCTTTTTTGAGTTTCTTGACGGCAATGGTAGCTATATCCATAAGACAGGGATACTTGTCCTCTCTCTTGGAATTGAACTCCTCGTATAAATCGCGGTAAAGATCGAGAGCCTTTTGTACGTGAGGGTTGTTGCTGTCGATTTTAATATCCGTAAGCTCGGTCGCGAAAGTCGTGTGTCTGCAATGGTCCGACCAGTAAGTGTCGATTACCTTGATTTCGCTCTCGGTAGGGTTGCGCTTTTCGCCCTTGAAGTAATCTCTTACGAAAGCCAAATCCTCTTTGCTCATAGCAAATCCCGTCTTTTTGTGGTACTCTGCTATCTCCTCGTCGCTCATATCTATAAAGCCCTCGATTACGGGTACGGTAAGATTGAGCTGTACTTCCTGCTCGAGCGTAGCGGGAATTTCCATACTGCCTTCTCTGCTCTCAACGGGGTTGATAATGTACTTCTTGATTTTCTCGAAGCCCTTATCGTCCGCACCTTTGATTGCATAGAGTTTTGCGCACTTAATCAGAGGACGCTTTGCCATAGACAACAGCTGTACGCACTGCATCGCGCTGTCCGCTCTCTGGTCGTACTGTCCGGGAAGGTACTCGACTACGAGCAATTTATATCCCTTAAGGTCGGGCAATTCCTCGTAGAGGTTGTCTACGGGTTGTTCGCTGAAGATAGTCGTCTTTGCCTTTGCATAGACTTCTTCGTCCAAATCCTCTATATCGTATCTTATGAATTCTCTTACTTCGTCGACGTTTATTCCTACCACGTTTTTGATGTCGGCGGTAGTTTTCTTAGCCGATACGTTGTAACCCTCTTTTTTCTCAACGAAAATTCTCTTTACCATAATGTGTTCCTTAATATATTAATTATTAATTAATCAGTATTTAATTGATGTTGTCGATTTTATTGCCTAAGGTTTGTCAAATCCGACTGTCGAAGGCAAACTTAAACCGCTTTTATTTCTTTATGCCTATATCCGTGCGGTAGAATGCACCCTCGAAGGAGATTTTCTTGACGTTTTTATACGCCTTTTCTCTCGCCTCGTGAATATCCTTGCCCATAGCCGTAACGCCCAGCACTCTTCCGCCGTTGGTGTAGAGTTTTCCGTCCTTGAGCTTTGTACCCGCATGGAATACGATTACGTCCTTATCTATGTCGCCGATTGTGATTTCCATACCCTTTTTGTAACTCTCGGGATAACCGCCGCTTGCCATTACTACGCATACGCAAGCCAAATCGTTCCACTCTATATCTATCTTGTCGAGAGTGCCGTCAACGACTGCGTTGAAAATATCGTACAAATCGGTCTTAAGACGAGGCAAAACAACCTGAGTTTCGGGGTCGCCGAAACGCGCGTTGTACTCTACTACTTTTGCGCCCTCGTCGGTCAGCATAAGTCCGAAGTACAATACGCCTTTAAAGGTTCTGCCCTCTTTGTTCATTGCGTCTACGGTAGGCAAAATGATTTTGTGCAATACCTCGTCGGCTACTTCGTCGGTATAAATCGCCGAAGGCGAGAATGTGCCCATACCGCCCGTGTTGAGTCCTTGGTCGTTGTCGTAAGCGCGCTTATGGTCTCTCGCGTTGACCATAGGCACGATAGTCTTGCCGTCGCAGAAAGAAAGAATGGATACTTCCTGTCCTACCATAAATTCTTCGACGATGACAGTCTTGCCTGCGTCCTTGAACTTGGCGTCTATCATCATATCCTTTGCCGCCTGCAATCCCTCTTCTTTGGTATTGCAGATTATTACGCCCTTGCCGAGCGCAAGTCCGTCTGCCTTGACGACAAGAGGATATTTTGCGTTTTTGAGATGTTCTACTGCCTTTTCGTAGTCGTTGAATTCCTCGTAATCAGCGGTAGGGATACCGTACTTCTTCATAAGGTATTTTGAAAAAGCCTTGCTGCCCTCGATTATAGCCGCGTTTGCTCTCGGTCCGAAAGCTCTGTGTCCTCTCTCCTCCAGTCTGTCCACAAGTCCCGCTGCCAAAGGGTCGTCGGGTGCGACTACCGTGAGAGTTATGTCCTTGTGATTGTCCACAAAATCTACGATTTTGTCAAAGTCCATTACGCCTATATCCACGCACTCGGCAATCTCGCTTATACCGCCGTTGCCGGGAAGACAATAAATTTTGTCGATTTTCTTACTCTTTGCAAGCGCCCAACAAATCGTATGCTCTCTGCCGCCGCTGCCTATTACCAAAACGCTGTTCATATTTATCTCCTTATCTCCTTGATTTAGGGGTGAGGTTGTTCAGTAAAATTGATTATCAGTGTTTGAAGTGTCTGTCGCCGCTGAATACCATAGCAATGCCGTACTTGTCGCAAGCGTCGATAGAGAGTTGGTCTCTGATGCTTCCGCCCGGCTGCATTATAGCCGCGATACCGCCCTCGTGTGCCGCCTCTACGCAATCGTCGAAGGGGAAGAATGCGTCGGACGCTAGCACCGCGCCCTTAGTGTCGGTAAGCGAATGCTCGATTGCCTGCTTGGTAGCTCTTATTCTGTTGACCTGTCCGCAACCTATACCGAGTATGGTCTTGTCCTTAGCCACTACGATAGCGTTGGACTTGGTGTGTTTGACGACCTTCATTGCAAAAACCATATCTTCAAACTGCTCTTTCGTAGGTTGAGCTTTGGTTACTGTCTTGCACTTGCTCTCGTCAACTACCGTTTTGTCGTACTCCTGTACCAAAAGTCCGCCGAGTACCTTTTTCATATCGTAGCAGTTATCGGGAATAGGCTGAGCGATTTCGGGAAGTTTCAAAAGACGGATATTTGCCTTTTGCTCGAGAATTGCCAAAGCCTCTTCGGTAAAGTCGGGAGCAACTACTATCTCTATGAATATCTTGCTTATCTGCTCTGCCGTATCTTTGTCAATCGTACGGTTGGACGCGATAATTCCTCCGAAAATGGACGTAGGGTCTGCGGCGTTTGCTTTAAAGAAAGCCTCGCTTATCGTCTTAGCGGTAGCTACGCCGCAAGGGTTTGCGTGCTTGACGGCAACTATCGTAGGCTCGGTAAATTCTCTGAGCAAATCGAGCGCGCCGTTGGTATCGTTTATATTGTTGTAAGAAAGCTCCTTGCCGTGAAGCTGAACTGCCGTAGCGAGCGAGCCTTTGACGTCGAAAGCCTCTTTATAGAATACGGCTTTTTGATGAGGATTTTCGCCGTATCTCATATCCTGCGCCTTGTCGAAAGCCATAGTAAATTTTTCGGGGAATTCGATGTCGAGTTTCTGGCGCAAGTAATTTGCGATAAGGGTATCGTAATAAGAAGTATGCTGATATACCTTGTACATAAGGTAGAATTTGGTTTCTTTCTTAATACCGCCCTCTGAAAGCTCGTCGAGTACCTTTGCGTAGTCCTGAGGGTCTACGAGTACGGCTACGTCCTGATAGTTTTTAGCCGCGCTTCTGAGCATCGTAGGTCCGCCTATATCGATATTCTCTATAGCCGTCTGCAAATCGATACCGGGCTTCTTGACTGTTTCTTTGAAAGGATAGAGGTTGACTACTACTATGTCGATAGGGTCGATTTCCATCTTCTTCAAAAAATCCATGTGCTCCTTGTTGTCTCTCATCGCCAAAAGTCCTGCGTGTACCTTGGGGTGCAAGGTCTTTACTCTGCCGTCGAGACACTCGGGGAAACCCGTAACGGAAGATATATCCACAGCCTTTACGCCAGCCTCGTTGAGGACCTTGAGCGTACCGCCCGTAGATATGATGTCATATCCGTATGAAGTCAGTTTTTTTGCAAAATCGACGATACCCGTTTTGTCGGATACGCTGATAAGAGCTTTCTTTGCCATTTTTATACACTCCTCAAAATTAATTACCTATTGAATTATTGCGATTTGATTATCGCGAGTACGCGCCGAAGCCTGACAAGTTACTCGGCATTGCGTACGCATACAATCTTTATATAAAGTCGTAAAGATAAAGCCGTCGCACGTTATTGCGCAATTGATATATCACCGCGTACAAATTGTTTTACGGTACAAACCTTTATCAAAAACCGTAACTTTTCTTCTCTTTATTCTCTGCAAAGTCTTGCGACCACTTCGGGAAGAAGTACGTGTTCGACCTCGAGAATACGCGCCTGAAGACTCTCGGGGCTATCCCCTTCGAGGACGGGCACGCGTCTTTGTTCGATAATCTTGCCCGTGTCCGCGCCGTGGTCAACGTAATGCACGGTACAACCGCTCTCTTTATCTCCCGAAGCGAGTACGGATTTATGCACGTTAAGACCGTACATACCTACGCCGCAATGCTTGGGAATGAGCGAGGGATGAATATTGATAATTCTGCCCGCGTACTCGTCTACGAGTACGGGCGTAACGATAGCGAGATAGCCGGCAAGCACTATAAGGTCGATATTTTTGTCTTTGAGATAGTCGCTTATCGCCTTATCGCGAGAGACGTTGTCCTTGTAATCGGCAAGCGTAAAAACTCTCGACTCGATATTGTGTTTTTTTGCTCTCTCGAGCGCATAGATACCCTCTTTGTTGGTAACTACCGCAACTACTCTTCCGTCAATTTTTCCGTTTTCTACGGCGTCGATAACGGACTGCATATCGCTGCCGCTGCCCGATGCGAAAACCGCTATGTTCTTCATATATTCCGTCCCGATAAAATGCCGAAAGACATAGCTTGAAAGTTATGTCTTCGGAATGCCCTTAGGGCGTTGATATTAAAGTTCTACTTCGCCGTCCTTGTCGGTAACTTCACCGATTACGTACGCCTCTTCGCCGAGAGCTTTGAGCTCTTTGACTACCGCGTCTTTAATCGAAGGGTCAACCGCAAGCACCATACCTATACCCATATTGAAGGTATTGCACATCTTTCTGTCGTCGATACCCGCAATCTCCTGCAAAGCCTTGAATATTTTGGGAAGAGGATAACTCGTACGGTCGATTTTGATACCCATACCCTTAGGTATGATTCTGGGTATGTTTTCGATAAATCCGCCGCCGGTAATATGAGCTATACCCTTGATTTCAAACTTCTCTATGAGCGCGAGAATAGTCTTGACGTAAATCTTGGTAGGCGTGAGTACGAGTTCTGCGGGAGTGCAGCCCAAAGTTTCGTTGTACTTAGTAAGGCTCTCTTTGTCCTCTCCGAAAAGTTTTCTCACGAGCGAATAGCCGTTGCTGTGAATACCGCTCGACGCGATACCTACGAGGCTGTCCCCTACTTTGATGTTTTTGCCGTTGATAATCTTGTTTTTCTTGACGATACCTACCGCAAAACCTGCAATATCGTATTCGTCCTCAGCGTAAAATCCCGGCATCTCCGCCGTTTCGCCGCCGATGAGCGCACAGCCCGACTGACAGCAGCCTTCGCTTACGCCCTTTACTATGTCGGCTACTCTCTCGGGTATGAGTTTGGACTGAGCGATATAGTCGAGGAAGAGCAAAGGTTTTGCACCCTGACATACTATATCGTTTACGCACATAGCAACCGCGTCTATACCGATAGTATCGTGCTTGTCGAGTACGAAAGCGTATTTGAGTTTGGTACCTACGCCGTCCGTACCGGCTACGAGACAGTCGCTGTCTTCCTTATCTCCGAGCGCGTAAAAGCCGCCGAAGCTGCCCAAATCGCCGAGCACGTTGTCGTTGTACGTCTTTTTGACGTACTCTTTCATTAGTTTGACCGCCTTGTAACCCGCCTCAACGTCTACGCCTGCGGACTTGTAATCTATTGCCATATTGATTTCTCCTGAATTTTAACTAGCTTGTCCGATATTGAGTGCTTAAAGAAAGATTACTTGGAAAGACCCATTCTCTTCATCATCTCTCTGTAGCCCTTGTCAACGTCGTCCATATCTCTTCTGAATCTGTCTTTGTCGAGTTTCTCGCCCGTCTTAGCGTCCCAGAAACGGCAAGTATCGGGAGAAATTTCGTCTGCAAGGATAATCTGTCCCTTGTATCTGCCGAATTCGAGCTTGAAGTCGATAAGCTCTACGCCGATTTCCATAAAGTATTCTTTGAGTACGTCGTTGACCTTGAAAGCAAGCTCCTTAATCTTTTCGATTTCTTCTTTGGTAGCAAGTCTCAAAGCGAGCGCATGATAGTCGTTGATGAGGGGGTCGCCGAGGTCGTCGTTCTTGTAGCTGAACTCGATAATCGTCGTAGCGAGCTCAGTACCCTCGGGTACGCCGTATCTCTTGGAGAAAGAACCTGCCGCTCTATTGCGGATAATTACTTCCAAAGGTACAATCTCGACTTTCTTTACGTAGGTTTCTCTCTCGTTGATTTCCTCTACGTAGTGAGTGGGTATGCCCTTCTCTTCCAAAAGTCTGAACAAATGATTGCTGCATACGTTGTTTACTACGCCCTTGCCGAGGATAGTACCCTTCTTAAGACCGTTGAACGCGGTAGCGTCGTCTTTGTAGGAAACGAGTACGATGTCGGGGTCGGTTGTTGCGTAAACTTTTTTAGCTTTACCTTCGTAAAGTTGAACGGTTCTTTCCATAGTTAATTTAACTCCTTTTGTAATTTTTCGTCGTCGGATTTAATTTTTTCTGCAAGGCTTCTCTTGTAGTCCTGCATTTTTTCAATGAGTTGAGGATATTTCAAAGACAGCATCTGCACTGCAAGAAGTCCTGCGTTTTGCGAGCCGTTGATGGCAACGCACGCTACGGGAATACCCGAGGGCATCTGCACCATAGACAGCAAGCTGTCGAGACCGTCCATAGTCGAGCTCTTTACGGGCAGACCGATGACGGGAAGAGGCGTATACGCCGCGATGACGCCGCCGAGATGAGCCGCCTTACCTGCGGCGCAAATGATAACTTCTATGTTATTCTTGAGAGCGTTGACGGCAAACTGATGCGCGTCGTCGGGCGTGCGGTGAGCGGATATAACGCGCGCTTCGACTTCCACGTCAAACTTTTTGAGAATGTCGATTGCGGGTTTTACCACGTCGAGGTCGCTCACGCTTCCCATAATAACTGCAACTTTAGGCATAATGAATTCTCCTTAAAAACATAAAAACTTTTAAAAAATTACACTAACATATTAGCACAACTATATATATAAATGCAAGGATTTTTGAGGCGGAAAAGTTTGCATTTTTCGGGACTGAGACAGCACGATATAGACATAACGGGTTTTGTGCATAAATTTTATCCACAATGCCGAAAAACGCGGGAATATGCGCAAGTTTTAGGGGTTATCCACACAGTTATCCACAGCAGCCTTGGGTTATCCACACTTTGAAAAGAAGCACATAAGACGGTTTTTAAGTTTAAATTTATTTTGAACTTGTTCAACTTTATGGACAAAACGGTATAATTTTTAATATTTTCTTATCTTTAGCTCTGCTTTTTGGAATCATTATAAAAAATATTCTGATATTTATTGTAAATAGACGGTGATTTTTGATAGATTTCAATAATTTACAATTTTAAAAATTTTCTTTTTCTCAACGTCTTAAAAAGCATTTATGTACAAAATTTGTTTTTTACAAAAAAACAGGCTTGTATTTTCCATAAAATTTCCCTGTTTGTGCGAAAAACCTGACAAATCTTTAGACAAAAGCATTGTATATTCTGCCCGACAAACATAAATTTTGGAAAATAATTCGTATTGTCACCCCGTACTCCCCCGCAATATTTCGCTTTATTTTATGAAAAGCGGAGCACATAGTACTCCGCTTCCGATTAGTTTTTATTTATTATACTAACCATTTGCCATCTCTCAACAACCGTAACCTTTCCCGTTTCGAATAATATACGGGATATCGTACAGCAATTTAATCAAGCAAGTCTTTTTGCTATCTCTTTGAGGAAGTCCTCTGTATTGAGTTTGACGACCTTCTTATCGCCCTTGTAGATTGCCGCCAAATCACCCGTCATATAGCCTTCTTCTATTGTGTCGACAGTAGCTTTTTCGAGTTTTTCTCCGAAAGCTTCGAGGTCTTTGAGATTGTCGAGCTGCCCTCTCTTCTTAAGCGCGCCGCTCCATGCAAATATAGTAGCTACGGGATTCGTAGAGGTCTGCTCTCCCTTGAGATACTTGTAATAGTGTCTTGTAACGGTGCCGTGTGCCGCTTCGAATTCGTAGTTACCGTCGGGAGATACGAGTACGGAAGTCATCATTGCGAGCGAGCCGAAAGCCGTAGCAACCATATCGCTCATTACGTCGCCGTCATAATTCTTGCACGCCCAAATCATACCGCCGTTTGAACGGATTACTCTTGCTACCGCGTCGTCGATAAGCGTATAGAAGTACTCTATACCCGCCTTTTCGAATTTCTCCTTGTATTCTTTTTCGAAAATCTCGTTGAATATGTCCTTAAATCTGTGGTCATAGGTCTTGGATATAGTATCTTTCGCCGCAAACCAAAGAGGTTGACGGGTATCGAGCGCGTAATTGAAACAGCTTCTTGCAAAAGACGATATGCTCTTGTCCGTGTTGTGCATACCCATAACGATACCTGCCGTCTTTGCAAAATCAAACACTTCGATTTCTCTCGTGCCGTCACAGTCTTCGAGGACGAGTTTTGCCTTGCCGCCCTGCTTTACGTAGCCCTCTACGTCCTTATATATATCGCCGTAAGCGTGTCTTGCTATCGTGATAGGGCTTGTCCACGTAGGAATATAGGGAGTAATACCCTTGACCATTATAGGCGCTCTGAATACCGTGCCGTCGAGCACTGCTCTCACAGTACCGTTGGGGCTTTTCCACATCTGAGTAAGATTGTATTCCTTTACTCTTTGCGCGTTGGGCGTAATAGTCGCACACTTGACGCCTACTCCGTACTTTTTGATAGCGTTGGCAGCCTCTACCGTTACGGCGTCCTTGGTCTTTTCTCTCTCGACAAGTCCGAGGTCGTAATATTCGCTCCTGAGGTCTACGAAAGGATTTATGAGAATATCCTTTATCCACGCCCAGATAAGTCTGGTCATTTCGTCGCCGTCAAGCTCTACTATCGGCGTAGTCATCTTTATTTTTTCCATACGTTTCTCCGAAAAGTTATTTCTCCGCCCTTACTTAATGCGCAAGGCGCGGAGATTTTACTTTTTAGATTATACCTTTTTCGCGCCCGATTTGCAAGCGTTTGAGCCACCTTTGGCGTAATATTGCAACACTCCCGACGAGTACCCCTTCTCCTTTGCGCCGCGCTTTGTGCTTATACACTCTTCGACTGTCTCCGTAATTATTTCTTTGAGAGTCAGCCCTTTGTCGGTATAGAGATACCCCGCAAGCGAGCCGGGAATTGTATTGATTTCGTTAAAATACACTTTGCCGCTTGCCCTGTCGATAAGATAATCGCAACGCACTATTCCTTTGAGTGCGAGCGCGGCATAGACTTTGGCAGTCATATTTTGTATATCGCAGCCTGTCTTCTCGTCGAGTTGCGCAGGAAAATCGCGTACTTTTCTGTCACCGCTTCCCTTCTTGCCCGACATATACTTGTCTTCGAAAGAGAGAAAGTCTCGCCACACGACAGGCTCTTCGAGCGTAGACGGCAGGATTTCGTCGCCTATTTTTACGCACGCGCAATTGATTTCTCTGAAGTCGTCGAGCGCTTTTTCGATAACCGCTTTATCGTCGTATTCGTACGCCGTATCGAGAGCGTCTTCAAGCTCCTTTTCGTCCTTGCATACGTTGATGCCTATCGACGAGCCTTGCGAAGCGGGCTTCACTATAAGAGGATAGCCGAGTTTTGAAGCCTTTTTTACGACCGCCCCTCTGTCTTCGCTCTCTCGTGCCGTAACGTAGGGAAGCAGCGGAAGCGAAAGCTTTTTACAAACGGCTTTAAAAATATCCTTATCCATTCCTACCGCACACGCAAGTACGTCGGGAGATGTGTACGGAATACCCAAGGTCTGAAAATACCCCTGCAACGCTCCGTTTTCTCCCCTTCCGCCGTGAGTGCATATAAGCACGCAATCTACTTTACACAAAGGCTTTAGTTTATTCTTTTTGACGTAGCACAAAGTGTCCTTGTAAAAAACCACCTCTCTGCCTCCGTCATATTCGCTCTTTGCGTAACGCTCCAAATCTGAATACTTATCGGGTACGTAAAATCTGTCCCCCGCGCTCCAGAATACAGGATAAACGCAATATCTTTTTTTATCGGCGGCTGCCGCCGCCTGCACTCCGGTCAATACCGAAATATCCCTTTCGCACGACGTGCCGCCGTAAAGCACAACCAAATTTTTCATATACTCCCCCTTAGCCGATTTATACTCTATTATATTCACCCGTATGCGCTATAATGTGCGCGCTTATTAATAATTGTCGGGCAAATCGTTTTGTATCAAAAGCACGTCGCCGCTTTTTAACATTTTTGAAAACAAGTCTTTTGCATTGTCGAGATGCTCGACCGTATAGATATTTTTATCGCAAAAGCCTTTTGCCAGCATACCCAGTCTTATATCTTCGCGGTTTACACCTATGAGTATGGCTATATCCGCCGTTTCGGCAATGCTCTCTCCCAGTTCGAAGTTGAGTTTAATTTGCTCTCGCCCCAACTCCACAAGTCCTTGCGTAGCAACAATCTTTCTGCCCTTGAACATTTTTAAAGTCTCTACCGCAAGTTTTGCGCCCTCGTAGTTTGAATTGTAACTGTCGTCAATCACCGTTATGCCGCTTTTGAGTTTGCATACCTCTAGTCTGTGCTCCGTAGGAGTAAGCTTGGAAATGCCTTTTGCAATCTGTTTGATATTGAGATTGAGTTTGTATGCCATAGCTACGCACATGAGTATGTTGGTGAGATTGTGCCGGCCTATAAGTTTTGTCTTGCACTCGATTTTATCACTGCCTATATACAGCTTGAAAGTTATGCCCTCGCTGTCATATTTAGCGTCGGATATTCTGATAAACACGCCGCCCTCGCCGTGATTTTCGCAGTGCGAAGAGGATATAAGCGTCTTTTCGCTCACTCGGCTTACGGAATACATTTTTTCGGCAAAAGCATTATCTGCGTTGAATATAACGGCTTTACCGCCGCGCGATTCTATATAATCGTTGAGTTCCTTTTTTGTCTCGTAAATATTTTCCTGCGTCTTGAATACGCCTAGATGCTGATTGCCTACTCCCGTGATTATGCCGTAGTTGGGTTTGACTATATCGCAAAGCTCGGTAATATCGCCCTTGTGTCTTGCGCCCATTTCCGCGACGAACACCTCGGTATCCTCGGGCATCTCCCCGACCGCCTTGCAAATACCCATAGGGGTATTGTAGTTGTGAGGCGTGCAATAAACTTTATACTTTTCGCTTAATATTGTAGTAAGTATGTTTTTTACGCTCGTTTTGCCGAAACTTCCCGTAATCCCTATACGCAAAAGATGCATAGATTGAAGTTTCTGTTTGCATTTTTTTACGTAGCTGTCGGCTATCGCCTTTTCCAAAGGCTTGTTGATTATGAGCGCGAGCAAAACGTATTCGGGCAAAAGAGCCATTGCAAGCGGTATAAAGATAAAGCACGCCCACACCTCTCCAGAACGTATAAAACACCCCGCCGTAACGCATAGCGCGACAGCAGCCGCCGAGACTGTGCCGTACGTCACGATTAATCTTTTTGCGCGCGGAGTGAATACGAGCGGTTGATGCGTGCATTTGTCCCTTTCGTCGGTAAGGCTGACTAAGAGTATTACTATATAAAGCCCCTGTACCGCAAGTTGAATATACGAATTGCCTATGGCAATCGCGATAAACAAAAATAAGAGATTGCATAGCGTGATACAAAACGCTCCGCCCCGGAGCTTGAGCCTGACGGCTCTCATTTTTCTTGAATTTACCAGTTTGTATCCCTCGAGTTGAACGAGGTTTATTATTCTCAGCGACAGTACGATTGCCAAAGCAAAATACCCCGCCGCCATAAGTATTATTACAGCTAGTTGCATATATCCTTAAAATAGCTTTCCAGCACCGCGAGAAAAGTCGCATAATCGTCCAGATAGCTAAAGTGTCCTCCCTCTAATATAATCAAACCGCAATCCTTTATCCCTCTTTTCATTCTCTTTGCCATATACAAAGGAGTATCCTTGTCGCGTCTTCCCCAAATCAAAAGCGCGGGACAGTCTATCTTGGGCAACAAGTCTTCGAGATAGAGATTGACCACGTTTTTGAAAGTGACTTTCATCACCTCGTCCAGTGCGCGGTAATCCTCGGAGCCGCACATAGAGGTGCTGAGCCCAAAAGCTTTGCGAAGCTTATATTTCAGTTTACGCATACTCTTTTTAAGAGTATTTTTTGGTTTCATTCCCGCGCTGTCGACAAGTACCATGCCTTTTACGCTTTTAAACCTGCTCGCAAGCAAAATCGCCACTCTTCCTCCGAAAGAGTGACCTACAAGCACGACTTCTTTCATACCGTAAGCATCTATAATCTCTTGTATACCGTCTGCATAGTCATAAAGCGTAAGCGGTCTTTCGGCTTTGCTTTTGCCGAAACCGTAAAAATCCACAAGAGTACAGCGGTAGCGGCCGCAAAAATACTCAGCCGCCCCTCTGAAACTCTCCGTACTGCCTCCCCAGCCGTGCAGAAAGATGATGTCTTTGCCCTGTCCTAAGATAACGTGATTTAAAATACGCGCCTCCCCTCCCTTAAAATATTATATTAATCAATATTCGGATATTGTTACTAAAGCTTTGTTTCTCTGTCAAACCGCGACGATAAAGCCGATAAATTAGCAAAAAAAGACGGCATTATGCCGTCCCGTAAAATTTTCTCACTAGTACAATTTATTTTTCAGTCTTCAGGTAATATTATTGAATAAAAAATATAATTACGTTTGACTATGTTTGAAATTATTTGACTATGTCTAAAGGGAAAAATCAAATATCTCTCAGCCACATAATAAGCGCGTCTTTTTTGTTTTTATAAAAGCCGTAGCGTCTTCCCTCTTCTTTAAATCCGAATTTCTCGTACAAAGCAATAGCGGCTTCGTTGCCGTCTTCGACTTCCAAAGTAAGCGCGCTGACGCTTTCGCTCTTTGCGACGGATATCATATCCTGCATTAATTTAGTGCCGACGCCCTTATGCTGATATTCCTTGTCAACTGCAAGATTGTTTATAAATCCCTCTCCCGCGATTACGTAAAAACTGTAGTAGCAAATCACTTTGCCGTTGCAGAGTCCTACTCTCGCTCTTGCCTTTTCGTCGCAAATAAGCGAGCGTATATTTTCGTATGACCACGCTTCGAGTATGTTATCCTTTTCGATAGCGAAAACTTCGTCTGAATACTCCTCTTTCAAATCGCAAAATACAATATTTTCCAACATAATAATATTACACCGTTTTGTCCATATTTTTTGCATCGTATTCACGCTCGGCTTGCGACTTCTTGAGATAATAAGGCACAAGCTCAGAAAACTCGTTTGCCTGTATTTTCATCTTGGCAATCGCGATAAGTTTATCGGGGTTGCTCGCTCCGCTCTTTTTGATTACTTTGCAATTTTGCTTGCTCAATTCCTCTTCGCTAAGCTCTCCGACGAAGACGGGATTGAGAGAAGAATTTTCAAACTTAGCCACATAATACGAATTGTGTCTGCAATCTATCGCGACTGTTACTTGACTATCGTTTTCACCGTAAGCGAGTTCTTCAAAAGAAGTGATTGAAACGCACTTTTTTCCCGTCGCTAAAGCAAGCGCTTTTACCGTCGCAACTCCTATCCTTATCCCCGTAAAAGAGCCCGGTCCGACTACGCAACCGAACACGTCGATTTCGTCGATTTTAAGTCCCGCTTTTTTGAGCGTAAAATCAACGGACGGAAGTATATTGGAATTGTGTTTTTTACTTCCGCTGTCCGGCAATGTAGAAAAGACTTTTTCTCCGTTTGAACAAGCTATGCACATTTGCTCGCTTGTAGTATCGATTATCAATATTTTAGTATTATTCATTATTTATCCTTACAAGGCACTTAATTATGATTTAGTGCATTTTGTATAATTATTGAGAAGTATATATTCTATTTTAAGTAAATTATTCTAACAATTGACTTAATTGAGAATAAAGTCGCTTTAACTTAGAAGTATTTCACCCCGTTTGCAAATCTCTGCACTTTTGCACTTTTAATTTGCAGACATTCGCATATCTTCAACTGACAGAAACAGAGGCGCCCTGCGCTCCGCTTTTATGCTTCAAAAGACATCTTTCTTTGTGCCTTTTAAAAAAGCTTTTCCAGATATCGAAAAGATGCCGATATGTCTTTTCCGAGAGAATTTATTTCACCTCAAAATCTTTACTCTTTTTTACTCAGAGATTTATTCCTCTGACGTCAAATTCTCTCTCCTCTTCTCCCGTCGTTTTTACGTCTATTACGATAGGATTGGGAACGCTCTCGAATTTATTCCATTCTATGACACATACGCCGTCTGCATACAGATAGTCGCTAAGCCCGAGTTCGTACAACTCGTCCTCATCCTCTGCCCTGTACATATCGAAGTGATAAAGACTCAATCTTCCTTTGTACTCTTTCATAAAAGTAAACGTAGGAGACGTAACTACTTCGTCAATCCCCAAAGCTTTTGCAAGACCTTTTGTAAACGTTGTCTTGCCCGCTCCGAGATTGCCGTTGAGAAGTATGACTTCCCCGCCCTTCAATCTCTCAGCAATCTTTCGGGCAAGTGCATAAGTATCTTCTACGCTCTTGGATATATATTTTGCCATACTTAAATCTCCGCCGTTTTGTCCATACGTATTTTACAGCCTTTTACCGCTTTTGAATATGTATTTTCTATGACATATTATATTACACTTGACTTATTTTTGCAATTAAATTATAATGTCGATAATCAAATAATTCTTTGAGGGCAGGTGAAATTCCTCACCGGCGGTAAAGTCCGCAAACGCCGCAAATTTTTTATACGGCGCCGAACAAGTGTAATTCTTGTACCGACAGTATAGTCTGGATAGGAAAAGGATACTTTTATGAACAATTCAATTTCTAGAAGCAAGTGGCTTGCTACCACGGCTATTCTTGCCGCTATGGCAAGTGTTCTGTATTTTTGGGAACTACCCGTACCCCTTATGCCGAGCTTTATACAGTTTGACTTTTCGCTGTTGCCTTGCCTTATAGGCAGCGTAGCGTTAGGTCCTCTGAGCGGAATTACGATTGCGCTGTTTAAAGACTTGATTCATCTTATATTCAAGGGTTTCGGCGCAACGGGCGGTATTGGAGATTTGGCAGACTTTTTCGTCTGCGCATCGATAATTCTTCCCTCTTCTCTCATCTACAAGAAAATGCCTAATATAAAAGGTCTTATCTTGGGGCTTTCGGTAGGCAGTCTAGTCAGCGGATTTTTCGCAGGACTTATTCTCAATGCGATTATCGTATATCCGCTCTACGACAAATTCCTCTTGCCTATGACGGCAATTATCGGTATGTATCAACAAATCAGACCTTCGTCAAACGGTCTTTGGGAAGTGCTTGCTATATTCAATATGCCATATACATTCCTAAAGTGCGCAATAATAAGCGTAATGGCGGTATTGATAGCAAAGCCTTTGCAAGGCGTGCTGTTAAAATATTCAAAACCCAAACAAGCACCCGACCAATCGTCTCTCGAAAAACAAGACGATGAGCCGTCAGACGATAACAACGGCGAGAATACCGCCGTCAAAAAACCCGCAAACATCGAAAACGACGAAAACGTAAAGACAGTTTAGATTTTTGTTTTAGCCTTATCAAATAAACGGCGTAAAAAATTATAATCAAACGAATACAGGCAAGGAAGTTTTTTTGAGAATTATTTGTACTTCCTTGCCTTATTTTATATGATTTAATATTTCTTGAATTATTATCCACTCTCTTTACTTGTCAACAATAAAACTATACCGCGAATTTCTTATCAGCGCAATTTTCTGATTTCTTCAAAAGTCGCAAATCTTTTCCTCGATTTTTATTTATTTTCGATACGGATTACCATCTTCGGTTTTTTACACTCTCGAAAAGCTCGTCAAAGCATTCTTTTGTAATATCGTCCTTAGACAATGCGTATATCACGTCCGTATCGAAAGATACGGCTACGTCGTCAAAATCGTAAAGCGCATATACGCTTTTTGCAATCTCGCGCGACAATTCTTCTCTTTCGCTTCGCGAAAACAAGGGATAAGGTATTACTCCGACGATAACGCGCGTGCCCGACACCGCTATATTGCAAAATTCTATTTTTGAGTTTTGCATAAGAGCGGACAACACTTGTTTCTCCACGTCTTTATCGCTCTGTATATCGTACATCGCGGGCTTGTAATCGGTATTTACAATATACTCCATAATCCACCTCCAAATAATATTGTGTCGAATTTTGAAGAATTTATACGATTAAGCGTTTTCATAATTTTCCCTCTATAGTTCCGATTTCCTTTGAAAACAAAAAAAGACCGCCTTAGCGGTCCTTGTTTTATAAAATTATTACGCGACGTATTTAATATACCGCGTGCGTGTCGGAATATTTCTAATAATATTATTCTTTATTGCCGTTTACGATGCTCTCTTCCGTGCCGTAGTGCGTTACGTTGGTACCGTCAGACCAGAGTTGTTCGAGCGAATAGAGTTTTCTCGTCTCTTCGTAGAATATGTGTACGATTACGTCGCCGTAGTCGAGTACCGCCCATCTACCTTCCTGCTTGCCCTCTACTCTCAAAGGCTCGTATCCCTCTTTGGACATTCCCTCGTCAACTATATCGACAAGCGCTTTGACCTGCGTATTCGAACGCGCCGAACATATCACGAATTTATCGGCAATAATCGTCAACCCCTCTATATTTACTATCGTGATGTCCTTTGCCTTTTTCTCATCGAGCAGTTTGCAAATAAGTTGATATTTTTCCATACTTCTCCTTAATACAATGATATCGTTATTATATTTATTATTATATATCGCGCGTAACGGTCAGAAACCCTCTTAAATCGTGCGATACGGCAAATCCTTATAAGTTTTATCGTCAAAGCTATATTTTTGATTTTATAAGCCTTTTGCGCCCCTTACGGCATCGAGCGTCAAATGATATATATCTCCGCCTTTATTATAAAGGTATTCGTATTGATGCAGCACGCAATCTCTGTATCCTTCATCAAGCGATTTTTCAATGCTCTTTCTAAGTTTTTCCACGCCCTCGAATTCTCTGTTTTCCTCTAACATATCACTGCAGAATATGAGCTTTTCGATGTCGCTCATAACTTCATTGCCCGTAGTGTGATACTTTATTGCGTCAAGCACTTCTTCGTCGTTTATGCCGTAATCGCGCTTTGCGACAACCGCTCCCAAAAACTGATGCTCGACGGGAGAGCCTACGCTGTCTGACGGCACTAAAGAAATATCGTGCGGCTCCGCGCAGAGATTTTTCGCGCAGTCGTGCAAAACTCCAGCCAGTAATACTTTATCGAAGCTTATGCCGAGTTTGAGTTTGTAATTGAGATAAAGCGCGTATTTTGCCGTCCTGAGACTATGCGCAAAAGTACGGGGCAAAAGCGTAGCTTTGAGTTTTTCTATAATATCGCCGTAAGCGTCGTAAAGTCCGTTTGCTTTGATATATTCCGCGACTTTTTGAGGAATATTCTCGTATATGCCCAGCATTGCGTTGTAACGAATAAGCGTAGAAGATATATCCTCAGGCTCGTATTTGCACACTTTAATGTCCGCACCTTTTTCTCTCCAGTATTTAAGCGCGCTTTTAAAGGCTTTGCTTTTTCCTCTCGTAAATACGTATAACGGACAAACCTTTATTATATCCTCGGGATTTTTCCACGTATGCAGCGCTTCCAGACTGTCGCCGCCTATGACAAAGGCAATATCGCCGTAAATCCTTTTTAGATAAGGCAGAGTTTCGCAAGTGTAGTGTTTGCCCTCGCCGCCGCTCTCATAGTCGCATATCTCCACGCCTTGTTTACCCTCCAGCGCAAGATTAAGCATATCTTTTCGCTGAGAATACGAGGTAGGACAACTTTTGTGCGGAGGATTGTACGAAGGCACTAAGACGACCTTTTCGACGCCTTTGACACCCAGTAAATGCTTTATCATATTGACGTGTTCGTTGTGTACGGGATTGAATGCCCCGCCGTAAATCATTATCATATACGCCTCGATATTATTGTACACAAATTGAGCGTAATTAGCAACAATATATTGAATAATTTGCCTCAATAAGGGAATAATCGCAGTATGGCTTTCGGTGTAGATATAATTTTACTGACGGCAATAGTATTCTTAATCGCCTACATACTTTTTTCTTTTCTTTCAATGCCGTTCGCATTGCAACTCGTTTGCGCCGCTCTTGCTACAATCGTAATAGTCGCCACCGTAAACAAATTCTTTTGCAAAGACAGAAAACGCGGTATGAATTACCGCAATTTTCTCACGTATTTGATATGGCAAGGAGAAGATTATACCAAAGAATTACTCAAAAGCGTTGCAAAAGACAAAGTCTTCGAGGACAAAGGAGAATACGTGATGATACAGGATACGGCGGTTTTTTTGTGGACGAAATACGGCAGACTTTCCGCCGACTCGCTCGTAAGACTGTACAGAATTTGCGTAAAAGACGGAATACGTCAAGCAAAAATTCTCACCACCAATCCCGACAAGAAGTCATTGTCATTCGTAAAGCGTTTTGCAGAAGTAGTGATTACTTTCGACTCGTTCAAGCCTCTGTATAAACAACTGAAATCTCAAAACACTCTTCCCGACTTAAAAACAGACAAAATTGACAAAAGACAGTTTTTTAAGCTGATATTAGAAAGTGCGTTTACGAGAAAAAACGGTTTCCGTTTTGTGGGCGTAAGCGTGCTTTTGGTCGCGATAAGTTTTGTCACGCCCTTTGCGAATTATTATCTTACACTTGCCGCGATAAATCTGATATTCGCGCTCGCGTGCGTTATAAAAAGCCTTTCGGGGAAATAATCAATAAACCGTAAACCCGACTAATGACAACCGCCCCTTATCCGTTTGGACAAGGGGCGGTATTTTAAACGCAAAGCCGCGGCTCAATATAGCCGCGGTTTTTTCGATTACAAAACGTGTTTGACGTTGTCTTTTTTGGATACTCTGTAAAGCGTAATCTTACTTCCTATCACTTGTACGACTTCGCTAGACGTAGCTTCGGCAAGCTCGAGCGCAACCGCACCCGCGTCTACTTCCGCGTTTTTTAGTACGGCAATCTTGATAAGCTCTCTGCTCTCGAGTTGCTCGTCAACCTGTTTTATAAGCGTATCGCTTATACCGTTTTTACCTACCTGAGTCAAAGGCTGAATATTCATAGCCAAAGACCTGAGTTTTGCTCTTGTATTACTGTTCATCATACATCACCTCACTATTCTACAAAGTCGAACTCTATATCGCCTATGCGTACCGTATCGCCCTCCTGACAGCCGTTGTTGACGAGTGCTTTTATTACACCTCTGTCCTTGAGCGTCTTTTGGAAATAACGGAAAGATTCGTAATCGTCGAGCACTACGTTTCTTACCAGCATATTGATAAGTCCGCCGTGCACTTCGTAAACCCCGTCCTCGTCTACGGTAACGATAAAGGACGTGCTGTCATTACGGTTTTCGTTGAATTCGACGACTTCCATAGGCTCTGCCTCAGGCAACTCGTCGAGCTTTTTGCTGATAGCCGCAAGCAATTCTTTCGTACCCGTATTGGATACTGCCGACAGTCTTATGACTTTTTGTCCGACTTTTTCTTCAAATTCTTTTATCTTGCCCTCGTCTTCGAGCAAGTCGCATTTGTTGGCTACGATTATCTGCTCGAGGGAGGCTAGTTTTGCCGAGTAACTCTCGAGTTCGTTGTTGATAGTGACATAATCTTCGTAAGGGTCTCTGCCCTCGATACCCGAAATATCAACGACGTGCACGATAAGTCGCACTCTTTCGATATGTCTTAAGAAGTTATGTCCTAATCCCGCGCCCTCGCCCGCACCCTCTATAAGTCCGGGGATATCCGCTACCACAAAGTCCTTGTCATAATACTTGACTACGCCGAGATTGGGTGTCAAGGTGGTAAAATGGTAATTGGCTATCTTGGGCTTTGCCGACGATACAACGGAAAGAATTGTCGATTTTCCTACGTTGGGGAAACCTACCAAACCTACGTCCGCTATAGTCTTGAGTTCGAGAGTGAGTTCTATCTCCTGCGTTCTCTCGCCCTTCTGACTGAATCGGGGCGCTTTACGCTGAGGGGTCGCAAAACGCGCGTTACCCTTACCGCCTAATCCGCCTTTTTGCAATACGAATTGACTGTCGTCGTAAAACATATCGGCAAGCACGTTACCCGTCTTCTTTTCCTTGATTATAGTACCCTTAGGTACTTTGATATAGAGAGGTTTTCCGCTCTTGCCTTTGCAGTTTTTCGCACCGCCGCTTTCTCCGTCCTCGGCGCGGAAATGCTTGGCAAATTTGAAGTCGATAAGAGTGGACGCATTCTTGTCCACTACAAAAATTATATCGCCTCCGTTACCGCCGTCACCGCCGTCGGGACCGCCCTGCGCAACATACTTCTCGGTATGAAAAGATACTATACCGTCACCGCCGTTGCCCGCCTTTACGAAAATGGTAGCTATATCCAAAAACATAGTTATCTTGCCTCTCTTGTAAATCTTTTAAATCTTAATCTGCTTCAAACCGATTACGCCGTATCCGTTAAGTGCGTACGCACACGTATGCATACGCACTCCCTATACGTATTAACTTACCGCGCGAACGTTATACGCTCACGCGCAAGCGGTTTATATTTATCCGAATATTAAAGCAGCTTGTCGATTATCGCCTTTGCCGCCTTTCTGCCCGCGCCCATAGCGAGTATTACGGTTGCCGCACCGGTAACGGCGTCACCGCCCGCATAGATACCCTCGACGTTGGTAGACATACTTTCTTCGTCTACGACTATCGTGCCCTTCTTGTTGAATTCAAGCTCCTTGCACGACTTTCTGATAAGAGGATTGGGGCTTGTGCCGAGCGCAACTACTACTTGGTCTACGTCGATAACGAATTCGCTGCCCTCTATGGGTATAGGTCTTCTTCTGCCCGACGCGTCGGGTTCGCCGAGTTCCATCTTGACGCACTTGATACCGCACACTCTGCCTTCGTTGCCGAGAATTTCCACGGGATTGGTGAGAAGTACGAGTTTGATACCCTCTTCGACTGCGTGGTCGATTTCTTCAGCTCTCGCAGGCATCTCCTCTCTTCCTCTTCTGTAAATTATGTACACCTCTCCGCCGCCTATTCTCTTAGCCGTACGCGCCGCATCCATTGCTACGTTGCCCGCACCGATAACGGCTACGGATTTTCCGCAATAAACGGGAGTAATCGCCTCGTCCTTGTATGCCTGCATTAAGTTTACTCTCGTGAGAAGTTCGTTTGCCGACGATACGCCGTTGAGGTTTTCGCCCTTGATGTTCATAAACATAGGAAGTCCCGCGCCCGTACCGATAAATATAGCGTCGTACTCTTCTCTGAGTTCGTCAAACGTAACGGCTTTACCGACTACGGTATTGAGCTTAAATTCCACTCCCAAAGCCTTGAGTTTGTCTATTTCTCTTGCTACTACGTCGTCTTTTGGAAGTCTGAATTCGGGGATACCGTATACGAGTACGCCGCCTGCTTTGTGGAAAGCCTCGAATATCGTAACCTTAAATCCCTTTTGAGCGCAGTCCGCAGCGCAAGCGAGTCCCGCGGGACCGCTGCCGATAACGGCTACTTTTTTGCCGTTGAAAGCGGGTGCTTTAAGTCCTGCCGTACCTTTCTTAAGACCGTAGTCGCCCACGTATCTCTCGAGCGCGCCGATTGCTACGCTGCCGCCGAGCTTGGCTTTGCGGATACATTTGCCCTCGCACTGATTTTCCTGAGGACATACTCTTCCGCAAATCGCGGGAAGCAATGAAGCTTCGCTGATAACCGCCAAAGCGCCGTCTTTATCGTTCTGAGTAAGGCATTTGATAAACGCGGGAATATTGATTCCTACGGGGCAACCCGTACGGCAAGGCGCGTTTTTGCAGTTGATGCATCTCGTCGCTTCTTGCATCATAAGTTCGTCGTCAAAGCCTAAGTTTACTTCGTTAAAATTGTGTATTCTCTCCTCTGCGGATTGATGCAGAGTTTTATTTCTCGGACCGTTGTTCATATTAACCTCTCAATCTGCATTTCTCTTCCTTTTCGCGGTAGAATCTCGACCTGTTCATAGCCTCTTCGAAATCTACCTTGTGTCCGTCAAATTCGGGACCGTCTACGCAAGCGTACTTGGTTTCTCCGCCTACCGTAAGTCTGCAACCGCCGCACATACCCGTACCGTCAACCATAATGGTATTCATAGATACGACCGTAGGGATATTGTATTTTCTGGTAAGCTCGGCTACGTTGCGCATCATTATCATAGGACCTACTACAAGTACGCAGTCGATTTTGTCGCCCGCGTCGATTCTCTCCTGAAGTACGGTGGTTACAAAACCTTTGGTACCCAAAGAGCCGTCGTCGGTAGAGATATATACGTTTTCGCAGTTAGCCTTGAATTCGTCGATGTCAAAAAGCAAATCCTTGGTTCTTGCCCCCATAATTACGTTGCTTTTCAAGCCCTTTTGCTTGCGAAGCTTTGCCTGAGGATAGATTACCGCACAGCCTATGCCGCCGCCTACGAGCACGAGGTTTTCGTACATATCGAGGTCGGTAGGATTACCCAAAGGACCTACGAGCGCATAAAGACTGTCGCCCTCTTTAAGCTCAGCCATTTTGTGAGTGGAATAACCTACTTCCTGTACGAGAAGGGTTATGGTCTCTTTCTCTCTGTCGTAGTCGCAGATAGTGAAAGGCACTCTTTCGCCGCCCTCGTGGACAATTACTATTACAAACTGTCCGGGCAGACAATGTTTGGATACTACGGGAGTGTGTACTACGTACTTTTTAACTCTCGGAGCTACCTCATAAATTTTTAAAAGTTCGTTCATAAAATGTTCTCCTGACTGTTCCCTTTTTAACTTTTCGTGTATATAAACTTTACGTTTTCTGATTGTAATAACGGCAATATTGACAAATCGTACAACTGCCGCAATCGGGCATGCGCGAATGGCAAGTATATCTGCCGTGATGTATGAGAAGATGATGCGCGTGCGACCACTTGTCCTTGGGTATGGCTTTGTTGAGTGCTTCTTCCACTTTGACGGGGTCGCGCGTATCGCAAAAACCTATCCTCTGGGCAAGTCTCGAAACGTGAGTATCCACGGCAATGGCATCTCCGCCGAAAGCAACGGCATACACGACGTTGGCAGTCTTCTTGCCTACGCCCGCAAGAGTCATCAGTGACTTGACGTCAGACGGCACCTGCCCGCCGTATTTAAGGCATATATCACGGCTTGCCGATATGATATTGCGTGCTTTGTTGCGGTAAAATCCGCACGAAAATATAAGCGGTTCAAGCTCGCTCTCGTCCAGCGAAGCAAACTGCTCGGGAGTATTGTATATCTTAAAGAGTTTGTCTGTAACCTGATTTACTCTCCTATCCGTACACTGTGCCGAGAGTATTACCGCTACCAAAAGCTCGAAAGGCGTCGTGTAATTAAGCTCGCATACCGCATCGGGATGCATAGCCTCTAGCTTTTCGAGCATATCGGCAATTTGACTTTCGGTAAATTTCTTGCTCATTGTATTATTTGCGTATTGCTTGTTTTTATCTGATTATTTGATTTTGCTCTCTTTCATTACTACGTACTCTTCACGCTCTGCGCCGACGGATACGTAAGTGATAGGACAACCTACGGCCTTTTCGATATATTCAATGTATTTTCTAGCCGCTTCAGGCAAATCCTCGGGCTTTCTGCACTTGGATATGTCGCAATTCCAGCCGTCCATATATTCGATTACGGGTTTTGCAATTCTCAAAGCCTCGCCGCTGGGGAAACTCGTAGTCTTCTTGCCGTCTACGGTATATGCCGTACATACGGGAATTTTCTTCATATAAGAGAGTACGTCAAGCTTCGTGAGCGCAAGCTCTGTCGCGCCCTGCATCTCTACGCCGTATTTGGAAGCTACCACGTCGAAAGGACCTACTCTTCTGGGTCTTCCCGTAGCCGCGCCGTACTCGCCGCCTGCCTTACGGAGCTCTTCTGCCTCATCGCCGAACATCTCAACGGTAAAAGGTCCTTCGCCTACGCAGGTGCTGTACGCTTTCATAATACCGAATACGTTGTCAAGCTGATATTTGGGTATGCCCGCACCTATAGGCGCGTATGCCGCAATCGTATTGGAAGAAGAAGTATAAGGATTGATACCGAAGTCGATATCTCTCAATGCGCCGAGCTGAGCTTCGAATACGACCTTCTTGCCTGCCTTGAGACACTCGTCGAGATATTCTCCCGTATTGCACACGAAAGGCTTGAGTTTGTCGCCGTACTCCTTGAGCCACTTCATAATTTCTTCTACTTCTATCTTATCGGAACCGTAAGCCTTTTCGATAAAGAGGTTTTTCCATTCTACTATGCTCTCGATACGCTTTCTCAAAGCCTCGGGATAGAACAAATCTCCCATCATAATGACTTTTTTGAGGTACTTATCACCGTATACGGGCGCAATACCTCTTCTCGTCGAACCGTACTTGGCGTCACCCAGTCTGTCTTCTTCGAGACAATCCTGTCTTACGTGGTAAGGCATACAGATAACCGCTCTGGAGCTGATTTTGAGATTTTCGGGAGTAATCTTTACGCCCTTTTCCGTCAATCTGCCCATTTCGCCGACAAGGTGCTGCATATCTATTACCATACCGTTGCCCATTACGTTGACTACTTCGGGACGAAGAATACCCGAAGGAATAAGGTTGAGAATAAACTTGCCCAAATGATTAATTACGGTATGTCCTGCGTTGTTACCGCCCTGATACCTTACGACAACGTCGTAATCGCTGGACACAAGGTCTACCATTCTGCCTTTGCCTTCGTCGCCCCAGTTGATTCCTACAATTGCTGTTAACATCTTTATCTCCTTTAACTTTTGAATGTTATATAAATTTATTTTATCGTGTTTGTGTAGCGGTGCGCCTCTGCGTGTTTGTGTAGCGGTGCGCGTCTGCACCTCTTAATCTTTAGTCGTATCAGAACCGTTTTCCAGTTAATAACGGTTTGCCTACCGCCCCTCGCATACTGCGCCTATTGATTGCCGCCTCAACGCATACCGCATAATCGGTTTTCTCTCGTCCGACAAGTATTGTTATTTTTTGTTGTCAAAACGGTTGAGAAACTCTTTTGCTCTGTCCTTTTCTCTCTGTATAAAGCCCTTTGTCTCTTTAAACAATGCCTTGAACGCTTCTATCTCCACGCGCATAAACGCCATTATAGGGATTATGCACAGCATAATGATTACGAGTTTTACCACCATATCGGGATAGAGCGATACGAGCGTAAACATTTCGCTGAGGAAAGGATTGCTTACCGCGAAAATGAACGCTACGAACAAAAGCGCAAGCATAAATATCTTGTCTTTCGTGTAAGGCATACATACCTGCATAAGGACTATGAACGATACGCACGCCGTGATATAAACGCTCATCGTAGATATCTGAGGACTTACGTCAAAACCGATATCGTTGTAAATCCAACATATCAGCGTTATAGCAAACGCTACGGTAAGTCCCGCCGGCAACGCTCGCTTGAATACCTTGCTCAGGAAGTTGCCTTTTACGCGTCTGTCGTTAGGCTCGAGCGCGAGAATGAACGAAGGTATACCTACGAACAAAGTGTTTATCAACGTGAGCTGTATAGGCTCGAAAGGATACGTCGAAAGCTGGAATATAATAAGCAACAACGACAGTACCGCGCTGAACGTAGTTTTTACGAGGAAGAGCGAAGCCGCTCTCTCGATGTTGTTGATAACTCTTCTGCCCTCTGCTACTACGCTCGGCAAAGCCGAGAAGTCGCTGTCGAGAAGTACCAGCTGAGATACGTTACGGCTTGCATCCGAACCGCTTGCCATTGCTATCGAACAGTCCGCTTCCTTGAGTGCCATTACGTCGTTGACGCCGTCTCCCGTCATACCTACGGTGTGACCGTGCGCCTTAAGCGCGGCAATAAGTTCCTTTTTCTGCGAGGGAGAAACTCTTCCGAATACGGTATACTTCTCTGCCGCTTCGTAAATCTTATCGGGAGTATCCAAATCCACGGACGCGTCCACATACTTTTCTGCATTTTTAAGTCCCGCTCTTTCCGCTACCTTGGAAACCGTCAAAGGATTGTCTCCCGAGATAACCTTGAGCTGAACGCCCTGTTTTTCAAAATAATCGAAAGTCGCTTTCGCGGTACTTCTTATCTTGTCGCTCAATACTATAAGCGCAATTATCTTCATCTTCTCGGTAGACATATCGCCGTCTTTCAACACCTCGCCGGTCTTCACCAGTACAAGGACTCTGAAGCCCTGAGAAGCGTATTCCTTGACGTCGCGGTCAACCATATAATATCTGTCTTTGAGCACGAATTCGGGCGCGCCTACGATAAACGTGCCTGCGTCCTTAAAACTTGCTCCGCTCCACTTTCTTGCCGACGAGAAAGGCATCAGTTTGAGCACCTCGTATCTCTCATTTGATGAGAAATAATTAGCGCACGCCTCAAAAGTCGCGTTGTTTTGTCCGAGCGCGCTTACAAGATTTGCCATTATATCGTCTACCGAGCCGAGACGAGAAGAATATACGTGTACGTTTTCAACCTGCATCGTACCCTCGGTAATCGTACCCGTCTTGTCGAGACACAGCGTGTCTACTCTCGCAAGCGTTTCTATCGAGTACAAATCCTGTACGAGCGTACGTCTTTTTGCAAGACGAATAATACCCAAAGCCAGCGCGATTGACGTGAGCATTACCAGACCTTCGGGTATCATACCTATTACCGACGAAACGGTAGCGGTAACGGCACTCGAAACGCTGGCAGCGTACGTCATATTAGTCTTGAACATCAATATTCCGAGAGGGAAAATGATAATCGTCGCGATACGGATAATCCAGTTAATGGAGCGCATGAGTTCGGATTTTGACTTTTTGAACTTCTTTGCTTCACTCATAAGCTTGGAAGCATAAGTGTCGTCTCCTACCGCGATAACCCTTGCCTTACACGTACCCGACTGCACAAAACTACCCGACATCATTCTGTCGCCGTTTTGTTTGTGGATATCGTCCTGTTCGCCCGTAAGAAGCGATTCGTTGACTTCGCATTCTCCGTCGACGACGATACAGTCCGTAGGTATCTGACTTCCTTGTTTGAGAATTATTATATCGTCGATTACAATCTCGCTTGTGGGCAAACTGACCTTCTCTCCGCTTCTCATAACTTCGATAGACGGCGCGGATACAAGCGACAGCTTGTCGAGTGCGACTTTCGAACGTATCTCTTGCACTATACCTATTACGAGGTTGACGATTGCGATTATCGCAAACAACATATTCTTGACCTGTCCGTTGAAGATGAGTATCATCGCGGCAAGGAATACGTTGACGATATTAAACAGTGTGAATATGTTGGTGGTAAATATCTTGAGATAGGATTTTGAGATTGCGTCGGACTTGAAGTTGACCATATTGCGCAATACTCTTTCTTCTACTTGCTCTTTGTCGAGACCCGCATCAGGGTCGGCGTATACGTTGATAAAAGGCGTATCCTTGAGTGCTTTAGCCTTTTCCTTGTTTACGGCTCGCAAATCCTTATAGAGATTTCTGCGCTTTTTGCTCGTCTTTATCTTAGGCTGTTTTGCCTTCTTGTGTTTTTTATCCTCTTCTTTTTTGTCGTTTTGCTCGTCTATTTTTTCCATTTCGAGCGCAAAATTACTCTCGAAAGAAACTTCTCTCTCTTCTTCTGCCTGATTGTCGCCGTCTTTTTTGCCTTTTGACTTTTTGACGGCTATGGTCTTGACTTCAAGAGTTTTTTCGGATTGAATTTTTTCGTGACTTTTCTTTGAAGCCTTGACTTCTTTTGACTTGGTCTTTTTGTCTGCGTGTTTTTCCTGCGCATTTTCCCCGTCGGCAATTTCCTGCGCATCTTCGACCTTAGACAGGGAATCTTCCTTGTCTTTTAACTGAGCGGGACCTCTATCCTGTTTTGACAAAGCGGAAATTGCTTTGCCGCCGGATTTGCTGTCACCCCTATCCTTCGCCAAAACGTCTGACGCACTCAAATCGGCAAGGCTTTCGGGAATATCCGCAAGCATCTCGCCCTGCGATTTTTTAGATGCACTCTTTCTGCTTCCGGAAGGTCTCGGACTTCTGCCCTGAGACTTAACCGTCTGCACAGGCTCAACGTCCGAAAGAGTAAGCTGCTCGTTTTGACTGTCCTTTTTAGATTTTCCTGCCATCAAAGTATCCTTATAACACAAAAATATAGCTTAATTAAAGCAACTAAATAATATCACAGCAAGCCGTAATTGTCAAATATATTTATATTATTACACAGGCGCAAAACAATAATCATTATTCACAAAAACCTTTCGCAAAATCGTAATTCGCAAACAATATAGTATCAATTACCTTGATAATTCTTTACCGGCATTTAAAATTTGCAAATACGCCACAAATCCTTATTCGCTTTTCTCGTCAATCTTTTTCACATAAACAATTTTACAATTCCTCTCAAAGCAATTCTCTCAATGTTTTCCTCAGCCTGGAGTAATCAAATTTTCACGTTTGATTTGCATAACACCCGTATAAGCTTCTTCTTCAATAGTTTGTTATCTGACTACTCTTTCAATATTATTTTCCAACTGAATTATTTTCCAACTGACTGTATTCACTAACTGACCGTATTCCCTAATCGCATACCTGCCGCTAATTCCCGCTTAAATTACGATTTGAACATTGTTCAGTTTTATTATATATGTGCAATATATGCACTGAATACATACTCACACTTTTATAACTAATCCGTAATCAAACCGACAAAACAAACTTTTGATAACGCAGATTTAAAGCGTTAATGCCTGATCTACTCCCCATGCCATCATTACTCATTTTGTCGAGATTTAACTAATAAATAGGCTTAGAAACATTTCGAAAGATAATGTAGATAATGTATTTATATAATTAAAAGCAACACTTTCGCTATAAAGACTTATAACTGTCTGGCTATTGCCATTTCAGTTCATTTTTTGTTCAAATATGAGTTTTAACTCATATAAAGCATTTTGTTGCTATATTCATTTTATACTTTTACACCTTTTTTCAACGCGTTTCAAAATATAAACATACAAATATACCCCTCGTCTATCCCCTTCGTCAATCGGCAATCTTCAAATTCGGATATCTCAGCTCCGACAAATAAACACATTCCCCCGTTGGCAACAAACAATTATTATTATCATTAAAAACAAGGATTTGAACATTGTTCAGTTTATAAATTATGCTTAGTATGATAATAGTATATCCTGAGCATTTCATACTCGTTGCTTGCCGCATACAAAATTATACACTGTTCAGTTTTAATTAAAAACAATACGCAAAAACGATATCCTTATCCGCTTCTCATATTTAAAAATCCTATACACACTCCTGCATAAATTGAAGAATCACCATAAGCTGACACCCCCATATAATTTAATACATAGCACGCCTACACCTCTTTATTTTGCAAAAAGCTTTTATCAAATACAAAAGCCGCTTCCCATAGACAGGAAAAGCGGCTTTGTTATGAACATTATTAACTTTATGATTATAAAATGTTTTCAACAAAATGAATTAAACCTTTAGAATATAATTCTATCAGGTTGACGCAATCAGGTTTGAGAAGATTTTTATAGTACAAATATATCTTGCTTATTTATCACTCTTTTTCTTCTCAAGACCTATTCTTCTGGCAGTAGATTTGACAAACAATTCTTTTAACGTTTTATCGTCATTATCCTCAACTGCCTTTTTCAAAAGCGAAAGCTGATTTTCAAAAGACGTTATGGAATGCAAAAGATTTTGCTTATTACCCATAAAAAGTTCGCTCCACAAGTCCTCATTGATATTGGCTATTCTCGTCAGATCTCTGTAACTGTCTCCTATATAACTTGCAGTCTCGCTGTTTTCGTCGTCGCTGTTGATTAAGGATACCGCTATCGCGTGAGGAAGCTGCGAAGTGTATGCTATAACTTTATCGTGAGTAGCCGCATCGGTAATACGCACATTGCCGAAACCTATATCTTTGACAAGCTTAGTCATTCTGCAAATTGCGTCTTCAGAGGTATTTTCTGTCTTGACTATAAGGAAGTTTGCACCTTGCAATACCTTATCGTCCGCATACTTAAAACCGCGCTTTTCTCTGCCCGCCATAGGATGACAGAACAAAAACTCACAACCGTCAGGCACATTCGCATTGATTTTATCGACAAACATACTCTTTATGCCGGCAACGTCGCTTATCAAACAGCCTTTTTTGATATACTTTCCGTATTTTTCCAGATAGTCGATAATTTGATTAGGATAAAGCGCGATTATTATAATATCACTTTTTTCAAAAAACTTTTCGGGAGTATGCGCCCCCTCTTTTATTGCACCCGCTTGCAAAGCAAGGTCAAGTCCTTCTTTGGACCTGTTTACTCCGTAAACGGTATAGCCTTTTTTGGACAGTGCGATTGCGTACGAACCGCCTACAACACCCAGTCCGACTATTGTTATTACTTTATCCTCTTTCATACCTACCTCATATCGCGACGAATTAACGATTTAGCGATTTACAATCTGTTATCATTTCATTTACTCCGCCGCGTACTATCAATACCGTTTTATTCTTGCTTCAAATATTGATTACGCCTTGTTGTTCTTGAGCAACATTTCCACCGCTTCTACGTAGCCGTCTATGCCTTTACCGACAATCTGTCCGACACAAGCGGGAGCTGTTACGGAAACGCGCCTGAAAGCTTCTCTTTCGTCGATTTTTGAGATATGCACCTCGACTACGGGCAACGGCGCAATCGCCTTTATAGCGTCAAAAAGCGCATAGCTGTAATGCGTATACGCACCGGGATTAATTACAATTCCGTCAAATTTATCAAAATAACACTTGTGCAGACAATCTACAAGCGCACCCTCGCAGTTAGACTGATAGAAAGACAACTCTGCGCCCGTATCCTTGCACTTATCTTCAATATATTTGCACATCCCGGCGTAATCCATAGTGCCGTATATGTCTTTTTCGCGTATTCCCAGCATATTTAGGTTTACGCCGTTGACAATCATAATTTTTTTCATATATACCTCTTTAATTTATACCGCATTACCGTTTTTGCATTAAAATTCTTATTTTAGAATTTTCGCAATACCGAACACGTAATACTCTATGCTATTTATCCCGTCAGCCGCTTTAGCTCAATACAAAAGCGACTTAGCAAATTATAAACCTATACTTTATTTTATTACGTTGACAATATCTTTTACAGTCTTATAGATATCGTACTCGTAACTCTTTACCGCAACGTCGCAAGTCGCATAATACCTGTCTTTACGCGCTTCGTATATGCTCACGAGTTTATCTTTGCCGTCTTTGAGAAGGGGTCTGGTATCGGTATTGATACCGTTGAGAATATCTTCGATATTTCTCTCGATAAGCACTATAATACCGCTGAGTTTCATAGCACTGACGTTTTCGTCTTTGAGTATCGCGCCGCCGCCTGTCGCAACCACTATATTCTTGCGTAGCGACAACTCGTACATTGCCTTAGACTCCCACTTTCTGAATACGTGTTCACCCTCGGCAAAAAGCTGCTTTACCGTACGTCCCGATATCTTCTCTATATACTCGTCCGCGTCTATGAATTCCCAGCCCAAAGTACGCGCTACGCGCTTGCCTTTTACCGTCTTTCCGCACGACATAATGCCCGTAAGATAGATATTTCCGCCGTTTTTCTGAAAGTATTCTTTCATAAGCGCGTTGTAAATATCCACATAAAGCTCTTTGTCGGTAATTTTCTTTTGCCATATCTCCTCAGACTTCATAGCCTGCGCGACAAGCATATACAGACCGCCTACGGCTTTTTTACCCAGCCTTACAGCAGCCTTAAGAAGCTCGGTATATACGGGATTGTAGACTATATCTACAACCGTATCGAAATTTGCTATTACGTTTTCGCTTACGGGGCAATTGTCAACGTTGGGATACATACCCACGGGAGTTGTATTGACCAGCACATCTCCTCTAAAGCTTTCAAGCGCGGAATAAGTCATATATCCTTCTTCTGAAGTATCTTTTCGCGTAACCACAATCACTTTTTTAGCACCGCGTTTTTTGAGGATATAGCATACAGATTTGCTTGCGCCGCCGCTTCCCAGCACAACGAAAACTTTGTCTTTTATCGCAACGTCATTATGAATTAACAGGCTTTCAAAGCCGAAAGGGTCGGTATTAAAACCGTACATATCTCCGCCTTGATTTACCACGGTATTGACCGCACCTATCTCTTTAGCTTCATCCGACGTACCGTTCAAATACTTGAGTACTTTTTCTTTATAAGGTACGGTGACGTTAAATCCGTCATACTCTTTAAGCAAACCGCTGCAATCTCCCAGCATATCCTCCATAGGTATCTGAGTAATTACGTAAGTTGAGTCCTGCTTGTAGTAATCAAAATAACGTTTATGTATCTGAGGCGACATAGAATGAGTAAGTTTTTCGCCTATAACGCAATATTTCATCTTTTCACTTCCTTAATGATATCAATCTCTGCCGTTGATATTGCCCTTTTTATACTCTCCCACTACTTCGAAAAACGTCGATATCGACTTGACGTAGCCTAGTGCCTCATTGAGTTTTGGAGAATTGCACGCATACTCGAGGTCTGTATAAAAATAATAAGTCTCGGGTGCGTTTTCCACGGGGCGAGATTCGATATTGAGCAAATTTATACCGTTTTTAGCAAAGTATTTAAGCGCGTTAAACAGCGCACCGGGCTGAGAATTGAGCGCAAATACAATACTTGTTTTATCATTGTTTTCGTCTTCTATCATATACTTAGATACGACAATAAACCTCGTACAGTTGCACGATTGCGACTGAATATTTTCTTCGATAACGTCGAGATTGTAAAGCTTTGCGTTTACCTTGGACGCAATTGCCGCTTTCGTAACATCTCCCGTCTCGGCTACGAGTTTTGCCGACGATGCGGTGGATTTGTAAGGCACTATTTTCCACTTGCCTTCAGACAAAAATTCGTCGCATTGCGTGATTGCCTGATGATGTGAATACACTTCCTTTATATCCTTAAGCTTCGCGCCTTTGACGCCCAAAAGACAATGATTTATGCTTACCCATTGTTCTCCCGCGATAAAATAATCGTACTTTCTCAACAAATCGTAAACTTCGGTTATTGCACCTGTCGACGAATTTTCGATAGGAACCACACCGTATTCGATTTCACCGCACTTAATCGCTTTGAACACATCCTCGAAAGTAGGATAACTCTTACCGTCATTATTGCCGAAAAAGTCAACCATTGCCTTTTCGGAGTTACTTCCTCTGTCTCCGTAAAAGCCTTTTCGCGCACTCTTGTCGAGAGGCAGTCTCTTGTATTTGTCAAGTACGGATTTATATGATATTTTACTGTTTTGCAAGTCCTTGCTGAGCGTCATCATCTCGTTCATCAGCTGTTTTACGTAAGGAGCGTAAGCCTTATCCTTGAGATTGTCTACCGCCTTTTGCAAAACTTCAGCCTCTCTTGACGTTTGCAATACGCCCGTATTGTGCGTTTTTTTGTATTCGGCTACGCCGAGCACAACGTCCATTCTCTTTTCGAAAAGCCCTACGATTTGCTTATCTATTTCGTCAATTCTTTCTCTTAATTTCTTCAGTTCTTCCATTTTTCTCCTGCCCAAGCAAACTCAAAAGTCTTCTTTTGCTGATTTATTTATTACAGCAAATCGTACAATGCGATAGCGCAAACCGCCTCGATTACGGGCACGGCTCTTACAACTATGCAACTGTCGTGTCTTCCCTTAAGTGACAGTACTGTATTTTCTTTAGCTGCTACGTCTATCGTGTTTTGCTGAATGAAAATCGAAGGCGTAGGCTTGATTGCCACATTAAAGACAATCGGCATACCCGTAGAAAGTCCGCCCAGTATTCCGCCGTTGTTATTGGTAGAAGTTATGACTTTATCACCCTCGTATCTGAAAGGGTCGTTTGCTTCGCTGCCGTACATCTTTGTAAGGTCGTAGCCTTTGCCGAATTGCACGCCCTTGACTGCGGGCACGCTGAATAAAAGGCTCGCTAAGTGTGATTCTATGCTGTCGAAGAAAGGCTCGCCTACGCCGCCCTTTAGTCCTACCGCCGCACATTCGATAACGCCGCCTACGCTGTCGCCCTCTTCGCGCGCGGAAAGTATTGTTTCGCGCATTTTATCAAACAAACTCTCGTCAATGAGCGGAAAAGGTTTGTATGTCAACGCGCTAAGCTCGGCGGGATTGATTTCCACACCGAAAGGCTTGTCCTTTATATCTTTAATAGACAAAATATGCGCACCTATCTCTACACCTTTTTGCCTTAAAAGCTGCTTACATATCGCGCCTGCGAATACGAGCGTTGCGGTAAGTCTGCCCGAGGAGTGTCCGCCGCCGCGGTAGTCGTTGTTGCCGCCGCTCTTCAGATAATAGCCGTAATCGCTGTGTCCCGGTCTGAATACGCTCTTGAGTTGAGCATAGTCCGAAGACTTGGTATTGGTATTGCGAATAATACCGCAAAGAGGCGTGCCCGTCGTTTTATCGTCAAAATATCCGCTGACGATTTCCACTTTGTCACCCTCTTTCCTCGGCGTGGAAAACTCGCCGCCGTTGGGAGCGCGGCGCGCCATTTCTCTCTCTATCTCTGCCATATCGAGCTTTACGCCCGCGGGAAGATTGTCGATAACGACACCCATTGCCTCGCTGTGCGATTCTCCGAAAACAGTTAATTTGATTTTATTGCCCCAAACAGTGCTCATACTGCCTCCTCTTTTATCTCTCCGCCGAGTTTGGTATACACCTCGTAAAAATCGGGGTAAGATTTAGACACGCATTCCGCATCTTTTATCCTGACTTCGCTCTCACATACGGTAGCCGCAATTGCGAGCGTCATTGCCATTCTGTGGTCTTTGTGCGAATCAACCTTTCCACCCTTAAGCTTGTATACTCCGTCGATAACTATCGTTTCGTTATATTCCTCTATATTTGCACCCAGCTTTTTAAGCTCTTCTACGGTTGAATGAAGTCTGTCGCATTCCTTTATCCTCAGTCGCGATACGTTGACGATCTGCGTCTTGCCTATTCGCAAACAGCACGCCAGCGCGAATACGGGGATTATGTCGGGACAGTTTCCGCCGTCGAATACCAATGTTTCGTCGGGAGAAGAATCTTTGAGTTTTTGCAAAAACTCCGTTATTACCTTATCTCCCTGCAAAGACTCTTTGTTGAGTCCTATTATATCCACACCGCTTCCCAGATAATTCGCTACCTCGAAGAAAGCCGCCTGAGAATAATCTCCCTCTACGTAACTGTCGTGATTGAGATATTTCTGATTGCCTTTGACATACAGCACGTTCCCTTCTTTCTGAACGTCGATACCGTAATTTTTAAGCGCGCACAAAGTCAAATCGAGATAACCCGAAGATTGAAGATTACCCTCTATGAAAATTCTGCTGTCCCCCTGAAGAAGAGGGAGCGCAAACAGTAGTCCCGATATAAACTGCGAGCTTACCCCGCCGTCGATATAAAAATCTCCGCTCTTCAATTCTCCCTGTACGCTCAAATCGAGAAAATGGTCGGGATTATCCGCGCTGTTGTCGATATACTCTATACCTTGACCCAGGCATATATCGCGGTAAATCTCCATAGGCCTTTTGCCGAGTTTTCCTTTGCCGACAAATTTATTCTTACCGTTGTTGAGTACAAGCGCGAGAGGAAGTAAAAATCGCAAAGTCGAACCCGACTCGTTGCACTCGAATACGATATATGACGTGCGCTTTTCTGCGTGTCCGTCTACCTCGATATTGTCGGGATTATCCTTAATGTATGCGCCGAGTGAGCGCATACAGCTTATGGTCGCAATTATATCGTCGCTGTAAGCTATGTTGGCAATTCTGCTCTTTCCCTCTGCAAGCGACGCGCATATTATCTCTCTGTGCGCCATACTCTTGGACGGAGGAATTACCACTTTGCCCGAAAGTTTTTTGGGGGTAATTACAATATTCATACTCGCCTCACTTTAAGAAAAATTCCGCGTTTGTAGGATACGTAAAGCTCTCGCCTATTTCTTTCAAAAGTACGACAAAAAGCTTTTTGCCCATATTCTTTTTATCGCTGAGCATAGCGGATATGAGCTCTTTCGCAGGGGTAGGGTCACTTGTAGGCAAGCCGTAATTTTTGAGGATATTTTCTATCCTTTCGGCGCAGCCTTTTTTTGTCAACCCGAGCTTTTCGCTTATTTTCGTGATAAACACCATACCTATCGCAACCGCCTGTCCGTGGGTATAGCCTTGGAATTTATAATACTTTTCGATAGCGTGTCCGTAGGTGTGTCCGAAGTTGAGAAGCATTCTCTCTCCCGTATCCCTCTCGTCCACCTCTACGACTTTGCGCTTGATATCGCAACACGTATATACTATATCCTCGACCTTTTGCATAAATTCTTCTCTCGACTTAATACCCTCGAGAGTTTCAAAAAGTTCTTTATCCTTTATACAGCCGTATTTGATAATCTCCGCCATACCGTCGATATAGAATCGGTCAGGCAAATCATACAGCACGTCGGTATCGATGAATACCAGCTTGGGCTGATAAAAACTTCCTACAAGATTTTTACCCTCAGGCAAATCCACTGCGACTTTACCGCCGACCGAGCTGTCTACCTGAGCAAGCAATGACGTAGGCACTTGCACGAAAGATACGCCCCTCAAATAAGTAGACGCCACGAAACCGCCGAGGTCGCCTATCACGCCGCCGCCCAGGGTGACAATCAAATCTTTGCGAGTGAGATTGAATGCGAGCATGGACGAGTACAAAGGCTCGATAGACTTAATGCTCTTTGTCGGCTCTCCCGCCTCGAGCACGTGCAATTTACACTCGTAGCCTTTTGCGAGCAAACTGTCCGTTACGGTATTGGCAAAAATCGGCGCTACGTTGGTATCGCTTATAACAAAGATTTTACCGCCGTCACTCTTGACGTAATCACCTATTTTATCGAGAATTTTACTGCCTATGATTATGTCGTAACTGTTTTCACCCAGATTTACTCTCAAAGATTTCATTTATACCTCTTTTAACCGCCCTCAAACGCGCGCAAAACAACGCATAATCAATGCGTTTTATATTATTATATTACTATAAAACAAGAGACTTTTCAAGTATATAATAATATTTAAGCCGTCTTTAAAAGCGTTTTGAAAGATTTTTTATAAATTTACTCGCTTTAACGTTTACAATTCAGTCTTTATCGTCGCCGTCTTCTTTTAAATCCGAATACTCCCACAGCGTTTCGCTATCGTTTGCGCTTTTATTATCTTGCGCGCCGTTTTCTTCCGAAGTCGCGCCGTCGCTCTCTTCAGCCGTTTTACAAGAAAGCTCTTCTTCACTCTCCTTTACGGCAAGAGGTAACAGCTTTTTGCGATATGCAATCATCATACATATAAAGCAATAAGTCCCGCCTATAACCCAGCTTGCCGTAGGCGCCCAATACATACCGTCTATTCCCCATTTGTAATCGAAAAGATAGGAAAACGCTATGCGGAAAATAATCGACGTAAAAGTGGATATTACGAAAGTTTTCAAAAGTCCTATGCCCTTGAATACGCCTTGACTCTGCACGATAATACACATAAGAAAATAGCCCCAGCCTATCGCGACGGTATATCCCGTACCTGTGGCAATAACTTCGGGATTATCGTCAAAGAGCGAAACCATCCATTTTGCGCAAAGCACGGTAAAAGCCGTCGCAACGACGGAATAAACAGCCACGAATATCCAGCTTGCCTTGTACCCCTCTATCACGCGCTTATACTTATGCGCGCCGTAATTCTGCGCCGTGTAGGTAGTCAGCGCATTGACGTAACCTCGCATAGGCGTCTGTAACAACGAATCGAGGCGCGTGCCTATGTTTATACCCGCTACCGAGTTGAGAGGATAGGTATTGACCAGTCCTTGAATTGCAATTCTGCCCACGTACACGAATACTTGCTGTATGGACATGGACAGCGAATAGGAAGTGATTTCCATAACTATTTTTTTGTCAATCCTTATATCCTTGATACTCATTTTCAAGAGTTTGTATTTTTTGTTTGTGTATATAATACACAACACGGAAGACAGAGCCTGCGCAAGTACGGTCGCAAACGCCGTACCCTCTACGCCCCACTTGAATACCACGACGAAAAGAATATCCAGTACGGCATTGAAAGCTACGGACACAAACAAAAACATAAGCGGCGTAAAGGAGTCGCCTATCGCGCGTATAGAAAAACAATAAAAGTTGTAAAGATAAGTGAAAATAGCACCCGCAAAGACTATCTTCAAGTAGTTGTCGGTATCAGTAAGAATACTTTCTTTAGTGTTGAGAAGTCTCAAAAAAGGCTTGGAAAAAGCTATGCTCGCAACACTCAAAACAAGAGTAAATATAAGTCCTATCGCAAGAGCCGTACTCATCGTATGGCGCACTTTTTCGTCTTCGTTTGCGCCGTAATACCTCGACATAACGACACCGCCGCCCATAGCGAAACCTATAAGCAAAAAAACTACGATATTCATTACGGGCGCAGCCGAGCCGAGCGCAGCCAAAGCGTCCGTGCTGATAAATCTGCCCGCGATAATACTGTCAACAGCATTATAAAGCTGTTGACAAAAATCGCCTATTATCAAAGGCACGGAAAACTTGAGTATGGAGCTGAAAGGCTTGCCCTCTCGAAGCATATTTTTTGCGTTGATATGTGCGTGCATAATTACCTTAATATACTATACGCCAAAAGACAGGTTTTGTTAAACGAAAACACGCGCTAATTTAAATAAAAACGGAAAAAGCGGACTTTTGCCCGCTTTTTGTTTTTAAGTGCGCATTAACCGTCAATTACGTTATTTCATATTTCTGTTGATTGCCGATACGAGTGCCTTGACGCTCGCTTCGATAATATCGTTGTGAATACCAACGCCCCATACGATTTTGCCCGTCTTGTTGTCCTCGATACATACGTATGCAGCCGCTTGCGATTGCGATGTCTTGGAGAGTGCGTGCTCTTGGTATTCGACTATATGATAATCTATGTCAATAGCCTTTTTCAAAGCGTTGCTGACCGCGTCGAGTCTGCCGTTGCCGTGTGCCTCGGACGTGAAAGTCTTGCCGTTGTACTCAACGGTAATAGTCGTGTCGATACCGTCAATCTGCTTGTAGTGATGCTCTATGATATTCAAAGGCTTGTCGATATTGACGTAGTTATCCTCGAATACCTTGTATACCTCGGAGGGCTTGAGTTCCTTGTGAGCGTGGTCGGATACGCTCTTTACCTCGTAGCCGAAAGCTTCGCGCATCTTCATAGGAAGGACTACGCCGAATTGTTGTTCCATCAAGAAACCTATTCCGCCCTTACCCGACTGACTGTTGATTCTTATTACGTCGCCCTCGTACTCTCTGCCGATGTCCTTGGGGTCGATAGGAAGATAAGGCACCGTCCAGTGGTCGGGATGCTTTGCCGTGCGCCACTTCATACCCTTTGCGATAGCGTCCTGATGCGAACCCGAGAATGCCGCAAATACCAATCTTCCCGAATAGGGCTGTCTTTCGTAAACTTTCATACCCGTAACCTTTTCGTATTCTTCGACTATTGCGGGAATATCCGAAAAATCGAGTCCGGGGTCAACGCCGTGCGAATACATATTGAGCGCGAGAGTGATTATATCCACGTTACCCGTACGCTCGCCGTTGCCGAACAAAGTTCCCTCTATTCTGTCTCCGCCTGCCAAAATACCCAGTTCACTGTCTGCAATCGCACAACCTCTGTCATTGTGAGGGTGCAAAGATATAATGAGGTTTTGTCTGTCAATCAGGCTCTTGCACATATACTCGACCTGACTTGCATAGATGTGAGGCATAGACATAGATACCGTTACGGGCAAGTTGATAATGACTTTCTTTTCGGGGGTAGGTTGCCATATTTTGATAACCTCGTTGCAAATATCTCTCGCAAACTCCATTTCAGTACCCGTAAAAGACTCGGGAGAATACTCGAACAAATACTCTCCTTCTGCCTTAGCGGCATATTCCATACAGAGTTTTGCGCCGAATTTAGCAATATCGATAATCTCTTCCTTGGACTTTTTGAACACCTGTTCACGCTGAGCGTAAGACGTAGAATTGTAGAGATGCACAACAGCCCTCTTGACGCCCTTCAAAGCCTCAAAAGTCTTTGCGATAATATGCTCTCTGGACTGCGTGAGTACCTGTATCGTTACGTCATCGGGGATAAGATTTTTTTCAATCAAAGTCCTCACAAACGTATATTCCGTCTCGCTCGCAGCGGGAAAACCTACTTCTATCTCCTTGAATCCTACCTTACAAAGGAAAGTGAAAAACTCCAGCTTCTGCTCGAGACTCATAGGTACAACCAATGCCTGGTTGCCGTCTCTCAAATCGACGCTGCACCATATAGGAGCTTTGTCGATATACTCTTTCTTCGTCCAGTCGTTGCACTCAAAGGGAGGCATATAATATCCTCTCGTGTACTTGTCAAAGTTTTTCATATTTATCTCCTTTTAAAATTATTATCTTTTTATCTTAGCACCTAATAAAAAAGTCCCTTGCAAACAGCAAGAGACGAAATCTATCCGTGGTACCACTCTTTTTCGTATCTACGGCCAACACCGATTTACGATACCTTGACGCTATAACGGGCTTACCCGACACTCTCTTACTGTGATTGGGAGAGGCGACTCAAAGGCGAGTTGGCTTATCTGTCCTGTTGTCTCACACCTACCGACAACTCTCTGCAAAGACTTCAAAGTTAGTATTCCTTGTCGTAGTCTTTAGATATTATGGATATATTCTATAACAAGTTTTTTCTTTTGTCAAGCATTTTTTTGCGACCGCATATATCAGCACATATTTGCGATTTTGCGCGAGCAGTTACACTCGGTCACGTACGGCAAGTACGCTCCGCTCGTGAACTCTCTTCAAAATCGCAACTCTGCACTAATCTCTGCGGTCGCAAGTCATTTAATTTTTGCTAGTTTGGAAAAAGCAAAAATCGCACCTCTCTCCGCGCTCGCACTAAGTTTTATTATCTTCATTTAGATTTTGAAAGCAGAATACTTTATTTTGCGGTCGCGCCTTTCGTTTTTTTTACAATTTAGTATGCGCCTGTCGCGCTCGTCTGGAAAAGACAAACTCTGCACTGTTCGCTCACCTCGACAAAATACCCACGCTTCCGAAGTGTCGAAAGCGTAAGGCAAAATGTCGGGTTCGCTCTATACCGACCAAACGAAACGGTGTATATTCGACAAGCGAATAAAACCGTTTGTCGGTACTATCTTCAAGCGGATTACGGATTTGACAGCCTCGACAAAATACCCACGCTTCCGAAGTATCGAAAGCGTAAGGCAAAACGTCGGGTTCGCTCTATACCGACAAAGCCGTAATAGAGTGGTAAGGATAACGGCTTTTTGAGATTGATTGCGAAGGGCGCATACTTTGCGTATGTAACCGAGCAAGAATATCGCAATAAAAGGCGCTAGGCGTGCCGCTATATTACGGCGCAAACGAAACGGTGTATATTCGACAAGCAAATAAAACCGTTTGTCGGTACTATCTTCGTGCGACCGCAGAGATTAATCGTTACTAACCACCACGCGAGCGCGGAGAGTGGTGTGATTTTGTGAATTTTAAGAGAGTTCGCGAGGGCGCGTACTTGCCGTACGTAACCGAGCGTAACTGCTCGCGAAAATTCGCAAAGGCGCGCTGCTATACGCGCTCGCCTTATAGCGAATTTAGGATATCAAGAAGATAATCCATCGCCACATCCGCCTCATCTGCCGTAGTATTCAAGTGACGGTAAACTTCCCTGTACTTGAAAATTGCGGATACGTTGTTGCTGTCAAAAAGTTTTGCAAGCGCTTTGTAATAGTTGGCACCCATTTTGTTTTCGAGACTCTTGACCTTGATAGCCTCGTCCTTTGCGATTGCCTTGTGCTTTTCCATACTAGCTACGGCTTTCTGGATATGCTCGGTAATCTCGTAGAGAATACCGACAAGGCGCACCATATCGGAATTAGGGCTGATTTTGAAAAGGCGCATTTCGTCAACCGCCGTCTTTGCGTAGTCGAGAATTTCGTCAAGCTGACGGGACAGGTCGAATATGTCGTTACGCTCCATAGGCGTGATAAAGGTACGGTTGAGTTCGTCGATAAGAATACGTCTTGCCATATCGCCTTCGTCTTCTATCTTGATTACCTCGTCACCGTATGCTTCGTGATTTTCTTCACCTACGCTGCTGCAATATTTGTACAGTGCTTCCATACCTCTTTTGGTAATCTCGCTCTGCTTTGCAAGCAAATCAAAAAAGTTTACTTTTTTTCTGAAAAGTTTCATATACTGCCCTCCGTCACACGAAAATCGCTCTCAATATCAAGCATATCACCGCACCTATTGCCATTGCAACAGGAAAAGTGAAAATCCAGCTGGAAAAAATCTTTTTAGCGCGTCCCCAGCGCACCGCGCTTATTCTGTCGGCGATACCTACGCCGATAATACTCGAAGAAACCACCTGACCCGTGCTTACGGGAATACCTGTAAACGAGCAAGTGAGTGCAACCGTGGCCGTCGAAAGCTGTGCGACGTACGACTGAAGCGTACCTACCCTGTATATTCTCTTGCCGACGGTATAGATAAGTTTGTAACCTCCAAACAACAGACCTGCCATTATCGCCACGGACAATACGGCAACCGTCCAGAAATCAAAGGTATAAGTCTGAGTGTCCTGCCCCTTGCATACGGCAAGAGCGAGAAGGTAAATACCCATAGATTTTTGCACGTTGTTGATAGATATGGAGGTACTCAGAAGCACTACGTTGAAGACCTGAGCCCCCTTGAAAAACTTCTTGACACTCCTGTCCATTCTGTAACAGATAACGTGAAAAAGCTTGCTGAGCAAAAAGCCTACCGCCATACAAACCAGCGGTGTAGCAAATACCATAAGAATGACTTTGAGTCCGACCAAATTCCAGTTGATATTTCCAAAACCGAAACTGGCAAGACCCGCGCCTACCAGACCTCCGAGCAACGTATGCGAAGTACTGTTGGGTACCGAGGTAAGCACGCTTACAGTCGACCACGAAAGCGTAGCAAGCATAGTGGACAAAAGGAAAATAAATCCCTCTTTTTCGCTTATGCCGACAAAAGCTTCTTCCTTGACGAGATTACCTACCGTGCGCGCAACGCTGTCGCTTTTGAGCAAAAAGCAAATTATAATCGGTGCGATAAGTTTGGTTGCTCCCGAAATAACGATTGCATACTGAGGCTTAATGGCGCGTGTCGCAACGCAAGTAGCGACGGCGTTTGCTCCGTCGGAAAAACCCATATAAAACGTGTAGGCTATCGCCAAAATGAAGATAACTACTATGTATGCGTCCATACCGCCTCTTTATACAAAATACGGCAAAACCGACGCTTTGCCGAGTAATTTCGCTTATGATATAATATCTTACTATATAATATTATAATATTTCAATGCAAAATGCAATATTTTTTATGGATTTTTTATGTATGTTTATGTCGACTTTTTCCAGAGTATTATAATCATAATTTATTACTTACGCTCTATATAAATAAAAATTGAGTATATTTTAACAAAATTATTTGATATTTTATTCATTGCTCTATTTGTCATAAATTCCGTTTTATTCAAAAAACAGTATAATTTAAAGCTTATCTTCCGGGAAGTTTGCTATCGAATAAAACCTAGCTCAGTTGTAATAATCAAGCACTATCCGCTGAATCGTATTGTACATTATATTGTAATTAATGACTACATTCCCCTCTTCGTCAACAGTTTCTTCCCCATCTATCTCGGGAAGCTCGACATATGAGCCTGTACCATCCTCCTGTCCTTGCAATTTGAGATACAAATCATTGAAAAAATTGCCTACTACTGTCATAAAATCGTGTTCGTCCCACCACTTTCTGCAATACTCTTTCTCTATTCTGTATGCACTGTGAGTGGGATAGTTGACGGTGTAGTAATTAGGGTCTACGTTGTAACATATAAAGGTAAAGAGAAATCCCATATTATCCAGATAAAAACTGTATTTGAGATAGGGGTCGCCGCTGTTGAGAAGCACGTATGCCGCAAGCGCGTTTGCCTCGTCCTCTCTCATTACGCCGTGAATATGAGCAAATTCATGCGCTATAGTAGACGCTTTTTCTACCATAGGCATATCCTTGTTGTAGCCCGCTTCCGCCGTAGGTACAAACGATATACCCATTATTCCGAAGCTGGCCATAATACCGCTGGAGATTACAGGTTTTGCCTTGGCGGTATAATCGAAATAATAATCGTCCGTCACAAGTCTTTCGTAAGCGTCGCGAATAACTTCCCTTAGCTGTTTGTCCGTATAAGGACAAATCGCGCGACCGTCGGGATAGGTGCCGAGCTGCTCTACCGTCGAGTTGAAGTCCTCAATTGCCGCGATATAGGTATTGACGGCGACTTCGGTTGACGCCGTTTTACTCTCGTAGACGGGTATGGGCGCACGCTCTCTGTTGTAAGCAAACCCCGCAACGAATATGTACAGGTTTGCCACCCAAACTGCGGCTATTGCTATAACTATAAGCACGCGGCGCGAATACGCTCCGTACTTCTTGCAAAAAAGTACAATCGACGCTACGATACCGCCTATCACTCCTATCACGCAGAGAGTGGCAAGTACCTCGAATACGTTAAAACCGACTACGGAATAAAACCTGCCTGCTACGCTTACGTAGGCATTGACCAAAGTCCTGCAAATCCTCTCGCACACCGCGCTATTCGTACGGAAAATCAGCAAAATACACAGCCACAGCACAAGTACGCCCAAAGTCAACAGCATTACAAAAGTAGTGCCGCTGATTTTTACTTTTTTATTATCGGCCGTGTCTGTCTGCGCTGCTTTCTCTTGCAAATATTGTTCTTGTTCGCACTGTTGAATTTGCTCGTCCATATCTATATTTTAGCATAAAAGAATAACCCTTTTCAATAGCAAAAGCTTTTTTATATCTACCTTTTACGTTTCACCACGCAAGTTATGCAAGCATATAATGTAGCGGTACGCATAACGTACCCCGCCCTTTAGAGCAACTCAGTACATACCCGCTAAGGCAACTCTTGAACTTTCGGGTAAAACACAAAGGAGACTAATATGTTCTGTTATAATCATTGTTTAAACAACAGCACAAACTTCAACAATCAAAGTTTCTCTTCGTGGAGCAGAACAAACTACGGTTGCGGCTGGTACTGCTGTCCCAACTGTTGTTATGCATTCGCAAACAACTCTGTAAGCACTCTGCCCGCTCCGGCATCCAACACCGCTGTACAGAATATCGCATATTTTACAAATCCGACGGCTACGGATATAGCTGCCGATGCGGTTATTCCCGTTAACCTCTCCAAACAAATCGGTAATGCGATTACTTCAAGCGGTACGGGCGTATTGCTCCAATCGGGCACATATAAAGTTACGTATTCCCTGACCGGTAACCCTCAAACGACCGGCACATCGACCGTAGGAGTACAGCTCAACGGTACGACACAGCCCTTGTTTTCTCAGTCCGAGCAGGTATCCGCTGCGGGCGATAACTACAATCTCTCGGCAAGCGGACTTGTAACCGTAACTTCCGACAACAGCATACTCACACTCAACAACCTCGGAGCAAACGCTCAGAATTTCTCCAACGTAAACCTCGTTGTACAGAAAGCAGCGTAATGTAAATCACTCCGAAATAAATACGCCGTCCCACTAAGTGGGACGGTTTTTGTTTAGTACTCCATTTGTGTATATGTTTCACCACTCTGTTTATCAACTTTGCTCTATAGTAATATTAACTATTACTAGCTACGTGCAAGCGCGGAGATTGGTACAGAGTTGCGATTATAAATTCATTGCTAAACTTTGTGCAAGCGCGGAGAGTGGTGTAGAGTTTGTCTTTTCCGGACCGAGCGCGACAGGCGCATACTTTGCGTATGTAACCGAGCGCGAGTGTACCGCTAATATTACATACTTCGTGCGAGCGCGGAGAGTGGTGTGATTTTGCGAATTTTAAGAGAGTTCGCGAGCGGAGCGTACTTGCCGTACGTGACCGAGCGTAACTGCTCGCAAAAATTCGTAAAGGCGCGCCGCTATACGCGCTTGCCTATAAAAGGATGCACAAAACCCCACCCTTACCTTCATTGACAATGCGTGTAACCGTCTTGCGAAGCTTTCCTCTTACGTCTTCGGGCATTGCCATAAGCTTGTTGTTCAAGCCTTCTTTTGCGATTACGTTGAGAGACTTGCCGAACATATTGGTATTCCAAATATCCTGACCGTCTTCGCCGAATTCGTCGAGCCATGCGCGAAGGTTGTCTTCGCTCTGCATATCGCTGTTGATTACGGGATTGACTTCGGTTTCGACGTCAACGCGCATGATATGCATTGCGGGAGCGGACGCTTTGAGTTTTATGCCGTATCGCGAGCCTTTTTTGACGATTTGAGGTTGCTGAAGCTGTAAGTCGTCGAGCGTAGGCGTAACTACTCCGTAACCGTACTTTTCTACGTCCTCGAGAGCTTGTTTGACTTTGTTATACTTTTCCTTAGCCTCGGCAAATTCTTTGATATATGCGACAAGCTGACACTCGTCGGCAATCTCTACGCCGCACTGCATGGAAAGCACTTTGTAGAAAAGCTCGGGACGAGGCGAAGTCTTTATCATGCACTTGCCCGTGCCGTAATCTACGGATACCTGAGAATCTTTTTGCAAATATTCGTCGTCTTCGAAAAGGCTGACAAGACGCTTGTAGTCGCCCATGACCTTCATATCGTTGACTACCGAAACCACCTTGTCGATGATATGCGAAATAACCTCGCTCGTACGAGGCAATGCCTGCATCCAAGTAGGCATATCTATATCCACGCTTCTCAAAGGGAATTGCAAGAGTACGCTTTCGAGAAGTTCCGTCATCTCCTGAGCATTCATTTCCTGCACGTTTTTAAGAAGTACGGGTATACCGTATTCGTCGGCAAGTCTGTCGCGAAGTCTTATGCTTTCGGTATCCTGAGGATGGCGGGAATTGAGGAGCATTACGAAAGGTTTGTCGAGTTCTTTCATCTCTCTCACTACTCTTCTCTCGGCTACTTCATATCCCTCTCTCGGCAAATCGAGAACAGAGCCGTCGCTGGACACTAATACGCCGATAGTAGAATGGTCGGTGATTACCTTGCTTGTGCCGTATTCAGCCGCCTCGGTAAAAGGCATTTGCTCATCACTCCAAGGTGTATTGACAAGTCTGTCATTGTCCCCCTCTTCAAAGCCCTGCGCTCCCGCAAAGGGATAGCCGACGCAATCGACGAGTCTCAATTTTGCTCTGCACTCGGGAGCAAGCTCGACTTCTACTCCGCCGTCAGGCACGAATTTGGGCTGAGTGGTCATAACCGTTTTGCCGTCTGCCGACTGAGGCAATTCGTCGATAATTCTCTCCTTATGGTAGTCCTCTTGGAGATTAGGCAATACCATAGTCTGCATAAACTTAGTGATAAAAGTCGATTTACCGCTTCTTACGGGACCGACTACTCCTATATAAATGTTTCCTTGAGTACGTGTAGAGATATCCTGATAAAGATTTGATTTTTCCATAAACTCCTCCATTTTTTGTTCGCTAAAATATATGCCGTACAATACGAGGATATTACAAAAAAAATACTGACTTAAAAAAAGCGCGAATAAACAAACTCGCGTATTTATATAAATATTATTTTATCGTATTAAAAAGACTAACAACATTATGATAAGATTATTGATTTTGCAAATCGTAAAACAAAGGCGGACTAAAAATCCGCCTTTTGTATCGATTAATTATAAAATCAATTATCTATTAATTCTGCCGTCAAGGTCAAGCCGTCCGCGGTGTAGGATATAATGTAAACTCCCGTATCTCTGTCCGTACTTATACCCGTAAAGAAACCTGCCTCTGCGCCGGGCAATACGACATTCATTATTGCAAAATTCTTATATAGATACATTTGTCTGTCTTCGTCATAGTATTCGTAACCTACCGCAATAGTAAATTCGTGGTCGTGAGTATACTTGAATTCGTACTCAAAAGTAGTATTCTCAGCAGAATACACAAAGTCGGCAAACTGCGTTTCCTTGTACACGCTGCCTATCTGATAATCGTTGTCGGTAATCCATATCCTGAGATTTTCATACTCTCCCGTCAATTTGGACATATCGACGACTACTTTTTCGGTATAGAGATTTTCGGGAGTAACCTCACCGAAATCTACGACTTCCAATGTCTTGACAAGCGCTCTCGTCCCCTCTTTGAACACCAACCTCGCCGTTCCTTCGCTAATCTTGGTGAGATCTATATCGAAAGTTGCGCCGGTGGCACACCAACCGCTGACTACCGTCGTCGCTTTTGCTCCCGAAATTGCCTCGTTGGGAATCACGTCGGGATTGAGAGAATATATCTCGACCTCGGTCATATATCCTTCGACGTTCGTAGTGTTGGTAACGCCGTCTGTACCGAAATCCACCTCAAAAGTCTGAGAGGTGTTGATAGTATCGTCGCCGTCTTCCACCGCGGCTAATTGTTCACAGACTTTACTCCAAACCATCGTATCCGACTCGTCCACATCGGGAGACGCTTTGAGCGTAACGGAAACAGTGACGTTCTGCGCGGGCATGGTAAACTCGTACTTGCCGCTTGTATTGAGAGTACAAGCCGTGCCGTTTGCCGTAACGCTGTCAATTGCAAAGAATTCTTCTGCCGTTACGGTAAGAACTACATTGTCTCCCGCCTTAGCGTTTTTGTGCGAGCATACAACGCTGAAGTTATCGCCGCTATTGAGGGTAATATCGTAATAAGTCGGCTCTGTGCTAGTACCGCCGCAAGCGGCAAAAGCGACAAGCGCGGTAACCAAAACGAGCGACAAAGCGATTGCAATACATAATTTTTTCATAATCTCTCCTTTAGCTGCGTACAAAAAGCTCAAAACAGTAAAATTTGCTTAAACGCGGTATTTGAATGCCTATCTTTAGACGCAGCAAACATCTTACTATTATTTTAACGCATACTTACGTTTTTGTCAATGCCGTCGCATACGACAAAAGGCGCGTCCTTTTCGAACGCGCCTTATTAATTTATCGTAAAATTATTCTGTCTTTTACTCTTTATTTTCCTTAAGGCTCTCTTCGTACCACGCTACCGCGGTGTCTATATCCTTATAAGTAGCGGCATTGGAATATCTGTCTATCTCTACGCTATTTTTGATATTGTCGTGATGCAACGAGAGTGCGCCGTTGAGGCAGCCTCCGTCGCAAGCCATACCCTCGAAGAAGTTTGCGGTAGTCTTGTTGAACTTGAGTTTGAGCAAGTTTGCTCTTATATCGTCAATACCGCTCATAGCCACAGGCTCGACTTTCTTTTCGCCCTTGACGAGTTTAGAAATATCTGCGGATATGCCGCCGCACTTAGCGAATACTCTTCCCATCGTGGAAGCTTCGTCGATATTGGTTTCTTCAAGCGTAAGCAAATCGACCCCTCTTGCATCCAAAAATGCCTGCAACTCTTCAAAGGAAATTGCATTGTCAACCGCTCCCTTTGTCTTATCCATTCTGTACTCGAGCTTTTTGCTGGTGCAAGGTCCGATAAATACTGTCTTGATTCCGAGGAATTTTCTCTTGAGGAACATAGCCGTTTCGACCATAGGAGAAGGCGAAGAGGATATGTACTTTGCAAGTTCGGGGAAATTCTTTTCTACGAACATTACGAAGGAAGGACAGCACGAAGTCGTCATAAGTCCTTTTTCTTCAAACTCTTTTGCCTCTTTGTAAAGCGTGATGTCCGCACCGAGAGCCGCTTCGTATACCTTGCTGAAACCGAGCTTTTTGATACCCGTAACAAGCTGTCCGAAAGTAGCGGGCTTGAACTGGCTGGCAATCGCGGGAGCGATTATTGCGTAGACTTTGGTACCCTTTTCCTTGCTCTCTTTGAGCAGATTGAGAGTATCGAGAATATAGGATTTGTCTACTATTGCGCCGAAAGGACAGTTATACACGCACGCGCCGCACGCAATACATTTATCGTTGTCGATTTTTGCTCTGTCGTACTCGTCCATAGATATAGCCTTTACTTTACAGCTCTTTATGCAAGGACGGGACTGCTCTATTATCGCGTCGTAAGGACAAGCCTTTGCGCAGCGTCCGCACTTGATGCACTTGTCCATATCAATCACGGGCTTGTTGTCCACTATAGTAATAGCGTCCTTAGGGCAAGCTTCCTTACACTTATGGACAATACAGCCACGGCAAGCGGGAGTAATATACATACCGCTGATAGGACATGAGTCGCATGCAGCCTCGATAACCTCCACGATATTGGGGTTATCCTTATTGCCGCCGAGAGCAAGTTTTATTCTCTCCTGGACGATAGCGCGCTCCTTATAGATACAGCATCTGAAGCTGGGCTTGGGTCCGGGGGAAATTGACTTGGGGATATCCATATAGATATTGGACATATCGCCCTTGTCGTATGCCTCTATAATCTGTTTTAAAACTTCGTATTTGAGTTCTTGTACTTTTGTGTCGAATTTACTGTTGCTCATATATACCTCGCGTTGTGCAATAGTTGTTGAATTATTTTATTTGTTTGGAGTCGATTAAATTACCGTCGATATCCTTCAGGCACAGAAGTCCTTTGTCGAGAGTGAGATAGCTCGAAGGCGTATTGTCTTTAGGGAGCGAAACGGAGCCTGCGTTGGCTACCGTAACATTGTCAACCTCTGTGATAAAGCCCGTATGGAAATGCCCGTAGCAAAGCAAATCACCCGCATTGCAAGGCATATTGTCCTTGTTGTACTTATGTCCGTGAGTGAGCGTAACCTTTACGCCGTCGGCGCAAAGCTGTGCAAACTCAACAAAGTCGAATTCGCTTATCATCTGGTCAACTTCGCTGTCGCAGTTGCCTTTGACGACGAGAAGTTTGCTTTTCATAGCGTTGAAAATCTTTGCGACTTCCATAGGCGCATAGTCCTTGGGAAAAGGATTTCTCGGTCCGTGGTAATATATATCTCCCAGCAAAACGAGTAATTGCCCGCCTTCTCTTTCAAAAGCTTCTTTGACTTTATTCGCATAATAGGACGAGCCGTGCACGTCCGACGCAATAACAATTTTCATACTGTCTCCCTAGTTTAACAAGCCTTATGTATATCTATATATCGGTATAATGTCTGCTTTTTTATAGTCAAACTGCCCGATATCAGTCTTCGAGAAGTTTTTCGGTGCAAGCGAGTTTTACGCAGCATACGAGAATTTGCGTAGCAACCTGCAAGTCGCTGTCCGACGTAAACGTAGGAGCAATTCTCAAAACGCTGTCGCTTACGTCCTTGCCGTAAGGGAAAGGCGCGCCCGCAGGAGTAAGCGTAAGTCCTGCCGCCTTGCAGAGGTTGTATACTCTCGTAGCGCAGTTGTCCATTACTTTGAGCGTAATGAAATATCCGCCGTTGGGATTGGTCCAAGTAGCTATACCGCTGTCCTCACCGAGATTGTCAACGAAAGCGTTGACGATAGCGTCGAATTTGGGTTTGATAACCGCTCTCTGCTTAGCCATAATAGCCTTGATATTGTCTACGCTCTTGAGGTAGAGGAAGTGTATGTACTGCCATACTTTGTTGTAGCTTATAGTCTGCATAGTCATATGCGAGAGAATATCCTTGACGTTGTTGACAGAGGCTGCAACACAGCTTACACCGCTACCCGCATAGGTAATCTTGGAAGTGGAAGTAAACTCGTATACTCTATCGGGGTTACCCGCTTTTTTGCAAAGTTCCATAATATTTGCAAGATGGTCGGTTTCGTCAAGCAAATCGTGTACTACGTAAGCATTATCCCAGAAAATTCTGAAGTCGCTTGCCTTGGTCTTCATAGAAGCAAGTCTTTCGACTACTCTGTCAGAATAAGTAATACCCGTAGGGTTGGAATACTTGGGCACGCACCACATACCCTTGATGCTTTCGTCGTTAGCAACGAGTTGTTCTACCAAATCCATATTGGGACCTTCCTCGTCCATAGGTACGTTTATCATCTCGATTCCGAAGTGTTCGCAGATTGCAAAATGTCTGTCGTATCCGGGTACGGGACAGAGGAATTTCGCACCGACCTTGTTCCAGGGCTCGCCGCCGCATACGCCGAACTGCAAGTTTCTCTGAATAGTGTCGTACATAAGATTGAGCGAACTGCTTCCACCCATAATAACTTCACCGGCATCTACGCCGAGGATTTGCGCAAAGAGATTTTTCATCTCGGGAATACCGTCGAGCATACCGTAGTTGCGGTAACTCTTGGGCATATTCTCTATACCTTCGAGTTTGAGCATTTCGTTGGTAATGTCGAGCTGTTCGTTGCAAGGCTTACCTCTTGCGATATCTACCTTGTAGCCCTGAGATACGATAGAGTCGTACTCTGCTTTCTGACGGTTGTAGATTTGTTGAAGTTCTTCTTTTGATAACTGCTTAAAATTCATATATTCACCTTCTGAGTATAAAATTTGTTTACTGTTTCAATCTTTAATATTTTATCACAATCGCATAGCGGTGGCAAGTTTATAAATAAACAATTTCTTCCACACGCGCGCTTATATGTACGCGCTTTAAGATAATAGATAATCGCCTGAAATATGTCGATTATTATCCTTCTGACAGTTGCGCTCCTTGTGCGGTATTGCGTTATGTTGTACTTTGCCCGTCCGATAGCGAACGCTTTACGTCAGTTTTCTTCCTTTCTGTTGCGCACCACAAGTCTTATCGGCGTACCCTTGAATTCAAAGGTCTTTCTCAGAGTGTTTTCAAGATAACGCTGATAACTGAAGTGCATCAGTTTTGCATCGTTGACGAAAAATACGAAAGTGGGAGGACATACCCCGCTCTGCGTAACGTAATACACTTTGAGTTTTTTGCCGTTGTGAGAAGGAGGCTCGACAGCCACGATTGCATCGGTGATTACGTCGTTCAGCACGCCCGTAGCCACGCGCTTGGTAGCTTGCGCATATACCTCGAGAGCGAGAGAAAGTATCTTGTCTACTCTTTGACCCGTAAGCGCGGATACGTATACGGGAACAAGATAGTCCATAAACTTCAAATCGCCCTGCATTTTCTTGTTGAAAGTATTTACGGTATAAGTATCTTTTTCGACAGCGTCCCACTTGTTCATAACAATTACGCTGGGCTTGCCTTGCTCGTGCACGTAACCGCAAATCTTTATATCCTGTTCGCTCATACCCTCTGCGGCGTCAACCACTATAAGCACCACGTCGGCGCGACGTATTGCCGCAAGCGAACGCAATACAGAATACTGCTCTACTCCCTCGTCGACCGCACTTTTTTTGCGTATGCCGGCAGTATCGATGATATTGAATTTATTCGAGTTCCACTCGAACGCCGTATCTATCGCGTCTCTCGTAGTACCTGCGATATCGCTGACTATTACTCTCTCGTATCCCAACAGCTTGTTGGTAAGACTGCTCTTACCCGCGTTAGGCTTGCCTACGATTGCGACGTCTATGACGTCGTCCTCTTGCTCGGCTTGTATTTTAGGCAGATTTTCCACTACCAAATCGAGCAAATCTCCTATTCCTTTGGATTGCTCCGCCGATATTCCTACCACGTCGCCCACTCCCAAAGAATAGAAATCGTAAAGATTATCCTGTTCGTTATTGTCGAGTTTGTTTACCGCGACTATCACGGGCTTTTTGCTGGTGCGCAAAAAGTCTGCCACCTCCATATCGTTGGCGGTCATTCCCGCTTTGCCGTCCACGACAAAGATAACCTCTTCGGCTATCTCCACGGCTATTCTTGCCTGCTCGCGGATATGTCGCCACATCTTGTCTTCGCTCTTTATCTCCAGTCCGCCCGTATCTATAAGCGTAAAATTGAAACCGCACCACTCTGCATCGCAGTACAATCTGTCGCGCGTAACTCCTTCATAGTCTTCGACTATGCTTACTTTTTTTCCTACTATTCGGTTGAAAAGCGTAGACTTGCCTACGTTGGGTCTGCCTACTATCGCAACTAACGGTTTCACTTTGCCTTGCTCCTTTTGTTTTGGGGTTTATTTTGTTTTTCTTTGCACAGTCTGTCGATTATCTTCACGTAATCCTCTCCGCCGTGCGATACGACAATATGCGTACCGAGGGCTTTTTCAAGCTCGCTTACCGTAATGCCGTCGAGAAAAGTATCGGTAAATTCTCTGAGCATATTGGAAGGAATTATCGTATATTCGGGTGCGTCTTTGAATTGTTTTATTATGTCGCCCGCGGTGATAAGTCCCGCCACCGTAATGCTTCTGCCGAAAAAGTCGTTGTAAATATCCTTGACGCGCAAATTGACGTTGGGATACTTGTCCTTCAGTTTTTCGCACAAGCTTTTGAGTATGTCTTTGAAAGACTGACCTGTGACGGACGCGATATTTAGCTCGGCTTTGCTTCCCCCGACTTCGTCGAGCGCGCTTAAAAATTCCTCTTCGAATTCCGCGCAAAGTCCCACGCCGTTTTCTATCTGGTCAAAATCTCCGTAACTTTCGTATGGCGGTAATTGCTTTTCGGCTTTTATATAGAACTCGTCGCTGCACCAGCAGAATTCCCCGCCCGCTTTTTTGTTGAAATCCTCTACCTGTGCAATAACCTTTACGGCGTCTTCCTTGCCGAAACTCTCCAAAGGATAAAGCTTCTGTCTGTGTCCCGTAAGTCCCACGGGTATCACCGCTACCGTCTTGACCGAAGGATAGCGTTTGTACAATTCCTCGAGCGTCTTATCCAGCACTTTTCCGTCATTTAGATTTTTGCACAATACTATCTGCGTATGCATAGTAATGCCGTGATTTGCAAGAAAATCCATCTTATCGAAGACTTTCGCACTCTCGGGATTGGATACAAGCTTTGTCTTTATCTCTCTGTCAAAAGCGTGTACGGATATATACAGCGGACTAAGTCTGAGTTTTGCTATTCTGTCAAGTTCTTTTTGACCTATATTGCTGAGCGTCACGTAATTGCCGCTGACAAAACTCAGTCTGTAATCGTCGTCCTTCACGTAAAGCGTATCGCGCATACCCTTGGGAAGCTGGTCGACGAAGCAGAAAAGGCACTTGTTTTTGCATCGCATAGGCTCGAGCTGAACGCTCTCGTCAAGCTCCAATCCCAAAGATTCGTCCTCTTCTTTTTCTATGTCTATATCGACCTTTTCGCCCTGCTTGGTGCGCAGGTTGAGAGTAAACTCCTCTTGCGAATCGTAAAAAGCGTAGTCAAGCACGTCAACGATTTGCTCACCGTTGAAGCCTAAGAGTTCGTCGCCGATTTCCATTCCTAATTCTTCGCCTATTCCGCCTTTCTGAACGGCAATGATTTTAGCCATATAGCCTCCGTTTTCTCCAATTATTATATATTAACGCGCGCCGTATGTAAAGTATTTGTCGCAACTTCTCATATTACGCGCGAATAGGCACATAACAAAGTTATGGTAGTTTTGCCCGCGCTTTTGACGCTGTACTTTGTTTTTACGTATATATCGTCGCTCAGACTCTTTGTAAAAAGAGCCGTGCTTGCCGTAATTGCTTTTTGGTGTACTTCGGCAGACGTTATATCTAACGGCGCGGTGATTACCTCGCTTTTTCTGACCGTATATTCGGTAATGTTACTGATTAGCACTCCCGTCAAGGCAAGCGATTGGCTGATGTTTTTGACAGGACTTTTTGCTTGCGTCTTTTTCCTCTCGATGAGCGAATTCAAAGACGGTTATGCACTCTCGCACGTAGCAGTATCCGTGGCAATAGCAATATATTCTTTTGCCGCTTTTACCCCCTCTTCTCGTCAGTCGATGGCTGTAATAATGCTCTGCGCTTGCTTATTGCTCACCTCTTCTAGCGGTATTCCTCTTAGAGCGTACGAATTGCTTACGGCTTTTTTCGTAGTATTCGCATTGACGGAGAATTATCAAAACCACGAAAGATTTTACCTCTTTTCCAAAGGAAACGTGCTCCCTCTTTTTTCTCAGTCAGCACTTTGACTCATTTATTAAAAACGCGGGATAATCTGTACGATTTCCCGCATTTTCTATACGTTATTCCGCGCCGAATCTCAATAAGAGTTTTTGGCAGTAAAGAGCTATTACGCTCTTACGATTTGTTTGATTACGATAGGGTCGTAAGGCACGTCATCGTAATATCCTACGCTTACTGTCTTTACTTTTGAGATATCTACGGCAACTTTTATGCTCTCCTCGTCCGTAAGTTCGCCGAAAGCTGCATATTGTCCGTCAAGAAACGAGCAATCTTCTACACAAATAAAAAACTGCGAAGAAGCACTGTCGGGTACGTTGGTACGCGCCATAGAAAGAGTACCTACCTTGTGCTCTAAAGGATTGTTTACGCCGTTGGCTCTGAACTCACCCTTTATTGCTTTTGTGTCCTTAGGACACAATGAAGCGTCCATACCGCCTCCCTGAATCATAAATCCGGGAATTACTCTGTGAAAAATAAGTCCGTTGAAAAAGCTTTTGTCGATAAGCTTGAGAAAGTTATCGACCGTAACGGGTGCCGCACTCTCGTCCAAAGAAGCGTTCATAACCCTGCCGTCTGTAAGTTGAATTTGTATTTTTACCATATATCCTCCGAGTCGCAGCCTAAAGGCTTTGACTAATTTAGCTTGGATTTTATTTTTGTACAGTCTAGCAACTTCATCTTGAACTTTAAGTTCTCAAAATTTGTCCTGCTATCACTTTTTCGTTTTCTTCTGTTCCCCCTAAACTCTATCATCTCTACCGCAAAACGCGGCGAGAGCATGGCGATAAGCGCGAGATTTTTTGATTATTTTCGTCGAGGAAGAAGAGGTAATACTTGCCGTATTACGATGATGACGAGTCGAAAAGAGCGGAAAAGATACGCTTAGCGACTGCTTGAGCCGCGCTTTTGCGGTATCAAAAAATCAATACTGATAATCTACGCTGTGAGATTTCTCGACTACGCTTTTTACGTATTCCATTACGGGCAAATGTACGGGGTGTACTCTGTATTTTTCCAAATCTTCCATTGATTTGAATTCGCACACGAGTACCACGTCAAAACTTCTGTCCGACTTAATCTCGTCTACTCCCGACTGTATGTCGACAAGCAAATCAATCTTGCCTTTCATAGACAAAAACTTTTCTTTCAAAGCCTGCTTGTTGATTTCGGTAGGCTCTTTGAGTTTGTACATAACGATATGCTTTACCATATTAACCTCTGCCTCTTCTTTTATGTTTTTCGTCTTTGATTTCGATTTCTACTATATCGTCCTCGTCGCTCTTGATTTTATCTTCCAAAGCGTTGGGATTGACGCCGGCGTCAATCATATCGAGTATCTGCAAAAACTTCTCGCAACCGTCATTGGTAAATCGGTTTTCGCAGTGCTTTATCCACGTCTTGAGGTCTTTGAGATAACCTGCCATAGCTATCTTTATTCTCTCGTTGCTTATACCCGAATACGCATAACCACCCGATACGAGATACTTGCTGTTTTTGGTCTCCACGTTGTTTACGCTGTCCATAAGTATGAGAGGTATCTTTCGCATTATCGCTTCGAAACAAATCGTCGCGGTAGGCGCGGCAATGAGATAGTCGGTAATGCGGTATACGGAATTAAGCCCTTTGACGTTGTCGGCAAAGTAAATATTTCCCGTACACTCGTTTTTCTTGCTCCACTTGGAGAATTTTCTGTATATGGACTTGTTGCCGTTGGTGATAACGAGTATATTGCAGTCCTTAAACTGCGCTACGTCTTTGAGTGCGTTGTAAGTGTACTTAGAGCCGTATCTGCCGCCCAAAACGGTTATTACGGGAAGCTTGTTGCGGATATTAAACTTATTGCGGATATCCTCTGCGCTTTCGTGAATCTCTGCTACCGCGACGTCCTTATTCTGCACGCCTTCTTCACCGCTATCGCTCTTTTTGGAGATTTTGACCTTGTTTTTAGTCTTATCGCTTTCCATCGTCTCGTCCAGATCGACGGGCATATTTATGAGATAAATCTTGTCCTCGGATATTCCTCTCTCCATAAGAGCGGCTCTTGTCTTTTCGGTAATGACGAAATAGCCGTCCACGTAGATATTGATAAAGTTATGCTGAAGGTCGTAGTCTGTAATCAATGCAAAAATCTTACCGCTGAGATTATATTTTTCTCTCGCAAGTATTGCCCTTTTGATTGCGTATTGAGACGTACAAACGGTATATTCCGCGTCATAGCGCATACAAATATTTTCGAGTTTTCTCAAACGCGCAAAATGCTCGGACGTAGGCTTGAAGTTGACTTCGTTGCCGTCGCTGTCCTTTTTTCTTTCCACTTCCGCCGACGGCCAGTTGACCAAAAGGTTGTTGAAAAAAGGCGTACGCCTGTAAGTAAATTTATATGCCTTGACAAAATTGCGCAAAACTCTGAAGCTGTCGTATTCTCTTTCGTTTACGGCAATAACGTTGTATTTGCCGTCGTCCAAAAGATAGTTTTTCAGAGCCAACGCCGATACGTCGAACAAATTTGAGTAAATTATCAATACTGTTTTTTTCATTTTATTCCTATTTTAGACACCTTGCGGTGCTTAATATCCGCTTTTAATTATTGCGAGCGTACGCATTTGGATTGCGTTATATATTAACTATACCACATATTCGCAAAAGTGCAAATACAAAACGGCAAGATTTTCGATATTATCGTAAACTTTAAATCGCGTATGCAACTAATGTTTTATTGACTGTTTTGTTTTACTGATTATTTTGTTTCTTTCTCAGGATATCTCCTTCGCTAAGCTCGAAATCCGTAGGAACATACAAAATTTGCTGTACGCGTTTTGCGTCCTCTACCTCGACCATATCTTCGTCGTACATTACGTCTATGCGAAGATTTTTGTCAAAGTATCTGTCGTCGGGAGAAAGCACTTCGAGCACGTCTCCTTTTCTGAATCTGTTGCGCATCTCGACTGCAAGCATTTTTTTATCTTTATCGTATCCCTTTACTCTCGCGATAAAATCGTAGTCGCACGCGGGCTGTGACGTATCAAGACATACGTTGTCTTTTTCTCCGTAATAAAAACCCGTAGTGTATGCACGGTGGCTGTTTTTGAACAATTCGTCGGATATGTACTTGGGCAGCACGTAGTCTTTGCCGTCCTTTTTACATTCATAGTACAAGTCTATTGCCTTGCGGTAAGCGTTTATTACGCTGGCTACGTAATAAGGAGATTTCATTCTTCCCTCTACCTTGAAAGAAGTAACCCCGCTTTCTATAAGCTCGCCTATATGCCCGATCATATTGAGGTCCTTTGAATTGAGAAGATATGTACCTCTCTCTTCTTCGCCTATCGTCAGGGGAATACCGCCTCTGTTTTTCTCGACGATAGCAAATTCCCATCTGCAAGCCTGCACGCAGTCTCCTCTGTTGGACGAACGTCCCGTAAGAGCGTTGGACAAAAGACATCTGCCCGAATAAGCTATGCACATAGCCCCGTGCACGAACGCCTCTATCTCGACGTCGGCGGGAAGGTAATCGCGTATCTCTCTTATGTCGGACATAGAAGTTTCTCTTGCGAGGACTACTCTTTTAACTCCCTGTTCCGCCCAGAATTTTGCGGCGTACTTGTTGGTCGTATTGGCTTGAGTAGAAAGGTGTATCTCGAGGTTTGGCGCAACCTGCTTGCATAGAGCAAGCACACCGGCGTCGCTTATGATAACCGCATCCACACCCGTACTTTCGAGCATTCTGAAGTATTCTTCCAACGCGGGAAAATCGCTGTTGAACGCAAATACGTTGGCTGCGACGTATATCTTTTTGTCTCTCTCGTGCGTGTATTCTACTGCTTCTTTCAGTTGCTCCCTGTCAAAATTTTTCGCGTTGGCGCGCAAACTGAAACAGCTTCCGCCGATATACACCGCGTCCGCACCGAAGTGCAAAGCCGTTTTGAGTTTGTCCATATCGCCTGCAGGCGCAAGCAATTCCACTCTCTCCATATTTATCCTCTAGAGGACTTAAAGTCCGATTATTTTTTGAATTTACCTTTTTGCTTTTACGGTTTGCCCGCCGGTTTTGCCGAGCCGCAGGCATTTTATCGTACCGATTGTTTTCTGATTATTTTTTTATCACCACGGCTATGCCGTTGCCTTCGTCGTAAACTTTGCTGTCAAACAGTCTGCCGTCAGATATATATTCGAGAAATGCACGCATATTCCTGACTATAGTGCGATGCTTGTGCACTACGTGCTCCTCTCCTCTTACAAGTCCCAGATACAGTACGTCGTCGCAAAGCACTACTCCGCCGACGTCTATGTGAGGAAGCAAAAATTCAAGCTGTTTTTTGTACGCCGATTTTGCCCCGTCTATGAATACGAAATCGTAAGTCTTACCCTCGACTACGCTCGCGAGTATTTCGTCCGCATCCCCCTCGTAAGAGTGGATTCTGTCTTCGACGCCGAGAGTTTTCCACAGCTGTTTGGCTCTTTCAATCCTGTCCTTGTCTTTTTCTATCGTGTCGACGGTACAATCCGAGTACAGTGCCATAAGAGATGACGAATAACCTATCGCAGTACCTATCTCCAGCACTCTTTGCGGCTTGTATCTTTCAAACAAATCCTTCAGGACTTTTTCGCACTCGTCAGAAAGTATCATCACGTACTCTTCGCGTGCGCTGTCGTGTACGCCGTCGAGAATTTTACGCGCTCTTTCGTCCATATTATTCTTCGCCTTCCGTCTTGTCGCCTCTGACCTGCTCTATGAGCAAAGGCAATACCATAGGGCGCTGTCTGAGCTTGTTGAGTATGACGCGCGATATCTTGCGTTTGAGATTGTTTTTGAGTCCACCTCTGTCGCTTTCGTTTTTATAGCTGGATGTCTCGAAAATATCCTCTGCAAGCTTTTTGAGGTCCTCGAGGAATTCTTCTTCGAATACCATACCTCTTGCAAGTATATCCACGGAATAGAGTTGTCTGTTTTCGACGTCTATATTGAGTAGGAGTATAACTACGCCGTCAGTAGAAAGCTGTTTTCTGTCTCTCAATACAAGACTGTCTACGTTGCTGTCTCCGTCGACGTAAACTTCTCCCGCTTCCACGCTCTGAACAAGCTGAATGGATTTTTTCTTTACTACAACTCTGTTACCTATATCGACCAGACGGATGTTTTCTTTGGGAATACCCATCGAGAGTGCAAGCTCCTCGTGTTTTTTGAGATGTCTGTATTCGCCGTGTACGGGTATAAAGTATTTAGGGCGCACGAGCGAAAGCATAAGTTTGAGTTCGTCCTGACAGGCGTGTCCCGAAACGTGAAGCTGTTCGAGCGAGCCGTAAAGCACTTTCGCTCCCCTTCTGTAAAGATTGTTGATGAGCGTGTAAACGGCTTTTTCGTTGCCGGGAATAGGCTGAGAGGATATAGCAACTACGTCGTTTTCGCCTATCACGACCTCTTTATCTTCGCCGTTTGCCATACGCGTAAGCGCGCTCATAGGCTCGCCTTGCGACCCCGTGGAGATAATACAGAGTTTCTGAGGTTCCACTCCCTTTATTTCTTCGATGGGGATAATCGTATTTTCCTTGCACTCGAGCATACCGAGTTTTTTTGCCATTTCGCTTATATTGACCATACTTCTGCCGTCAAAAGCGACCTGACGTCCTACCTTTTCGCAAATGCTGACTATCTGCTGCACGCGGTTGACGTTTGACGCGAAAGTCGCGATAATAATGCGCTTGTCCGCGTTGGATTCGATAACTCTTTGCAGCGTTATGCCTACTTCTTTTTCGGATATGGTAGTTCCCTTTTTTTCTATATTCGTGGATTCGCCGAGCATAAGGGTTACGCCAGCCTTGCCGATATCGGCAATTCTGCCCAAATCTATGCTCTCACCGTCGACGGGAGTATAGTCAATCTTGTAATCTCCCGTATGGAAAACCACTCCCGCGGGAGTAGTGATTGCCAGCGCAAACGCTCCGAGAATGGAGTGCGTAACGTTGACGAATTCGACTGAAAATACGCCGATATTCTTTTTATCTCCGCCCTTGACCACGTTGAGTTTGGGCATATTGATTTTCTTTTCGGTAAGCTTGTGCTTTATGAGTGCGATTGCCAGCGAACTGCCAAATACCGGGATATTTCCGCACTCAGCGAGAAGATAAGGAATACCGCCTATATGGTCTTCGTGTCCGTGGGTAATGACTATACCCTTGACCTTGTCGATATTGTCTTTTATAAAAGTAAAATCGGGGATGATGAGGTCTATGCCGGGCGTATCGTCCATAGAAGGAAACGTCGAGCCGCAATCGACGATGAGAATATCGTTGGCATAACATATAGCCGTCATATTCTTGCCTATCTCACCCACTCCGCCAAGAAAAGCCACTTCGAGCTGCTTGTTTTTCTTTATCAAAATTACTCCTTTTTTGAACCTGTGTAATTCAAAACGCGTTAATACTCTATTATTATATAATAAAATTAACAGCTTGACAAGGAAAATACCTGCAAAGTTTGTCTAAAAAAACTGCAATTAGTCAAAGTATGTATACTTTTGAAAATACGCGCGGATTTTCACCCGCTAGCCTACTTTAAAAAACCTATTTTGTCCATAAAATTACGACGGTTATTACAACCGCCGTCAAAAAATTATCTCCTTGAATACTCTTGAAAAATTATTTATAAAATATTGCCTTTTTGAGCCGCCAAAACACTATAATCATTATAAATTATTGAATTAATCAATATCTTAATCATATTCCTATATCTAATCACGGTATTCGAATATTGTTTCGGCATTTTACATTGAAAGAATCTTTTTCTTTGCTTCTCTGCCTTGCTTTATGAATTTATCCTTTCTGCTTTTATAATATCCGCAGCATAAAGCGACAGCAAAATTCAAGTCGAATACTAAAGGCGCACTCCGAAATCCGAGGGATGCTTGCACACATAGCCGTTGGTGGAATAATATTTGGGAAGAGTACCTATATCCGACCAGAAAAAATTGCCTTTATATACGCACGCTTCGCCTTTGAGCAGCGGAAATACGTCATAGGAAAAATCCGAAAAGCCTTGCGGTATATACCCGAAAATATCCTTTTTAAAGGCATAAATGCCGGTATTCACCGGTCCTGAGCATTTTACTGCGGGCTTTTCCTGAAAATCGCTGACGATACCGTTTTGAGTCCTGACAAGTCCGAAACCTCTCGCGTCAGAGAGTTTTTTGACGGCAATCGTGGCTATTCTGCCCTTTTGTCTGTGATAATTCTCCATATCTTTGAGATTTAGATTGCAAAAACCGTCAGCCGATAGCACGAAAAAGTCGCTCTCGATATATTCTTCGCAAGCTTTTACTCCCCCCGCCGTCCCTAGCGGAATGTCTTCTTCGAAATACTCAAGGTGAAGTCCCCAGCGCCTTCCGTCTCCGAAATAGTCCATAATCATATCCTTGCGGTAGCCTACTGTAACCGCAACGTCTTTTACCCCCGCACGGCGCAAGTTAATAACTACGTATTCCATAACCGGTTTGTCTATAATTTTTACCAGCGGTTTAGGGATACCGTCCGTTAGTGGTCTCAGCCTGCTTCCCTTTCCGCCCGCCATTATAATTGCCTGCATATCTTTCTCCTTTGTGAATATTTTATGGAAATATCAGGAAATTATGCGTTTTTTCTGCGACAAATGACTTTTTTCGCGTACAATCCGTTTTTTTGGCAAATCGTTAAAAAATACACAATATTTTGGTTGCCTTAAAGTCTCCTTAGTGATATAATAAGTGTATTATTTTATTTACATAAAATTTTCGACTGTATTTTAGCCGAATTAAGGAGTTAAAAATGAGAGTTTACAATTTTTCCGCAGGCCCTTCTATGTTGCCTATCGAAGTTCTTCAGGAAGCTCAGAGAGACTTGCTTGATTACAACGGCAGCGGTATGAGCGTGTGCGAAATGAGCCACAGAAGCAAATACTACGAAGCTATCAACAACGAGTGCATCGCCCTCTTCAGAGAATTGATGAATATCCCCGAAAATTACAGCGTTATTTTCGTTCAAGGCGGCGGTTCGACACAATTCGAAGCTGTTCCTCTCAACCTTTTGACGGGTAGCGGCAAAGCCGATTACGTAGTTACCGGTAACTTTGCTAAAAAGGCTTACAAAGAAGCTATCAAATACGGAGATATCGCAGTCGCAGGTTCTTCCGAGGATAAAAATTTCACCTACATCCCCAAAGACCTCAAAATAAGAGACGATATCGACTACCTCTACATCTGTCAGAACAACACCATTTTCGGCACGAGATATGCAAAACTTCCCGAGACAAAAGCTAATATTGTAGCGGATATATCCTCAAATATTCTCAGCGAAAAAATAGACGTAAGCAAGTACGGCGTACTCTTTGCAGGCGCACAGAAGAATATCGCTCCCGCAGGCGTAACTATCGTTATCGCAAGAAACGACCTCGTTACCGACGGTATGAAGATTTGTCCTACGATGCTCAAGTGGAAGACTCAGGTTGACAACAACAGCCTTTATAACACTCCTCCCTGCTTCCCTATCTATATAGCTATGCTCGTACTCCGTCATCTCAAAAAGCTCGGCGGCGTAGAAGAAATGCAGAAAATCAACGAATACAAGTCTTCGCTTTTGTATGACTTTATCGACAATTCCTCTTTCTACACCAACAGCGTAGTAAAAGAAGACCGTTCGTTTATGAACGTACCTTTCGTAACGCCCAATCCCGACCTCGACGCAAAATTCATAAAAGAAGCGGGTGAAAACGGTCTCGTATCCATAAAGGGTCACAGACTTGTAGGCGGTATGCGCGCATCTATCTACAACGCTATGCCCGTAGAAGGCGTAAAGAAACTTATCGAATTTATGAAGAAGTTCGAGCTTGAAAACAAATAATTCTCTCTCGCATCTTCTTAAAGGAACAATTATGAAAGAAATACTCAAACTCAACGAAATAAGCAGCAAAGTCAACGATATTCTTACCGCCGACAGCTACAACGTTACTGCCGACGCAAAAAATCCCCAAGCTATTATTCTCAGAAGCTTCTCTATGCACGACTTCGATACTCCCGACAGCGTAGTAGCGGTGGCACGTGCAGGTGCGGGCGTAAACAATATTCCTCTCGACAAAATGAGTGCTAAAGGTATCTGCGTATTCAATACCCCCGGCGCAAACGCAAACGCAGTAAAAGAGCTTGTACTCTTCTCCCTTCTTCTCTCCTCCAGACGTCTCTACGAAGGTATCGTATGGACTCAGAACCTCGAGAAAAACGGCGAAGTCAACAAGCAGGTAGAAAAAGGCAAGAAAGCTTTCGTAGGTCAGGAAATCTACGGCAGAACGCTCGGTATAATCGGTCTCGGCGCAATCGGTAAACTCGTAGCCGGCGCAGTGCTTGCTCTCGGAATGAAAGTTATCGCTTACGACCCTTTCGTAAAGCAAACCGACCTTGCTATTACTCTTACCGCCGATATCAACGAGGTTTACAAGAACAGCGATTACATTACCCTCCACACTCCCGCAACGCCCGAAACCAAAAACTCCGTAAATAAGGACACCATTGCTCTTATGAAAGACGGCGTAAGAATAATCAACCTCGCGCGTGCAGAACTCGTCAACAATGCCGACATCAAGCAGGCAATCGCGGATAAGAAAGTAGCTAAGTACGTTACTGACCTTCCCTGCGACGAACTTCTCGGCGTTGACAACGTAATCACCATACCTCACCTAGGCGCATCGACGGGCGAAGCTGAGGACAACTGTGCCGTTATGGCTGCTCACGAGCTCAAGGATTATCTTGAGAACGGCAACGTAGTCAACAGCGTAAACTTCCCTAAACTACAATCTGCCAGAAACGGCAAATGCCGCGTATGCGTAGTTGCGGAAGACGCTGACAACGCAGTAGCTAAAATAAGCGTACTCGGCGGAGATAACCTCGCAGGTATCGCAAGCGCAACCAGAGGCAACATCTGCTATATAATAGCAGACTTCAAGGAAAAGGTAGAAGATGCCGTAGTAGAAAGCATCAAGGCTATCGCTCTCAAAGTAAGAGTGCTTTAATACCTAACATTTATTCGCTTATCGAGATTTAATTCAAATTTTGAAAAGCAAAAATTTTTAAATAAATCAAAACTTCAAAAGCCGTTGAAAACTCAGCGGCTTTTAGTTTTTATATTTTCTTTTAATAGTTAGCACATACTGCGCTTGTCTTCAATTATTTACCGTTTTTATCCTTACCGTCGTTTTTATCCTTATCTTCGCCCTCTCCGGTCAAGTCCTCGTCTATTATCTCGTAATCTATGCGAACGCCTTCTTTTCCGTTCTTTCCCTCGTTTTCTTCACCGTAAAGCTGCTTTTTGAAATTGATGAAAATATAAAGCCCCATATTGACGAATACCAACAGCGAAAGAGCAAAAGGAAGTATACTCATAGCCAGCGCAAAACCTTGCGCTTTCAATATTACGCCGCCGGCAAAAGTAATCAACAGACATACGCCGCTAAGCGTTCCGGATATACGCAACAGCGTATATTTGCTGATTTTCTTGACAAAGTACAATACCAAATATGTCGACAAATAAGCTATATACACAAAAGGCAATACGTAAAAAGTAAGATAAGAAAGGTCTTGCCCTACTTTACTCGATACCGTTACTATTACAGAATAAAACAGTACAATCCCCGTCATTATCAAAAGATATCTGCCTATTACGGAAGATAAAGATTTTTTGCTTTTTATCGCAACCACTATCTTCGCCGCGCTGAATCCTAAAGCCATTAGAATTACGGGATAGCAACTCCAGCAATAATCGCTCACAAACAAGTCTATTACACTCAACAGCACCGCTAGATTTGCAAGTACCGTCAATGTAATTATCCAAGGATTGTGTTTTTTTATGGTTGTTTTTATAGCATCTTTGACGGTCTCTTTGGCAGCACGCGCAATATCGTCGACAATTTGTTCCGCCGTCGAATTTATATCGTCGTTGTCGATTATTTGCGACTGATTGTTGTCTTCGACGTAACGGTAACCGCAGTGAGGACAAATATCCTCCCTGTCGTCAAACCATTCATTGCAATTAGGACATAATCTCATAGCTTACCCTGCCGTCTGTCTTAATATCGTTTAAATATGTTTTATGAGTTTTAATCTATAAGTCGTTATACTCTTTGCAAAAGAGTTTATCTCATCATCCGTAAGCGTATTTTATAAGTTTTCTTATCAGAGTGTCAAGCACTTTTAGTGTTTAAAGTTTTATCTTTGATTATATATCTCGGCAACAATCATTCCTTGTGCAGTTTGTCGTGAATATCCTTTTTAGTCTGGCGCACTCTTTCGTTTATCGCACGCGTTGCTTTGCGGTAATTATCCCTCAGGTATTGTCTTATTGCCTTTGCTTCTCTTTTTCCGCTGGGAGTCAGATTTGCCACTCTTCCCGTAAAGAGTATCATCACGCTAGGCAATACGAAGAATACGAGTATTCCGCTTATTATGCTTCCCCTTGCGATAAGCATTACTATTTCCTGCACTATCAGGTTGGTAGATACAAAGTATACCGACAGACAACAGCCCGCCATAATCGCTACCGATGTCAGCACGGACAGCGCACATTCGTTGAGTGCCCTGAAAGCCGCCTCTCTCGCCGACGATTGTTGCGCATACTTCTTATACTTGACCGCAAAGAGTATTGCGTAGTCGACAGTCGCTCCCAGCTGTATGGAAGATATGATTATATAACCTATAAAGTTCAGCGCGCTTCCCGTGATTACGCTCAGCGACAAATTGACGAATATACCAAATTCTATTACGAGAATTATCAGTGCGGACATCTTGAAAGACTTCATCGTGCACAACAGTATCACGAATATTATAGCCACAGATATCAGCGTAATTACCAAGAAGTCCGTAGGCGTAATTTCTTTCAAATCGAGAGCCGCCTGCGTCATACCCGTTACGTAACGTTCCTCACCTTTGAAATTCTTATCCAAAGACTCGTAAATATTCTGCATAGTTGCGGCGGTTTCAGCACTCTCGGCATCTCTCTCTACCATTACGAAATACAATGCGTGATTGTCTCCTACGATATTTTTGAGTGCTTTGGCTTCGTCGGGCAGTTGCGACGATATCAAAGGATTGCTCATCATCGAACACAAAAGTTCGGCAAGCGAATAATTTTCCTCGGGTATTATGGAGTATAAGCCCAATACGCCTATTATATTGTCGTTTTCGTCGGCTTTTACATCGGCAATAAACTGCAAGTTCTTGTTGCGTAGTATGTTATCCTTAATATTTTCTTGTTGCTCGCTGTTGTCTGCACGGGATACGGGCAAAGCTATGATTATCGAATTTGACATAGAGTCGACAATCTGTTCTATCTTGGTAGGATTTTCCTTTTCCTGACTGAAATCTACGTAACTCAGCTTTACGAAAGACTGAATTATTATCGACGGAATAATAAGCACAAACAGAAGCGCGGCAAAAATTCTCCTTTTCTTTATGGAAAAACTCGCTACCGGCGTAAGCTTAGGTACAATTACCGCGTGAGTGGTCTTTGTCTGCAATTTTCTGGTGTAAAGAAGAAGACAAGGCAGCAACGGAATAATAGTCACCAGCGAAAGAAATACGCCCTTAGCCAGTACAAGCCCCAAATCCTGTCCTATTCCGAAACGCATAAACAGCAATGCCATAAAGCCGCCTACCGTAGTCAATGACGAAGCCGTTATAGTCGAAAAAGTCTTGGGTATAGCGCGTCGCATAGCCTGCTCGTCACTCAGCGTATGCTGTTTTTCTTCCTTAAAAGCGTGTATGAGGAATATCGCATAGTCCATCGACAGTCCTATCTGCAAAATCGACGACGCGGCAAACGTAACTACCGAAACCGAAGGGAAAATTATGTTGGTGCCCATATTGAGAAGCACCGCTACTCCCAACGTAAGCATAAGTATGAAAGGCTCTACGAGATTATCCGTAGTGAGCATAAGTATTATAAATATTACCAGTACGGCAACTATTACGTATTTCCACACTTCGTTGATAGTACTCTGATATAAATCATACATTATTTTGGTGCTTCCGCCTATTGCGTAATCGTAATCGGCAAAAACTTTGTCAATCTCTTTGAGCGCGTCCATTGCCTCATCTGACGATGACGGCACTCCCAGCTGTACGATTACTACGTAATTCGCCTTGGCGTCACTCTCTATAGCATCGGATATACTCATACCGTTTTGAGGAAAAAAGAGGTTTTTGACGTCTTCCTGCTCAAGCATACCGTCTACCATAGCTGACAAATCAACGTCCTTGATGCACTTTAATTCGTTGCCCTCGCTGTCTGTCTTGCCGCTGTCAAGCGAATAGCCGTAAGGATTTATCAGCCCCTCTATTACGCGCCCCAGACCCGTAGAGGAATTATATTCTCCGATAACGGCATTGATATCGAAGTTTTTCATCTCGTACAACGACCCTAGCCACATTACTCCGCCGTCGTTGACGCCTTTTATTCGAGCTACCTGCTCAACCTTGTCTTTGAGTACAGAATACTCTATACCGCTGACGCCTATAAGCGCGTCACCGTCCATACCGTACGTAGACTTGATATACTCAAGTCCCGTCTTAGTCTTCATATCGTCGGGAAGATAAGAAAAAATATCCGAATTGACGTTGACAAAAGCTATCGCTACCACGGACAAAACCGCAAGTACCGCTATTACACACATAAGCAAAATCTTGTGTCTGACTATGAATTGAGACAACCTGTCGAGAGCTTTTTTCATTCGTCGTCGCACCCGAATATATATTTATATTTTAATATTATAACAAAAGCAAAAAAATGTAAATACCAAAAGCCCCTTTAGCCTTTAATATTACCAAAATTTTAGATTAAACACTCTTGTGCAATATGCGTTTCAGGCAAACTGCCCGCCTGTCTAAATAATAATATATCCCTATTGCAACTCAACCAAACAATACCTTGTGATTATCTGAATACAATATAACAAACATTTCTCAACACGCACATTATCTAACAAACACATTAACAAAGTAAAGCTTTCCCCTACTAACATATTGTTCAACTAACACATTTTTCACTAGCATATTGCCCAACCAACAAATTGTAAAACCTACACTTTGTCCTACCAACAAATTGCTAAAACGACACATTACCAAACCAACAAAAAAAAGGAAGTCCGAAGACTTCCTTTTTATATCAGTTGTGTCTGAATTACTTTTCAAGTCTAGCCTTGAGAGCGTCAGCCTGCTTAGCAAGTTCCTTAGGCAACTTGTCGCCGAAGGACTTGTAGAATTCCTTAACGCCGTCAGCCTCAACCTTCCAAGCGTCCTTATCGACAGCGAGAATGCTCTTGAGAGTATCCTTGGTAAATCCTTCGATACCGTCGATATTGATGTCGTCAGCCTTAGGAACGAAACCGATAGGAGTCTCAACAGCGTCAACTTCGCCGGCGATTCTCTTGAGCATCCAGTCAAGTACACGCATATTGTCACCGAAACCGGGCCAGATGAAGTTGCCGTTTTCGTCTACTCTGAACCAGTTGACGTTGAAGAACTTAGGCTGTTTGTCTACGTCTACGCTCTTGCCCATGTCGAGCCAGTGCTGGAAGTAGTCGCCCATGTGGTATCCGCAGAAAGGACGCATAGCCATAGGGTCTCTACGTACTACGCCGACCTGACCGGTAGCAGCTGCGGTAGTTTCGCTACCCATTATAGAGCCGATGAATACACCGTGCTCCCAGCTCGTAGCTTGATATACGAGAGGAACGGTGGAAGGACGACGTCCGCCGAAGATAAACGCGCTGATAGGTACGCCGTTGCCGTTCTCGAACTCGGGAGAGATGCAAGGACAGTTGATAGCGGGAGCGGTAAATCTGGAGTTGGGATGAGCCGCCTTAACGGGCTTGCCGTCTGCGTCTACGGTATCGGGAGTCCAAGGTCTGCCAATCCAGTCGATGAGATGAGCGGGCTTCTTCTTATCGGGAGCGTCTTTCTCAAGACCTTCCCACCATACTTCCATAGTCTCGGGATTGAGAGCTACGTTGGTGAAGATGGTATTCTTTCTCGTAGATGCGAGAGCGTTGTAATTGGAGTGAGAGTTAGTGCCGGGAGCTACGCCGAAGAAACCGTTTTCGGGGTTGATAGCGTAAAGTCTGCCGTCGGGTCCTTTCTTAATCCAGGAAATGTCGTCGCCTACGGTGAATACTCTGTAACCTGCCTTTCTGTAACCCTCGGGAGGAATAAGCATTGCAAGGTTGGTCTTTCCGCAAGCGGAAGGGAATGCAGCGCACATATAGACGATTTCCTTATTAGGCTTTTCGATACCCAAAATGAGCATGTGTTCTGCCATCCACATTTCGTTCTTACCTTGATAAGAAGCAATTCTCAAAGCAAAGCACTTCTTGCCGAGCAATACGTTGCCGCCGTAACCGCTGTTGACGGAGATAATAGCGTTGTCCTCAGGGAACTGGCAGATATATCTCTCTTCAGGGTCGATTTGGCACTTAGCGTGAGTACCTCTTACGAAGTCGTTGCTGTCGCCGAGAGCCTCGAGTACGTTGTTGCCTACTCTCGTCATAATTCTCATATTCAATACGACGTAAATGGAATCGGTAAGCTCGATACCAATCTTGGAGATAGGACCGCCTACAGGACCCATAGAGAAAGGAATAACGTACATAGTACGACCCTTGTATGCGTCTTTGAGAAGGCTCTCCAATTTTGCGTATGCCTGCTTAGGCTCCCACCAGTTGTTGGTAGGGCCGCAGTCTTCTTCCTTACGGGAGCAAATGAAAGTTCTACCTTCTACACGAGCAACGTCGTTGGGGTTGGTGCGGTGGAGCAAGCAACCGGGAAGGGTCTTCTGATTGAGCTCAATCATTTCTCCAGTGGAAAGAGCTTCTTTGGTCAAAGCGTCATACTGCTCTTTTTCGCCGGTAATCCAAACTACTTTGTCAGGATTACAGAGCTTAACTCTGCTTTCAACAAATTCCAATACTTTCTTATTCGTAGTATTTGCCATAGTAAAACTCCTTTTATTGAATTTCAATATTTTTTATCTTATATATTATACCAAAGGTTTGGTGCAATTGCAAACATTATTTTGAAGTTTTGAATATATTTATTTATATAAAATAATTATTTTTTATATCATTTTATCCTTATACAAGGATAATAACTCATATTGAGCGATTTATATACCTAAATTTTACTCAAAAACAGCTTTTTTCCACGACTATTTTGCCCTATTAGCGTAAACTTATAAGAATTACCGAAATAAAAATTTTAACCGCTCGTAAGCTGTGAACATAACCTTTAGATGCGCAAGCAGTCTTAAAACTCCTCCGCCATAACAACAGTATCGCCGATAAGTAGTGAGTATAAGCCCTACGGGTGCG
>CALWHJ010000008.1 GCA_944380355.1 uncultured Christensenellaceae bacterium
CGCGCTTCGTCTTGTAAAAGTCGCAATCTCCGCACCTCAAACTGCCCACGCACAGCGCACCTCAGGAAGAGTTTTTTGTAAGAGAGTATATTGTGACAAGTATTGCCTGCGCACTTCGCTTTGTAAAAGTCGCAATCTCCGCTTTTGTCTTGATTTCTCTTAATTATGGATAAATTGATAAAAAATAAAATTACTGTATAAACGGATAATGCTTTTTCAGAAGTTTGCGGTTTCTGAACAATAATGTTGACAACTTTTAAAATTCGTTGAAACAAACTTCGGTAAAAAATGTTAATTATGCACAAGATAATATTCAGGATAGCGTTTTGAGTGTTCTAAAGCTATCGCTGGGGGTTAAAAGAAGATTCTAAGCAGTAAAAATATATGGATAAAACGGTTTAAATTTTATCTGTTATTCAAAGAGTAATAAAATTTGACGGGAATATTTATGGGAAAAACTATATCGGATTTTAAACAAATAAATACAAAATTTAATTCACAAAAGGCTGTTAACCAAGAAAATACGTCAAAAAAAGCTTCTGTAAACGGATTTTGGGAAAAAAACGGAAAAGTACTCAAAAAAATTCTCACGATTCTGCTTTCGGTCGGAGTCGGTGCAATTAATGGACTTTTTGGGGGTGGCGGAGGTATGCTGGTAGTTCCTCTGTTTACGGTTTTTATGGGGCTTGAAGAAAAACGCGCACACTCCAGCGCAATACTCGCAATTCTTCCCCTCAGTCTGATAAGCGGTATAATTTATCTGGTCAGGGGAGATTTTACCCTTTACAGCGGAGGTTTTGTTACGGCAGGCGTAATACTAGGGGGAATACTGGGCACTTTTGTGATGAAAAAACTCTCCAACAACGTGCTTGCAATCGTATTTTATGCGGTTATGATATTTGCAGGTATATCTTCCTTGGTAGGCGCACTCAACCGATAATAATAAAATCAACGGAAATAGGAGGTCTTGAAAAGTGATTTTCTGGTACATTCTGGCAGGTGTTTGCGGCGGTATAATCGGCGGTATGGGTATGGGCGGAGGTACATTGCTCATACCTATTCTTACGCTTTTTCTGGGAATCGACCAGCGTAGTGCGCAAGCAATAAATCTTGTAGCGTTTATTCCTATGGCAATAGTTGTTTGCATTATCAACGCTAAGCGAAAAAATCTAGACTACAAGAGCATACTCAAGGTAGTGATTCCCGCGTTGCCGACGGGCATACTTACGGCAATAGCGGTAGGTAAAATCAATTCGAAGACGCTCAGCGTGCTTTTTGCCGTATTTCTCATATGTTTAGGCAGTATTATGTTTGTTGCGTCTATGTACAAATGCACACGTGCATATATCTGCAAATGTAAAGAGGAATATTCGTACAATGACTGAACGCTTGTGCATACGTTGATATAAAATTGTCGGCATAACGGCAAAAAAACTCTCATAGACTTGAATTGAGGTGAGTTATGAGAGAAGACTATACGGGGCTAATAAAAGAGATTGCAAAATACTTAATCGAGCACAGGTGCACGATAAGACAGTGCGCCGAAGTATTCGGGCTTAGCAAAAGCACGGTACACGGGTATATGCACGTAAAGCTCAGGTACGTAGATATTGATTTGTACGACGAGGTGCAAGGCGTACTCGATTATAATTTTTCCGTAAGACATCTCAGAGGCGGAGAGAGTACGAGAAAAAAGTACACAAAACGCCCTGAAGAAGTACTAAATGCCCAAGCACGCGGGATAAGCGGAGAAAAGTCGGGAAATTATACTTTTTGCTGAAAACGCTCGGAGTTTGTCATTTGCGAAGTTACTAAAAGGTCGGTATTTTATGATAATCTGACATAAAACATACACGCTTGTCGGCGTGTCTGTTTGCGATAGTAAATGCGGTTGTAAATCAATCGCTTTATTTTTTTAGTATACCGTTCATCTTATCCCAAAGATTGTTTCTTTCGGGGTGGAAAAGCGCGGTGAGAAAACGCTGTTTGCAACCGTACTTTTCGTCCAAAGACGCGACAAGTTGTTTTACGTCCTCGCGTTTTGTGTTTTTGTCCATAGGACAAGGATTGTGAATTATCGGCAATTCGTAGCGTCTGGAAAGCCCCGACAGATACTTTTCTTCGACGTAAATAAAAGGACGGATGAGTGTTATATTGCTTCTGTCCATATGGCTTACGGGCATAAAAGTGGAGATTCTACCTTCATATATAAAACTCAAAAAGAACGTTTCCAGTATATCGTCGGCGTGATGACCGAGTGCAAGCTTGTTGCAGCCGTGGGCAATGGCTACGCTGTTGAGTGCTCCGCGGCGCATCTTAGAGCAAAGAGAGCAGGGGCTTTTTTCTTTTCTTTCGAGTATTATGTCGAATATCCGGGTATGTTCGACTACAAATTCTACGCCAATGCTTTCGCAATATTTTCTTGTAGCTTCTACCTGTGCTTGGTCGGTATCGGCAAAGCCGAGGTCGATATTTATTGCCAGCAGGTCGAATTTTTCGGGTGCGAATTTTTTGTATGCGGCAAGTATGGCAAGCAAAGAGATACTGTCTTTTCCGCCCGACAGTCCTACGGCAATTTTGTCGCCGTCTTCAATCATTTTATAATCGCTTATGGCTTTTCTTGTCAACGATAATAATTTTTGCATACATTTAGTTTAGCTGTTTTATTGACTAAAAGCAACAGAATATAGTATATTAAATCTGTAATTGTAATAAAATTATATAAAAATATATTGCACTTTACGCGTTTACGCGCTCTGCGCTTTTGACGCAAAACTTCGGAGGAACAATTGACTGAGAGTATAATCAATTTTGTGAAAGAACTTATAGGCAACGACTATATCACGACGATGCTTATCTCTATGATACCTATCGTAGAACTGAGAGGCGCGATACCTGCCGCAATGACTATGGGTATACATCCTTTGCTTGCCTTAGCGCTTGCGTGGACGGGTTCGGCGATAGTTTCGCCTATTTTGCTTTTGATTTTGCAACCCGTACTCAACTGGATGAAAAAGTACAAGGCTTTTGCTTCTCTTGCAAACGCGGTAGAGAGCGGATTCAGGAGCAAGGCGCTCAAAGTCGTAGGAGCGAGCGAGGACGGAAAACTTTCTCCCGAATTAATGCGCAAACTTGAGAAGAAAAAGATGCTCGGCGTGTATATCTTCGTAGCCGTACCTTTCCCTATGACGGGCGTATGGACGGGAAGTGCGGTATCCACATTTTTGGATATACCTTTTTTGAAATCTATGTTTATGGTATGGCTGGGCAATCTTACTGCGGGGCTTATAGTTACCGCGCTTGCAGTGTTGCTCGAAGACTATATGAATATCGTACTCGATACATTCTTTATCATAGTATTGATAGTGCTTGCGATATATATTTTGCGCATAGTAATCAAAATGGTAAAGAGCAAGAAGCAAGCTAAGGCCGATGCGGAAAAGGGACAAAACGCTGTTGCCGACAGCGAGACCGGCTCCGACGGTACTCAGGAAGCGGGCAAAGGCGGTGTCGAAGACGGTGAAGAAAAAGCCGAAAGCGACAATCAAAAGGGGCTTGACGAAGGCGCGCTTGCACCGACAAGCACAAACTCTTTGTCTTTAAAAGATAACGATAACAACTCAGGCGCGTCGGACGCGTCAGACAAAAAGGACGAAAGCGACGGAATCTAATTCCGTCGTTAGTTTAAGAGGATAAAATGAAATATTACGAACTCACCGTAGATACAACCAGCGAAGCGAGTGAGCTTGTCGCGGACATACTCACAGATTTGGGCAGTAACGGTATAGGCATATACGACAACAGAGATTTACTGGGCTTGTCCGAAAGCGGAGTGGTATGGGACTACATAGAAGAGCATCTTATACAGGATGACGGAAAAGCTCAGGTCAAGGGATATTTTGAAGTAGACGGTTATGACGAATTAAAAAAACAACTTCTTGAAAGACTTGATTTTTTGAAGGAAAACTGTCCATTCGATTACGGTACTTTGACACTCAGCGAAACGCTCGTAAACGATGATGACTGGGTCAACAGCTGGAAGCAGTATTATAAGCCTATTCACGCAGGCAGGGTTACGATAGTGCCTGAGTGGACGGAGTATGCTCCTGCGGAGGGAGAATACGTGGTAAAAATCGACCCGGGTATGGCTTTCGGTACGGGAGAACACGAGAGTACCAAGATGTGTCTTATGCTTTTGCAAGAGATGGGAGTCGAGGGCGAGAGTGTTATCGACGTGGGTACGGGAAGCGGCATTCTTGCGCTTGCGGCTGCAAAACTGGGGGCGCAAAGCGTAGAGGCTTACGATGTGGACGACAATGCCGTAAAGTCTGCCAAGGAAAACAGCGCGCTCAACGGTTTTACGGACAAGATATACGTTGCCAATGCCAATTTGCTCGACAAGACGTCGGGAAAGTTCGATATAGTGCTTGCCAATATTACCGCCGACGTACTCATTACGCTGTCCCAAAGTCTTGGTGACTATATGAAGGACGGCGGTACGGTCATTATATCGGGTATCATACTAAAGAGAGAAAACGAAGTCGTCAAAGCTTTCGAAAAAGCCTCTTTCAAGATTGAAAAGAGAATGAATATGGGCGAATGGGTAGCTTTCAAGCTGATTAAATAGATATGGAAATTAAGAGATTTTTTGCAGATAAAACCGATTATTCGGACGGCAGAATAGTCATAAGCGGGGAGGAGTTTTTGCACCTCACCAAGGTTTTGCGTTATAAGACGGGCTACAAAGCTATCGTCAATTTGGACGACGAAAACGATTACTTAGGAACCGTAGAAAAAATCTTTAAAGATTACGCGGTAATCAAAGTGGACGAGATAACCCCCAATCTTTGCAAGACACGTGCGCAGGTAACTCTTTTTCAGGCGTTGCCCAAAGGGGACAAGCTCGACTATATCGTGCAGAAGTGCGTCGAACTCGGCGTAAAGCAAATCGTACCTTTTACGTCTGCTTATACCAACGAAATAAAATATAATGCCGTAAGACAAAACAGGATAGCTCTCGAAGCGTGCAAACAGTGCGGACGCTCTTTGAAGTGCGAGGTATCGCCGCTAAACGATTTTGAGGGAATATTGAAAGAACTGAGCGGTTACGATACCGTCATAATGCCTTACGAACACGCTACAAAGGGCAGTATGACAAAAGTCAGCGGAATAGAGGCAGGCAAAAAAATTGCATTGATAATAGGCAGCGAGGGCGGTTTTGCTCCCCAAGAGGTCGAGGCGGCAAAAGAGAAGGGCGCACAGATAGTATCTTTGGGAAAACGCATACTCAGGTGCGAAACGGCGGCAGTTATCGCCGCGGGACTTGTGATGTACGAGCTGGGAGAATTGAAAGACGAATAACCTTATGCGCTAATACGTCGACTACAGACTTGACAAAGCATAAGCATATATTGATTATAAATAATATTTACATTATTAAAGAGTAAAAAGAGTACAAAATGAAAGCGGTAGTATACAATCTCGGTTGCAAGGTGAATAAATACGAGTGCGACAGCTTGCTGAAAAGCCTTAAGGAAAAGGGCTATGATGCAAGCGAAGAACTCGAGCCTGCCGATTTTTACATACTCAATACGTGTGCTGTTACAAACGAGGCGGAAAGAAAGTCGCGTCAATGCGTTACGCGCTGTCTTAAACTCAACCCTAACGCGAAGATTATAGTATGCGGTTGCGCTTCTCAAAACAACGCGGAGCAGTTCGTGGACAAAAAAGGCGTGGTTTTCGTCAAGGGAGTGGCAGATAAGCAAGCCATAATAGACGAGCTTGACAAGACGGGCGTCGAGGTCAGAGAACTTCCCAGAGTATACGAGGACGATTTTTCTCCCGAAGTGGTGAGGACGAGGGCGTACGTCAAAATACAGGACGGGTGCAATAATTTTTGCAGTTATTGTCTTATCCCGTATCTCAGGGGCAGAAGCCGTTCGAGAGAGGTTGCGAGCATAGTAAGAGAGTGCGAAGAGCTTGCAAAAAAGTGCAAGGAAATTACGCTTACGGGCATAGATATATCTTCATACGGCAAGGATACAGGCACTAATCTTGCCGCGCTGGTGAAAAAACTGGGGCACATAGATTGCAGAATACGCCTGGGCTCGCTCGAGGTCAACGTAATAGACAGAGAACTTTTGAGCGCGCTCAAAGGTCTTAAAAAGTTTTGTCCGCAGTTTCATCTTTCCTTGCAGAGCGGAGAGGACGGAGTACTCAAGAAAATGAACCGTCATTACACTACGGCACAGTATGCTCAAAAAGTCGCGCTCATAAGAGAATATTTCGAGGACAGCGCGCTGACTACCGATTTGATTTGCGGTTTTCCCACGGAAAGCGAAGAAGCATTTGAAAGCACGCTCGGGTTTATAAAAGAAACAGGATTCTATCAGGTACATTGTTTCGGATATTCTCCCAGAAAAGGTACGGTTGCCGCAAAATACAAACTTCTTGAGCCGGAAGTACTAAAGGACAGATGCTCAAGAGCTAGCAAGGTAGCGGAGCAGTGCAAAGAAGAATATCTTGAGAAGTACGTAGGCAAAACGCTCGAACTTCTTACCGAGGATACGGAAAACGGATATATGTGCGGATATACGCGCCAGTATATAAAGACGTACGTAAAAGACGTGGCGGGCGATACGCTGTGCAACGTAAAGATTGTCGGGATAAAAGACGGCATAGCTATTGGCGAACTCGTCGAAATACTATAGATATAATAAATTACTCAAACGCGCTTTGAGCGTAAACAAAAGGAGAGAGTTATGGATTGTATTTTTTGCAAAATAATAAAGGGAGAAATTCCTTCCTACAAAATTTACGAGGACGAATATACATACGCATTTTTGGATATTGCGTCGGACAGTTACGGACATACGCTCGTAATACCTAAAAAGCATTGTACCAACGTGCTCGATTGCTCTGACGAATACCTTGCCAAGGTAGCGGAAAGCGTAAAGAAGATAGCAAATCATTACGTAAACGATTGCGGTTTTGACGGCGTGAATATTCTCAACGCTAGCGGAGAGGCGGCTCAGCAGTCGGTATTCCATCTGCATTTTCATATCATACCCAGAAAGAAAAACGACGGTTTGGATATATGGCCGCTCAAAGAAAAATTCGACCTCGATATGCAGAAGATTTGCGATGAGCTTACGCTCGTAAAATAAAACGCACTGAAACTAGGGAAAAATTTTGCCGACGTCGGCTTTTTAGGCTAAATTTTGTTGACAAGGATTTTTCTTTATGTAATAATATTGAAGTAATTAAGCCGTTTAGGGAAAGGAGGCGATAATATGTCGACAGTTAAAGTAGGTGAAAACGAATCTTTGGACAGCGCAATCAGAAGATTTAAGCGTAAGTGTGCAAGAGACGGCATTATCGGCGACCTGCGTAAGAGAGAGGCTTACGAAAAGCCCAGCGTAAAACGCAAGAAGAAGGCAGAAGCGGCTCGCAAGAGAATGTACAAGTCCTAAGGACTTAAAGAGTGAGAGGTACAAAGTACCTCTTATTTTTTTTTGTGTGAATTATAGTATTAAGCACAATACTTTTGAGCGGTTATTGTATTTCAAGGCGCGTTGACAAATGAGGGTATGGTCAAAGTTTTTGAGTGCGCCCGTATCGGCAATTTGCCGTCAGGATAAAAACAGTTGAGTTTTTCCCGCTTATATTATATAATAATAGATATGATAACAGTTATTATTAAATATCGACTTACAATTCAAGGATAAAGGATAAAAGGTTTATATGAACTACGATTCTCTTCTCAATTCCGCACAGATTTTACCCGTAAAAGATACCGAAGGCGCGGTGCTCGTGCTTGCAGGTGCGGGCAGCGGCAAGACAAGAGTGCTTACATACAGAATAGCTTATCTTATCGAACACGACGGAGTTTCTCCCTACGAAATTCTTGCCATAACTTTTACCAACAAAGCGGCGGGAGAGATGAGAGAGCGTATATACGACGTTACGGGCGAGAGCGGTATGACGATTTGTACCTTTCACTCTTTGTGCGCTAAGATACTCAGAGCCGACATATCCAAACTCGGAGATTATAATTCAAACTTTTCCATATATGACGACGAGGACAGCAAGAAGGTAATTGCGCGTATTCTCAAGGCTTTGGAAGTTGACGATAAAAAGGATTACAAAAAGCTTATCCGCTGGCACATATCCAATGCGAAAAACAACGCACTCAGTGCGGCTGAATACGCTTTGAGAATAAAGGGTGAACCCGAGGGGGAACTCATATCCAAGGTATACGCGCGCTACGAGGCGGAACTCAAAGCCAACAATGCGCTCGACTTTGACGATTTGCTTTACAAGACGCTGCAGCTTTTTGCTATGCACAAGGACGTGCTCGACAAATACCAGACGAGATTTAAGTATATCCACGTAGACGAGTTTCAGGATACCAACAAAATTCAGTATACTCTCGTGCGCTTGCTTGCCAACAAGTACGGCAATATTTTCGTAGTCGGTGACGATGACCAGAGTATATACGGCTGGCGTTGGGCGGACGCGTCTAATATCAATAAGTTTACTCAGCATTTTCCTTCTTGCAGAATATACAAACTGGAACAGAATTATCGCAGTACGAAAAATATTCTCGGTGTTGCCAATAAAATTATCGCTCACAACTCTCAGCGTATGGACAAGACGCTTTGGACCGAGGGCGAAGAGGGCGTAAAGGTAATTTATAAGAGTTGTTATGACGAAAAGTACGAAGCAGACTACGTGCTCGAACAAATCAACTCGCTAATCAACCGTGAGGGGTATTCGTACAGCGATTTTGCCATACTCGTGAGAGCGAGTGCGATTACGCGTTCGTTTGAAGAAAAACTCGCGCTGTACAACTTTCCTTACAAGCTTATCGGCGGCAACAAGTTTTTCGAGAGAAAAGAAGTCAAGGACTTTTTGGCATATCTCAAATTTATCGCAAACCCTTATGACAGCGAAAGCATTTTGAGAGTTATCAACGTGCCCAAGCGTAACATAGGCGAAGCGGCTGTGCAAAAACTCATAGAGGCTTGCGCGGAAAAACAGGTATCTCTTATGAACGGTATTCTCGACGTGGATTCGCTTGACCTGACGGCAGTCAACAAAAACAAGATCAGAGTTTTTGCGGACGTTGTAAAAGAATTGCAGTCGAGAGCAAATATGCCTCTTGTGGACTACGTTGACTTTGTCAACGAATTCGTCAATTTCGCGTCGCAATACGACCCTAAGGACGAGGAAGACAAAAACAGACTCGACAATATCGACGACTATATTACTTCCGTAAAAGAATACTGCAAGGACAACCAGGACAGCAGACTTGACGAATACCTTCAGTCGGTTTCGCTTGTTGCCGATACCGACCAGCCTATCGACGATTGTATTACGCTTGCCACGGTGCACGGCGTAAAGGGTCTCGAATACAAGTGCTGCTTTATAGTAGGTCTCGAGGAAGGTATTTTCCCCAGTATGCATCAGGACAGCGGAGAGGACAATATACAGGAAGAGCGCAGAATAATGTATGTTGCCGTGACCAGAGCAAGAGAAAGACTATATCTTACCAACGCTCAGTCGCGTTACAGATACGGCAGGCGCGAATATTCTATGCCTTCGAGATTTTTGAAAGAGGGCGGTTTCATAAAAGAAGCTCCTAAGCGCGATACTGCCAGCGTAGAAAGCATACTCGGAGATTTCAAAGGCTATCAGCCCGTACAAGAGTATACGGACAGAGAGAAGCGCAACCGCATAACAGAGATGAAAAAGCTTATGCATAACTACGTCAAGACGCCTGCTTTTGCAAAGAGTTCGCCTCAGAGTACGCCTCAGTCAAAGGACGTATCCGTATTCAAAGTGGGTATGAAAGTAGAGCATACGCGTTTCGGCGTAGGTACGATTACGTCAATTACGGGAGAAAACGCAAAGATAGAATTTCCCGTACTCGGCGTAAAGACTTTCAACTTGAGACTTGCGCCCGTCAAGATAGTAGAATAAAAACCGCACGTGCGGTCTAATATAAAAATACCGCGACGCCGCATTTGAGTTTTGCGGTGCCAGCGCGGTGACATAATAATGTCAATACTAAGTATTGAGATAAGGCAAGGAGATATTATGGACGTAAAAGAAGAGATGCGACAGCTGGTTGACAAGCTCAACGAATATTCATATCAATATTACACGCTGGACAATCCTACCGTAGCCGACGTCGAATACGACAGGCTTTACGACCGTCTTGTCGCGCTCGAAAAAGAGAGCGGCATAGTCCTTGAAAATTCTCCTACAAAGAGAGTCGGAGACGTAGTGCTCAAAGGTTTTAAGTCCGTAAAGCATCTCGGCAGACTTTATTCTTTGGACAAATGTCAGACTAAAGAGGCATTGGGACAATGGCTTGACAAGCTTATAAAGGCTTTGGGTAAGATGCCCGCTTGTTCGCTCGAGTACAAATTCGACGGTTTGACTATCAATATGCTTTACGAAAACGGTTTTCTCGTAAGAGCGGCTACGCGCGGTAACGGCGTAGAGGGCGAGGACGTAACCGAACAGGTAAAAACTATAAAGTGCGTGCCTTTGGCAATACCTTACAAGGGAACTTTGGAAGTGCAGGGTGAGGGCATAATGCGCTTATCGGCACTCGAAGAATACAATTCTCGCGAGGGGGTAACTCCTCTTAAAAACGCGCGCAACGCGGTAGCGGGCGCGATAAGAAATCTCGACCCTAAAGTAACGGCTTCCCGCCGCTTAGAGGTAATTTGCTACAATGTGAATTATATCGAAAAGACTTTTTCTACGGGTAGCGAGATGATAGCTTTTCTCAAGGAAAACAAATTCAAGACGAGTGAACAATTTGTGCTTTATACCGACAAAGACAAGCTTATATCTGCTCTCGACGGCATACAGGATAAAAGAGATTCTCTCGATTTTCTCATTGACGGAGCGGTAATCAAGATCGACGATACTGTTATAAGAGAGCGTATGGGATATACGGAAAAGTTTCCCAAATGGGCGGTTGCGTTCAAATTTCCCGCGCAGGAAACGACCACTGTGCTTAAAGACGTAGTATGGCAGGTATCGCGTACAGGCAAACTCAATCCGCTGGCAATTCTCGAGCCGGTAGACCTTGCGGGCGTAACGGTGCAGAGGGCTACGCTTTCCAATATAAGCGAAATAAGACGTAAGGATATAAGAATAGGCAGTCGCGTATTTATAAGGCGCAGTAACGACGTTATTCCCGAAATTACGGGTATAGCCGAGCATACCCCTCAATCGAAAGAGGTAGTCAAACCTACGGTTTGTCCCGCTTGCGGCGCACCGGTGGTAGAAGACGGAGTATTCCTCAAGTGCAGTAATGCGGCACACTGCGCACCTGCGATAGTGTCGGCAATGTCGCACTTTGCTTCGCGCGACGCTATGGATATAGAGGGCTTGTCGGATAAGACTTTGGAAACGTTGTACAACGAAGGCAAATTGCATCACTTTGTGGATATTTACAAACTGAAAGAAGAAGATTTTGCCGATATAGACGGATTTAAGGATAAGAAAATATCAAATATTCTGGGCGCAATAGAGAAGAGTAAAAACGCGTCTTTGGATAAGTTTATATTTGCTCTGGGCATACCTAATATAGGCAAAAAAGCCGCAAAACAGCTTGCTGACGAATTCAAGACTTTGGACGGCGTAATGCACGCTACGTATATGGAGTTGATTGCGCTTGAAGACTTCGGTGAGATAATGGTCAACGGACTTTTGGATTACTGGGCGGACGAAAAGCACGTAGAGGAAATAAAAGATTTGCTTGCAAGCGGCGTCAAGATAGCTGAAAAGCAGATTATTCAAGGCGTGCTGACGGGTAAAAAAGTCGTATTGACAGGTGCGCTTCCTACGCTCAAACGCTCTCAGGCAAAAGACCTCATAGAGAAAAACGGCGGAGAAGTGTCGGAGTCTGTATCCAAGACTGTCAATCTCGTGGTTGCGGGAGAAGATGCGGGTAGTAAGCTGGAAAAGGCACAAAAACTCGGCATAGAAATTATAGACGAAAAAGCTCTGCTTGATTTAATTGAAGGTAAATAATTTCTGTCAATCAATCGGCTATCGCAAAATTAAAAATATAGATAAAATATAAATTTGCCGAGATATAATAGTAATATCGGCATTTTTATTGTGATATATTTAAAAAATTTTTCAAATTACATTTTATATTTATAAAGTAGAGCTAATCGCTTAAAAAATTTTTTGTCATCTGAATTTATGGACAAAAACGAATATAAAACATTCTAATATTTCATTATTTCTCCCTAGCCTTGAAGCCATAATCAAACCACGGTGTATAAAAGGAAAGTTGCTTTAAGTATACGGTCATCTTAGTCAAACGCACTTATATAATATTTTTATTTATAAAACGCTTGTAAAATCGCAAAAAAAGTGATATATTTTTAATATTAATACGCACAGGCATTACGGAGCATTATCGTTATGGCAATTTACAGTATGACGGGTTACGGAAAAGGAATAGCCGAAAAAGACGGTCTCAAAATCACCGTCGAGCTTAAATCCGTCAACCACAGATTTTTGGATTTGAATATCAAACTTCCTAAGGTGTTTTCTTTTGCTGAGGATACTTTGCGCAAGACTTTACAGTCAAAAGTCGGAAGAGGACATATAGACGTTTACGTCAACTACGAGGACAACAGAGAAGATAAGTGCTCTTTGCGCATAGATTACGACCTTGCAAAACAGTACGTAGACGCCGCAAAACAGCTCAGCGATAAATTCGGTGTAGTCAACAACTTGTACGCCAACGAAATTCTCAGAATACCTGAGGTTGTTACGCAGGTTGCCAACGAGGAAGACGAGGGTACTTTGTCCCAACTTCTCGTAGAAGCTTGCACTCAGGCTGTCGACAGTCTGAACAAAATGCGCGCCCTCGAGGGTGAGGCTCTGATAAAAGACCTTGTTTCTAAAGTCGAGGGTATCAAAAATGCTCTCCCCGAAATACAGAAGCTTTCTCCCGTTACGTTGGATGAGTACAGACAAAAGCTAAATGAGCGAATAAAAGAATATCTCAAAGAAGTGCCTGTAGACGAAGTAAGACTTATCAACGAGGTTGCTTTCTACAGCGATAAATTCTGTACCGACGAAGAAATTACCAGACTATATACGCACACCTCGCACTTTGAAAAAATCGTCAAAGAGGGCGGTGCGGTAGGCAAAAAGCTCGACTTTATCGTACAGGAGATGAACAGAGAAAGCAATACCATAGGCAGTAAATGCAACAATGCCGATATCACCGAATACGTGGTATTCTTGAAGAGCGAGATTGAGAAGATAAGAGAACAGGTGCAAAATCTCGAATAAATCCTACACCATATTTACGGAGAAAAAATGCAAAACAAAAGAGGATTGTTAATAGTCGTATCCGGTCCGTCGGGTGCGGGAAAAGGTACGGTGCTTGCGCACACAATAGCAAATTATCCTACGCTCAGATATTCGGTATCCGTTACTACGAGAAAGCCGAGAGCAGGAGAGAATGAGGGCGTTAATTATTATTTCAAGACGCTCGAAGAGTTTGAGGAGTTACTCTCTAAAGGAGAGTTTCTCGAGTATCAGAAAGTGTATGACAATTATTACGGCACGCCTTTCAGCAAGGTGCGTCAGCAACTAAACGAGGGCTATGACGTTGTACTAGAGATAGACGTCAAAGGTGCGCTCGAGGTTAAAAACAAATATCCCGACGCGGTAATGATATTCATATCTCCCGCAAAGCGCGAGACGATAGAAGAGAGATTGAGAGGGCGCTCGACGGAGAGCGAAGAACAACTCAAAATCCGTACTGCAAGCGCGATAGAGGAAATCAAGCAAGCCGTATTCTACGATTATATCGTAGTCAACGAGGACGCTTTAAAAGGCGCGCAGGATATAATCGCCATTATCGAGGCGGAAAAATGCAAAGTCAAAAACAATAAAAAATTTATAGATAATCTCATTTACGGAGGTAACGAATTATGATGATAGATCCCCCTATCGACAAATTGATTAAAAAAGCAGAGTGCCGTTACGCTTTGGTATGCGGCATTGCAAAGAGAGCAAGACAGCTCGAGACTCAGTATCCCGAACTTCTCGAAGAGACCAAGACGAAGGCTATAAGCTATGCGGCTCAGGAAGTTTACAACGACAAAATCGTAATCAAGAGAGACAATCAGTAATCTTTCGACGAGGAGATAAGTATGCTTTCCAACTTCAACGTATTGCTCGGCGTAAGCGGAGGTATAGCGTGTTATAAGGCGTGCGAGGTCGTATCCCGATTGAAAAAACTCAATGCGGGAGTAGACGTCGTAATGACTAAGCACGCGACAGAATTCGTCGCGCCTTTGACATTCGAGACGCTTTCCAACCGCCCCGTAGTCAGCGATATGTTTTCGAGAGAAAGGGAGTGGGAGGTAGAGCATATAGCTTTGGCTAAAAAAGCCGACTTATGCATTATTGCTCCCGCTACGGCAAATATTATCTCCAAGCTGGCGGAAGGGATTGCCGACGATATGTTGACGACGACTTACCTCGCGCTGAAGTGCCCCGTAATCATAGCACCCGCTATGAATACGAATATGTACGAAAACCCTCTGATAAAAGCCAATCTCGAAAAGCTCAGAAAATCCGGTGTAATCGTCGTGGACAGTGCAGAGGGCAGGCTTGCTTGCGGGGACGTAGGCAAGGGCAAAATGGCAGAGCCGTTAGATATTGTTGCAAAGGCTGTAGAGGTGCTTTGTCCCAAGCGCGACTACGCGGGAAAGCGTGTGCTTGTTACAGCGGGCGCAACGAGAGAAAATATTGACGGCGTAAGATTTATCACCAACCGCTCGTCGGGCAAAATGGGTATCGAAATCGCAAAAGCCGCAGTAAAACGCGGTGCCGAGGTCGTGCTTGTAAAAGGACTTGTACAGGTCGGCGTACCTTCGTATATATCCAAGGTCGTTGCCGTAGAGTCTACCGAGCAGATGTACGAAGCCGTTATGGCAAACTATAAAGACTGCGACGTCATAATAAAAGCGGCAGCTCCCAGCGATTACAGACCCAAGGAGAAAATTACGGACAAGTTGAAAGGCGAAGAAATAACGTTAGAGCTTGTCAAAAATCCCGATATAGCAAAGGCGGTAGGCAAGGAAAAGGGCGAAAGGAAACTCGTAGTTTTCTGTGCCGAAACGCGCGAGCTTATGGAAAGCGCGATGAAAAAGCTTGCCGATAAAAACGCCGATATGGTAGTCGCCAACGACGTTACTATGCAGGGTGCCGGATTTGACAGCGATACGAATATAGTTACGATAGCAAAGAAAGACGGATTTTTAAAATCCTATCCCGTAATGCCCAAAAGTCAGGTTGCGGACGTAATACTCGACGAGATATACAAATGATTGCAAGAGTTATCGTTGACATAAGCAACAGCGAAATTGATAAGATTTTCGACTATGAAATACCCTCAAACCTTAACGTATGCAAAGGAAGCCGAGTGCTTGTTCCTTTCGGTACCAAAAGAATTGAGGGCTTTTGCATTGATATAGTAGATAATTCCGACGTACCTACGCTCAAGAGCGTTGAGGGAGTGCTTGACGAGTTTGTATGTATAAGCGAGGAAATGCTCGAGCTTATGGAGTATATGAAACGCAAGTTTTATATACGCTACGTGGACAGCTTGAGACTTTTTATCCCTTCCAAATTAAGAGGCGGAAGAATAAAGGAACTCACGAGAATTTTCGTTACGCTCAATCCTATGTTTACTTTCGAAGAGCTTGCCGACGCTTTGCCGAAGAGAGCAAAAAGTCAGCTTGCCGTGCTTGAAAGGTTAAAGAACGGCGGAGAATTTTTGTCGGTACTAAATACCGAATACTCGGTAAGCGCGATAAATTCTTTGGTATCGAAAGGATTGCTAATCAAGACAAGCGAGCAGGTTGAGAGAAAACCTATGCAGAGCGTAAAGGGTGTATTAGACGAAAATTCCTTGCGTCCCGCTCAGAAAAAAGCGTTAGAAACGATATTCTCAACCGATAAAGACACCGTTTTATTGCACGGCGTTACCGGCTCGGGAAAGACGCTTGTATATATGTCGGCAATAAAAAAAGTGCTGGACGAAGGCAAAAACGCAATAATGCTCGTGCCCGAAATCTCGCTCACGCCGCAGATGCTCAAAAACTTCAGAGGTATGTTCGGCGACAAGGTTGCTATGCTTCACAGCGGACTGAGCGACGGTGAGAGATTTGACGAATGGAAAAGACTTTTGAAAGGGCAAGCGAATATTGTCGTAGGCGCAAGGTCTGCCATATTCGCGCCGCTTAAAAATCTAGGGCTTATCATTATCGACGAAGAGCACGACGCAAGCTATATCAGCGAGTCCAATCCCCGTTACAGAACGGTGGATATTGCGCGCTTCAGAGCAAAATACAACAATGCAAAAGTAGTACTCGGCAGTGCAACGCCTTCAATCGACAGCTATCTTTTAGCCAAACAAGGTGAGTATGCGCTTGCCGTAATGGAAGAACGCATAAGCGACAAGGGTATGCCTAAAATCGAAATCGTCAATATGTCCAACGAACTGATTATGGGCAATGACGGTATGTTTTCGGCAAAGCTGGAAGAGGAGCTTAGAAACACGCTTAAAAAAGGCGAGCAGGCAATGATATTCCTCAACAGACGAGGTCACTCCTCGTTTGTAATGTGCAGAAAATGCGGATACATAGCCAAGTGTACGGACTGCGACGTATCGCTTACGTATCACTCTGTTGACAATATGCTCAAGTGCCACTACTGCGGAAAAAGGTATAAAATGCTCACCAACTGTCCCGACTGCGGCAGTACTAATATCCGCTACGGAAAATTAGGCACGCAGAGAGTTGTCGAAGAAATACACAGGCTTTTCCCCGACGTCAAAGTGTTGAGAATGGACAACGAAACTACTACGACAAAAACGGCTTATCTAGACATATTGGGCGCGTTTGCGGCAAAAGAGGCACAAGTGCTTGTGGGCACTCAGATGATAGCCAAGGGACACGATTTTCCCGACGTAACTCTGGTTGGCATACTCGACGCGGATATGAGCCTTTATCATCAGGATTACCGCTCCAACGAGCGCACCTTTCAGCTCGTTACGCAAGTTGCGGGCAGAGCGGGCAGAAGCGACAAGGGTGGCAAGGTAATATTGCAAACCTACGCGCCCAATCACTACGTGTACCGCTTTGCGGCAAAATACGATTACAAGGGCTTTTTCGAAAAGGAAAACAACGTACGCCAGACGACCAACTTTCCGCCTTATACGACGATAATAAGAGTGCTTATGACGTCGGAAGACGAGGATAAGGTAATCGAGGCGGCAAAAAAGATATACAGAGAACTTTTGTCTTATGCGCAAACCAATGCGGACGACTTTTTGTACATTCAGGCAATGAAGTCGCCTATGAGCAGAATACAGAATAAATACCGCTATCAGATAATAGCGAGGATAAAACGCAGGCGCGAGGACGAAATCATAGCAAAGTTTTACGGCGTAATAGACGCCAACAAATTCAGACAAGTATCCGTATTCGCGGAAATAAACCCGCAGAATATGGCGTGATAAAGGAGCATATATGGCATTAAGAGATATTGTTACAGACCCAAATCCTACACTCAGAAAAAAGTGCAGACCCGTAGAGGTATTTGACGAAAAACTCGGCAAACTTCTTGACGATATGCGCGAGACGATGAAACACGCCGACGGCGTAGGACTTGCAGGCCCTCAGGTAGGAATCCTGAGAAGACTTGCGGTCGTCGAAGTAGAGGATTTTTATATCGAGCTTATCAATCCCGTAATCGTAAAAAAGTCGGGAAGTCAGGACGGCCCAGAGGGTTGTCTCAGCGTACCTAACAGACAGGAAAGCGTTGTGCGCCCTTACAAAGTTACCGTGGATTATCAGGACAGACACGGCAATCCTATGACGGCAACGGCTGAGGGCTTTGTCGCAAGAGCTTTCTGTCACGAGATTGACCATCTTGACGGAATACTGTATTACGACTTAGTCGATAAAAAGAACGCTAAATAATTTTATCGTTGCTATCGCTTGCAAAACTTTTCAGGCGGCAAGAGATTTGCATACATACGGTAAAATCATAAACATTCGGAAATCAATTAATAAAATCCAGAGGCGCAATGAGAATACTTTTTTTAGGCACGCCCGACTTTGCGGTCGCGGCACTTGAGAGAATAGTCGGTACTGACAACGAGGTTGTAGGCGTAGTTACTCAACCCGACAGAAAACGCAACAGAGGCGAGGTAAGTTTTTGCCCCGTAAAGCAGTTTGCCGTCGAAAAAGGGATTAAGGTATATCAATACGAAAGTATTCGCAAAGAGGGCGTCGAGGATATAAAAGCAATCAATCCCGACATAATGATTACCTGTGCTTTCGGGCAGATAATCAGTCAGGAAATTCTCGATATTCCCAAATACGGAGTAATCAATATTCACGCTTCGCTTTTGCCTAAGTACAGAGGCAGCAGTCCTATACAGTGGTGTCTTGTCAACGGCGAGAGCAAGACGGGTGTTACGATAATGCGTACGGCTTTGGCGGTAGACAGCGGAGATATCCTTCTGCAAAAGGAGATTGATATTTTGCCCGAAGAAAACGCTGGAGAGCTTTTTGACAGGCTTGCTGTACTCGGCGGTCAGGCAATAGTCGAAGCTTTGGAAATAATCGCAGACGGCAGAGCCGTATATACTCCTCAGCAAGAGAGTCAAGCTACGCACTATCCTATGATATCCAAAGAGGACGGAAAGATAGACTGGTCGAAAAGCGCGCGTGAAGTATTCAATAAGATGCGCGGTTTTACGCCATGGCCTTCGGCTTTTACTACTTTGGACGGAAAACTTTTCAAGATACTCAAATGCGTGGTATCTGACAAAATATTTGACGGCAAAGAGGGGCAAGTATTTGTAGAAGAGCGCAAAGCGTACGTTGTTTGCGGCAACGGTACGGTAGAGTTGAAAGAAGTGCAGCTAGAGGGTAAAAAAGCTATGCCCGTAAGCGACTTTTTGCTCAGCGGAAAACTCAAGACGGGAGTGGTGCTGGGATAATGAACGGATTTGCTTTCGCTTACGACATACTTGCCAAGATATACAAGGAAGACGCGTTCAGCTCGATAGAGCTTAACAAACGCGTTGTAGGCGCGAGCAATCAGGCTGTAGTAACAAGGCTTGTATACGGAGTATTGCAGAAAGATACCGAACTCGAATATTACATATCCAAGTTTACTCAGAAGCGTCCCAACAAAAGCGTTGCGGTGCTTCTCAAAGAAGCAATGTACTGTCTTTTGTATATGGACAGTTTTCCCGATTACGCGGTAGTAGACGAGAGTGTTGAGTTGTGCCGGAAGATAGGAAAACGCCAACTCAAAGGCTTTGTAAACGGCGTACTTAAAAACTTTATAGTGGCGGGTAAAAAAGCAGAGCTTCCAAAGGATAAAGACGAAAGATTAAGCGTAACGGCAAGCGTACCGCTGTGGCTTGTAAGAGCGTACATAAGGCAGTACGGATTCGATAAAACGCAAGAGTTTTTGAGCGTTGAGGAGTTTACTAAAGAGCATATACGCAACAATTCGAGAGTATGGACTACGGCTCAGCTCAAAAGCGCGCTTGATGAGAAAAACATATCCTATGCACAAAGTAGCGCGGGCGGATTTTTTGTAGATAACTCAACGTATATAAAGGAACTCAGCGCGCAAGGAAAGATTACTTATCAATCTATGACGTCTATGCTTGCGGTACAGGCGCTCGAAGTCAAAGACGGAGAAAAGTTGCTCGATTTATGCGCCGCGCCGGGAGGTAAAAGCATATATGCGAGCGAGCTTGCCGATATAGAAATTACGTCGTGCGATATATACGAACACAGACTGGAGCTTATAAAAGCTTACGTTGAAAGAATGAAAGCAAAGAGCGTAAACGTTATGCTCAACGATGCTACACAGTATAATGACGCTTTTTATTGCTCGTTTGACAAAGTGCTTTGCGACGTGCCTTGCAGCGGTTTGGGCGTTGCGGGTAAAAAACCCGATATATATTTGCGTTCCTCTATGCAAAAAGTTTTAGAGCTGAGCGAAGTGCAATACAAAATTCTTTCAAACGCAAGCAAATACGTCAAGCCTCAGGGAAGACTTGTCTATTCGACTTGTACTACGCTGAGAGAGGAAAATTACAACGTGGTCGGAAAGTTTGTAAAGGACAATCAGAGCTGGCGCGTTTTGCGACACGAAAACTTCTTGCCTGACGGCAAAGGGTGCGACGGTTTCTTTATAGCCGTACTGGAGAGAAAATGAGTCAATCTAAGTTGCTTTTGGATATGAATATCGACGAGCTCAGCGGATTCGTACTTGCGCACAGTCAGCCGCTTTTCCGCGCGAAACAGCTATACGAGTGGCTTAACAAAGGTGCTGACTTAGATGAGATGAAAAATCTTCCCATAGCCTTTTTGTCAACTCTAAAGGACGAGGGGTACAGAGCGCAGGGCGTAAAAATCGTCAAGCGTCTTACTTCTCAAAAAGACGGTACAATCAAATATCTCTATTCGCTTTCTGACGGCAACGTAATAGAGGGCGTATTGATGAAATATAAATACGGCAATACATTGTGCGTATCTACTCAGGTCGGTTGTAGAATGGGCTGTGTATTCTGTGCTTCTACTTTGGACGGGCTGGTCAGAAATCTGACGGCGGGAGAAATACTCGGACAAGTTATAGCCGTCAACAGAGAAAACTCTACCGAGGATTCGCGAGGAGTAACAAATATCGTGCTTATGGGCAGCGGCGAGCCTCTGGATAACTATGACAATGTATGTAAATTTCTGAGCCTTGTGAGCGACGAAAAGGGGCTTAACATATCCAGAAGAAACGTATCTTTATCGACTTGCGGATTGTGCGAAAAGATAAGACAACTTGCAGACGACGGTTACAGCCCTACGATGACCATATCCCTGCACGCCCCTAACGACGAAATGCGTAAAGAGATAATGCCTATCGCAAAAAAATATTCGATAAGCGATATAATATCGGCAGTAAAATATTACTTCGATAAGACCGGCAGACGTATTATTTTCGAGTATTCGATGATTAGCGGTAAAAACGATACCGAGGATTGTGCGCGCGAACTTGCCAAAGTGATAAAGGGATTGTCGTGTCATATCAATCTCATACCTCTCAACTACGTCAAAGAAAGAGGACTTGACGGAAGCAGTAAAAAGAATATATACCGTTTTCAAGCCATACTCGAAGGACACGGCGTAAGCGTAACGGTAAGGCGCAGCATGGGCAGTGATATAGAAGGCGCGTGCGGACAACTCAGAAGAAAGGTACTCGAGGGAAATGAAAGTCTATGAAATAAAAGACGCGTACTACCGCGCCGGTAAAGAATACGGAGAAATCCGCAAAGCAGTAAGAGCTGTCATAATCGACAAAGAGGGAAACGTACTTGCGGAAGAGACCAAGAAACCTTATGTTTTTATGCTTCCCGGAGGAAAGCTCGAAGACGGCGAGAGTGTGAGCGACTGTATAATAAGGGAATGCGCTGAAGAGTGCGGACTTGTTGTTGAGCCAAAAGAAGAGTTGTTTGCGATAAAAGAGTATTATAAGGATAAAATCTTTTACAGTACTTACGTAAAATGCGCGATAAAATGTGAATGTATTAAGGCTTTGACGGACAACGAAAATAAGCTGGGACTGAATTGCGTATGGCGAGGTTTGAGTGAAGCAGAAAAGACAGCCGTAAAGCTCGAAAAATTTTATTCGAGCGGAAGCGAGCTCGAAGGAATGCACAGACGCGAGCGCACTGCTTTGGGGGCTATAAAGGAAATTTTTAAGGCATAGCCGATACTGTAACAGCAAAATATACGGCAATAAATTAATGCGGAAAAGCCGCAAAGGAGAATATTATCAAATCTAAGACAAAAGGACAAATCATAAAAGGAGTAGGAGGTGTTTATACCGTAGTTACCCAAGAGGGCGAAACGGTAAAATGTTATCCTAGAGGCAAACTCAAGTCAAACGGCGCGCTGTTTATAGGCGATATCGTAAATATTGCCGTTGACAAAGAGGGGATTATCGAAAGCGTCGAGCCGAGGAAAACTCAGCTCGTAAGACCTTACGTGAGCAATATGGAGTGTATAGTAATAGTGCTTGCACCGTTGCCAAAACCCGATATGATGCTGGTGGATAAATTGATAATAGGTGCGGCGGAAAACGGCATAGTACCGATAATATGCGTAAATAAAGCCGATATGGAGGGGGCAGACAAGGTTGCCGAAGAAGTCGCTTCCGACTACAAGGACGAAGCGGATATTCTGGTCATATCCACGCAGACAAATCAGGGTATTCCCGAGCTTATGGATAAGATAAAAGGCAAATACGTGTGTTTAGCAGGTCAGTCGGCGGTAGGCAAGTCTTCGTTAATCAACTGTATATTAGGCAGTGATAAGCAGCTTACGGGCGATTTGAGTAAAAAGGGTGACAGAGGTAAGAATACCACAAGGCATATAGAGATAATCACGCTTGCCGATGGCACTAAGATTGCTGATACTTGCGGATTCAACAAGCTTGAACTTCCTTTATTCGAGCCGTCGCGACTTTCGACTTATTACGCTGAATTCGACGAATGTGCAGGTAAATGTAAATTCAGAGGCTGTAATCATTATAAAGAGAGCGATTGTGCCGTAAAGCGTGCCGTAGAAGAAGGTAAGATAGCCAAAAGCAGATATGACAGATATATTGCGTTGTTTTCGCATATCGAAAGCAGATGGAACAGGCGTTACGATTGAACACTATTTTTTATACTGTTCAAATATGAAAAATGCAATAAAATCGCCAAAAACAAAATATTTGAACATTGTTCAATTTTTATAAAAACCCAAAAACAGAACACTGTTTCAAGCGCAAAAACAAAAATACGGATAAGCAGATAATAAGAAAATAAATTGCCGCTTGTCGGCATACAGGAGATAAAAATGAGTATATTGGTTTCTCCGTCGATACTTTCGGCGGATTTTGCAAAGATGGGAGAGGACGTAGCTAAGCTCAAAGGCTGGGGCGCGGACTGGGTGCATTGCGACGTAATGGACGGAGTATTTTGCCCTAATATCACATTTGGAATACCTATGATAAAAGCTATCAGAAAGTATACGGATTTGCCTTTGGATGTGCATTTGATGATTACCCATCCCGAGCGCTATGTGGAAAAATTTTTGGACGCAGGTGCCGATATTATTACATTTCACCCCGAAAGCAGCGAAGACGTCGAAGGTATAATCGACAATGTGCATCGCAACGGCAAGAAGGTCGGACTTGTGCTTAATCCCAACATACCCGTCAGCGAGGTTGCAAAGTATATAGATATGATAGACCTTGTTATGCTTATGGGTGTTTATCCCGGATTTTCCGCGCAAAAGTTTATTACCGATACTATGTATAAGATAAGTGATCTTAAAGCACTTATCGGAGATAGGGACGTAATGATTGAGTTTGACGGAGGCGTAAGTGTGGATAATGTTGCTGAAATGGAAAGACGCGGCGTAAACGTTGCCGTAAGCGGTAGCTATGTATTCGGAGCGAAAGACCCTAAAGAAGCAATAGCTTTTCTTAAAAACCGTAAAAAACTCGACGATTATATCAAAGAATATAAGCCTTTTAGCTAAACTGTAACGTATTTGATTTGATTTTCATATAATGCACCAGAGTAAGGAGGGCAGTTTATGAAAATCATATGTATCAATCCGCCTAAATTTATCAAGGCAATTTTGAGAGTTTTTGCAAAAAGCCGTCATTGAGTTATTGTAGTCTTAGCTATCGCTGTCGGTTGGTATTGTTAAAACGATTAGTGCAGGACTCTATAATCTCAAAAGGTATTTTGCTTTATGCTAAAAAGGGCATAAAAAAACACTCTGCTAAGCAGAGTGTAATTTTTTTACTAATATAGCGATTAAGCGCGCTCTACAGCACCGCTACGCAAACATCTGGTACATACGTACAAACTCTGAGTAGAGCCGTTGTTGTTGACAACTTTGACTTTCTGTACGTTTGCTCCCCAGCTTTTTCTATATTTACGGTTGGAGTGGCTAACCTTGTTGCCGCTTTGTTGACCTTTACCACAAATAGCGCATACCTTAGACATTGTCGATACCTCCATACAAATCTTGCCTAAACATAATAGCACTCAAAAAATAAAAATGCAAGAGAATAACGATATATTTTTTTAATTTTTACGATTTTTTCGCTTAAATTACACATAACTTTATAATAATATATCTAAAATATTAAAAAATACTTGCATAATGCAAGCGTATTTGTTAAAATTCTAGTGTATGGCAGTTAAGACATCAAACTATTATGGCAGAATAATTATCACAGACAAAGCCATATCTATGGTGGCTCACTTTGCGGCTGCGGACTGTTACGGCGTAGTCGATTTGGTGTCGCGCAAACTCAGCGACAGTATCAGTGAGTTTTTCAACAAAACCCCTTCGGGTAAGGGCGTTAAAATTGTCACGCTAAAAAACAAGATTAATATTGAACTTTTTGTCGTCCTCAGGGAGGGCGTAAATATTGACGCTGTAAGCGACTCGATAAAAAATACCGTAAAGTACAACGTAGAGACCTATACGGGTATGAGAGTTGACAATATCATTGTCAATGTTGTGGGAGTAAAGGTTTAATCGGAGAATCAGATGAAAGTTATAGACAGTTCCAAGCTATTGGAAATGATAGACGGTGGCTACCGTTATTTAAAAGCCAATAAAAACGTGGTTGACGCACTCAACGTCTTTCCTGTGCCTGACGGAGATACGGGTACTAATATGTCCCTTACTATGGCATCGGCAGTCAAGGAAGTCAAGAGCGTAGAGACTGACGATATTACGGATATTTTGACGGCGTACTCCAGAGGTGCGCTCAAAGGCGCAAGAGGTAACTCGGGCGTTATTTTGTCGCAGATAATCAAAGGTTTGGCAGTAGTGCTCAGTGACGAGAAGTCAATTACTACAAAGACTTTTGCAAAGGCACTCGGATATTCGAGAGAAGTAGCATACAATGCGGTTACCAAGCCTAAGGAAGGCACTGTATTGACCGTAATTCGTTATATGGCGGAGCACGCGCCTTCGATTGCAAGCAAAAACGCTTCTTTTATCAACTTTTTCGAACAACTCATTAAAAAAGGCGAGGAAATTCTTCAGAAGACTCCCGATATGCTTCCCGTACTCAAGCAGGCGGGCGTAGTAGATGCGGGCGGTAAAGGTCTTCTTTGCGTATTCCAAGGATATTACAATGTGCTTGCCGGTGTCGAAATTCCCGAGGAAATGGAAGCAAGCGAGGAAAATATAGTAGTTCCCGCTGCTCCTTTGGACGCTTTTGGCAATGACGAACACGACTTGGAGAATATCAAGTACGCTTATTGTACGGAATATTTCGTAATCAACCTTAAAAAGCACGTAACCGAAGAGGACGTAGAGAAACTTAGAGATAAGTTGATGGCAATCGGCGACTGCGTTATCGTAATAGGCGACGTATCTCTCATTAAAGTTCACGTGCATACCAATCAGCCCAACAGAGCTTTGTATCACGCTTTGCAACTCGGTGAACTCGATAAAGTCAAAATAGAAAATATGTTAGAGCAGCACAGAGCACTCGTCAAAGCAAAAGAGGAGTCCAAAAAGGAAATTGGGCTTATCTCTATATGTGCAGGCGACGGAATTGCAAGTATTTTCAAAGATTTGATGATTGATGAGGTTATTGAGGGTGGTCAGACTATGAATCCCAGCGTCGAGGATATTCTCAACGCAGTAGAAAAGATAAACTCAGACAACATTATTATATTGCCTAATAACAAAAATATCATTATGGCTGCCGAAAAGGTAAAGGAGCTTACGAAGAAAAAGGTTTACGTTGTTCCTACTACGGGAGTAGCGCAAGGCATAAGAGCGGCTTTTGCGTTTGACGCAAACAAGAGTGTAGACGAAAACGTAAGCGAAATGATAGCTGTTTATGAGGATTTGAAGTGCGGCGAAATCACCAATGCTGTAAGAAATACTACGCTTGACGGCTTTGATATCAAGGAAGGCGATATTATCGGTCTTGACGGCAAGACTATAATTGCCGATTCAAAGAGTGTAGAAGAAACTACTGTGGCTGTTATAGACAAGCTTGTAGACGAATGGAGCGAAGTTATCACGATTTATTATGGCGAGGGAGTAAGTAAAGAGGAGACTGAAAAGCTTGTAAGTAAGCTTAAGGAAAAATACGAGGACTTCGATATTGTCAGTTATTACGGCGGACAGCCTCACTACTATTATCTGGTGTCTGTAGAATAAGTAATTTATAAATATAATATTTGCATAAGTATTCGTCTTAGCGGGAATAAAAGCTTAATCAGGAGATTAGAAAGGCTTCGTTAAAGCAAAAGAGTAATTAAAGCAAATATCCCTAATAAAAAAATGCAAGTATCCGGATTTTATAATTAAATTCTATAAATCGGATATACATAAATTATAAAGTTAATAATTATATAGGTATTCAAATTCAATCCGAATGAGCGGATTGAATTTTTTTATAGATGACGTTACGGGATAGGTATAAGGATAGGTGCAATTGAGATAATGTATGATTAAACTTTAAAATATTACATAAATGTGAGTGTTGAAAAAATTAAATAGAGAAGTGAACTGTTTGAGTAAATAGGAGTAATCAATAAAACGCTTAAAATGTAATGATGGTATGAGCGAATATTTATTATTAAGATTATATTGATAATTATAAAAATATTATATACGTCTTTAAAGTTATTTCACAATATAATTGTTTTATTTGCTGAAAAAAAATAAAACTCAATAATAAACAAATTATCAATAAATGGCGTTTTAATTAAACGGGGCTAGCTTTGATTTTGAAAACGCTGTTCGTCAATACATAATAATGTCTTAGAAAACGTTGTTGCAGTTGCAAAAAAAATATTATATAATAAAAATTGCGATTTGAACAATGTTCAAATTATAAATTGATGCCGATGTAAGCCAATGCAATATGTGTTTTTAAAAAGCTTTGAACAGCTTTTTATTGCTTATAAGATAATAATAAATACGAGAGCATAGTGGGTATAGCGTGAATAATATATTGCAATTTTTTTGAATGCGCGATTGACTTTTTATCTATCCGTATTAATATGTCTTTAATGCAGCGCTAAATATATTATTATAAAGCTACTACGTAACGTTTAAGAACTGAACATTGTTCAAATCGTAAAAACACAAAACACATTGTAAAGTAAACAATAAAAGTTAATCAGTCTGCAAAATATCAGTCTGAAAAATAGTAAAAAGTAAAGTAAAAGGTTAAAGCAATTTAATGGTAAAGCGAAGTTAAAGCAAATATTAAAGCAAATAGTCGCGAAGTTAAAGCGAACTGTCGTACTTGACTTGTCAACTGCTAAGGCATTATAATCGTATTGTATGGAACTGATAGACGTAAAAGGCGTAGGCGCAAAAACTTTGGAAAAACTCAATAAGATAGGTATCGAAACGGTAAGAGACGTCGTGTACTTTTACCCTAAATTTTATTGGGATATGACAAAGGAGACCAAGCTTGACGAAATAGAGAGCGGAGATTATGTGCTTCTAAAAGGCAATCTTACATCTGTCAGCGGACTCATCAGGGCAAAGCGCGGACTTACTTTTTGCAGCGCAACGCTGAATACGCAAGGAAAAAAAGTTAAGGTAACGTGGTTTAATTCTCCTTTTATACTATCGCTTATCAAGCAGAATACCGAATTTTTGTTTTGGGGCAAAGCAAATTTAAAGGGAAAAAGAATTGAGATGTCCAACCCCAGTTTTGAAAAAGCGGAAGAGAGTAAGCGATTGCAAGGCATAGTGCCGATATATCCTTTGAAAGATACGGTAGGACAACAGTTGTTCAGGAATATCGTAGCAAAGTGTTTGGAAGAGTACAGAGCGGTTAGCAGACTTGACGCTCTTGCCGATATGACTTTGGACAAGGCTCTCAACATAATTCACAACCCTGTCGATATGTATGAGACGCGAAAGGCAAGGCGAAGAGTTGCTCTCGAAGAACTTGTATATCAAATAATTGCATACCGAATTATAAAAAACAACAGCGACAATAAAAAGCCTTATCCCTACGAAGCAGACGAAAAAGCGTTAGACGGTGCGATTGCTTCTCTGCCTTATGAACTGACGCCTTCGCAGAAAAAAGCCGTACACGAGATAATATCCGACCTTAAGGGTGAAAAGCATACCAACAGAATGCTTATGGGAGACGTTGGCTCCGGCAAGACCGTGGTTGCTATGCTGACATGTCTTTTTGCTAAAAAATGTAACAGACAAAGCGCGATAATGGCTCCTACCGAGATACTTGCAAAACAGCATTACCGCACGGCAAAGACGCTGTTTATGAACGAGCTGAATACAGAGCTACTCACATCGTCTACGCCTGCAGCAGAGAAAAAGCGTATAATCGAGGCGTTGAAAAGAGGGGAAGTCGATTTGATTATAGGCACGCACGCCGTGCTCAACGACAAAGTACAGTTTGACAATCTCGGACTAATCGTAATTGACGAATTGCACCGTTTCGGCGTAAGACAGAAGAGTAAACTCGAGGACAAGGCACAAGGCGTGGACGTAATAGTTATGAGTGCGACGCCTATACCGAGAGCGTTGGCATTGTCTTTCTACGGCGATTTGGATATGTCCTCATTGGAGCCGAGAGCAGGTACGGGCAGTAATATCTCAACTTTCGTTATGGGTGACGACAAGCTTAAAGGACTGTATAAATTTATCAACGAAAGAGTGTCTTACGGCGAACAGGCATACATAGTATGCCCTCTTGTAGAAGACAGCGAAGGACTCGAGGTATTTTCAGCGAAAATGCTATATAAACAACTTGTCAAAAAGGAACTTGCAAACCTTAGAGTAGGTCTTGTTTACGGCAGTATGAAGGACAAGGAAAAGAGCGAGATTATGTCGAGATTTTACGCGGGAGATATTGATGTGCTTGTAGCGACATCGGTAATAGAAGTAGGCATAGACAGTCAGCGCGCGAGTATAATGGCTGTGCTGGACAGCGACCGCTTCGGTCTTGCCGCGCTGCATCAGCTTAGAGGAAGAGTAGGTAGAAATCCCGAGATAAAATCCTATTGCTTTTTGCATACGTCAAAGGCGGCGGAAAACGTAAGACTGGAGGCGCTGAAAGACAATTGCGACGGTTTCAGAATAGCTGAAATTGACGCCGATATCAGAGGTTACGGAGACTTTTTGGGTATAAATCAGAGCGGCGGAGGAAATCTCAATATCAATATCGACAAAAAGCTTATTGTCGAGAGCAAGCGCATTGCCGACGGGCTGATGGAGGAAGGGGAGATATACAGCGAATATGACGAGATGCTGACAAAATATCTCGCTACAATGAAAGGAGTAAGCCTTAACTGACAAGAGTTAAAGCTCGAATATGTGTTCTGCAAAAAACTCTTTTTTGCGTTTGTTTTTGCGCTTGGTCAACCGTAGACGGTTTTTCTTAACCGGTAAATTTATGCATAAAAATGCAAAAATACGTGAATAATTGCATAATTATCCGCTTTTTCGTGAGGAAAGGCGGATTTTTTACGGAATTTGAAGAAAATTTTCAAAATATTAAGATAATTATAGACAAAAAGCCCTTAATGGTATTATAATATAGCTAATTTAATTATAGGACGCGATTATGATAAAAAAATTCAAGTTGCCTAAAGGTATGCAGGACTATCTGCCTAAGGAGCGTTATTTCAAAAAAGCAATCGAAAAGAAAATTATGGATTGCTTTGCTTTTTACGGTTTCAACGAGATTGAGTCGCCCGTACTCGAAAGATACGAACTCTTTGACGGCGGCGTAGGCAACGTCGAACTCAATAAGTTGTTTAAAGTTACCGATATTGACGGGGAGCTACTTATTCTCCGTCCCGATATCACGATGCCTATATCCCGTATCGTATGTACAAAGCTTCCAGAGGGAAGCAAAAGACTGTGTTATCTCGGCAGCTCTTTCAGCGCAATGGAAAACGAGGGCAAGCTGAGAGAGTTTACTCAAGCAGGCATAGAGATTATGGGAGCAAGCGGAGACGAAGTTGACGTAGAAGTGGTTATGCTTGCCATAAAGAGTCTTTTGGCGTGCGGACTAAAAGATTTTCAGATAGAACTCGGCAACGTAGCCTTTTTCGAGGGGCTTTTGGAAGCCTTTAAAGTCAGCGAAGAAGACAGCGAAGTGCTAGTCAATTCCATAGAGTCCAAAAACGGCATAAAACTCTATTCGCTATCGGGAGATATGGATAAAAGACTAATCGACAGTCTGTCAAAACTTCCTATGTTGTTTGGCGGAGAAGAGGTGCTAAAAGAGGCTGAAAAAATGTGCCTTTGCGATAAGATGCTGAGCGCAGTGAAAAATCTGGAGAAGATATACGAGGGAATAAAACAACTCGGCTATGACAAATACGTATGTTTCGATATGTCGATAGTCGGCAAGATGAGATATTACTCGGGTATGGTTATGCGCGGTATAGTCAAAGGTATGGGACGTCCCGTGCTCTCGGGCGGAAGATACGATAACCTCTGCGACGCATTCGGAAAACACGTGCCTGCCGTTGGCTTTGCAATAAGTATAGGTTACGTTATGAACGCGCTTCAAAACGACGGACTGTTGCAAAATTCTTCTTCGGTCGATACCGTGGTAGGTTATGCTCCCGACGCGATGGAAAAGGGTGAAGCTTTGACAAAGCAGCTAAGAGAAAGCGGAGTGCAGGCTGTATGCAGTTTTGCCGTCACAAAAGACGAACTAAAAGCTTGCAAAAAGACACTAGGCGCGAAAAAAGCCGTATTCGTCACTAACGGCGCAAACGAAGAGGTGTGATAATGAAAGATAAAGTTACGTTTGCTTTGGCAAAAGGCAGACTTGCCGAAAAGTCTGTAGATATACTCGAACAGTGCGGAATTGACTGCCGTCACATACTCGAACCCTCTAGAAAACTCGTGATGAGCGACAAGAGCGGTAAATTCGAATTTATTTTCGTCAAGCCCAGCGACGTGCCTATCTACGTAGAGCACGGCGTAGCGGATATAGGAGTAGTGGGTAAGGATACTTTGCTCGAGGAGGGAAGAGACGTGTACGAACTCATAGACCTCGGATTTGCAAAGTGCAGACTGTGTCTTGCCGGATATAAAGATACGGATTTATCCTCTCCTAAAAACGTATTGAGAGTTGCGACAAAGTATGTCAACGTGGCAAAGGACTATTTTGACGGCAAAGGACAAAATGTGGAGATAATACCTTTGCACGGCTCGATAGAACTCGGACCTATCGTAGGACTAAGCGACATTATACTCGATATAGTCGAGAGCGGAAAAACCTTGCAAGAAAACAATCTTACGGTATTGGAAGAAATAGTGGCTTGCTCGGCAAGACTGATAATCAACAAAGTAAGTCTTAAGACTAAAGCGGATACAATCAAACCTTTGGTGGCTAAGATTGACGCGATAATAAAATCCGTGTGAACGCCGGCAGACCTACGGGATGTTTGAGCAACCGTCACGTAATACGCAATAGACGTCTTATATCTTAAGAAAATACCGCCTTTTATAGGAGACAATATGAAAGTACCTGTTTTGAGATACGGAACGGACGATATGACCAGAGTGTTTTCGAGAACTCAGCTCGACAACAGCGAATTCATAAAGACCGTAGACGACATAATAAGCGACGTTAGAAAAAGAGGAGACGAGGCTCTCTTTGAATATGCATTGAAATTCGACAAGCAAACCGTAAACGCCGACAATATAGTAGTCAGCGAAGAGGAGATAGAGGACGCATATTCAAAGGTTTCTCCTGCGCTCGTCGAAAGTCTCAGAAAGTCCATTGCCAACGTAATGGATTATCACAAAAGACAGCGCGACAAATTCGCCAACGCATTTTTTGCGGGCGGAGCGAATGGCAAGAGTACTTTGGGCTGGATATACAGACCTCTCAAAAGAGTAGGACTGTACGTACCCGGAGGAAAAGCGAGTTATCCTTCTACCGTAATAATGACGGCAGTACCCGCGATAGCGGCAGGAGTCGAGGAAGTAGTGGTTACTACTCCCAATATCAACAATCCCGCAATACTCGTAGCTTGCAGAGAGTGCGGCGTAAAGACCATTTACAAGACGGGCGGAGCACAGGCTATAGCCGCGCTGGCATACGGCACTCAGTCGGTACCAAGAGTTGATTTGATAGCAGGTCCGGGCAACGTCTTTGTTACGCTTGCGAAAAAACAGGTTTTCGGTCACGTGGCAATAGATATGATAGCAGGACCGAGTGAAATACTCGTAATTGCCGACGATAGCGCAAACGTAAGTTATCTTGCGAGCGATTTGCTTTCGCAAGCCGAGCACGATGAGCTTGCGGCAAGTTTTCTCGTTACTACAAGTCAGAAACTCGCAGAGCAAGTAGCAGACGAGTTAGAGAGGCAGACGGCTCTTTTAGAGAGAAAGGGCATAATAGAAAAATCACTTGCCAACAACGGTACGATAATCGTTGCGAAGAATATGGATGAGGCTATAGAGATTGCAGACAGAATAGCACCTGAGCATCTCGAGGTTTGTACAAAGGACGCTAAGGACGTGGCTTTGAAACTTTCGAATGCGGGCGCGGTATTCGTAGGCAACTATTCGCCCGAGCCGTTAGGCGATTATTTTGCAGGTCCCTCGCACGTGCTTCCTACGAGCGGCAGCGCAAGATATTCGTCCGTATTGTCTGTCGATACTTTTATGAAGAAGATTAGCTATATCGAATATTCAAAAGAGGATTTGCTTAAGGCGGCAGACGATATAATCGCTGTTGCGGAGTGCGAAGGATTTACGGCGCACGCCAATACTATCAAAATCAGAAAACAAAACTGACGGTCAAAGACCGTACTAAATACTCTGACATAATAACATTTATAAAGTCGGAGCAAAAGGAGTATATATGAGAAAGTCCAATATCGTGAGAAATACCAACGAGACAAAAATCAAACTCGCTCTTAATCTCGAAGGAGACGGGAAATACCAAGTCAATACCGGCGTAGGATTTTTTGACCATATGATGACGCTGTTTGCATGTCATTCGGGTTTTGACTTCAGCGTAGAGTGCGAGGGAGACGTGAGAGTGGACGGACACCATTCGGTAGAGGATATAGGTATAGTCCTCGGTAAAGCCTTAGCCGAAGCGCTCGGAGACAAAAAGGGAATAAAGCGCTATGCAAGCGTAAGCATACCTATGGACGAAAGCCTTGCCAATGTTACCGTAGACATAAGCGGAAGACCTTTTCTCGTATTCAACGCAAAGGATATGAGCGGTAAGGTAGGGGACTTCGATATCGAACTCGTTGAGGAATTTTTCCGTGCGGTATCCAATTACGGCGGAATTACATTGCACGTAAATCTCTTGTACGGCTCTAACAACCACCATAAAATCGAAGCGATATTCAAGGCTTTTGCAAGAGCTATGAAAGAAGCTACGACTATCGTCAGCGACAAACTTCCTTCTTCCAAAGGTGTGCTCGAATGATAGCGGTAATAGACTACGGAATGGGCAATCTGAGGAGTGTTCAAAAAGCTTTGGAATTTGTCGGAGAAAAGGCTTTGATTACTGACAATGCCGAAGATTTGAGAAAAGCCGACGGAATAATCCTTCCCGGAGTGGGAGCATTCAAGGACGCTATGGACGCGCTCAACGCGACAAATCTTACGCCCGTACTCAAAGAGGAGATAGAAAAAGGCAAGCCTTTCTTGGGAATATGTCTGGGAATGCAGATGCTTTTCGATAAAAGCTATGAGGACGGAGAGTACGACGGACTGGGACTTGTAAAGGGCGAAGTCGTAAGATTCGATACTCAGCTCAAAGTGCCTCATATAGGATGGAATAAACTTACAGTCAGAAAGTCTACGCCGTTATTTAAGGGAATAGACGATTTGAATTTTTATTTTGTGCACAGCTATCACGCGTCGGAGTGTAATTCGGAAGATGTGGAAACCACGTGCGAATACGACTACGAATTTGTCGCGTCCGTCAATAAAGGCAACGTGTGGGGAGTGCAGTTCCATCCCGAAAAGAGCGGAGATACCGGGCTGAAACTTCTGAAAAACTTTGTCGCAATATGTAAGGAATACGGTTTGAAGGCATAATATGCCTTAGTCAATACGACATAAGGAGCAAATATGATACTTTTTCCCGCAGTCGACGTACTCGACAACAGAGCGGTAAGACTTTTGTACGGAAAACGAGATGAGGTTACGGATTACGGCACGCCCGTCGAGCGCGCTTTGAAGTGGCAGCAGGCAGGCGCGCAGTATTTGCATATCGTAGACCTCAACGGTGCGTTTGACGACAGCTTAGTCAACAAAAAGACGCTTGTCGAACTCATTAAAAAAGTCAGCATACCCGTGCAGATAGGCGGCGGCATAAAGAGTATGGACAAGATAAAATTCTACCTCGAAGAGGTAGGTGCGAGCAGAGTTATAGTAGGTACGGCTTGCGTTACCAATCCCGATTTGGCGGATAAGGCGTGCGCTGCATACGGCAATAAAATCGTAGCGGGAATAGACGCAAAAGACGGTTTTGTAGCAATAAAAGGCTGGGTGGAGAAAAGTGCGCTCAAGCCTATCGAGGTTGCGCTGGATATGAAAAAACGCGGAGTGGATACCGTTGTTTATACCGACATCAACAGAGACGGCGCGCTGTGCGGAGCGAATATACAGGCTACGGCTAAACTGTCTGAAGACAGCGGTATGAAAATTATAGCAAGCGGGGGTATGGCTACGCTCGACGACATAAAGGCGGTCAAGCAAAAAGGTATATACGGAGCCATACTCGGAAGAGCAATCTATACGGGCGATATAAAGCTCGAGGATGCGCTCAAAATATAAAACTTAAATATAAAGCTGATAAAGTTGAAGGTAACGGGCATATAAAGTTAGTGATAACGGCATAGACAGTTTGCCCGAGACAGGATATCAAACAGGAGACAAAAGTGCTTAACAAGAGAATAATACCTTGTCTTGACATAAACAAAGGACGAGTCGTAAAGGGCGTTAATTTCGTCAACCTTATAGACGCGGGAGACCCCGTCGAAGTCGCAAAGGCGTACAACGCTATGCGCGCTGACGAGATAGTATTTTTGGATATTACTGCGTCGCACGAAGGTAGAGCGACTATATACGACGTGATATCGCGCGCGGCTGAGCAGGTATTCATACCTTTGACCGTCGGAGGCGGTATATCGACGGTAGAGCACTTCAGAAAGCTTCTCAATCTCGGTGCGGACAAGATAAGCGTAAATTCGGCGGCAATTAAAAATCCCGACCTTATCACGGATGCGGCATTGAAATTCGGCAGGCAGTGCGTAGTCGTCGCGATAGACGCAAAACGCAAGGACAAAGGCTCTTTCGACGTTTATCTCAACGGCGGCAGAATAAATACAGGAAAGGACGCTATCGAGTGGGCTGTCGAAGCGGAAAAGAGAGGAGCCGGAGAAATCCTTTTGACGTCAATGGACTGTGACGGAACAAAAGCGGGATACGACCTCGATTTGACAAAGAGAGTGTGTCAGGCGGTCAATATTCCCGTAATCGCAAGCGGCGGAGCAGGAGAGAAAAAGCACTTCAAAGAAGTGTTGGAAGACAGCGTAGGTGCTGATGCCGCGCTTGCAGCGTCGCTTTTCCACTTCAAGGAATTGGAAATAAAAGACCTTAAAGAATATCTGGCAAAGGAGAATATACCCGTAAGAATGTGACGGGAGGACGATTATGGAAAACGTAAATATAAAGTATGACGAAAAAGGACTTGTATGCGCTGTTGCGCAGGACGTATATACGGGCGAAGTGCTGATGCAGGCGTATATGAACGAGGAAGCTCTCGCAAAGACTCTCGAGAGCGGTTATGCGCATTACTATAGCCGTTCGAGAAAATGTCTTTGGAAAAAAGGCGAAACGTCGGGACATTTGCAAAAAGTAAAAAAGATTCTCTACGATTGCGACGCGGACTGTCTTTTGTTGGAAATAGAGCAAATCGGAGCGGCTTGTCATACGGGAAACAGAAGCTGTTTTTACCGTACGCTCAAGGAGTTTGAATTCGTACCCGATTATAAGGTAGTATTCGAGGATGTGCAGACGATTAAGGAAAGAAAACTCAATCCCGTCGAAGGCTCGTATACGAATTACCTTTTCGACAAGGGAGTGGAGAAGATTTGCAAAAAAGTCGGCGAAGAGGCAACAGAAACCGTCATTGCCGCAGTAGCAGGCAAAAAAGACGAACTCGTAGGGGAACTCTGCGACTTGTTGTATCACTCTCTCGTGCTTGCCGAAGCTAGCGGAATAAGCGTGCAGGACGTATTTCACGAAGTTATGGCAAGAAAGGGCAAAGCGCCCAATCCCAAGTATGCCAAGGGCGATATTAAATCCAACAGCGACAAAATCAAAGAGGAAAAATAAACCTATTCTTTCAAACTTTTTTTCGGCAATCAAAATAGCCGTACCCCAAAATGCGGGAAATACGGAAAGAATAAGGATAATAAATATTTAGTACATAATATTTAATAATTTTTAAGTGGGTTAGTCGGGCAAACTTGTATGCGTTGGCCGCTGACCGTATTTTGTCAGCAACTAATTTCTATATCGGCTTTTGGGCAATTCAACTGTTATCAAAAAAGATAAAAAAGTTATTGCATTTGCTTTATGCACGTGCTACAATATCAAGTATTAACCGAATTCATTACATAAAAAGGAGTATTTACTATGGAAAAAGGAACACTTTTGACATTCAGACCGCAAATCAAAGTCATTGACGCTACGCTGAGAGACGGAGGACTCGTCAACAATTTTTATTTTGAAGACGATTTTGTAAAGAAACTCTACGATACCAACATTCAAGCAGGTGTCGATTATATGGAATTCGGTTATAAGGCATCCAAGGAAATTTTTGACAAAAACAAATTCGGCAAGTGGAAATTCTGCGACGAACAAGACATAAGAGATATAGTCGGCAACAACGATACCGACCTAAAAATATCCGTAATGGCTGACGTAGGCAGAACTGACGTAGACAAGGATATATTGCCTAAGGACGAAAGCGTAATAGATATGGTCAGAGTAGCCAGCTACGTAAACACCATACCCGCTGCAATAGATATGGTAGAGCATTGCGCTAAGAAAGGATATGAGACTACCGTAAATATTATGGCTATATCTCACTCCAACGACAGCGATATAAAGCAAGTCCTCGAGCTTATAGGTCAAAGCCCTGCCGACGGCATCTACATTGTCGACAGTTACGGCTCGCTCTATCCCGAACAGATAAGACGTCTCTCCGATATTTATCTCGAGGTAGCAACAAAATACAATAAGTACGTAGGTATTCACGCGCACAACAATCAACAACTTGCCTTTGCAAATACAATCGACGCGGTTGCATCGGGCGTGAATTACCTTGACGCTACAATCAACAGTCTGGGAAGAGGTGCGGGTAACTGTCCTCTCGAATTGTTGCTCGGTTTTCTCAAAAATCCCAAATACAAATTGCATCCCGTACTTAAGTTTATCGAAGAGGAAATGCTCAAACTCAAAGAAAACGGTCTCGTATGGGGATACGATATCCCTTATCTTATTACGGGCGTGCTTGACAGGCACCCTTCGGGCGCAATAGATTGCATAAAGAAAAAGCGTACGGATTATGCCAATATTTACCAGGAACTTTTGGGATTGGAATAAAAGTACTTAAAAACAAATACAGGACCGCCTTTCGGCGGTCTTTTTTTATTAACATACGAAAACGCAATACTTTGTAAAAACGGTTATTCCGACAATATTATTGACAGCGCGCGATAGTGTGTTATAAAATTTAATTGTATCTGATTAAAGCAAATTTTCAGGAAGGATTATGAGTAAAAAGATAAAGGTTTTTACAAAAAGCGTAAAAATCGGCTTTGTTAAAACGTTGTTGGTAATGTTTGCCGCGTTTGTTGTATTGAGTTTACTCAATAACGGCTCGGCATTCGATACCATTGCTTTGCGTATGCCTACTTCTCCCAAAAGCTTTTCAATACACTCCGTTTCGTGGGCGGTTTTGGTGATTTTCGTTACGGATATCATATATGCGTACGTCGCCTTTGCGTTTTGCAAAGCCATTAACTCTAGCGACAATGATACCGACAAAAAATTGTCGCATATGTTCTCAATGATTTTCGGATTCAGCTGGCTGATAGGGTCGGTAGGGCTGGTATTGATATATTACTTTGTTCATAAATATAAATATAACAGAGTATTCGAATGGGCAGATTTGCTTAATATTTATTATACCCTTGCGGTTTATGCCGTGCTGATTGTAGCTTTTTTGCTTTTGGAATTGATTATCGAAGCAATTATTAAGAAAATCAAAAAAAGCATAGACAGAGGAGCGATAAGAGGTAAAAACGTAAAATTCAAGATAACCGGCTTTAAAAATAACGGTACGGTTTTTCCCAGACTAATGAATATAGACACTCAATTTGCAGATTACAGAGAAGACTTCAGCATACAGGATATAAACCTGAAGGAGTTTTGTGAAAGCTTCTGCAAATATCTTTGGCGCAGTAAAAAATATTATACGTTGCCCACTGTACAAGCTTTCGTAAGCGGTCTCGCCAATAGCAGATTTTTGATTTTGCGCGGCAATAAAGAGGACGTCAATTGTACGGATTTGCCTAAATTCTTTGCTAAATTTACGGGAGCCGATTGTACTGATATAGAAGTGCTTCCTAGCTGGCGCGACGAAAAGGACCTGATAGGATTTTACAACGACTATTCCAAGACTTTTCACGCTACAGCCTTTTTGACTTCGGTCTACAAGAGTACTTATAGAACTAATACTATTAACCTCATAGTTATGGACGAAATAAACAACGCGAGAGTAGAAAAATATTTTGCGCCTGTCATAAATCAGATAAACAGCGACAAAAAAATCATAGACATACAGTCGGAAATAGACGACGAAAAATATCCGCTTAATGCGCCTTTCGGTTTGCTCGACTGCGCTGACAATAACTGGTTTATAGGCGTCGAAGTACGCGACGAAGGCAAGTACCGCATACCCGAAAAGGTATACGGCACCGCTACCGTGGTCGACGTAAGAGTATGCAAGGTGGACGAAAAAGTCGATTACGTAAAGCCGATTCCCGTCAATTATCTGTCGTTTATCCGCGCTAAAAAACAGGCTTTGGAAAACGCCGTACTCGATAAAAAAGAGTTGGAATTTATAGACAAATTGTGTGCATTTATGAACGAACATTTCGTTTCTCTCGATAAGGACGCAAGGGAAAACAAATACAAAAACTTTCTCAAAATGTTTTACGCTTGCGGAGGGGACAGTAAGATAGGCGTAAATAAAAATCTCTATTCTCTGCTTACGAGTTATCTCGACGACAGTTCGATTGCGGTCAATAAAAAAGATTTGAAATATCTCAAAAGCCGTCTTATCGTAAGAAGCGAGGATTACCGTATGCAGGAGAGTATCGATATCGTCGATGAGATGATTGAGCGAATGGCGAAAGACTAAAAGTCTTTAAGCCGAGTATCGGACGCGCACACAAGCACGCGTTGCTTTGCCGCAACAGACGGTAATGCCTCCGTTCTTTTTTATTTTAATAAAAAAACAATATATACTTGACTTTTGGACGCAAATATCATATTATATATATAATTTTATGGAGATTGTATGAAACTCAACGGCTCACAAATTTTAATAGAATCATTGTTGGAACAGGGCGTAGATAAAATCTTCGGTTACCCCGGCGGTGCCGTACTCAATATCTACGACGCTTTGTACGCTTACAGCGACAAGATTACTCACGTACTCACTGCTCACGAGCAGGGCGCAGCTCACGCTGCCGACGGTTATGCCAGAGCTACAGGCAAGGTCGGCGTAGTACTTGCTACTTCGGGTCCCGGAGCAACCAATCTCATCACGGGTATCGCTACGGCATATATGGACAGCGTTCCTATGGTCGCTATTACGGGCAACGTAGGTACAAGCCTTATTGGACTCGACTCTTTTCAGGAAGTGTATATTGCCGGCATTACGATGCCTATCACCAAGCATAACTTCGTCGTACGCAAAGTTGAAGAATTGCACGATGTTATGAGAGAAGCTTTCAGAATCGCTCAGAGCGGCAGACCCGGTCCCGTACTTGTAGATATTCCCAAGGACGTTACTTCCAACGTCTGCGAATTTACCGCTATGCCCAAGGTTAAACCCGACGCTTACGTACAGGCAAGCGAAGCTTCCGTTAAGAAAGCCGCAGAAATGATAAACGCAAGCAAGCGTCCCGCAGTGCTTTTCGGCGGCGGCGTACTCATATCGGGCGCAGAGAAACAGCTTCTTGAAATGCTCACTAAAATTCAGGCTCCCGCTACGCATACACTAATGGCTGCGGGCGTACTCGGTTACGGTGAAAAACTCAACCTCGGTCTTATAGGTATGCACGGCAGTATGTCGGCGGGCAGAGCAGTTGCAAACAGCGATTTGGTAATTGCTATCGGCACGAGATTTTCCGACAGAGTGGCTACCGATAAGGACAGATTTATTAGAGAAGCTAAAGTAATACATATAGATATCGACGCTGCTGAAATCAATAAAAATGTTACTTGCGACTTGAGTGTTATCGGCGACGTAAAGCAAGTGCTCAACAAGCTTTTGCCTTTGCTCAATCCCGCTAATCACGACGAGTGGCTCAAGCAGATAGACGAGTGGAAAAAGTACGACTACAAGCCTAAGGATATAGAGGGAGTATTGAGACCTCATCAGGTAATACAGGCTATATCCGACGAAATCGGCGAAGACGGCATAATCGTTACCGACGTAGGTCAGCACCAAATGTGGGCGGCTCAGTACTCTAAGCGTACCAAGCCCAGAAGTTTCCTTACTTCGGGCGGTCTCGGTACTATGGGTTACGGCTACGGAGCTTCGATAGGCGCACAGTCGGCTTTCCCTAAGCGTAAGGTTGCGCATATCACGGGTGACGGCTCTTTCCATATGAATCTCAACGAGCTTTGCACGAGCGTAACGTACAATTTGCCTATCGTAAGCATCGTTCTCAACAACAGCGTGCTCGGTATGGTAAGACAGTGGCAGACGCAATTCTACGGCAAGAGATATTCGCAGACTACGCTCGAGAGAGCTACCGACTACGTAAAACTTGCCGACGCTTTCGGCGCAAAGGGATTCAGAGCTACCACGCTCGACGAGCTCAAGGCGGCTCTTAAAGAAGCGTACGCGCTCAAAAAGCCTTGTATTATCGAGGCGGTTATTGACAGGGACGAAAAGGTTTTGCCTATGATACCTCCCGGTCAAACGATTGACGAAATCGTTATGTAAAGACGATATCGTATAAAAAGAAATCAATGTTTAGCAATACTAAGCACTAGAATATATTTTCATATTTTGGAGGTTAACAAAAATGATTAAGAAGTATTATGATTGCGATTGCGATTTGAAGTTGTTCGATGGCAAGACAGTAGCAGTTATAGGTTTCGGTTCCCAGGGACACGCTCACGCAATGAACCTTGCTGACAGCGGTGTCAACGTTGTCGTAGGTCTCAGAGCAGGCTCCAGACACGCACAAAAAGCTAAAGACGCAGGACTCAAGGTAATGAGCGTATCCGAAGCAGCTAAAGCAGGTGACTTCGTTATGATGCTCGTACCCGACGAAACTTGCGCAGATATATATGAGGCAGAAGTTAAGCCTTATATGACCGCAGGCAAGGTATTGATGTTTGCTCACGGTCTCAACATTCACTTCCAGCTTATCAAGCCTTCCAAGGATCTCGACGTAATAATGGTCGCTCCTAAGGGACCCGGCCACACCGTAAGAAGCCAGTATGTAGAAGGTAAGGGCGTTCCTTCTCTTATTGCTGTATATCAGGACGCTTCCGGCAAGGCTAAGGATTATGCACTCGCTTATGCAAGCGGTATCGGCGCAGGCCGTGCAGGTATCCTCGAGACTACCTTCAGAGAGGAGACCGAGACCGATTTGTTCGGCGAGCAGGCTGTGCTTTGCGGCGGCGTAACCGAACTTATGAAAGCAGGTTTCGATACTTTGGTCGAGGCTGGCTACGCTCCCGAAATGGCTTACTTCGAGTGTATTCACGAGATGAAGCTCATCGTTGACCTTATCAACCAGGGCGGTTTTGCAAAGATGAGATATTCTATCTCCAACACTGCTGAATACGGCGACTACCGTACCGGTAAGAGACTTATCACCGAAGAGACGAGAAAAGAGATGAAGAAAGTTTTGAGAGAAATCCAGGACGGTACTTTCTGCTCCGAATGGATGACCGAAAACAAGAGCGGCAAGTGCGCTCACTTCCTCGCTACCCGTCAGCTCGAGAGCGAACATCCTCTTGAGAAGGTTGGTAAGGAACTCCGTACTATGATGAGCTGGCTCAAGAAATAAGTCGGTAAATCAACGTAAATCAAGTCGTCTTGCCTAGTGCAAGACGACTTCTGATATAGTCTTTTTCTAAGCCGTTTTTTATAAATGGCTTTAAATTTATTATATACGAGGTAATTATTATGGCTTTGAGAAGCAGATATTTGACCAGCGGAGTTGAGACGGCTCCCCAGAGGTCGTTGTTGTACGCTTGCGGATTTACAAAAGAGGAACTTGAAAGACCTCTTATCGGCGTAGTTTCCGCACACAGCGATATTGTTCCCGGACACATCAATCTTGACAAGATTACCGAGGCCGTTAAGGCGGGCGTAAGGCTTGCGGGCGGTACTCCTATTATGGTGCCTTCCATCGGCGTATGCGACGGTATCGCAATGGGACACGTGGGTATGAAGTATTCTCTTGCTTCGAGAGAACTTATCGCGGACAGCGTGGAAACAATGGCAAACGCACATTGTTTCGACGGTCTCGTGCTTGTACCCAACTGCGACAAAATAGTACCCGGTATGGTAATGGCTGCGGTAAGACTCAATATCCCTGCGGTAGTAGTTAGCGGCGGTCCTATGATGGCGGGTCTCGTAGGCGGATGCGAAACGTCTTTGTCCAAGATGTTTGAGGCAGTCGGCGCAAGAAAGGCAAATATCATCGATGATAAACAGCTTCTCGAATTTGAGGAGAATTGCTGTCCTACCTGCGGCTCGTGCTCGGGTATGTATACGGCAAACTCTATGAACTGTCTGTGCGAAGCAATAGGAATAGCTCTTCCCGGCAACGGAACTATTCCTGCCGTTATGAGCGGAAGAATCGCGCTTGCAAAGCATGCAGGCATGGCTATAATGGATTTGGTCAAGAGAGACGTAAAGGCAAGGGATATTATCAATACCAAGTCTATCCGCAACGCACTTGCTTGCGATATGGCTCTCGGTTGCTCGAGCAACAGCGTATTACATTTGCTTGCTATTGCAAATGAGGCGGGTTGTCCTATCGACCTCAATATAATCAACGAAATCAGCTCCAAGACGCCTAATCTCTGTCACCTTGCTCCTGCAGGACCTACGCATATGCAGGACCTTAACGAAGCGGGCGGTGTACAGGCTGTACTAAGCGAACTCGCTAAGAAAAATCTTATCGACACAACGGCTATCACAGCTACGGGTAAGACAGTAGCAGATAATATTAAGGACATCAAAGTCAAGAATTACGATATTATCAAGCCTATCGAAAAGCCTTACAGCGAAACGGGCGGTATAGCAGTGCTTTGGGGTAATATCGCTAAAAACGGTTGTGTAGTCAAGAGAAGCGCGGTTGCTCCCGAAATGCTCAAACATACCGGTCCCGCGAGAGTATTTGACTGCGAAGACGACGCTATTAAGTCCATTTACGCAGGAGAAATCAAACCCGGAGACGTAGTTATCATAAGATACGAAGGACCTAAGGGCGGTCCCGGTATGAGAGAAATGCTCAATCCTACTTCCGCGCTTGCAGGTATGAAACTCGATAAGTGCGTAGCACTCATTACCGACGGAAGATTTTCAGGTGCGTCCAGAGGCGCGTCTATCGGACACGTATCTCCCGAAGCGGCTGAGGGCGGAGAGATAGCACTTGTAAAAGAAGGCGATATCGTAGAGATAGATATTCCCGCAAACAAGGTTAATATCAAAGTAAGCGACAAGGAACTCGAGGAGAGAAGAAAGTTCCTCAAGGAGAAAGAACCCAATATCAAGAGCGGCTGGCTTGCAAGATACGCAAGACTCGTTACGAGTGCGGACAAGGGCGCAATTCTCAAATAATTCGCGATAACAAGAAACTATAATAAGAAAGATAAATAGATAAACAGATAATAAGGAAGAAATAATAATGTTGACGTTAGACAAGGTGTATCACGCCTCTTATGTTCTCAAAGAGGCGATAAGAGAAACGGATATAATTCCCGCTCCCAAGCTTAAGCCCGGTGCGGATATCTACCTCAAGACAGAGAATTTGCAAGTTACAGGCTCATTCAAGGTCAGGGGCGCATACTACAGAATATCTCAGCTCAGTGAGGAAGAAAAGAGAAAGGGCGTTATTGCCTGCTCGGCAGGAAACCACGCTCAGGGCGTCGCTCTCGCGGCTAGAAAAAACGGCATCAAATCTTTGATTTGTCTGCCTGACGGCGCGCCTATATCCAAGGTGGAAGCTACGAGAAGCTATGGTGCTGATATTTGTCTTGTTCAGGGCGTATACGATGACGCTTACAACAAAGCTTTGCAGCTTAAAGATGAAAAAGGCTATACCTTTATTCATCCTTTCAACGACGTAGACGTAATCGCCGGACAGGGTACGATAGGTCTTGAAATACTCAATCAACTCAGTGACGTGGACGCTATCGTAGTGCCTATCGGCGGCGGCGGACTTTGCGCGGGCGTTGCATTTGCGGCTAAGTCATTAAAACCCGATATAAAGATTTACGGCGTACAGGCAAGCGGTGCTCCCAGTATGTACAAATCTTTCAAGGAGCATAAGATAGCAAAAATCGACACCGTGCATACGATTGCAGACGGTATTGCGGTTAAAGAACCCGGTGATTTGACCTATGAACTCATAAGCAAATACGTAGACGATATAGTTACCGTCAACGACGACGAAATCTCCGCAGCTATTCTCGCTCTTATCGAACAGCATAAGATGGTCGCAGAGGGCGCGGGCGCGGTTTCCGTAGCTGCCGCTATGTTCGGCAAGATACCTACGGACGGTAAAAAGGTTTGCTGTATCGTATCGGGCGGTAATATCGACGTTACGATTCTCTCGAGGGTCATAAGAAGAGGACTTCAGATGAGCGGCCGTAACTATCTGGTTACGCTCGAACTCGTCGATAAACCGGGACAGCTTACGCAAGTTTCGAGCATAATATCCAAGCTCGGCGGCAACGTAATTTCCATACACCACGAGCGTTCCAACGAGGGCAGCGACGTCAACGGCTGTTTCTTGAGAATACAAATCGAAACGAGAAACTTCGACCATATCAATCAAATTAAGAAAGAGCTTACCAGCGCAGGCTTTAAGATTATCTAACAGGAGGCTAATATGAAAGTAATCAGCACAGATAAAGCACCTTCCGCAATCGGACCTTATTCTCAGGCAATCGTCAGCGGAGGTATGGTATACACTTCGGGACAGATAGCTATCAACCCCTCTACGGGCAATATCGAAGGCACTACGATAGAAGAGCAGACCGAACAAGTGTGCAAGAATATCGTTGAGCTTTTAAAAGCCAGCGGGACTTCTATCGACAAAGTAGTCAAGACGGTATGTTTTCTTGCCGATATGAATGATTTTGCAGCTTTCAATGCGGTATATGCGAAGTATTTCGTATCCAAGCCCGCAAGGTCTTGCGTAGCGGTCAAGACTCTTCCCAAAAACGTACTCGTAGAGATTGATACGGTTACCGAGGCGTAAGAGTTAAAATTATATTGTTATATATTATAAAAGAAGGACGCAAGAGCGTCTTTTTTTATAATATTAAAATGTAAAGTTTACGTAAAATAAGGTTATATAATGTTACATTATAAAGATAAACGTGATAGAATATGAAAAAGAAGATATTTGGAATGAACATATTGAATAGAAAAAGCAGTTTACAATTATTGATATATGACGATAATGCAAATTATGCTCATATATGTCATATAAATGGATGGCTAGATTATTATGAATAAAAAAAAGATATTAATTATTACATCATTAGTTATCATCATAACGATTATGACGGTATTTACGTCTTGCGCAAAAATTCAAACGGAAAACAGTACAATCAACATAGTCGGGACTCATCCGGGGGTAAGTATAGTTTTCGGAAACTTTGATATTGTAAGTCGAAAAAACAGTAATGGTTTGACTATATTTGAAGTTTTGCCTGAAGACGCTGACGAATTTAAGCAACTTACGTTCGGGAGCGAGTATTGCGTGGGAGAGTTTACGCTGCACGAGTGTTATAAGTACGACACGGTATTTGCAGAAGGATTTCACACAGGCGATATTTGCAAACTGTTTTTCGATGGTGAGGAGTATTGGTTGGGAAGACAAGTCAACGGTAAGTATTTTTATTTTCAATCTATTCCGTTTGTTTCGCCTATAGTCGAAAATGAAAATGCAGTGCGAGCTATTGGGTTTTTGCCGTCAGTGATTTTTTCTGCCGATATGGAAGGCAAGGAACCGGGTATACCGCGCAAGGTTTTGTACGATTGGGAAGAATTGAAGATATTTTTTCCCGAATCTAAGTATGATGACGTACTTAAAAAAATTTATGCAAGATGCTATGACTTTTTAAATAGCGTTGAGGGAGTTGTGGAAATTTCTTACGACGAAGAAAATTCGGCTATTACCGTTTCTAACAATTGGGAGGCTGCGAAATGACCTTTGTTGCGATTAAAAACTTAAAAAAGCAGTACGGTAAAAATTTAGTGTTGGATATAGAATCCCTTGAGTTGCAAAAGGGGAGAGCATACGGATTTTTCGGGGCTAACGGCTCGGGAAAGAGCACGCTTTTGAAGTGTCTTACGTCGTTGATAGATTATAAAGGCGAGATTGAGATAGACGGAGTAAATCTCAAAAAAAATCCTAAACCTCTCGAGAGAATAGGTCTGCTTATCGAAAACCCCGCTTTTTACAACGACCTTACGGGAAGAAAAAATATCGAGTATTTTTGCAAAGACACTTCGAGTATTGACGAATATGCCGAAATTTTGCAAGTAAAAGACATACTTGATAAAAAGTACAGAACTTATTCTTTGGGTATGCGTCAAAAACTGGGGATATTGCTTGCGTGCGTAAAAGGCAAAGACCTTATAGTACTTGACGAGCCTTTCAACGGGCTTGACGTAATAAGCGTTGACAACGCTTTAAGACTAATCAATCATTGCAGAGAAATAGGCGTTACGGTGATACTTACGTCGCATCAGCTCGACGTATCGCAAAAAGCAATCGACAGTATTTATCTTCTCAAAAACTGTCGAATAAAAGAATTTATTATTCCTGAAAAGAAGAGCGGTGAAAGATTTTTGTTTGAGTTTGCAAACAAAGAAAATGCCGATGCGGCGGAAAAACTTATAGGCTCTTTAGCTGTCGAATACGAGAGGACGGATAATATCTTCAAGATTAATTCTCAAGGCAAGTTTACTTTCTACGATATGATAGATAAGTTAAAGCCTTGCGAATACATAAAAGCGGAAGACATTACGAGTGCGGTCAAAGAATTGTATTTGGAAATGGAGAAAAGCGTATGATAAAGAGAGAATATAAGCATTTTTTCACGAGAAAATATCTTTTGTTCTTGCTTCCCGTAATTGTTTTTGTCTTCATAAGCGGATATGCATCTCTAACTGCCGATGCGGAAGGGAGCGTATACAGCGATTTTTCCAACTATGTTGAGTTTTACGAAAACAGAGAAGAATTGCAGGAGCAATACGATTATTATAAGTCAATGTACGATATGGGCGATATTCAAAACGACGATATGAATATCGGGGTAAATAAGGAAGAGACGGCAAAACGCTTGTCCATTTTGAAATTCTGTCTTGACAACAATTTGGAATACGACGGCATTATTGATATTGACCACGTGGTAGCCTACAGAAAATATACCGAGTTCAATTATCTTTACAACTTCGGCACGGCTTACGTACTGTTTGCAATAGTCGCGTGTATCTTAATAGGCGGATGTTATCAGTCCGCGGATATGGTCACCAAAACTTCAAAGCTAGTCTATACTACGGGCGAAAAGAGGAACAGAATCATTGACAGAAAATTTTTGGTATCTCTGTCCGGATTGCTCGCAGTTACCGTAGTTTATTACATATTGATTGCGCTCTTTTCTTTGCAGTTTTCCGAGTTTACGCCTAAGTATTTGTTATACTTTGTCAACGGGAAATTGCAGGTAATGAACTATTTCGGCTACTTTACTGCGATGCTGTTTTCTCAGCTGCTTATGGTGGTGTGCACGTATACTTTTATGTACTATTTTTCCGTAGCAGTCAAAAACATTATAGCCAGTATTTGTACGTTCTTTGTTATATTTGTAATAAGTTTGTTTACCAATGCGGTTATCAACTCACCCGATGCGGTTAATTTTATAGGCTTTCTGCGAATGGGGTATATGAGCTTTGTAAATGTGACAAATACAACGTTTGAGATTAAATATTGTCTTTACTTTATACCTATTATTGCGGGTATTGCGATTATGGTGACAATATCAAAAATAATTTCATCAAAAGCAGATTACAGCAGATAAAGATATATGTCCGAATGATTTGTATCAGCAATTATATAAACCGACCGCCGTCCAAGCGGTCGGTTTTTATTGCGACAAACACTCTTTACGTATCTTTTCTTGCAAAATATAAGGTGTGTAAATTCATTTATATGGATATTAAGGTGAGTGCGCGTTGAAGCTATGCGCGTCAATCGTTATATAAGCAGTCACGTGATTATCTCAAGCACATTCAGTATATAGCATAGCCTAATCATCGAATATAAAAGTCGGATAGTACATCAGTAAAAACAGTACAGTTGTCAAAAAAAACGGAGCACTTTCGTGCTCCGTAATTCAATATCGCAAGATATTATTTCTTTTTGCTTTTGCGGGTTTTCTTGGGCTTTTCGTCTACGGCATTGTCAATCACGATTCCCTGATTGTCTTCGGGAGTGTCGGTTGTTACGCCTTTGACGTCTATAGAGTCGATTTCCGCTTGCTTTGCGTTGTCATCGTCTACTATCTGTGCCTCTTGAATTTCGCCTTCTGCAAGGGCATATTCTACCTCTACTGGCGTGCCGTCCTCATTGTAGAATTGAGGATTGTAGTCGAGTCTGCCTTCGTCGGGATCGCCCTTGCCCTTCTTGATGCTCGAACGGCGCATCACCCTTTCTCTCAAAGAGAGTATTGCGGGGAGCAGGGTAAATACGAATACGTAGCTCATTGTCGTGCCCGTAGCGATAAGCTGAGTTATCTGCGCTACGATGATGTTGCTAGTGATGAGGTTTACGCATACGCATACGCCTATGAGGATGAATGCCGAGGTGGTTACGCTGGGAGCGGCACGGTTGATAGCGTTTTGTACCGCGCGTACCGATTTGACGCCCGCTTTCTTTTCTTCCATATACTTACTCGTAAGCATAATCGCGTAGTCGACGGTTGCTCCGAGTTCGATTGCCGTAACGATGAGGTATGCTACGAAATTGATTTTGCTTGCGATTCCCAACAGATTACCGAAGTATAAGAATGAGAGGTTGATCCATATACCCGACTCGATTACGAGCAAGAGTATGAGGGACAGCTTGAAGTTCTTGAAGGTAAAGAGCAGTATGATAAATACTATTGCTGCCGACAGCAAGCTTACGAGCAAGAAGTCGCCGGGAGTTACCTGATTGAGTTCGTATGCGCCTTGTGCAAGACCCGTAACGTATACGCCGTAATTCGTGGAATTGTTCATAATGTTTTCCTTGAAGTTTGCGAGAGCGTTAGCATACTGAGTGGAGTCTTCGCCGTATTGCTCCTTAGCCGCGAGAGCGAGCATATAAGGGTCGTTTGCGTTTTCAGAATCGTACAGACCGAAGTTTTCTACGGCAAGTGCCTTAATCTCTTTTAGCGCGTTGTAAGTATAGTCAGTCTCAATCATATTCGCATAATCGCCGTCTTCGTTGAGGTTGCTGAGATTGATTGTGTAGAGCATATACTTGGTGACGTTTCCGTCCTTAGAAGTTGCGTTAGAGATAAAGCTTGCGTGCAACTGAGTGTATATTACGTCTTTAGAAGAGAGGGATTCGATAGTGTCGAAGTCTTCTCTCGATAGGAGAGTGGTCAGCGAGAATACCTCTATAACGTGGTTTACTGTGTCAGAAGTTTGCGCAACGCCGTTTTCGTCATACTTGATATTGCCGTCCTCGTCCAGGATGTAGCCGACTTTCTTGAGTTTTTCGACAAACTCGTAATGCTGACCTATCGTGTCCGCACCCTCGTAAGGTACCATCAGAATAGCCTGATTGTTGAGGACAAGCGTCTGAGATTCGGGCATCGTGGGGTTGGGATTTTCCGCTGTCGTTGAGATATAGTTAAGAGGTACGTGGAGCTGGAAGTATGCACAGGGAAGTGCAAGTCCGAGTATGAGTACCGTTACAATAATAGCAAGAGCGGGTTTTGTAATAGTCTTCGATACAAACTTAAGCTGAGGTTCAATCTTCCATTTGTGTTCGGTCTTCTTGATTGCTTTGCTGAAGATGAGAATGAGAATAGGCTGGAGGAAGATTACCGCGAGCAGGGTGAGAATAACGCCCTTAGCGAGTACAAATCCCAAGTCGTAACCTATACCGTAATCCATAAAGAACAATGCTACAAAACCGCCGACCGTAGTAAGCATACTTGCCGATATGGCAGATATTGTCTTAGGCAGAGCAGAGATAAGCGCGTCTTTAGGTTGGGGATGAAGTTTGAGTTCCTCGTAGTAAGTATGCATCAGGAATATCGAATAGTCCATCGCGATTGCGAGCTGGAGTATCGTAGCGCACGAAGAGGTAATCGAAGAGATAGTACCTACGGGGTGCGAACCTGCGATTACGTTGGAGCCCATATTGAGAAGTATGGATATACCCAGCGTAGCGAGGAATATAAGAGGCTCGAAATAGCTGTGCGTAGTGAGCAACAAAATTACAAAACAAATCAACACAGCTGCGATAAAGAACTTAGGCATATCGCCGAGCGAAGACTGCAACATCGTACGTGCGTTTTGCGCAGTACCGCCTACGTAATACCATTCGGATGCGTTGGCAGGACCTTGAGCGTCGCCGTTTGCTTGAAGTTTAGCGATTTGTTTGCTGAATACGTCGTCGATTTTGTTGAGTGCAGCAATCGTTTCGTCATCGCCGCCGGCAGTCTTGAAGTAGATAGAGATTATGTAAGTTTCTACGTCTTTCGTAATCTTTTCGCCGTCTGCGGTAGTAAACGTTACGTTTGTTGTCTTGACGAATTTTTCTCTTGCGTTTGCCTGAGTAGCTTCGTAGTCAATTTCGTCAATCATACTCAAATCGTCGAAAGTGCCTACCCAAACAAATTTAGTGGCATACTTGCTTATCGACGGTTCGGCTTGCAGTGCGCGCACCAGTGTAGCCACTTGTTTTTGCGAGAGATAGGAAACTGCTACGTTGCAGTCACCGATGATGTTGTACTCGTTTTCCAGAATGGATTTTGCCACTATAGTGTCGGTATCGTCTGCAAGATACGCGATGAGGTCGCTTTCCTTGTCGACAAAGAAATTACCTACGACTGCCAGTACGAGAAGTACGGCAAAAACCACTACGATAGCGACTTTGTGAGACATAATCCACTTAGATAATTTAATCATAGAGCCTCTCCTTATTATTAGTCCACTAATAATATAACAAAATAATACATTTTTATCAAATATATCAAAGTAAAAAATTTCTTAAAAACTATACAAAAATTTATACAAGTGTCGGACTTTGTGAAAACCGCGATAATTTACTTGTAAAATTGCCTTAAAAATAATTTATAATTATCCACATTTAACTTTTAAAGACTGAGTACGGTATGTTCTTCGCGACATTATCATAGGGTTTTTAAAATCGTAAAATTAGAAGAAAAGACTATGTCTTTTATTTCTAGAGACTCTTTTAATTTGTTAGCACGAACTCTCAATTAAACTCGTTTTTTAAATTAAAACGCTTCGGCACTCAAAACACTTGCTAACAAGGGGAAAACAAGTTTGATAATTGATATAATAAATTGATTTATATTAAATCAGTTGTAAATAATATAAATATCAATACTCTTTGTCAAAATTATAGCAAAATTTAACTCAAAATATTTTGCAAAAGGTCTTTTGTGTTGATATAATACTATTATGCAAATCGGAGTTTCAACGGCAACGTATTTTACGAGAAAGTATACCGAAGAGGCGATAGTGCCCATAGCTAAGCTGGGCGCGGACGTCTGCGAAGTGTTTTTTGCTACACACAGCGAATATACCGAACAATTCGGCAAAATAATAAATTCCGAGCTTGAAAAAGCTCAACGCTTCGCTCCTCTCAAAGTGCATTCCGTTCACGCGCTTACCAACCAGTTTGAGCCCGAACTCTTTTCGCTGAATTCCAGAGCATATGCCGACGCAATGGATACTTTCAAAAACGTGTGTAACGTAGCTAAGGTCATAGGAGCATCTTACTATACCTTTCACGGCGCGACTATGCTCAAGCGCACTACCTACAACTACAATTATCCGCTGATTGCCGAGAGAGTAAATATTCTGTGCGAAACGGCAAGAAAATACGGAGTTGAGTTTTGCTACGAAAACGTGCACTGGGCATATTTTTGCAATCCCGATTACTTCAGGACGCTCAAAGACCTTTGCCCTGACTTAGGATGCGTACTCGATATCAAACAGGCAATGCAATCCCGCATAGATTACGAAGAGTATCTTAAGGTTATGCAGGGAAGACTGAGGACGGTACACCTTTGCGACTACACAGAGGACGGTAAACTCGCTATACCGGGACGCGGCATATTCGATTTTGTGACTTTGTTCAAGAAGCTTGCAGATTACGGATATGACGGAGTATGTCTTATGGAAGTATATGCCAAGGACTATAAGGACGATAACGATTTGCAAGAGGCTTTCGATTACCTCAAAGACTGTCTTGAACGTGCAAAATAATTGCCTTTGATTAGGACGGATTTTATTAAAGACTGTATCGCGTGTTTTGTATTTGCAGAAGAAACATAAATAAGGATAAAAACAGACCTTTCGGTCAATAGGAGATATAATATGCGTTATAGCAAAAAGACAATGAAACTCAGAATGGACTACAACAATATGATGTCCGCAAGCGTCGGTAAGGACGGATTTACCGACAAGAATCTTTCGGCTATCGGTGACGAACTCACCAAGGCTTTCAACGCTGTCGAAGCGGGAAAAGGCAAAGGTATGATGGGTTGGGCTGACCTTCCTTACAACCAGGACGAAGTCGTAGAAGACATTCTCGAGACGGCAAAACAAATCAGAAAGAATTACGAGTACTTTGTTGTACTCGGTATAGGCGGTAGTGCGCTCGGTCCTATCGCAGCATTTCAAGCAATTTGTCACTTGCATTACAACGACCTTCCCAAGCGTAAGCGCAAGGGACCTAAGTTCTACGTAGAAGACAACGTGGACCCTGAGAGAATGGAAGCGCTCCTCGACGTTATCGACGTAGAGAAGACAATGTTCAACGTAATCACAAAATCAGGCTCGACTTCGGAGACGATGACGCAGTATCTTATCATCAACAATATACTCACCAAGAAGCTCGGAGCGAAAGCAAAGGAACACATTATTGCTACAACTTCCAAGTCTACGGGTAATCTTATCAAGATTGCTACCAAAGAGAATTACAAGACTTTCTATATTCCCGACGGCGTAGGCGGCAGATTCAGCGAGCTTTGCCCCGTAGGTTTGTTGCCTGCGGCAGTAGTAGGTATTGACATTAAGGGAATGCTTGCAGGTGCAAAGTATATGATGGAGCAGTGCGACAGCGACAACGTAAAGAAGAATCCCGCTCTTATGGCTGCTGCTTTGCAGCATCTTGCAATGCAGAGAGGAAAGAATATAGGAGTTATGATGCCTTATGCAGACGGCTTGAAGTTTATCGCAGACTGGTATGCACAGCTTTGGGCAGAGTCCTTGGGTAAAAACAAGAAGCTCGACGGCAGCGATTGCAACGTAGGTCAGACTCCCGTCAAATCTCTCGGCGTAACCGACCAGCACTCGCAGGTACAGCTTTATGCCGAAGGTCCTTTCGACAAGGTTATTACCTTTATCGGCGTAGACGATTACCGCACTACCGTAGAGATACCCGAGGGTTGCGAAGAATATCCCAACGTAAACTTCCTCTGCGGACATACTATGAACGAACTTATTCAGGCAGAGAGAAAGGCTACGGAATACGCTGTAACCAAAGCTGGCAAGCTCAACTATACGATTATGCTTCCCGAGCTCAACGAGTTTACGCTCGGTCAGCTTTTGATGTACTTTATGCTTCAGACTGCTTATGCAGGTGCATTGCTCGGCATCGACACCTTCAACCAGCCAGGAGTAGAAGAGGGTAAGAACGCAACTTACGCGCTTTTGGGAAGACCCGGATACGACGAGAAGAGACAGGAACTTGCCAACGCTCCTCAAAAGCAAAACAAGTATATCATCTAACGATATTAAAAGCTTGATACGAAAGAAAAGCCGTCGGAAGACGGCTTTTTTAAATGATTTTTGTTTTAAGGGTATAGAATAAAAATTATAAATTAAGCCAGCAAATTTTTCCATATTGTTCGATTGGCTTGATAGAATGTAAGAAATAATGTATAATCGGTTTGACGGATAAAGAGGTGAAAATGATTAAACTTTTCGGACACGAGACTGACGGCGTAATATTCGATTTGGACGGCACTTTGCTTGACTCTATGTGGGTGTGGAACAAGGTTGACGAAGATTTTCTTGCGGAAAACGGAATTGCCGTTACGTCAGATTATACCGAGGCGGTCAAACAAATGCATTTCAACGAAGCCGCGCTTTATACCAAAAACAGATATAATTTGCCTCAGTCTACGCAACAGATTAAGGACAGATGGATAGAGATGGTAGAGAAAGAATATGCCGAAGATATTTTTCTCAAGCCTTATGCATACGAAGCGTTGAAGACGCTGTTGGCAAGGGGAGTTAAAGTGGGCTATGCAACTACGCTATTCGGACAGGTAGCGCGTCCTTGTCTCAAGCACAACGGTATAGACAGCGAAAGCCTAAAAGAGTTTTGTCCGCTGACTACAATAGAAGAGGTGGAAAGAGGAAAGGGTTTTCCCGATATTTACCAACGTGCCGCAAGAAAGCTTGCTTTAGAGGCAAACAGATGTATGGTATTTGAGGATATCCCTCTTGCAATCGACGGCGCGATGAAGGGAGGATTTAATTTTTGCGGTGTATACGATAAATACTCAAACGCGCACCTGGATTTTAAGTCGCGCTGTAAGAACTATATACACGACTTTGACGAACTGTTGATTGAAATAAAGAAAAACGTATAAATCAAATATTTTTCAAACGGCTTTCGGGCCGTTTTTGTTTAATTTGGGTAAATTGTATCTAAAGTGAAATTTTGTACTTGTATTTTAAGTGAATAGAATATATAATTATGGTATGAGTAATTTTTTGCTTGAAGCTAAGCGCATACGCGTTGATTACGCTGGCGGATATACGGGGCTAAAAGACGTAACGCTCAAACTCTCTCAAGGGGATATGCTTACCGTTTACGGAGAAGAAGGCGCGGGTAAAACTACGCTGTTGCGCGCTTTAGCCGGGCTTGAAGAAATATCCGACGGAGAGATTATTCTTGGCGGCAAAAATCTTAAAGAAGTGCCTCCGAAGATTAGAAACCTAGGATATACGTTTACGGCAAAAGTGCTCGGCAGAAATAAAAACGTAATTGAAATATTGTCTTATCCTATGTTGCTCAGAGGATTTTCGCAAGAAGAAGCAAAAGGAAAAGCTGAGAGTATGTGCGACGAATATTCCATAGATAAAAGCGCGCGAGTAAAGGATATGTGTGCTTTGGACGTGGCAAAACTGATATTGGCGAGGCTTTTCTCAATCGAAAGAGAAGTGTATCTTGTCGACGAATTGATAGACGGATTGGACGAGAAGAATAAAGACGAATACTATTCTTTATTGCTTCAAAAGGTAAATGGTAAAAGCGTTGTGACAGTAACTTCAGACGTTGAGTTTGCACGAAAAGCGGGAGAGAATAATCTTCTTATTTTGCACTCGGGCGAAGCAGAGGGACAAAAAAGTCTGGGCGAAATATCAAAAAGACCGCGCAATATGACTTCTGCGCAGCTGTGCGGATACGAATTGTTTACGGGATTACTGGAAGAGAGTGACGGAGTTTATTTTGCCGTGCCGGATGAGGACGGCAAGAGGTATAAGACGGTTGCCCCTATAAGCAGAGTTTACTCGGGCAAAAGGGTGTGTTTCGCGCTAAAAGAAGGAGAAGTTAAACCCTTTTATTACGATTTGTCTTCAGAAAGAATTATATCGCGGGAGCGGGAAATAATATAAAACCGTTGAATTGAAAACCGCTATCAACAATTGACTAAAAGGAGAGGAAAATTGGATAAAGACTTAAAAGATATCTTTACGGACGATAACTACACCGTAGTTTCGTCGGGCAAAGACGCAAAGAAAAAGAAAATATTTATTGCCGTAACAGTTTGCGCTTGCATACTTGCTATGGCAGTGTGTTTCGCGCTCGGTTTCGTGTTGGGCAATAATACGGGCATCAACAACGATATGCCGCTTTTGATAGAAGCGTATCAATATATCAAGGAATACTATTACAAGGATATATCGTGGAATGAGTTTCAGGAGCTTGCTGCGGCGGCTATGGCAGGAAGTCTTGATAAGTTTTCGGGTATGGTCAGCGTGGACGGCGGCAATGCACAGTCCGGTTCATTCGGAGTGAGCGTGACAAGTACTGCTTACAATCAGCATCTCGTAAGCTTTATAACTCCCGATACGGTAAATTACAGTGCAATCGCGTCTTACAAGTTCGATGAGGATATGCAGCTTGTATCGCCATTCGACGCAGAGAGCGAAAGCGTAGTTATGCGTGAAGGCGACAGGATTTTCGCTTTGGGAATAAATATCGGTGCGGAAGACGAGTATATAGTGCAGGTAGAAAGCGCGGACCTTTCGCTGTTGTCCGGTATCCTCAATGAGTGGAGTATGGTGCAGGAAGTTACGTTTATCTTTAAAAAGTACGACGGCAGCGGCTCGTATCTTGACGGATATTACGGAATTAATCTCAAGAGAACTTACAGTGACGCGCTCGATAAAAAAGCTTTTTATTATTCGTATAGCGAAGATACGGGAATAATAAAGCTTCTCGAATTTTCTAAGGAGGCAAATCTCGACTTTGAAAAATGCGTGGAACAATTCGTAAAAGAGGGCAAGAGTAAGCTTATTCTCGACTTGAGAAACAACGGAGGCGGTGATGCTACGAGTTTGCAGTTTATCGCACAGTATCTTGTTAAGAATCCTCAGGATACCTCGCTTCCTATAATGAAACTCGTATCCAATTCAGGCGGCGGTAAGATGGTATCTAATATTACCTACACGTCAAAAGACGGCGGAGAAAAAGAGAGCTATTATCTCGGCAACGCAATAGAAGGCTTTGACATAGCGGTACTTGTCAACGGAAGCTCCGCGTCTGCGTCTGAAGCACTTATTGGCGCGCTTCAGTATTACAACGATACTCAGATTGTAGGCGTGAATACCTTTGGCAAAGGCGTTGCGCAGAGAGTATTTACTCTCTCCAACGGTGATTTGCTTTACGTAACCAACGGCACTTATTACGTGCCTACGGCGGACGCTTCGGGCAGAATCGTGTGGGAAAAATGTATTCACGGAGTAGGATTCAAACCTACTGAAGAAAATACGGTTACGGACATTGTGACAGATTATAAGACCGATGCTTGCACTGCGCGTGCTATGGAGATATTGCACGGCTGAAGCAATAGGGTGTGAGTCAAGGATAGCCGTTAGGTTAAATTTAAAAAGATGAAAAAGGGCGGTGGCGTTAAGTGCGTTGCCGTCTTTAATTTTTGTCTATACAAATATGTTTGTTTACAAACAACTTGTTTTGACTGTATTCACTATGGCAATATTTATAAAAAAAGGGCAAAGAGTTTGACAAATTTCTCATACTGTAATAATATATTATTACACACGGACGGGAAAACTTCTTGCCGTCTGAGTATATTACCACTACCCAATCAATGAGTTTTCGGAGAGTAAGGATATGAATAGCATATTTGTATTTTGCTCTGCCTTTGCAGAGCTTTTTTATTCTCCAAAGGAGTTTTTATGTTGAGAATAGGCGTAATAGGAATAGTTTTGAAACAGGACAAGAGTACGGCTCTTGCCATACAGAATTTGCTGTCCACTTTCAGTTCGATAATCATAGGCAGAATGGGCGTGCCCGATAGAGAAACGGGTATAAGTACCATAAGTTTAATCGTAAAGGGTACGAATGAGCAAATTTCCGCTTTGTCGGGCAAACTCGGCAAACTCGACGCGGTGTACGTTAAATCGGCAATAACTTCTTTCGAAGTGCAAGAATAAATAGGAGTATAAATATGAAAAGGATAATTGTAGCAATTCTTTTGGTAACAACAATCGTTTGCGGCGCGCTCGCTTTAAGTGCGTGCAACGGCGAGTCTAAAGCGGAAAACGAATATACGCTTGTCGCTCCCGACGGCGCGCCTGCGCTTGCGCTTGCAAATATCTCAAGCAAGATAGAGACGGATGAAACGGAATATACGATTAAAAAATCGGTAGTGTCTTCGGGTGTGATAAGCACGGAGGCTTTAAAGAGCGATATAGCAATCGTTCCTGCAAATCTTGCGGCAAACCTTTACAATAAGGGCAACGATATACGTTTGCTTGCCGTAGTCACAAACGGCAATCTCTTTGTTTTGTCCAACAGCGACGAAGAAGTAAACGACCTTAGCGACCTTGTAGACAGTATGGTATATTCCATAGGACAAGGCAGCGTGCCCGATATGATATTCCAAACTCTTCTCAAAGAAGAAGGCATACCTTATGCGCAGGGCGAAATGGCTGTCGCGGGACGAGTAACGATTAAGTATATGACTGACGGCTCGGAAGTAATGTCGCAAATGGCGCTTGCAAAGAGTGAAGGACGTACGGTATTCGGCGTGCTTGCCGAGCCTGCCGTAACAAACGCTATAAGCAAGCAGGGCTTTAAGGAAGTTTTTGATTTGCAGACTCTTTGGGCGGAGAGTAAAGGCAGCGAATACGACGGCTATGCGCAGGCGGTATTGATTGCAAAAGCTCAAGTGTGCGAAGACAAGGCTTTTGTAGAAAAGCTGTTGCAGGCGTTTAGCGACAATGCGGAATGGATAGCGGAAAATCCCGCCAAAGCGGTAGAGAATATAAAGGCTATTTACGAGCAAACGTCTCTTTCGACGAGCATAACTTCCGAAGTTATCGCAAGATGCAACGTCAAGACGATAACTATGCCCGAGGGAAAATTTTATTACGAGCAAATGCTCGATGCCGTTAAGGAAATCAAAATCGCCGCTATCGGCGGCAAGTTGCCCGACGACAATTTCTATTACGCGGGATAAACCGATTTAAGGATAAATATGCGAAAAGAGAGGGTATATAAGGCACTTAATATAGCATTGCCTATCGCCACGTTGCTTTTGATAATCGTAGTTTACGCTATCGTATCCAAAGCTGTGGGGATAGATATGCTTGTGCCTTCGGTATCTTCGATTGTCAAAGAGTTTTTTGCATTATTCGCTAAAGCGAGTTTTTACGAATCGGTAGGTTGGACTTTGCTCAGGGCTTTTATAGCTTACGTATCGGCATTTTTGCTTGCCGCCTTGCTTTCGGGCGTAACCTATTCGTTCAAGCCTTTGCGAAGCGCGCTTGCACCGATAGTGCTTATCGTGCGCATTATGCCTACTATGTCGCTGATACTGCTTGCGTTGATATGGTTTGACAGTTTCGAGGCAACGGTACTCGTTGCGTTCAGTGTCATTTTCCCTATGCTGTATACATCGTTTGCGGACGCTCTGGAAGGGGTAGACAAGGACTTGATAGAGATGGCGCGCGTGTACGGAGTATCTAAGCGTAAACAGATATTCTCTCTGTATCTTCCGCAGATAGCTCCCAACGTATTTACAGCAATAAAAAGTTCCGTGGGGCTGAATCTCAAGCTTGTAATTGCCGCAGAAGTGCTTGCGCAGACGGCAAAGAGTATAGGAATAGAAATGCAATTTGCAAAACTCTACGTGGATACGGCACAATTGCTTGCGTGGACGGCTGTCGCGATTCTTTTGGGGACGGTATTTGAGAAAGTCGTTGTCCTTATCGAAAAAAAGGCGGTGAAGTGGAAATGAAGATATGCGATTTGACATTTTCTTATTCGGATAAGCCCGTATACAGTAATTTTTCGTTGGAATTAGACGAAAAAAAGGTGTGTTGCGTTATGGGTAACTCAGGAGGAGGAAAAACCACGCTTCTCAACTGTATCAGCGGTCAACTTGCCTATAACGGCGATATATTTTATGGACAATATGCTGATAAGAGTATAGACGAAACCGTTATATCTTATGTCTTTCAGCAACCTCGTCTCATACCTTCGCTGACAGTTGAGAACAATATAAAATTCGTACTCGAAGATACCGATAAGCAAATCCTGAACAATAAAGTAGAGGATATAGCAAACAGGATGGAGATAAGTGATTGTCTTAAATCCTATCCCTGGCAAATCAGCGGAGGACAGGCAAGCAGAGTAGCGATTGCACGCGCGCTCGTCAGAGAGTGCGACGTGTTGCTTATGGATGAGCCTTTTAAGGGGCTTGACATAAAACTAAAAAGACAAATTCTCGATACTCTTACTCATTTAATAAAAGATAAAACGGTAATTTTCGTCACGCACGACGTGGAAGAGGCTCTCGTGATTGCCGACAGAATAATTGTGCTTTCAGGCGGCAACGGTCAAACTGTAAAAATTTGTGAAGACGTAAAAATCAATGAGAAGAGAGTAGGCAGAGATTTATATTGCGCAAGGCTCAACGAGGTAAGAAGTGTTGTTACGTCTAGCTTGCTTAAAAATTGAACACGTTAAAAAACACTCCTAAAAAACGGCAAGATTTTTGCCGCTTTTTATTTGTGCTTTTCAGAGATTTATATCGACATATTAAGTCGACAGAATTTATATACAAATCGGTTTAAGAAAAAACGCGATTTATGGACATATCAGTTTTTTGCCATATCAATCAAAGAACGCAATTTCGTTATCTGTTCTCCGGACAGCATACAGCTTGCCGAATTGAAAAATTCTTCGAGTTTGGCATTGTCCAAAGTGCCGTTTTTTCTTCCTTCTTCGACGAGATGAAACATCTCTTGCATCAGTCTTTCTTCCGACATTGACGAGTATTTGTTTATCTCTTCCTGCAATCCCGAAGGCGCAGAATTTTGTGAAGCGGTGCCTGTTGAGTTAAAATTCAATCCTGAAAACGCATTGTTTGAAGAAAAAGCGTTGTCGGACGAGAAAGCGTTGTTTTTTGTGTAAAAGCCGTTTTTTTTCATTTTTTCTCCTTTCGCTATCGGAAAAACTTATTCTTCGCCGTCGTCATACAGACTTTTCAGAGTTTTATTGACCTCTTCTTCGTTGAGTTTTACAGTCTCGCTTTGCGAAGAGGGGCGGTTGTTGTTCATAAGACTTGGCAAAAGTTGCATAATCAGCGACATATCCTTGTTGTTGCCGTTTGCCATAAGTTGCATTATTTTTCCGATATCCATATCCATATTTTTACCTCTATATTTTATGCTTTTACGTTTTGTTTGGTTACGGTTTGCGATAGTTTAGTTTGTCGATCGCGTTTAGAAGCGCGCGTATGTCGCTTATCGTATTGTTGTATCCTATACTTGCTCTCACGGTACCGCTTTCTAAAGTGCCGAGTTGTCGGTGAATCAGAGGAGCGCAGTGCAGTCCGCATCTTACGGCGATATCGTTTTCGTTGAGATAGTCTCCTATATCCGTCGAAGAGTAATCTCCGAAATTGAAAGACACTACGCCGTTGTTCTGAGAAGAGTAGAGTCGTACGTTTTTTATTTGTTTCAGACCGTATATGAGTTCGCTTGTCAGATAGCGGGAGTTTAAGGCTATTTTGGAAAGGTTTTTATAAGTCCAGTCCGCGCTCGCGCCGAGACCGATTATTCCCGCGCTGTTGAGGGTGCCGGCTTCGAAAGCGTCGGGCGGTAAATCGGGTTGAATAAGGCTTTCGCTGTGCGACCCTGTGCCCCCGAAGCGTATCGGGAGAAGTTTATAGCGTTTGTCATATACCAAAAATCCCGTACCTTGACTGCCGTGCAATCCCTTGTGTCCCGCCGCGGCGAGAAAGGCAATATTAAGAGCTTTGACATTGATTGAAAGGTGTCCGAGCGATTGCGCTCCGTCTACGAAAAGGGGGACGTTGCGTCTTGCGGCGATTTTGCCGATTTCTTCTAAATCCGCAAGGTGTCCCGTAACGTTTGATATGTGATTAACGCACACCAGTCGAGTATTTTCGTTGATAGCGTCATTTATGTCGACAGAAGATATTCTGCCGTCCTTGTCGGGTTTTATCTCTATTAATTTTACGCCCGACGTTTCTTTTAAATGCCATAGAGGACGGGCTACGGAGTTGTGTTCGTAAGACGTGAATATCACTTCCGCACGCTGCCCCTTGTATGCGGCAAGGTATCCCAGGATTGCCAGATTGGCTGCTTCGGTACAACCCGAAGTAAATATTACTTCGTGGTTATCGTCTCCGCCTACGAGCGTTTTGAGCAATTCTCTTACGTCGTAAATTTTGATTGCAGTGTCTATAGCGTCGTTATGTCCGCCCCTACCGGGATTTGAGGAACAGGCTAGCTGATTGAACATTTCGTCAAACATTCGTCTGGGTTTGAATCTAGAAGTTGCGGCATTATCCAAATATATCATTGCTACCTCACAAATACGGTTTGTCGTTAATATATTGTATTAAGAGCGGAATACATAAATACCTAGGAGAAAGCTATGAATTACTTACTGATGATTTTCCGCTCGCGCAGCGATACTCTTGCTGCGTACCGTTTTTTCAGCTCGCGAGGGCTGAATTGTATGACCGTAAACGCCCCCCGAAGTTTAGTGAAGTCTTGCGGGCTTGCTATTAAGACCTCGGCTTCTTCTGCTGTGGTTTTGGGCTTGCTTGCCCAATATCCTTCGGCCTCGACTGTCAAAGTCTATACGGCAGAGCAGAGTTTTGGCGGCGCAACGTACAGACAAATATATTGAGAGCGGAATCTTTTCCGCTCTTTTTGTTTTCGCTGTTTTATATTTTGAGCGTTAGAAGGGCGTTTTTCTCCGTTTTGAGGGTTTTAGAGTATAATTTGCACTATATTATAATAAAATATTTTATATCACTTTACAAACTCGCCGTTTTGTAATATAATTATCGTAACTATTATCATTTTAAGGAGATTCTTTCACAACTATGGTAGTTCCACTGTTATCGGCATCTATCAGCAATTCAAAGATTATCACTTATATAGTGGCAATCGCAGTATTAGTAATTTTTTCGGCGTTTTTCTCAGCTACGGAAATGGCTTTTTCTACACTCAACAGAATAAGACTTAAAAATATGTATTCGAATGAGCCCAAAAAGTACGGCAAAGTCTACTTTCTGAGTGAACATTTCGACGGATTGATATCCACAATACTTATAGGTAACAATATCGTTAACATCGCGTCCGCTACGCTTGCAACAATGTTGTTTACAGGACTTATTACTAGTCAGGAACTCGCAGGTACGGTATCTACCGCTGTAAGTACCGTCGTAGTGTTGATTTTCGGCGAAATATCTCCTAAATCAGTGGCAAAGCGTAATCCCGAATTTTTTGCTAAATTTGCGGCACCTTTTATTTTGGTTTTCTATTACATTCTTTATCCTATAAACAAACTTCTGGGATTCTGGCAGAGTTTTATCGGCAAAATCTTCAAGAAAAAAGGTGACGATAATATTACTGACGAGGAACTGATAACTTATATCGACGAGGCTCAGACGGAAGGCGGTCTCGACGAATACGAAGGCAACCTCATAAGGTCGGCAATTGAGTTTGACAATATGACCGTTAAAGACGTATTTACTCCCAGAGTTGACGTCGAGGCGGTTGATATAGAGGACAGTATGTCCGACGTAATGAAGGTCTTCAGAGAAAGCGGTTACTCTCGTCTTCCCGTATACGAGGAAAATATTGATACGATAAGGGGTATCATTAATCTGAGAGATTTCTACGAAGCGTATATCGACGGAGTAAGCGACTTTTCCAAGATTATCACAAAGAGCGTCATTTACGTACCTGATACTATGAAAATCAGCGACGTATTGAGAAAATTGCAAATGGCAAAGACTCATATCGCTATAGTAGTCGACGAATTCGGCGGTACTATGGGTATAGTTACGCTCGAGGATATTCTCGAACAGTTAGTAGGCGATATTTGGGACGAGAGCGACGAGGTTGTGGAACCTATCGTCAAACTTTCGGACAATAAGTATTCTGTGCTCGGAGATACCAATCTCGAAGAGTTTTTCGATTATTTCGAAGTCAATCGCAAACAAGAGGAGTTCGATACCGTAACGCTCAGCGGATATATCGCTTATGCGCTCGGAAGAATGCCCCAAGTAGGAGATATAGTCAACTTTGAAAATCTTGCGATTACCGTCAAGAAGATGGATAACACCGTCGTGGAAAAGGTTGAGGTAATCGTCAACACTTCCGAAGAGGAAGAAAAGGAAGAAAAATAATAAAGAAGTTTTGCGCCTTGTTGCGTAATAAGCAAGTGTCCGACGTCGCGGCGTCGGCATTTTGCCGAAACACCGAAACAATAGTTTTAATCAAGTAAAAATTTTTAAGCATATACGAATTAAACAGGAGGCAGCAATGTACAAAAAGGTCGATTCCGGAATGAACTTTTGCGAAAGAGAAAAGCAGGTTATCGAATTCTGGAAACAAAACAAGATTTTTGAAAAAAGCGTGGAGATGAACAAGGGAAAGGAGTCTTTCTCTTTCTATGACGGTCCTCCCACCGCCAACGGCAAACCCCACATTGGTCATATTCTCACCAGAGTAATGAAGGATATTATTCCCAGATACAAGACTATGAAGGGATATTACGTAGCGAGAAAAGCAGGCTGGGATACTCACGGTCTTCCCGTTGAGCTCGAAGTCGAGAAGTTGCTCGGTATAGACGGTAAGCCCGAAATAGAAAAATACGGTATCGAGCCTTTTATCAAAAAATGTAAAGAGTCCGTTTGGAAATACAAGGGCGAATGGGAAAAAATGAGCGACAGAGTAGGTTATTGGGTAGATATGGACAACCCCTATATTACCTACGACGACAAGTATATCGAATCAGTATGGTGGGCTGTCAAGACGATTGCCGACAAAGGACTTATCTACAAAGGTCATAAAATCGTGCCTTATTGCCCCAGATGCGGAACGGCTCTTTCTTCTCACGAAGTTGCTCAGGGATATAAGGACGTCAAGGAAAAATCCATATTCGTCAAGTTCAAGAGAAAGAACAATGACGGTTACTTCCTCGCGTGGACGACAACGCCTTGGACGCTTCCTTCCAACGTAGCTTTGTGTATGAATGCCGACGAGAATTACGTAGAGATTAAAGCCGACGGCGAAATCTACGTGCTCGCGGAAGCTTTGGTTTCCTCTCTGTTTGAAAACTACGAAGTCGTAAGCGTAAAGAAAGGTAAGGATTACGAATACGAGGAGTATATACCTCTTTACAACTGCAACGATACCAAGAAAAAAGCTTATTACGTTACAAACGATTCCTACGTAACGCTTACCGACGGTACGGGTATAGTACATATCGCTCCCGCTTTCGGTGAAGACGACTCGAAGGTAGGAAGAAAGTACGATTTGCCTTTCGTTCAGATGGTAGACGACAGAGGCAGATTTATCAATGGTACGGGCGAGCTCGAGGGTATCTTCGTAAAAGACGGCGATAAACTCGTCATCAAGGACCTCAACTCCAGAGGATTGCTCTTCAAGGAATTGCTCTTCGAGCATAGCTATCCTTTCTGCTGGCGTTGCGATACTCCTTTGCTTTACTATGCGCGTTCCAGCTGGTTTATTAAGATGACAGAAGTCAGAGACCAGCTTCTCAAAAACAACGCTACCGTCAACTGGATGCCTCCTACTATCGGCTCCGGCCGTATGGGTAACTTCCTCGAAAACGTCATCGACTGGGGTGTTTCGAGAGAGAGATACTGGGGTACTCCTCTTCCTATATGGGTATGTCCCGACTGCGGAGAAATTAAGGTTATCGGCAGCAAAGAAGAACTTAAGAAACTCGGCGGACTCAATGAGGATATCGAGCTTCACAAACCTTATATCGACAAGGTTACTTTCAAGTGCGAAAAGTGCGGCGGTACTATGAAGCGTACTCCCGAAGTTATGGACTGCTGGTTTGACAGCGGAAGTATGCCTTTTGCACAGCATCATTATCCTTTTGAAAACAAGGACGTGTTCCAAGCGCAATTCCCCGCAAACTTCATCAGCGAAGCTGTTGACCAGACCAGAGGATGGTTCTATACCTTGCTTGCGATATCCACGTTGCTTTTCGACAAGGCACCTTTCAAAAACTGTATAGTACTCGGTCACGTCAACGATAAAAACGGTATCAAAATGTCCAAACACAAGGGCAACGTCGTCGACCCTTGGTCGGTACTCGACGTGCAGGGCGCAGACGCTGTAAGATGGTATTTCTATACCTCTTCGGCTCCTTGGCTTCCTTCGAGATTTTCAGCTGAAAACGTTTCTGAATGTCAGAGAAAGTTTATGGGTACGCTTTGGAATACTTATTCCTTCTTCGTACTCTATGCTAATATCGACAAGTACGACCCTTCGAAGTACAATCTCAAAGATTGCAAACTCTCTCATATGGACAAGTGGATACTTTCCAATCTCAATACCCTTGTGGATTACGTGGACAAGTGTCTTGACGAATATAAGATTACCGAAAGCTCGAGAGCTATACAGGACTTTACCGACAATCTCTCCAACTGGTACGTACGTCGCGGAAGAGAGAGATACTGGGGCAGTGATATGACCGACGATAAGGTTGCGGCATACACCACGCTGTACACCGTGCTTGTTACGCTTTCAAAACTCATTGCGCCTTATACTCCTTTTATGGCTGAGAGCATATATCAGAATCTCGTACCTGACTTCTTCAAGGACGCTCCCGAAAGCGTACACCTTTGCAAGTTCCCCGAGGCGGATATGTCTATGGTAGACAAGAAGCTCGAAGACGATATGGCGTTTGTATTGCAAGCGGTTGTTTTGGGAAGAGCTGCAAGAAATAAGGCAAATATCAAAAACAGACAGCCTCTCGACAGCTTGTTTATCCTTACGGATAAAAGCGTGAACGACAAGGATATAATATCTTTGGTTGCAGACGAAATAAACGTAAGAAATTGCGAAATCGTAAAAGATAAGTCTAAGTTTATGACTTACGAACTCAAGCCTCAGCTTAAGACCTTGGGACCTAAGTACGGCAAACATCTCGGCGCGATAAGACAATACCTTTCGACTTGTACGAACGCAAGCGAAATCGTAGATACCGTCAACGCAGGAAAGACGTATACTTTCCAAGCAGACGGGGAGAATATCGAGCTTACGCTTGACGATTTGCTCATTACTCCCGTTAACAAGAGCGGTTACGCACTCGAAAGCGATGCTGCTATGACGGTTGTTATCGACACCAATCTTACGGAAGAACTCATTAATTCCGGTATCGCAAGAGAACTTACGTCCAAGATACAGACTATGCGTAAAGAGGCAGGTTTCGAGGTCGTTGACCATATCAGAATAGGATATAAGGGCGAGGGTAAGTGCGTCGAAGTACTCAAGAGCGACAAGTCTATTTGCGAGGGCGTGCTTGCCGATGAGTTAAGTGATAAACTCTTTGACGGTTACACCAAAGAACTCGACGTCAACGGCGAAAAGATTACGGTAGCCGTAGAGAAAATTTAATTATGATTAGAGTTGCAACCGATTGGAAAGATTACGAGATAATCGCTACGGGAGAGGGGCAAAAACTCGAAAGATGGGGTAAACTCGTACTTTTGCGTCCCGACCCGCAGGTTATCTGGAAGAGTGCTTTTCCTTTGGAAAAGGACAAGAGCATTAATGCTCGCTACATTCGCTCTAATCAGGGCGGAGGCAGATGGGAATATAAAGGCAGCGTTCCCGAAAGCTTTAACGTAGAGCGCAAAGGATTGAAGTTTTCGCTCAAACTTATGGGCTTTAAGCATACGGGGCTTTTCCCCGAGCAGGCAGTAAACTGGGATATAATGCAAAAGCTCATAAAAGACAGCAATAGAGAAATAAAGGTTCTCAATCTTTTCGCATATACCGGCGGAGCTACCGTGGCTTGTGCGAAAGCGGGCGCATTCGTTACGCACGTAGACGCGGCAAAAGCTATGGTGGACAGGGCAAAAACCAACGCTGACCTAAGCGGTATTCCGAATGACAGAATAAGATACATAGTCGACGATTGTCAGAAGTTTATCGCAAGGGAAATAAGACGAGGAAATAAGTACGATGCGGTTATTATGGACCCCCCGTCTTACGGCAGAGGTACAAACGGTGAGGTGTGGAAACTCGAAGACAACGTTTTTGACCTTGTAGCAGAATGTACGAAAGTACTATCGGACAATCCCTTGTTTTTCCTTATCAATTCTTATACTACGGGATTGCAGCCTCAGGTAATAGACAATATTCTCAGAATTACGCTCAAAGCCTACAAGGGCGAAAGTCAGGCTTACGAAGTGGGACTTCCTACAAAAGAAGGCTTGATTTTGCCTTGCGGATGCAGCGGATTATGGACAGCAAAAGGCTTGAAGGTCTGAGGCTGTCGAAAATATAAAGGACATAAAATAAACACATAGGTAAAATATGACAGAATTCACTAGCAAAGATTTGACGGTTTTGTATGAGGACAACCACGTTATCGTAGTTGTCAAGCCCTGCAATATTCCTTCTCAGGGAGACGACTCCAACGATAAGGATATGCTTACCGTAGTCAAAGAGTACGTAAAGGAAAAGTACAACAAGCCGGGAGAAGCTTACGTAGGGCTTGTACACAGACTTGACAGACCTACGGGCGGCGTTATGGTATTTGCAAAAACCTCCAAAGCGGCGGCTCGTCTTAGCGAAGACATTCGCAACGGAAATTTTGAGAAAAAGTACCTTTGCGTTACGTGCGGAGTACCTAATCAGAAGCAGGGAGAACTCAAACATTATCTCAAAAAGAATCAGGCTAAAAATACAGTACAAATCGTACCTCAGGCAACAGAGGGGGCGAAGCTTGCCATTCTCGATTATTCTTTCGTGCAGGAAGTCAAGGGCTTCAGCCTTTTTAAGATACAGTTGCATACAGGACGTTCGCATCAAATAAGAGTGCAGATGGCGTCCATAGGACTTCCTTTGTTCGGTGACAGCAAGTACGGAGCAGACCCCAGAACTTTCAGACACAATCTTGGACTTTGGGCTACCGAAATTAAGTTTAAGCATCCCGTAAGCAACGAAACGATGACTTTTATCGTGCATCCTCCTAAGGACGAAGTGCCTTGGAGAGCATTCGATATATCAAGAATACTCAACGTAGGTATAGTGCCCAATCCTTATGACGACCTTGCAAACTTCAACGTATTGCAGGATAAGACCAAGGCACTGATTAAGGAAGAGAACAAAGAGAGTAAGGACGCAAAGAAATGAGTGCCTTGAAGACAGTCGGGCAGTATAGCATACTGCGTTAATCGGCTGAGATTTTCAAGCGGGGCAAAAGACAAAGATTGAATAATTATTTATATTGATAAATAAAAAGCAGGAGTTTTTCCTGCTTTTTATCGTTTATAATTTATTTACCTTTTATGATTTTATATTTGTTATTACCGAGTGTCAATCCTTCTGTGTGTCTTCAGCTACGGGCACTTCAGCGACAGGTTTTTCTGACTCGGTTTTTTTAGCAGATTTCTTTTTGGCAGTTGCACTAGACTTGGTGCCTGAAGAAGTTTTACTCGTCTTTACGGCAGGTTTTTTGGTGCTGTCGGAAGATTTTTTCGCAGTGCTCGAAGAAGCTTTACGGTTTGTTGCGGCAGATGTTGTTTTCTTTTGCGCGTCGTTAGTCTGTGTTGCACCGCTACTTTTGCTTTTCTTTTTGTTTTCAACAACTTCTGCAGTGGAGAGTATAGGCTCCTTGACTATGCTTTCTTCCATAATGCGTCTGTCTTCTTCGAGTGTTTTGGTAAACTCTGTCGTCTGTATTGCTGACGTTTCTTCATTCGCGTTTTCAGCAGGGAGGGGAAGTGCTTCTCCCTCTTCGCTCTTTATGCCGGCTTTAGTCTTTACAGAAGGAGATACGTAAGTGCTCATACTGTAAAATACGTTTCTGAAGTGGTCTGCGACTCTTTCCATATTGCTGATTACAGAAAGGAAAATTCCGCCGCTTTCCGCACTGCAAGTATTGTTGTGCAATCTTGCGATATGGTTTTTAGACAGGTCGCTTTCATAGGTGTCTACCAAGTCTTCGTAGCCCTCGACTTCGTCTTTAAGACCTATATTCTTGTTTTCGAAAGCGTTTATTACGGTTTCGTACAAATGGTCGATTGCGCCTTTCATAAGAAGTATCTCTTCAACGGCAACCTGCGAGAAACTCAAGTTGTTTTCTACGAGCTCTTGTGCGTATTCGCATATATTTTCCGCATAGTCGCCGACTCTCTCGATGTCGCTTATCGCGTGATAGAAAGACGCTATCTCTTTTTCTTCCTTATAAGATATGTCCTTTGCGGATATCTTTACGGAGTATTTGGTCAGCTTTTTGTTGAGGAAGTCTATGTGCTTTTCTCTCTCGTTGAACTCGTCCATTTTGTCGAAATTGAGTTTCGTAAGACAATCGATTGACAAATCGAAGTTGGTTTTAGAGAGATTTGCCATAGCTATCAATTCTTTTCTGAGCATCATCAAAGCGATAGGAGGCGTCTTCAATATTCTCTCGTCGATATACATAAACTTCTTTTCTTCGGGAGTTTGCTCGGGAGCTTTTTTCTTTTCGGGGACGAGCAGAGTGGCGAGTTTTGTAAGTCCGCTGGTGAAAGGTACGAGTATAATGGTAGCAACTACGTTGAACAATGTGTGGAACATTGCTATCTGTGTACCAATCTTGTCGGGGAATGCTGCCGCGAGCCAGTAATCGAATGCGAGTTTTTCATTGATAAGAGGCAGTCCGAATATCAGTACGATAAAGATTAACGTTCCGAAAATATTGAACAAAAGGTGTATTACGGAAGCTCTCTTTGCGTTAGCGTTTGCACCGATAGAGGCTAGCATTGCCGTTACGCAAGTACCGATATTGATACCCAAGGTCATAAAAATTGCGCTTCTCAGTGTCATCATACCTACTGCACCCAACGTAATAAGTATCGAGGTGGTAGCTGACGAAGACTGAATAAGCGCAGTAAATACAAGCCCAATCAACATCAGAAGGAAAGGATTGCTTATCGTCGCGATAAAGTTTCGTATAGCTTCGTTTTCGCTGAATACCTTCATCGCAGAGGACATAAAATCCATACCTACGAATATAATGCCTATTCCGCAAATCAAAAAACCGGATTTATTTATCTTGTCTTTACTCGACATTGTCATAAACGCGCCTATGCAGGCGGTAGCCGCAAGGAATGACGCAACGGGTAAAGCTTGCAGGGAAGCTATGTGCGCGGTAATCGTCGTACCTATATTTGCGCCCATAATAATACCGGTGGCTTGTTTAAGCGTCATTATTCCCGCATTTACGAAACCTACGACCATAACCGTCGTCGCCGAAGAGGATTGAATGACCGCCGTAATTCCCGCACCGGTAGCAATTCCCATAAATCTGTTGTTTGAAAGCTTATTGAATAAGGGTTTTAGGCGATCACCGGCAAGGGATTGCAGGTTATCACTCATAAGTTTAAGGCCTAACAGGAAGGTTCCCAGTCCGCCCATAAGTAACAAAAATGCTTCTAACTTATCCATATCGCCAACATTATATCACAGATATTCGTAAAAGGCACGCGAATTACAGGGATATTTGAAAATTTATCCATATTTTCAAAAAAATCTCCATATTTTCTACGAAAGCCTACATTTTTTATCCCCAAAATATCCATATTGTACATAATTTTTATACAGTATTATGTTCAATAATCGTCTTAAAATGCACTTTTTTACAAAAATTACGCTTTTTTTGCAAAAATTTATAAAAATATCATTTTTATTTATTGCGAAATCGTACATTTTGAAAGGTTTAGGTAAAAATAATATTGAAAATACGTTTATTTTAAGATATAATCAATATATAGAGGTAATTATGGAAAAATTGATTCTTTTGGACTCCAACAGCCTTATCAACAGGGCATACTACGCGCTCCCCAATCTTACCAACCATTCGGGACAGTATACGGGTGCGATTTTCGGATATTTGAATATGCTTATCAAGATTGTAGATACCTATAAGCCTACGCATATTATAGCTACTTTCGACCGTAAGGCTCCTACCTTCCGAAAAGAAATATATGACGGTTACAAGGCTACACGTAAACCTATGCCGCACGAGTTGGCAAGTCAGCTCGCTCCGCTTAAGGAAATTATAGCGGCTATGAATATACCGATTGTCGAAATGGACGGTTACGAAGCAGACGATATAATCGGTACAATTGCAAAGAAATTTGACGCGCAGACGTTTATTGTTACGGGAGATAAGGACTCTTTGCAGTTAATCGACGATACCACTACCGTATTACTTACCAAAAAGGGTATTACGGAAATAGCGTACTATGACGAAAAAGCATTAAAAGAAGAGGGGTTGGTGCCTTCTCAAATCATTGATTTGAAATCGCTTATGGGCGACGCTTCGGATAATATCCCCGGAGTTGCGGGAGTAGGAGAAAAGACGGCGCGCGATTTGCTTGCCAAGTATTCTACTCTTGACGGAGTGTATGAGCATATAGACGAAATCAAAGGAAAACTTCAGGAAAAGCTTTTGACCAACAGGGATACGGCTTATCTTTCCTATAAGCTTGCTACTATCAATACGCACTCTCCCGTCAACATTACGCTTGAGGAAGCGAAATTCGATTACCCTCCTTTTTCGGGAGAGGTAAAGCGACTTCTTAAAGCTTTGGAACTTACGAAAATAATAGACAGGCTGCAATTTGACGGCGAAGCAACCGCTTATGCAAACGAAGTACAGCACGAATTGCCCCAAACTGTCGATATCGACAGCGAAGAAGGGCTTGCAGAAGTATTGTCTAAAATTATAATGCAGGGCAAATTCTCGTTTAGTCTTTCCAAAAAGATAACAATCGCTACCGAAGGAGAATGCTTTAATATAGTTATCGCGGAAAACCTTTTGGGTGAAGGGATAGATTACAACGCTTTCATATCGGCTATGAAAGGGATTTTCGAGAGCGAGAAGATAAAAAAGACTTGTTACGATATAAAAAACGTAATGCATATCCTTATGCAAAACGACGTTACTCTTAAAGGCGCGGAAAACGACGTATTGCTCAAAGCGTATCTCGTCGACGCAAACCGCAACTATAAGAGCGAAGAAGAATTATTCAATGCGTACAATCTTCCCGAGGGCGACGAAGCCGCGCTTATACAGCTGATTGACGACATACTGGATAAGGAGTTGGAGGAGAGAGGGCTCACAAAACTCTATAAAGAGCTTGAACTGCCTTTAGTCGAAGTGCTTTTCGAAATGGAAAAAGAGGGGTTCAGAATAGATTTGGATATCCTCAACGAACTCAATAAAAAATATTCCGAAGAGCTTGACGGACTTTTAAAAGAGATTATAGACTATGCGGGCAAACCTTTCAACGTCAATTCGACAAAGCAGCTGGCTTCGGTACTGTTTGAAGATTTGGGGCTTAAGACGGGAAAAAAGACCAAGACGGGTTATTCGACCAACGTAGAAGTGCTTAACTCTATTAAAAATCAGCATCCTATCGTGCCTTTGATACTCCGTCAGAGAGAACTTGCAAAACTTAAATCAACATATCTCGACGGGATATTGCCCCTTATCGACAGTAATCAGAAGATACACACCGTTTTCAAGCAGACGGTTACGGCTACGGGCAGACTTTCGTCTACCGAGCCTAATTTGCAAAATATTCCTATTCGCAGAAGCGAGGGTAAACAAATCCGTAAAATGTTTGTGGCAAGTCCTAACAATGTACTCGTATGTGCAGATTATTCGCAAATCGAATTGAGACTTATGGCGCAATTCAGCGGTGACGAAACTATGATTGACGCCTTTAACAACGATATAGATATTCACGCTACTACCGCATCTAAAGTTTTCGGAGTGCCTCTGGAAATGGTTACTCCCGATATGAGACGTCAGGCAAAGGCTGTTAACTTCGGCATTATCTACGGCATAAGCGACTTCGGATTGTCGGAGGATTTGGGAATACCCGTATATAAAGCGCGCGATTTTATTGCGGGATATTTTGCTACTTATCCCAAAGTAAAACAGTATATGGACAAGTGTGTGGAAATTGCAAAACAACAGGGTTACGTAACAACTTATATGAATAGACGCAGAGAAATTCCCGAGCTCAAATCTTCCAATTACAATTTGAGAAGTTTCGGCGAAAGAGTTGCCATGAACATGCCTTTACAGGGCAGTGCGAGCGATATTATAAAACTTGCCATGCTCAAAGTGCACAAAGCGTTGAAAGAGGGCGGTTTCAAAGCAAAACTCATAATGCAGGTACACGACGAATTGATTATCGACTGTCCCGTAGACGAGGCAAAGCAAGTCAAGAAAATTCTCGTGGAGTGTATGGAAAACAATACCCCCGATTTCAAAGTCAAGCTTGTAGCCGAGTGCAGCGCGGGCAACAACTGGCTGGAGGCAAAATAATGAAGATAGCGGTAATAGGCGGAATAGGGAGCGGAAAAAGCTACGTCCTCAATCTGATAGCCGGTTTTGGTGAGAGAGTGTGCGATTGCGATGCGATTTATAAAGAAATCTCAGTAACTGACGATTACGTAAAGAGTATCGCAAAAGTTTTTGACGTAGTCAAAGACGGAGTTATCGACAGAAAAAAACTTGCCGGAATTGTGTTTTCTGACAGAGAAAAACTTAAACTGCTAAATTCCGTTGCTCACCCTTTGGTGTTTAAAAAATTAGACAAGATATATGCAGAGTGCAAAGGCAATCTGTATGTAGAGGTTTCGGCTTTCGATAAAGCTATGTCGGATAAATTCGATAAAATTATCCTTGTTTACGGAGATAAAGAAGTAAGGATAGAAAGAGTTATCGACAGAAGCGGTTATGACAGAGAATATATTGAAAACGTTATGCGCGAGCAAGCTGCTATAGAGGAAATGAAAAATTTTGCCGATTATATAATCGTCAACGATAGCGACAAGGAAAATTTGAGAGAAAAAGTCAAAGCAGTGTTGGACGATATAAACAAGACCGACAAATAATAAGTCAAGATATAATTAGTAATGAGTAAACGTAAAGGCGGACAAAAGTCCGCCTTTTGCATATATTATGAATATCTTATTTGTTTTTTGAAGATGCAGTATCGTTGTTAGCGATATGCACGTCAAGCTGAGGATAGGGGATAGAAATGCCGTATTTGTCAAAGGCTTTCTTGACAGCTTCCATCATATACCAGTGGACATCCCAATAATCGTCAGTCTTTGTATAATAGCGCGCGAGAATATCGAGAGAGTTTTGTCCGTGATTACTGAGCGTTACCAAAGGTGCGGGGTCTTTGAGTATTTTATCGCAGCTCTCTATGCATTCTCTTATAGCTTCTTTTGCTTTTTCAAAGTCGTTGTCGTAGGAGATGTTGAAAGTAATGTCGTCTCTTCTCGTACCTTGACGGGTGTAATTTATTATTACCGAATTGCCGGCTTTGCTGTTTGGTATAACGACAATTTTATTATCGCCAGTGCGCAAATAAGTATAGAAAAGTTTGATGTCGACCACAGTACCTGCTTCGCTGTCCATCTCAATGTAGTCACCAATTTTGTAAGGGCGCATAACTATTACCACGACGCCGCCCGCAAAGTTGGACAGAGAGCCTTGCAGAGCAAGACCGATAGTAAGACCAATCGAGGTGATTGCCGCTGCGATACTCGAGGTTTCGATACCCAGATATGCGAGCATTGTCGCAAAACCTATGAAGATGAGCACTCTTTTTACCCAGGGAAGAGAAACTTTTCTTAAAGTTTCGTCAACGTTTTTCTTGACAAGAGATTTGTCCAAACGTCTGCAAATTGCTTTGACTACGGCGCAATATATACAGAACACGATAATCGCGATTACGATTTTAAGTCCTTCCGTAACCAGCCAGTTGCCTACGTTTGTCAATATCTCGGAAAACGATATAGCCATCAAATAGTTCATAAATTTTCTCCTAAGTAGAAATATTTACTAAATCATATCAAAATATAAGCGTAAATTCAAGTGAAAACGTTAAATTGATAAATGCGTCCGTATATTTATTGCATTTCATTTAGCATAAGTAAAATTTTCGAGTAAAAAAATACTCGCTAACCCTTGTCGGGTAGCGAGTTTGGACTTGTAAGGAGCGAAGCGTTATACGCGACCGCATGTAGCGGCACGCCTTTTCCTTTTGGTCAGCAGTGCGCCCACGGCAGTTACGTACATTTAGTACGCGCCTTTGCGGGCGACCTCGAAAAAGAAAAAATCGCACCACTCTCTGCGGTCGCAATGGCAACAACAATATTTAAAAGCGACAAGCCTAAAATTTGCAATAAAAAAAGAGAGGTTTTTCCTCTCATTTTTTTGTTGCCATACATAGGCGTTGTCGCTTTAGCTGGTGCGGTCACCGGGACTTGTAAGGAGCGAAGCGACGGAATAGCGAGCAAGCGGATAGCGTCTCGTGCGAGCGTCACATTATTTCGGACTATCACGAGTGTAAGCATAAAAAGCGACTAGCCAAAAATAGCAATAAAAAAAAGAGAGGTTTTTCCTCTCATTTTTTTGTTGCCATACATAGGCGTTGTCGCTTTAGCTGGTGCGGTCACCGG
>CALWHJ010000009.1 GCA_944380355.1 uncultured Christensenellaceae bacterium
AACTCGGAGGAAGGTGGGGATGACGTCAAATCATCATGCCCCTTACGTCTTGGGCTACACACGTGCTACAATGGCTACTACAAAGAGCCGCGAACCGGTAACGGCAAGCAAATCTCAAAAAAGTAGTCTCAGTTCGGATTGTGGGCTGCAACCCGCCCACATGAAGTTGGAGTTGCTAGTAATCCCGAATCAGAATGTCGGGGTGAATGCGTTCCCGGGTCTTGTACACACCGCCCGTCACGCCATGGGAGTTGGGAGTACCCAAAGTCGGTAGTGCTAACCGCAAGGAAGCGCCCGCCTAAGGTAAGACCAATGACTGGGGTGAAGTCGTAACAAGGTAGCCGTATCGGAAGGTGCGGCTGGATCACCTCCTTTTAAGGAGTAGCGAGAGCTACAACTAGTCGAGGCAAACGACGATAGCGAAAGCTATATAGGTTGTCACTCGAGAAGAGATTCGAGAGTATAAATAAAAATGAATTTGTCTTAGCTTTAATCTTCTGTTAGTTTGGTGTAAAACGAAAATCAACCCGAGTTAAAGCTCGGGCATTTTTATTGCTTTTTCTTACGACCTCAAAGGGGTCGTTTTTTTGTTGTCTTGTTATTTTAATTATTTTCCGATACAAAACATAACATAGAGTGTAGTATTTGGCATAAGGGATATAGCCGATATTGATATTGACACATTAAAATTTAAATGATAATATAATAATACCAACAGTTAAATAAAAACGGATATTGTCAACTTTCGGGATAAAATTCGACCTAATCCAGAAAATACTTTGACGATATACCGGCAAGTTCGGTTGAAGATAACGACGCATATTTTGACTCTGCGGTAAGAAAATTGATAGACAGTTTTTACGTCGTGGCAGAATAGTGAGCGTTCGTCGGGATAAACAACGCTGTCTCAAGGCGGAAATTTTCATCGAGTGCTTGCATATTGTCAATCATTGTAAGCTTTGCTTAATGAATTTAATATAAGAACAACTTTTAAAGGAGTCGGCAATATATTTTATAGCCGATACAAATAGTGTTTTTGAGTGTAGTATATAACAAAATAAACCTAGACGTATAATCAAACAGAGTCGAAGGGGGGCGTTATGTCGCAGATGCAGGACGGATTTGCCGATAAAAAGAAAAAAGTATTAGCCGCTTTAGGCATTGCTTTATTCGTTATTCTTTTTGTAATCGGAGCAACATTAGCTATCATGTTTACCTATTCTTTGGTTACTGTATGGTGGCAGGCCGCCAACGCAATAGAAGTTATCGAATACGATATTCAATACGAAAAAATAGATTACGCTGTTTTGCCTGCCGCTACCGTGGCGAGTGTAATATATCTCGATGAAAACTTTTTTATCAGCAATAATTTAAGTGTGCCGAAAGAAGCTACGCTTATACTGGACAGAAAATATGCGGACGAGTTGGACGAGTGTATTGAAGACTATAATCAAGGAAAATATACGGGCGTAACCAACAGATACGGCTATTCTTTCTATACGGACAATACCCAAGTGAAAAACAACTTTAAAGAAGATTTGATTTTCGTAAGCTTTACTTGCGACAGAAGATTGGAATTGTACGAAGATTTCGATTATCAGAATGAAAGCGTAATTGAAGGTTACAAGTATGCCGAAGAGGACGGGATTTTTTATTTTAAAAACGAATATTACGTATTAAGATTGCAGATTGACGTTAAGCTTGCCGAAACAAACAACCTCAGCCAGCAATCCAAAGAAGAGATTGTATCGCGTACAAAAGAAGAAATTATTGAGAGTATGGCAGAAAATATCATACATTTCACGGAGGATATATCGCTTACGTCCGCATAAATACGATAATAAGCTTGCAATTATGTATAAAATTGCGATTAAATAAGAAGTCTTTCGGCACCGACTTCCGATGCCGAAAATAGTAAATAAAACCTGTTAAACAAAAAAGAGCGGTTGACGCTCTTTTTTGTTTTTTCATACATATTCGATAAAATTGAGCCTTAAACAAACAAAATTCAAGATTGACTTGACTTTATAATATATAAATTATAAAATAATTGTGTATTTACTAATTTTTTCAAGAGGTTTTATGAGAAGCGATATCGAAATTGCCAACAGCGTCACACTACAACCGATAGCACAAATCGCAGAAAAACTCGGACTTAAAGAGGACGAGCTCGAATTCTACGGTAAGTACAAGGCAAAAATCAATAAAAAGCCCGCTCCTTCTACGGACAATCTCATACTTGTTACGGCTATAAATCCCACGGCTTTCGGCGAGGGAAAGACTACGACTTCGATAGGTCTTGCCGACGGAATGGCAAAACTCGGCAAGAAAGTTTGTCTTGCTTTGAGAGAACCTTCTCTCGGTCCCGTATTCGGCATAAAAGGCGGCGCGACGGGCGGCGGTATGGCGCAGATTGCTCCTATGGAAGACATAAATCTTCATTTTACGGGGGATTTGCACGCAATTACTACGGCTAACAATCTCATATCGGCTATACTCGACAACCATCTTATGCAAGGCAACGAACTTAATATAGACGTGGACGGAATTATCTGGAAACGCTGTATGGATATGAACGACAGAGCATTGAGATTTATCGAGGTAGGTCTCGGCGGAGAGAAAAACGGCGTACCCAGAAAGGATGGTTTCAATATCACGGCGGCGAGCGAAATAATGGCGGTGTTGTGTCTTTCCAAAGACCTTGCCGACCTCAAAAAGCGTATCGGAGATATCATAGTCGCTTACGATAAAAATGGAAACGCTGTAAGCTGCAAAGATTTAGGAGTCGTAGATGCTGCCGCTATCGTATTGAAGGACGCATTGAAACCCAATCTCGTGCAAACTCTCGAAGGCACTCCTGCTATCGTACACGGCGGACCTTTTGCAAATATAGCTCACGGCTGCAATTCGGTAATCGCTACAAAGCTTGCAATGAGCGTAGCCGATTACGTAATTACGGAAGCAGGTTTCGGCGCAGACTTAGGCGCGGAGAAATTTTTGGATATAAAGTGCAGAGTTGCGGACATAAGACCTAAAGTAGTAGTACTCGTAGCAACCGTGAGAGCACTTAAATACAACGGCGGAATAAAGAAAGAAGACGTAGCAAAAGAGGATATGGGGGCACTCGAAAAGGGTATGCCTAACCTCATCGGACATATCAGAAATCTCAAAAACGTCTACGGAGTAAACGTAGTCGTAGCGGTAAACAAATTCATTACCGACAGCGAGAAAGAGATAAAAGCTATCGAGGACGCTTGCGCGAAAGAAGGCGCGACTTGTGCGCTTTGCGAATGTTGGGCAAAAGGCGGAGAAGGCTCGGTAGAGCTTGCTTCAGCAGTGCTCGAAGCAATGGAAAAACCTTGCACTCTCAATTTTGCGTATTCTCTCGATGAAAGTGTAGAAGACAAAATCAATGCCGTTGCAAAGAAAGTTTACGGTGCGGGCGAAGTTGTATTTACCGACAAGGCAAAAGAGAGTATCGCGGCTATCAGAAAACTCGGCAAGGACAAACTTCCCGTATGTATTGCCAAAACGCAGTATTCTTTCTCTGACGATATGACAAAACTCGGAAGACCCACGGGCTTTACTATGACGGTAAGAGACGTAGAGCTCAGAGGCGGCGCGGGATTTTTGGTAGTGGTATGCGGCAACATAATGCTTATGCCGGGACTTAGCAAACGTCCTAGCGCACTGGGTATGACGATTGATGACGAAACGCAGAAAATCAAAGGCTTGTTCTGATTTGTAAAATACAGCGTTGCAAAAAAGCCGATTAAATATCGAAATAATTTTGAAAAAGGTTATATATGGAAGAAATCAAATCTACTAATTTTATCGAGGAGTTTATCAACGAGGATTTGGCGGAAGGCAAAATCGACACAATCGTTACGCGTTTTCCTCCCGAGCCTAACGGCTATCTGCATATAGGACACGCAAAGTCTTTGTGCATAAACTTCGGTATGAAAGAGAAGTATCACGGCAAGTGCAATCTCCGTTATGACGACACCAACCCCAGCAAAGAGGATATCGAATACGTCAACTCAATCAAAGAGGATATCAAATGGTTGGGCTTCGAATGGGACAAGGAACTCTATGCGTCCGACTATTTCGACAGAATGTACGAGTGTGCGGTAGGTCTTATCAAAAAAGGACTTGCTTACGTATGCGACTATTCTGCGGAAGAGATAAAGGCTACCAGAGGTACGCTTACCGAGCCGGGCAAGGAAAGCCCTTGGAGAGGCAGAAGCATCGAGGAAAATCTCAGACTTTTCGAAGAGATGAAAGACGGCAAGTATCCCGACGGAAGCAAGGTATTGAGAGCTAAGATAGATATGGCAAGCCCCAATATCAATATGCGCGACCCCGTAATCTACAGAGTGTTGAGAGCAACTCACCACCGTACGGGAGACAAGTGGTGCATTTATCCTATGTATGACTTTGCGCACCCTCTCGAGGACGCTTTTGAGGGAATTACGCATAGTATTTGTACGCTTGAATTCGAGGATCACAGACCTCTCTACGACTGGGTGAAATACAATTGCGGTTTCGGAGATTTTCCTAGGCAAATCGAGTTTGCAAGACTGGGGATGACGAGGACGATTATGTCCAAAAGATATCTCAAAAAACTCGTAGACGAAGGAAAGGTGTCGGGTTGGTCCGACCCCAGAATGCCTACTTTGTCGGGTATGAGAGAGAGGGGTTATCCGCCTGAGGCAATCAAGAAATTCTGTCAGGAGATAGGCGTATCCAAGAGTCAGAGCGAGGTCGACGTATCTATGCTCGAACACTTTGTGAGAGATTATCTCAATATGAATGCGGACAGAATGATGGTAGTCAAAGACCCCGTAAAACTCATAGTCGCAAACGCAGAGGAAGACGAGGTTTACGAGATAGAAAACAATCCCAACGCTGAGGAAAAGACTTTCCACAAGGTAAGTTTTTCTAGAGAGCTTTATATCGACAGAGAGGATTTTGCCATAGAGCCTCCTCCCAAGTATAAGAGACTTGTGCCGGGCGGTAAGGTCAGATTGAAGGGAAGTTATATTCTCGAATATGTCAGCCACAAGTGCGACAAAGACGGCAAGGTACAAGAAATTGTCTGCAACTATATCCCCGATTCCATCAGCGGAGGAGCAAACGCAAATATCAAGGTCAAAGGCGTAATCCAATGGGTAAACGCAAAAGACTGCGTGGACCTTACGCTTCACGAATTCGACTATCTCTTGCTTGACGGAGAGGGAGACTTCAATGACAGACTTACTCCCAACAGCCATACCGTATATCCCGACGCAAAGGGCGAAAGCGCGCTGAGAGACGTCAAGCCTTATGACCGTTTCCAGTTTATGCGTATGGGATATTACAGCGCGGTAGGTACTTACGGCAAGGACGGAAAGTACGAATTCAATCAGATAACCGGACTTAAGGACAGCTATGGCAAATAAACTTTTCGGGGACATAAAAGGCGTAAAGGAATACGAATACACTTCTATATCCAAACACAATGCTGCCAACGCAAGCGATATCATACTTTTTGACCCGCCCAATCTAACCTCTTTTAAATGCGTTATAGGCAGAAAGGACGGCAAGGACGTATATATCAAAGAAAAGCTCGCTTGTATGTGGGGCAACGAGGAGATTGAAGAATACGTACTTTTGGACGATGCGTACGCAGAGTACTTTAAGGTGCCCGAAAAGCAGGTTTTCGAAAAGCAAAAAACACAATACCAAAGAGCAAAAGTCGCAGATACGATTGTCGAATATACGCACAGAAAAGGTATGTTTTCGAGATTTATCTACAACGTATGGTTTGAATACGGCGCAAGAAAATATTATCTTTTCATAAAGACTTGCGACGGAAAAAAGTTCAAAGCTCTTATGGAAGAATTTATAGAAAAGGCTTTGACTTGAAAAGCAGAAATTTAAAGTAAAAGGTCATATTCAGGAGAATTTATGAAAGAATTGAGTTTACTCGAAACGCAAAAAGCTATTAAGGATTGCAAGGATACTTTTATATCCGAGCTTTCCTTGGCGCTCAATCTCAGCAGAGTTTCTGCGCCCTTGTTTGTATTGAAAGAAAGCGGTCTCAACGATAACCTCAACGGCGTTGAGCGTCCCGTAGCTTTCGATATAAAGCAGAGCGGAAAGATTGCAGAGGTAGTACACAGTCTTGCTAAGTGGAAGAGATTCGCGCTCAAAAAATACGGATTTGAAATGGGTACGGGGCTTTATACGGATATGAATGCTATAAGACGCGACGAAATCGTAGACAATATACATTCCATTTACGTTGACCAGTGGGACTGGGAAAAGGTAATAAGCAAGGAGCAGCGTACGCTCGATTATCTCAAGGATACCGTTAAGAAGATTTACAAGGTAATCAAGTCGGCTTCGGAAAAAGTTTGTGCTAAATACAGCCTTGCCCCTCCCGAGCTTCCCGACGAAATATCTTTTGTGACCACTCAGCAACTCGAGGACGAATATCCCGACCTTACAAGTGCAGAGAGAGAAAACGTCGTTGCTAAAAAGTACGGCGCGGTATTCATAATGCAGATAGGCGGCAAGCTCAAAAGCGGCAAAAAGCACGACGGAAGAGCTCCCGACTACGACGATTGGAAGCTCAACGGAGATATTTTCGTCAACTATCCCGTCATCGGCAGAGGACTGGAGTTGTCCTCTATGGGAATAAGAGTAGACAGAGAAAGTATGCTTGCACAGCTTGAAGCGGAAAACGCGACCGACAGACTCGAACTTCCTTTTCACAAGGCACTTGTCAATGACGAGCTTCCTTTGTCTATAGGCGGAGGCATAGGTCAGTCCAGACTTTGTATGTTTATACTCGGCAAGCGTCATATCGGCGAAGTACAACAATCCGTATGGACGGATGAGGAAATAGCAAAGTGCGAAAAAGAAGGAATCAAACTTCTTTAACATAACTTTCGTGAGATAAAGAGTACACTCCCTATTTTGCGGTAATCAAAAAGACTAACTTAGGAAGAGCTTATATAATGAGATATTTGTTTTTCGATATCGAATGTGCCAATTGTTTCGGCGGGAAGGGCAAGATTTGCAGTCTCGGCTACGTTGCGTGCGATAATAACTTCAATATCCTCGAACAAAAAGACGTTCTCATTAATCCCGACAGCAAGTTTCATCTTTCCAGCAAAGCTACGGGCGAGGGAATAGAGCTGGGATATCCTAAGGAAACGTTTTTAAAATCTCCCAAATTCGATTATTTTTACTCTTTCATCAAAGAACTTCTTGAGGACGAAGAAAGCATAATTCTCGGCCATTCCGTAATCAACGACATCAATTTTCTCATAGCAGAATGCAACAGATATAAAAAGCCTTACTTTACGTTCAAGGCGTTTGATACGCAGATATTGCACAGACATTTTATGCCGGAGAGCAAGGAAAACGGCCTGGGCAAGATATGCGAGAGTTTCGGTATCGAGACGGAAAATCTGCACAGAAGCGACTATGACGCTTATCTCACTATGCAGGTAGCAAAGAAGCTGTGCGAAATGCAAAACGTACGCCTTGACGAGCTTTTGAGCGTTGCTCCCAACTGTTATTATTCTGTGGACAACGGAGTTGTGGTAAATCATTATTCTACGACTTCATATACCAAAAAACTCGTCAATATCGCAAAATTCGTCAAGCCCGACCCCCGTCTTTCAAAAAATAAGCTCATAAGAGACAAGCATTTTTCCTTTTCGACGGACTTCGAGCAGGAAAAATACAAGCAAGCAATGCTGCTGGTCAAATATATAAGGTGGAAGGGCGGTTATTATTCGCAGAAAGTTTCCAAAACAGAATATTTTCTCAAATACGGCAGAGAATGTCAGCGCACGCAGAATATGCTGGCAAACGAAAACGTAACCGTACTTGACGAGGACAAGCTTGTCGAAATGCTCGGCATAGACAAAAGAGTTTACGAGCAAGTGCAGACGTGGAGCTTCAGTAAAATCAAAAACTACAATCTGGGCTTGCCTGAAAAGGTAGCGGATATAAGCTGAATTGTTTGATTTTTAACCGAATTTATATCAAAAGTGCAGCAAAAGCTGCTTATATATTGAATACACATTATAAAAATATTATAATTTTTATATCATCCGATTAGTATTTATCGCGTTAATATTATTGCGGCGGGGGATTTATGAAAAACAATTTACAAAAAGAAAAGCAAGGCTTTGTCGTCAGTAAAGACAAGAGCAAACTGTCTACGGTGCTGAATGTAGTTGCGGTTTTGCTTATGCTTACTCAATGGATAGCGGGACTAAACATAATTACGCTTGTCAATCTTGTGTTTTTGTGTGTGGTTTCGCTTATTTTGTTTATAGGTATTGTCTTCGGTAAAAGACTCAATTTGCGTATACTTTTCGCATATTTTATTCCTCTTTTCGCTATTGCGAGTTTTTACGTAATCGCGGGTGCCGACGCGGGCTGGGGCGCGCTATCGAGCGGTAAGGAAGGTTTTGTCAATACCGCTAATGCGCTTTGGCAGGGAGAAGGAAACTTTTTTACCCGCCTGATAGGCAACATACTCATAATCTTGCCGTGCTTGGCTATGGCTGTGCTTTTGGGGACGATTGCTTATAAGTTTGTGCAAAAAAAAGGTGTTCGTTGTATTGCTTCTTTTCTGAGCGCGGGACTTATGCTTACGTCAGTCGCGCTTGTGTTTATGACCAACTTGCGAGCAAAACCTCAGGCTTTCGACCTTTCGCAAGGCGAGGAGGAATACCTCAAAGCTCTCAATGACTATTATAAAAACAATCCCTCGACGTCCGAGCGTCCCAACGTACTTGTTATACTTATGGACGATATGGGTTACGGAGATACGTCTCTCAACGGAAATACAGTATTTTCCACGCCTACGTTCGACTATATAGGCGAGGAAGGTTTGAATTTTGAAAATTTTTATGCAAGCTATTCGGTATGTTCCCCTTCGCGTTTTGCGCTTATGACGGGAAGATATCCTTACAGAGGCTACGCCGACAACGTGCTTTATCCTACGGTAAATACCACGCTTCCCGTGGGTACTACGAGAGTATTCAACTCTTTTGAGATGGGCGCAAACTGCGACGGTATGCTGGGAGACGAAATCACGATAGCGGAAGTATTCAAAAACGCGGGTTACGCTACGGGAGCTTTCGGAAAATGGCATTTGGGCGACTACGGAGAATACCTCCCCACAAATCAGGGATTCGATTATTTTTACGGCTCGCATTACGTCAACGATATGACCCCCTTCTACTATGTAGAAGAGAGCGACGGACAATACGAGATTGTCAACGACGGTACCTCTATCGACCAGAAAAATCTCACTTCCTATTGTCACGAAAGTATAAGCGGTTGGATTGACGCGGTAGTCAGCGGCAAGCAGACGGCAAGCGGAGATAAATATTCGGGAAATACGCCCTTCTTTGCGTATTACGCTACTCCTTGGCCGCACGCGCCTTTGTACGGCGGCAAGCTCGCGGAAAAACCCGAATATGCCTATAACGAAGATACGCATCAGTGGGAGCTTACGGGCAATACCGTGCTTGTAGGTCAAGGCTCTACGGGTGTGGGGATTTACGCGGACGTAATCACGGAATTCGATTACTATCTCAGTGAATTGTTTTACAATATGCAACAATCGGGAGTGCTGGATAATACCGTAATAATGTTCACATCCGACAACGGACCCGCGCTGCAAGGCTCGACCGACGATTTGAGAGGCGGAAAATACACTGCGTACGAGGGAGGACAGAAAGTGCCTTTCTATATGCGCTGGGGCAACAACGAATATATGAGCGGCGGAAGTAAGGTTGAGGCACAAGCTACGCTTGTCGATATATTCCCTACGTTGATTGAGCTGTGCGGTATCAACGGTCAGATAGACGCTAAGATATATGAAAATATGATGCCGTTTGACAGAGAGATTGACGGCGTGTCTATGAATTCGCTCTATATTCCCGACGCCGACGGTAATTTGGCAAGCTACATACACGGTATCGACAGACCTATACTGTATATGAAAGCCGAAAACATCAAGTCGGTGTCCTACGCTATGACTAAAGAATACGCGCTCGATAAAATCGTAGGACAGAATATACAAGTAATCAGTAATACGGGCAAGTCAGAAACTTATGTGATGACGGAGGATATGGCTAACAATTACGACTTTATCCGCGACAACGATATTCTCGTCTGGAAGTATTTCAGGAGTATGCAAAACGACAATCCCGCGTTTTTCAATCTCACTCGCAAAAACTGGCTGATATGCCTGTCGGACGACGAGAGCGAGAGCTATCAGCGTGCGGATATTTTCCCAGCAATCGCGGCAGAACTCAAAGCCGTAACTCTCGAATGGCAGAGTAAACTTGCCAAAAACAGAAGGGGAGTGAACGCTGCTTATTATTATGGCGGTGAAGTCGACTACGAACTTTACAAAAATACTCTTGCCAAAGAAAACTCCGACCGATAAACGGTGCGGATTTAAGAAAAACTATATGAAAAAAGACTTGTCGGTAATGATAAAACCTGCTTCGAGTATATGCAATATGCGTTGCAAATACTGCTTTTACCATTCCCTTGCCGATTCGAGAGAAGTATTCAGTTACGGTTTGATGAATGAAAATACGGCCAAAAACGTAATCGAAAAAGCAATAGATTTTTGCGATGGCGGCAGCGTATGTTTTGCCTTTCAGGGAGGAGAACCTCTTTTTGCAGGTAAGGAGTATTTTGAGTTTTTCGTAAAGCACGCAGACGGGTATTCTCAAGGTAAGTGTAAACTGTATTATACTTTGCAGACCAACGGCACTCTTATAGACGACAGATGGGCGGAGTTTTTTGCGAGCAATAATTTTTTGCTGGGCGTAAGTCTTGACGGCGACGCAGACGCTAACCGTTTCAGAAAAGACGCAGAGGGAAATTATACTTTTCCCAAAGTGCGCGCCGCGCTGGAAATTCTTAAAAGACACAACGTGCAGTTCAATATCCTGACTGTTGCTACGGCGTATACTGCGGAGTATATCGAAAGGATATATTCTTATCTTACGTGCGAGGGATTCATTCATCTCCAGTTTATACCTTGTCTTAGACCTTTTGAAGACAAGAGCGAAAGTCAGCTGTATATGACAACAGAGCAATACGGCGCGTTTTTGATAAGGCTTTTTAATCTTTACGTCAAGGATTACGTGAAAGGAAATTACGTATCCGTAAGACAGCTTGACAACTACGTAAGGCTTTTTCTGGGACAAAAAACTGAACAGTGCGGAGTAGAGGGACATTGTTGTCACCAATTCGTTATAGAGTCAAACGGCAACGTCTATCCTTGCGATTTTTACTGCGTGGACGAGTGGCTTTTGGGTAATATCAATGACGCTAATCTGGACGAACTCGCTCAATGCGAGAGAGCCAAGGAGTTCATAAAAGAATCGCTTGTCATTCCCGATAAGTGTAAAAAGTGCGCTTACTTCAGAGTGTGCAGAGCGGGCGGATGCAAGCGTATGCGGGCAGACAGAGATTATTGTGAGGCATACAGAAAATTTTTCGGCGCGTGTCTTCCTCTTTTCAGAGTTTTTCTTGCAGGGGAAAAGAGCGGGGGCAAGAGCAGAGGATAGTTTAACGACTCAAAGCGGCAAAATTTTCCGCACACTTTACGCTTTGGATGCGATATGCTATTGAAAAATATTATAATATATGCTATAATATAAGCTATGAAACAAGAGTTGGACAGCGCGGTGTTGCCGGGCGATTTTCTCGAGGATATGCAAGCCCTTCTCGGTGAAGAATACGAGCAGTTTTTGGCAAGCTATTCCGACGAGAAAAAACAGGCTTTGAGAATTAATACGCTCAAAAGCGATTACGATACGGTAAGCAAAGAATTTGCACTATCTCCCGTAGCGTGGTGCAAAGACAGCTATTATTACGATGAAAACGAACGCCCCGGCAAAAGCGTTTTGCACGAAGGCGGCGCGTTTTATATACAGGAGCCTAGCGCGAGTGCGGTAGTTGAAAATCTCGGAGTAAAGGCGGGTGAAACAATTTTGGATTTGTGCGCCGCACCGGGAGGCAAGAGTACGCAGATTGCCGCAAAGATGCAGGGTCGCGGCGTGCTTATAGCAAACGAGATAATACCTTCGAGAGCGAAGATTCTCTCTCAGAATATAGAAAGGCTGGGAGTAAAAAATTGCATAGTTACTTGCGAAAGTCCTCAAAGACTTGCCGAAAAATACGCGGGAGCGTTTGACAGAATACTTGTAGATGCGCCTTGCTCGGGAGAGGGAATGTTCAGAAAAAATCCTCTTGCCGTAAGCGAATGGTCGCGGGATAACGTAAAAGCTTGCAAAACACGTCAGCTTGACATACTCGACTGCGCGGTAAAACTTCTTGCAAAAGGCGGCAGGATAGTCTATTCGACTTGTACTTTCTCTAAAGAGGAAAACGAAGAAGTTATAGACGCATTTTTGACGAAGTACGAGGGATTCGAGGTATTGCCGTCGCAATATCCTTTTTCGCAAGGATATCCGATAGAGGGAGGGGCGCACAATGCTCAACTTGCTCTTACGTCGAGAATCTTTCCTCATAAACACGGAGGAGAAGGACACTTTTTTGCCGTTTTGCAAAAGAAAGGAGAATCCGAAAAGGCGTACTATCCCCGATACAAGGCTAAAGTCGATAAAAAGACGCTGGCTTTATACGGAGCGTGGGAGAGGGAAAATCTCAACGTGCAATTCGAAGCAAACGCGCTGTTCGGGCAAAATCTTTACTGCGTGCCTGAGGGTGCACCTGACTTTGACAGAATAAAGGTCGAAAGAGCGGGATTGTGCCTGGGTGAATTGAAAAAGGACAGATTCGAGCCTGCGCACGCACTGGCAATGGCTTTGAAGCGGGATGAGGTCAGGTGCGCGACTGAATTAAACGAGGAACAAGCCGCAAGATATCTTGAGGGAGAAGGCATAGAAAGCAAAGACAAGGGATGGACGGTAATAACTTATAAGGGCGTTTCTCTCGGCTGGGGCAAAGGGGACGGAAACTATATAAAAAATCACTATCCAAAAGGATTGAGAAAAAGCATATGAAGATAGTTGTGCTTGACGGATATACTACAACAGGCGAGGATTTGAACTGGAGCGAATTTGAGAAGCTCGGGGATTTCGTGTATTACGACCGTACAGCGCCCGACGAGGTAATTGCACGCGCAAAGGATGCAGACGTAGTTATCGACAACAAAGTTTTGCTGGGCAGAGACGTACTCGAAAAACTTCCCAATCTCAAGTATATCGGGCTTTTGTCTACGGGCTTTAACGTCGTGGATATCGACTATGCGAGAGAAAGAAGTATACCTGTATGCAATATTCCCGATTATTCGAGCAAATCGGTTGCTCAGCTTACGTTTGCGCTGATACTCGAGCTTGCTATGGGTGTAGGCGCGCACAGCCGTTCGGTAGCCGACGGGGCGTGGACAAGAAACGAGGATTTTTGTTACAGAGTACAGGACATAGTCGAGCTGGACGGCAAGACTATAGGACTTATAGGCTACGGAAATATCGCAAAGCAAGTGGAAAAAATAGCCAAAGCCGTGGGAATGAACGTTATTGCCTATAAGCGCAGTAAAAGTCAGGATAGTAGCGCAAATATCGTCAATCTTGACGAACTGTATGCGAATAGCGACATAATAAGTCTTCATTGTCCTATCAATAAAGACAGCGAAAAGATGGTTAATGCCGACAGTATAGCCCGTATGAAAGACGGGGTATGGATAATAAATACCGCGCGCGGCGGAATTGTAGACGAAAAGGCGGTAAGACAAGGTCTTGACAGCGGTAAGATAGGCGGATACGGAGCGGACGTGCTTTCAAAAGAACCGCCCAACGCGTCAAACCCTCTTTTAGGTGCGCCGAGGTGCTATATTACACCGCATATAGCTTGGGCGTCGAGAGAAGCCAGGGGAAGACTTATGAAAATCGCACTCGACAATCTCAAAGGCTTTTTGTCGGGTAAAATGCAAAACAGAGTGTGCTGAATACGTAATTCATGCGAAAACACAATAGAAGTACGCCCGTGCCGAAACGGTAAATCGGCAGTGCACGGGGCAATGTTATAAAGTTTAAAGGGTCGCAAAACGGCTTAAGAGGTAAAAAATGATTGCTGACAGAATGAAAGTTATGTTGGGAGCAAGTTCGGCTATCAGAGCTATGTTCGAGGAGGGCAAAAAAATTGCCAAGATATACGGCAAGGAAAACGTATACGATTTTTCGTTGGGAAATCCCAGCGTACCTGCTCCTCAAAAGGTCAAAGAGTCCTTTATTGACGTAATCGAGCATACCGACGATATTACATTACACGGCTATATGAACAACAGCGGTTTCGAGAGCGTAAGAGAGAGTATTGCCGAGAGTATCAACAAAAAATTCGGCACGGCTTTTTCTTGCAAAAACATCGTTATGACGGTAGGCGCGGCGGGAGGTCTCAACGTAGTGTTGAGGGCTATTCTCAATCCCGACGACGAAGTGATAATGATTGCACCTTTTTTCGGCGAATATCTCAACTATGTTGCCAACTCTTTCGGCAAAAGCGTAATCGTGCCGCCTAATCCTCCTACTTTTCAACCCGATTTAGAGGCGTTTGAAAAGGCTTTGACAAACAGGACGAAAGCGGTAATAATCAATACGCCAAACAACCCTACGGGTGTGGTGTACAGCGAAGAAACGCTAAAAAAGCTTTCCGAAATTCTTGACAAAAAGAGCAAAGAAAACAAACAGGCGATATATCTCATATCCGACGAGCCTTACAGAGAGCTTGCTTATGACGGAGTCGAAGTGCCCTACGTAACCAAGTACTACGCTAATACGATTGTGGGGTATTCGTATTCCAAATCTCTTTCTCTTCCCGGCGAAAGAATAGGTTATCTTGTCATACCCGACGAAGCGGAAGACTTTGAAAATCTCGCATCTGCGTGCAACGTAGCAACGAGAATACTCGGGTTTGTCAACGCGCCTTCGCTTCAGCAACTCGTAATACAAAAGTGTCTCGACGAAACGTCGGATATATCCGTATACGACAAAAACAGAGAACTTTTGTACAACTCACTTACGGAATACGGATTCGAGTGCATAAAACCTCAGGGAGCCTTTTATCTTTTCGTCAAATGTCCTATAGACGAAACGCAGTTTGTAGAAAAGGCTAAGCAGTTGAGACTTTTGCTTGTAGGCGGAAAGAGTTTTGCCTGCGAGGGATACGTAAGACTCGCTTATTGCGTAAGCTACGATACCGTCGTCAACAGTCTGCCTCAGTTCAAACAGCTGGCAAAGGAAACTCTGAATAAGTAACGCGTTGTAATTAGGGTATATTTCCCTGTCAAACAAGCGGAAAACAAATATTTAAAAATCATAAAGGAGCAATAAAACGGTATGAGTAAAATTGCAGATAAATATCTTGCTATAGAGATAGACGATAAGGGAAGCACTCTCAAGAGCTTCTTCGATAAGGCTTCGGGTAAAGAGCTTTTGTGGCAGGGTGACGAAAAGAGCTGGACGGGACAGGACGTAACCATTTTTCCTTTTGTAGCAAGACAAAAAGACGAAAAGTATTGCGTTGACGGCAAGGAGTATCATATGCCTTTGCACGGACTTTGTTGCGACTACGAATTCGATATAGTCGAAAAGTCGGATACGAAAGTGGTACACAGATTTTTGTGGGATGAGAAGAGTTATGCGCTCTATCCCTATAAATTCGACTTGTACGTAACGCACGAGATTAAAGACGGAAAATATATCAAATCCATGCTTGTCAAAAACGTCGATGACAAGGATATGTATTTTATGCTCGGCGGACATCCCGCAATAGCAACGGATAAGACAGAGGGCAGCGTGTGCGATACATCGGGTAACTATATTCAGTTTCCCCGCGAGATAAGACCCAATCTCTACAGACTCAACGAAACGGGACATTTTATTTTGCACAAAGAGGGCTTTGCGTCTTTCGACAGACTTTACTGCGACAAGAAGATACTCGAGAAGTACAAGACGCTTATATTCGCTGACGAAAAATTCGACTCTCTCGAAGTGGTCCGTACTGACGGAATAAGGGTTGCATTCGAACTCAACGAGCCCCCCGTACTCGCTTTCTGGTCGGATGAAACTTACGGTGAATACTGGTGCGTAGAGCCTTGGTACGGCATACCCGATATGCTCGAGCCGGTAAGAGAAATCAGATACAAAGAGAAGATAAACAAATTGGAAGCAGGCAAATCATTCAGTTACGCTTTCACTATGCAGGTTAAATAATAAACAGTCAACAACCGCTTATAGCGGAAAATAAACAACGCAACTATTCAGGAGGACAATATGGCGCTTAACGTACAAACCGTGTTCGCAAGACAATTCGGAAGAGCGGACAATTACAGAATACCGTCCGTAATAAGGACAAAGGCAGGCACTTTGGTTGCCGCTGCCGACGAAAGATTTTTCACCGCGAGGGACAACCCCAACCGTATCGACAAAGTCGTAAGACGTTCGACGGACAACGGCGAAACGTGGGGCGAGCAGATTGTAGTATGCGAGGAAGTAGGCGAGTCCAAAAACGACGGCTCGGCGGCAATCGACCCTTGTATGCTCTATGACGAGAGTACCGATACCATACATATGATATACTCTCACACTCCTTCGGGGATAGGCATTCTCAACAGCAAAAAAGGTACGGGACAAGACAAGGACGGCAATCTTTATCTTTTCGAGGGTAAAAAGAGATATACTCTCAAAAACGGTAAAGTTTACGACGACGGCTTAGAGGATAAAGACTACAAAGTAGCAGACAACGGCGACGTATTCTACAAGGGCGAAAGCGCAGGCAACTACAAGCTCAATTCGGGAAAACTCAAAGAGCTTGCTACGTCGTATCTCTATATTACTTCAAGCAGTGACGACGGTCTTACGTGGACAAAGCCCGTCAATCTCAACTATCAGGTAAAAGAAGAGTATATGTCCTTTATAGGCGCGGGTCCCGGAGTGGGTATAGTCGTAAAAGAGGGTAAGTATAAAGGAAGACTCATATTCCCTATATACTACAACACAAAGCAGACTTTTGCAGTGCTTATGTTGTCCAACGCAATCATCTACAGCGACGACCACGGCAAGACGTGGCACAGAGGACTTTCTCCCAACCAGACGAGAAAGAACGGCATTTTCCCTATAAACCATAAATTCCTTATGCCTACGGATATGATTACCGAAAGTCAGCTTATCGAGTGCGAGGGCGGATTGCTCAAACTCTTTATGCGTAATCACTCTCCCAAAAAGCTTATTGCTACGGCAATCAGCGAGGACGGCGGCGTAACGTGGAAGAATTATAAGCATCACAAGCAGCTTCCTCAGTGTATATGCCAGTGCTGCGTAATCAACGGAGAGGACAACGGTAAACCTGTTACGATATTCCTCAACGCGGCAGACAAGAGCGCGAGACGCAACGGCGTAATTCGTCTTTCTTACGATTATGGTGAGACTTTCGAGTATTCAAAACTCATAAAAGAGGGCGAATTCGTATACAGCTGTATGGTATGGCTGGGTAATGGCGAAATAGGCGTACTGTACGAAGAGAATACAAAACACGAAGAGATACAGTTTGTCAAAGTATCGCTTGATTATATCAAACAAAAGTAATTAAAAATTACAAACGATTTTGCTTGATTATCTCGGGCTAAAGTAATATAATTTGACAGGCTGAGATAGTCACCGTAAAACGGTGGCAGAATAAATAACAGCGAGGTGTACAATATGGCAAATCTCAAGAGAGGACTTATCGTTTCGTGTCAGGCTGTAAAAGGCGAGCCTCTTTACGGACTGGGAATTATGAAGTATATGGCAAGAGCAGCCGTACAGGGCGGAGCGGTAGGCATAAGAGCCAATTACGTGAGCGATATCAATGACATTAAGAGCGAAGTTGACGTACCCGTGATAGGTATTATCAAAGCCGAATACGAGGGTAGCGACGTATACATTACGCCTACGCTCAAAGAGGTCAAGGAACTTTTGACTACGGGTTGCGAAGTTATCGCGCTTGACGCTACTACGAGAGAAAGACCCGAAGGAGCAAAGCTCGAAGACCTTGTAAAGTACATAAGAGAAAACGCTCCTCAAGTGGAAATTATGGCAGACTGCTCGGACTTTGAAGAGGCAAAGAGAGCGCACGAGTTGGGATTTGACTATATCGGCTCGACTATGAGAGGATATACTCCTTATACCAAAGGTACGGTGCTTCCCGATTACGAGTTTTTGACAAAACTCGTCAAGACCTTCCCTGATACGAAGATAATTGCTGAGGGCGGTATCTGGGAGAGAGACCAACTTGCTAAGGTGTGCGAGTGCGGAGTTTACGCAGTCGTTATAGGTAGCTCAATCACACGTCCTATGGACATTACGAAGAGATTTGTCGGAGCGTTGAAACTATGCTGACGATAGGCGTGGACGTAGGCGGTACCAGCATAAAAAGCGCGCTCATAGAAGTAGGCAACCCTAAAAACGTAGACAGTTACGAGATACTCAAATTCTTTTCGTTGCCGACAGAGGCATTGAAGGGAAGAGACGCAATCGTGGACAATATAGTAAGGTCGATTACGCAATTCGGCTGCCTTGACGAGTGCGAGGCGGTTAGCGTGGCAAGTGCGGGTACGATTGACTGGGATAGCGGAAAGGTTACGTTTGCCACTCAGGCTTTGCCCGGATTTACGGGATTGGAACTTTCTAAGACGCTGTCTGAAAAACTGGGCAGAAGAGTCGTGGCGATAAACGACGCAGTAGGCGCGCTAATAGGTGAAGGAATGCTCGGAGCGGGCAAGAAGTACGGCAGCGTAATGATGTTTACTCTGGGTACAGGTTTGGGAGCTTCTTTCCTTAAGGACAAAAAGCTTGACGCTCAATCGGTTGTCGATACAAGACTGGGGCATCTGTGTCTTTATGAAAACGGCAGAGATTGTCTTTGCGGTAAAAAAGGTTGTGCCGAGGCTTACGTTTCTGCGACGGCACTCAAAAAGTACGGCAACGAAAATCTCTACCATCTTTTCAAAGCTACCGACGCGGTGCAAAGAAAAGTGATGACAGATTTTTATAAAAATCTTACGAAGGTTGCACTCAAATCCGTCGAATTGTATAAGCCCGATTTGATTATAGTGGGCGGCGGAGTAATAGAGCTTGCCGAATACTGGTGGCAAAGCTTTTTGAAAGAGTACAAGTCCAATTGCAATACGCCTATTGCCTGTGCCAGCTTAGGCAATAAAGCGGGAGTGCTCGGAAGCGTATACGCTATGCTAAACGGCACGTTTAACCAACAATAAAAACAATATTAACCAAGCGAGGTATAATTATGGATAAAAGCAAATTCAGAGGTGTGTTCTCGGCATTATTGACGCCCTACACCAAAGACGACAAAATCAACGGCAGTTCTGTCAAGAAGATTATTGATATGAACCTTTCAAAGGGTATCAACGGCTTTTACGTCGGAGGCTCTACGGGCGAAGGTATGCTTCTTACCGTCGAAGAGAGAAAGGAACTCTTCAGATATGCGAGCGAAGCGAATGCCGGCAGAGGTACGATGATTGCTCACGTAGGCACTATCAACACCAAGCACGCTATCGAAATGGCTAAGTGTGCAGAAGAAGCCGGATACGATGCAATCTCTGCGGTTGCTCCTTACTACTACGGATTCAGCTATGAGGCAATCAAGGGCTACTACAACGACATTGCCAACAGTGTAAACATTCCTATGATTATGTACAACTTCCCCAATGCAAACGGCTTTGTATTCAACAAAGAAAGAGCAGAGGATATGTTCAAAAACAAGAAGTTTATAGGTATTAAGCACACTACGGCTGACCTCTTTGCTTTGCAACAGTTCAAGACTATGGAGTGCGACCCCCTCGTATACAACGGCTTTGACGAAATGCTCGTAGCAGGTCTCAGTATGGGCGCAGACGGCGGTATAGGTTCTACCTACAACTTTATGCCTGAGAAATACGTCAAGATGTACTCTCTTTTCAAAGAGGGCAATATAAAGGAAGCTCGGAAGATACAGTTTGAGGCTAACGAAATTATCACTCAGCTCATCAAGTACGGTGTATTTGCAATGGAAAAGGGAATACTCGAAGAGATGGGTATCGAAATGAACGGATGCAGAAAGCCTTTCACCGAGCTTAGCGCAGAGGGTAAGAAGGCTTGCAAGGAAATCCTCAAGAGTCTTTGATTAACTGCATTGAAAGTTACATAAAAATTTTAATCATTACCCGAAGCGGAAAACGCTTCGGGTAAATTCAGGAGAAGTATATGAGCGAATGTACTCACGATTGTTCTACTTGCAGTGAAAACTGCAAGGACAGAAAAGAGGCGCAAAAGCCTCAGCTCAACAAGTACTCACACGTAGATAAGGTCTACGTAGTAATGAGCGGAAAAGGCGGAGTAGGTAAGTCAATGGTTACCTCTCAGCTTGCCGTGCTTTCAAGACGCAACGGCAAAAGAACCGCAGTACTCGACGCAGACATTACAGGCGCTTCGATAGCAAAGTCTTTCGGCATAAAGGACAAGGCATACGGCAGTGAAAAAGGCATACTTCCCGCCGAGAGCGTTACGGGCATAAAGGTCGTGTCAATGAATATGTTTTTGAAGGACGAGGACGACCCAGTCGTATGGCGCAGCAGTTTGGCCACGGGTGCGGTTACTCAATTCTGGACAGACGTTTATTGGGGTGACGTAGACGCTATGTTTATAGATATGCCCCCCGGCACGGGCGATATACCTTTGACGGTGCTTCAGAGTTTGCCCGTAAGCGGTATAATAATCGTCACTTCTCCTCAGGAACTCGTCGGAATGATAGTCAAAAAAGGCGTTAAGATGGCTAATATGCTCGGCGTACCCGTCATAGGCATAGTGGAAAATATGTCTTATTACGAGTGCGACAAGTGCCACGAAAAGCTTAAGATATTCGGAGAAAGCCACGCGGACGAGATAGCAAAAGAATACGGTATTTTCAACGTAGCAAAGATGCCTGTAAGTCCTCTGCTTGCAAGCGCGTGCGACAACGGAGCTATTGAGTATTTCGAAGGAGATTGGCTGAAAAAGATAGCAGACGTTCTTTAATCTTTGACAAATATAACCAACACCAAAGCCGAAAAAGCACTGAAAGTTCTTTTTTCGGCTTTTATTTTATTGATTACGAAATAAGTTTAAAATGAAAGGTTAAAAAATACTTTTTATTGCATATTATGCATACTTAGTTGTCAAAAGCGTATAGACAAAATATAAAAACAATGCTATACTGAAAATACGAAAAACGGAGTATGGTTTATGAGAATGAGAAGGAAGCACAATCTCGACGAGAGATTGGAGCAGGTCAAAGATTATATACTCGAGCGTACGATAGAAGACAGAAACATGAAGACGTCCGTTGAGATAAAGGACTATCTGGATTACGGGAAAATATTCGGCAACGATAATCCCGTGGAGCTGGAGATAGGCTGCGGTAAAGGCAGATTTATCAACGAGATGGCAAAGCGTCATCCCGACACCAACTTTATTGCGATAGAAATGCTGTCCAACGTAATAATAGACGCGTGCGAAAAGGCAAAAAAAGAAAATCTCAAAAATCTGAAATTTATGATATTGAGAGCGGAGTGTCTGCCCAGCTATATTCCCGAGCATTCGCTCAGAAGAATATATATCAATTTTCCTACTCCTCTTCCTCAGAAAGGATACGAGAAACAAAGACTGACCAACAGGAAATTCCTTTCTATGTACAAAACTCTTCTCGCAAAGGGAGGAGATATATACCACAAGACTGACAACAGAGGTATGTTTGAATTTTCTGTTTGTGAGTTTTCTCAGAGCGGATTCGGGCTAAAGGACGTTACTCTCGATTTGCTCAACTCGCCTCTGGCAGAAAACAACATAATGACAGAGCACGAGAAAAAGTATTCGGATATGCTCATGCCTATATACAAACTTACGGCATTCGTACTTGACGATAAGGCGGAATAATGAAAAAATCAATTAGAATTATTACGGTTGCGGTTATAGTATTGTGTCTGGTGTGCGCTTTTGCAGGGTGTGCCAGACTTTTATCGCTATTCGGCGGAGAGAATCAAAACGTTATCTCGTTGGAGCTTTGTCAGGTTGAGCTCGAATATAATGTTTACAAATACACGGGAGAGCCTGTCGAGCCCGTTGTAATTGCCAAGTACTCAGGCGGACTTTTGAGTTTGGGCAGCGATTACAGCGTGACTTACAAAGACAATCTGGAAGTAGGTACAGGCAAGGTTATAGTTAAGGGAATAGGTAATTACAAGGGGGAGGTAACTCTTGAATTTGAGATTGCGCCCGAAGTATACACTTACAATTTTAAATGTTCCTATCCTCAGACATACCAAATCACGGGCAAAAGCATTCAGAACGTAACGGATAAATCTCAGCTTGAATTTCCCGTAATAAGTGCAAAAGGCTATAGCTTTGTAGGTTGGTATACTTTGCCTGCAAATCCCGTGGATACCGAACAAGCTGATACAATCCCCGACAACGGAGGAGACATATGGGCGGTGTTTTCGCTCAATACTTATACCATAACTTACGTAGGACTTGACGGAGCAAAAAACGACCCTCTCAATCCTTCTGCATATACGGTAGAGGATACCGTAGAACTTAAAGCCGCGGGAAACAGAAACGGCGAATATTTCGCGGGCTGGTATACGGACGCCGATTTGACTCAAAGAATAACAACGATTCCGTTAGGCACGACGGGCAATCTTACTCTGTACGCAAAATATATCTCAAGTGCGAGCAATTATAAACTCACTTATTCCTTGCCCGAGGACGCCGACTATGCGGATTTTGAATATTACGCACCCGAAAGCGTACTTACCGCGCCCGAGATATTATCTCAGGACGGCAAGAGAGAAATCGTATGGTATTCCGACGCGGGATACAACTACCGATACGTTTTCAGAACAATGCCCGAAGAGGATGTTACCGTATACGGCAGATGGGAGGACGTGCTTGACGCAGGCTTCCTTGACAGAACGGAAGATTACAGCATAGACAGCTATGAAGAACTTGTCGAATATATTGAATATATCTGTTTCAACAATATCACCAAGTCGTCTGCAAAAAGCATAAACGTAACGTACGTAAGCGGTAAAACCGCTATAAATGCCGAGATATCCAAAGCTGCAAGCGAATGTACGTATCCGAGAGTAGGGTCGTTGAGTTATGAGTCTTACGCCAATTCGACTACGATATACCTTACCAACGATTTGTCGGCAATAGAGTCTACCGTAACGGGTACTGAGGCGGAAAACAGATATTATCAATACGAGGACGCGCTGTTCGGGTATGCGGGCACGAGAAACGACGATTACGACGATTTTGCAATAAATTACGTGGACGACACTTTCTCGTGTACTACTTCAAATCAACTCTTTTATATCCTTGCGCACGGCTACAGACCATTGCCCGTGACAGGCTCGGACGCCGAAGTCGTGTACGAGGCTTACAAAGACATTATGCGCTCTATCGTAGACGATACGATGAGCGATTACGAAAAGGTGAGGAGCATTTATCTTTGGCTTATCACAAACGTGTATTACGATAACTACGTAGCTCAAAATTCGGGAAACGACTATTATAAATACAAAGCCTTTTATCTCGAGGGCGTGTTAGAGGGCAGCGCGGTGTGCGACGGTATATCCAAAGCGTTTACGGTTATGTGTGCAATCGAAGGTATAGACTGCGTGAGAGTGACGGGTACTGTCGGCGGCGCTAGCGTGGGACACGCATGGAATAAAGTGCAGATTTTGGACGGCTGGTATCTCACCGACGCGACGTGGGGCAATCAGACCTTTAAGATGACAGATGGCACTTCTAAGGAATTCGTAGTATACGACTATTTGTTGTTCACCGACGAGGACAGAGAAAACGACGGTTACGTATCGCAAAATTATACCGAGTACGAGACTGTTACTTCTGCCGAGTTTACCAAGTACAACGTATTTGACGCAGTAGAAATGAGTATAAGCGGGCAGAGTGTGGATTTGCTTATTGACAGTGCGACGGAACTCAGCTACGTATTTGAATACTTATATTACGAATGCGAAGACGAATCGGGCAAGACCCTAAACATAATGCTAAATCAGCCTGCAGAGATAAACAATCTCGTGAGCAGGGCTTACAACCAGATGAAACTCAGAAGACCTTTGTTCACAGCTTCTCAGACGCCGTTGATTTTCGCATACGGTAGTTATGTTACCAACAGCGAGGGGGAAGCCGTAGGCGGTACGACCTTTATACTGATATTCGATTAAGATTTATTGCAGATACCATAAGCAGGAAAAACGGGAGGAAAATTCTTCCCGTTTTTACATTTTGCGTCAATAAGTTTGACATAGAGGACAAATATTTTTATAATTAGTGTACTAAAAACAAGGAGCAGAAGTTATGCAAGAAGTATGGCACGTAATATGGCACGCTTTTCTCGACACTCTCAAGATGTCGTGGCTTTTGCTTTTGTTTTATATTCTTATAGAAATCATCGAGCAGAAAGTTGCAGTAAAGATGCATAAAAAACTCAAGTCTAAATATGCCGTCGCCGCGGGAGCGGGGTTCGGAATTGTGCCTCAATGCGGTTTTTCCGTTTTGGCAACCGACTTGTTTTCAAAAAAGCAGATTACAGTAGGCACGCTTATAGCCGTATATATCGCGACTTCGGACGAGGCGTTGCCTATACTGTTTTCCTCGATTGACCAAGAGGGCGTATGGCTCAAACTGATTGTTCTCATAGTTTCCAAGTTGGTACTTGCGCTCATCATGGGATACGCGCTTGACGGAATAGTAAAGCTAGCGGCAAAGAAAAAGGGACTAACGGTTGAATATACCGCCGCCGTCGGCAAGGAGCAGCATACGGAGAATCAATGCGATACGGACGAAGACAGCCATAGCGAGTGCAGCGCGAAAAGCGATTGCGCTTTGGATGATGTCGCCGTGCTTTCTAAAGTCAGCGATGGCGAGGGTGCGGTCTGTCACGAGAGCGAAGAGGCTCACGAAGGGCACGCTCACGTACATTGCCACGGCGAGGAAGGACACTCTCACTCTCACGACGAAGACGACGAGCACGTCGATATTCACAAAGGTTGCTGCGGACACAGAATAGAGAGCGGAAAATACAGCACTCTCAAGACGTATTTCGTGCACCCTCTTTTGCACACTCTCAAAATACTCGCATACATACTCGTTATTAATATTATAATGGGTCTTGTCATACACTTTGTGGGCGAAGACAAGATAGCCGATTTTATGACTAAGAGCGGCGTATTACAGCCTATACTCGTTACGCTTGTCGGACTTATTCCCAACTGCGCGTCGAGCGTGCTTATCACCGAATTGTTTTTGTCGGGCACTATATCTTTCGGTTCGTGCCTCGGCGGACTTATGGTAAATGCGGGACTGGGCATAGCGTTTTTGTTCAAAGAGAATAAAAACGTCAAGCAAAATCTTGCCATTACTTTCGGACTTTTCGGCGTCGCGCTTGTGGTGGCGATAGTATTCCACTACGCGTTTCTCAACGTGTTTTAATTGATTATTGACATCGTTTTCCCCTCGGTAAAATTTTTATCCGAGAGGGCAATTTTTTTGTTTACTTAATTGTTTTTTTATGTTATGATTAACAGGATTTTCACGTTTTTAAAAGATGAAGAGGAATTATGCAAGAAGATATAAAAACCGCTGTACAAGAGAATTTGCAAGCAAAGTCCGCGGATAAAATGGGCACTATGCCTGTCAATAAACTTATAATCACTATGGCACTTCCCATGATTGTGTCAATGCTCGTCCAGGCGATGTACAACATAGTCGATTCGATATTCGTCGCGGGCGTATCGTACAACGCTTTTACTGCGTTGTCGCTTGCTTTTCCTTGGCAAAATCTGATGATTGCCGTGGCGGTCGGTACGGGCGTAGGCGTCAACGCTTTGCTGTCAAAGAGCTTAGGCGAAGGCAATTACGAAAGAGCCAACAGAGTTGCGGGCAACAGTATAGTGCTGGCGATATTGTCCTCCCTCGTGTTTGTTATACTTGGCTTCACTGCAAGCGAAGTCTTCTTTGAGTTTCAGGTCAAATTCTCCCAAGGCATAGCTAAGGAAGCTGTTGACGAAGTTATTGCGGCCGGCAAAGAGTATATCAGTATTTGCTCAATTCTCTCTATCGGCATATTTATGCAGGTGTGTTTTGAAAGACTCTTGCAAGCTACGGGAAAGACAAAATTCGTAATGATATCTCAGATGGCAGGCGCGATTACCAACATAGTGCTTGACTATGTGTTTATCAAGATTTGCGGCTGGGGAGTTGCAGGCGCGGCTTACGCTACCGTAATAGGTCAATGTTTAGGTGCGGCTATGGCGGCAATTTTCTGCGTAAGATTCAACAAGGATATTCATTTCCATATCAAATATCTCAAGTTGTCGGGCAAGGTATTGTCGGCAGTATATAAGGTAGGCGTGCCGTCTATCATAATGTCTGCGATAGGCTCGCTGATGGTATTTTTGATGAATCTGATACTCATACGTTTTGAGGGTGTGGGTATGGATGCGGTAACGATATTCGGCGTTTACTTCAAGCTAATGAGTATGGTGTTTATGCCCGTATTCGGACTCAACAACGGTATAGTGCCTATTATCGCGTATAACTTCGGTGCAAAACTGCACGAGAGAATAAAGAAAACTACTGATTTATCGTTGATATACGCTACGGCAATTATGGCAATAGGATTTTTGATAATGCAGATAGAGCCGTCCTCACTCATACTTTTGATGCTCAATAACTTCTCTTTGAAAAACGTAACTCCCGAAATGCAGACTCTTGTGGACAGCATAGGAATATCGGCATTCAGAGTAATGAGTATATCGTGGCTGTTTGCGGGAGCGAGCATTGTGTGCAGCTCGGTAATACAGGCGGTAGGCAAGGGCGTAATGTCGCTTATGATATCTCTTCTGCGACAGCTTATAGTACTTTTGCCAGTGGCATACTTCTTGTCCTTGACGGGCAATCTCAACGCCGTATGGTGGTCTTTCCCTATCGCGGAAGTTGTCGCGCTTATCGTAAGCGTAATTTTCCTCGGCTTAACGATAAAGTTTATAAAGAGATATACCGAGAGCGTAAAAGACGTTGCGCTCTATGCGAACACAGCGGATAGCAAGAAGATTGAAAATACAGAGGCGCAAACAACTCGAGAAGAAAACTCGCAAACAGAAATCTTGCAAGACGAAAAAGAGAATTCGCAAGAGAGGCAAGTTGAGATTTTCACTCAGCCTTTAGATACAGGAAAAGAAAACAAGGCTTAAAGAGTTATCGGTGCAACTTTTGAGTGCGGACAGGTAATAATAAAAAAGTATTGTTAAAATTCAAAAGGTGTGCTACAATAAATCTATGGAAAAAGAGAAAAAAGACTTTTTGCTTTATCAATGGCTGTTTTTTATACCTTTCAGCGTGCTGGCAATGCTAGGCGGACTGATAGTGAGTATTATCGCGCTCTTTCTTTTCATTTGCGGAGCGAAGTATGTTGTGGCAAGCTTTATGCTCGAGAAAAGTCAGATTTTCCCCGCCGTGGTAATGACCTTGACTACGCTTGCAGTCGTCGCGGTGCTAGTCTTTTCGGTAGTGCTTTTGATAAAGAAATATATCAAAGCCGTAGACAACTTCAAAGAGGAAAAGAAAGCAATTTTTGAAAACAATAGCACTTCGGACGATAATCAAAATTAAAAATATAAAAAATAAACAAAACAAGCCGACCGCAAAGGTCGGCTTTTCATATTATACAAAAAGTTTCGCACGAGCATAAAAAAGTAAGCCTTATTTCCAAAATTTTAATATCAAGTTTCGCACGACCGCAGAGATTAGTGCAGATATTTTAGCTTGTTAAAGAGAGTTAGCGAAAATATATACTACTTTCGCGCGACCGCGTAGAGTGGTGTAGAGTTTGTCTTTTCCAGACCGAGCGCGACAGGCGCATACTTTGCGTATGTAACTGAGCGCGGGCATCGCAGACAAAGGCAAAATATGCGCCGCTATACGCGGTCGGTCAACACAGCAACAGCAGAAACTGAAACCCCCTCCTCGCGACCGACAATCCCTAACTTCTCTGTCGTCGTCGCGGATATACTCACGCTGTCCTCGTCTACTTCCATTATATCCGCTAAGTTTTTCTGTATAGCGGGGATATAAGGCGAGAGTTTAGGCTTTTGCGCCATAATCACGGCGGTTACGCTGCGTACTTTAAGAGAGTGCGATTTGACGAGTTTGATTACTTCTTTGAGAAGAATTACACTGCTTATATCCTTGTACTTATCGTCGGTATCGGGAAAGAGCACGCCTATATCCCTCTCGTGCATAGCTGAGAGTATGGCGTCCATAATCGCATGAATAAGCACGTCTCCGTCGCTGTGCGCGATAAGTCCTTTCGTATGCGGTATATCTATGCCGCCGAGTATGAGTTTTCTGCCTTCGCCCAGACGGTGCGTATCCCAGCCGTTGCCCACGAGCACGCCGCCCGTGATTGCCTTGCAGTCTTCGGGGGTAGTTACCTTTATATTAGCGGGCGAGCCGAGTGTGAGATGCACGGGTTTTGAGAGAAAAGTTTCGTACAAGGTCGCGTCGTCCGTAAAGTCTTTGCCATCTGCTAGTGCGTAGGCGCGTTTTAATACTTTAGTAGGGAAGATTTGCGGCGTTTGAATTTTGACTATCGCGGTGCGGTCAACGGGGCGCGATGAGATGATATTGCCGTTTTCGGAATTTATCTCTCTAAGGCTGTCCGTACTGGGCGTGTAAAGCACGCTCGTGCCGTATTCGATAGCGTCGCGCATACCGTCCTCGAGACATTTGCGGGGCAGAAAAGCCCTTGCACCGTCGTGGACTATCACGTATTCGTTGTCGGCATATTTAAGAGCGTTAGCGATTGATTGCGTGCGCGTTGCTCCTCCTTCGCAGAGCACTATTCTCTTATGCTCGTCTTTATATCGCGATACGATAGAGTAGTCGTCCTTGTTGTAGGCAATGATTATCTTGTCTATATTTTCGTGATAAAAGAGGGTAAGAGTCTTTTGTAAAAGCGTCATGCCGCCTATATCCAAAAGCAGTTTGTTGTAGCCGAGATTGCATCTAGACCCGCTGCCTCCGCACGCTAAAATCACGTCGAATTTACTCATTTATCACCTCGTACATATCCTGACATTCTTGTTTTTTGACGGTTTCTTTGACATCTAAAATTCTGAAAGAAAACTGTTTGTCGCCAAAGAAAAGCACTACTACGTCGCCTTCTTTTACCTGCGTGCCGGCTTTAGCGGGACGGCCGTTTATCTGCACTCTTCCCGTATCGCAAGCTTCGTTGGCTACGGTACGGCGTTTGATTATTCTCGAAACTTTCAAAAATTTGTCCAATCTCATATTCTTTTTTTAAAATCCTTATTTAATAAATATTTCAGGCACAATAGGGTGTTTTTTAAGTATATATAAAAGGATTTATTAAATATTTTCCTAATATATATGCGTGCGCCCGTGTCAGGCGTATATATGCACGTATACGTGTGCGCCATTAATTATTATATCAAATATATTTTATCAGTACAATACTTTATAAAAAATATGGCTGAAAATGAGTATAAAATTTTTACAAACTCATTGATATATTATAAAAACTTCCATATAAATCAAACATTTTTACAAGAAAAATTTTCCTTTTCCCGATAGCTTTTCCGTGCACACGAAAAATTTATATTTTTTTATTAATATTTGTTTGACAAGACTTGCCCTTTTTGTTACAATCTATAATTGTATGATTATGTAAAATGCCGAAATAGCCTTAAAAGCCTTAGGGAGATCGTGTTTTTCGGCTGTATTCATCTAATCTTCGAAAATTTTTAAGGAGGGTATGATATGCCTCAAAGAACTCATAAAGTCAGATACGGCAACGTAGAGCGCGAGTGCTTTTCCAAAATCAAAGAGCCGCTCGAAATTCCTTATTTGATTGAACTTCAGAAAGAATCTTACAAGCAATTCATCACGACGGGTATTCAAGAAGTCCTCGACGACTTTTCTCCCGTATGCGACAGAGGCGGAAGATTCGACTTGTATTACCTTGGTTTCAAGCTCGACGACGAAGTCAAGTACAGCATCAAGGAATGCAAAGACCGCGATACGACTTATGCACGTGCTCTGCGCGTTAAGGTAAGACTCGTCCGCAAATCAACCGGCGAAATTACCGAAGAGGACGTATTTATGGGCGAATTGCCTATCATTACGGACAACGGCTCTTTCATCATCAACGGTGCAGAGAGAGTTATCGTCAGCCAGTTGGTAAGATGTCCCGGTGTTTACAGCACGGGTGAAATGGACAAGTCCGGCGTAGAGAGATTCGAGACGGTTGTAAGACCTAACAGAGGCGCGTGGTTGGAATTCAAACAGGATACCAACGGCGTACTTTGGGTCAACGTTGACCGTAACCGTAAAGTGCTTGCTACCGTATTGCTACGTTCGCTCGGTTTCGGCACCAACGAAGAAATCGTTGAGTTGTTCGGCGGCGACGAGATTATCGCAAACACTCTCGCAAAGGACAACACCAAATCCAAAGAGGAAGCGATGGTCGAGCTCTACAAGCGTCTGCGTCCCGGTGAAGTTCCTTCTTCCGAGGGTATCTCCCAGCTTATAGACGGAATTTTCTTCGACGAGCACAAGTACAACCTTATGCGCGTCGGCAGATATAAGCTCAACAAAAAACTCTGCCTTGCTACGAGAATTACGGGACAGACTCTCACGAGAGACGTCGTAAACCAAGAGACGGGCGAAGTTTTTGCAAGTGCGGGCGAAGTAGTTGACGAAGCTACCGCTATGCAAATCCAGAATGCGGGTATCAACGAAGTTTTCGTCGCTAAGAAAGACGGCGAATTCAAGATAATCGGCAACAACACCGTTGACCTCGCTACTTTCGACAAGGCTACGGGCAAGTGGTCTGGTTACGTAGACTGCGACCCCAAGGAGCTTGGCATCAAAGAGAGAGTATACTATCCCGTCCTCAAGAAGATGATGGAAGAATATCCTACGCTCGAAGAGCTTAAAGAAGCTATTCAGAAGCCCGTCAACAGAGACAGCCTCGTTATCAAGCACATCACTATCGACGATATCGTATCTTCCGTTTGCTACAACGTAGGTCTTTCTTCCGGTTTCGGCGAAAAGGACAATATCGACCACCTTGCCAACAGAAGAATATGCTCGGTAGGCGAGTTGCTCCAGAATCAGTTCAGAATAGGTCTTTCCCGTCTCGACAGAGGTATCAAGGAAAAGATGGCTATCATGCAGGACGAGGGCGACCTCAAGGCTCAGTCCTTCATAAATATCAAACCCGTTACGGCGGCAATCAAGGAATTCTTCTGTTCCTCGCAGTTGTCGCAGTTTATGGACCACCACAACCCTATCGCGGAGCTTACTCACAAGCGTAAACTTTCCGCACTCGGTCCCGGCGGTCTTAACAGAGAAAGAGCTTCCTTCGAAGTCCGTGACATACACCATACTCACTACGGTCGTATGTGTCCTATCGAGACTCCTGAAGGTCAGAACATCGGTCTTATCTCCTCGCTCGCTACTTATGCGAGAGTCAACGAATACGGTTTTATCGAAGCTCCTTACCGCAAGGTAGACAAGGTAAGACATATCGTTACCGACGAGGTTGAGTACTTGCAGGCAGACGAGGAAGACAAGTACATCGTCGCTCAGGCAAACGCTCAACTCAACGAGGACGGCTCTTTCGCTACCCCTCGTGTTACTTGCCGTTACAAGGCGGACATAAGAGAATTCGACGCAGACAAGGTAGACTACATGGACGTATCTCCTAAACAGCTCGTATCCGTTGCTGCGGCTCTTATTCCTTTCCTCGAGAACGACGATACGGCGCGTGCTCTGATGGGTTCTAACATGCAGCGTCAGGCAGTACCTCTTTTGAGACCTGAATCCCCCCTTATCGGTACGGGTATCGAACACAAGATTGCATACGACTCGGGCGTTATGGTAATCGCTAAAAACGACGGCGTTGTAGAAAACATTTCTTCGAGCGTAATCACCGTCAGATGCGACGACGGCAGTCTCGATACTTACAATTTGCAGAAGTTCGAGCGTTCCAACGCAGGTACCTGTATAGTTCAGAAGCCTATCGTCAACAAGGGCGACAAGGTATTGAAGGGTATGGTACTCGCAGACGGTCCTTCTACCTGCAACGGTGAATTGTCCCTCGGCAGAAACATTCTCATAGGCTATATGTCCTGGGAAGGTTACAACTACGAGGACGCTATACTTATCAACGAAGACCTCGTTAAGGACGACGTATTCACGTCTATCCATATCGAAGAATACGAAATCGAGAGCAGAGATACAAAGCTCGGCGAAGAACAGATTACGAGAGATATCCCCAACCTCGGCGACGACGTACTCAAGTACCTCGACGAAGACGGTATCATTATCCCCGGTGCGGAAGTACACAGCGGCGATATTCTCGTCGGCAGAGTAACCCCTAAGGGCGAAACCGAACTCACCCCCGAAGAGAGACTTTTGAGAGCAATCTTCGGCGAGAAGTCGAGAGAAGTCAGAGACACGTCTTTGAGATTGCCTCACGGTCAGTCGGGTATCGTAGTAGACGTAAAAGTCTTCACCAAAGAAAACAGCAAGGAGCTATCTCCCGGCGTTAGCAAACTCGTAAGAGTTTATATTGCGCAGAAGCGTAAAATCGGCGTCGGCGACAAGATGTCCGGTCGTCACGGTAACAAGGGCGTCGTATCCAGAGTTTTGCCTCGTGAGGATATGCCTTTTATGCCCGACGGTACTCCTTTGCAAATCGTGCTCAACCCCTTGGGCGTTCCTTCGCGTATGAATATCGGTCAGGTATTGGAAGTGCACTTGGGTCTCGTGGCTAAAGCGTGCGGCTGGCACATCTCAACCCCCGTATTCGACGGAGCTACCGAAGCTGACATAAAAGAACTTTTGAGAGAAAACGGTTTGCCCGAAAACGGTAAAATCGAACTTTACGACGGCAGAACGGGCGAGAAGTTTGAAAATCCCGTTACGGTCGGATATATGTATATGCTCAAGCTGTGCCACCTCGTAGACGAAAAGATTCACGCAAGATCTACAGGTCCTTACAGCCTTGTTACCCAGCAGCCTCTCGGCGGTAAAGCTCAATTCGGCGGACAGCGTTTCGGTGAAATGGAAGTTTGGGCACTCGAGGCTTACGGTGCGGCAAACATTTTGCAGGAAATCCTTACCGTCAAGTCGGACGACGTAGTCGGAAGAGTAAAAACTTACGAATCAATCGTAAAGGGTACTCCTATCACCGAGCCCGGCACGCCTGAGTCCTTCAAAGTATTGATAAAAGAATTCCAGGCACTCGGTCTTGACGTCAAGGTGCTCAACGAGAACAAAGAGGAAATCGGTCTCAGAGAGATGGTCGACGACGACGGCGACTACTTCGAAGAGAAAGAGACGACCCCCGACAAGGAAGTCGATATATTCGATATCGGCGACAACAACGATATCTTCAGTTTCGATAGCGGTAATCCTTTTGCGGATAATTCCGATTCTCCCGACGAGGGCGACGACGAAGATATGTTCAGCTTGAACAATATGTTCAACGACGACGAGAACTAAGGAGGTGCGATATGTCAGAAGTAAATAATTTCGATTCAATACAGATAGGTGTTGCCTCTCCTGAAAAAATCAGGTCGTGGTCGCACGGCGAAGTGCTTAAATCAGAAACAATCAATTACAGAACGCAAAAGCCCGAAAAAGACGGCTTGTTCTGCGAAAAAATATTCGGACCTACCAAGGACTGGGAATGTCACTGCGGTAAGTATAAGCGCATCAGATATAAGGGCGTTATATGCGACAAGTGCGGTGTAGAAGTTACCAAAGCCAAGGTAAGACGTGAGAGAATGGGTCACATCGAGTTGGCTGCTCCCGTATCTCATATTTGGTACTATAAGGGCGTGCCTTCCAGAATAAGCGTAGTACTCGATATGCCTCCCAAGGACGTTGACGCGGTACTGTACTTCAATAAGTTTATCGTGCTCGACCCCGGTAATACCGAATTCAAGAAAAAGGACGTAGTAGTCGACCAAGACTACGAAAAGGCTATCAAAAAGGCTTACGAGGATATGGGCAAGGACCCCGAAAGCGTGGTTATTCCCGAGGACCTCGGCTCTTACAGAGTAGGTATGGGCGCGGAAGCAATCAAAGAATTGCTCAGCCAAATCGACCTCGAAAAAGAAGCTGCAGATCTTAAGGCTATCGTAGCAGAGAGCACGGACAAAGCCAACAATCAGAAGAGAATCAAGGCTGTAAAGCGTCTCGATATCATCGAAGCTTTCAGACTCAGCAACACTCGTCCCGAGTGGATGATTCTCGACGTGCTTCCCGTACTTCCTCCCGAACTCAGACCTATGGTTCCCCTCGACGGCGGAAGATATGCTGCGTCCGACCTTAACGATTTGTATCGTAGAGTTATCAACAGAAACAACAGACTTAAAAAGCTCATCGAAATGGGCTCTCCCGAAATAATCGTCCGCAACGAAAAGAGAATGCTTCAAGACGCCGTAGACGCTTTGATTGACAACGGCAGAAGAGGTAAAGCCGTTACGGGCGCAGGCAACAGAGAACTCAAATCTTTGACGGGACTCCTCAAAGGTAAGCAGGGTCGTTTCCGTCAGAACTTGCTCGGTAAGCGTGTCGACTATTCCGGTCGTTCGGTTATCGTCGTAGGTCCTGAACTCAAGATGTACCAGTGCGGTATTCCTAAGGAAATGGCTATCGAGCTCTTCAAGCCTTTCGTAATGAAAAAGCTCGTAGAGAAAGGTACTTGCCTCAATATCAAGAGCGCAAAGAAAGTTATCGAAAGAGCGCAGGACGATGCGGTTTGGGATATCCTCGAAGAGGTTATCAAGGACCACCCCGTACTCCTCAACCGTGCTCCTTCCTTGCACAGACTTTCCATTCAGGCATTCGAGCCCGTACTCGTAGAAGGCAGAGCTATCAAGTTGCACCCTCTCGTATGTACAGCGTTTAACGCAGACTTTGACGGTGACCAGATGGCTGTGCACGTACCTCTTTCCATAGAGGCAAGAACGGAAGCGAGATTCCTGATGCTCTCTACCAACAATATCCTCAAGCTGAGCGACGGTAAGCCTGTCGTATCTCCTACGCAGGATATGGTCATCGGTTCGTACTATCTCACCATCGAGAGAGAGGGCGGCAAGGGCGAAGGCAGATACTTCAGAAATCCCGAAGAAGCTATGATGGCTTATCAGGACGGACAGATATCTCTCCAGTCCAAAGTATTCATCAGAGTTGAAAAGGTTATCGACGGAGTCAAGTACTCCAAGAAACTTCATACGACTATCGGACGCGTTATCTTCAACGGCGCAATCCCTCAGGATTTGCACTTTGTGCCCAGAGATACCCCCGAACAACAGCTCGACCTCGAAATCGACACAGTTGTCGACAAGAAGATGCTCTCCAAGATAGTTGACGCTTGCTTTAAGTACAAGGGCGCAACCGAGACTTCCATAATCCTCGACAAGATTAAGGCTCAGGGTTACAAGTATTCTACGGTCGGCGCGATTACCGCGAGCGTATTCGATATGCACGTTCCTCCCAAGAAGAAGGAAATCATCGCTAAGGCTGACGAGGACGTAGTTTCTATCGAAAAGCAGTTCAAGAAAGGACGTTTGAGCGAAGAAGACAGATACAACCAGACCGTAAAGGTATGGCAACAGGCTATCAAGGACATCAACGTCGAATTGCAGAAGGGACTTGACAAGTTCAACCCTATCTGGATGATGGCAAACTCCGGTGCGCGTGGTAGTATGACGCAGATATCGCAGTTGTGCGGTATGAAAGGTCTGGTCGCAGACCCTTCGGGTAAAACCATAGAATTGCCTATCAAGGCGTCTTTGCGTGAGGGCTTGAGCGTACTCGAATACTTCATTTCCTCGCACGGCGGACGTAAGGGTATGGCAGATACCGCTCTTAAGACTGCAGACTCAGGTTATATGACCCGTCGTCTCGTAGACGTAGCTCAGGAAGTAATCGTTGACGATATCGATTGCGGCGACACCAGAGGTATTGTAATCGAACTCGCTGACGACCCCAAGAAACAGGACGAACTCGTCAAAGAATTTATCGAGCGTATCGACGGAAGATACGTTATGGAAGACGTACTCGACGGAGAAGGCAACGTTATCATCGAAAAGGATACGATGTGCTCCCAGGAGCAAGCTAAGGCTATTGCTGAGGCAGGCGTAAAGAAAGTCAAGATAAGAAGTATTCTTATGTGTAAGTCTCCCAGAGGCGTATGCTCCAAGTGTTACGGTAAGAATATGGCATCCGGCAATTCCGTAAAACTCGGTGAAGCCGTAGGTATCATAGCTGCTCAGTCAATCGGTGAACCCGGTACTCAGCTTACGATGAGAACCTTCCACACCGGCGGTGTAGCTCTCTCGGGCGATATCACCAACGGTCTGCCCAGAGTAGAGGAATTGTTTGAAGCAAGACGTCCTAAGGGTCAGGCTCTCGTAGCAGATATCGCAGGTACGGTTGCTATCGACGACGCTAAGAAGATTTTGACTATTACTCCCGCTAAGGGCGACAAGGTAGAATACAAACTCGTATTCGGTCAAAGACTCAAAGTAGAAGACGGTCAGCAGGTAGCTGCGGGCGACGTACTCACTCAGGGTAGCATCTATCCTCAGGATATTTTGAGAACCAAGGGCGTAAGAGGCGTTCAGGACTACATCATCAAAGAAGTTAAGAACACCTACGTTACCTCCGGTGTCGACATTAACGAAAAGCATATCGAAATCATCGTAAGACAGATGCTCAGAAAGGTTAAGATTGAAAGCCAGGGCGATACCAATATGCTCCCCGGCGAATACGTAGATATCTTTACCTACGAGGCTGAAAACGAAAAGGTTATCGAAAACGGCGGACGTCCCGCTACGGCAAAGAGAACGCTTCTCGGTATTACCAAAGCTGCTCTCGCTACCGAATCCTTCTTGTCGGCTGCATCCTTCCAGGAAACTGCAAAAGTGCTTACCGAAGCGGCTATCAAGAATAAGGTCGACCACCTCGTCGGACTTAAGGAAAACGTTATTCTCGGTAAACTCATTCCCGCAGGTACGGGTATGAAGAGATACAAGAATATCGTAGCTATGCCCGCCAACATGAACGACAGCAAGATTGTCGAAGACGAAATCCAAGACAAGTTTGCTCTCGAGGACGACATAGAGGACTGATACTCATTCCCGTCGGGCGCAGCCCGTCCGACGGTACAACTTAATATAAAATTCTATAAAGAGTGTGGGAGTGACGGACACTGTGAACACACAGCAACCTCGTGTAAGGTGCTAAATTCCGCAAGTATACTTGATAGATAGAATGTATAAAGTCGCTATCACGTATAGCGACTTTTTTTACAAAGGAGTTTTTATGATAAAAAGATTATTTACCAGCGAGAGCGTAACAGAAGGGCATCCCGACAAGGTGTGCGACAAGATATCCGACAGCATACTCGACGCTTTGCTGGAGGGCGACCCTATGAGCCGCTCGGCTTGCGAAACTTGTTCGAGTACGGGATTCGTACTCGTTATGGGAGAGATTACCTCTAATGCGAAAGTGGACTATGAAGCAATCGTCAGAAAGACGGTTAAAGAGATAGGTTACGACAGTGAGGATAAGGGACTGGATTGCGACAAGTGCGAAGTTATCGTACGCCTTGACAAGCAGTCTGCCGACATAGCTATGGGCGTGGACAGCTCGCTCGAAAACAAAACTAAAGGCAGCGATAAATACGACCTTATCGGTGCGGGTGACCAGGGTATGATGTTCGGCTATGCTTGCAAGGAGACGCCTACGCTTATGCCTATGCCTATCTACCTTGCTCATAAGCTTACCGCAAGACTTACCGAGGTGAGAAAAGAGGGTATTCTCGATTACTTGCGCCCCGACGGCAAAGCGCAGGTTTCGGTAGAGTACGACGATGACAAAGTAGCGAGAATAGAGGCAATAGTATTGTCCACTCAGCACAATCCCGACGTGGATATGGACAAGCTCAAAAAAGACGTCAAAAAGTACGTTATCGACGAAGTGATTCCTTCTGACCTGGTAGACGAGAATACCAAGATTTATATTAATCCTACGGGCAGATTCGTAATCGGCGGACCTCACGGCGACAGCGGACTTACGGGCAGAAAGATTATCGTCGATACTTACGGCGGATACTGTCCTCACGGCGGCGGTGCGTTTTCGGGCAAGGATGCTACCAAGGTTGACAGGTCGGCTTGCTATATGGCAAGATACGTGTGCAAGAATATAGTAGCTTCGGGCATTGCCGACAGATGCCAGCTTGACGTTGCGTACGCCATAGGCGTAGCCAAGCCCGTATCAATAAACGTAAACACTTTCGGTACGAGCAAGTACACCAACGAACAGATAGCGAGCATTATCGACAAGGTATTCGATATGCGCCCCTTAGCAATAATCGAACAGTTGGAGCTTAGAAAACCTCAGTTTGCAAAGACGAGCAACTACGGCCATTTCGGCAGAGAAGACCAAGGCTTCAAGTGGGAGATGTGCGACAAGGCCGACGAGATAAGAAAACTCGCCCAAAAGCTTTGAGAATATTTTAAATAATCAGACAGCTGTTGACAGCAAAGAGTATTTAATCTAAAATAAAGGGGGAGTAATCCCCCGATTTTTTTTGACTTAACTTTTATATCGGCAAGGAGATTAATGGAAACTGTAAAAGGATACGTCGAAGAGATTATCTTCAGGAATATTGACAACGGCTATTGCGTGCTATTGATAAATGCAGGCAATAACCTTGTTACTGCCGTCGGAGTTTTTCCTCCCGTCGAAGAGGGGGAGTATCTCGAAATGCAGGGTGAGCACGTAGTCAACAATAAGTTCGGCGAACAGTTCAACGTATCCGAGTGCAAAATCGTGCAACCCGATTCCGTAGAGTCGATATACAGATATCTTTCGAGCGGACTTTTCTATGGCGTAGGAGAGGTAACGGCAAAAAATATTGTCAATACTTTCGGAGCGCGTGCGCTCGAATATATCGAAAAAGACCCCGTAAAACTATCTCAGGTCAAGGGGCTTTCGCTCAAAAAGGCTATGGCGATAAACGAAGCATTTATCGTGCATAAGGAACAGCAGGCTACGATTTTATATCTTCAGAATTTCGATATCAGCCTTAATCTCGCACTTAAAATATATAAGACTTACGGGGACGGCACCAAGCGCATAATAGAGAAAAATCCTTATCAGATGGTAGAGGACGTGGACGGCGTAGGTTTTATTACGGCGGATAAAATCGCGCTTAAAATGGGCTTTGACCAATACAGCCGTTTTAGAATTACGGCGGGTATAGGGCACGTGCTTCAAGAGGGCGCGAGCAAAAACGGACATACGTATCTTGAAAGAAGAGAAGTGGTCAGCGAGGTCTGCCGACTTCTTAAAATGAACGAAGAAGAATACCGCTATATGGTTGACGGGATTATTCTCGACAATGTGGTGATGGGCAAAATCGTCATCATCGAAGAGGGCGGAGAAGAGTGCGTAATGCTCACGAGAATGTATGAGAACGAAAACGGTATAGCGCGCTGTCTTGCCGATATGCTTGTAAGCGCGGAGGAGATTGACCTCAATATAGACGCTGACATTGACGAGTATCAGAAGAGTAAGGGCATAACCTTGCACGAAAATCAGATAGAAGCGATAAAGAATTGCGTAAAGTACGGAGTAAACGTCATTACGGGCGGTCCCGGTACAGGTAAAACCACGATAATCAACTGCATACTCACCATACTCAAAAAGCAGTATATGCGTACAGTGCTTTGCGCGCCTACCGGCAGAGCGTCAAAAAGACTTGCCGAAGCTACGGGTGAGGACGCAAAGACAATTCACAGACTTCTCGATTTGGATTTCACGGGCGGCAAAGGTCACTTTACCTACAATGAAGATACCAAACTCGACGCCGACGTAGTCGTCGTGGACGAAGTGAGTATGTGCGACGAATACGTATTCTACGCGCTCATAAGAGCAATAAAGCGCGGCGGCAGACTTATACTCGTAGGCGATAAGGACCAGCTTCCTTCTGTCGGTGCAGGCAATATTCTGTCCGATATAATAGCGAGCGGACTAGTGCCCGTAAATTACCTCACGTATATATACCGTCAAAGCGACGACAGTTTGATTATATCCAACGCGCATAAGGTCAACGAAGGCAAGATGCCTACGATAGACAATAAGTCAAAGGACTTTTTCGTGGACGCACAGACGGATACAGCCGATATGCTCAAAAACTGTATTGACCTTGTTACTAAAAGACTGCCGTCTTTCTCTAAGCTTGCTCCTAAAGACATACAGGTGCTTTGTCCTATGAAAAAGGGCGTGATAGGCGTAGAGAATATAAATATCGAAATGCAAAAAGCTCTCAATCCTCCCGATTCTTCAAAAGGCGAGCTGAGAGCCGGAGCGAATATATTCCGCGTAGGAGATAAGGTAATTCATACAGTCAACAATTATCAGATGGAGTGGCTGTCGCCCGACGGCTTGAGCGGCAGCGGCGTATTCAACGGAGATATAGGGTATATAATCGAAGTCAACAAGTCCGCGCCGTCCTTAAAAGTCGAATTCGACGACGGCAAGATAGCTACCTATAAGCAAGAAAATCTCGACGAAATCGCACTTGCTTATGCCATAAGCATACACAAGTCGCAAGGCTCGGAGTTTCCTGCGGTAATTATTATGGTGAGCGGGGGCAATCCGTTTTTGATGACGAGAAATCTCTTGTATACGGCAATCACGAGAGCAAAACAAATCGTTGTCATCGAAGGCTCAAAAGAAAGCCTTGCCAAAATGGTCAAAAACGATTATACGGCAAAACGCAACACGCTTCTTACGCAGTTTTTGAAAGAAAATTGCAAGCGTGCGGGCGTTGAAGGCTGACAAGTGCGGAAAATATAAATCAAGTCGGCTTTGCTCTCTTGCATATAAAATGCAATAAACGAGTGGTAGGCAATCAAAAAATTTTACCGAATAAAAAGCGCGTTTTTCGCGCTTTTTGCCTTTTAACGTGGACAAAATACGCCAAAAATTACTGCTTGAAACCATTATTTACTTTTATTATATATTTGTGCGCCTTGACTATATATTTATATTATGATATTATAATTATTAGCAAATTTGCGACAGCGAGGTTAAAAAATGGGTATTTTGAGCAAGATTTTCCCTTCTCACAACGACAGGGAACTCAAAAGAATTTATAAGACGGTCGACAAAGTAGTAGCTCTCGAAGATACTTACAAGGCTATGAGCGACGATGAACTTAAAGCTTGCACGCAGGCTCTTATGCAAAGACGCGAAGACGGCGAAAGCCTCGAAGCTCTGCTCCCCGAAGCGTTTGCTACGGTAAGAGAGGCAAGCGACAGAGTGCTGGGAATGAGACACTTCTACGTTCAGCTCGTGGGCGGCGTGGTCCTCTATCAGGGAAGAATTGCCGAGATGCGTACAGGTGAAGGTAAGACGCTTGTTGCGACTCTTGCCGCATATCTGAAGGCGCTCGACAAAAAAGGCGTGCATATCGTTACCGTCAACGAATATCTTGCCAAGCGTGACGCAGAGTGGATGGGCAAAGTATTCAAGTTTTTGGGACTTACCGTAGGCGTCAACTATTCGCATATGCCCAGAGAAGAAAAGGTCAAAGCGTACAATTGCGACATTATGTACACGACCAACAACGAACTCGGATTTGACTATCTGCGCGACAATATGGTCAAGGATAAGTCTTATAAAGTACAGCGCGGACTCGAATACGCAATCGTTGACGAAGTGGACAGTATACTCGTGGACGAGGCGCGTACCCCTCTTATCATAAGCGGCAGAGGACAAAAGTCGAGCGATATGTATATCACCGCCAACAGATTCGTAAAGACTCTCAAAGAAGACGATTACGAAATAGGCGAAAAGGAGAAGTCGGTATTCCTCAATGAAAACGGCGTGGAAAAAGCCGAAAAGTACTTCAATATCGAAAATCTTTCCGACTACGAAAATCAAGGGCTTAAGCACTATATCGACAACGCTTTGAAAGCTAACTTCATTATGAAGGAAAGCGATAACTATATCGTAGTCGACAACGAAGTTATCATCATAGACGAATTCACGGGCAGAAAGATGATAGGCAGACGTTACAGCGACGGTTTGCATCAGGCTATCGAGGCAAAGGAAAACGTGCCTATCCGCTCTGAAGACAAGACGATGGCTACGATAACTTTCCAGAACTTTTTCAGACTTTACAAAAGGCTGTCGGGTATGACGGGTACTGCAAAGACTGAGGAAAACGAATTTGACGCAATATACGGACTTGACGTAGTAGTTATACCCACCAATAAGCCTGTAATAAGAGTAGACGAACCCGATAAGCTGTTTATGACCAAGAAGGCGAAATACGCTGCAATCATAGCGGACATAAAGAAGTGCTATGAGAAAAAGCAACCTGTACTCGTGGGTACCGTAAGCGTAGAGAAGTCTGAAGAACTTTCAAAACTTCTCTCCAAAGAGAGAATACCTCACAACGTGCTCAATGCGAAAAACCACGAAAAAGAGGCAGAGATAGTCGCTCAGGCAGGTAAGAGCGGAGCCGTAACCATAGCAACCAATATGGCAGGCCGCGGTACCGATATACTTCTCGGCGGAAATCCCGAATTCCTTGCAAAACAAAAGCTTGCCAATATGGGTTATCCTCACGATATTATAGAGCAAGCTACGTCATACGCCAATACCGACGACGAAGATATTTTGAAAGCCAGAGGCGATTACAAGAAATATTACGCGCTTTTCGCAAAGGACACGGACGCAGAAAAGCAAGAAGTAATAGCGGCTGGCGGACTGAGAATTATAGGAACGGAACGCAACGAATCGCGCCGTATAGACAATCAGCTCAGAGGCCGTAGCGGACGTCAGGGCGACCCCGGTTCTTCGGTATTCTATCTCTCCATGGAAGACGATATGCTGAGAATTTTCGGCGGCGACCACATGCTCAAAATAGCTCAGGCAATCTCTATGGACGAGAATACCCCTATCGTAAGCAAGTTTATTACCCGTCAGGTAGAGGCGGCGCAGGCGAGAGTGGAGGACAGAAACTTCTCGGTAAGAAAGCACGTTTTGGGATACGACGACGTAATGAACAAGCAGAGAGAGATTATCTACGAACAGCGTAATATCGTGCTTGACGGTATGGACGTACACGTACAGATACTTGCCATGATGGAATCGGTTATTACCAATATCTGCAACAAGTACGTTGACTACAAAGAGGACCACAGATACTGGAATTACGACGACTTCAATATGGAGCTCGAGCAGTGCGTACTCGAGGACGGTACACAGCTTCTTACTCCCGACTTCATAGTCAATCTCGAGGATAACTCCATAAGCGGACTCGTCGCTAAGATAATGGAAGTTGCAAAAGAGCAGTATGAGAAAAAGTGCGATTACGTCAAAAACGAGATAGGTATCGACTTTGCGAGATTCGAACGCGACTGTATGCTTTACAACGTAGACAGCAAGTGGATGGACCATATCGACGCAATGGCACAGCTCAAGCAGGGTATAGGACTTGTGGCTTACGCACACCGCGACCCCGTTATTCAGTACAAAATCGAGGGCTTCGAAATGTTTGACAATATGGTCGAATCTATTCAGTACGATACTGTAAGGACTCTTGTCAAGAGCCGTTTTGAAAAAGCTACCAAAGTGCAGTCTGACAAGGAAGTAGCGAATACCGTAACCAGCGAAGAAAAGAAAAACAGAACGGTTGTCAACACATCTAAGAAAATCCGTCCCAACGACCCCTGTCCTTGCGGCAGCGGTAAAAAGTACAAATTCTGTTGCGGAAAATAAACGCGGTTGACAATTATCAGGAGAGAAAGAAAAAAATATGATGACTATCGAACAGGCCAAATGGGAGGCTGACAAGATAAATAAATCGCTTGCGGAAGTTAAAGAGGCGCTTGACTACGACGGACTAAAAAAGAGAGCCGAGGAGTTGAGAAAAGAGCAGGCAAAGGACGACTTCTGGAACGATATGGACAATGCTCAGAAAATAAACAAAGAACTGAGCCGTATCGAGAGTAAAATAAAGCATTACGACAAGCTTTATTCTCAGGGAGAAGATTTGGAAGTGTTAATCGAGCTTACCGAAGACAACAGCGGTGACGAGAGCGCGATGGAAGAATTGCAAAAGGAAATCAACGCTTTTTCCGAGGCGGTCGAATCGCTTAAACTCGAAACTTTGCTCAAAGGCAAGTACGATGCAAACAACGCTATACTGACTTTGCACGCGGGAGCGGGCGGTACGGAAGCGCAGGACTGGGCTAATATGCTTTACCGTATGTACACGAGGTATGCCGAGCGCGTAGGCTACAAGGTAGTCGAACTCGACAAGCTAGCGGGTGACGAAGCGGGAATAAAGAGCGTAACTTTTAAGGTAATAGGCGAAAACGCTTACGGCTATCTCAAAGCCGAAAAAGGTGTGCACAGACTTGTCAGAATATCTCCTTTCGACTCAAATGCAAGACGCCATACTTCATTTGCTTCTTTGGAAGTTATGCCCGAGATTGAGAATAAAAATGAAATTAAAATCAATCCCGAGGACTTAAAGATAGACACCTACCGAAGTGGCGGCGCGGGCGGACAGCACGTCAACAAGACGGAAAGCGCGATACGTATTACGCATATCCCTACCGGTATAATCGTGCAGTGTCAGAACGAAAGAAGCCAGATACAAAACAGAGAACAAGCTATGGGTATGCTCATATCCAAGCTTATCGAAAAGCAGGAGAGAGAACGTCTTGAGAAAGAAACCGAACTCAAAGGCGACCTCAAGAAAATCGAATGGGGAAGTCAGATACGAAGCTACGTATTCTGCCCCTACACAATGGTAAAGGACCACCGTACGGGTTGCGAAACCGGTAACATTACGGCGGTAATGGACGGAGATATCGAGCAGTTTATTTTCGACTATCTCAAAAAAGCCAATTAATAAAAGAGTAAGTTTGAAATACTCAGGAAGAATTACGGGCAGGATATGGAATATATCGATATAGCAAACGGAAAACTCGACGAAATAAGACAGCGCGAAGGTATAGTGATACTCGCAATCGAAAGCTCGTGCGACGAAACTGCGGTAGCTATTACCAAAGGCAGACAGCTTCTTGCCAACGCTATTGCTTCGCAGATAGACATTCACAAGCGTTTTGGCGGAGTAGTGCCTGAGATTGCTTCGAGAAACCATACGCTTGCGATAGACGGAGTGATGAAAGAGGCTTTGAAGCAGGCAGATATGACGCTTGACGATATAGATTGCATTGCGGTGACTTACGGCGCGGGTCTTTTGGGCGCATTGCTCGTGGGAGTGTCTTATGCCAAAGCGCTCGCATATGCGACGGGCAAACCTCTTATTGCCGTCAATCACATCAAAGGGCATATAGCAGCCAATTACCTTGCCAAACCCGACCTCGAGCCGCCTTACCTCTGTCTTATCGCAAGCGGCGGACATACGACGATAGCGTATGTAAAATCGCTTACGGAAGTGGAGATAAAAGGTACTACGCAGGACGATGCGTGCGGAGAGGCTTTCGATAAAGTTGCCAGAGTTTTGGGACTTCCTTATCCAGGCGGACCGCAGATAGAAAAACTCGCAAAAGAAGGCAGACCCACGATAGAATTGCCTACTCCTTATAAAGACAAGGATACGTACGATTTTTCCTACAGCGGTATAAAGACGGCAGTCATAAATTACGCACACAAAAAAGAGCAGAAGGGCGAGGAGCTGGAGAGAGCCGACCTTGCGTGCTCCTTTCAGGAGAAAGTAACGGATATTATGGTAAACAATACCTTGCGCTGCGCGTGCGATATGAATGTTAAAACGGTAGTAATTGCAGGCGGCGTGGGAGCAAACGGAGTGCTTAGGAAAAAGATGTCCGAGCGCGCCGAAAAGCTGGGAATTCAAGTATATTATCCTCCTATGATACTGTGTACCGACAACGGAGCGATGATAGCTTCCGAAGCTTACAATATGATAAAGCGCGGAGCAAAAGCGGCGGATATCGACCTCGACGCAAACGCCAACTTGAAAGTGTGGGAATAGTTTGCCGAAAACGAAATTATATTATATATAATATTTTATCAATACTATATGTCTTATCTTGTAATTTTGCCGTTGATTTTTAGGCGCCGCAAACGTCAAAATGTTAAAAAAACACAAGCCGAAAGGCATAAATTCGCTCGAAATGACGATTTTTTATTTGTACGGATAAATATAAAACGTATTTTATATAAATATTCAAAAAACTCAAATCAAACGCTTGACTAAAAAATTAATTACATATAAAATAGTTATGCTATGAGTAAAATGCTACTCGTATGCATTACTTTGCACAAAAAAACCGTGGGTGTGACGGTTTTTAGTCAAATAAATATGAGATTATCCTTCAGGGTTGCTGGATAACTCATCCGACAAATTACACAGGAGGTTCGCAAAATGCCCACAATCAATCAATTAATCAGGCAAGGTCGCGAGAAGCAAGTAAAGAAGTCTACTGCACCTATTATGCAGAAGAATCCTCAGAAGAGAGGCGTATGCCTTTCCGTTACTACCACTTCTCCTAAAAAGCCTAACTCCGCTTTGAGAAAGATTGCAAGAGTACGTCTTGTCAACGGTCTTGAAGGTACCATTTACATTCCCGGTATCGGTCACAACCTGCAAGAGCACAGCGTCGTTCTTATCAGAGGCGGAAGAGTAAGAGATTTGCCTGGTGTCAGATATCACATTATCCGTGGCACCTTGGACAGCGCTGGCGTAGCTAAGCGCATGCAGGCACGCTCGAAGTATGGCGCAAAGAGACCTAAATAAGCATTGCCTATTTAGTCGGATGTAATCATTTATTCACAATCTAAACAAGGAGGTTAAGATTTTATGCCCAGAAGAAATTCAGTTCCGGTAAGAGACGTATTGCCGGATCCCGTATACGGCAGTAAGGTTATCACTAAGTTTGTAAACCAAATTATGTGGGACGGTAAGAAAGGTATAGCTCAGTCTATCGTTTATGACGCTTTCAATATAATCGAACAAAAGATGGGGGTTGCTCCTATCGAAGTTTTCAACAAGGCTATGGAAAACGTTATGCCTTCCCTCGAAGTTAAGGCTCGCAGAGTAGGCGGTTCTACCTATCAGGTTCCTATGGAAATCCGTCCTGCAAGAAGACAGACCCTCGCTATCAGATGGATAGTTATGTTCGCTCGTAAGAGAGGCGAAAAGACTATGGTAGACAAGGTTGCTGCAGAGCTTATGGACGCTTACAACAACACCGGTAACGCTGTTAAGAAGAAAGAAGACATGCATAGAATGGCAGAGGCTAACAAGGCATTTGCTCATTATCGTTGGTAATCACTACCGCGCACAATTCAGAAGAGGTAAAAAATGGCTAGAGAATATTCTTTGGAAAACACCAGAAATATCGGCATTATGGCGCACATTGATGCCGGCAAGACCACCACGAGTGAAAGAATTTTGTTCTATACAGGTATCAACCACAAAATCGGTGAGGTACACGAAGGTGCCGCTACGATGGACTGGATGGAACAGGAGCAGGAAAGAGGTATTACCATTACTTCCGCTGCTACTACCACTCACTGGAAGGGCACTTGCATCAACCTTATAGATACCCCGGGACACGTTGACTTCACGGTAGAAGTTGAGCGTTCCTTGCGTATTCTTGACGGTGCAGTTGCATTGTTCTGCGCAAGAGGCGGCGTTGAGCCTCAGTCCGAAACCGTTTGGAGACAGGCTACGAAGTACCACGTACCCAGAATAGCTTTTGTCAACAAGATGGACAAGGATGACGCAAGCTACTTCAGAACAATCGAAATGATGAATAAAAGACTCAATGCAAACGCTATCGCAATGCAGTATCCTATCGGAGCAGAAAAGACCTTCAGAGGTGTAGTAGATTTGCTTACGATGAAGGCTTACTACAACGAAGGCAAGAACGGCGATATTCTTACTGAAAAGGAAATTCCCGCAGAGATTCAGTCCGAGTGCGAAGAAGCTAGAGCAGCATTGATTGAAAAAATCGCAGAATTCGACGATAACCTTATGGAGAAGTTCTTCGAAGGAGATATCAGCGTAGAGGCTATGCCTAAGGATATGCTCAAACCTATAATTCGTAAGGCTACGATTGATATGAAGATTACGCCTGCTTTCTGCGGTTCGTCTTTGGGTAACAAGGGTACTCAGCTTTTGCTCGACGCAATCGTAGATTACCTGCCCGCTCCTACGGACGTTCCTAACGTAGAAGGACACATTCCCGGCGATAAGGAGAAAATCGCAACCCGTAAGTCTTCGGATGACGAGTCTTTCAGCGGTCTCGCGTTCAAGATTGCTACCGACCCCTTCATCGGTAAGCTCGCATTCTTCAGAGTTTACTCGGGTGTTTTGACCAAGGGTTCGTATGTTTATAACTCCACCAAGGACAAGAGAGAAAGAGTAGGCCGTCTCGTAAGAATGCACGCTAACAGCCGTACCGAAATCGACGAGGCTCATGCAGGCGACATCGTTGCTATCGTAGGTCTTAAAGATACCACCACGGGCGATACGCTTTGCGACGAAAGCAATCCTATCATTCTCGAGTCTATGGACTTCCCCGATCCCGTTATTCAGATTGCTATCGAGCCTAAGACTAAGGCTGGTCAGGAGAAGATGGGTCTCGCACTCCAGAAACTCGCAGAAGAAGATCCTACTTTCAAGACTTATACCGACCAGGAAACCGGTCAGACCATCATCGCAGGTATGGGTGAGTTGCACCTTGACATTATCGTAGACAGATTGAGAAGAGAATTTAAAGTCGAAGCTAACGTAGGTAATCCTCAGGTTGCTTACCGTGAGACTATCCGCAAGGAAGTCAACGCAGAAGGCTTGTTCAAGAGACAGTCGGGCGGTAAAGGTCAGTACGGTCACTGTAAAATCGTTCTTTCCCCTAACGAGGCCGGTAAGGGCGTTACGTTTGTCGACAAGACCGTCGGCGGTAGTATTCCTAAGGAATACATCCCCGCAGTCGAGGCAGGTATCAGAGAGGCTGCAAGAGGCGGTATTCTCGCAGGTTACGAAATGGTTGACTTCAACGTCGATTTGGTTGACGGTAGCTACCACGAAGTAGACTCCTCCGAAATGGCGTTCAAGATTGCAGGTTCTATGGCATTCAAGGACGGCGCGGCTAAGGCTAACCCCGTATTGCTCGAACCTATTATGAGCGTAGAAGTACAGGCTCCCGAAGATTATCTCGGTACTATTCTCGGAAGCGTAACCGCTCGTAGAGGTACTATCAAGACGACCGAAGAGAGAAACGGCGTACAGGTAGTAGACGCAGACGTGCCTTTGGCAGAAATGTTCGGATACGCAACCGATTTGAGAGGTTCGACACAGGGTAGAGGTAACTTCGTAATGCAGTTTGACCACTACGCAGAAGTACCTAAGTCCGTTGCCGAGAAGATTATCGGCGCAAGAGCGAAAAAAGACTAATATTTATTAAAATATAAATAAATGTTGACAAAATCGCAAAAACATTATAAAATAATAAAGGTTAATAAAAAAGACTAATTCATTTTTATATCATCAGGAGGATATTTAACTATGGCTAAGGCTAAATTCGAAAGAACTAAACCCCACGTAAATATCGGTACGATTGGTCACGTTGACCACGGTAAGACCACTCTTACGGCCGCTATTACAATGTATTCCGCAGCTAAGGGCTTTGCTCAGAAGATGAGATATGACGAAATCGACAAGGCACCCGAAGAGAAGGAAAGAGGTATCACAATCAACACCGCTCACGTTGAGTACGAGACCGACAAGCGTCACTACGCTCACGTTGACTGCCCCGGACACGCAGACTACGTTAAGAACATGATTACCGGTGCTGCACAGATGGACGGCGCAATCCTCGTAGTTGCTTCCACCGACGGTCCTATGCCCCAGACCAGAGAGCACATCTTGCTTGCTCGTCAGGTAGGCGTTCCTTACATCGTAGTATTTATGAACAAGACCGACCAAGTAGACGACCCCGAGTTGCTCGAATTGGTTGAAATGGAAATCAGAGAACTCCTCAGCGAGTACGGTTTCCCCGGCGACGATACCCCTATCATCAAAGGTTCCGCGCTCCTCGCTTTGGAAGCTGCTTCCAACGGCGACATCTCTAATCCCGCTTGCAAGTGCATTCAGGAACTTCTCGACGCTGTTGACGCTTATATCCCTGCACCTGAGCGTGACACCGATAAGCCTTTCTTGATGCCTGTTGAAGACGTATTCACCATTACCGGTAGAGGTACTGTTGCAACCGGTAGAGTAGAAAGAGGCGTTGTAAAAGTTCAGGATAAGGTTCAAATCGTTGGTATCAAACCTACCACCGACACCGTTATCACCGGTCTTGAAATGTTCAGAAAGCTCCTCGACGAGGCATACGCAGGCGACAACGTTGGCGCATTGCTCCGTGGTATCGACAGAAAGGGTATCGAAAGAGGTCAGGTTCTTGCTAAACCCGGCACCATCAACCCTCACACCAAGTTCTCCTCTCAGGTTTACGTATTGACCAAGGACGAAGGCGGTCGTCATACTCCTTTCTTCAACGGATATCGTCCTCAGTTCTACTTCAGAACTACCGACGTTACCGGTTCCATCAAGTTGCCTGACGGCGTAGAAATGGTTATGCCCGGCGATAACATCAACATGGACGTTACGCTCATCACTCCTATCGCTATCGAAGAAGGTTTGCGTTTCGCTATCCGTGAAGGTGGCAGAACCGTTGGTTCCGGCGTTGTATCCAAGATTATGGAATAATCGTCGACTAAGACAAAATCTACAAAGAAGGTACTTTTCAGTACCTTCTTTTTTATTTCATTCTGATGCTTCAATCACTAAAAGCATTATGCGCCCTATTCTCTCAATAAGCGTATATTATAAATCGGCGCAAACTTTATCTTTAGAGGCGTTAATCTTGCATTTATCTTGACAAACTTAATATATTATATTAAAATATTATCGTTAATTGATGAGCAATCGCTCACTGTTTTGAAAAATTATTCGGGTAAGGTGATAAGTATATGACAGGTAAATGGCTTTACGGCAGAAATGTCGTTTTGACGGGATGTTCTACCGGTATGGGTAAAGAAATCCTTCTTATTTTAGTAAAAAAATACGGCTGTAATGTAATGGGTATTGCAAGAAACAAAGCAAAACTCGACGAACTCAAACAGGAACTCGGTGATAAATTCAGCTATCGCCGCATTAACATATCTTCGCTGGAGGACTGGAAAAAGTTTGCTCAGGAGCTTGAGGATATGGGCTTTATGACAGACATTCTCATCAACAACGCAGGTATGATTCAGCCTTTCGGTCAATTCAACGATCTCACTGACGAGCAGATTAAGAAGGTTGTGGACACCAACCTTATGAGCGTTGTTTATTCATGCAAGGCTATGATTCCTACCATTAAGAAATCCAAGTACGGTTATGTTTGCAACGTAGCCAGCGCGTCGGCAATTCTCCCCGTAGGCGGCGAGAGTATTTATTCGGCAACCAAGGGCGGAGTATGGGCATTGACAGAGTGTCTTGCACAGGAGCTAAGAGGTTTCAATATCGGTGTTTCGTGCGTAATGCCCGGACCCGTTAAGACTGATATATACAAGGCAAGAGAAGGCGAGAGCGGTCCTAAGGCGGATAAGCTGGTAGAGAGCGTAGGAATTACTGCTCAGACAGCCGGCAAGAGAATAGTTAAGGCTATAAAGAAAGGCAAGACGAGAGTCATTACCGACGGCGTTGCAAGACTTATGGACTTCGGTATGAGAGTATGTCCCGCTACTACTTGCAAAATGACGGGAAGTCTTATGAAGAAATTCTCTCCTAAAATGGCGTCCTTCAAGCCTATATATCAGGAACAGTTTGACAGAAAGGAAGAACTCAAGCAGAAGAAAAAGGAAGCTAAAAAGCAAGTTTATAAGAAGCTTGCCGACGTGCCCGCAGGCGTTTTCGCTTCCGATGACCTCACAAACGTCTGATAATAAGCGATATTTTGAGTATAAAAGCGTCCTAGGACGCTTTTATATATAAATATATCGAAATATTAAAAAAAATATTTGACACACCTCAAGCGTTTTGCTATAATGTATTAGCACCTACTATGAGGTGTAATTTTTTTGGAGGTGTTGTTCAGATGACCACAAGAATCACTTTGGCTTGTACGGAATGTAAACAACGCAATTACGACACATATAAGAATAAGAAGAATACTCCCGACAGATTGGAGATAAAGAAGTATTGCAAATTCTGTAAAAAGACTACTTTGCATAAAGAGACCAAATAATAAGGAGACCTTTATTTATGTCTAAGAAGAATAAAAATCAAATGGTTTCCGGCGAGACTCTTATATCCAACGCACCTCTTAAGGATGCGGACTTTGAAAATGTAAAGGCTGCTCCTGCTAAGGTTGACAACAAGAAGTTCGACAAAAATGCTAAGGACAAAAAGCCTAGTGCAGGTGCGAGAGCGAGAAAGACTTTCAAGGAAATGTTTTCCGAGCTTAAAAAGGTAAGCTGGCCTACCGCTAAGAAGACTGCTTCTATGTTCGGCATAGTTGTAGTGGTAGTGCTTTTCTTCCTCGTTGTAATCTCTGCATTCGATTACGGCATTATGTCGCTCGTAAAACTTTTGATGGACCATTCAGTCGTCTGATAAGAGGTGAGCAGTATGGAAGAAGAGAAGAAGTACACTCCCGCTGACGCTAAATGGTATATCTTGCAGACTCAGTACGGTTACGAGAGCATTGCGGAGTCCTCGCTTAAACAACTTGTAGAACTCAACAATCTCGGAGATTTTATCTTTGATATAGTCGTACCCGAAGAAGAGGAAATCGTAGAGCGCAACGGAAAGAAAAAAGTCGTTAAGCGTAAGAAGTATCCTAACTACATCTTTATCAAGATGATTTATACCAAACATATCTGGTTCCTCGTAAAGAATACCAGAGGTATCAAGGACTTCTGCAGCGGCTACGACGGTAAGCCTATTCCTATGAGCGACGACGAAGTAAAACGCACTCAGCTCGAGAAAATTACGATTGACGACCTCAAGATAAACGTGGGCGACCATATCAATATTCTCAGCGGTCCTTTGCAAGGCTTTATGGGCGAAGTAAAGGAAATAAAGGCCGATATAGAAAAAGTCAAGGTTACGGTGATGATGTTCGGCAGAGAAACCACCGTAGAACTCGACTTCGGTCAAGTAGAAAAATTATAAGTCAACAACAGTCATTTATGACTTGGGAGAGATGCAAAAATCTTTTCAATTGTATCTCGTTAATACCACGATTGCTAGGAGGTTAACACTATGGCAAAGAAGATTAAGGCGGTAGTTAAATTGCAACTTCCCGCCGGTAAGGCAACTCCCGGACCCCCTGTAGGTTCCACACTCGGTCCTCACGGTATCAATATTCCGGGCTTCACTAAAGAATTCAACGAAAAGACCAAAGGTCAAGAAGGTTTGATTCTTCCTGTCGTTATGACGATTTTCGAGGACCGTTCGTTCACGTTCATTCTCAAGACGCCTCCCGCAGCAGTTCTTATCAAGAAAGCTTGCGGATTGCAGAGCGGTAGCGCAAAGCCCAACAAGGACAAGGTTGCTAAGCTCACCAAGGCTCAACTCGAAGAAATCGCTAAGACCAAGATGCCCGACATTACTGCCGGAAGTCTTGAAGCAGCAATGCATACGATAGCAGGTACGGCTCGTAGTATGGGCGTTACCATAGAAGAATAAGGAGGTATATGATATGAAACAGAGTAAGAGATTTATCGAAGCCTCCAAACTCGTAGATTTGACCAAGGCTTACGAAGCGCAAGACGCTATGAAATTGGTAGTTGACACGGCTACCGCTAAGTTTGACGAATCTGTCGAACTTCACGTAAAACTCGGCGTAGACTCCAGACACGCTGACCAACAGGTCAGAGGCGTAGTAGTACTTCCTCACGGTACCGGTAAGGTAAAGAAAGTACTCGTTATCGCAAAGGGCGTTAAGGCAGACGAAGCTACCGCAGCAGGCGCAGACTACGTAGGCGGCGAAGAGTATATCAACAAAATCAAAAACGAAAACTGGTTTGATTTTGACGTGTGCGTTACGACTCCCGAAATGATGGGTCTCGTAGGTAGAATCGGTAAGATTTTGGGACCTAAGGGCTTGATGCCTAACCCTAAATCCGGCACCGTAACTATGGACGTTACCAAGGCTGTCAACGAGATTAAAGCAGGTAAGGTAGAGTACAGACTCGACAAGACCAACATTATTCACGTTGCTATCGGCAAGAAGTCTTTCGGCGCTGAGAAGCTTATCGACAACTACAACACCATTTACGACGCAATTCTCAAGGCTAAGCCTGCAGCTGCAAAGGGACAGTACATCAAGAGTGTATCCGTTTCCAGCACGATGGGCCCCGGCATCAAGATTGCGGCTAAAATGTAATTGTTTGCAAAATCGTTTGACAAACAGTTTAAAAACGTATAATATTTAATAGTAAATATCTTGCCAAAGACAGCAAGTGCGGAGTACCGCTTAATTTCTTGCCGAGGTAGGACTAAACCGTATTAGAGTTTTAGTACCCTCTGTGTCTTTGGCACAGAGGGTAATTTTATAGGAGGTAAAAAATGTCAGCAGCAAGAGATTTGAAGGCGCAACAGGTTGAAGAAATCAAGTCTATGATATCCAACTGCAAGGGTATGGTTGTCGTATCCTATCAGGGTATATCCGTAGCAGACGATACCGTATTGCGTGCAAAGTTCAGAGCTGAAAACGTTCAGTACAAGGTCCTCAAAAACAGACTTGTTTTGAGAGCACTTAAGGAATTGGGTATCGAAGGCTTTGACAATCATTTGGAAGGCTCGTCCGCATTTGCATTTGCAAACGGCGATGCACTCGCAGCAGCGAAAATAGTTTCCGAACAAGGCAAGACCGTAAAGGCATTGCAGGTAAAATGCGGCTTGATGGACGGTGCGTATATCGACGATACCGTAGTAGCAAAACTCGCATCTATCCCTTCGAAAGAGGTACTTATCGCACAACTGCTCGGTATGCTCCAGAGTCCTATCAGCGGACTTGCAAGAGCATTGCAACAAGTGGCAGAAAAAGCTCAGTAATTACGAGCGGTTTAATCACATTAATTTTAAAATCAAGAATTTATTTGGAGGAATACAACAATGGCAGATATCGCAAAGATGATTGAAGAAATCAAAGGTATGACAGTATTGGAGCTTAACGATTTGGTTAAGGCTATCGAAGCAGAATTCGGCGTAAGCGCAGCAGCTATGGCAGTTGCAGCTCCTGCAGCAGGCGGCGCAGCAGCTCCCGCAGCAGAGGAGAAGACTGAGTTTGACGTTATCTTGAAGAGCGCAGGCGCTAACAAGATGGCAGTTATCAAGCTCGTTAAGGATTTGACCGGTCTCGGTCTTAAGGACGCTAAGGACCTCGTTGACGGCGCTCCTAAGACTCTTAAGGAAGCTATCTCCAAGGAAGCAGCTGACGAAATCGTTGCTAAGCTCAAGGAAGCCGGCGCAGAAGTCGAAGTTAAGTAATTTTTTTAATCCTATAAAAAATACTTACGCACCTCGCAATAGCGGGGTGCGCCTTTTTTAGTATGAATTCAGAGTATTGCTTGTTTTATGTCAATCGCCGTTAATGTTTCTTAAATAAACTTTTTATAATATCAGTTACGATTTTTTGCATTTTTTTATAATCTATATAAGTATGTTTGTCATACACGTATTCGTGTGAAAAGGATTCGATAATATTCAAAGAAAAATGAATTTTTTCTCTTAATCCGTCATCGGACATTCCCAAGGACAACAAGATACGCTCAAGGTTGATAGTGATGTCATCCTCCAAACGGATGAATGCGGCGTTTACGTCTGCGTCCGTATGAGTGAGTGAGTGCAGCGTTTCGTGAAGGTTTGCATTTGATTTATGCATTTGAATAACAATGTCGACAATTTCGTCTATTATCAAGTCAAGATGATCCAGGTTGTCGATTTTGTCAAACAGAGCATAAACGGGGGCTGTTATTTTGCGCATATATATCTCTATAACGCATTTGAGAATATCTTTTTTATCGTTGAAGTAACCGTATATTATACCGGTTGATACTTTAGCGTATTTGGCAATTTCAGCGGTATTGGTGTTGTGATATCCCTTTTGAGAAAACAAGTCATAACCCGCTTGTATTATTCTTTTCTTCTTTTCTATTGAGCGTTCTTGTTTAGGCTCTCTGACAGTATTTGCTTTCATATTTCTATTATAAATGCAAAAGAGAAAAAAGGCAAGAATAAAAAAAAGATAAAATATGAATAAACTTTCACATATTGCTTGACAAAGAGCCGGTCGGCTGTTAAAATATATGTGAATATGAAATATGTTTCATATAATACTTAAGTGAGAAAAAAGTTATGCCGTTAGTAATTGCGCCTATAGGCAAGACATTGCAAGTAACAAAAATCGCAGTTGACGATAAAATTAAAAAGCATTTTGAGAGTTTGGGATTGATTGTCGGTTGCCAGTTATGTGTTTTGAGCAATAATAAAGGCAGTCTTATATGCTTGATTAAAGATTACAGATTGGCGCTCGATAAATACGTAGCGTCAAAAATATATGTAATATAAAAACGGAGGAAGTATGCAAAAAAAACTCAGTGAGTTTTCTGTCGGAGAGAAAGGAAAGGTTGTCTTTGTCGAAGCAGAAGGTAAACTAAAGCGCAGACTCTTTGATATGGGGGTAACACCCGCTGTGGAAATATATTTAAGAAAACGCGCTCCTCTCGGTGACCCTATAGAGGTCACCATACGCGGATACGAATTGACTTTACGTATCAGCGAAGCAAAGAAAGTATTAATGGAGGTAGAATGAAAAATTTTGCATTGGCGGGTAACCCGAATTGCGGCAAAACCACTTTGTTTAATTCGCTTACCGGATCGACCGCGCACGTCGGGAATTGGCCGGGTGTAACAGTCGATAAAAGAGAAGGTATATACAAGAAGTGCGAGCAACCTGTAAATATCGTAGATTTGCCAGGCATATATTCGCTTTCGCCATATACGCCCGAAGAAGTAATATCGCGTAATTATATACTCAAAGAAAAGCCTGATTGTGTCATTAATATAGTAGACGCTACGAATCTCGAGAGGAATCTCTATCTGACCACACAGCTTTTGGAGATGGACGTACCTGTAGTCGTTGCATTGAATATGATGGACGTAGTAAATAAAGAGGGCAACGACGTAGACGCGGAAAAGTTAGAACTTGCGTTAGGTGTTCCCGTAATAAAGATATCGGCACTTAAGGGCAGCGGTTTGAAAGAGCTGATGAACAGAGCCTATGCCGAAACCGAAAATCCGAGAAAAGGCAGGAGCGTAATTTCCGATAAGACTGTCGATAAGATTATCGATTCATGCCGCAAAGATCTGGAGGCTAAAAATATAGACAATGCGCTTTTTTATGCACTTAAACTTGTCGAAGCCGACGAACTCGTGGTAAATACATATCCCGAAGTTGCAGAAAAAGTAAAAAAGTATACCGACAAAACCGAGGACAAAACATTCGGGAAAGACTTTGAAGCATTGATTGCGGACGCAAGATATAAATTTATTTCTTCAGAGTGTTCGTCTGCTTTTATTCAAAACGAAAAAAACAAAAAAACAAACATGTCCAAATCCGACAAAGCCGACAAAGTTTTGACAAACAGGATATTGGGTATCCCTATCTTTCTCATCATACTTTTTGCGGTATTCCATCTTACGTTTTCAGAAAACTTCTTATTTATCGGAGCGCTTTTGCCTGAGGGATGGGTATCCTGTGCAGGAACGGCGTTTGAGGGAGTTTTTGGGGACGGAGGAATAAATTCGCCGGGCGTAATTTTGTTTAATCTATTGGATTTGACAACTTCGTCGATTAGCGACGCGGTAGCGTCAGCGATGGAAACAAGCGGAGCTTCCGCTTGGGCAAGCGGACTTCTGGTAGACGGTATTTTGGGAGGATTGTTTGCGATATTATCATTTTTGCCTCAAATATTGTTGCTGTTCTTGTTTTTCTCGATTTTGGAAGACAGCGGATATATGGCACGTGTGGCATTTATTCTCGACCGCATTTTCAGAAGGTTTGGTTTATCCGGAAGGGCATTTATGCCTATGATAATGGGTTTCGGTTGTTCCGTACCCGCTATGGTAAACACTCGTACTCTTGCGGACGAAAAAGAAAGGATTGCGACTATAAGAGTTATACCGTTCTTCAGTTGCGGAGCGAAACTACCTATTCTGACTGCGATTGCCGGAGGAATAGTAATGCAGTTCGGCATAGGAAACGCGGACGTAATTACATATCTTATGTATTTGCTCGGTATAGTTGTTGCTATTGCAGCGGTACTGATTATGCGAGCTACGACTATGAAAGGCGAAGTGCCTCCTTTCATAATGGAATTGCCGGCATACCATTTGCCTCAATTCAAGAGTCTTATGCTGCATTTGTGGGACAAAGTCAAGCATTTCGTTAAAAAAGCTTTTACGATAATACTTGCGTCGACGATAGTAATTTGGTTTATCAGCCATTTTTCGTGGAGCTGGGGGTATTTGCCCGACGAGAATATCGACAGCAGCATACTGGCAGGTTTGGGACAGCTGTTCCAACCGATATTTACGCCTCTCGGCTTCGGAAGTCAGCTAGGAAAATGGGGCTGGGTATTCGTAGTTGCGGCAGTTACGGGACTTATCGCCAAAGAAAACGTAATTGCTACATTCGGTACGTTGGCAGCTTGCATTACAGCCGGATTTGTAGCGGACGAGAGTCTTGAAGGCATAGACTCCGTAGTACAAATGATTTCGGCTACCGGCATTACAGTTCCCGCACTTATAGCGTTTATTGCCTTCAATATGTTGACAATACCTTGTTTTGCTGCAGTTGCTACCGCAAAAGCTGAGTTGCCCGGCAAAAAAAGTTTTAATATGACAATGCTGTTCTGGGTCGTAACGTCTTACTTGGTATCCGCAATGGTTTATACCATAGGGTCTTGGTGGTGGACGCTGTTTATCTGGCTTGCCGTATGGGCAACAGCAATAACGCTTATAGTTCTTAACAATTTAGGGAAATTGAAAATTCCTTCTAGAAAAAAAATAAAAGAGGTAAATTAGTATGAGGATATTCGAAATACTTTTGATTGTAGTTTGCGTAGCAGTCGTAGTCGGAGTGATTACAGCAGCGGCAATCAATAAAAAGAAAGGAAAGCACGGGTGTGCAGGATGTACCGGATGCTGCTCGGCGTGCAAAGGATGTTCTTATAACGAAACGAAAAGAGAAAAAGCATACTCCAAACAAAAAACCGACTTGTAATAATAAATTCCTCATTACGGCAAACCGCGGACAATTGTCCGCGGTTTGTTCGTCTAAAACAGCATAGCGATAATCTGGAAAGGCAGTGCAGAATATACGAACGTATATTGATTTTACCCAAAGATAAGGACTTGTAATATGTCTTTTAAGTTATTGACGATATAAAAAAGGTGTGATAGAATAACAAATAGAGGTCAATATGAATTATTTATCCAAAAACTGCAGGTCAATCCTTCCTTATCAGGCGGGAGAACAGCCTCAGGACAAAAAGTACGTAAAGCTTAATACCAACGAAAACCCTTACCCCCCTTGCAAGGGAGTAGCTGAGTTTTTGCAGGAATTCCAAAGCGACAGACTCAAACTCTATCCCGACCCCGAGAATAAAGCTCTTTGCGACAAGATTGCCGAAAAGCACGGACTCAAACGTGAAAACGTATTTGTGGGAAACGGTAGCGACGAAGTGCTTGCGCTTTGTTTTCCTACATTTTTCGACAAGGACGGAGCGGGAGTTGCGTATTGCGACATAACGTATTCTTTCTATAAGGTATGGGCAAAGATGTTTGAGATACCCTCTGTGGTAATTCCTCTTATGTCCGACTTTAAGTTTGACGTCAGCGCATTCAAGCAGGCAAAATGTCAGGGTATGATTATCTGCAACCCCAACGCACCTACAGGCGCAATCGTCAACCGTCTGGACCTTATAGCAATAATAGAGGCAAATCCCGAAAAGATAATTATCATAGACGAAGCTTATGCAGATTTTTGCAATTGCTCTATGGCTAATTATATATCCAAGTATCCTAATATCCTTATCGTGCGCACTTTTTCCAAGTCGTATTCGCTGGCAGGAGCAAGATGCGGTTACGCAATAGGCGACGTAGCGTTAATCAACGGACTTAAGACGATAAAGAATTCTTTCAACAGCTATACCGTAAATGCTCTTACCGAGGGCATAGCTATAAAGGCTCTCGAGGATAAGAAGTATTTTGCTACCTGCGTAGATAAAATTATTGCCACGAGAGTTGACGTTTCGGACAAACTCAGAGAGTTAGGATTTGATGTGTTGCCCTCTAGCAGTAATTTTATTTTCGTACATCACAACTTAAAGCCCGCAAGCGAGTTGTACTTCCAGCTCAAGGAAAACGGCGTACTTGTCAGACATTTTACCACGGGACGTATTGACGATTATCTGAGGATTACTATAGGCTCACCCGAGGAAATGAAAATTCTCATTCAGAAATTAAAACTGATACTCAAGTCTTAATCGACAATATAAAACAAATATAGTAAATTTATATCAAGATACTGCCTTAAAAAGGTGGTATCTTTTTTGTATGGACAATTTAAATATAAAAATCAGCAGAGAAATAAGCAAAGATTTGGCAAAACAGACAAGCGAAATTATGCCGAGCGGACGCATATGCGTATGTTGCACGTCCGACGACCTCGACTATGCAAAGAGCGTAATAAGCGACATACCGTCGTTTGATTACGATATAAGCTTTATCGAATATCCCGATGCAACTATACCGGACGAGGAAAATATTATGGACATAGTCGAAAGCGACGAGGATATAAGGCTTTTCGTAGGCGTGGGAGGAAGAGTTGTTGCGGAGCTTCTCGCGAGAGCGTGCACGATACGCGAAAGCGAATACATATTTGTCGCTAATACTCCCGACCTTTACGGCGTGGCGTATTCTCTTGGTAAAGTCGAGCCGTTTGAAAACAGCGAAGTTAAGCCGCCGCATATATTGTACGTAGACGAGAATTGTACGCAGGGTAAAAAAGGTTACGCTTCGCTGGTAGGCATAATTCTGGGGCACGCCGTGGAATTGTTTGAAAAGGAATATATCAACCGTCTTTCGGGAAGGTTTGACGAACATAAACTCGAGGACGAAAAGGCTTTGCTTTACGGCATAATATCGAGCGGAGATATGTCGGACAGAAAGAGACTTTTGGAAAACGAAATACGGCTCAGCAAGTGCGAAAGAGAAGAGTTTTGTTCGGCGCAGAGAGTGCTGGTAAAACTTATCGAAGATATGAGTCTTGTCAGCGACAGAGGAGAGAGCAGTCTTTTGGCGGCTGTTACGCTGATAAAATACTTCAAAGCAGTCTTGTCGGTGGAAGAAGCAAATCTGACTTTGCCTTCCGATTTGAGTGAAAAGTGTCGCAACGTTTCCAAACTTGTCGGCACAGATATGAGCGAGATTATAAAACGAGTAGAAAAGCGCACTTTTCACCCCGAGTGGCTTTTTGTACACAGAGAATACAGAGAGGATATGCTCAAGGAAATAAAAAAGCTTGAGAGCAAGCTTCCCGCCATTATCCGCTCGGCAAAGCGATTTATGCCCGACGCGGGGTATCATCTCAGCGAAGAATACGACAGCAATATGCTCATACAAGCCGTATATAATCTTTCTCCGTTGACGGACGATTGTTCGCCTGTCAGTATAGCCGATTGTCTTGGTATAGGTTGAAATATAATTTTGGGTATTGACTCTTTGTTCGAACGGTGATATAATATAGATACTAAATAGTCGGAAATCGAGTGTTTTGAGGAGGGCAGTCTTTTCCGTAAGGAGGAACATATGGAAAAAAGTGTAGTAAAAAAACTAACGGCTCTCAATTTAATTATTTTATTAATTATATGTATAGTTTTTACATGTGTAATAATTAATAATAATTATTTTACAAAAACAGTAAAAGCTGAAACAAGCGATGCTCAAGAAATTCAATTAAATACAAAATATACCGTTACATTAGAAAAAGGTAGTCAAAAGCATTTTACTATTGATATTACTGACAGTAGTTATTATGTTGTGGAAACAAGAGGAGATTTGCAAGTCAGAGTACAAGTTGATTATAATGGTAAAAGGTACTCGGATTTTACTTCAGGTGTTGATTATAATGGTTGTATCGGGTTTGTTGGAGCCAATACAACTGTTGAAATTACTTTACAAAATGTTTTTATTTGGAATACAGGAACAACAGAATTACAAGTAAGAAAACAGCAAGCTGTATTATATGGATTTAACTATGAGGATGGAGATATAAATACAATTCCAGATTTGAGTGTACCATATAATAAATTGAATGGAAAATATCAAACATATAAATATACTGATAATACTAATCACGACAGAGAACATATGGAGCAAGTTGATTCCAGGGGATATAAAAGAATCAATAGTGAAATAGTTTTTTACAGCGGACATGGGGAGTCAGGAGGACTTAGTTTTCCTAATGATTATATGTCAATAATGAACTGGCCTTCAATGGAAAATTGTAAAGTTGCTGTATGGTCGGCATGTATGTCAGCTAATAGTGATAATATTTATGATAAATCTGTTAATCAAGCAGCTATTGCAGCTGGTGCAAGAGCATCAATTGGATGGGGCGATACTATTTCTGCTGCATCATCCAAGATATTTACAGACAGATTATTTAATAAATTAGCAGAGGGAGCAACGATTGGAGACGCTTGTAGTTATGCAAAAAACGGTATAATTTGGGTATGGGATAATGTAAGAGATTATGAGTTATTAGGGGATTCACAGACAACAATCGCCGTGAATGATTTTGATAAAATTAATCCAACATATCCTGGCACTAGCACAAATAGTGAAAGTGTGATTCAATCAATATCTAAAAGCAATATTAATAAGTTAATAGGTATAGAAAATAATTATTTGGTTTTGGAGGCAGGATTGAATGTAAAAAGGTATTACAAAACTATTAACGGTTATCCCACAAATCAATATTTTGATACAACAAATGACGGCTATGTGCTTAATAATATGCAAAATGTAGAGAGTACCTTGCTGTCATATAACACCATTTTACCAATAAATATAACTCAGAGTATTATCTCTAATTCTGAACTTAATAAAGCGGGATATATTTTGAATAATGTTGAGAAACATATAATATATTATATAAAGAATAATGTTGCTACTCCTATTGAAATACAATATTGTACTTACGAAAAAGAAAATGAAGTTTTTTGTGAGGTAAATTGTATTAATCTTAACAATGGTAGTTTGATTGATTATTCTGAAATTTGTAATTAGGGGGGAATTATGGAAAACGTGCAAAAAAAGAAGATAAAGATAGCTGTTGCGGTTTCCGTTGTCAGCGTAGTGTTGATAGTGTTGGTCATTATAATGTGCATACTGTTCGTGCCGAGAAAACTGTCCGACGAATTGCCTTTGGAAAATATAGATAGGATAGAAATTAAAACGCATGCAGACGAAGGCGGAGTTATCGAAAGGCAACTTACCGAAGATGAGATAAAGCTTTTTATCGACTATGCGAAAAATGCAGAAATAAGATATTATCGGGGAAGCGGAATGATAAAAGGACGCGGACCTATCATATTCGATATTTATTATAAAGACGGAAGCAGCGCATCTTTTCAGCAATTCAGAATGAACGTTAAAGATAAAGACGGAGATTTCAAAGTTAACAGCGAATTAGCAGAAAACGATTTTGATTTTGTAGAATATTATAAGACTATATTCGGAATAGAATAAAAAAGTCGATGTCATGAGTCAATGCCGATATAATTTTGGGTATTGACTTTTTGTTTTAGCAGTGATATAATATAAATACTAAATAGTCGGAAATTGGGTGTTTTGAGGAGGGCAGTCTTTTCCATAAGGAGGAACATATGGAAAATGTGCAAAAAAAGAAAATAGCTTTAGCTTGCGTTGCGCTTGTAATTGCCGTGGCTACTCTTATTACGGTTATTTGTCTGGTCGCTCCCAGAAAGATGTCTTCCGCCGTGTCTTCGGAAAACATAGACTATGTAAAAATCACTTTGAAAACGCCTCAACTTCAGACAATGGAGTATGAACCCGTTGAGAGAGTTCTTTCGGATGACGAAGAAAAGGCTTTTATCGAAGAATTGAATTCTGCGAAATATACAAGAAGTTATCAGACAATCAAGAAAACAAACGAATTGAGTATCTATGTATATTACACAGACGGAAGTTATGCGGTGTTCAACTCTTGCAGAACGAGCAAGGACGGTAAAAATATAGAATTTGCCAATACTGATTTTAACTTCAAAAAATTTATCGGCGAGGAATTGCAGGCCCGCTATGACGAAATAATCGAAAAATATAACGAAGAAATAGCAAATATTGCACAAGAGCAATCTCCGTCAGGTGAAACAGCATAATCTTTATAAATTATAAGGCAATTGCGGTGCCGTCATATTTGACGGCACCTTTTTTATACTAAAAAATCTCTTTTCGCGAGTAAATATTGCGACTTAGCTTACAACTGTATAGAAAATAATACAAAGACCTCTTTGGAATAAGACTCTAAGGAGTCTTTTTTTATGCCTTGTATTGCGTATTTTGTAGAAAAAAAGTTTATTCTGACAAGTTTTTGCGGGCTGTATAAAACTCCCTTTATTGTCAACAATCAGAGTATCCAATTCGTGAGGTGAATTATGAAATCAATAGCAATATACATACTCGGCATAACTTTCGTTTCTCTTTTACTTATAGGGTTTAGCAGTAAAGTATCAATTCCCGAAGGTGTATGCGAAATGCAGATTTATTCTACGACTACGCCCACAGCGACAGGGCTTGACTATGTGGACGAAATGTCCAACTTCAATATCTATCACTACTATGACGACGTGATAGGTATAAAAGACAAAAGTCTTGACAATACTCTCGGTGTCGCATACATATATCCCAAAACCTCAAAGAGCGCAGAGGATATAATAGACAAGCTGGGCGCAAAGATTTGTTTAGAGCAAAAGCTCGAAGACGGCGTAAGCTACTACGGATACGTGAGAGGGCTTGATAAGAGCGTAGATATCCAAAACAAGGAAATAAACGTTCAGATTGTAAGCAACAAAGATAATATTATAGTAGGCTTTCCCTTGATTATGGGAAGTTATTAACGGAGGTAAAAATGGCAAAAAAACAACACGAGTCCAAAGACAAAAGAGAAAGAGGCGGTGCGCCTTCTCAGGCAGGAGAGAGAGTAGCGCAGTTTTTCAAAAAGAACATATACATTATCCTTATGATTGTATGTATTCTTGCGATAGCAACGATGATAACCGTTGCGGTAGTGGTGGGTGATAACGGCGAAGAAACCTTTAAACCCACAGAGTCGGGAGATATCAATTCCGGGGATATCGATGACAACGATACTGACGATGACGATAAGGACGACGATGACGATACTAATACCGACATCGAACAACCTCAGGAATTCGTTATGGCAGACCCTATTGCAGAATACACTCTCGGTCAGACCTATTCGGATACAGAACTTGTCTACAATCCTACGCACGGACACTGGGCAACACACGAAGGAGTTGACTTTATGGCGGCGGCAGGCACGGACGTAATGAGCGTATTTGACGGTACAGTCAAAAGTATTACGACCGACAGCTATTACGGCACCACAGTAGTTATCGCGCATCAGGACGGTTTTGAGAGTGTATACAAACTTCTCGACGAAGTAACTCTCAAAGAGGGTGACAGCGTAGAAAAATGTCAAGTCATAGGCAAGGTATCGGGAAGTGCCTTAGCAGAGGTTGCGAGCGGAGCGCATCTGCATCTCGAACTCTACAAGGACGGAGAAAAAATCAATCCTATGGACTATATGCTCGGCGGAGATAAATAACACACGGTATCTTTCTATAATAAATCCTCAACAACAATCGGGACGGAGTTATCCGTCCCGATTGTTTCTTTTTTAAAATTCACAATATAAAAACGCGCCCTTTATATGGGCGCGCATTCAGTACCGATATATTACTTTCAGTCGCATACGTTTTTTGTAAAACATTTTGTCTTGAACATTCCGTCGCACACGTTGACAATGTTACTGCAACACATATTGTTGTGGTTGTATTGACAATTCGTGCTGTCGCATTCGATAAAGGTGTTTTCACCGCTGTCGAAATCGAAGTCTTTTGCCGCTTCGATATTTACCTTTTCCTGTTCGAGTGCGCCGTATTCGCGCTTGTGTTTTGTCTTGCACACGCCGTGCTTGTCTATTTGAATAATGCCTGCCGTACAATGACAGCCGTTACAATTTTCGCAATTATGAGTAGTACACTTTATTGCCGACATATTTTCCTCCTTTTTTTTGGGTGCCGAGCGCGGAGCGTTCGGGTGCGTGGCTAAGCGTCTCTTTTTAGCTATTTGCAGTTCGTCGTCATCGTAAGAGGGGCAAGTATTACTTCTTCCTCCTCACAGCAACTATTCTAAAAATAGCCTGCTTATCCGCGCGCCCTCACGCTCCTTGCTCGGCAAGAATTATGTATGTCGATAGGGTAGTCTTTTTAGCTATTTGCAGTTCGTTGTCATCGTAATATAGCAATTATTACTTCTTCCTCCTCACAGCAACTATTCTAAAAATAGCCTGCTTATCCGCGCGCCCTCACGCTCCTTGCTCGGCAAGAATTATGTATGTCTATAGGGTGGTCTTTTTAGCTATTTGCAGTTCGTCGTCATCGTAAGGGGCAAGTATTACTTCTTCCTCCTCACAGCAACTATTCTAAAAATAGCCTGCTTATCCGC
>CALWHJ010000010.1 GCA_944380355.1 uncultured Christensenellaceae bacterium
ATGTTTGAGGTAGGTATCGAAGTCAGCGAGGCTATGCCGATACTTCTGTTTATCGGTATAGGCGCGATGATAGACTTCGGTCCGCTGCTTTCAAATCCCAAGCTGTTCCTGCTGGGCGGTGCGGCGCAGTTCGGTATATTCCTTATCATATTGCTTGCTACAATGATAGGCTTTAATATAAACGACGCTGCGGCTATCGGTATAATCGGCGCGGCTGACGGTCCTACATCGATACTTGTAGCGATGAAACTGGGCAGTAAGTTCCTTGGCCCTATCACCGTCGTAGCGTACTCATATATGGCGCTTGTTCCTATTATTCAGCCTGCGGTCGTCAAGCTCTGCACGACGAAGAAGGAAAGACTTATCAAAATGGAATACAACCCCGTATCCGTTTCTCACACCACAAAGGTTCTTTTCCCGATAGTCGTTACTATTATCGCAGGACTTATCGCACCCAAGTCGCTGGCGCTTGTCGGCTTCCTGATGTTTGGTAACCTCATCAGAGAATGCGGTGTTCTGAGACTTCTCAGCGAAACCGCGCAGAACAATCTTGCAAACCTTATAACCCTGCTCCTCGGCATCACGATCGCTTCTCAGATGAAGGCAGAAACGTTTGTCACCTGGGAAACTCTGCTGATACTCGTTCTCGGTCTTGCGGCATTCGTATTCGATACCGTTGCAGGCGTTATGTTCGCAAAGTTCATGAACCTGTTCTCAAAGAAGAAGATCAACCCGATGATCGGTGCGGCCGGTATATCCGCATTCCCGATGTCGGCGCGCGTAATACAGAAGATGGGTCTGAAAGAAGATCCCAACAACCATCTGCTTATGCACGCTATCGGTGCGAACGTATCTGGACAGATAGCTTCCGCTATCGTAGGCGGTCTCATAATCGGCCTTGTGCTGGCTTAACGGAGGTGGAAATATGAATATGATTTCTTTGCTTGGTATTTCTCTCGATCTTACTCCGATGGATAAGACAAACGTGCTTAAGTCTCTTGAGATAATGTGGAAGGGCGTTCTCGCAATATTCATCACTATAGCGATCATCCTTTTCGTATCCTGGGGAATCAACACGATATGCAACAAAGCCCGCGCCGCGGTTGAAAAGAAGAGAGCGGAGCAGCAGGCGAACAAACAGGACGGAAGCGGCGAAAACAAAGCCGAGTAACGCTGTTTTATCAGAATTTCTAAAACGCGGAGCGTATAATGCGCCCCGCGTTTTTTGCTTCTTTTTACGAGTAAAAACTACGTTAAAAGAAAACCTGCGTTGGGGTAATCCCGACGCTACCGACGAAGAACTCGTCAAGGCGTGCAAACTCGCTCAGGCGGATGACTTTATACAGTCATTCCCCGACAAGTACGACACGTATATAGAGCAGGGCGGCGGTTTCACCGGACAGGCAGGCGCAATCAGACACGGTATTTCCAGAGCATTGGTACTCGCTGACGAGACCACCAAGGCAGCTCTCAAGAAAGCAGGTTTCCTCACCAGAGACCCCAGAGCAAAGGAAAGAAAGAAGTACGGTCTCAAGAAAGCAAGACGCGCACCTCAGTTCAGCAAGAGATAATCGGATTGCCGAGCAAATTTACAAATCGCAAGTACCTCACAAGAGGTACTTGTTTTTTTTTGTTGCCGACGACGCGGGGTGCTTACTGTCTGCGTACGCGTCTTTTGCGCACTTTTCAGTTCGTCGTCATCGCAATACGGCAAGTATTGCTTCTTCCTCCTTACACAAAATCATCGCAAAATCCGCAGTCCGCAGCCTAGCTCGCACCCCGCGCCGTCGGCATTATTTTTCTTAGACTTTGCGACGCTTTTCGGTTAGTTGTTATCGCAACACGTAGATTATTACGCATTTTGCGTTATTTCGACGAAAAGGCGTAAGAGAAGTATTATGCGTTTTAATTTGAGAGATTAAAGCCGTTATAATTACATTGAAAGGCGATAATATATATTATGTAAAATATGCCTTATTTCACGCGCTTGCGTTGACTTACGTGCATACATATTATAAAATAAATCTATTAGCCGATTATTTATACGGAGATAAAATTGAAGTCGATTTTTAAGTATTACAAGAGATATGCTCATCTCATCATAGCCGCGCTGGTCTTTTTGACGCTTGAAGCAATTTGCGAATTGCAATTGCCTAGCTATATGTCAGGTCTCGTTTCTGAGGGTATAGGACAGTCAGATATGGCTACTATATGGAGCTACGGCTGGCGTATGATTGTCATTACGGTTATAGCTTGCGTATGTTCTGTTCTTGTAGGATATTTTTCTGCTAAGGCAAGCGCGAGAATGTCCAGAGATATCCGCAGCGATATGTTTGCAAAAGTAATGAATTTTGCCAGCGAAGAATATAATAAATTTTCCGTAAGTTCTTTGATTACAAGATGCACCAACGATATTACGCAGATTCAGATGCTCACGTATATCTTCTTGAGAATGATTATGTTTGCGCCTATTATGGGTATAGGCGGTACGATAAAAGCCGTACAGTTTTCTTCGGGTATATCATCCCTTGCGTGGGTAATAGTGGGAGCGATTGCAATAGTTGTCGTATTGATTGTTATCGCACTTACCATAGTGCAGCCCAAATATATGAAAATGCAAAAACAAATCGACAAGGTCAATCAGATAGCGGGCGACGAGCTAAACGGTATGCTTGTTATCCGAGCTTTCAATACGCAGAAGCACGAGGAAAAGCGATTTGACGATGCCAACAGAGATTTGACCCGTACCGCTTTGTTTGCTACAAGACTTATGGCAATACTGATGCCTGTTATGACTATTGTTATGAACGGCGTAATGGTTGCCATAATCTGGATATTTGCCGCTAAAGTAGACGATATCGCACAGATATCCAATATGATGGCGTTTATGCAATATTCGCTTCATATCATAATGTCGTTTATGATGATTTCTATGATATTCATAGTTCTTCCCAGAGCCATTGTCTCCATCAACCGCGTTGGGGAAGTGCTTTCTATGAAAATTTCCATTACAGACAAAGAAGACAAAACTCAGCCTACGGGCGCGAGATTTAAGGGCGATATAAAATTCGACAACGTAAGCTACAGCTACGGCGGAGGAGTGCCTGCGATTGAGAATATATCCTTTGAGGCAAAGAGCGGAGAAGTTACGGCGATTATAGGCAGTACGGGAAGCGGTAAATCCACGGTAATCAATCTCATTCCCAGGCTTATGGACGTAAGTGCGGGAAGCGTTTCAATAGACGGAGTAGACGTCAGAGATATAAATCTTAAGGACCTGAGAAACAATATAGGTTTCGTACCACAGAAAAACACTCTCTTTTCGGGTACGGTAGCGTCCAATATAGGATACGGAAAAGAGGATATCACGCAAGAAGAATTGCAAAAAGCGGCACGTATAGCGCAGGCGCAAGAATTTATCGACTCTTCTCCCGACGGATACGACAGAGCCATTGCACAAGGTGGCGATAATGTTTCGGGAGGACAAAAACAACGACTCGCGATAGCGCGCGCTCTCAGTAAAAACGCGCCTATATATATCTTTGACGATTCTTTCTCCGCGCTTGACTTCAAGACGGACGCAAAGCTCAGGATGGCACTTCAGCAGGAAATGGACGATGCGACGGTAATCATAGTCGCACAGAGAGTAGGCACGATTAAAAACGCCGACAGAATTATAGTACTCGACGACGGCAAAGTCGTAGGAAACGGAAAGCACGAAGAGTTGCTCAAGACTTGCAAGACATATCTCGATATTGCAAAATCGCAACTTTCGGAGGAGGAGCTGGGCTTATGAGTAATGCTCCCCGACAGAGAATGCACGGACCTATGGGCGGAAGAGGCCGTGTGCCTATGGGCGTAGAAAAAGCAAAAGACTTCAAAGGTACGGCTAAAAAGCTTTTGAAGTATATGCGTAAGGACGTTGTTATAATGATAATAGCGTTCATACTTGCCATAGGCGGAGTAATCGCGACAATTACGCTCCCCGATATCCTCGGCAACGCTACCGACACTCTTGTAGTCGGCGTAATGCAAAAGAGTGTATACAATAAAATAGTTCCTTCGCTTAGATTTGACGAAGAAACTCTTAAGGCGTTCGAAAGCGTAGGTAACGCGACTATAGGAGATGTTAAAAACCTTATAAGCAGTGAATGGACCGACCCGTCCAAACAGGAAATCGTAGACGCTATCTCTGAGGAAAACAAAGAATTGATATTGTCTTTGCCCGAGGGATTGAACAACGTGCTTCTCAAAAAACTTGCCGAGGCATCGCGCAATGCCGCGACTTTAGGTGAGTATATGGATATTATAAACAATACTGCGATGCTCGACAGTATCCCCGAAAGTTACCGCGAAGCGGTGCGCGAGATATCTATGACTCAAGCACCTAAAACCGATACTGACAAGATTGCGAATATTATGCTTAAACTCATAATACTCGTTTTGGCAAGCGGCATAATGTCCTATGCGCAGGGATTTTTGCTTTCGGGAGTATCGCAAAAGATATCCTACCGTTTCAGAAAAGACCTTAACGAGAAGATTGATAAGCTGCCTTTGAAGTATTACGACAATACTACTAACGGCGAAGTAATGAGCCTTATCACCAACGATATCGACACGATATCCACCTCGCTAAATCAAAGCCTTTCGCAGATGCTCACGTCTGTGACTACGGTGATAGGCGTACTCATAATGATGTTGAGGATATCTCCTCTTATGACGCTCATATCCATAGTAAGCGTACCTCTGTTGCTTATAGCGGCGGGACTTATTATCAAGAGGTCGCAAAAGTATTTCAAGCGTCAGCAACAGTACCTCGGACACGTCAACGGTCAGATAGAAGAAATGTTCTCGGGGCATAACGTTGTAAAACTTTTCAACGGAGAGGAGAAGAGTGTAGAGGAATTCAACAAGTACAATGACGAGTTGTACAAGTCGGCGTGGAGTTCGCAGTTTTTCTCGGGACTTATGCAGCCTTCTGCAAAAGCGGTAGGTAATCTCGGTTATGTGGCTGTATGTATTCTGGGCGGGTATCTCGTAGTCAACGGCAATCTCGGTGTAGGTAATATTCAGTCTTTCGTTCAGTACGTAAGGCAATTCAATCAACCTATTACTCAGCTTGCAAGCGTTGCCAATACCTTCCAGTCAACGATAGCGGCGGCAGAAAGAGTATTCGGATTTTTGGAGCAGGAAGAAGAAAAAGAGAGCGGAAGCCTTACTTTGGAAGAAGTCAAAGGCGACGTTACTTTTGAAAACGTAAAGTTCGGATATTCTCCCGAAAAGATAATAATAAAGGACTTTACGAGCAAAGTCAAAAGAGGTCAGCGCATCGCAATCGTAGGCCCGACAGGAGCAGGTAAAACCACGCTCGTAAAACTCCTTATGAGATTTTACGATATCAATGACGGCAAAATTACCGTCGACGGTATAGATATCAAAGAATTTTCTCGCTCAGGATTGAGAGAGCATATCGGTATGGTCTTGCAGGATACGTGGCTGTACAACGGTACCATAATGGAAAATATCCGTTACGGAAGGCTCGACGCGACCGACGAAGAGGTAATAGAAGCGGCTAAGACGGCTTGTGCAGACCACTTTATCAATACTTTGCCCGAAGGGTACAATTTTGTAATTAATGCCGACGCAGGTAATATATCTCAGGGACAAAAGCAGCTTTTGACAATCGCGAGAGCAATTCTTGCCGATTCTGAAATAATGATACTTGACGAAGCTACGAGCCTTGTAGATACGCGTACGGAAATGCTTATACAACAGGCAATGAATACGTTGACTAAAGGCAGGACGAGTTTTGTTATCGCGCACAGACTGTCGACCATAAGAGACGCAGACAATATTCTTGTGCTCAAAGACGGAGATATCGTCGAGCAAGGCACGCATACTCAGTTGCTGGAGAAAGACGGTTTCTATGCGGAGTTGTACAATGCGCAGTTCTTGGGTATGAGTATAGACGACGTCGAAGAGGGCAAAAAACAACGAAATCTAGCTAAGGGGATATAATTTTTTTGTAATTAATTAAGGAAAAGTTAAGTTTTATCCCACAAACTTCACCGAAGGTATTGATTTTAGTATTTAAAAATGCTATCATAAATATGCAGACGAGAGTTGAGCGTAAAAATGCAAGACTTTCCAAGCCAAAGAGTTGACTGTTTCATAATGTACGACCTTTTATAAACTTTCCGGAAAACCGCCTCATTGAGGCGGTTTTCTGGTTGAAATAAACATAATTCAATATAAACAAAAAATTCTAATCTTAACAGAGCGTGAGTAACAAGAAAAAAGTATTTGGCGAGGATAATAAAAAAGATAGGGAATAACTCTTGTATATCCGCGCTTTATTTGTTATAATTATATTTATGAAAACAAAGGTGATAATCGTAGTATGTATAATTTTGGCGGTTGCGCTTGTAGGTGTACTCTCGCTGGCGGTAACCGTATCTGCTAAAGGATACGAGCGTTTTACGGTATCGGATAAACTTACGTATGACGAGAATAGCGTAGCCGAGGCTATGGCGAAAGAAAAGGATTTATGTCTTGCAAAGGACGGCAAGAGCGATTATATAGCGATTTTCCCTTTTACCGCATCTCAGGCATTAGTCAACGACGTACAATATTTTGCCTATGTTTTCAATAAGATGACGGGTGCAGGCATACGCGTGGTTTCCGACAAGGAAGCAAAAACTTTGCCTCAAGCCGCATTCGTTTTCGGTGATACCGACTTCAGCGCAGGTGTTTCCGTTGAAGGAGTAAAAGACGACGGTTACAGAGTTTACAGCGACGGTAACGTAATTTATGTCAAGGCGTTGAAGGAAGCAGGCGTCAGAAACGGTATTTACGGTTTTTTGGAAGATAAATTCGAAGTAATGTTCATAGAGGAAAATTACGATTATATCCCGTTCTTCCCTACAATTTATTTGGATAAATTAGACTATATCAGCAATCCCGACGTGGCGTGGAGAAGAGTATATCAATACGAGATTTTGCAAAATCACTGGTACAGCCGACTGCGTCTTAACGGCTTTCCCGAAAACGACTGGGGCAAATGGTGTCACAGTTCGTTCGATTACGTTCCGCCCGAGGAGTATTTTGAGAGCAATCCCGAGTATTTCGCTCTCGTAGACGGCGAAAGAAAGACTACGCAGTTGTGCTTTTCTTATTTTCTAGACAATGAGGACGCGTTTGAAGTGATTGCCTCTTCGCTCGAGAGAATGATACAAGAAAATCCCGACGCTACATACTGGGATTTCTCCGTTATGGACAACAATCACTACTGTCAGTGTGAAAAGTGCGCAAGCATACTCGAAAAGACGGGCAGTATGATGGGTACGCTTTTGCCCCTCGTCAATAAACTTGCCGAGCGTTTTCCCGATGTTACGATATCCACTTTGGCATATCTTTTCTGCAAGGAAGTACCTAAAGGAATAGTTCCTTCGGACAACGTAAATATTGTCGTGGCTCCCATAGGTACCAGTCAGAATTATTCGCTTGCAAAGGGTTCTAATTATTTCTCTTCCGACGGAAAAAGGATAATTGAGGAGTGGGGAAAGGTTGCGCCAAATCTGTTAGTATGGGACTATGTGGTCAATTTCAGCAATCTTCTCATGCCTTATCCCAATTTGGGTGTACAGCAGTCGAATCTCGAATTTTATCTTGCCAACAACGTTGACGGCGTATATCATCAGGGTAACCGCGAGAAAGAAGGCGAGATGTCGCGTATGCGTTCGTATCTTTTGTCCAGACAGTTGTGGGATAGCGATATTGACCTTGAGTCGCTTGCCGCAAAGTATGTGCAGGTAGCATATAAGGAAGCGGCGAAAGACGTAGCGGTATTTATGGACAAGATAAGCGACATAGTATACTACTTGCCAGGCAATCTCGATTTGTATGACAGTGTATCCAAGCACAAGGTAGATTATCTTGCCGTAACCTCTCTCAATGAGTACGAAGGTATTATCCGTTCGGCTATGAGTAAGGTTGAGCCTGGCAGTAAAGAGTATGAAAGAATAGAGCGCATCTATATGAGCCTTATGTATACCCGCTGTATGGACAGCAGTCTCAACGTGGACAAAAAGACAGCGAGCGCACAGGAGTTTGTCAAACTTGCGGATAAGTACGGAGTAACGATGGTTGGCGAAACCGTAAGTCTCGAGGAGTGGTACGCGCAATTCAATACGGAATATCTGGAAGATATAAAAGGTTATAGAATAGCATTGATAACAGTAAGCTCTGTTTTCCCTATGATATTGATAGGCTTTGCGCTTATGGTAGCAACAACCGGCGCGCTGAAGAAGAAAATCGTCATAGAGAATCTGAAAAAAGAGGCAGAACAAAATGATAAAGACGAAGACGAAATACAGACACTTTAAAGGTAAGGAGTATGAGGTGATTGCTATAGCTACTCACAGCGAAACTCTCGAAAAAATGGTCGTGTATCGCGCGTTATACGGAGAGGGAGGTATATGGGTAAGACCTCTTGAAATGTTTGAAGGTTACGTTGAAAGGGAGGGAAAGACTTTTAAAAGATTCGAAGAAATAACGGACTGACAGAATATTAATACTTGAAAGCGAAAAAGGCAAAAGCTAAAAAGCTTTTGCCTTTTTCTATTGCGTTTGGCAGTACAAATCGACTTATAATACGCAATAAAGGTTTATTGCGCTATAGCAATAAGTATATATGAGCAAAGGCATTTTTGACAAAATACGGCATATTATATCTTGACGGAGGACATATGAAAACGTTGGGATATTATGACGGCAAGATAGACGAGCTGGAAAATATGAAAGTGCCTATGCTAGACAGAGCGTGTTATTTCGGTGACGGTATTTACGATGCAACCTATTCGCGCAATAAAAAAATTTTTGCTGTAGATGAGCATATAGACAGATTTTATCACGGGCTAGAAAGGGTAAAGATAAAATTTTCGATGACTAAAAACAGGCTAAGAGAATTGCTTTACGAACTGGTCGGCTATACGGACGATGACGAGCTTTTCGTATACTGGCAGGTTACGAGAGGAGAGGGGATAAGAGAGCATAGCTACAATGATGATATGACAGGTAAATTATGGGTGATGCTAAAACCTCAGCCTATCGTCGATATGAGTCAAAAAATTGTTTTGGTAACGCACGAAGATATTCGTTATACGCTTTGCGATATCAAAACGCTCAATCTTTTGCCCAACGTACTCTTTTCTCAATACGCAAAAGAGCGCGGCGCTCACGAATGTATTTTGCATAGGGGCAACAGGGTTACAGAGTGTGCTCACTCCAACGTACATATAATAAAAGACGGTGCGTTGATAACTCCTCCCGCCGACAGATTTATTCTCAAAGGAGTTGCGCGCGAACACTTGATAAAAGCTTGCAACGCATTGGGAATTGCGGTGAAAATACATCCCTTTACGCTTGAGGAAGTCTACGGGGCAGAAGAGGTTATTGTTACTTCGTCAGGCTCGTTGTGCTTGCAGGCGCAAAGCGTTGACGGGATAGCTGTTGGAGGAAAACAACAGGAGTTGATAATCGCTTTACAGAGTTATTTGCTTGAAGAATTCAGGAGCGCGACAGAGAAATGAAAGACAGAAATTGGTTAGAGGTCGACGTCGGGGCGGTCAGAAGCAATATTCGTCTTGCAAGGAGTTGTATAGGGGATAAAAAACTTATCGGCATAGTCAAAGCCGATTGTTACGGGCTGGGTGCAGAGCTTGCGATTTATTTGGAGGATATGCTCGACTCATTCGGAGTAGCTACTCTCGAAGAAGCCTTATCCTTAAGGCAAATAGGTATTTGCAAGGATATCCTGGTGCTGGGCGGTGTAAAAGCTGAAAAAGCTAATATAAATAAGGCAATTAAGAACAACGTAACACTGTCGTTGTCCGATTGCGAAAGCGCCAGTCGTTGCGACTCTTTGGCAAGAGAAATAAAAGAGAGATTGAAAGTGCATCTTGCAGTTGACAGCGGTATGTCGAGATGGGGTTTTTTGCCTGAAAAATATGATATTGAAAAAGTTTTTTCATTGAAAAATCTCGGTATAGAGGGGGTATATTCTCATCTGGTAAAAGCCGATGAGAAAAATGACGACAAGAGTGCCGCGCAAATGAGAGTGTTTTCTAAGTTGTGCGAAAGGCTCAAGAAAAATACGGGTTTTGACGGATTAACTCATATACTCAATTCGGCAGGAATATTCAGATACCCCGATGCGTACAGCAATGCTGCGCGACTAGGCATAGCTATGTACGGATATGCTCCGAGCGAGTATTTTTACAATGTAGGTCTTGAAGAGTGTGTAAGATGGTATGCGAGAATAGTGTCAGTAAGACGAGTGAAAAAAGGTACAGGGGTGAGTTACGGCTCGACTTACGTCAGCGACAAAGATACTACGCTTGCAACCGTTGCCGCCGGCTATGCTGACGGTTATCCGCGTGTGTTGTCAGGCAGAGGAAGAGTGTTTTTTAATAAAAAAACATATCCCGTAGTCGGAAGAGTATGTATGGACCAGTTTGTTACAGATGCGGGCGATGACGATTTAAAAACAGACGATATTGTCGAGCTTGCGGGCAAAAACATAAGGGTAGCGGAAATTGCAAGAAAATGCGACAGCATAAATTACGAGATATTGTCGCGCATATCGAATCGTACGGAAAGATTCTATATAAACGTGCCCGACAATATTAAAAACACGCATTGATATGCGTGTTTTTAATATAATCATTTCGGTCGTAATTCTTTGAGAATGCGCTTTTAGGCGTTTATCAAAGAAGAGAGCAGCTGCATTAAGGAGCTGACGTCTTTTACGATATAATCCGCACCGTATTGTGTCAATTCGTCACCTTGAGCATAACCGTACTCAACGCCTATGCTTTTGACAAAATTTTCTTTTGCGCCGATAATATCGTATTTTCTGTCCCCCACCATATAAGTGAAATCAAGCTCGCTGTTTTTTATCCCCAGTTTTTTAATGCATTCTTTTACGACTTGACTTTTTTCTATCCTGTCACCGTTGAGTTCGCTTCCTACCAGTACGTCAAAGTATTTATTAAGGTCGAATTTGTCAAGAATTCTTTGAGAGAAGCAAGTGGGTTTAGAAGTGGCTACCGCTAGTTTTGCGCCGCTGTCTTTGAGAAAAGCAAGAAGATTGGGAATACCTTCGTAGACCTTATTTTCAAAAAGTCCTACAGTGGAAAATCTCTCGCGGTAAATCTTTACTGCTTCGATAGCTTCTTTATCCGACATACCGCAAAAATTGACAAAAGAATAGGTGAGCGGAGGTCCGATAAATTTTTTGTAGTCTTGGTGCAAGGGGAAATTCATTCCTTTAAGAGCATAAGATATACATTTTGATATGCCTTCGTACGGGTCAGTCAATGTGCCGTCGAGGTCAAAAAGGATATAAGTATTCATAGCTTATATATTGTATCGCACGGGAGCTTTGAATGTCAAAGGGTTTGGGAGAGAGTTTTATAGGAGAGTTTCTTGACATAGCTTGTTACTGAGTATATAATAATTAGGTAAAGAGAGGAATTTATGCGTCTAGACAAAAAACAGAAAATCGCCGTAATATTCTCAGTAGTCTTTTTTATAGTTTGGATAGTCACGCTTGCTTTGCTGACTAAAAAAGATTACAAGGGAAGTCTTACAAACGCTACTTTCACGGCAACTGTAGGATGTGTGGCGGCTATAATTTTTTACGTTTTGATTCTGGCGGGTAAAGCGCAGGTAAACGCAAAGCTCAGCGAAAAAGATACGCTCAAAATAAAGTCTTGCGTAATCAGTGCTTATATAGCAGTTCTTTACGTAGTGATAGCGGGATTTTTTATGATGAGTGTTGCTTCGCTTTTTACAGCATACGACATAAAAGAAGTACGTAAGTTCAACTGGGTAGGCGCAACGGTATTGATTACGATACTGATGCTCACGGTATGCGTGCTTACCTCTTATTTCAAAGTGCGCGGAGTAGAGAGAAGACTTTCTCTGCAGGAGCATAACGATAACTTGGATGACGAAAGTAAATCTGAGGTCAAAGCAGAAAGAGTTTGATATTTAATATCAAATAAGGGCGGAAATACTTCGCTCTTTTTTTTCGGCAAGCTCGCGTGTTGCTAACGCGACTTTTTTTATGCAATGTATTGTAGTATTTGTAATTAAAAAAGCGGCCCGAAGACCGCTTTTATTATTTTAATTTGATTGAACCGTATCAGACAATACCTTGAGCCATCATAGCGTCTGCAACTTTGAGGAAGCCTGCGATATTTGCACCGATTACATAGTTGCCTTCATATCCGTACTTTTTCGATGCGCTGTCGATGTTGCGGAAGATATTTATCATAATGTGTTGCAATTCGCTGTCAACCTTTTCAAAGCTCCAGAAAATTCTGCTGCTGGACTGAGCCATTTCCAAAGCACTGGTAGCTACGCCGCCTGCGTTTGCAGCCTTGCCGGGAAGGAAGATAACGCCGTTGTCCTGCAAGTACTTGGTAGCGTCCATGGTAGTAGGCATATTTGCACCTTCGGCTACGAGGATTACGCCGTTTTTAACGAGGGCTTTCGCGCTGTCGATATCGAGCTCGTTCTGCGTAGCGCAGGGAAGAGCGATATCGCATTTGATTGTCCAAATCTTTGAGTGGTCGGGTACGAATTTAGCGGTAGGAACAGCTTTGAGATATTCGCTTATTCTTGCTCTTCTTACTTCTTTAATATCTTTGATTGCGTCTAGGTTAATGCCGTTTTCGTCATAAATATAGCCGCTTGAATCACTCATTGCAAGTACCTTTGCACCGAGTTGCATGGCTTTCTGGCAAGCATATATAGCAACGTTACCGGAGCCGGAAATAACGACTGTTTTACCTGCAAAGTTGTTGCATCTGCTGTTGAGAGCCTCTTGGGAAATATAGACGAGACCGAAGCCCGTAGCTTCTGTTCTTGCAAGGCTACCGCCGTAAGAGAGTCCGCGGCCGGTGAGTACGCCGGTATGTTCGTTGCGTATTCTCTTATATTGACCGAAGAGATAACCTATCTCTCTTCCGCCTACGCCGATATCGCCTGCGGGTACGTCGGTATCACTGCCCATATGACGGTACAATTCGGTCATAAAGCTTTGGCAGAAACGCATTATTTCGTTGTCGCTTTTACCCTTAGGGTCAAAGTCGCTACCGCCTTTACCGCCGCCGATGGGGAGGGAAGTAAGGCTATTTTTGAAAATCTGTTCGAAGCCGAGGAACTTGATGATAGACAAGTTGACGGAAGGATGGAATCTCAAACCGCCCTTGTAAGGTCCGATTGCACTGTTAAACTGTACTCTGTAACCTTTGTTGACGTGAACTTTGCCGTTGTCGTCTACCCAGGGAACTCTGAACATAATAACTCTCTCAGGCTCGACAAGTCTTTCTAAAAGGCCGGCTTTTTCGTAAGCAGGATTTGAATCGAGGACAACTCTCAAACTGTCGAGAACCTCAGTTGCAGCCTGATGGAATTCAGGTTGTGCGGGATTTTTTTCTTTCAATTCTTCTAATACTCTATCTACGTAATCCATAATGTAAAACCTTTTCTTTAATAAAAAAATTTATTAATCGTATTTTAGCACATGTGTTATAAATTATTCAACAAAATCAAGCAAATTTGTTAATAAATATTTATTTTTTCTACATTTGTCAATTAAAAGCGTATTTTGGCGTAAAAATATCGGTATTTATGCTATATTGCTACGATATTTAAGACAAAAAAAGGCGAAAATTAAATTTTAAGCATCTATATATCTGTATTTTGCAAGTATTGATTCAACGCTTATGCGATAATTATTGGCAAAGAGTAGCTCGGTTTAGGATTTATGGTGTATTTTCGCTGGGTCAGAAGCTTGATATGCGGTTGCTTTACGCGTACGCAACGCGCAAAAAAATATTAAAAATATATAAATATATATTGATTTATTGAATATCTTTATAGTATAATAAATTTATTAAATTACCTTTAAGGTAGAAAATTATGTAGGAGATGGAAAAATGCAAGAGACTAATGAAGTTAAAGACGATGTTACTCTCGAAGAGAGAGTAGCTGAAAATCTCAAAGACGAACAAGTCGCAGCCGAAGAAGTTCAACCTGCTCAGGACGGTGAAGCGGTAGCTACCGAATCACAGCCTCAAAAAAAGAACGGACTCAAGAATTTTATTCAGCTTGTACTGTTTATTCTTTTGAGTATGGCAGGTTTTATCGTTCAGATGATTATCGAACAGATAGGTTTCAGACTTGGTTTTATAAAAGACCTCAATGACAGCACTTTCAATTTGTTCGGTCTTCCTCAGGAAGTAGGTTCGTTTATTATCACGATGATTGCAGTATTTATATGCAAACTCATCAACTTTATTCTGCACAGAAAAGTATTGTTCAAAGCTAGAGCAAACCTCGCTTTCAGTATAGCAATGTACCTTATTTTCAGTATCGTACTCTGGGTAGGTTCTGCTGCAGTAAAAGCTCCCGTAAAGAACGCTCTTATGGCAAACGAATGGTGGGTATCGCACATTACCAGCGACCCTGAGGGTTGGGCAGTAACCGTTGCCGTTATGGTATATTCTACGGCTGACCTTATCATAATGTTCTTTGCCGAGAAGTTCCTCATTATGAATGACAAACTGTTTAAGAAGGGGAAAGAACAAGTTGCTGAGGGCGACGGCATAGCCGTAGAAGGCGCAAGCGAAACAGACGCTGTAGCCGAAGAGGAGGCAGTTGCCGTAGCAGCTGACGTAGCTGTAGACGAGACACAAGAGATTAAGGAACCCGAAGTGCAAGTTGAAGCTCAACCTGTCGAGAATGCAGATGAGGAAATCGTAATCCTTTCGCAAAACGAAGATATCGCAACGGAAGAAGAGACTCAGGAAGTTAAGACTGAAGAAGCAGTCAATGACGCTCAAAGCGTTGCTCCCGTGCTTTCTCTCGAAGAGGCTGCCGAAGCTGTTCAAGAGGAAGTAATCGAAGAAGAACTTAAGAAAGAAGAAGCTAAGCCCGCAGCTAAGAAGACCTCTACCGCTAAGAAGAGTACCTCTACCGCTAAGAAGAGCACCTCTACCGCTAAGAAGAGCACTTCTACCGCTACTAAGAAAACTGCTTCGACCAAGGCGGCAAGCACAGACAAAACCGCAACAGCTAAGAAGACTACGACAGCAAAGTCCGCAAGCGCGAAGACCACTTCTGCTAAATCCGCTACCGTAAAAGCTACTGCTACAAAAGCTCCCGCTTCCACGGCAAAGAAGACGACTTCTGCTAAATCTGCAAGTGCTAGCAAGAGTTCAACTGCCAAGAAGACTGCGACTACTAAGACTTCAACAGCAAAGAAGACGACTGCAGCTAAGAAGACTACAGCCGCAAAGGAAGAAAAGTAAGATTGACATAAAGGTCAAAATAAAAAAACGCACGTTATTCGACGTGCGTTTTTTATGTGACTTTCGGTTAGCATGATAGCGTCTTTCAAATAAATAATTGAAGTGCGAACGGCTTTTAACCGCACGCTTTTCAGCTTGTGAAAAAGGGAAGTCAAGAATGGGAATGTAAAAGAAATATAAATATAGTATTGCGAATGAATGTTTTTCAATCAGCCTGCTTCAAGAGTTTTATATAATTATTTATAGAATAATTCAACGCACAGTATTATGTCGAGACATTAAAAAGCGCGCCATAATAGGCGCGCTTGAGTAATTTTATTCAATTATTATTTTCCGGCTTTTTTAGCTGCTTTTTCTTTTTCTTTAGCGGCTTTCTTGGCTGCTTTTTTAGCGGCCTTTTCTTCTTTGTCTCCGCCGATATTCTTGATTACCATATTGACGCCCTTAAAGAATTTGCCGTTCATTATGGTAATTACGCCGTCAACCATCTTCATATTGAACATGCCCTGAGAAGAGAATGCCAAAGCTCTCAAAGGAGATGTCTTCATAACTTCGTATATCATAAGGTAGTTGGGGTCGTTTTTGTCGGCTTTCATACTTGCGCGGATAGCAAATTTAGCAATTTTAAGCGCAAATCTGGCAAGTCCGCTCGTGTGAGACATATCTTCGAAAGAATCGTCTTTTGTGAATGAGCCTTTCTTTGCTATTCTGTAATCTTCCTTTATCTTCAGTCCGGACATAGCTACGAATTCTTCTCTGGTGATTATTTCCTTTGAAGGATTTGCGTACCAGCTGTTTTCGTCTACGGGCTTAGCGGTGATATCGTCTTTGGACGTTACGTATACGCTTGCACAAAGTCTGATATCTCTGGATGACGCGCCGACCATAATTTTGAATTCGCCGCTTTCGACCTGCCAGTCGTGAGCATCTACGCTGTAGAAAGCAAAGCTGCGCTTGTCAAGCTTAATGCTGACGGTCTTTTTCTCGCCGGGCTTAAGAGCGACTTTTTCAAAGCCTTTAAGCTGCTGAGCGGGAGTATATACCGTAGATTTTACGTCATTTACGTACAATTGAACAATCTCTTTGCCTTCTACGTCGCCGGTATTGGTTACGTCTACGCTGACGGTGAGAGTGTCGGTGTCTTTTATCTCACTCGAAGAGAGCTTAAGATTAGAGTATTCGAAAGTAGTATAGGACAGTCCGTATCCGAACGGGAAGAGTACAGGGACGTTGGCGGTATTGAAATATCTGTAACCGACATACAGTCCCTCTCTGTATTCCGAGCTGAATCTGCTTCCGGGGAAGTTCTGGCTGGAAGGAATATCGTCGAGTGAAAGTGCGAAGGTTTCAGCGAGTTTACCGGAAGGATTCTTTTTGCCGAGCAACAAATCTACGCACGCGTCTGCACCTGCCTGACCGCCGAGGTACATACAGAGTACGCTCTTTACCTTGTCAATCCAGGGCATAGTTACGCTCGCGCCCATAGTGAGAACTACGTTGATATTGTTGTTAACGTTGGAAAGCTCCTCGATAAGCAGGTTGTGGCTTTCGGGAAGGTTGATATGCTTTCTGTCAAAGCCCTCTGCTTCGTAAGAGCCGGGAAGGCCTGCAACTACTATGACGGTGTCGAAATTCTTGGCAAGTTCGGCAGCTGCTTTTCTGAGTTTAAGATTTTTCTTGGGCTTTTCGTCGTCGAGGTCGTAGCCGCTTGTAAATTCGTATTCTACGCCTGCTTCCTTAAGGCTTTCTGCTACTGTCGATATCTTAGTGCAGTTGATGAACGAAGAGCCTGCTCCCTGGAATCTGGGGACAACTGCCAGTTCGCCGACAAGCAGTACTTTTCCCGCTTTGAGAGGCAGAGCATTGTCTTGGTTTTTAAGAAGCACGGCACATTCAGATGCGATATCTTTAGCAATCTGATAATGTTCTTCTTTGTTGTATGTCGCATCGGAAGGATTTTTTGCCGTAGGCATAGTAACTTGCAAAATTCTGTCAACCGTCTCGTCGACTGTTTTTTCGTCGAGCGAGCCGTCTTTGACTGCTTCTACGATGAGCTTATCGTTCATACCGCCGCTAGAAGGCATTTCCAGGTCGTGACCTGCTTTTATACCTTTTACTCTTTCGTTGGTTGCGCCCCAGTCGCTTACGACGATACCTTTGAATCCCCACTCGTCTCTCAAGACTTTGTTGAGTATGAATTCGTTTTCTGTAGCGTAAGTGTCATTGATAAGATTGTAGGACGCCATAATAGTGCGGGGTTGAGAAAGTTTGACGGCTATCTCGAAAGGCAAAAGATAAATCTCTCTGAGTGTACGCTCGTCAACTGCCGCATTTATAGACATACGGTAAGTTTCCTGATTGTTTGCGCAGTAGTGTTTGATTGAAGTTCCGACGTTTTTGCTTTGTACGCCGTTAATGAAAGAAGCCGAAAGCATACCTGCGAGATAGGGGTCTTCGGAGAAGTATTCGAAGTTTCTGCCGCACAGGGGGCTGCGCTTGATATTCGTACCGGGACCGAGAACTATCGAGATGCGTTCGGCTACGGCTTCTTCGCCTATTGTTTCGCCGAGTTTGTAGAGCAAATCTTTGTCCCACGAACAAGCGGTAGCCGCCGCGGTAGGAAAACAAATAGCGTCAATGGACTGGTCAACGTTGGTCGAAACGCCGCTTTCGTCTTGTTTGCGCAGACCGTGAGGTCCGTCGCACATCATAAAAGAGGGGATACCCAGTCTTTCGACGGGTTTGGTATGCCACATATCTTTTCCGGAACAAAGTCCGGCCTTTTCTTCCAAAGACATCTGGCCGATTAAATCTTTGAATTTCATAATTTTCACTCCCATAATAATTAAGATATTTAATAAATTTATTATATACCATATCATTTACGCGTGGCAATTAAAAATTTAATTTTATTTTTAGTTTTTATAATATATTTTATAAAAAATTCACTAAAAAGAAGCAAACAGATATATTGAAGCAGGGAATAATCGGAAATCGAGTGTCTTTAAGACAAAACAATACGAAAAAAGTCGACAAATGTCGACTTTTTATGCAAGGTATCGAGCACGCGCAAAGAATACTGCGGCGCAATAATTTCCGCCGCGTTTACACATAAAAACTCACTTGGAGCAACGTTTGGAAGAGACTGCCGTACTATTTTGCCAACGGAGTATGTCCGACCAATTCGTCAATAGAAACTTCCAGCATATCGGCAAGCTTGATAAGTCCTTCGATGCTGGGTTGGCAAGTACCGTTTTCGTAGTGGGAAATGGTACGCTGCGATACGTTGAGTTTTTCTGCGATAACAGATTGAGATATATGTTTTCCTTTTCTCAATCGTCTCATATTTGTACAAAAATCCATATTATTCACCCCTCAACAGTAATATACCATAATTGCAGGATAAATTCAATAGGTAATTATAAAAAAATCTCGATAAAAGGCAAATTTTTGTTAGTAAATAGACAATGAAGGCAAAGTAGTGGATTAATTAAGCGGGTTTTTTTGTATAAAAAAATACAAACTTCATAAAATACGGGTAGTAAATTTAAAAATTTATATCTGTTTTTTGTAAAGATAATAATCAGACGTTATCAAAGAATTACGGTTTTGTCTATATTTTATAATTATGATTCAATCAAACGGTTGCACGGATTTTACAGCCATTCCTGCTTTTCTGCGATTTGTTCGGTGCGCGTTCGGATATCGGCGCAACTAAGACTTTTCATAATTTGATAAATAAAAAAACAATACGCATAATATTTATATATTTAACGTCAAATGGCTTGAAAAGTTCTACCCCATTTGATATAATATATCAGTACATTATGATTGCAAAGGAGTTTTTATGAGAAAAAGAATAAGTATTACCGTGCTTGTCGTACTGCTAGCGGTACTTATGATTACTATGACGGCTTGCAGAGAAAAAGACGAGAATGGTCTTTATAAGTTGGACAAGCCCTCTAATCTGGCAATAAACGGAAGTACTCTCAGCTGGGACAGCGTTTCGGACGCAGTCGAGTATTATATCGCGATTAACGGCGAGGAAAAGACCAGTACGGCAAACACTACCTACAATCTTGCCGAAATCGTCAGCGGCTACGGTAACTTCAATGTAACCGTAAGAGCATACGGCGACGGTAAAAAATACGGCACCAGCGACTGGAGTGACGTATTCGTATACCGCAAGGGCAATGCTCTGGATACTCCTGTAGTTACGGTAAACGCTTCCGAAAAGAAGGCTGAATGGCAGGCTGTGGAAAACAGTGCTTCTTACGAAGTAAAGGTTTATGACGGCGAAAATCTTCTTCTCGACAGCAAGGAAACTACCGATACTTTCTACGTATTTAACAAAACCGGAGACGACGGCAAGGACGTATATGCCGACTATGACAAATATAAAATTACCGTTGTGGCAAAACCCGACGAAGCAAACGTGCAATACGACGTTTCGGTAGCGGGTACGGCTTTTTATATCAATTCCAAAGTGCTTGATACTCCCGTATTCAGCAGTCTTACATCTACGGTACGTTGGAACAAGGTGGAAAATGCAAAATCCTATACACTCAGACTTACTCACGAGGACGGCACTTATCAGGAGTTTTCCACTACGGGTACGAGTTATCAACGCAGTAAATTTACTTTTGACAAAGCAGGACAGTATTACTTTACCATTAGAGCAGACGGAGACGGAGAAGTATTTATCAGCAGTCAATTCAGCGAAAGAAGCGAGGACTATAAGGTAACCAAACTCGAATCCATTGCTCCCGAAGACCTTGAACTTTCATACGATTCCTCAGGTAAAGCTACTCTTAAGTGGAAAATCGACGCAAACTCGCTTGCAAACAACTTCAATCTCGGACTTAAAGCTAAGCTTGCAGACGGAGAAGAGGAGCTTGACAGCTCGCTTACAAGCAAGACTATATCCAACAAAGTTACTTTCGTGGTAGGAGACGTATACGACGTTTACAATTACGTATCCGCAGATACCGTTGAGCCTCAGACGGGCGAAACTATGCTCGTATACGACTTTGACGGAATGCTCAAAGTGCAGAGAAACGGTAACGAATATTTTGTATACGACAAGGACGGCAAGCAGATAGCATACGAAAACTTCAAGCCTTCCGCAAGCGTCGATATTGTTTATAAATCCGACGCGGAAGAGGGTAAGAATTACGTGCTGATGCCTTGCGAATACAACACCGAAGACGGCAGTCTTGCCGTACAGAATACCGGGGAAGAACAAAACGTATTGGGCTCGGACGGAAAACAGCTCTACTTCTTCGAGACTGAGTCTGACCTCGATATCGTCAAATATATAGAATACGGTTCGGACGGCAACCCTGCTTATCACGTATTCGAGATTATGCTCGACAGTATTTTTATAAAGTCGGAGACTACGGGCGAAGGAGAGGAGCAAACGACTACTCATACCCCCGTTATCAGCGACCCCGATTATTACGGAAAACTCTACGACATATCGGTAGCCACAGGCAATTCGGGTATCAAGTTTGAATACGGTAACGACGTGTATACAGACGCGCAGTATCTCAGTTATATGATACCTACAAAAGACGAATACGGTGCGTGGAGCATAAACAATATAGGCGAATTTGCTTTTATTTTCGTCAACAGTTTTGCTAATCCTTCCGACACAGACACCTACGATATTGCCGCAAATATCAACTTCGGCGGATACGAGGTAGTCAATATAAAAGATTTTTACGGAAAAATCAACGGCAACGACCATACCGTAACCAATATCGTACTCACTGAAAAGAGATTGACCGCTGAAGGTGTTAAAATCGTAAGAGACAGTGCAGATACGATGAGCTATTCGCTCTTCGGAGATATTAAAGCAGGAGCTGCAATCAACAGACTGTTCTTCCTCGGAGTACAGGTTCAGGAAATTGATTTCGAAAACCTTTCTGAGGAAATAAAGACGATAAACGTTGCACCTTTTGCGATAAACAACTACGGAGAAATTTCTCAAATTGCCGTTCAGTCCGATAAGATTGAAATCGAAAGCGCGAATATCGCAGGCTTCGTACTCAACAACTACAACTATATATCCAATGTGCAAGTTTACGCTGACCTCAAGGGCAGAAACGTGGCAGGTATTACTCTCAACAACAAATCTGCTTCCGCCGACAGCTTTGCAAGATTGCTTTACTGCGGTTTCTACGGAGATATCGAGTGCAATATAGGACAATATCTTACTGACGGCGTTAAGGAAATTTACGGTGCCGGACTTGCTCTCGTCAACGAAACGGTTGCTACCGACGGTACGATAGCACTTATAAACGGTTGCTACGCAATAGGCAGTGTTACCGTCAACGGTGAGGCTCTCGACGGCGTTTATGCCGCAGGTCTCGTGGCTGTCAATAAGTCAAATATATCTATGTCCTACACGGGAGAGTTTACGCTCAACAACGTTTACGAATCCGTTACCGCCAACGGCAACAACGGTTATGCAGGCGGTTTCGTGGCTTACAATACCGGTACAATAAGCGATTCGTATGCTACCGACAAGGCTTCTGCAAGCACTTATGCGGGCGGCTTCGTAGGCCTCAACGAAGGTACAGTCACAAGCTGTTATGCTACCGGCAACACTACTGTGGGCGGAACCTACAACGGCGCGTTTGCAGGCTTGAGTACCGGTACTATTGAAAAATGCGTAAGCTATTCTCAGGATAACTGGGCTAAGGACAGCTATACTCAGATATTCACTCAGAGCGAGCAGCTCAATTCTATCGTACAGGTACTCTATCCCGACACCGACGCGAAGATGACGGTTGTCAGCGGTCAAGGCTACCGTAACCCTCTAATCAACGGTTTGGTTTATACAAAGGATTATACGGTAACGATGCTTCCTGCGACTTCCGACGTGGTTGCTAAGGGTATTGCAATAGGCAGCGACGGACAGATTACAGAAATAGAAGGAGACGGAGACAATATCTACGGCAACCTCACTAAGGGAAGCAGAGTAATTGTCGCGCTCGTCAACGGTGCTAACGTGAGATACGTCTACGGCACTGTAAAATAAAAACCGACTTAATGACAAAAAAGACCCTTCGCAAGAGGGTCTTTTTTTATGTTGCGAAATGTAAAAGAGAGTCTTGAATATAAAAGACGTAAGCTATGCGATAATTATGCCAATTTGACAACTGTTAATAATAATGATATAATTATTATGAGGTGAAAAATGAAAAAGACAGCAGTATCGGTAATTATTTGCGCATTGATTCTCGTGATTGTTTTTGCAGGTTGCGAGGGTATGAATACAATATCTTTTACAGTCTCTGACGACAACGTGGGTATAGAGATATCGCAGGATATGTACGGACTTTTTCTTGAAGATATTTCCTATGCCGGCGACGGAGGACTAGTGTCCAATCTCGTTGCCAACGGCAGTTTTGAATACGAGGCTTTGCCTCTTTCTAACTGGTTTATTACCAACTTATCGGCTACCGTGGGTAGTGAAGAAGGACTCAATGACAAAAACACAAAATACTTAAAGGTTGTTGCTGACGGCATAGGCAATTTTTCAAATGCCGGCTATTTGGAATATTACGATTATCTCACCGAAGACTACAATATCGACAAAATGAATTCTCCTGATATGGGATTCAAAAAAGACGCTGTCTATGACCTTTCTTTCTATATCAAAAACATTGATTTTGAGGGAAGCATCGAGGTTGGACTTGTCTCATATACAAACACTAACGACGATTGCAAAGAGATAGAGATTCCACTCGCTTCGGAGGGGTGGACAAAAATGCAAACCCAGCTCGTTTCAAAAGCGACTGAAGACGGCAAGCTTTTATTCAAAGTTGACGGCGAAGGGGAATTTCATATCGACTTTGTATCCTTGGTGCCTCAGGACAGTTACGGTTATGGCAGGGACGAATGGAAATACGTGACTTTAAGAAGCGATATGGTACAGGCGCTTTACGATTTGTCACCTTCTTTTATACGTTTCCCGGGAGGCTGTCTTGCAGAGGGCGACAATCTCGACAATCTTTTCAGCTGGAAGAATACGATAGGTCCTCTCGAAGAGAGAGAGCAGACCTCCAATATCTGGAACGATGACGAAAACGGCAAGGCTTACAACAATACTTTCGCGCTCGGATACCACGAGTATTTTCAGCTGTGCGACGATTTGGGAGCAAAACCTTTGCCTATTTTAAACGTGGGTATGATATGCCAGTTTAAAGCGAACTATAACGAAGTTTCTGAAGAATACAAGAAGGGTAAAATGACTTTTGCCGAATGGCAGGCATACCTCGATACGGTTGCGCTCAGACCTTCGACTGACGAGTTTAACGCTTATGTGCAGGATATACTCGACCTTATCGAATATGCCAACGGCGATACGACTACCTACTGGGGTGCAATTCGCGCTCAAAACGGACACCCCGAGCCTTTTAACCTCGAATATATCGGTTTGGGTAACGAGAACTGGGGAGAACTTTACTGGCGCAACTTCGATGCAATATATCAGGTAATTAAGAGGGAACATCCCGAAATAACTGTTATTTCTTCGGCTTCTTACGAATTTGAGGGAGAGAGAATAGACGAATCGTGGGAACTTATCAACGACAGATATCCCGATACGGTTGTGGATGAACATTACTATACGGGAAACAATACGCTTTTCAGAAACAATGACCGCTACGACAGTTATGACCGCGACGGCGCAAAGGTTTTTGTCGGAGAATACGCGGCTACCTGTTGGGGCTTCGGTAAGCTGACCACCAAGAGCAATATCTGGGAGGCTGTCGAAGAAGCGAGCTATCTAACCGGAATAGAGCGCAACGGCGATATAGTAGTTATGGCGTCTTACGCTCCTACTTTTGCCAAGATAAATTCTCAATGTTGGGACGTAAATATGATCTGGTTCGATTCGCAGAATATAGTACTTACGCCCAGTTATTACGTACAAATGCTTTATGCCAACAATTACGGTACCAACTACGTAAACGTAGATTTTGACAAGAGCGGGGTATATACTTCCACTACGGTTGACGAAGAAGAGCAAGTGCTCTACATAAAGCTTGTCAATTCCAACGGCAAGTCAATGCCTGTAAATCTCGATATCGACGGCTTCGGCAATTTGAACGCCGCGTCTATGCAGTATATATCGGGTGAGAAGGGAGCGTGCAACGAGTTAGGCTCGACTACCGTTTTGCCATCTCAGGAAGATTGCGCTATCGACGGCAATACCGTTTCGACTAACGTAGACGCTTACAGCGTAAATGTTATACGTATTTATTACGGCGAAAATGACGGCAGCGGCGCATACGTGCTTCCCGAAGTTCTTTCGACAATGGAAAGCAATCTTACAGAATATACGGGATTTTACGTTACGCCTGAGACGCTTATGGCAATATTCATCCCTTTGGGAATAGTGATTATCGCAGGAGCGTGCGTTGCGTTGTTCTTTATCGTCAAAAAGGCTTATAAAAACAGAAAACAAAAAATCAGTGCTTCCAACGGCGAGGAATAACCCCTGTTGCAATTATTATCAAAGATAAAAAGAGCGATTATTAACTCTATGAGTTAAGTTATCAAAAAACGTTGAGTATATACGGCAACGGTTTGACATATCACGTCAAATAATGTAAAATTGATTTGTATAAAAACCAAGGAGAGAGAATATGAAACAAAATATGATTGCAATACTTGACCTCGGCAGTGAAGAAAATTCTGCTCTTGCAAGAGAGATTAGAGCAATGGGAGTTTACAGCGAGATTTATCCTCACGATATTTCCGCAGACACTCTCAAGGCTATGTCTAATCTCAAGGGCATTATTCTTAACGGCGGTCCCAACAATGTGGTAGACGGCGTGAAAATTGACGCGAGTGATGACGTATATGCTTGCGGCTTGCCCGTAGCGGCATTGGAACACGCTACTTCGAAATGCTCAAAGCTTGACAAAAAAGACCTTAAGAAATTTGTCTTTGACGTATGTAAGTGCGAGGCAAACTGGAATATGCAAAACTTTATAGATGACCAGGTAGAGCTCTTGAGAAAACAAATCGGGGACAAAAAAGTATTGCTTGCTCTCTCGGGCGGAGTAGACAGCTCGGTGGTTGCCGCTCTCTTGATTAAGGCAATCGGCAAGCAGCTTGTTTGCGTGCACGTAAATCACGGTCTTTTGAGAAAGGGCGAGCCTGAGCAGGTTGTCAAGGTATTCAGAGAAGAACTCGGCGCAACTCTTATTTACAGCGACAGCGTAGACAGATTTTTGGACAAGCTTGCAGGTGTCGAAGACCCTGAAAAGAAGAGAAAAATTATCGGTGCAGAGTTTATCAGAGTATTCGAAGAAGAGGCTAGAAAACTTGACGGAATCGACTTCTTGGCACAGGGTACCATATATCCCGACATAGTCGAGAGCGGTACCAAGACAAATAAGATAGTCAAGTCGCATCACAACGTAGGCGGACTTCCCGACGATTTGAAGTTTGAACTCGTAGAGCCTTTGAAGTATTTGTTCAAGGACGAAGTAAGAGCCTGTGGCAAGGCACTCGGACTTCCCGACGATATGGTTTACCGTCAGCCTTTCCCCGGTCCCGGTTTAGGCGTAAGATGTCTCGGTGCAATCACGAGAGACAGACTCGAAGCTGTAAGAGAAAGCGACGCTATCTTGAGAGAAGAATTTGCAAAGGCAGGTTTGCAGGGCAAAGTATGGCAATATTTCACGCTTATTCCCGATACCAAGTCGGTAGGCGTCAAGGACAATGCGCGCTCCTATGAGTGGCCTGTTGTCATACGTGCCGTAAATACTATCGACGCAATGACCGCTACAATAGAGCATATCGACTGGGCACTTCTCGACAAGATTACCAAGAGAATAATCACCGAAGTCAAGGGCGTCAACAGAGTATGCTACGACTGTACTCCCAAGCCTACGGGCACTATCGAGTGGGAATAATTTTTTCGCGCAATCACAATATAAAAGCAACCTTTCGGGGTTGCTTTTTTATGTTAAATCCGCACTCTACGGATTGTAGAGCGGTAGAATAAGGGACGTATATTGACCGATATGCGGGGATATGGTATAATCTAGCAAAAGGAGAGATTATGACCAAGGAAGAGATTTTCGCACTAAAACTCAAAGAACTCAGACGCTCCAAAAATATGACGCAAAAGCAACTTGCGGATATGCTTTGCGTGAGCGATAAAAACCTCTCTAAGTGGGAATGCGGACGCTCGACGCCTGACGTATTTTATCTTCAGGAAATATGCAAGATATTCGGAGTAGAGGCAGAATATTTTTTCGAAGAAATTCAACTCGATACTAAAGAAGATAAAGAATTGCATAAGAAGAAGTTGAGCTTAGTCATTTGGCGATGGGTTGCCGTAATACTTTGTCTTTCGTCGTTTGCGCTTTTTATTTCGGTGGTTGCGAGAATTTTTCTTCCGACAACTATACCTGCGCATTACAACGGAAAAGGTGAAATCGACCGTTGGGGAAGCAGCAGAGAGTTTGTAGGAGTAGGCATAACCTTTTGTCTTTTGGGGTACTCGGCTTTCTTTATTAAAGCGAACATGTATATGAAAGGCGACGACAGTATAAAGTCTGCTCATTTAGCGGGCGGTATTTTACTTTCCATTCCTTTGTTTACGACTATATTTATGATAGTGCACTCAATCAAAGTCAACAACGCCGCACTCGGTATGGGGTATACGGCGCAGCAGGGCGATACGTTTGCCAGCTTGTTTAGTGCTATATTGTGTGAACTCTACGTAGTGTGCGGCGCAATTTGCATGGGCGTTAAACAAAACGGGGTAGTAGGCGTCAGAATACCTCTCACTTTGGAAAACGAAAATGCGTGGTATATTCTCAACCGATGTTTGGGGTTGATATTAGTCATAGTATCGGAAATTACGCTTGCAGTCGTGGGACTGTGCAATCTCTTGCCCGTATGGAGCGTAATATTTGTGCCGTTTATACCTCTTGTGCTTGCGATGGTAAGTATACCCGTCATAATAAAAATAAACAGAAAAAAGTTTGTCTGTTAATGAGTGTAGGCAATGCGTATATATTGACACGTCCCCCTTGTCTACTATATAATATAAGCAGTTCATAAAGGTAAGGGTACTATGAGACAAGTCATTACAATTGAAAATCTAAAAAAGAATTACGGCGATATAAAGGCGGTCGACGACATCTCGTTCGGGGTGGAAGAAGGCAGCCTTTTTGCATTTCTCGGTCTTAACGGCGCGGGCAAGAGTACTACAATCAACATAATAGCAACTCTTCTCAAAAAAGATTCTGGCAAAGTAAGCATAATGGATTACGACCTCGATACTCAGGCTATGCAGATAAGAAACAGTATAGGCATAGTTTTTCAGGGCTCCATTCTCGACAGTACACTGAGCGTAAAAGACAATCTTAAAATAAGAGCAAGTTTATACGGTTGTTACGGCGAAGCGTGGAAGAAGAGACTAAAAGAATTGAGCGAGCTATTGAGCCTTGACGATATACTCAATCGTCCTTACGGAAAACTCTCGGGAGGACAAAGGCGCAGAGTAGATATTGCGCGGGGACTTATCAATAAGCCTCAAATCCTCATATTGGACGAGCCTACTACGGGTCTCGACCCTGTTACGCGCAAGACAGTATGGGAAGTAATAGATAAAATAAGAAAAGAAGACAATATGACGGTTTTTCTTACTACGCATTATATGGAAGAGGCAAACAATGCCGACGACGTAGTAATAATAGACTCGGGTAAGATTGCCGCGAGGGGGACTCCCGTGCAACTCAAAAACGAGTTTTCACGCGACTATCTCATTGTGTATGCTCAGCGCAGTGAGGCTTTAGACAAGGCATTTGAAAAACTCGATTACGAATATGACGGCGCATACAGAGTAGTGCTTTCGGGAAGCAGTCAGGCAAAGGAGCTTTTGTCCAAGCACGGCAAACTCATAGAGGACTTTGAAGTGGTCAAAGGCGATATGGACGACGTATTCCTCAACGTTACCGGTAAAAAACTCATAGGAGGTAACGCAGTATGAAAAACTCTTTTAAAGCCGACAACAGAATTGTGTGGAGTCTTGTTGAGCGCAACGTCAAGATATTTTTAAAGGATAAAATGGGCGTGTTTTTCTCACTGCTTGCGCCTTTGATAATTCTGGGATTGTACGTACTCTTTTTGGGCGACGTGCAGATGCAGTCTTTAAAAAGCGCATTCGAGGGCTTGCAGATAGATGAAAAACTTCTCAAAAATTTCGTAGATAACTGGATGCTTGCGGGAGTAATATCCGTATCTTGCGTTACGGTATCTTTCTCTGCGCAGGAGATAGTCGTCAAGGACAGGGAAAAAGGCGTGCTTGCCGATATGCTTTGCGCACCTGCAAAACGTTATCTTTTGACTGTCGGCTACTATATCTCCAATGTAATTATTACGCTGACGATATGTATGATTGTACTTTTGATAGCTTTCGTATATATGGCTATATCGGGGTGGACGCTCAGCGCGGGCGACGTATTTATGTCGATAGGTCTTTTGATTATGTCCGTAATATCGTCGTCGGCTATAATTTCGTTGATTTGTAAGGCTGTAAAGACAAGTGCGCAGCACGGTGCGCTAGTGGGAATAATAAGCGCGGCTATAGGATTTCTTATAGGTGCATATATGCCTATATCTATTTTCCCCAAGGCAATTCAATATATTACATTGTTTATACCCGCGACGTATTCGGCAGGACTTTACAGAGAATTGTTTATGCGAGGCGCGCTTGAAAACATAGAAGAGGTCATACCTCAGGCGGGAGAAAATCTCGAGGAAAGTTTTTCTATGCAGCTTGACTTTTTCGGCAAGACGATAGGCGCAAAAGAGATGGCGTGGATTTTCTTTGCGTTTACGGCGGTGATATTAGTCGTATGGCTAAGCGTAGAGGTAGGCATAATGCTGAAAAACTCAAAAAAGTCAAACTCTACCGAAGAAGTGCAAAATGCGCAAGACGATAACGAAGGTAAATAGTCCTAGAGAAAGCGTATTGATTTGAAACTTTGACAGTGATATAATTAAAGTATAAATATGATAATGCCATACAGGCACTCGGGGTAATTATGAAAAAAAAGACAGTTTTGATTTTGACTATAGTATTGTTTGCGTTGGTTGCAAGCGCGGTATTGGCAGGTTGTAACAAAAACGTGACGGTTACGTTTGAACTTCCTATCGATTCGACGAGTGGACTTGACGGCAAAAACGTTTATACCACTGTTACTCAGGCGAAGGATACGTCGCTTGTTTTTCCAGCCAATCCTATATCGGATACTATCGGTATGGAATTTGAAGGTTGGTACGACTCTAATGGAAACCGCGTCGACGAACTCGTGCTCACCAAGGACGTGACTCTTTACGGCAAATGGAAGAAGGTTGAACACAGCATCACGTATGACTTGAAGGGTTATGGCGAGATGCTTCCCAACGCTCAGAATCCCTCGTCCTACGTAGTAATGGAAGGCCTCGACAGTTTTTATGACCCTTACTGCACGGTCGAAGGCTATCAGTTCGGAGGTTGGTACGACAAGGACGGCAAGCAGTGGACGAGTATTCCCAAATATACAAACATAGATTTGGCGCTTACGGCAAACTGGGTGCCAGTGCCTTATACGATATCGTATTACAACGTGTTGACGGGTGCAATCGGCAACAGCGAAAACCCTACCACTTACAATATTACTCAGGAAGTAACCTTCAAGGATATCCGCAAAATCGGCTATAATTTTCTCGGTTGGTATGACGGCGACGGTGAAGACGCCGCCAAGATAACGGGTATTTCCAGAGGCTCAACAGGCAATCTGAAACTTTATGCCAAGTGGGAACTCATTACCTATACGATATCCTACGACCTGGCAAGCGGCAGATACGAGGAGGGGGAGACTAATCCCGATACGTACAATACGGAGACGGGAATAGTTTTTGCAAAGCCCGTCAAGGAAGGTTACGCGTTCAAAGGCTGGCTCGACCAATTGAGCGGAAAAACTTACTACGTCGTCAATAAAGGAAATGTAGGAAATCTCCAACTTGTCGCGCAGTGGGACATTGCAGAGTATACGCTTTACTTTGATTTGCAAGGCGGCAAATATAAAGACGGCGAAAGCAATCCTGAATACTATACCTATTTTCAATCGGTAAACTTTGTCAATCCCGTGAGAGACGGATATACTTTCGGCGGTTGGAAAGATTACGAGACGGGCGAAATCGTGACGGGAATCCCCGAGGGCGAGAGCCGCGAAAGAGCGTTTGTCGCGGTATGGATTGAAGCATAACATTCATTTTGTATACGCAAAAGCGCGAGCGGTTGATACGCAAATAAAAAACGGTCGGAATCAAATATTCCGACCGTTTTTGGTGCACCCAAAGAGACTCGAACTCCCAACCTTTCGGTCCGTAGCCGAACGCTCTATCCAATTGAGCTATGAGTGCATACGGTATTCAGTTACATAAGCAATTATAGTTAAATTAAGTCGGTTTGTCAATTAAATAGAAGTAATTGTATGCAAATACTTTCAGTTGTTCTTTTTATTGCCTGTCGAAACGCCTGAGGTGAGGCTGAGAGGTAATTCTATAATAAAGCTTGTGTATTCGCCCAGTTTACTTTCGCATTTTATGGAGCCTTTAAGAGAAACTACGAGAGATTTTGCAATACTGAGACCAAGACCGAAAGAATTATGCGTCTCCTTGTGTGAGGGGTCTACTTTATAAAATCTGTCGAAAATACGTTCCAGATGTTCTTCGGGTATACCTGCGCCCGTATTGGTAAAACTGAGCTGAACTGCGCGTCTTTGCTTGACGCGTTGAATCTTTACGGTAATTTTTCCGTTGTCGGGCGTATACTTTATGGCATTGTCGAGAAGTATTGTAGAAAGTTTTTCTATTTCTTCGTTGCTGGCAAGTACCGTCGCTTTCTCGCGTGCGATAAATTCAAGAGTAATATTCTTTTCGTAACAAGGTGCTTCAAACGAAAGCAGAGTGCCTTGAAGACAATCGTTGAGTACTACGGGTACTCGCATATAGCGGGAAGCTTTTCCCGCATCAATTCTCGACAATTCAAGCATATCTAGAATCATAGTGTTCATACGGTTGACTTGTTCGACGGTGGAGTTCAGCCACTTTTCGTTGTCTTTAACAGTGGAGTCAGGGTCGCTTGTAATCAAATCGAGGTTGGTGCGTACGATAGTCAGGGGAGTTTTTAGCTCGTGCGAAGCGTTTGCGATAAGCTCCTGTTGTTGAATAAAAGACGCTTTTACGGGAGCTATCGTGCTTTTTGAGTAGAAGTAGCAGAAAAGGAAAATCCCCAACAGAGAGGCAAAGCCGAGCACGATAAGCGTTATGGCAAGTGCGGTGAGCGTTTCCATATCGTCGGTATATTCGATAATTACGTATTTGACGGTTGTGATACCGTCATCGACGGAAGAAGACTTGATATACATAAAGTGCTTTCCGCTTTTTATTGTAAACTTATTGTCGGTTTCGGCTTTGATGAATACGGTGATTTCTTCTATTTCGCTGTCAGTGTACGCGTTTTCCAGCAGAGATACGGTAAGCGAACCGTTTTTATCAAAAATATAAAGGAAGTTGTCGCTCTGAAAGTAAGGGGCATCGCTTGCTTTAAGAAGATTGCTTTGCACCTTTGTCATAGTCTTTTCATAGGTTATATAAAAAATCAGCGAGCAGGCAAGCACAACCAATACCCAGCCTATTACAAGCGGGATATAAAAAAACTTCTGTTGTAATTTTGTAAATATTTTATCTTCCATATCGGATAATCAATTTTTGGGAGATAGCTGATAGCCTACGCCTCTGACAGAGCTGATATTGAAATCGGCATTGATAAAGGCGAGTTTCTTTCTCAAGAAGGATATAAAAACTTCAAGACTGTTGGATTCGAATTCGTTGTCAAGTCCCCATACCTTGTTGATAAGAGGTTCTTTTTCTGCAACGTGTCTGGGGCGTTCGAAAAAATAACGCACAATGTCGTATTCTTTTTGCGAGAGTTTTACGCTCTTTTCGTCGGTGGACAGCTGATAGGTGGACAGATTGAGAGATACGTTTCCGAACGTCATAATATTATCAGGCGTAGCGTCCGATTTGCGTCTTAAAAGCGCGCGTATACGCGCAAGCAATTCTGCGGTGGAGAAGGGCTTGGGCAGATAGTCGTCTGCACCCAAATCCAGCCCCTTGACTTTGTTATATTCCTGCGAAAGAGCTGTCAGTATTATTACGGGCGTGGTGATACGCTGTTTTCTCAGTTCGGTAAGTACCTCGAAGCCGTTTTTCTTAGGCATCATAACGTCAAGTATAATCAAATCGAAGATATTTGCAAGCGCAAGCTCAAGACCTTGTTGTCCGTCACCCGCAACCTGAACTTCGTATTTTTCCTTTTGCAACACCGTGGTCAGAGCGTCACACAAACTTACAGAGTCTTCAACCAATAAGATTCTCATATTCGCCTCCTGAAAATATTATATATAAAATAAAGCGATATTTCAATGCTTTTAATGAATTTTTTATATTGCAGCGCAATACGGCGGTGCGAGCTGAGCGCAAGCGTGTCTTTTTCGTCCTTTTCCGTTCGTCATCATCGTAATACGGCAAGTATTACTTCTTCTTCCTTGCGGAAAATTACTGAAAAACTCACTGCTTGCACCCTACCTCTTACCGCCGTCTTGCACTGCTTCTCTTTTTGTATGACATTACATATCGTTTTGTCGCTTGACAATACGGCAAGTATTGCCTGCGCGTCGCGCCTCATAATAGGCGCAATCTACACGTCTCAAATTGCTTCGCACCTTACGGCTACTACTTACCGCCGTCTTGCGCCGCTTTTATTTTTGTAAGTAATAGAGGGGAGTATGTATTACAATGACGACAAAATGAAAAGAATTTAAAAGCCGCACATAAAAAAGAAGATAAAAACAACGCCGACAAAGAGTAGTACGAGCTAGGCTGTAAATAGCGTGTTTTAAGAAGATTTTTGTTGAGGAAGAAGAAGTAATACTTGCTGTATTACAATGATGACGAAATAAAAAGAATTTAAAAGCCGCGCATAAAAAAGAAGATAAAAACAACGCCGACAAAGAGTAGTACGAGCTAGGCTGTAAATAGCGTGTTTTAAGAAGATTTTTGTTGAGGAAGAAGAAGTAATACTTGCTGTATTACAATGATGACGAAATAAAAAGAACTTAAAAGCCGCGTTTACAGCCAGTAAGTGCTACTCTTTGTCGGCACAAAAAAAATTAGGACAGCAGGGGTACTGTCCTAATCGGGGTTTGCCGTTGCCGACAGTCTCGGCAACTAAGCCTTAGGAGATGCTTATGAAAAATAAAACGCTGTTTATCTTTCTGCCTTAATGGTATTCTTTTCAAATTAAAAATAAGTTAAAAATAGGCTTATTTATGTAAAAAGTTTATAAAAGCTAAAAATTTTATCCTGTGAAGTCAAAAGAAGAGAAAATTTAGGGTATTGAATACGATTAAAAATTGTGATAGAATATAACAAATACTTAACTGCCCGATACAAATCGTGTTTTTAGGTGTAGTATGTATCGAAATCCTCAAAAAGGAGGCGGCTATGAAAAAGCGCATATTCGCTGTGGTAATCACGTTATTGCTTGTTTTGATAAGCGGAAGTTGTGTCGGATGTGTTTACACGAGTGCGAAAATATCTGAAGATTTAAATAAATATGACGATATATACGCTTTGGAAGACGGAAGATATCTTTTTGTAGAGGCGGGTACTGTAGGGATATCTACGTCGCTGAAAAGCAAGGAAAAACAGTATATATCGGATTTTTCTCCCGCAGCATACGATTTGAATCCTCACGTAATAGGCGAGTATATTTATATATCGCAGAATATGTTGCCTTATATCGACAAGTTTAATACGAAAGTTACTAAGATAAATGCCGATACGTTGGAGATAGTGGACGAAAAAGAATACGCTTTTAATTTTAACTGTATGACGTCTGACGGAGAGAGTCTGTTGTTTATTATGTGCTCAAACAAAAACCAAAGAGGTTTAACATACAAGATAAATACTAATCTTCAGGCTACACCGATAGAGGGCGAGTATAAAATTGCAGCAGATGAACCTATAGTATTTACAAAGGCGCACAAAGCGCAATTCAGTGGCAATAAGGGTATAATCACTATTTCAGACGAAGACTTCGATTATCTGTGTACGGCGGTAATAGAAAACAACGAACTTAAGATTTGCAAGGTTTGCAGTATTGTCGAACCTAACGCACAGATACTGTCGACAGATTACGATACTCAGTTGACTTATATATATAATTCTACGCGTACAGCCGCAGATATGTTCAGGTATTTTTCGCAGATGAAAAAGGTAGAGGTAAATCAAAGCAATTTATTTAAAGCCGATGCCCCTGCGCAAAGCGACTTGGAAAAGTTTGTTATAGATAATTCGGACAATAATTTGATAAATATAAATATCGAGGGCGTGGGGCAATACGATTATCCGCCCAACGGATACGGCGAGTTTATTGAAGTAAACGGCAATTATTACTATTTTTGCGTAAGTCTTCTAAGGGGAGTGTTCTTGTACAGAATGAAAGACAATCTGAAATCGCCGAGGTTGATTGTCAAGAAAAAGCAGTTTGAGTGTACCGCATACGAGGAGATAAGTACAAAAGTATTTTACGCGGGAGATGACGAGATATTCTTCCACGTAACGCGTGATACCAATACGCGCGGAGCGCGCAAACATATTGTTTCGGGTTTTGTGAGTGTAAAGGGTATATGAGCGTATGCTTAAAAGCCTAGACAAAAGTAAAAGAAAAACGGGAAGCGTGATAGCTTCCCGTTTTCGTATTATTGTTTTTATAGCGGACTGTTACGCGTTAGCGTTGCTTCCCAAATTCACGTAAGCTACTACGGAATCGGTGTAGTAACCGTGACCTACAGCCTTGACGATAATCTTGTAGGTGTCGGCAGAGGAGTATTCGATACCGAGGTCGTCGAGATTGATAACGAAAGCTACGCTACCGCCTTCGTTGAGTACGGAAGTTCTGCCTACAACAACGGTGTTGTTGCCGTTGATTTGCAAACTGACTTCGTATTCAAAACCGTTGGCTACGCCTTGCCACTTGACGTTGATTGCACCGTTTCCGTCCTGAAGCTCTGCGGTAATGCCCGTAACGGCTTCGAGACTTGCCGTAACGCTGCAAGAAGTCATACTCTCGTCAGAGTTGTGGATATTGGAATTGGAGTTGAGAGCTTGCACTCTGATGGAGTGGTTGCCTACTTCGGCAAGATACTGAGTGATATCCTCGCTGGTCTTGCTTGCGTCGGAGCGTTTAATCTCTTTTCCGTCGATGATAATCTTATAGGTTTCTGCGTGCAATACGGAATCGAAGGAAAGTATATACTGTCCGTCCTGCTTGGTAACCTTAAGGTTCTGAGGAGCTTGCAAGGTAAATACGCAGTTGTAGTCGGTAGAGATTGCGTCGCCGTCGATATACATAGTGTCGGAGTTTTGTTCGGAGAGGTCCATACCGCTGACGTAGTTGCCTACGGGGGTAACTTTGATATTGTATTTGCCCGCCTCTTTTACGTAATCGGTAATATCGAGTTTTGTAGACTTGTTAGCCTCGGAGACGAGTACGTCGTTGACGTAGTAGTTGTAGCTGGAAGCGTATTGTACTGCGGAAACTACGCAATAGATTTTGCCGTTTACTTCTTCGATATTGATGTCGAGAGGTTTAGCGAGTTTTTCTACCCAGATAACCGCACGGCAATTCTTTATGGTGCTGCCGTTGTTGCTGTCGCGGAAGATTACGAGCGCGTTGATATTTTCGTAGGTGTTGCAGTTGTGTCCGAGTTCCATAACAACCTGCTTGCCGCCATTGACGAGCGAAACGCTTCCCGCAATGCTTGCGGTAGAAGTATCGTCAAGGTTAAGCGTGGATATCTGACTTCCCTTGAGAGCGGTGAGCGCACTCGAAGTTTTGATATTCAAAGTGCTTTCGATTTTAACGCCGCTTACTACGATGTTTGCACATTCGGTAATATTGATTGCACTGTCTGCGGACGCGCTGATATTGCCGTTGAACTTAACAGCCTGAGCGGTAACGTTTATATCGAGTTTGGAGTATTCGCCGTTTCTTGAGTTGGCGATAGCAAAGGATTTTGCCGTGACGTCAATGCTTTCGGCAACTACGTCGGCAGCGATAACTACGTCGAGGTTAGGCGCGTTGATAACAATCGTCTTAGCCTTGAGGGTAGCTTTTTTATTATTGTATGTCGTATCGTTTTTTCTCGTGCCGATATAGAGAGTGCCGGTACGTTCTTCGGTGCATACGATATTGAAGTCGTTTGTCACGGTTATGTCGTGCTTGTTCATATCTATGCTGTAAACATTTCCGTTTTCAAGCGTAAGAGTATCGCAAGAGATATCCTTGTCAAGCGAATAGAAGTATTTGCCTACTTCGCCGACTTTGTCTCCTGCTACGAAGTCTTCAGCCGTCTTGACAAAAATTCTGGGAGCGTGGTAGAGGAGAATAGGCAACATTACTCCCAAAAGCAAAACGAGTACGGTAGCGACTACGGTTACGCTGACTATTATCTTTGTCTTTTTGGAAATGTTGAGACCTTTCTTTTCTTTTTTTGGCTTTTCGCTGTCCAGAGCAGTTTCAGTATCGGTATCTTCCGATTTTTTGTTTTCTTCCGAAGAAGATTGCTCGGATGCGTTGTCGGTGTCTTCAGCTGTTTCTTGAGCAGATTGGTCAAAAGCCAAAAGACTTTCTTCTTGAGGCTCGCTGAGAGATTCGTTGATTTCGACGGTCTCGTCTTTTTCATCGAGAGACTCGTTATCAATCAACTTGTCGTCGTCATAAAAATTTGCCATAATTTTACTCCTTTAAGAATTTTTTGTTCAAAGTTTCTCCGTCTTTATAGAAATTACCGCTTTCTTTTGCGGTTTTTTCGTTGTAAGTTTGTACGCCGCTAGGCTTTGCGTCCTTGCTCGAATAAAGCACGAAAGGTATTGCGTCGCGGGTGTGCGTCTTAAGACATAAGGGGGTAGGGTGGTCGGGTGCGACGAGTATTTTGAAGTCTTCTCCCATAGCCTGAAGCTGTTCGACGATATACTTGACCACTATGGAATCTATGAGTTCGATTGAGAGTATCTTATGCTCGAGGTCGCCTTGGTGTCCGCATTCGTCGGGAGCTTCCATATGAATGTACACGTAGTCATAACCGTTTTTAAGCGCGTCGATTGCGGCTTTTGCTTTTCCGATGAAGTTTGTGTGATAAGTTCCCGTCGCGCCTTGTACTTCTATAACGTTCATTTTCGCGCCTTTACCGATACCTTTGATGAGGTCTACTGCGGATATGACGCTTCCTTTAAGTCCGTATTTTTCTTCAAAAGACGTAAGCGCGGGTCTGGTACCTTCGCCCCACAGCCAAATGCTGTTGGCGGGGTTTTTGCCTTGAGCTATACGTTTTTTGTTTACGGGGTGGTCCTTGAGCAAGTCATAAGACTTTATCATAAGCTCTTTCATCATATCCCCGTATAGTCCCTTGGGAAGATATTCGGTAATGTATTTGTCGGATATATCGTGAGGGGGAGTAAAGTCAGTGCCTAATTTTGCGTCGTGAACTACAAGACAGTGGCGGTAACTTACGCCGGCGTAAAAAGCCATTTTTTCGTTTCCGAAATTATTCTGTACGCAGTCTATGAGTTCTTTAGCTTCTTCGGTAGATATCTCTCCTGCAGAATAGTCCACCATACGCTTGTCGGCATAATTATTTTCGTCGGACAGCGTTACGAGATTGCATCTTATGGCAATATCCGTATCCTTGAGGTCAATGCCCATAGATAGAGCTTCGAGGGGAGAGCGTCCGCTATAATACTTGTCGGGAGCGTATCCCATCATAGAAAGATTAGCTACGTCGCTGCCGGGTTTGAGATTATCGGGTACGGTTTTTACGAGGCCGATTTCACCGTATTGGCACAGTTTGTCTATATTGGGTTTTACGGCAACTTCGAGAGGGGTTTTCCCGCCGAGAGCTTCGATGGGATAGTCTGCCATTCCGTCGCCGAGAATTACAACGTATTTCATATATACACCTTTGCGTAAAACATTCTGTTCGGAGCGTCTTGGCAAGCGTGTGAGGCAAGCAACGCCCGACTAAACTCCGATTAAACAATCTCATTATATTATAAGTATTATCCAAAGTCAAATATAAAATATAAAACTCGCATAACTTTTTATCCGAACACGTGGTATTTCTCGGGAAAATGCGGGTAAAAGCAATCTGCAGGGAGGCTTTTTTGCGTTCGCGAAAGTTGCTCCCTACACTTTAAAAACACGAGGGAAAGGAAGGTGTCGTGCAAGCTTAAAAGTACCGGAATCGCGTTGATTTAAGAAAATATTCCAAATGACTTCAATCGGCTAATTACTTGTGATTGACTGTAAAAATATATAATTAAATCTTGAAATTTGCCAAGCCGAGCCGTATGGTATGATAAAAAAGACAAAAAAACAGAAGAATTTTATGAGAAAAATCAATCTAAATTTCGATTGGCTATACAGCGAAACGCTCGGCACGCAAGTGCTCACGTTTGACGTCAGAAAGACGGCAGTCGAATAAAATGGCGTAACATAAGAGTGCGGCGCAGCATAATTTGAATAACGTAATCGTCATAGCGTAATATGATAAAATAATATTATAGGAAATGAGGCGGAAGTCCGTCTCTTTTTTATGCTTTGTCTGCGCATAAAGCCTCATATATTCAATGCGCGGTAATTCCTTGCCAAAGTTTTGGCAAAAAATCAAGGATTTTATTGAAGATAATCGACACTAGCGAGTGATTTGGCACAAAAATGCTTAATAATTTAATATAAACAAGCCGTTAATTGTAAAAGGCTATTGAAATTGACTTTTGCCGTATGGTATAATTACTAAGATAACACAAAGACAAACGATAAGAGGTATTATGAAGAAAATTATCGTAATAGGCGGCGGCGTAATAGGCTGCAGTGTGGCGAGAGAGTTGTGTCGTTACGAAGCGGAAGTAACCGTACTCGAAAGGTTCAACGACGTCAGCAGCGGTACCACCAAAGCAAATTCCGGAATAGTTCACGCAGGATTCGACGCAACTACAGGTACGCTTAAAGCAAAATTCAATATGCTGGGCAATGCCATGTTTGACAAGCTCAGCAAGGAACTCGACTTTCCTTTTAAACGTAACGGGGCATTCGTGCTTTGTTTTGACAAGGAAGATTTACCGTCACTCAGAGAGCTTTACGACAGAGGAGTACGCAACGGCGTAGAGGATATCTTTTTGCTTACGCCCGACGAGGTGCACGCTATTGAACCGGCGATTACAGAAAATATCGTCGGGGCTTTGTATGCAAAGACTTCGGGTATCGTCAGTCCATACGAGATGGCTATCGCTTATGCGGAAAACGCAGCGGTCAACGGCTGTAACTTTTTATTGAATAAAAAAGTCGTAGGACTGGAGCAAAAGGACGGCGACTGGGAAGTCAAGACGGAAGACGGCAGTGTATACGGTGCGGATATCGTCATCAACTGCGCAGGCGTACACGCCGACGAGATAAACAACCTTGTTTGCGACAAAAAGCTGACCATAATTCCCAGAAAGGGAGAATATATGCTTTACGACAAGACGTGCGGATATCTCACGTCGACTACGATTTTTCAGATGCCGAGCAAGATGGGCAAGGGAATACTCGTCGCTCCCACGACGCACGGCAATATCATTACAGGACCTACTGCAAAAGACGTGGACAATAAAGAAGACCTTTATACTACTGTCGACGGACTCAACGAAGTATACGACAAGGCGCGCAAAAGCGTACCTTCTCTCAATAAGAAATTCGTTATTACTCAGTTCAGCGGTATAAGAGCGCATTGTACCGAAGGGGATTTTGTCATAGGGGAAAGCGACAAAAAAGGCTTTTACAACGTGGCGGGCATAGAGTCTCCCGGACTTACGTCTGCTCCCGCTATAGCGGTATACGTGGCTGAGGACATAGCTTCTATGCTGGAGTTAAAAAAGAAAAAGAGTTTTGTATCCAAACGCAAAGCCATACCGCATTTTGCGATGATGTCCGACAGCGAGAGAGAAAAACTTATCAAGGAAAATCCTCTGTACGGTAAAGTAATTTGCAGATGCGAAGTGGTAACAGAGGGCGAAATCGTAGACGCAATCAACCGCCCGATAGGTGCGACTACCGTAGACGGCGTCAAAAGACGTACGCGTGCGGGTATGGGAAGATGTCAGAGCGGTTTTTGTTTGGAAAGAGTTATGGAAATTCTCGCAAGAGAACTCGGCATAGACTTCGAGACCGTAGTCAAAAACGAGAGCGGTAAGTATATCGTTTACAGAAAAGAGAAAAAGTAACCGCGGGGGAATTAATATGATTAAGAAGAATCTTGTAATTATAGGAGGAGGTCCTGCGGGACTTGCGGCAGCCAAAAGCGCGTACGACAGCGGAGAGAGAGATATCGTTATCCTCGAGAGAGAAAACGTACTCGGAGGCATACTCAATCAGTGTATTCACAACGGTTTCGGTTTGCATACTTTCAAAGAAGAACTGACAGGCCCCGAATACGCGTCGAGATATATAGCCGAGGTAGAAAAGAGGGGTATAGAGTACAAACTCGAAACCACTGTCCTCAACGTAACGGATAAAAAAGTCGTTACGGCGGTCAACGAAAAAGACGGACTTTTAAAGTACAAAGCAAAGGCGGTCATTATGGCTTGCGGATGCAGAGAACGTCCCAGAGGAGGTATCAACGTCGCAGGCAGCCGTTGTGCGGGTATTTTTTCGGCGGGTACGGCTCAAAAGCTTATCAATATCGACGGATATATGCCCGGTAAGGAAGTAGTTATACTCGGCAGCGGCGATATAGGTCTTATTATGGCGCGCCGTATGACGTTTGAGGGCGCAAAGGTAAAAGCCGTAGTCGAACTTATGCCTTACTCCTCAGGGCTTAACAGAAATATAGTGCAGTGCATAAAAGACTTCGATATCCCCCTTCTTTTCTCGCACACCGTGGTAGATATCAAGGGAGAGGGCAGAGTGTCGAGCGTAGTCATAGCAAAGGTGGATGAAAATCTCCAGCCTATAATGTCGACCGCTCAAGAGATAAAGTGCGACACTATATTGCTGAGTATAGGACTTTTGCCCGAAAACGAACTTGCTAAGACGGCTTCGGTAGAATTGTCACCCGTTACGGGCGGCGCGGTAGTCGACGAAAATATGATGACGTCTGTTGACGGTATTTTCGAATGCGGCAACGTACTGCACGTGCACGACCTCGTCGACTTCGTGAGTATGGAGAGCGAGGACGCGGGCAGAAGCGCGGCAGAATACATAAAGCGTAAAGGCTCTCCCAAACGCGACTATGTTGCAATCAAGGGAGAAGGCGGGGTAAGATACGTCGTACCTCAGTACCTTTCCAAAAGCGACAAACTCGACAAACTACAGCTCAAGATGAGAGTAAACAACGTATACAAGGACAAACGCCTAACCGTGCTTGCAGACGGAGAGGAAATTTACTCGCGTAAAAAGCAAATCGTAACACCGGGCGAAATGGAATCCGTAGTGCTTAATGCGGACGCGATAGCAAAGGCGCAGAAAGCCGACTCAATAACCGTTACGCTCAAAGGGGAATGATTATGAAAGAGATGATTTGTATCTGTTGTCCTATGGGGTGTCACCTCAAGGTTGACGACAGCGACAAGAATAATATAAAAGTTAGCGGCAATACCTGTCCTCGCGGAGATAAATACGCGAGGGAAGAAGTCGTATGCCCTAAGAGAATGGTTACTTCCATAGTGGAGGTCGAGGGCGGTACCGTGCGTATGGTCAGTGTTAAGACTAGCGCAAGCGTGCCAAAGGACAAGATGTTTGACGTGCTGGAGGCTATCAGAAATATATCCGTAAAAGCTCCCGTAAAAAAGCATCAGGTCATACTTGCCGACGTTTTAGGCACGGGTATAGATTTTGTGGCTACAAAGGACGTGCCTAAGCGAGAGATTCCTCAATACATAGTTTCGCTTGACCAAGGCACTACTTCTTCGCGTGCAATAGTTTTCGATAAATCGGGAAGCATCGTAAAGGTTTCGCAGAAAGAATTCAGACAGATTTATCCCAAGGCAGGTTGGGTCGAACACGACCCCGAAGAGATATGGAATACTCAGCTTTACGTGCTAAAGGACGTAATTAAAAAGGGGCATATACCTCTCGGCTCGATAGTAGCTATCGGTATTACCAATCAGCGCGAAACTACTATCGTGTGGGATAAAAATACGGGTAAACCCGTATACAACGCTATCGTATGGCAATGCAGACGTACTGCCGAGTACTGCGATTCGCTCAAAGCGCAAGGATATGACGATAAAATTTACGCTAAGACGGGTCTTACTATCGACGCTTATTTTTCGGCTACGAAAATCAAATGGATACTCGACAACGTCGAGGGTGCGAAAGAAAAAGCCGAGAGAGGAGAATTGCTCTTCGGTACCGTAGATACGTATCTTATGTGGAAGCTGTCGGCGGGTACTGTTCACGCAACCGACTACACCAATGCAAGCCGTACTATGCTGTACAACATAAAAGAGTTGTGTTGGGACAAAGAACTTTTGCAACTCTTCGGTATCCCCGAGAGTATGTTACCTGAAGTTTTGCCTTCGGGATATCACTTTGGCAATTGCGACAGAGGAGTTGTCGGAAGAGATATTCCGATATGCGGAGTTGCGGGCGACCAGCAAGCCGCGCTGTTCGGACATCTTTGCGTAGACAAGGGCAGTGTTAAAAATACATACGGAACGGGTTGTTTTACCCTTATGAATACGGGAAAAGAGTTTGTAACTTCAAAGAGAGGACTTATTACGACTCTTGCCGCAAGTCAGCAGGACGGCAGACCTCAGTACGTACTCGAGGGAAGCGTTTTCGTAGGCGGTGCGGTGCTTCAGTGGCTGAGAGACGAATTGAAAATAATCAAGGCGGCAAGAGAAGCGGACGAGCTTGCCGAGAGTGTGCCTGACACAAACGGAGTCTATATAGTACCTGCGTTTGTCGGATTGGGTGCGCCTCACTGGGACGCTAAAGCCCGCGGTACGGTTACGGGGCTTACGCGCGGTACGACAAGAGCACATTTTGTACGTGCGGCGCTTGAGTCGATAGCTTATCAGGTATTCGATGTAGTACACGCAATGGAGAGCGATATAGGAGAAGATATTCCGATGCTTGCGGTCGACGGCGGTGCGAGCGTATCGAATATACTTATGCAGTTCCAATCGGATTTGCTTAAAGCAAAAGTAGTGCGCCCCAGCGTAATAGAGACGACGGCTTTAGGCGTATGTTATCTTGCCGGATTGACAGCAGGAGTATGGTCAAACATAGAAGACCTCAGAAAATCAATCACGGTAGGAAAGGAATTTACTCCGTCTATGGATGAGGAATACAGATACAAGTTGCTTATGGGCTGGGAGGAGAGTATTGCCCGTGCAAAGCACAGGTAACACGGTCTGAAGCAAAACGATGCGATGAGCAAACGTTAAAACAAAATCTGAAAGAGCAGAATAAAACAACACAAAAACGGCGGGAGATACCGCCGTTTTTATTTTCGAGTTAAACGGCAAATTTAAGCTGTATAGTCGGGTAATTCGTGCTGTCCGATATCCGATACAAAAATAACGTTAGAGTGTAGTATATTGCAGTCGGGGCAGTTACTGCGCTTCAAAATACAGACAATATTGCAGTATTGCAAAAAACCGAAAGATAAAACTGATAAAAGGAGGAGAATCTTTTCGTTATGTTGAAGCTGACGGCTGAGATTAGGCAGGCAGCAATTAGGGGGAAAAGAGTAAAATAAAATCGGCTATTGAGCGTAAAATATATCGAGGGGAAATTATTGTGCACGATGTTAAACGTAAAAAACAGGAAAAATAGAAAAATATTTGATATTTATTAAATTTTCTTGTTTTAAGTTAAGATACTTTTAAGTTAAAAAGGGCTTAAAATTTCTAAATTTTTCCAAATATACGCTTTTTAATGTATGTTTAATATTACGCATAAATAATGTAACCGAACTAAAATAGCCGTATTGACATTTTTTCTTGTCTTATCTACGATAAGAAGCAAAGATAATGCACGGTCATTTGGCAATGTTAGTAATCAAGAAGATAATATAAATCAAGGAGGAAAGACCTATGCGCAACAAGAAATTCTACGTATTGACAGCAGTAATTTTGTTGTTGGTCTTCTTATTCTCATTGACGCTAATGGCGTGTGAGAAAAAACAGCAACCGTCCGAAGAAACTCCTAGCGGCGACGGCGGCGGTACAGGTCCGGGCGAAGGTACAGGCCCCGGCGGGGAAGGTAGCGGTCCCGGTGAAGGCGGCGACGCAGGAGATGAGGACGATAAGCCCCCTGTATACGCTTACGACGTAAAGGAAGCTTTGAGTTACATAGCTCAAGCGGCTCCTTCCGAATATGCGTCGATAGTTATGACCGGTATAGTTACGGCAAACGGCAAGGAATACGAGTTGTCCTTGAAGACAAACTTCTCGGATGACGACTTGCAGGTTGCTTTCAAACTTATCGATAAGTCGGATTCGTCGGTAGAGATTGGAATTTACGTTATCAATTCCAAGCTTTTTGTTCAGACTGCCGACGGTACGGTGCTTCACATAGCAGAAGCTGATATCGGTTATGTTCTCGCCATACTCGAAAAGGCTCCCGACAAGATAAAGGATTTGCTTGACGGAGTACTCGCCGGTTTGAATATGACTACAAACGACGTACTCAACCTCGTAGTATCTTTGCTGATGCCTTATATGAACGGTTATGCTTCTGAGGAAATCGACGGCGTAGTCAACGAGTATTTTACTATTGATATCGAATTGACAAAGCTTTTGGGTAGTGTCGTCGGTATTCTCGGCGGACTCGACCTCGATATAGATTTTGACTTGTCTATTATAAGCGATGTCATAGCCGTACTTCCTAAGTATGACGGTCAGCTTAAAGTTACTGTCAGCGACGGAGTAATTACCGACTGTGCAATAAAAGTAATAGATAAAAACGAGGGTAATTCCGGAAATACCGCAGCTGAGTTAAACGCTACGGTTGAGTTCAATTCTACGGGCGCAGACCTCGGACTTCCCGAAGGTATGGAAAATTACAAGGAGCTTAGCATAGGAAATATCAGTGCTGATTTCTCATTGAAGATAGATACCGGAAGCGAAGGTCTTGATCTTGGCGCGCTTATAGATTCTTTCCTTGGCGATAAAGCAATGTTCGGACAGGGGGTACTCGTACTCAATGCAGGAGCAGATTATACTCTCGACGCTAAAGTCAGCCTTGACAGCAATCTCGAGGGTGCGGCTGTCGACAATAATCTCATATCGCTTTCGCTCAAAGCGGGCGGTAAGGAATTCGCTAAGCTTAACTATGTTGACGGCGTATTCTATGTCAGTGTCGAAGACCAGATAAAAGTTGCAGTAGAATTCGACCTTGCTGCTCAGATAAACTCTCTCGTAAAACTTGTTACCGACGCTATTGACAATGCGCTCGGAACTCAGTTTAAGGAAGACGTCGCAGGCGTTTCTATAGCTTCTGTAAGTCTTGCTTCCTCCGACGGTGACGTAATTATATCTTCCGACTGGCAGACCGTAATCAACAAGATACTCGGACTTGTCGGTTTCGAGCAATTCGTTACGGTGACGGGTGACAGCGTAGGTTTGAAGGTTAATCAGGAGTTTATTGACAAGATTATCTCTCTTGCGGGCGGCGGCTCATTCACATTGCCTTTCGAGATAAACGCTTTGCTCAAGCTTTCTTCCGAAGGTTTGGATTACTTTGAGGTAGGCTTGCTCGACAATGCTATGGTATTGAAAGCAGACAACTTCACTATAGGAACTACAGACCTTACAAAAGACAGCGTACTCAGTTCTGTAGGAGACAAGAGCGAATACGGCAAAGACGTACTCGGTGTTGTTAACACTCTTCTCAAAGACTTCTCCGCAGAAATGTCTTTGGATTTGTCTTCCATAGATACTACTGTAAATATTACTAATATAATCAATAATATAATGGTTGTCAGCGATTCTTCGCTTAAGCTTCCTATCAATCTCGACCTCAGCAATTACAGTGGAACATTCAAGGTCAACTTTGCTATCAATCAAGGCGAAACCTCGGCAGACAACAGACTGCGCCTCGAAATAATTACTCCCGACGGAGATATGCTTTTCAGTGCGTACGTTTACGGAGGTAAGACATACGTTGATTTGTCCAATCTCGGACTTATGAAATTCGTACTGACCAATGCAGACCTCTTTGAGGTTGTCAGAAGTCAGTTAACTTCGGGTACTACTTCATCTGTCGCTACTGCGTCGACTACCTCTGCAGAAGCTACCGTAAGTATTCCCCAAATCAAACTTGCGGGCTCGAACGAAATCGACCTCGACAATACTTCTATAAGCGCGACTGTCAAGAACGAATTGTTGCTTGCACTTATGAGATCGTTTATGTTTGACGCAGGCGTTGACGTAAGCGTTGAAGCTACTGCCGATTTGTCGGGTAAGCTCAGCGCAATAATAGATGCGGGCTTTGCTTGCATAGGTTTGGATATTACATCCGGCAAGGAAAGCGATAAACCCGTAAATATCAGCGGACTTAATATCAGCGAATACAAAGAGTACAACGCTCTCGATGCAGAATTGCTCGTAGACAGTATACTCGAGACTCAGAATCTCAATCTTATGATTGACTTCTACAACAACAGCGTTGATACCGAATACAATAAGCCTACCAGAATACTTTTGCGTAGGTCGACTGCTGCTCAAGGCTCACACGAGTATCTCGCCAACGGTCTTGCGGCACCTTACCGTTCGCTGGTAATTGTTATGTACAACGACTGGTCAAACCTCGATGACGGCAATGCTATATTGTTCGGATATATCGACTTCGATAACGGTCAAGTCCGCGTAAAAGGTACGGATAAACTGTTTGACGTTTGGCTTGCCGACGGTACTGCAATAGATATTCCTCTCGACATCGATGTCAAGAGCTTGTTGGTTAATGCGCTCAGCGGCTTGTTCGGTGATAGCGGAAGTGCGGTAGATGGCGGAATAATAGACGTTCCCGGAGAAGTTTTGCCCGATAAGGACGATACTACCACAGAAGAAGAGATTACAGAAGGTCTCAGTATAGATTCCATTCTCAAGGGAATCAATGTTAAGTTGACGGCTTCTATGGACGTTAGCGTTGACGTGGATTTCTACGGTGCGCTTGTGAGCGATTTGCTCGACGAAACACTCCAAACAGTATTTACCGATATGGATTTGTCGGCAGTTACCGGAAATACCGAACTCGTTACGCTCAACTATGCAAATGACACCAGAAGCGTATTCTTCAACGACCTCTATGACTATATCATTTATCCTGTTTTGGAAAAAGAAGTAGGAAGTTTTCTTGCTACTCTAGCAGGTTTGATAAGCATAGACGATACTATGCGAAGCATAGTCAACAGATTCTTGCCGCTTCCTTCTTTCGATACGATGACGGCAAACGTTTCGCTTACTCAAGGCAAGCTTAACGAACTCAGCCTTATCGCAAGCAATACGTCCGGTCACTACGGTTTCGGGGCATACATCTTCAACAGAAGTGCCGATGACGTAATTTACTGGAGCGGACAGGAGAGCGATGTATACTACAACAAGAATTGCGGTATCAATCCTTCCGACCTGTTTGTAGCGCAAGCAAAGAAACAGTCTACTGCTAGCTCTGAGACTTTCTATCAGAACGTAACCTGGAGCATCAACGGCGTAACAATCAGCGACTGGAGCGTGCTTAATACGTATGCGGACGGCGTTTATACCGTTGTCGGAAGTGCATTCGGCGCTACCAAAAAAGTAACGCTCACAATCGAGTCGCTTGCAATCGAAAAGGTTGAGGATATCGTAGTCAAGGCTATGAGAGAAGTTCCCGACTACATTACTGTAGTATTTACAGACGGAAGCAAGCGTACGCTTTACAATCAGACTATCAGCTATACCAGAGGCGCGTACGATAGCACCGAGGAGGTCAAGGCTATTCCTGCATCGGTAAATCTCAGCGGTACGCAGTACGACTTCACTATATGGCTTGAAAACGAAACCCTTGCAGCTCAGGAAATCGTGGTTACTGCATTCGACTACAAGGACGTATTCGCTAAGCTCGAAGAGGACTATCTCAAAGTTTTGGTCAACAATTCGTTCTACCGTTACGTAGAGGCTGACTACGACTTCTCGCAGTTCGATTCGATGACTAAAGAACAACTCATTGCCGGCGGTACTTATATTGTGCCTGCGGTTATCGGCAAGGGTACGGATATAGAGCAGACGCTCAACGTAAGCGTAAGATTTATGCCTTTCGAAGTTTACGGCATAGAAATCAACGGTAAGAATTACGTAGATGCAGATATATACGATTATCTTGCCGGCAAAGCATTCCCCGAGACGGTTACCGTAGTAGGATTCAACGGCGAGAGTCAGGTAAGATATCAAGCTAAGGCTACGTGGGATTTGTCAAAGGTTACGCTTGACAACGAGGGCGGACAGTATATCGCTTCGCTTACGCTCAACGAGGGCGCATACAACGAATGGTACATTCCTTCCGTAGGCGTCAACATTAAAGAATCCAATCTTGCTAGTCTTGTAAACGATACTCTCGAGATAGATACAATGTATGCTTTGTACGGCGGCGTATCTATAGACAGACTCATTCCCGACAAGCTCGACTTCTATACGGCAAGCGGTCAAATCAAGACGGGCGTACCCGTAACGATTGATACGTCTTCCATTACAGTCGGTATCAAGGGCGGTACTTTCGAGTGTCCCGTAACCGTCGGCGAAGGAAACTATCTCTTCGAGACTACGTTGACCATAGTACTCAAAGATGCTACGTTGAGTCTTGTACAGAACGAAATATCCTTCACTTACGAAGAATATGTAGAATCGCAGGGCGCAATGTTTGCAGAAGAGACTGAAGTTAAGCTCGGAGACGCTATCGTATCTGCTAAGGTAACGTGGTTTACCGACGACGTAGTATTTACTACACCCGGCAAATACGTAGCATACGTAATCATTGATGCAGGCGGAACGTATGAACAAAGATATGCCGTTACGGTAAACGTGCTTGCAAGCGAGGAGGTGTAATATGACAACAAAACGTATTAGTATTCTTTCTCTTACGGCAGTATTGATTTTGGTGATGGCCGTTACGGCGGGATTTATCTTCTCGTCGTTGACGGGAAGTTACGTAGGCGGTGAAGTGCGCATAGCAAAAGCCGACGTTATGGTCAACAACATTACCGTCGATACTTCCACTATGACGATTTATAATGAAAATATCGCAGCTGCCGCGCCTTCTGACGCGGTGGCGATAGCGACGGCGGAAGAGTTGAGAGACTTCCTCAACGGAAGTGCTTCTTACGGTTATCTTACGGCAGACTTGTCTTATGACAAGGAAGCTATGGCTTCAGCCCGTACTTTTGCCGAAGGCAGAACGCTCAACGGAAACGGACATACGCTTACGCTTACGGCTACCGTTTCTAATGCGACTAGCGAAAACTTCGGATTGTTGGTTGACGTCAACGAAGGTACTCTCGAAAATCTCAAAGTCGTTTATTCGTCCAATCTTACCGTAGGAAACGCAGGTACGGTATGGGCGCAGAACAACGTAGGTATACTTACCGGTAAAAACAGCGGTATCATTCGCAACTGCGATTTGTCTGTCAGCGGTTCGTTTACATACAACTACAACAACTCGCAGATTGACGCTGTAGAAAACAAAAACGAAGTATTCGTTACGGCATTCGGCGGTTTTGCAGGTGCAAACTCCAACCTGATTACAAACATACTTCTTCAATATCAGGGTGCGCAGATAGCTCTCAATACCACCGCTGGCAGTGCGACTCAGACAAGACTCGACGCCAAGGCAGTTTTCGGCGGAGCGGTAGGTGCATCGCTTGACGCTTCTTCCGAGTGCAGCAACGTTATCGCTGTATCCGACGCTTCGACAAACGTATCTCTCAGCGCAAGCGCGACTGACGGCGACGGAGAGACGGGCGTATCTTACAGAGAAGCTGCGGCAGTACAGGCAAATATAAGCGCAAGCCCCAATCTTGCAGGTAAGGTAGACAACGTAATAACTTACTGGCAGGGTAACTACAATTCTCTGTCCAACGCAACTTCGGTTAGCAAAAACGCTGTTGTCAATTCCGGTAGTGCTACCAACGTAACAGCCGTAGATATGTCTTTGGGATTGTACAAAGACCAGATGCAGACCGGTCATGTCAACTTCATTACGCTCAACAACAGCACTGCGAAAATCAGTGTACGCGACGGAGTGCAGTATTTGCAGATGACTCCTTCCGACAACCGCGTAATGGCAACTCAGGAATTCAAGAAGTATTCGGCTCTTAATACTGAAGATACTGCTTCTTATGCAAACCTGCCTGCCAGCGGTACGGAAAATATCTTTATGCAACCCGATAAGCAAAACGGCTTTACGCTCGAGTTACCCGCATATCAGACTTCTACCGGCAATTACTGGTCGCTGGCTTACGATACGTACGAGAGAATAAAACTTACGCTTGCTCAGGATACGTTTGACTATACCGGCGCAGACTATATCAGCACTCTCTTCCTCTACGGAAGTACTCCTATCACGGGAAGCAACCTCAACCTTAAGAACGGAAGCAAACCCATAACTCAGGTTATGTTGCCCGGTACTTACGATATAGTTTTCGGTACGACGACTTCCAACGTAGGTTATGTAGACGTAGAAAATAAATTAATTGCAATCGACGAAGATCAGGAAGATTACGTAATTACGGTAAACTATGCCAACATCGCATCCGTTCCTGCCGAGACAGACTGGCTGCCTTCGTTCAGATACAACTTTATCATCAACGGAGTCGAGGCAAATGCGGCTGACGGCTACGTATACGAGGTCAACGGTTCGCTTCCCAAGCAGGTAGAAGGTCTTATTATGGAGAGCGACTTCGATACTTCTTCCGCAGGCAGAACGTACAAAGTATATCTCACCAAAGACGGCAACAGGGTTACCAACACCATAGAGTTTAACGTTAAGGTCGACGCTAATGCGCCCGTAATATCCGACGTTACTTTCGATAAGCCCGTTGACGTATATTACAACCAAAACTTCGTTACGCTCAAGGCATTCGATTATGCAAGCGGCGTTGCAAGCATAACTCTCAACAACAAGGCTATGTCGTATGACGAGGTAAACGGAGTTTACGAGGGAGCGGTTCAGGACGGTAAAAACGTCGTAGTCGCTACCGACGCCGCGGGTAATCAGAGTACATACGAGTTCGAAGCTAAAATCGACGTGGTCAAGCCCGTGCTCAAGTACGACTTCTATTACTTTGACGCAAACGGCGAAAAGCAGACCTACACCACGATAGGCTACAAAAACTCTTATACTCTCTACGCAAACCTCCTCAATACGGTATTCGGCAACGCAGGCGGTAAAATCTATTATCAGTACGTAGGAGAGGAAGAGTGGCTCGAATATACCGACGTCATCGAATTCCGCACCTCCGCAAAGGTTAAGTTCAAAGCAGTGAGCAATACTCTCGATTACGATACCGATGCAGCTTACGAAGTAGATTCAGGAACGTATCTCTACTTCAACGTAGGACTTAAAGAAATAGTAGTTACCGACAGAGATATCGTCATCGGCAATAAGGACAAGACTTTTGACGGTACCGACAACTACATTGGAACGCTTGCTTTTGCCGACAACGTAGAGTTCGATACTACGGGACTTACGCTCAAGGCTTATTATGCGCAGACCAACGCAGGTAACGATATAGCTATCACCGTTGTAGTACTTTGCGACAAAGAAGACGTACACGTAATCAACGAAACTAGCGTTTATACAGGAAATATCCTCAAGAAAGAAATTACCGTAACCGTTGCTAATGCAGAAAAGGTAGCAAGTCAGGAAAATCCCGTATTTACGTATACTGCTGACCAGATAAATGGCTTTGAAGAAGAGATTATCCTCACTACCGACGCTACGGTATCTTCCTTGCCCGGTACCTACGATATTCTTTTGGCTGAGACCGAGTACAAGAACTATGTCGTTACGTCATTCGTAAAAGGCGTATTGACCGTCAATAAGTACGTTATCGACAGAATGGTTTACGACTTTACGACGATAAGCGGACTGGATACTTCCAACGTCAAAGGCGTAGTAGTAGGTTTCAAACAACTCAGCGGCGAATACGTTGACTTTACGGTAAGCTACGAATATTCGGCAAGCAAAGACGGCACCTACGAGGCTTGCGAAGGTATGTCTCTCGCAGGATATTACAGAGTAATACTTTCACTGCCTGAGGATATGAAAGCAAGCTACGAAATCAAGTCCGGACTTGAGAGCTTTATCGTCAAAGTAATCGACGCCGAAATGTTTACTCCCGAAGTAGAAAGCGGAGAGAGCGAAGCCCTCGAATACTTCGAGAATTACGCACAAGGCAATGCGGACGCAGACAATACTACTATTGTAAAAGACTACGATACGTTTACCAACCCTCAATACGTAGTTATTCTTGCAGTATTCTGTCTGTGCATTCTCGCTACGATATTTGCGGTAAGCTGCGGAAAGATACTCATCGAAAAACACAGAGATTCCAACCGCAACAAGAAAGCGTAGAGCAATACCGGGAAAGTATCGCAATACTAAAAAATCAAGGCACGCCTGAGGGCGTGCCTTTTTCATTGTTCTTGAAAGAACATAAAGCATTTTAATATTCGGTATATCAGTCATAAAAAAACAGTTGACATGTATACACTGCATTGCTATAATGTTAGCGTAGGTTAACAATTAGCCTAATTTATTTGAATTAAAATGTTAGCTCAAACAAACTTTATAATTCACACAACGGAGCACGAAATGTATCTTTTGAACGCACCCTTCAACAGTCAATTAGAGGTAGTCAAAATAAACACTGACGAAAAGACAAAAAACCGTCTGCAAAACATAGGAGTTATTGCGGGCTGTAAGCTAGTGCTTATGCAGTCCAACTTTGGAGACGTGATAGTCAAGGTAAGAGATTGCAGGCTGGCAATGAACAAAGACGTTGCAAGGCGTATAGAGGTTGAAAGGGTAATCACACAGGCGGAGGAAGTCAATGAAGATAGCACTAGCAGGTAATCCCAATTGCGGTAAGACCACGCTTTTCAATGCTTTGACGGGAGCCACCGCGCACGTAGGAAACTGGGCGGGCGTAACAGTCGAAAAATTGCAGGGTGTGTATAAGGACAGAAAGAGCGGTATCGCTTTGGATATCGTGGATTTGCCTGGCATATATTCGCTTTCTCCTTATACGCCCGAAGAAATAATATCCAGAAACTATATTCTTTCTCACGACGCAGACGTAGTGCTCAACGTAGTTGATGCGACTAATCTTGAGAGAAACCTCTATCTTACGACTCAGCTTCTGGAAACGGATATGCCCGTGGTAGTTGCGCTCAATATGGAAGACAGTCTCAAAAACGAGGGCAAGAGCATAGACGTCGAGTTGCTGTCGAAAAAACTAGGCGTGCCGGTAGTAAGCATTTCCGCGCTCAAGCAAAAAGGACTTAAAGAACTCATGCAGGTCGTGAAAGCTCAGGAAGGCAAGACGAGAAAGGCGATGAGCTTTATTACCCGCGGAGTTTTGGGCGATACGATAAACGACGTGTTCGTATTGCTCGACGACGAGCAGGACGGACTTTTCGACGCTATAAAACTCGTCGAGGGCGACAAACTGACAAAAGAAAAGTACAAACAGTTTGCCGACGAGATAGAAAAAATCAAATCGAAAAACAAGATTGTTCAAGAAAAATACAACGGCGATTACGAAGCTTGCGTAGCCGACTGCAGATATCGGTACATAAATGAGCATTTGTCAAATCTCGTTACGTTTATATCCCCTCAGCCCGAGCTTAGCAAGAGCGATAAGATAGACAAGGTACTTACGCATAAATTCTGGGGAATACCTATTTTCTTGCTTATAATTCTCGCTGTCTTTCACATCACTTTCAGCGAAAACTTTCTGTATCTTTCTCTGGTAATACCCGACGGCTCGTTTAAGGACGCGGGTAAGGTTGCTTCTTTGTTTGTAGATACCGAATACGAAACCGACGACGAGGGTAATATCTCGGGAGCTAATTCAATCAAATCTCCCGGCGTATTTTTGCAGGGACTTGTCGAGGAGTTTGCAGATTTGGTTAATGCTCCGAGAGTTGTCGAAGAGAGCGTAAACGAAAACGGCGAAGCCGTTACGGTTGTTACGGAGGAAGGAGGCTGGATACCCGGACTTCTCAAAAACGCCCCCGCTTGGGCGCAGGGCATAATATGCAACGGCATTTTGTCGGGCGTATTCGGAGTTATATCTTTTCTGCCTCAGATACTCGTGCTTTTCCTGTTTTTGACAATTCTGGAAGATACGGGATATATGGCGAGAGTTGCGTTTATAATGGACAGGGCTTTCAGAAAGATAGGACTTTCGGGAAAATCCTTTATGCCTTTGTTGATGTGCTTCGGTTGCGCCGTGCCGGGAATAATGGCTACGCGTACCATTGAAAACGATAAAGAGCGTCGTTCTACGATTTTGCTTGCTCCCTTCTTTTCGTGCGGAGCTAAAAGCCCTATTTGGTTTGCTTTTGCCTCAGTACTTGCTTCTACCGTAGGCTGGAACCCTGAATTTACCGTATTCGGCGTATATCTCGTGGGTATCGCGGTAGCAGTCATTGCCGCTCTTATAATCAAAAAACTGAGCGGTCAAAAAGGCGTCACGCCTTTTATTATGGAATTACCGACTTATCACGCGCCTCAGTTCAAGAGCGTAAGCGTGCATATATGGCAAAAGCTCAAGCATTTTCTTTTCAGAGCAGGTACTATCATAGCCGCTTCGACGGTCGTAATATGGTTTTTGCTCAACTTCTCCTTCTCATTCAAAATGGTAGGGGAAGAAGAAAGCATACTTGCGACGGTAGGCGGTTGGTTTGAGTGGCTGTTTGTACCTCTCGGATTCGGCAACTGGAAATTTATTGTCGCGTCAGTTACGGGACTAATCGCAAAAGAAGAGGTAATATCTTCTATAGAAGTGCTTGCGGGAAGCGTTGAGACGCTTATTACGGAAAGCGGAGTGAGTACGGCGGGCATATTCGCATATATGGCATTCAATCTTCTCACTATTCCCTGTATGGCGACAGTAGGCGCAGCAGCGGCAGAATTCGGCTCGGCTAAAAAGACGGTGGGGGCAATTGCTTTCTGGCTTGTTGCTTCATACGTAGTCGCGCTCATAATAAATACCGTAGGAAGTTATTGGTGGACGGCATTTATATTCGCATTCGTAATAGCCGCAATAATGGTTATCGCTCATTTTGTGGAAAAGAAAAAGCATATAGATACGCTGAGGAAAGAAGCCGCCGAAGAAATGATTAAGAATACCGATAAGTCATAGGAGGCGAAAAATGATTGAATATATGTGCGTACAAGCGGTTGAGATAATCGTCGGCATAATAGCAGCTTTGATATTCTTAGGCGGTAGCGGCGCATATATCGCATACAGGCTTTGGGCAAAAAAGCACGGCAAAAGCGTATGCGACGGTAATTGCGCGCACTGTGCAGGATGCCACGTAACGGATTTGGAAGCGCAGAAAAAAGACGTGCGTTTGCGACAGGAAAATCAAAAAGAGAAAGACGTTAAAAGCTGCGACGGCGATAAAGATAAATATGTATAATTTTGCATTTCACTGCATAAAATTTTGGTTGTAAAATCAAAGAGAGCATAGCTCTCTTTTTTTAATGGTTTGAATTTCAGATTATAAATAAAGTAAATTATGAATAAAAATACAAAACTTTTACGTTTTCTTTAGGTTTTTTATAAATTGGATATATATAATTTAATTGTATAAACTGTAAATACTCAGAGTATATGCGATAAGGATAATTACAAGGCGTGCAAAACCCAGCGCGTACTTGATTTATAAATAAGAGGTCAGTATGAATAAGAAAATTGTGTTGGCGGTAACGTTGATTTTGACTTGCGCTTTTCTTGCTTGCGTGTTTACGGCTTGCAATAACAACGGCGCGGAAGCTTTGAGCGTGGAATTTACGGCAAGCGCAGAATACATTGCTTCAGTAAGCTGATTTTAAAGTAAGGCTTTAAGGGTTACAAAAGTTATATCGGACAACAAACTCTCATACTATTGAGTATGGGAGTTTTTCTTTTATGAATATAGTTTTTACTATTATGACTTTGGCGTCGCTGGTAATGCTCATAGTGGTTTCACCCGAAAGCGCGTTTTCCATTATGATAAGCGGAGCAAGCTCTGCACTCAAGCTTGCTTTTACGCTGGTTGCAATATACGCGATATGGCTTTCGGTGCTTTCTCTTATGGAGGGCATAGGGCTCAACAGAATGCTCAACAACCTCTTTCGTCCTATTACGAAAAGACTGTTTAAAGGGGAGAGCGACCTTGCTTTGGAGTACATAACTCTCAATTTCTCGGCTAATCTTCTCGGTATGGGAGGCGCGGCAACTCCTCTCGGCATAAAAGCTATGGAGTGTATGCAGGACGGTAGCGAAAGAGCTACGGACAATATGATACTTTTTATGGTTATTAACTCAACTTCCATTCAGCTTTTGCCTGCGACAATCATAGGCCTGCGATCTTCGGCGGGAAGTAATTCTCCGTCGGATATAATTTTGCCTTCGCTGATAGCAACAGTCATTTCCACGGTTACGGGAGTTGCACTTGCAAAACTCTTATCTTGCTTATCGAAAAAGGAAAAGAAAAAAGAAGACGAAAAGACGATACCAAAACAGCCTTTATATCTCGACGGCAAAATCAAGGTCGGGGTCGCGAAAAAATGAGCAAGTACATTCTTCCCGCCTTTATAGGCATAATCATACTTTGGGCTTTTATAAAACGCGTGCCCGTATATGACAGTTTTGTCAAAGGAAGCAAGGAGAGTATATCGCTTATACTTTCCGTCTTTCCTTATATTTGCGCCGTGCTTATTGCGGTAGAGCTTTTTTCTCTGAGCGGTCTCAATGCGTATCTTGCGAAAATAATGTCGCCCGTTTTGAGTTTTTTGGGTATGCCTCCTGAGCTTAGCGAAATACTCATAATCCGTCCTTTGTCAGGCAACGGCTCGCTCGCGCTTTTGGAAGGGATATACGAAAATTACGGCGTAGACAGTTACGTTGCCAGATGCGCTTCGGTAATAGTCGGTGCAAGCGAAACGGTATTTTATGTGGGCAGCGTGTATTTTTCCACAACCAAAGTAAAAAAACTGAGATACGCGATACCTATATCTTTGGTGGCGTGTTACGTGGGAGCGGTGGCGTCCTGCGTCTTGTGTAGATTTATATAATACAAATCTGCCTGATGTCGGGTTACGTAAAATGTCTGTCGGGTGGTTTCGATAACAAAAAAACAGCCCAAAGGCTGTTTTTTATATTCTTTATCAAATTTGCTCATCGGGAGGCTGACCGTCGTGGGCAGGCCACATACATTCTGTAAACTGCGGATTGCTGAATGTCGCTTCAAACGAAGAGTTTTCGGGACTGCAGGCATATATGCCTACGCGTATAGCTTTTTGCGCATTGAACATATGACAAATTCTCATTTGTTTGAAATCCTTTCCGTCAAAAGAACATTCTATTTTAAAGTCCTGTTTGCGTCGGCTCAGTCTGTACCACATCGTTTTATGACTTGCGTCTATCTCAGTGGTTGACCAGTCGGAAAAGCCGTTGTTTGTAACTACGCTTCCGAGATGCTGGAATTTTTCGTTTTCGTATTCGACGGAAGCTTTTATCCAATTGTCGCTGTCGAGATACATAATGATGCCGCATTGGTCAAATCTGTGCGTCGAAAGAAAATCCGTCTTTACCGTAAAAGAGAAAAATTCTTCCTCCGTTTTCATTTGCAAAAGCGGTGCATTGTCATTGCGAAAGAGATAATACGTCCTCTGCCACAGGTCTGTAGCAGGTTGTGTTTCTATCACGACTTTATCTTTGCTTACGCTATAATTTTGCGGAGCCCTTGTCCACTCAAAAGTTGTAAAATCTGACATATCAAATACTTCTCAAAACTTCGTTGACGGTCTTCATATCGCATTTGCCGTTGTAGTTGGCTTTAAAATAACGCATTACTGAAGGTACAGACTTGTCTTCCAGAGAAAGAATTACTTCTTTTATCTCTTCTGCGCTCATAAGCGAGGGGAGATAACTCTTGACTGTAGCGATTTGCACCTCAAGACTTTTTACCTTGTCGACATAATTTGCTCCCGCTTTTTCGTAACCGCTCTTTTCCTCTAGCAATTCTTTTTCCGTTTTTTGCAAAATGGAAAGAATGTCTCCTTCGTTGAGAGTTTCGTTTTTAGCGCGTTTTTCAATGGTAGCAAGCATAATTTTGTTGATGACTACGTTGAGAGCAGAGACTGCGTCGCTGTTTTTTTCCTTCATTTTTACAATCTTTTCTTTTTTAAAAAAATCTATATCCATATTATACCTCGCATATATTTGCTATAAAAATAATACACCTATGTATAGTTTATTGTCAACACCGAAGGCATTATCCACCTGCAAAAGCTCTTTCCGCTATTGACAGCTTTATATATTTTTATTATAATAATACTGTTTAAGAGGTTATTATGTCAAAGATTGCCAAAAGCTACAAAATTATTCTGGGTATATGCGTACCCGTTTTACTTATAGGTATCATACTTTTGAGCGTGCATTTGTTTACGCTTAAAAACGTCAAGACCTATCTCGAAATACCGCTTAGCAGACTTGACGACGACTACACTGCAATTATTGATAAACAAAATTCTTATCTGGGACATCCCGATTTGGTGCTTACGGATGACTCGAAGCTTTTGACTTTTTATCCTTCGGGACACGGTAAAGGCGCGATAATCGGCAAGTACAGCTCGGATTTGGGAGAGAGTTGGCAGGATATAAAAAACACGCCGTCCTCGTGGGAGAAATCTCAGGAGACTCCTTGCGTATACAACTTGCATAAGACCGACGGCACGAGTATTTTAGTGTTGACTTCGGGCAGTCCTTACTGGAGCGATATCAATCTTATGCCTGACGGATTCAATTGTTCAGTATCGTATGATAACGGCGAGAGTTGGACGGAGTTCGATAATTGGTACGGACAGAAGTGGGCTGAGGATAAAAATAAGTCCGAGGGTACAGACAAGTATGCCGCATACGATGCTATAGTGGCTATGAGCAGTCTTACTCAGCTAAAGGACGAAGAGGGAAATTACATAGATAAATGGTTGGGTACATTCCACAGAGGAGCGAGCGAATACGGTATGGACGGAGGAGAGGCATTTGTCAATTATGCTACCTATCTCACATTTGACGAAAATAACAAAGCTGTATGGAGCGAGCCTTTCAGACTTCTGGACGAGCACAGAGAACTTGAAGAAAAGTACGGTATGTGCGAAATAGAAATAATTCGTAATCCGCAAAACGGTTGCCTTATACTTCTTGCACGAGCAAACAACCGCGTCAGCAACTCCGTTATATGCTATTCGGATAACGAGGGCAAAACGTGGACGTCCCCCAAAGAGCTTCCCAACTGTCTCACGGGTGACAGGCATAAGGCAGAGTATGACCCCGTAAGCGGAAAGGTTATTATAAGTTTCCGTCAATATCTCTCCAACGGTGATAAATTCAAAAAGAGCGCACTATCTCCCGACCTTTATCTTACCGAGGGCTGGGTTGCGTGGATAGGTACTTTCGATGATTTGATGAGCTTTGCGAGCGATAACGTCAAAGACTATGCCTACGGGGACAAGGTAGTTATTCTGGGTAAGAATTACAACAAAGCCGATTGCGGTTACAGCGGAGTAGTGATACTCGAGGACGGCACGGTAATTACCGATTCGTACGGATATTTTTCTCCTACGGCAAGATATCCCTATATTATGCAGGCAAAATTCAAGATTGCCGACGTGCTTAAATAACAGAGTATAGCGTCGATAGCGTTAACGGAGTTAATATGAAGAGAATAAACCAGCTTGACAAACTCAATAAAGAAGTACTCAAAGACAACGTAAAGATTAGAATATTCATACTTTGCGCGCTTGCCGCTTGTACTATAGGTGTTTTGGTGTGGTCGGTCATAAAGATTGACGTCATAGGCTTTATCCTAGATGTGATTTTGTTGGGCGGATTTATTTTTTACCTTACTTGCAATATTCTTATTATGCCTATTGAAAACAGACGTTACAAATACCGCACTCTCACAAAAGAAGATATAGACGAAATAAACGCCTATATCAATCTTCTGGAAGGCGAAAAAAGCAACGTCTCAAAAAGAGAATACTTGCTCGAAGTCCTTCAGAAAAACGAAGATTATCTCGAGCGTGAGAGAATACGCAAAGAAAAGTACGACAAAGGCGAAGCCTTAGGTTTTACTCTCGAGGAATTGGAACGCTTTGCAAAAGAAAATCCCACAATCGAAGAGCTTAAAGAAAGAATAGGAAACGCTACGCTTGAAAAGGACGAAGAGGGGAGCGATAACTGAAAATCATAAATTGTACAATATATTAGCGAAGGCGCAACAGGCAATATCTGTATTTTATAGGTATTGCCTGTTTTAATTAAACCGCTATTTAGCTGTTATCTCGCTGTTCCAAAACATACCTCTATGGCAAAACTTACGCCTGAGCGAATATTTCCGTTGTGCCGTTTGAGGATAATATGCAGGTTTACAGTTCATAAATGACTTGTTTCGCCATACCTCTCGGGATATAGTGCTTACATTTCTACCTAGCAATTTAGCAATTTTTCTATAGCTAAAACCTTTTTTTGTAGTATTCTCGTAGACAACAACGTTCTTCTTTGGTAAGATGTTTATAGTTCATATGAATCCTCCTGTTGTTTTTTTTGTTGCAATTATATTATACAACAGATTCATATGAACTTCTTTTTTTGTTTTCTAAGTGTTGCACTTGAAAGTATAATTCACCTAGGCAATAAAAAATAGAGGTCATTTTGACCTCTATTTTATTGGCGTCCACTGGCAACGCCGCGATATGGTGGAAACTATAGGGCTCGAACCTATGACCCTCTGCTTGTAAGGCAGATGCTCTCCCAGCTGAGCTAAGCTTCCTTATTGCCTTATGATTTTAGCACAATGAATATGGCTTGTCAAACGATTTTTCTCAAATTTATTGACAGTATAGAATTTTTTTAATAAACTATAATCGAAAGTGAGGTGAATTATGATAAAGGCTTTTATTGGTTCGATAGTTATATTTTTAGTCATAATCTTGATACTGATATGCGTAGGATATTGGTTTTTCGATGTGGCTACGCTTGACAAACTCGGCTATGCCGACACTCCTATAGGCGAGGTAGAGCAGCCTGACGGCACCGTAGTAGAGATTACGCCTAGAGGACTGGGGATAGAGAGTATGACTTTCAAAGAATTACTTGACTGGTTTAAGAGCAAAACGCAAAAAGAATAAAATCAATTTTGAAATATTAAAGGACGCTGATGGCGTCCTTTAATTATTTATCGCACATTTGGCTGATTAAAGATTTTTACTGAGTAAGGGCAAAAACTTTTCAAACTTAAGTCCGTACCAGTGGGATTTGTCTTTTGAAGTTTCGAGTACTGCTTTTCCCGTAAAATCCAAAGCAAGCGTTACGGCTTGTGCTACGGTTTTACCCTGAGCAATCGCACCGGCAACGACAGAAGAAAACACATCTCCCGCGCCGTAATATTTGCCTGCTATTTTGGGAGTGAAGTATTTGCGGATTCTTTTTTGTTCCCCTACTATCACGCAAAGACTGTCACCGTTGTCTATTCCCGTGATAGCAAAAGTTTTTATTCCTGAAGAAAAGAGAGATTGGCACAGCGTGCGTAGAAAGTCATCGTCCGGTGTAGAAGTGTATTCTTTGCCCGCCAACATACACGCTTCGGTAAAATTGGGAAGACAAATGTAGCTTTCTTGGCACAGCTTAAGTACGGAATCGACATAATCGCTATGTATTCCGTCGTATAGTTTTCCGCTTTCAGCCATCGCAGGGTCGACTATTATTTTGGCGGAGGGGAAAAGTTTGAGTATTTCTAAGGTTTGCGATACTGTCGCACTTGTCCCGAGATAGCCCGTGTAAATCACGTCAAAGTCAGGATTATAGCGTTTTATGTGCTCGGCTGACTTTAGAAGGTTGTCAGATAAATCTACGAGGGTATAGTCCTTGAATTCGCTTGTATGCGTAGAAAGCAATGCTACGGGCAATGCGACGGTTTCGTTGCCCATAGCCGAAAGTATGGGGAGCGCAACGGAAATCGAGCATTGTCCGAACGAGGAAAAGTCCTGAATTGTCATTACTTTTTTTTCTTGCATACTTCAATTCTTATCCTTTGTGTTACTTTCTGTATTATTCGGTGTATTATCGTCTGTGTTTTCGACGGAAGTATCGTTTTGCACTTTATCGTCCTTTGTGTTGTTAATTGCAGTGCAGTCTGTTGTTTGCCTGTTTTCGTTAGAGTTGTTGCCGAGATATGCTTTTGTCAAAGGTTTTTTCAGATGCAGAGCAAAAAGCAGAAGTCCGGCAAGAAGCGCGGATATCGTGCCTTGAAGTAAATTCCAGGGCAGATTAATTATACCGCCGCTCCACTTTCCTTCAGCGAGAAGAAGACCTTCGGCAAGAAAATATCCGCACGCCATAACAAATCCACCTAAAATATTGCCCAGCGTTGACAAAAAGGCTTCGAGCATTTCTCTTTTGTGGAATTTTTTGCAGAAATTTGCAGCGGCTTTGGCAACCAATCCCGCAATAAGACCTTCTAGTGCTTTTACAATCATTGTGAAGGGTACATAGGCAAAGTATCCCAGTATTACGTCCCCCAGAGCCGCTCCGATTGCTCCGGTTATTAATCCCGATACGGGGCCTAGTACAATTGCCGATACGAATATCGCAAGGTCTCCGAAGTTGTAATAGCCTCCGCCGGGGAGAGCTATGCTGACGAGAGTGAGGACCGTAGTCATTGCTACCGTAAGTGCGGTGAATACCACACGGCGAGTGTTTTGTTTCATACATGCTCCTTTTAAAAAGTTATTAGCAAAATATAAGAGCATAAAAAAACTTCCTCCGAAGGGAAGAAGTCGCATAATACAGTAGCCTTTACCGCGGGGTGACGGCTGTAATATTATACTCTTTCCCATTCTGACTTTACAGGCGGTTACGGAATCTCACCGTATCGGCTGTTGGGGCTGTTGGACTCGTTCATTCAATGATGACATTACCACCGGTCAGCTTTACGCTTGCCCAAAGATGTATTTTGCTTGACTATATTTTACCACTGCATAACTGACTAGTCAAGCGGTAGGTAATTTTTTTTGCATTTAGGTGAATGTAATCTGTCTTTGTATTTCTTATTTTTGGCTCTTACGTCTTCTATGATTTTGTAATACACGTTGAATGCGACAAACTTTGCTCCTTTTGGGTTGAAGTGTACGAGGTCTGGCGAATAGAGGTCCTCGCGGTTTTTTGTAAGCTTATAGATATCAAGACAGGGTATTTTGCTTTCCGAAAGGACTTTGCGTTGAATATCTACGATTTGAGAGAGGATATCGAGATTGATATCCAAAAGCTTTTTGTCCCAGAATACCTGCGGACAGGTCATAGCGATAATGCAGGGCTTATTGGAAAAACTTTTGAAGAAGTTGATAAGCCTTTTGTATTCTTTTTCGAAAGTTTTTGCGTCAGTCCAGTTGTGTTCTCTCGAATCGTTAGTGCCGAGCATAAATATTATGTAATCGGGACGGTATTCTTCGAGAAGATTGACTACGTCTTCCTTTGCCCAGTATTTGTCGCAGTAGGGATTGACGGTATGTCCCGCGAAACCCATATTAAGCACGTCGTAATCCTCTCCGAGAATTCTCTGAAGGCGAGAAGGGTAGCAGTCGCTTTTGCGTTTTAAAAGAGTTGTGCCGTAGGTCAGACTGTCTCCTACGCAGGCAATTCTTATGCCTTTGAAATCCTTTCTGGCTATCGGTAATTTTGCCATATAATCTCCCCAGCGTTTTATTAGAGATATTATAACACAAATCGTGCGTATTTTGTGATTTTTTAGCAAAAAGTTACAAAATTGTTCCAAAAGCGGATTTGCGGATATGCCGAGAGTAAAATAAAACTCATTAACTTGACATTTTTTTAGCATTTGGATAATCTTATATTAAAGTATAATTATTAATCAATATGAGGATAAGTACTTGAATAAAATGCTATGCACCCATAGCCTAATTGGATAAAGCCTCACCCTCCGACGGTGAAATTATGTGTTCGAGTCACATTGGGTGCGCCAAAAAGCCCGTTTGAAGAAAACGGGCTTTTTTTTTATACGATTTACGTGTTTTGAGCAGATTGTGCATAAATGCGCTATTGTAAATGACTTAAAATTATGCTATAATGGCGAAAAGGAGATAATTATGGGAGCCAACGAAGTTTTAATTCTTTGTATAATGAGCACAATCGGCGTATTTTTGTACGCAATAGGTATTTTTATGCTTTGCGGCAAGGGCGGTATACTTGTTGCGGGTTATCATTACGAGCCGAAAACCGAAAGGGCGAAAAAGTATCACAAGAAGATAATGCGCATTATAGGCTTGTGGTATCTTGCTCTTGTAACGCTTATTTTCGGATGCATAATATCCGCCTTGTATTCTTCTAAAGTCGGACAAATAGTTTGCGGCGTGCTTGCGGGCGTAGTGCTTATAGCTATGATTGTCCATCTCAATTGCAGTCCTAAAATGCTGGAACTCAGAAGAAAAGAACGCGACGATTACAGCGAGGATGTGAGAGTGCACGAGAGCGAAGACAATTACGAGGTGCACGAGAGCAAAGACGATTACGAGGTACACGAGAGCGAGGATAAAATCGAATACCACAACTGTCCTACTGCCGAAGAGAGCATAAAACAAGGCAGAGAAGAGATGTGCCCCAATAGAGAAGAGGGCGAAAGTAAAAACAAATAGACGCAAGCGTATGCTATTGAATCTGCGTATGATGCGTAAAAGGAAAACATAGGAAGCGCGCGTTTTCAAGCGCTTCCTTTTTATATGCCGTTTGCTTGCAAGCAAAAGAGTAATATGATAAAATTATATCTATGAAAAAGAGAGTCGTAGTAGGAATGAGCGGAGGAGTAGACTCCTCGTTGTCGGCGTTGCTTCTCAAGGAGCAGGGCTTTGAAGTCATAGGACTTTTTATGCGCAATTGGCACGAAAAGGACGATAGCGGGTGTTGTACTGCTGACGAGGACTTTTATGACGTGCGTGCGGTATGCAACGACATAGGTATACCTTATTACAGTGTGGATTTTGCCGACCAATACTACGAGAGAGTATTCAAACACTTTGTAGAGGAATACAAAAAAGGACGTACGCCCAATCCCGACGTGCTTTGTAACAAGGAGATAAAATTCGCGCCTTTCGTCGAGCAGGCTTTGTCTATGGGGGCGGATTATATCGCGACGGGACACTACTGCAACGTACGCCACGACGAAGACGGACTCAACTATCTTTTAAAGGCAAAAGATTCCAATAAGGATCAGACGTATTTTCTCAATCAGCTTTCGTCAAAACAGCTCGATAAAGTAATTTTCCCCGTGGGCAATCTTGATAAAAGCGAGGTCAGGGAGCTTGCCTCCAAGTACGGTTTGGCAACGGCTGAGAAAAAGGACTCGACTGGTATTTGTTTTATAGGCGAGAGAAACTTCCGTAAATTTTTGAGCGAATACATACCTATGAAAGAGGGCGATATAAAGACGCTCGACGGCAAGGTAGTAGGCAGACACAACGGAGTATTCTATTATACCGTAGGTCAGCGCAAAGGGCTGGGAATAGGCGGAGGCGGTAACGGAGAAGCGTGGTTTGTCGTATCCAAAGACGTAGAGAAAAATATTCTTTACGTATCGCAGGGCGACCAGTCAATGATACATCACTCTAATCTTTTGTGCGTAAGCTTCAACTTTATTACTAAGCAACCTGAGAAAAAAGAGTTTGAGTGCACGGTAAGAATAAGACACCGTCAGCCCGAGCAAAAGGCAGTGGCAAAACTCGTAGGTGACGGCGTGGAGATAAATTTCGAAAAGCCTCAGCGTGCGATAGCCGAGGGGCAGTATGCCGTTGTTTATGAAGGCGAAGTGTGCCTGGGTGGCGGAGTTATTGACAAAAAGTGGTAGTTATGCTTCTCAAATAAGCGGTTCTGAGAGGAGTGAAAATCGGAAATAATACGGCTATTATATCCAACTGTTTTACAAAAGATTGCTGTACGTTTTAACAAGCTTTTAGCATAAATTCATTGAAAAATGCCTGCAATAGGGCTATTTTTGAGTAAAAAACGCAATATATTGTGTCATTTTCGATAGCGTAAAGTTATGATAAAATGTATTAAAAAAAGTTTTAGAAAAATTTGCAAAAAAGTGTTGACAACATAAAATTGATATGGTATGATATGTAGGCTGTCAGCGGAAAGGCAGGCAGTAAGCACCTTAAAAACTAAACAGAAGGTTGAAGTAGAGAAGGCGAATTTAAGAAATTAAATTTGTAAAAAACTATTTCAAACTAAGCAAAGTGTACAAATTAAAACACTAAATGC
>CALWHJ010000011.1 GCA_944380355.1 uncultured Christensenellaceae bacterium
AGAGAGGTTTTTCCTCTCATTTTTTTGTTGCCATACATAGGCGTTGTCGCTTTAGCTGGTGCGGTCACCGGGACTTGAACCCGGATGGTTGCCCATACGCCCCTCAAACGTACGCGTCTGCCTATTCCGCCATGACCGCATTTGCATTACTAATAATATATTAATTGCGGACAATTGTCAATTGTTTTTTGATATTTTTTGATTAGATTTTATTATATAACTTTTTAAGCGGGATAAGCAGTCGATGAAGGCGCGGGAAGTGTGCTTTCAGATTGACCATTTGCCGTCTTTAAAGATTTGTACTTGCTTTCCGTCTGCCGTCGTGCCGACGATATCGAGCGAATCGCTTCCTATCATAAAATCTACGTGTATCATACTGTTGTTTACACCCATTTTGTCGAAATCGTCCTGAGAGTATTTTTCATAGTCTTTTATACAGTTTGAAAAACCTCTGCCTAGAGCCAAGTGGCAACTTGCGTTTTCGTCGAAGAGAGTATTATAGAAGAGTATATTGCTCTCGGCGATAGGGGAGTTTTGAGGAACAAGCGCGCATTCGCCCAACATTTTCGCGCCCTCGTCCATAGCTACCATTTGTTCGAGCTGAGCTTGATTTTTTTGGGCGTTGACTTTTACGACTTTTCCGTTTTTGAATTCAAACGAAAAGTTTTCTATCAAGACGCCTTGATAAGAAAGCGGTTTGGTTGCGTATACGATGCCTTCCGCCGCGCCTGCCTTCGGAGTTGTGAAGACTTCTTCGCTGGGAATATTGGGATTGAATTCGATATTTTTGCCGAGAGTGGTTTCGCTTCCTGCAAGAAAATCTGCTTGCGGAAGAAGTTCGACCGTGAGGTCGGTACCTTGAGCAGAAGTATAGTGAAGCGAGCGCAAATTGAGAGAATTGAGTATCTTGCATTTATTGTGCAGGACAGAGTTGTGTTGAGTCCAGTTTGCGATAGGGTCGCCTTCGGCGCGGGAAGTCGTGAGAATTGCTTCCCAAAGTTTTTCTAAGGCTTTGGTTGTTTTTTCGTTGGGGAAAACTTTTTTTGCCCACGCTTTTGAGGGCACAGAAGCTATACACCATTGATATTTATTTTCTATTGCGTCGATATAAGGCTTCTTGATAGGGTATTGCGCCATTCTCGCTTTAGCCATTTTCTCCTGGTCGGCTTTGTCAAGTCCGTCGGGGTCGTCGCTGTCAAGATAAATTCTTACGGGAAGATTGTCCGTTTGATATTGCATTTTCTGCTTTTGCCATTCCTCGACGGAGGATAATTCTTTCAAGGATATATGCTTAGAGTCAAGTACGGTAAGAGGAAGATATTGCCAGTCTACCGTGACTCTTTTTGCTCCTAAAGCATAGCATTCTTTTACGAGCATTTCGACAAATTCGGGTTGGTCGAGAGCCGCCGTAATCCATACAACCTGACCTTTTTGCACGTTGGCACCTTTTTTGGCAATAAGTTTTGCGTATGCTCTGAGTTTAGTTTTTTGCATAAAAAATCTCCTTAAGTCAACAATTATTCAAGTAACATTATATTATTATATCAATCGACTGTCAATTAATAACATTTATCCCTGACCGTATTTGAATATGCAATAACAATAAAAACGCTTTTAAACGGGCAGAGTTTTTAATCGCAATTCGGATATAGAGTGTCAGCGTGTATATTATTGATTAATATTATAATAATATAAACTACATAATCGGGTAGCCGCAAAGCATAAAATCAAAATGTCGGCATAAAATACCTAATGAGGAAATTATGTGGCAGAGTTCGATATTAATCAGTAAACATTACAACAAGGACGACGTGCTCAAAAGGGGTTTGGAGAGAATAGAAGGACTTTATTTTGCAGACGGTATGTGGGGCGGATACGTTAGTTTCGATATAGCGGCTAAGGACACAGACAAGGAAACCGTCAAAGGCAAAATTTTCGATTTGATTACAGAGATAATTCTCAACAACGTAAAAGCCGAATTTATTACGGCGTCTTCGGGATTGAAAAAACTCAATCCGTCATTATGCATGCTCATATCGTCAATGTTATATTACAACGATGCAAAAGAGCAGAAGATAGTAAGAAAAATTCTTTCCGAACTGAACGAATATTGCATTGACGGTATCGTCAACTTCAGATTGAGAAAGCTCGTGGAGGAATGGAAAGAGCTTGGCTCGGTAATAGCAAATACTGTAAGCAGGGGATTTTGCGACAAAGACGTATATTCTCTTGCGCTGTATATGTTGGGAGAAAAAAGAAATACAAGCTTGTTTATAGCCGACAGTAAGGAAATTCTGATTACAAACGTATCGAAAGGAGGCTTAGTCAGCGTGCCCGAGATATATAAAGAGAAGCTTCACAATATAATAAACGCAATAGTAAAGTACGGAGCGAGGGAAGTTGTTATCGAAAGACAAAACGCAGACAGAGAGCTTTTGAGCGCATTGAGGAATATAGTAGACGTGAGAATTTTGTGACGAGAAGACGGCATAAGCCGTTTTTTTGTTTAAGCCGCTTCATATTATTTGTTTTTACGTATTATCGCGTGGAACGTCAGGGCAAAGCATTTATCGCATAAAATGAATAAATATCGATAAAATAGTGGCAAAATAAATAACGTATACAATATATTGTATGAGGCGGAAAAAAGTCAGTTTTTTGACTGAAAATTAAAGTTTTTTGTGTTGACAACGTATGAAAGCGGTATTATAATATATATATACAATTCAATTGAAGTGCTATGCACGCCGAGGGACACGTAATCCGTAGGAAATTGTTACAGAGAGCGACGGCAGGTGAGAGCGTCGTACAAGGATACAGGTTATACCGCCCGTGGAAAAACACGTTACTCCGCGACAGGAGAAAATCGAGCGACGGCTTGTGCCGTAAGTAAGGTGGAACCGCGATTATATCGTCCTTATGTCAAGGGCGGTTTTTTTATGCCTTAATGGCTAAGCACGGGAATTGATACAAACTTGATATAAAACTATTATTACATATAGAAGAGGTGTATTATGAAAATTACGCTTAAAGACGGCAGCGTCAAAGAATTTAAAGAGGGAATGAGCGTCTACGAGATAGCAAAAGAGCTTTCCGAAGGCTTAGCGAGAGCGGCGGTAGGAGCAAAGGTAGACGGAAAAGTCGTTGAGACGAGATATATCGTCGATAAGGATTGCAAACTTGAAATCCTTACTTTTGCAGACGACGAAGGAAAATTGATTTACAGACATACCTGCTCGCATATTCTCGCGCAGGCTATCAAGAATATTTTCCCCACGGTAAAACTTGCTATAGGACCCGCTATTGCCAACGGATTCTATTACGATTTTGACTTCAAAACTCCTATCTCTACCGAAGAGTTTGCAAAGATAGAGCAGGAAATGAAGAATATAATCAAGGCAAATTACCCTATCACCAGATTCGTTTTGCCCAAAGACGAAGCTATTAAGCTTATGTCGGGATACGGAGAAGATTATAAGGTACAGCTTATCAACGATTTGCCCGAAGGAGAAGAGATATCTTTCTATAAGCAGGGTGATTTCGTCGATTTGTGCGCAGGTCCTCATCTGCCTTTCACGGGTATGGTCAAGGCTTTCAAACTGACCAGCCTTACAGGTGCATACTGGAGAGGTGACGAAAACAATAAGATGCTTTCGAGAATTTACGGTACCGCTTTTGATAAAAAAGCAGACTTGCAGGCTTATCTCGATGCGGTTGAAGAGGCAAAGAAACGCGACCATAACAAACTCGGCAGAGATATGGGTATCTTTATGACCGACGAAAATATCGGTCAAGGTTTGCCGCTCCTTATGCCTAAGGGCGCAAAGATGTTCCAGATTTTGCAAAGATTCGTCGAAGACGAAGAGGAAAAAAGAGGTTACGTGCTCACAAAAACCCCTTATATGGCAAAATCCAATCTTTATAAAATTTCGGGACACTGGGACCATTATAAAGACGGTATGTTCGTTATTGGCGACGAGGATAAAGACGACGAAGTTTTTGCGCTCCGACCTATGACTTGTCCTTTCCAATACACTATTTACAACAACGGTCTCAAATCATACAGAGATTTGCCTATCAGATACGGCGAGACTTCTACGCTTTTCAGAAACGAGGCGTCGGGCGAAATGCACGGACTTATCCGCGTAAGACAGTTTACTCTTTCCGAAGGTCATATCATTTGTACTCCCGAACAACTCGAGGACGAATTCAAGGGAGCCGTGGATCTCATTAATTACATGCTTAAGTGCACAGGACTTGAAAACGACGTAACTTACCGTTTCAGCAAATGGGACCCGGAAAATACCGAAAAGTATATCAACGAGCCTGAAATATGGGATACGGCAGAGGATACCATGAGAAAGATACTCGATCACATCGGTATTAATTATACCGAGGAAAAGGGAGAGGCTGCTTTCTACGGTCCTAAACTCGATATACAGATAAAGAACGTACACGGTAAGGAAGATACTATTATCACTGTCCAGGTTGATATGTTCCTTGCGGAAAACTTCGATATGTCCTATATCGACGAAAACGGCGAAAAGAGAAGACCTTATATTATTCACCGCTCGTCCATAGGTTGCTATGAGCGCACTATGGCTTTGCTTATCGAAAAGTATGCCGGTGCATTCCCCGTATGGATAAGCCCCGTACAGGTAAAGATATTGTCTTTGACCGACCGCACGATAGACGAGTGCAATAAGATTAAAGAAAAATTGAGAGTAATGGGCATAAGAGCAGAAGTCGACGCAAGAAGCGAGACTGTGGGTTATAAAATAAGAGCAGCTCAGCTTGAAAAAGTGCCTTATATGCTTATTATCGGTGATAAGGAAGTAGAAAACGGCGTAGTGGCAGTCAGAAGAAGAGGCGGTGTCGTGATGGGCGAAATGAAACTTGCCGAGTTTGCAGAGAAAGTGCTTGACGACGTAGCAACCAAAAGACTTGACTAAAAGAAGCAATAAAAGCGTGCCTTGTGGCGCGCTTTTAATTTTTGCTTATTATTCAAATAGTCAAATGTATTCTGTTGAGATTTGCGAAGCTTTTAAGGTCTATTAAGCTAAATATTACACGCGCGCTATTGCAATAATGACAGCGCATTGTTATAATAAAAAAGAGGTAATCATGAAGTCTTTAAAAATAAATCAGAACAACAGATTCAGAATACTTCAGCTGACCGATATTCAGTACGATTGCGATATCGACAGTGCTAGTATGGAAGTCAACGATGCCGTGATAGCGTATGCGTCTCCCGATTTGATTATACTCACAGGCGATAACGTAGGCGGCGAATTTTTGCTCGCTGCAAAAAAGAAAGCTTTGTCAATCGTGAAACAAGTGCGGGATTGCTACGAAAGGAAAAACATACCGTGGTCGACTTGTTTCGGCAACCACGACGGTATGTGGTCTAAGCGTGCTAAAAAGCATATGATGGACGTATATTTGCAGGGCGAAAATTTTATAGGCGGAAAAGATAACGTGGTAGGTGAGAAAAGTTTGGTTTGTCAAACCGAAGATACGTATACCAACTACTTTTTTCCCGTCTGCGACAATACGGGTAAAGCGGTGTACGGCATAATGCTTCTGGACTGTGCTACTGCCGTCTTTTCGTTATATAAGGGCTTCTATGATTCTCAGCAAAAGTTTTACGATGAGATAAGTAAATCATATCCTGACTTGCCGATAGTACTGTTTACGCATATTCCGCTCAAGGAAATGCAGTATGCTTACGACAACAGAGATAATCCCGAAAAAGTCAAAGCTTTTGTCGGAGAAATAGAAAATTCTCGAAAGGGTAAGGTTTATTATGCCGAAAAGGACGTAGTGCAAAACAATAAATTTTCCCAAAGACTGTTGAATTACGCAAATATAAAAGGTGTTTTTGTCGGACACGACCATCTGGCAAATTTTGCCACGGTCATATCAATGAAAGAGGGATACGATATGTTGGCGGCTTATGGCAGGATGTCGTCATACGGAATGAAAGCGTGGAAATACGTACCGTTTTCTTGTAAGGATAAAAAGAGGTACAACGCTTATTTGAGAGGAGGGAGGATAGTAGACTTGTATGCTGACGGAAGCCTATCGACCGTCGATCTGACTTATGACAGAGAAAACAAGACGGTAAAAGAAAACTCAAAATTGACTTTGTCTGCTCAAAAGGCAGAAAAAATATAAAAAAGTTTAAAATGCGTCGAAAAATTGTTGACAGAGTACAAAAAGTTTGGTAATATATCTACGAAAACAAAGCAGTTTAAGTACTCACCTGTCGGCAATAGGGTCGCACACGGTTAATAAACACGGTTTTATTTATGGGTAACTTATGCTTTGTTACTCATATTTTTTTTGCCTTAGTGCAGGGAGGACACTACTATTAAAGAGATGCTTATAAACGGACAGATAAGAGAGCGTGAAGTCAGAGTTCTCGATAGCGACGGAACTCAGCTCGGCATTATGTCCAGCCACGAAGCCAACGCGCTTGCTGAAGAGAAAGAACTCGACCTTGTGTTGATTTCCCCTACGGCAAAACCGCCCGTATGCAAAATTATGAACTACGGCAAATTCAAGTATGAGACAATCAAAAAGGAAAAGGAAAACAGAAAAAACCAAAAGGTTGTCGAGCTTAAGGAAGTATGGTTGTCAGCTACTATCGACGTAGGCGACCTAAATACTAAAGCAAAACAGGCTCATAAGTTTTTGACCAACGGCGACAGGGTAAGAGTTTCCATAAGACTCAGGGGCAGACAAATGGCCCGTCCAGAGCTTGCAATGAAGGTTATGGATGACTTTTTCGACATACTCAAAGAAGTCGCTCAGATAGAAAAGAAACCTTTACTCGAAGGCAAGAGCATAGCAATGACGCTTGCGCCTGTCGTTAAAAAATAAAATCAATATTAATATTTGGAGGATAGATATATGCCAAAGCAAAAATCACACAGTGGCGCAAAGAAGCGTTTCCACTTGACCGGTACCGGTAAGGTTAAGAGAGCAAAAATGAACAGAAGACATATTCTGAGCAAAAAAGCACCTAAGAGAAAGCGTAGTTTGAGAAAGACTACTTATGTTTCTTCTACACAAGAGAAGACCATCAAGAATATGATTTAATCCACGGAGGTTTACAGATATGAGAATTAAGAGAGGCGTTAACGCAGTTAAAAAACGCAGAAAGATATTGAAGACGGCAAAAGGCTATTTCGGTGCGAAGTCCAAGCTTTACAGAGTAGCTCGTCAGGCCGTTATGAAGTCCCAGAATTACGCTTACGTAGGCAGAAAGCTCAAGAAGCGTGATTTCAGAAGCCTGTGGATTACCAGAATCAACGCAGCAGCAAGAATGAATGGTCTCAACTATTCGAGATTTATGAGCGGTCTCAAGAAAAACGGTATTGACCTCAACCGTAAGGTTTTGGCTGACATCGCTGTAAATGACCCCGCCGGTTTCAGTGCGCTTTGCGAAAAGGCTAAGGCTTAATCGGAAAAATACAGAATGAAGAAGACAGTCAATGACTGTCTTTTTTTATGCGGAAGGTGAATTTAATTCAAGCGGTTGTAATCTTTGATAATGATTTAGCGATAGCTTAATCGGTATCGAAATCTTTTTATTTACGACAAAAGATTGTATTTTAAAAAAATATTGTGTATTATAGAGTTATGCAAGAGATAACTTCGCTTCAAAATCCCAAAATACAGCATATAAGAAAGCTTAAGGACAAGGCGTACAGAAAAGAGTGCAGTCAGTACTTTGTCGAGGGAGAAAACCTCGTCAAGGATTTGCCTTGCGAAGCGCCCGTAAAGGAAGTTTTCGTACTAAAAAGCAGGATAGAAAACTATTCGTATATTTTATCGCGTTACGACGATACTATTTGTTATGCCGTAGACGATAAGACTATGAAGGCTATGAGCGAAACAGTTACGCCTTCGGGCATTCTCGTACTCGTGCAGTATGCAGAAAAAGAATTGGATTTGTCGGGTAATATAGTGATAACCGACGGCGTGAGCGACCCGGGCAATATGGGTACCATAATAAGAACGTGCGTTGCTTGCGGCATAAGACAAATCATAGCCGTAGACAGCGCGGATTGTTTTTCGGGAAAGGTACTGAGAGCGTCAATGGGCGGCGTGTTTAAAATAAATATCAATAAGTTATCCAGAGAAGAAACCGTTAAAACGCTTAAAATTTCAGGTCATACCGTATATTCGCTGGATATGAACGGTCAAAACATATTTAGGACAGAGAAGCCTCAAGGACATTTTGCGCTGGCGGTAGGAAGCGAAAGCAGAGGTTTGTCGCAAGAATTCAGAAATGCAAGCAAAGTGATATCCTTGCCTATGGCAGGGCAGATGGAATCGCTTAACGCTGCGGTTAGTCTTTCGGTTGCTCTTTATGAGCTGGTTTTCAACAAAGCTTAATCGCAAAACTCTTGACAATAAGAGTGTATTGCGGATAATATAATAATGTAAATACATCAGGAGGATATATAAATGGCTGACAACTTAAACAACGAAGAAATGCTGGACGACGAAATCATCGTTATGGTTGACGAAGAGGGTAAGGAAGTAGAATTTACTCATATTGCTACTCTTGACTACAACGACGAGTGGTATATATACGTTCAACCCGTAGAGCTCGGAGATATGGACGAAGACGAAATGTTCATTTTCAAAATCGAAGAGGATGAAAACGGTAACGATTTGTTCACTCCAGTCGAAGACGAAGATTTGCTCGATAAACTCTATCAGGAATATCTCAAAGAGTGTGACATTCAGGACGCAAAAGAAGAAAACTGATAACGGCGCGCTTCCCAAAGGAGGCGCGAATTTTTTTATTTTAATGATATAGAAAAGCTTATATCTTTTGACAATATAGGCGGGCAGGTTTGTATTAACAATAAAAACGAAAATACGGTGCGATTATAAATTTTCATCATCAGTTAAGAATATATTTGTGATTTGATAGCGCGATTTGTGCTGTAAAGCAGAGTCGTATGCAATTTTTACCTTTTGCATACAAAAAAACAAAAAATTTTATTGACTTATTTTTATTATATATATATAATAGATAATGACTAATAATTTAGGGAGGCAACAACAAGGTGAAAAAGTGGCAGTCAATTGTGATTTTGACAGTATTGGCAGTGCTCATTGTATTCGGCTCGGTGTTTGCGTTCGTTTCTCTCGATAACGGCGAACTCGGCATATACAATTACAATGCCTATGTCACAACTATAAGTCTGGGACTTGACCTTAGCGGCGGCGTTTATGCCGTGTACAGCGTCGACGAAGCAAAGCTTACCGACGAGCAAAAGGACAACCTTGACACATTATTGGAAGGTACCCGTGCTAGTTTGGAATCCTTGCTTTTCAGCAAAGGTTACACGGAAGCTCAGGTTACAGTTTCCAACGAAAAGATTCGTGTAGAAATTCCTGACGAAGACGATCCCGAAAGAATATTCAATCTTATCGGACGTCCTTCAAGTCTCGAGTTCAAGGAATACGTAGACGGTGCTGACGGCGACTTGTCTTTGAATGACGAGAGCGGTAGCGTAAAACTCGATAGCAAACTGACCGGTAACGATATTGCAAACGCAGGCGTTTCTTATGACAACTCTACGGGTTATTACGTAGTAGCACTCCAGTTTACCGACGAGGGCACTGAGAAGTTTTCCACTACTACCTCGGCTTTGACCGGTAAACAACTCTCCATTTGGATAAATGACGAATTCGTAATCGCACCTAGCATAAACTCTGCTATCACGACAGGTTCGGCATCAATCAGCGGTAATTATACTTATGACCAGGCTTATGAGCTTGCGGTTCAGATACAGGCAGGTTCGTTCCCCCTTACGCTTAAGCTTGACGAGAGCAATACTTTGACGGCTACTCTCGGTGCATCTGCAATCAAAGCGGGCGTTATCTCGGGTGTCGTAGGTCTTGTTATCATCTTTATATATATTATCGCTTTCTACAAATTGCTCGGTGTTGCGGCAAGTTTGTCTTTGTGGTATTATTCACTGACATATCTTTTCTTTCTTGCGATTTTCCCTTGGGTACAGCTTACGTTGTCCGGTATCGCAGGTGTACTGCTTGCAATAGGTATGGCGGTTGACGCAAACGTAATTATATTCGAACGTATCAAAGAAGAATATGCGACAGGTAAGACTATGCGTACGGCTGTCAATACAGGATTCAAGCGTTCGCTCGGCGCAATTCTCGACGGTAACATTACGACGATTATCGGTGCGGTCGTGCTTATTATTGTAGGCGCATCCACCATCAAGAGCTTCGGTATTACGCTGTTGATAGGTATTATCCTTTCGCTTTTGTCTTCCTTGTTGCTCTCGAGACTTATACTCGAATGTATTCTGAGCTTCTGTGACGAAACGAAAAACAAACTTTTCGGACTTAAGAGAGTGCTTACAGACGAACAGCTCAAAGAGCTCGAAGCCGAAGAAGAAGCACAGGAAGAAGCTGAAGAAAACAGCGAAGAAGTTATCGAACAGGTGCTTTCGTCTGACGGTAGCGTAGTTGTGTTGGGTGTTGAACAAAAACAGCCCGCAAAGGCAAAAGTTGCTTCTCCCAAAGCTCCCAAAAAAGCAAAGAAAAACAATAAGAAGGGAGGTGCCAGATGAATAAAAGTAAACTCATGAATGCCAAAATCGTAGAAAAACACGGCATTTGGGCAATAGCTCCCGTAGTAGTATTCGTAGTAGCAGTAATAGTATTCGCTTCGTTTGCAGGTATGAATCACGATATTACCAAAGGTCTCAATATCGGTATCGACTTTGCAGGCGGTTCGATTCTGACCGTAGAACTCGGCTCCGACGTTTTGAATGATAAAGAAAAGTACGACGAAAATTACGATTATATCGAAAGCGTACTGACCAGTGAAGAGATTGCAGAACAGGTTGTTGCTTACGCTAAAGAAATTGGCATCAATATTACAAAGAGTGCGGCTGTAGCTTCGATAAGCTACGTTCAGACTTCTGGCAGCGATTTGGAAATGTCGCTCGTCATCAAGTACGATAATATATCTTCTACTTTCGATACTGAAAACAGCGACCTCACTACTTACCGTAACGGCCTTATCGAAGAGCAGATTAAAGACTATTACGAGACTAATTACGAAAACGTAACCGTAAGTACCAACTATATCGGCGCAACCGCGTCTGCATCACTTATCAAGACGGCTTTGCTCTCTATCTTCATCACGTTGGTACTCATTTTGATATACATCGCTATCAGATTCGAAGTATGGAGCGGTTTGTCGGCAATTATAGCATTGATACACGACGTTGCAATGATGGTATGCCTTGTAGCTATCTTCAGAATACAGATTAACAGCGCATTTATTGCAGCGGTAATCACTATCGTATCTTACTCTATCAACAACACCATTGTCGTATTCGACAGAGCAAGAGAAAACGTTAAGAAGGCTAAGGGCGGTAACAAGACGGCTATTGTAGACAACAATAAACTTGTAAACGAATCCATTGTAGAGACGATGGCTCGTTCAATCAACTCTACTTTGACGACTATGGTTGCAATCACGTTGTTTGCTATCATAGGTACCGCGTCCGTAAGAGAATTTGCGCTTCCTGTAATCTTCGGACTTATCGCAGGTTTCTATTCCTCTCTCGTAGTCGCTCCTTCGTTGTATTGTCTAATGAAGAATGCGTCCGACAAGAGAAAATTGGCAAAGAGAGACGGCGTCAAAAACGACAAACCCAAATATGCGGGTGCTAAAAACTGACGTTTAACGAAAACGTTGTGCGAGCCGTGAAAGCGGCTCGCTTTTTATTTGTTGCTCAAGAGAATGTCAAAATGACTTTTAGGACAAACTGTGCGTATGTTCAATACAATAAGAAGAGAACTTTAGCCGAAAAAATATCATAAGTGCGATTAAAAGTCTAAAACACTCTTGTTAAAATCGGAGCTTTAATATATAATGTAAATAAGAGGATTTATGACTGATAAAGACAGAATTGAAATAGCTAAGGACATCAAAATAGACGAAAGACTAGTGCAAGTGCTAGAGGAGAGAGGATACGATACGAGAGAAAAGATAAACGCTTTTCTCTATCCTTCACTAGATAATCTTACAGACCCTAGCGAATATAAGGGATATAATGAAGTAGTGGACAGAATACGCAAAGCAATCGACGAGAAGGAGAGTGTAATTCTTTACGGAGACTACGATTGCGACGGTATATGCGGAGTGTCCATTCTCAACAATTTTCTTAAATCCAAAGGCGTGAAAGTCGATTGTTTTTTGCCTAACCGACACAATGACGGTTATGGGCTTTCTGTCGACGCGCTCGAAAAACTTGCAGATAAATATCTCAGCGATTTGCTAATTACCGTAGACTGCGGTATTACCAGCGTTGAGGAGGTCGAATATGCGCGTGAGGTACTTGGATTTGACGTAATAGTTACCGACCACCACGAACCGGGAGAAGACTTGCCCGATTGTCTGATATTCAATCCTAAGCTTACCGAAAAAGAAGGAGTGTTCAGAGAACTGTGCGGTGCGGGCGTTGCGCTCCGTATTGTAGAGGGCATTGCGGGTAGAGAAGAAATGCTGAAATACGTCGATATTGCGGCTATCGCGACTATTGCGGACGTTGTGCCTTTGGTTTTTGACAACAGAATAATAGCAAAAGCGGGATTGAAACGCATTAATTCTATGGATTGCGCACGCGGTATAAAAATGCTTGCGAAATCCTGCAGTGAAGGCGAGATAACCTCATACGATATAGGCTTTAAAATTGCGCCGAGAATAAACGCGGCGGGAAGAATAAGCGACGCAAATTCTGTACTCGACCTCTTCTGTACTACCGATAATTTTCTTCTTGAACACGTTATAAAGGATTTGAATGCCTGCAACGAAGAGAGAATGCAGCTTACTGACGATTTGACTGAAGAGTGTATGCAAAAGCTCAAGGGATTTGACTTTGAAAATAATGCCGTAATAGTTTTGTCAAATGCCTATTGGGATGACGGTATTATAGGTATAGTTGCGTCGAGGATTGCAGAAACCTTTTCGCGTCCTACCGTTCTTATTACCAAAAACGGAAAAGTATACAAGGGAAGCGGAAGAAGCGTCAAGGGCATCAATATATTTTCGTACGTATCTCAATGCGCAGACTTGCTTGCGAAATTCGGCGGGCACGCTATGGCTTTCGGATTAACAATTGAAGAGAAAAACATAGCCGATTTTGCAAAAAGACTCAATGAAGCGGTAAAAAAAGATTATCCGATGGAGTATTTTATTCCTAAGAAAAGATATGACATAGATATCAGCGAAGTTGCAAGCGCGCTAGATATGGCCAGAGGCATAAAGCTTCTCGAACCGTTTGGAGAAGGTAATCCCGATATCAGATTCAAAGAGCAGATAAAAAGTATGGAATTTTCTCAGATGGGCACTACTCAGCATATAGTGCACAAGGAAAAAGAGAGAGAAATTTTACTGTTCGGCGGGTTAAAATACAAAGAGATTTTTTCCCAAAACGTGCAAAAAAATTTATACTATAAGATGTCTTTGCAAAGCTATAAAGACAGGGTATACGCACAATGTCGGATAAGTGCTTTTACTTGTGATGAGATTAGCGAACAGGGTGACTTTTCGCAGTATACCGCTACGGGATTCGTGCAAGGCGAAGACAGGGGTGAATACATAGATGAAAATCAGCTTTCCGATATTAAGACGGGCATTTTCGGGACTTGTTATATTGCCTACGATATCGACACATATCGCAAATTTATTCAAAAATATAAACCTAATTGCAATTCTCTCGTCAGTGAGAACAGAGTAGTGAGCGGCTATGCTCCCGTAAGTAAAATATTATTCTGTCCGGCATCACTCAAAGAGTTGAGTTATTATTCGCTTATCGTGCTGCTCGACGAGCCTGTGAGTACAGCCGTGTTTAGCAGGATAATCAACAAAAACGCTAAGCTTTATGTGGTACGAAACGTGAATATTTTTTCTAAGCTGGCTGAGTACTTGCCAAGCTATGAAAAACTGGCTCAAATATTCGGCGTACTGAAAAAAACGCTCGCGTCTAAAAAAATAACCAGCGCGTCCGATTTATATTATAGTATTGCAAAAGAGTGTAATTTGGAGTATAATGAAATTGCACTGGGAGTGCTTATTTTTGCAGAACTCGGTATCGTCAAGACGTCCCCCGAATTTTATGTGGACGCAAACGTCAAAACAAAACTTAGTGAGAGTAAAATATACGCAAGGCTAGAGGCGGCAAGTGGAAGAACAGGAAATCAGATTTATCAATAAAATTAATGAGAATTACAGCGAAAATTACGCAGAAAAAATTGTCAAAGCCTACTATTTTGCAAAGACAGCGCATCAGGGGCAGAAAAGGCAGTCGGGTGAAGATTATCTCGTTCACCCTAAAGCCGTAGCTGAAATTCTAATTGATTTGGGACTTGACTGCGACACCGTCGTAGCCGCGCTTTTGCATGACGTAATCGAGGATACTGAGGTTACTACCGAAGAGATTAGTCAGACTTTCGGCAGCGTTGTGGTATCTCTCGTTCAGGGCGTGACAAAATTGAGTAAGCTCAATTTTAAATCTCGACTGGAAGAACAGGCGGAAAACCTGAGACGTATGTTTATGGCTATGAGCAATGACATACGCGTCATAATCATCAAGCTTGCCGACCGACTTCACAATATGCGTACGTTATCTTACAAGGATGAAGAGGGGCAGAAGCGTATTGCTCAGGAAACTCTGGATATTTACGCACCTATCGCTGCGCGCCTCGGTATTTCCAGCGTAAAAGGCGAACTCGAAGATTTGTGTTTGAGATACCTCTATCCCGACGATTATTACTATATCGCGGAAAAGGTTTCGCAGACCAGAGTGGAAAGACAGGAACTCGTCAATCATATATCAAAAGAGCTTCAGGATATGCTCAAAGAACTGGGCATAGAAGGCGAAGTCAACGGTCGTCCCAAGCATTTTTACAGCATTTACAGAAAGCTGAAAAAGGGTAAACCTTTTGAACAAATCTATGATTTGATAGCTTTGAGAGTTATCGTGGATAACGTCAAGGATTGCTATGCCGTACTCGGTGCGATTCATACCAAATGGAAACCTCTTCCAGGTAGATTCAAGGATTATATTTCGGTGCCTAAAGCAAATATGTATCAGTCCTTGCATACAACGGTGTTGACAGCATACGGCGCGCCTTTCGAAATTCAAATCCGTACGCACGAAATGCACAAAGTGGCAGAATACGGTATCGCGGCGCACTGGAAATACAAGCAGGGTACCAATACCGATTCTTCGCAGATAGACGACAATAAGCTTGCGTGGATAAGAAACGTTATGCAGCTTCAGGAAGAGGCAAGCGACTCTCAGGAATATCTGGATATGCTCAAAGTGGATTTGTATTCCGACCAGGTATTCGTCTTTACCCCCAAAGGGGACGTATTCAATCTGCCCAACGGGTCTACGGGCGTAGACTTTGCTTATGCGATACACAGTAAAGTCGGCGAAAAGTGTACGGGTATAAAAGTGAATTCGCGAATAATGCCCGTGAGTACTAAACTTAACAACGGCGACGTTGTGGAAGTAATCACTTCCAACGCGTCAAAAGGACCTTCCAGAGACTGGCTCCAGTTTGTAATTACGCCTAGCGCGAAAAGCAAAATCCGTTCTTTCTTCAAAAAGGAGATGAGGGAAGAAAACGAGAAGAGAGGCAGAGAAATTCTCGAAAAGGAAGCCAAACACCGCGGATACGCCCTCAACGACCTCATATCTTCGGAGAGCTGGGGTAAATACATTCGCACAAAGTATAACCTCAATAATTCGGAAGAAGTTATGGCTATGGTCGGCTATGGCGAACTTACGTCTTTGCAGGTCATCAACAAGCTTGTAGAATTGTATAAGCAGGACCACGTGCAGGAGAGCGTAGAGATTGATAAGCTTACGCGTAAGCCTTCGCAGAAACGTCATAACGGAGGCGTTATCATTAAGGGCGTAGAGGGCTTGAAATACAGATTTTCACAATGCTGTTCTCCCTTGCCAGGAGACGCTATTCTGGGATATATCTCCCGCAACGGCGGTGTGGTAATCCACAGAGTGGATTGTCCTAACTGCAAAAACTTCGAACCTGAAAGAATTATCGAGGCGCAATGGCCTATGACAGAGGACGAAAAATTCGTCGCAAATCTCGTCATCAAGGCACATGACCGTACGGGACTTGTAATCGAAGTTGCTACGCTGATTACAAATATGAAAGTAGCTATGACTAGCATATCGGCAAAATCCGAAAAAGACAGTACGGCTACGATAAAAGTATCCGTGGAAGTTACCAATACCAATATGCTCGAAATACTTATGAACAAAATAGAGCAGTCCGTCAAGGGAATAATGAATATTCAGAGAGCTGCAAAGAGTACGAAAAATACTTCTAAAATCAACAAAAATACAGAGAAGAACAAAAAATGAGAGCAGTAGTACAAAGAGTTAATTACGCAAAACTCAGCGTAGAGGACAAGCCCGTATCGCAAATTGGCGATGGCTATTTGGTGTTTGTGGGTTACAACAACGACGATACGACGGAAGTATGTAAATACATAGTAGACAGAATTATCGGTATGCGTATCTTTAAGGACGAAAACAATAAACTCAACAAATCGCTTACAGACGTGGGCGGAGAAGTGATGGTTGTGTCCAATTTTACGTTATACGGCAACGCTTTCAGCGGCAGACGTCCCGACTTTTCCAAGTCGGCGCACTTCGATAAGGCAAAACCGCTTTACGATTTTACCGTAAAAGAGTTTGAAAACAGACTGGGTAAAGTGGCAACCGGCGTATTCGGTGCGCATATGCATATCGATATGTCCAACGACGGACCGATAACTATGATTTTAGAAAAATAAGGCAAGGTTTACGCTATGCGTAAAATAGCAACGGAGTAATATGATAATACAGAATTTTGTGTTGGGACTTTTGCACAACAACACTTATTTGGCAATAGACGAGGAGAGCAAGAAGTGCTTTATAGTTGACCCTTCCACGCCCAGCGAAAAGGTCGCGGAGTATATAGAGAGCAACGGCTTGACTTTGGAAGCAGTATTGATTACGCACGGACATTTCGACCATATAGGCGGAGCGGCTTATTTCAAAAATAAGTTCGGTGCAAAAATCTATATGAGCAAAGAAGATGAAGATTTTATTGACAATCCCTTGAAAATAGGCAGAAAATACGAACGTTTTGATATTGACGTTTACGTCAAAGACGGAGACGTGTTGGATTTGTGCGGTCAAAAAATCAGAGTAATTGCAACTCCCGGACATTCGGCGGGAGGAGTATGCTATGTTCTTGACGACAGCATATTTTGCGGAGATACCGTGTTTTACGAAAGCTACGGCAGATACGATTTGAGGGGCGGAGATTTTAAAACTCTTTGCAACTCCGTAAAAAAAATTCTTTCTATGGAGGGAGATTACAGACTTTTCTGCGGACACGGAGAGATTACAACTACGGCACACGAAAGACAATGGAATCCCGTCTATGCCGACTGTCAGGGGCTGGAGTAAATTCAAATAATGATAAAATTCGATTTTATATGCACTAACGACGAATTTAAAAACGACTATATGGATATAGTCCGCGCTTTCTATCCTTACGTATCGGCGGAAGAGGGGGCAGACAAACTCTGTTTGTCTTTGGAAAGAAAAAACGAATTTGAATACGTGTGCGAGATAGATTTTAAGGATAAAAAAGCGAAAGAAAGTTTTTGTATAGACAAAAGATTTTTGCCCTCTTGCGACGATGAACAGTATCAAATCAAATACCGCGCGCAAATCAAGCGTAACAGCAAAGTCGCGCTTTACGATTTTCTTTCTAATCTCACGGGAGTAAAACTCCCTTACGGGTCGTTGACGGGTATACGTCCTACAAAACTCTATCACGAATTGATAGAAAAAGGGATAAATGCGGACGAATACTTTATGAATACTCTTAAAGTCAGCGAAGAAAAAACTTCTCTCGTCAAAGATATCTGTTCAAATCAAAGAGAGTTTTACGGCGTCGGACAAGACGAAATAGACTTGTTCGTAAATATCCCTATATGCGTATCGAGATGCGTATATTGTTCGTTTATATCCGCGCAGCTGGATAAAGTTAAAAAACTAGTTACTCCTTATACCGATTTGCTCGTAAAAGAGATTGAACTCAGCAAAAAACTGGTTAAGTCGCTCGGATTAAAAATCCGTTCTGTATACATAGGCGGAGGCACGCCCACTTCACCGGACGAGAAAAACTTCGAGAGAGTAGTCAGAGCGGCGGCTGTCGATTGCCGCGAATATACCGTAGAAGCAGGCAGACCCGATACCATAAATTCCGAAAAACTCAGGATAATGGCTGACGCGGGAGTAACCCGCATATCCGTCAATCCTCAGACGTTCAATCAGAAGACGCTGGATATCATAGGCAGAAAACACACTGTCAAGGACATATACAAAGTATATGACGAAGCGAGAAAATACAGTTTCGATATCAATACAGACCTTATAGCGATGCTTCCCGAAGAAAAATTTGACGACTTCAAATACTCTCTGGATTGCGCGCTCAAACTTTCCCCCGAGAACATCACCGTACATACTCTCGCGCTTAAAAAAGGCTCTACTCTAAAGGTAGAAGGGTATGACAATACTAGCGAAGATACGGCTAACCGAATGGTGGATTATGCTCGCGATACTCTTTGCGGGGGAGGTTATTCGCCTTACTATATGTACAAACAAAAATATATGTCGGGCAATCTGGAAAACGTAGGTTACTGCAAGAGTAAAAAAGCCTGCATATACAATATCGATATTATGGAAGAGATATGCGGTATAATGGCTAACGGCGCGGGCGGTATATCCAAAAGGCTTTTTTCAAAAGACAGGCTAGAAAGACTCGCCAATCCCAAAGGGATTGAAATATATCTTCAGAGAGAAGAAAAAATACTCAAAGACAAAGAAGAATTTTTTTCTTTAAAGTGCTGAATAGAAAATCGCAGAGTTTTTCGGAAAATACAAATTTGTCGGGTATTTACATAATTAAACGGGAAGTCTTTGACAGTAATCTCAATTTATATAAATAATAATGAATTTATACCGCTATTTGCTTGCGCGGCGTAAATTTTTATGCTAATATACTTGTGTAACGGTTAATGACCGTACGGTTAACGCGACTAGGTTTTGCAAATCTCCAATGTACTACTTGGTCGTCGCTAAATTAACAATTTCAAAAGGAGGATAAAAAAATGGAAATTGTAGACGTTAAGAATATGACGAAGCAAGAAGTTTTGACAGCTTTCGCTAAGCACGAGGGAGACACCGGTTCCCCTGAAGTTCAAATCGCTCTTTTGACTCAGAGAATTCTTCAACTCAACGACCACTTTGCTCAGCACAAAAACGACTTCCACTCCAGAAGAGGTCTTTTGCAAATGGTAGGTAAGAGAAGAAGTATGCTCAAGTACCTCAAAGATACCGATATCGAACGTTATCGTGAACTTATCGCAAGACTCGGCATCAGAAAGTAAAAAATTCGGGGCGTCGTTTGACACCCCTTATTTTTTGAATTTTCGTCTGAAAATCACTCACAAAGATTAAATTACTAATTATTGGAGGTTAGTTTGATGATAGATAAAAAGATTTTCAAAACCACTATCGGCGGTAGAGAAGTTACCGTTGAGACAGGTGCTTATTGTGGTATGAGCAACGGCAGCTGTATCGTAAGATGTGGTGACACTGTCGTAATGGTAAACGTTACAATGGCTAAGACGCAGAGAGACGGTATCGACTTTTTCCCTCTCGGATGCGACTACGAAGAAAAGATGTATGCCGTTGGTAAGATTCCGGGGGGATTCAAAAAGCGTGAAGGCAGAGCAAGCGATAAGGCTATTCTTACTTCGAGACTTATCGACAGACCTCTCCGTCCTCTTTTCCCTAAGGGCTTCTTCAACGACGTAGCAGTAGTTGCTACCAGCCTTTCGGTAGACCCCGATATCCCGCCCGAGATTTATGCTATGATAGGTAGCTCTATCGCTCTCAGCATATCCGATATTCCTTTTGCAGGACCTACGGGCTCTGTTGTAGTAGGTTACGTTGACGGTCAGTACGTCATCAACCCCAACAGCGAGCAGAGAGACAAGTCCAGACTTCACCTCTCTTTGAGCGGTACCAAAGAAGCTATTCTTATGGTTGAGGCAGGCGCAAACGAGCTTACCGAAGACGAGATGATAGGCGCAATACTTTTCGGTCACGAAGAAATCAAGAAAATCGTTGCGTTTATCGAAGATATTCAAAAACAAATCGGCAAAGAAAAGATTGTTCCCGAGCTTTATCATCCTCAAGAGGAAATCGAGAAAGCAGTCAAGGAATATGCTGACAAGAAGATGGACGCCGTTCTCGAAAACTTCAACAGACAGGACAGAGAAAAGGCTGAAGACGCTCTCGATAAGGACGTATTCGAACACTTTGCAGAGCAGTTCCCCGACGGCAAGAAGGATATCGCAGAGACTTTGTATGCTATGAAGAAAGCTAAAGTCAGAGCTAAGATTCTTGACAAGGGTATCAGACCCGACGGTAGAAGTCTCGAAGAAATCAGACCTATTTGGTGCGAAGTCGGCATTTTGCCCAGAGTTCACGGCAGCGGCGTATTTACCAGAGGTCAGACTCAGGTAATGACGATATGTACTCTCGGCAGTCTCTCCGAAGTTCAGAAACTCGAAGGTCTTGACGACGAAGTATGCAAGAGATATATCCATCACTACAATATGCCCCCTTACAGCACGGGCGAAGCTAAGCCTTTGAAGAGCCCCGGCAGACGTGAAATCGGTCACGGCGCACTCGCTGAGAGAGCACTCGAGCCTATGCTTCCTTCCGTAGAGAGTTTCCCTTACGCTATCCGTACCGTAAGTGAGGTTATCTCTTCCAACGGTTCTACCTCTCAGGCTTCCGTATGCGGTTCTACGCTCGCTCTCATGGACGCAGGTGTTCCTATCAAAAAGCCTGTCGCAGGCGTTGCTATGGGTCTTATCTCCAACGAAGACAAATCTAAGATTTCCGTCCTCACCGATATTCAGGGACTCGAAGACTTCTTCGGCGATATGGACTTCAAGGTAGCAGGTACCGAGGACGGTATTACCGCTATTCAGATGGATATCAAAATCAAGGGTATCAACGAGGAAATCCTCAGAAAGGCACTTGCTCAGGCTAAGAAAGGCAGACTCTTCATTCTCAACAAGATGCTCGAAGTTTTGCCCGCTCCCAGAAAGTCGCTTTCCAAGTACGCTCCCAAGATTGTTTCATTCTCTATAGACCCTAACAAGATTAAGGACGTTATCGGCAGCGGCGGTAAGGTAATCAATAAGATTATCGACGAAACAGGCGTTAAAATCGATATCGACGACTACGGCAACGTACTCGTATCCGGTATTGACGAGGATAAGATTGCAAGAGCTAAGCAGATTATCGACCTCATTGTAAACGACCCTGAAGTAGGCGAAGTATTCGAAGGTACCGTTGTAAGAATTATGTCTTTCGGCGCATTCGTTGAAATCGCACCCGGAAAGGACGCTATGATTCACATCTCCAAGCTCAAGAAAGAGAGAGTAGAGAAAGTCGAAGACGTAGTAAATATCGGGGACAAGGTAAAGGTTAAAGTAACCGAAATTACCGAAAAGGGCATTGCTTTGAGACTTCTAGAAGTTCTTAAGTAATTCAACAAAACAACAATGAAAACGGAAGTATGTAAGTGCTTCCGTTTTTTATATGGTGGGGGAGCGATATTTAATATATTCAGAAGTAAAAAACATAAATCATACAGCAGTCGCATAGTATTTTTTGAGGTGAATTATGCTAAGAAAAATAAAAATGCACAGTGCCGTCACTAATGTATTGATTATCGGTATTCTCATAGGACTTGCTGTTGTCAGCTTTTCCAATCAATATACGTCTTTGGTAGACGCTCCGGGGAGCGACAGACCCTATTACAAGGGTAATACTGCGCGCGGAGAAGTCGCGCTTATGATAAACGTATATTGGGGTACGGAGTATATCGAAGATATGCTCGAAGTGCTTGATAAGCATAATGCAAAAGCGACGTTTTTCGTAGGCGGAAGTTGGGCAAATTCAAATCCCGACCTATTGAGAGAAATTATATCCAAAGGACACGAGGTCGGCAATCACGGATATTTTCATAAAGACCACGCAAAGCTAAATTACGAACAAAACAAGGCGGAGATTACCTCTACAAACACGCTTGTAAAAGCTATAGCCGATTACGAAATAACGCTTTTCGCACCTCCTTCAGGAAGCTATAACAATACTACTCTCGAAGTTGCGGCAAGTCTGGGAATGCCCGTAATAATGTGGAGCAGGGATACTGTCGACTGGAGGGATAAGGACAGCTCTCTCGTATATACGAGAGCAACCAATAAAATTCAGGCGGGTGATATGATTTTAATGCACCCTACGGCGCACACGCTTGCGGCTTTGGGAGATATCCTAAAGTATTACGAAGATAATTCTCTGACCCCTGTAACGGTATCGCAAATCATAAGCGAGCAGACAATCTAGCGAGTAAATTATTTAAGTGTAAAGGAAGTATATAAAAATCAAAAAAGTTAAAATATCAAATTATAGTATTTGAGCGATTGTATTTAAGTGTTTAGCGGAAATTGCAAAACGTGTTTCTATGTCTTATCTTTGGCGTAGTATTTAGTCGGATTACGCATAGGATAAGGGCAGAGAATATTTGTTGTATTTATTGCAAATGCCGTGTATTTTTGTGCTTTACTATTGTAAATAATTATAGTATAATAAATTGACTGATTCAGAGAGGTTGATATGAACGAAATATACAGATTTAAGAGCGGACTAAGACTCGCTTACAAATATTCTCCTTCTGTGAGAAGCGTAGGTATTGCCGTAATGACTTGCGTAGGAAGTGCAAACGAAACTCCTGAAAACAACGGTATATCGCATTTTATCGAGCATATGTTTTTCAAGGGTACTAAATCGAAAAATTCTTTTGAGATAGTCGAATACGTTGACGGAATAGGTGCGCAAATCAATGCTTTTACCTCAAAACAGACTACTTGTTTTTATACTTTGTCAATAAACACTCAGGCAGAAAACTGCGCTTCTATTCTGAGCGAGATTATGTTTGATTCCACTTTTGACGAAGAGGAAATGAAGAGAGAAAAGGGCGTCGTACTCGAAGAAATATCTATGTGCGAGGACGATAACAGCGACCTTGTAATGGACGTATTAAGCGATTGCTATTTTGGAAAAAATTCTCTCGGAATGACTATTTTGGGCGAGAGAAAAAATATAAAATCCTTTACCCGTGACGATTTAATCAATTATATTAAGAAAAATTACTGCGCGGAGACTACGGTGGTTTCGATAGCGGGCAATATAGAATTCGATAAGGCTAAAGAGCTAGTCGAGAAGTATTTCGAGGGCAGATTTTCGTCAAATTGCAAAAGAGAGTGGCAGGACAAAGAGTGCGTTACCGTACCTTGCGTAAAGAGCAAAATAAAGGATATCGAACAGTCTAATATCGCTATCGGTTTGCCGGGACTTACTTACGACAGCAAACTTTCTATGGCAGAATTGCTCGTCAATACGGTAGTCGGCGGCGGAATGAGCTCCAGACTCTTTCAGGAAGTCAGAGAAAAAAGAGGACTTGCATACAACGTGTATACCTACAATTCGTCTTATATCAACAACGGACTTATGTCGCTGTATATCGGTACAAATGTCGAATCTGTCAAAAAATCCGTGGACTGCACTTTGAAACTAATTGAAGAACTCAGAAAAAACGGACTTACTCAGCGCGAACTCGAAAGAGGAAGAGAACAACTCAAAGGCTCGTATGTTTTGGGGCAGGAGAGTACGGGCGTTATGATGAGAGTAAACGCTAAAAACGTACTTTTTACCGATAAGCCTTTCGATATTGACGCAAAAATAAAGGAGATAGAGAATATTACTCTTGCAGATACAAAAGCGGTAATAGACTTTACCTACGATATGACAAAAGCCAGCCTTGCCTATATAGGCAAAAAACCCGATTGCGATATAACTAAACTAATATGAAAATAAGACGTATGAGTGAAAGCGATGCGCAAAAAGCGCATAAAGTGTTTTATGACGCGGTGCACGCAGTTGACGAAACATATTATTCGGCAGAACAAAAATCGGCTTGGGCACCCGAGGAGTATGACGAGGCAAGTTTTTGCCGACGAGTCAGTTCGGGCTTTGCTTTAGTTGCAGTGGATACAGATGCCAACGGCGAAGAAACTATTGTTGCTTACGGAAATATAGACGAAAGCGGATATATAGACCATTTGTACGTCACGGGAAAGCAACAGGGAAAAGGAATAGGCAACGTTTTATGCGACGAACTGGAAAATTATGCGACTGAAAAAGGCGTAAAGCGTTTGACGGTACACGCTTCGCTCAACGCAAAAGAATTCTTTTTATCCAGAGGATATAAGCTTGTCAGTCAAAGAAAAGTGGTGCGAAAGGGCATTGAAATGGTTAATTATCTGATGGAAAAGCCGGTCGCGACTGAGGTTTAGCGCGGTACGGCTTATAAACGGTTTAATCTATAACCGAATTTATAAAATATCAAAAAAATATTTAAAACATAAAAGCGCGGCAAAACGCGCTTTTTTAACATATTTTGTATAAAAATTCTCAAATTTGGTACTTATTTTAACGTCGGATAAGTTATTATTTATTATAATATAATATTTTTATTGAAATTTGCTTTCCTAATGTGATATAATTTATAATGTGTGAAAGTAAGGAGTTATTCTATGGCTAAGAAGAACAGGGAAGAAAACGTTCAACAGCGCAAAAAGAATACGCGTATCGCAGACGGCATAGTCCTTACGTGTGTATTTTTCTTGCTAGATTTGATTCTCTTCGGTGTATTCGGCGCGGCGGGAAAAGTCGTAGCTGACTTTTTTGTCGGAGTATTCGGATATGCTATCTACGGCTACAGTTTAGGACTTACGCTTTTGGGGCTTCTGAGAGCTTGCAATCTCAAAATAAAACAGACTGTCAAAATAGTGCTTCTTTATTTTGCCATAGTTATCCTGATGGTGACTTTTGCTCACGTAATCAGTTCGCACGAATATACGGGCGCAGGTTGGGGCAAATATATACAGTCTTGCTTTAGCAATCCTGTTACGGGAGGCGGTGCGATTGCAGCGGTATTCCTGTATCCTTTTGCCCTCGGCAAAGTGTATATGGTAAGTCTTGTCGCAAACGGTGTCTTGCTTTTCGGACTTGTAATAATTGCAATCCTTTTGCAAGTGAATATAGACATAAATCTCGAGAGATTTTCCTCGCACAAGAAAAAGGGAAGAGCTTCTAACGGTCAGAATGCAAACGTAGGAATGTTTGACGTGGAATATACGGGCAATGCCGGTGCAGTTAATCTTATCAACCAGACGATGGACGGTAGAGACCTCGGAGATAAGCTCGCGGGAAACAAAAACGGTACGCTCGGAAACTATGTGCCTATAGACAGACTTGACGTAGGTGCGCAGGAAGCGCCTGAATTTTCCGAAGAGGGATACGAGGACGCTCAACTCATTCTTGATACGCAGGAAATCGCTAAAGAAGCGGGAAAGCGTGATTATATTTACGCAAAAGAAGATATGTCTGACGATACTGTGGATATATCTCAGGCACAGAGAGATATATTCGGTGTAGACGATATTGCAGGTATGAGCGTTATCAACGAAGGAAAACAGGACAAGCCTGTGGAGCAAACGCTCAACAACAATAATCGTACGTCTTCGGATACTTCCAGATTCGATATTCTTTCGACCAACGAAAGAATGAATATAATAAAGGAAAACGACCGCCGTTCGAGAGCAAGACGTTCGACTTCTATGGACGATACTCCCGCTCAAAGCATAAATTCCAACTTTGCCGATAAGCTCAACAGTATTCTCAATAAAAAGAGAGAAATAGAAAACGACAGCGTTCAATCTGACGATTTTACTTTCGACGTCAGCGACGATACCTATGTCGAAGATAAGACTGAAACAAAGCCGATAGAATCAATAGACGATTTTATCTCAAACACTAACAAAGACAAAACAAAACAGGATTTGTACGATAAAATAAACAATTACGACTTAGGCAGCGTTACGCCTAAGGAAGAATACAAACAACCTACAGACGGGTATTTCAAAAAGACTTTTGAGCCTAAAAAACCTGTCGAAACTCCTAAGCCTTCAGCTGCACTTCCTACGGAAAAACAAACTTCCGTGTTCGACAACGACGAAAAGCAAGAGGAGAAGGAAGAGACTAAACCCGTCGTCAAGAGAAGTCCTTACGTGCCCCCGAGCATAGACAACCTGAAGGACTACGAGGACCACAGCTCGGCTGATACCGAAGATATACAGGAAAAAGCGCGTATTATCGAAAATACCTATGCAAACTTCGGTATACACGTAGAGGTCAAACACGTTGTCGCCGGACCTACCGTAACGAGATTCGAGTTTGAAATTCCTCCTACCGTATCCGTAGAAAAGATACCTCAGAGAAAAGGTAACCTTTTGCTTGCGTTGGCTGTCACTTCGCTCAGAATTGAAGCACCTATTCCCGGCAAGTCCCTCTGCGGTGTAGAAATCCCCAACAAGAAGAGAAAGACGGTCGGTCTTAAAGACTTTATAGTAAAAGACGAATTCAAAAACCATAAGGGCGGTTTGTACTTTGCTCTCGGTAAGGATATAGACGGCAATTGCTATTATGAGGATTTGACGGAGTTTCCTCACTGTCTTATCGCGGGCGGTACCGGTAGCGGTAAGAGCGTATGTCTCAACACTATGCTTATAAGCCTTGTTTACAAGTACTCTCCCGAAGATTTGCGAATAATTCTCGTAGACCCTAAGGTCGTAGAAATGAAAAAATTCGTCGAGATGCCTCATTTGCTCACGCCTAAGATATACAGCACTCCCAAAGAAGCGGTATCCATACTCAAATGGCTCGTAGACGAAATGAACAGAAGATACGACGTGCTGGGAAAATATTACGTCAACAATATCTCTTCCTACAATGAAATTATCGGAGAAGAGGGCGAAAAAATGCCTTATATCGTTACGATAATGGACGAGGTAGGCGATATTATGATGAGTGACCAAGGCAAGGAATTCGAAACCCTTGTAATTACGCTTACTCAAAAAGCGCGTGCGTGCGGTATTCATTTGATACTTGCTACGCAAAGACCTTCCGTAGACGTCATTACGGGTACCATCAAAGCAAACTTGCCTACCAGAATAGCCTTTGCGGTTACTGCCGGCGTAAACAGTAAGATTATTCTCGACAGCCTCGGTGCGGAAGATTTGCTCGGTATGGGCGATATGTTGTTTATGAGTAGAAAGTCGAGATATTTACAAAGATTGCAAAATCCTTTCCTCAACGAACTCGAAGTGCGCAACATTATGCTCGATTTGACAAAGCATAATCAGGCATACTATGACGAAAAGATAATGCAGGAAATTCAGCGCATACAAGAGCCTCCCAAACAAGAGGATACGTCTTCGGAGAAAAACGTCAAAGAATTTAATTTCCCCGATGACTTGTGTCCCGAAGTTTTGAGACGTATTGTCAATATGGACAACGTTACCATATCCGCTTTGCAAAGAGCATTTACCATAGGATTCCCCAGAGGCGGTAAGATATTTGACTGGTTGCTCAACAGCGGTTATATAGAGAAGAGCGGTAATAAGCAGATTTGCAGGCTTACCCCCGAACAGGTAGAAGCTATTATCGAAAATGCTCGCAATAAAGAACAGGATGAAGATTAAAAATTTTTCCTTTAGGAAAAGGAGTTTATAAATGGGTAAAAAAATAACAATGACAATTCCCACAAAGATTACGATGGTAAGACTCGTAATGATACCTTTTGTGATACTGTGTTATTGTCTTCAGAGTCTAAACGAGTATTTATTTATACTCACAGCGGCACTGTTTCTCATAGCGTCTATGACGGATTATCTCGACGGACATATCGCAAGAAAGTACAATATGATAAGCGACCTCGGCAAATTGCTTGACCCTATCGCGGACAAGGTGCTCGTTGCGGCAGGACTGTTTATAGTTATCGACGGCGGATATATTCCCGTCAAGTACTTTGCTTTGATATGTACCACGATTATCATAGCAAGAGAATTTATGATAGGCGTTATCCGTCAGATGGCAGCACTCAAAAAAGTCGTTCTTGCAGCAGATAAGCTCGGCAAAATCAAGACTGCTACTACTATGTTTGCGCTTACGTTTTTGTTGCTTTCCGCCAACGATAATATCGTGTTCGTAGTATTCGGATACGTAGGTACGGTATTGTTTGCTTTGGCTACGTTGTTTACGTTGATATCGGGATTGAATTATCTTATAAAGAATTTCGATTTGATACTCAGCGACGACATCAAGAAAAACGCAAAAGCCGACGTATCCGAAAAGCAAGAGGACGCCGAATTGGAAAAGGTTGGGGACAGAATCTTCGTTGCCGACGGAAAAGAACAGAAAAAGGAAGAAGCGCCCGACGACGCCAGATAATTAGTAGGTGCCGCAATCATAGCGGCAAGGCTTATCGCCAAACTAACAGGAAATTATGAAAATAGGACTCGTATCGCTAGGTTGCGATAAAAACAGAATAGACAGCGAAAATATGCTGGCATATCTCGTAAAAGACGGATTCGAGCTTACTTCCGAGCCCGAAAACGCCGATATTATCGTGGTCAATACCTGCGGATTTATAGACAGTGCAAAAAAAGAAGCGATTGATACAATACTGGAAATGGCTGAGTATAAAAAAGATAAATGCAAGTATCTTATCGTTACGGGCTGTCTGAGTCAGAGGTATATGGACGAATTGAAAGACGGTTTTCCCGAAGTCGATATGTTTTTAGGTACGGCAAGTTATCACAAAATGCCCGAACTTATAAAACAGATGGTCAGCGGAAATGCCGATAAGTGTTATGCCAACGATAAAGACGAAAGAGTATTTTCGTCCGACAGAGTGCTTACTACGCCTTATCACTATGCCTATCTAAAGATAGCCGAAGGCTGTGACAACCGCTGTACTTATTGTGCTATACCTTATATCAGAGGTAAATATACCTCTCGTCCGATAGAAGATATAGTAGCTGAAGCTAAGGATATTATTACAAAATACGGCACGAAAGAACTTATTCTCGTAGCGCAGGACGTTTCCAGATACGGACTTGACCTTTACGGGAAGATAAGACTGATAGATTTACTCGAGGAATTGTCCAAACTCGACGTGGCGTGGATTAGACTTTTGTATCTGTATCCCGAACTCGTTGATGAAAGACTTATAGAATATATTGCGTCAAATCCTAAGGTTTGCAACTATTTGGATATACCTTGTCAGCACGTAAGCGACAAGATACTCAAACTTATGAACAGACGCGTGAGAAAGGAGCAAATCGAAAATCTTTTTGCTATGATACGCAAACACGGTGATTTTACTATAAGGTCCACTTTTATCGTCGGTTTTCCCAGAGAAACGCAAGAAGATTTTGACGAGTTAAAAGAGTTTATCGAAAGAGCAAAACTCGACAGATGCGGATTTTTTGCATATTCGTGCGAGGACAATACTCCTGCCAGTCGTCTGGACGGACAAATCGACGAGGATATAAAGCTTCAAAGGCAGGAAGAACTGTATGCCGTACAAGAGAAAAATATGCTCGAAAATCTTGCCAAGAGGGTAGGTGCGGTAATTGAAGTGCTTTACGAAGGCATAGATTACGATTTGCAGGTGTTTTACGGCAGAAGTCAGTATGATGCGCCTGAGATAGATACAAAAGTTTATTTTGTAGCGGACAAACCGCTCGAAATAGGAAAAATATACAAAGTCAGAATCGAAGAACTCAACGGAGAAGATTACTTCGGAAGAGTAGAGGAATGACGGATTATCGGGAGAAAACAGTAAAATTATGATTGAGACTTGCAAAAACTGTTGTATACTCAAAGCTTTCGATATCGATAACGATATCGTCAACAAGTGTAAATCTTTGGCAAACGTCGAGGGTGTCAATCTCGAGTTTTCGCAAAAATATTTAGACTGTAAACTCACTCTGATAAATAAGAGTGCAAGCGATATCGTCTTTCAAAAAATACTCGACGATATTCTGGATATTCTCAGCGACAATCTCTATGCAAATTACGATACTACGCTCGAGCAATGCGTGATTGAAAACGCAAGACAGCGCGGTATGAAAATAGCCGTTGCCGAATCTTTGACAGGAGGAATGATTTGTTCGCGTCTTGTCAACGTTGCGGGTAGCAGCTCTGTTTTGTATGAGGGATTTGTAACCTATGACGCATCTGCCAAGGTAAGACGTCTGCACGTAAAACTGTCTACTATTGAGGAATTCGGTGTAGTCAGCGAAGAAGTGTGCAGAGAAATGATTCAGGGGCTATTGTCCAACAACGAGATAGATTTTGCAATATCCACTACGGGATGTGCAGGTCCTTCGAGCGACGAATACGATACTCCTATAGGACTTTCGTACATAGGCATAGGCGACAGAGAAAAAATCAACGTATACGATACATTCTTCGATAAGGAAAGAAACGAAATAAGAAAATGCGTAACAAATACTGCGCTGTATCTCGCGCTTAAAAACATAAATCAATTATAAAATACGATACTTAAGAGGTGTAAAATGGAAAAGGAAAAGAAGTCCGTCGACAATGAAAAAGCCGAACTTGTCGCTGACGCGATTGCCAAAATCGAAAAGCAGTACGGCAAAGGCTCTATTATCAGACTCGGCGATAAGGAAATCGAACATATAGACGTTATCAGTACGGGATGTCTTACTCTCGATATGGCACTGGGAGTAGGCGGCTTGCCCAAGGGCAGAATAATCGAAATTTACGGCCCCGAATCTTCCGGTAAAACTACCGTAGCATTGCACGCGATTGCGGCTTGTCAAGCAGGCGGCGGTATGGCTGCATTTATCGACGCGGAACACGCACTTGACCCTGTATATGCCGAAAAACTTGGCGTAAACGTAAAAGACTTGTATGTCAGCCAACCTGACAGCGGTGAGCAAGCACTTGACATTCTCGAAACTTTGGTAAGAAGCAACGCTATGGATATCATCGTAGTAGACTCCGTTGCGGCATTGACGCCCAGAGCGGAAATCGAAGGAGAAATGGGACAGAGCGTAGTCGGCTTGCAAGCAAGACTAATGTCGCAAGCGGCAAGAAAACTTACGGCAATTATAAATAAAACCAAAACCTGTGTAATCTTTATCAATCAGCTGAGAGAAAAGGTAGGCGTAATGTTCGGTAATCCCGAAGTTACTCCCGGCGGTAAGGCTCTTAAATTCTATTCGAGCATCAGAATAGAGGTCAGAAAGGGAGACAGTCTCAAAGACGGTAGTGAGATTATCGGCAACCGCGCTAAGGCAAAAGTAGTAAAGAACAAAGTTGCTCCTCCTTTCAAAACAGCCGAATTCGATATCGTATTCGGTAAAGGTATCAACAACAACGGTTGTCTTGTAGACCTCGGAATTGCTATGGATATACTCAAAAAGAGCGGTTCGTGGATCAGCTATAATGACGAAAAAATCGGTCAGGGCAGAGATAAAACCGTGCAATATCTCGAGGATAATCCCGAAGTTGCAGAAGAAATCAAAAACAAGATACTTCAAAAAGCTTCAGAAGAGGAATAAAACATTATATTTAAAGCTGTTTTACAACAGACAAAAAAAAGGAGCGTGCGCTCCTTTTTTTATGTGCAGACTAATTTATCGTAATAGTGAATAAATTTACGGAATTAAAAATTTTTATGCATAATAGTTAATTTTTTTATAAGCTGATGACAAAATATTGTATACATTTTTATATTTATATACTATTAGTATGTATTTATAATAATTAATAATATAATTACTATTGACTTTTTTGTGCCGAATAGTCTATAATTTAAGTGCATAAATATTTATTTATGCCGTAACTTTACAATTTAATATTAAGGAGGCTAAAATGGAATTCAATATGAATTGCTTGAATTTTCTCCTTGGGGTAGATGCAGGTATTGTAGTGCTTATATCCGTACTTTTCGCGCTTGCAGGCATAGGCGGCGGTATAGGTATCGGCATTTTGATATACAAGGCTTATACGAAAAAAACAGTCGGTGGAGTAAAAGACGAATGCGAGCGTATGAAGAGAGAAGCTCGCGAAGAATCTAAGACTTATCTCAAGGAAGCAAAAATCGAAGCAAAAGAAGAACAGCACAGACTTCGTAAGGAGTTTGAAAGAGAGTCCAAAGAACAAAAGGCGGAAATAGCGAGAAACGAACAGCGCGTCGCTCAGAGAGAAGATCAGCTTGTCAAAAGAGAACTTGCTATTGACAAAAAGTCTGATGCCGTGGACGAAAAGAAAAAACAATTAGAAGACAAAGAGAAAGAACTCGAAAATATCGAGCAGGAATTGCAGAGTGCGCATTCCAAGATGCTCGAGGAACTCGAAAAAGTAGCTAAGCTCACGCAGGAGGAAGCAAAAGACATACTGATGAACGAACTTATAGACGACGTCAAAAAGTATGCGGCAGTAACAGCAAAAGAGATTGAGCAAAAAGCTAAAGACGAGGCGGAAAAGAAGGCTAAAAATATCGTGGGTATGGCTATTCAGAGATGTGCAGCCGACCACGCTTCCGAAATAGCGGTATCGGTTGTCCAGCTTCCCAATGAGGATATGAAGGGCAGACTGATAGGAAGAGTGGGTAGAAATATCCGTGCGATAGAGAATTCTACGGGAGTAGATTTGATTATAGACGATACTCCGGACGTAGTAACCGTTTCCGGATTTGACCCCGTAAGAAGAGAAATCGCAAAACTTACTATCGAAAGACTTGTCGCGGACGGTAGAATACACCCCGCAAAGATAGAAGAGACCGTAGAAAAAGTTAAGAGAGAAATCGAACAGCAGATGAAAGAAGCGGGCGAAAACGCTGCTTTCGACGCAAACGTATACGGTTTGCATCCCGAAATCATCAAGCTTTTGGGCAGACTTAAATACCGTACCAGCTACGGACAAAACGTACTCAATCACTCGCTTGAAGTAAGTTATCTTGCGGGAATGATGGCGGCTGAGCTGGGTGCGGACGTAAAGATTGCCAAGCGTGCGGGATTGTTGCACGATATAGGTAAAGCTGTAGACCACGAAGTTGAGGGTACTCACGTAAGCATAGGTGTGGAAATTGCTAAGAAGTTTAAAGAACAAAGAGCGGTAATTCACGCTATTGAGGCACACCACGGAGACGTAGAGCCTACCACGCTCGAAGCTATTATCGTACAAGCGGCAGACGCAATATCCGGCGCAAGACCCGGAGCGAGAAGAGAGTCGCTCGAAAATTACGTCAAGAGACTGGAGAAACTCGAAGGCGTTGCCAATTCCTTTGAGGGCGTCGAGCAGTCGTACGCAATTCAGGCGGGCAGAGAAATCAGAGTTATCGTCAAGCCTGAAGTTGTCGACGACGAAGCTACAACCTTTATGGCAAAGGATATCGCGAAAAAGATTGAAGCGGAACTCGAATATCCCGGTCAGATTAAGGTCAACGTAATAAGAGAAGTAAGACAAGTCGAATATGCAAAATAGTTCGCTTTAAATCTCGTTAATTGTTTTTGGGAGTACCTATGGTACTCCCTTTTTCTTTGGCATTATATCGCTTTGGAGGTATTTGTCAGAACAAAATCTTTGCCGTTACGAAAGGATAAAGCAAAGTGTGTATGAGAATAACGCAACTCGAAATGCCTATTAACGCAAGCGTAAAAGTCAGCATTTTTTTGAGCGTTATAGGGCAATGGTCATTGCAATAGAAATAGTTTGAGTTAATGTAGCATACCGTCGTAACGACTACCGCCACGAAGACCGTAAATATCGGTACGTAAAACAATATCGTATCGAGTATATTCAAAACGAGTGAATATTGCCAGCTTCCGACAATGTTTACTGCCAGTCGGTAGGCAATGAAAGTTACGAGAAAATAAAGACACGCAAAAGTGTATTTTTTGCGATACGTAATCATTGATATAAGTGCCGTTCCCATATTCAGAAGCACATATTCAAGCGATACTTTGATATACGAGTATTCGCCTTGAGTGAGCAGATAATAGTAATTGTCATGCGAAATACCGCTCTCGTAATTGAGTACGATAAAAAGTGAGATTGCAAATACCGTCAGGTAAAGCAAATAAAAGGTGAGCAAAAACACCCTGTTTGAAGTGCAGTAGCGTTTTGCCCAGTCGAAAAGGTCGCGACACGTCGCGTGCGTTCTTTTAAAATTGCGTATTTTGTCCTTCAACATAATCTACCTTGTAATAAAGGATATTACATTAAAAGACAATTTATGACACGCAATTACTCTATGAGTCTAAGCAATATTTTGTCGCAGATATGCAGTATCAGCTGTTTTGCCGTAGGCTTTCCTTTATTCATATCTATCGTATTGCCGAATTCTTTGTAAAGAGTGTCTATATCGCCGTCCAGCCAGGCTTTTGAGATGCAGTTTTGTATATTCTTGTCTATACTCCATTGCGATTTATGGTATTTTTCGCTGAGATTGCGGTAGCCTTTTTGTTTAAGCGGGAGTATATTAGTACCGTTTATATACATATCAATCAATTCGTATATGTATTTGTAACCAAGACTTTGAGGCTTAAGACCTATTGCCAGCATATATTCGTAAATCAATCTTTCCATAGCTATATTCTATCCTATAAGGTATAAAGTATAATGGCTTTAATTGTATTATATTCGCACATTTTGATATTTATTCAGAATATTTTTATCCGATATATACACACTACAAGAAAACGGAGGAATATATGAAAAAGAAGATTTTTATTTTTGCTTTATTCGTCTTTATGTTGGCGGCGGTGCTTATACCTGTGAGTATGAAACAGGGTGTAAGTGCATTCGCAGAAACCTACTATGACGAATCGCAATCGACCATAAAGTCCAACGGTTTCGGAGAATATCTTACGGAATATAACAGCGGTAAAGTATTGTATTCTTACAACGCTGACGCAAAACACGAAATTGCCAGTATGGTAAAAATAATGACAGCTAATTTGGTCTTCGAGGCCATAGACGAGGGAAAACTTTCGCTTGACGAGAAGATTTGCATATCGCCCGAAGCGGCAGGTATGGGCGGAAGTCAGATGTTTCTTGACAGCGGAGCGGAATACAGCGTAAACGACCTGATTAAAGGTGTAATCGTAGTATCGGCTAACGATGCGTCTTACGCACTTGCAGAAAGAATTGCGGGCAGTGCCGAGGCATTTGTATCTCTTATGAACAAAAGGGCTAAGGAAATCGGGATGAACAATACCTTGTTTGTAAATTGCACGGGACTTCCTAGCGAAAAGGAACAGTACAGTACGGCTAAAGACGTCAATATTATGACAAGGCAGCTTATGTCACATCCTAAGTATTTCGAATATGCAAGTATATGGATGGAAGACTATACGCATCCGTCGGGCAGGGTTACTCAGCTTGTAAATACCAACAAACTGCTCAAACAGTACAACGGCTGTATAGGAGGCAAAACGGGATATACCGACAAGGCGGGACACTGCTTGTCTGCTTGCGCGTCAAGAAACAATCTCAAAGTAGTTGCGACAATCGTAGGCGGTACGGACAGCAAATCGAGATTTAATCAGGTAAGAGTTATGTTCGATTACGCTTTTGCAAATTACGTAAACAAGGTTTACTATAAGCAAGGCGAAGTCGTGGGAAGCATAGACGTCAGGAAATCTCCCGTAAAATCTATAGAAGTTGCGCTTAAAGACAGTATTACGCATTTTGCAAAAGTCGGCGCAAGCGTACAGGATATAGAGCTTACTTTGCCCTCGTCCTTAAAAGCTCCAATCAAAAAGGGAGAAGTAGTAGGTCAAGCGACTTACACTTATGAGGGCAAGGAATTTAAAGTAGACCTGATAGCAATGCAGGATGCGAAAAAAAGCGGTTTTCTCGATTTTATCAAGGATATAACCTCAAAATGGTAAACCGACAAATATCAGAACTCTTATGCGAGAAGACGGGGTAACGTCTTCTCGCTTTTTGTGTTTATTGGTAAAATAAGCGTATAAAATAATAGAAAAGATGGTAAAAAGCCTTGAAAAGCTTTTAAATCGGGTATATCGTTGACTTGCAGGTTAATATTTATTATAATATAAATATAAAGGTTAAAAACAATTATGTTTAATTTTATAGTCAGTCTGGTAAATCAGAATGCCACTTTTGCGGTAGTAGTACTGGGTATTCTGGCGTATATAATAGCTCTTGTGGTCGCAATTGTCGGTCACGAGCTTTCGCACGGATTTATCGCGTATAAAAACGGCGATTTAACGGCAAAATTTCTCGGTAGACTTTCTTTAAATCCTATCAAACATTTTGATTTGATGGGTTTCGGACTTATGTTGCTCGTGGGTTTCGGTTGGGCAAAACCCGTGCCTATCGACCCTAGAAACTTCAAAAATTACAAAAAAGGTATGATTATGACTTCGCTTGCGGGAGTTACGTTTAACTTCCTTGTGGCGTTCATAAGCGCGCTTTTATTTGCTATATTTACAAAGGCTACGCAAAATCTTACTTTTACGGAGCCTAATGCGCTGTATTGCTTTTTGATGTTTATCAGCTTTTTGTTGCAACTGTCTATCACTTTTAATCTCACTCTTATGGCGTTTAACCTTTTGCCTATTTATCCTTTGGACGGATTCAGAGTGGTTGAGACGCTTACAAAACCTGACAATGCTTACGTAAACTTTATGTATAAATACGGTTCTTACGTAATGCTTGCGCTTTTGCTGATAAGTTTTACTCTCGGAAGATTTGTACCTCAGCTGGATATTCTTTCAAACTATATCCTTTGGGTACAGAGAATTATAACGTGGCTTTTCGATAAAATCTTCGGACTTACGTTCGGGGCGTTCGGCTGGCTATAATGTGAAAACGGTGAAAAATGAGCAACTTCTTTGAAAAACACGCTACTGAAAACGTAATACTCAATATAAGCGATTTTGACGGACCAATCGAATTGCTCTATCAACTTATTGTAGTTGAGGGAAAATACGATATCCGTACTTTTCCTCTTGCCGAGATTACAGGTCAATATATGGCGCATATGGAGCAAATTGATAAGCTCGATATGGAAGAAGCAAGCGAATACATAAAAATAGCGGCTACGCTGTTGGAAATCAAAGCAAGAGCTTGTCTGCCCAGAGTTGAGGAAGAGGAGGAGATAGAGGACTTCGGAGACGATCCTGAGGAAGAACTCAGAAGAAAGATTATGATGTTTCAGCTGTGTCAGGAGCAAGCTGTTAAGCTCAAAGACCTCGAAACTCTCAATAAGTTCTATCGCAAGCCTAAATTCACCAATGCAGACGCAGTTATCGTAGTCAATGACTTTTCCTTTGATAAACTTATTGAGGCTTACGGAAAGCTGCTTTTGCGCGTAATAGAGAAAGAACAACGTATGGTTACCAAGAAAATACAGAAAGACAGATTTACGGTAGCCGACAAGATAGAATATATATCAAAGTATATAATCGAAAACAAAAGCGTAGCTTTCAGCAAGCTCTTTGAGGAAGACATAACCAAGAGCGAGGTTATTACTACTTTTCAGGCTTTGCTGGAACTTATGAAAAAACAGATTGTAAAAGCCGTTCAAAAGGACTTTGCGGACGATATATACATATCCGTCAACGAAGACCTCGACCAGGAAAAAGTCGATATTCAGGAATTGAAAAAGACGGAGGAGAATTATTGATATGGAAAAATTGCTTGAAACCGTAGAGGCTATAATCTTTGCGGCAGGTGTACCGCTTAAGAGAAGCGATATTCTTAACAGTTTGCCCGATGACGTAAGCAGAAAGCAACTCAACGACGTAATAGATAAGCTTGCAAAGAAATACAGCGGAGACAGCGGTATAGTCCTTGACGTATTCAACGATAAGGTGCAATTTGCTTCCAACAGCAAGTACGGGGAAATCGTAAGCGATATGCTTCGTCCCGTAAGAGAAAAGGAACTGTCAAAGATTCTTCTCGAAGTATTGTCCCTTATTGCTTACAGACAACCTATTACAAGAGGTGAAATAGAGGATTCGAGAGGAGCAAGCGCGGATTATGCTCTGAGTGTGCTTCTTAAAATCAATTTGATAAAGACTTGCGGCTATAAGGATGCTCCGGGAAAACCTCTGCTTTACGGTACTACGGATGAATTTTTGAAGAAATTCGAGCTGAAGAGTATTGACGATTTGCCTGATTACGACGAAATTATGAGAAGACTCGTAGAATTCAGCAACTACAACATTCAGACTGAGGGATTGTACAGAGAAAGGACTATAAGCGCATCTTTTGACGATGAGCAAGCTTCTAAGGAATTGGATGAAATGATGGATATGCAGGAGATTCCCGAATTCTTGCAAGGTGAAGACTTGCAGAGAGTGCAGGGTGACGGAGACGAATACGTGGAAAGAGAAGCGGCTAGCGATATCGCGCCCGAGCAAATAGAAGAAGACGAAGAGGGCGGAGAGTTGCCTATCTAGGGCTTTTATGCCGCTATAGCCGCGTGATAATAAGTATATCGGATATTAATGCTGTTGCGCGGTGTTTGTTTTAAAACAATATATTTTTAATCCTATTACAAATTAAACAGGTTTATAAACGAATAAAATGCACACTATAGCGGTATGGTGTGCATTAATGTTTTATTCGGATTTTTGTTGACGGTTTATACGGTAATCGTTTTTACTGAGTACGGTTTCAGGTTTAACTTAAGAGCTGACTTCAGCAATTTGTCGGTATGCATAAGGATTTACGTGTTTGAATGGATTGAGATTGCTTCATTTGACGTATTTGTATGTCAAGGCAAGTTTATATATTCATTGAGCGGAGGGGAGTTTAAGACGTTGAGCATAAAGAAGGGGAAAGCTTTAAAAAAAGAAGAGAAATCGGAAAATAAAGAGCAAAAAGAGATAAAAACCGATTATCTGTCAATGTTTAAAAACGTAATAGCGGATATACCTGAAATATCCTTGAGAAGCCTTTATATCGGATATTCGCTGAGCGGAGAAGACGAGATGAAAAACGCGCTTTACGGCGGAGCGATAAATACAATCACAGCTATGATAAAGGGGGCGCTTTCTGACAAATTAAAAATCCAAAATTGCATTACAAAAGATATATCGTCAAACGGCATTTTTAAGGGTGTGACGGTAGATGCCGTTATAGGTTTTTCGATATTCAAAATACTTTTTTATATAATGCATATAATAACGCTGAGAAGAAAATTTACGAGCGTAAAATCGCTTGAATAAGGAGAAAAGTATATGGACAATTCGTTGCAAGAAATAATGAATAACACATTGGATAATCTTAAAGGCATAGTACAAAGCGAAGATATGATTTTCAAACCTATTTATATTGACAATAATACAATGGCAATTCCGTTGTCTAAAGTTTCCGTCGGATTCGTAAGCGGCGGCGGAGGAGGGGAGATAAAAAACATTAAAGATTCGAAGAGTAATATCGAGCCTTACGCGGGAGGCGGCGGAGGAGGGATTTCAATTGCACCTCTAGGATTTTTAGTTGTTTCCAACAACAAGCCTGTGCTTGTAAAAATGGACGATAAGTCTACGGGCGAAAAATGGAGAGATTTGTTTAATGCTACTTTAAATCTTGTAAAGGATAGAAAATGATGGGTAAATACTTCTCAATTAAAGCGATGAATAAAATTATACTATTCTCAATAGCCATTATAATTCTGAATATTGTAGTTTTTCAAGCATCGCAAGCGGTTTTTAAGTTGACAAGCGATATCGAGGAATTTTTTACTGAGAGAGATAACAATCTCTATGACGACGTATATGGCGGCAATGATAACGCATATTCCGACGATGCTTTTTCAGTCAATAAAACTTCTTCTTACGTCGTGCTTGAAGCTTCTACTAAAAGAGTCCTTGACGGCTCTGACAAAGATGTAAAAATGGAAATGGCGAGTACTACCAAAATTATGGCGGCACTTGTAGTTTTGGAAAATTGCGATTTGGACAAAGAAATAAAAATCCCCAAAGAAGCGGTAGGAGTTGAGGGGTCGTCAATATATTTACAGCAAAATCAAATATGGACAATTCGGGACTTGTTGTACGGGCTTATGTTGAGAAGCGGTAATGACTCGGCGGTTGCTTTGGCGATAGCTTGCGCGGGCAATGTCGAGGCTTTTGTAGATATGATGAATGCAAAGGCAAAAGAGCTGAATCTCGTCAATACTCATTTTGACAATCCGCACGGTTTGCACTCGGATACTCACTATACTTCGGCATACGATTTGGCAGTACTTTCCGCTTGCGCTATGCAAAACGAAGAGTTTGTGAAAATAGTGTCTTCCAAGTCTTATGTTGCGGAAGCTAACGAAACTCACGACAAGCAGTATTTTGTGAATAAAAATAAAATGCTTTCTTCTTACGACGGCGCAAACGGCATAAAGACAGGATATACTACCGCATCGGGACGCTGCCTTGTGTCTGCGGCAAAGCGCGACGGTATGCAGCTAGTATGCGTGGTCCTCAATTGCTATGATATGTGGAATGCGTGCGCGAATTATATGGATAAAGCTTTTGCGAAGTATACTCCCGTAAATATTGCGCGCAAAGGCGATGTTGCCGCCGATATTCAGATAGGTGACAAACAGTATTCACTGGCATTTGACAATTCGCTGACCGTTCCGTTTAAAAGCGGTGACGATATAGAGTGTACGGGCTATTTCGAGATAAACGAAAATATTCAGGTTCCCGTCGCTAAAGGCTCCGTCGTGGGTAAAATACTCTTTTATAACGATAATCGTTTGCTTTTTAGCGTAAATATTGTTAATATAGAAGAAATTAATGACGCAGGAGTTTTGCAAGTGCTCAAAAACCTTGTAGGCAATTGGCACGCAAGTTACAATGATGGAGAGGTTAAACAAATATTTAGCGTCGGCGGGAGTGGCATCGAGAAGAGGTGCGGATAAACTCATTGCCGAAGGCAAAGTTAAGGTCAACGGTAAAGTAGTTACGGAATTAGGCACCGTTATTAACGAAAAAAACGATACCGTTAGCGTAAACGACGTAATCGTAAAAGCAGAAAATAAGTTGAGTTACGTTATGTTTTATAAGCCTAAAGGCTGTATTACTACCGTAAGCGACGATAAGGGAAGAAAGACAATATACGATTATCTCGAAGATTTGAACGTACCTCATCTTATTCCCGTAGGACGTCTGGATTACGATACTGAAGGCTTGCTTATTATGACCAACGACGGTGACCTTGCGTATAAGCTTACTCACCCCAGCTACGAAGTGCCCAAAACTTATCTCGTAAAAGTAAACGGGGAGATGCCCGAGCATAAGCTCGCTCAATTGAGAAAGGGCGTTGAAGTTGACGGAGAAAAGACCAAAAGAGCGAGAGTAAAGCTCTTGGAATACAAGGATGACGTGTCCAAATTGCAAATTACCATCACCGAGGGAAAGAACCGCCAGATAAGAAAGATGCTCGAAGCTGTCGAAAGGGAAGTAATTTTCCTAAAGCGCATCGCAATCGGCGATTTGAGACTAGGCGGGCTCGCGAGAGGCGGATACAGATTTCTCAACGATTTCGAAGTAGAATATCTCAAAAGACTTTAAAAAATTCAGGTCGGCTTTATGTCGACCTTTTTGTATGTTTATCGGTATAAATATATGCAATTGAAAAAATGCTGTCAAGCAATTTAAATTCAATAGATTTGTCTATGCTTTTCAATACAAAATTCAATATTAATATTGATAATATAAAATATATAGCCCGGTCAACAAATTCATATTTGACGATGAGAGAATAAACCTGAATCCCTGTGGTGTTGTAAATCTTGAGATTAATTATAAGCGTTTGAATAAGATTATAATGCTTTTGCAATTAAAAAATTGCCGTTTTAAAGTAAATTTCGTAACGCTTTGTCTAAAATATTATTATAGTTATAATTTTTATCAAATTTTATTGTAATTTTGTGCGTATTTTGCTTGCAAAAAATTGCAATAACAAATATAATGATTATGATTGCAAAATAGGTGATTTTTTTGACAATCCTAATATCTTGTTAACAAATTCAATTATATACACAACATTTTGGAGGTTTTTATGGAGAACAATAAACTCTTGGCTAACGTGAACGCCATCGACAAAGCTACTTCGGGTACGAAGTCGTTCATTCAGAGCATCGTCGATTGCGAAAGTTTTGTCGAGACTGATGTTTTTCTTACTGGCAAGAGCTTTGACAGTGCTACCGAAGCGTTGGGTGAGGGCGTGGTTACCGGATATGCAACAATCAATGGTAATCCCGTCCATATTTTTGCCCAAAACGCAGACGTGCTCAAAGGCAGCCTCAGCGAAGCTCACGCAAATAAGATTTACAAGTGTATGCAAAGAGCCGTTAAGGCCGGTACTCCTCTCATCTCTGTCATTGACAGCTGCGGCGCGAGAGTCGGTGATGGTGCAAGCGTTATGGAAGGTTATGCAAAACTCATAGCCGGCGGCTTCGAGCTTTCTGACGAAGTTCCGCATATCTGTATCGTCAAAGGCGTTGCAGTAGGTATGATGGCTACTTACGTTGCAGGTGCGGACTTTGTATTTATGTCCAAGGACGCTGTTATGTCCGTCAATTCGCCTATGTACCTCGTATCCGACGCTAAGTCGTTCCCTGTAGACTACAAGGCTAAACTCGGATTCAAGGCTTACAGCGCAAACAGCGATATGGCTCAGTTTGTATACAACAGCGACAAGGATTTGCAGGAGAAGTTGCAGAAACTGTTGAATACTTTGCTTACCGATGAGGGAGAAGCAGAGGACGACCCCAACAGAGTAGACCCCAAACTCGAAAAGAAACTTACCGCTATTCAAAGAATTGAAAGCGTATGCGATAAAAAGAGCGTGGTAGAGTATTGCCCCGATTATGCAAGCGACGTAGTTTGCGCTCTTGCAAAGCTCAACGGCATCTCTGTCGGTGTAGTTGCTACTCAGGGTGACTATATGACCGAAAAGGGTCTTGAAAAAGCTAACGGCTTTATTCAGAAACTCGAGGCATACAATCTTCCTTTGATTACTCTCGTTGATTCTTTGGGCGCAAACGCCAATCTCGAACAGGAAATCGGCGGTTTTGCTAAAAAGACCAGCGCACTTATGAAGACTATAGCTACCAGCAGCATAGCAAAAATCGGCGTAGCAGTAGGCAATGCCGTAGGATATGCATACAGCGCGCTTATGAGCAAGGCAATCGGCTTTGACTATACATTGGCTACCGCAGGTGCAGTCGTTGCTCCCGTAGGTATGGACGTAACGAAGATTATCGCTACAGACCAACTCAAAGAGGCAAAGAAGACCGCTAAGGAACTTGCTAAGAAAGAAGGAGTTGACGCAAACGCTCTCGAGAAAGCTCTCGCTTATCTCAAGAAGGTAGAAGAAGGTCTCTCCGTAAAAGGTAAGACTCAGGAAGAAGTGTATGCAGAAATGCAGACCAATCCTTTGCTCGCAGCTAAAGACGGTTATATCGACAACGTAATCGAGGCTACCAACATAAGACCTTATCTCGCATCGGCTTTGTTGATGGTGCTCGGTATTTGACGTGAGGTGAGTTATGAAACAACCTATGTCTAAGAAAAAAGTAGTCAAACTCGTCATATTTTTGGTAATCGCGCTTGCGTTGCTTGCGGGACTGATATATCTTATGGTCGTTGACCAGGATTACGGCTCTCCCGATAAGCTCGAAATAGGCGGCAAGAACTTCGGCGAGAGACTGTGGATAGGTATACAGGTATCGTTGCTCGGTATGGGTATAGTATTCGTAGTGCTTATTATCCTTATTCTCTTTGTCAACGTTTTGCGTTATCTTATGGAAGGCGTCAAGAAGCTTGGCGCAAAGAAAGCAGAAAAGAAGGTTACCAAATTGCCCGCTCCCGAAACGGTACTTCAGATAGAAGGCAACACCGAAGAGGAAGTAGTTGCGGTAATCACCGCCGCTATCGCGGCATACTACGACGCACAGGAGCCTGTTTATATGTCAAATCTCAAGTTCCGCGTCCGTTCAATCAAGGAAATTTAACAATCTAACAGATAGGAGAAAATATTATGCGTAAATTCAATATCAACGTAAACGGAAAATCTTATGCAGTAGAAGTAGAAGAAATCGGCGGTGACGCTGTTGCTTCTGCTCCCGTAAAAGCCATTCCCGTGGCTTCCGCTCCCGTGGCTTCCGCTCCCGCAGCTCCCGCTCCCGCAGCTCCCGCAGCTGCTCCCCAAGGCGCAGGTAAGCCTGTAAATTCGCCTATGCCCGGCCTTGTTAAGAAACTCTGCTTCTCCAACGGCGCAACCGTTAAAGAAGGAGATACCATCATTATTCTCGAGGCTATGAAGATGGATACCCCCATATCCGCTCCCAGCGCAGGCGTTATCACTTATTCTACGTCCGAAGGCACCAACATAGATACCGGTGCGGTACTTTGCACTATTGCATAATGAATTGATTTGGAGGCAAAATGTTTAGCTTAGTTACGACACTACAATCGAACTTGATGGTAGATTCGCTTAAAAACTTGTGGTACAGCACAGGCTTTATGACGTCGTTGACCCCTTTGTGGCAAAACTTCGTTATGATGGCAATCGCGTGCGTACTCATCTACCTTGCGGTAGTTAAAGAGTTTGAGCCTAATCTTCTTCTTGCCATCGGTTTCGGTATGTTTATTATCAATATTCCGGGTGCGTACAACATTTTGTACGGTACGTACGGATATACGTTCGAGGGTGTTATCGACGGTACAAAACAAGTATTGGAGTACAACGGAACGATGTTGGACGGTTTGACTATAAACAAACTCGCTGAATTGTTCAATGTTGATATTACCAATCTCAGTATGCTTGATAAGGTTGCTGCCGTAGAAAACGCCGCTGAAACAGCGTTGAAGGGCTTGTATCCTGCAATGACTGACTTTACGGTTTCCTACGAGGTAGTCGCAGACCAAGGTTTGTTCTTCTATCTCTACAAGGGCGTTGAATGGGTTATTTATCCTCCGTTGATATTCCTCGGAATAGGCGCAATGACCGACTTCGGTCCGCTAATCGCAAACCCCAAATCACTGATTATGGGTGCTGCGGCTCAGCTCGGTATTTTCGTTACCTTTATAATAGCTATCAATATAGGATTTACGGGTGAGGAAGCTTCTGCTATCGGTATTATCGGCGGTGCAGACGGCCCTACGGCAATTTACGTAACCGTAAAACTCGCGGCTCATTTGTTGCCCGCGATATCTGTTGCGGCTTACTCGTATATGGCGCTCATAAAGCTTATTCAGCCTCCTATTATGAAACTTCTTACCACGAAGAAGGAGAGAGGTATCATAATGGAACAGCTCCGTCCCGTATCCAAGGCAGAAAAGGTAGTTTTCCCTATCGCAGTTACGGGTATAGTAGGTCTTTTACTTCCTTCGGCTATTCCTCTTATCGGTATGCTGATGCTCGGTAACCTTATGAAAGAATCTGAAGTCGTTCCCAGACTTACTAATACCGCTAAAAACGAACTTATCAATATTATTACGATATTGCTCGGCGTAATAGTAGGTTCAAAGGCTACGGCTGACGTATTCCTTAGCTTGCAGACCTTGCTCATCATCATTATCGGTGTATTCGCATTTGCGTTCGGTACGGCAGGCGGATTGCTTATCGGTAAAGTTATGTGTGTATTCTCCAAGGGTAAAATCAATCCTCTTATCGGTTCGGCAGGCGTTTCCGCCGTTCCTATGGCAGCGAGAATTTCTCACAACGTAGGTCAGGAAGAAAACCCCGGCAACTACCTCCTGATGCACGCTATGGGTCCTAACGTCGCAGGCGTTATCGGCTCGGCAGTTGCGGCAGGTGTATTGCTGGCTATCTTCGGAGCTTAATAGCTAGAAGACAATATCATTAAAAGAGGTATATTATGGTTAAAATTACAGAAACAATTTTGCGTGACGCTCACCAATCGCAGGCAGCTACCCGTATGAGACTCGACGAGATGTTGCCTATGTGCGAAAAGCTCGACAACGCAGGTTATTATTCAATAGAATGTTGGGGCGGCGCTACTTTCGACTCTTGCCTTAGATTCCTTAACGAGGACCCCTGGGAGAGATTGAGAGCGCTCAGAAAAGCTATGCCCAAAACAAAACTTCAGATGCTTTTCAGAGGACAAAACATCCTTGGATACAAGCACTATGCCGACGACGTAGTAGATGAGTTCGTAAAGAAAACTATCGAAAACGGTTGTGACATTCTCCGTATTTTCGACGCTCTTAACGACCCCAGAAATATGGAGCAGGCTATAAAGAGTTGTAAAAAATACGGCGGTATATGCGAGGCTGCGATTTCTTACACCACCAGCCCCGTTCATACCAACGAATATTTCATCAAACTCGCAAAGAAGCTCGAAGATATGGGTGCTGATAACATTTGTATCAAAGATATGGCCGGTATTCTCCTACCTTATACCGCTTACGACCTTGTAAAGGGTATGAAGAAAGTTTTGAAGCCTAAGACTTTGATTCACTTGCACACTCACCAGACCGCAGGTATCGGTAACCAAACTTATCTCAAAGCTATCGAAGCAGGCGTAGATATTATCGACTGTGCTCTCAGTGCTTTGGGTAACGGTACTTCTCAACCTGCTACCGAGCCTATGGTTGCTATCCTCAAGGGTACACAGTACGATACCGGACTCGACGTAGCATATCTCAATGAGATATCCAACTACTTCAAGAAGGTTGCTGACAGACTCAAGGCAGACGGTTGGCTTACCGAAAAGTCGCTTGCTACCGACGTAAACGCACTTATCTATCAGGTTCCCGGCGGTATGCTTTCCAACCTCGTAGGTCAGCTTAAGAAGGCTAACGCTCTCGACAAATACGAACAAGTGCTTGCCGAAGTGCCTAACGTAAGAAAAGACCTCGGTTATCCTCCTCTCGTAACACCTACCAGCCAAATCGTAGGTACCCAGGCTGTATTCAACGTGCTTGCAGGCGAGAGATATAAGATGGTTTCCGCAGAGACCAAAGGCGTCTTGAAAGGAGAATACGGACAATTGCCCGCTGAGCCCGATCCCGCTATCGTTAAGAAAGTTTTGGGCAACGAAAAGAGAATTACTTGCAGACCCGCAGATTTGCTCAAACCCGAACTTAGCAAATATCGCGAGGAAATCAAGGACTATATCCAGCAGGACGAGGACGTTTTGTCTTACGCATTGTTCCCTCAGGTTGCACTCAACTTCTTCAAATACCGTCAAGCTCATCAGAAGCACGTAGACAGAGAAGTAGGAGATACCACAAAAGGTATTCAACCCGTTTAATAAGATACGAATTTATTTTGGCGGCTACCGACAGGTAGCCGTCATTTTTTATTTGTTTTTTAGCGTATGTTTTTAATTTGGTGTTACAGGCAGATAAATTGATTTAAGGATTTTTCAATATCAATATGCGAATATACATTGACGATTGCCGGCATAATATTTTGAAAACGCAAATTTATTATGTAATATTTACAGGTAAACAAAGTGTTGGTCAATAATCATTTACATTTGTAATATTATTTGATAATATGTATGTATGAATATATTACTTGTCAATGACGACGGAGTTTACAGCAGCGGTATACTCATGCTCGCAAAGAAACTTTCCGTCAATCATAACGTTACTGTAGTCGCGCCTCAGAATCAGATGTCGGGTACAGGTCATTCAATGTCGCTGTACGGTTACGTCAACTTCAGCAAAATAAATATACTTGACGGTATAGACTGCTATATCGTAAGCGGAACTCCTGCTGACTGCGTAAAAGTCGCAGTCAATCTCATTTTGCCTGAAAAACCCGATTTGATTATCAGCGGAGTGAATAAGGGCTTCAATCTCGGTACAGACATAGTCTATTCGGGTACTGTAAACAGCGCGCTCGAAGGGGCAGTGCACGGCATAAAAGCCATTGCCGTATCTCAGGAATACGGACTTAAGGACTTTGAGTTTTCCACGAATTTTATAGTAAAAAACCTTGACGAAATTTATTCTTTTTTACCTAAAGACGCTCAGACTATTTTAAATATCAATATTCCGTCCGACGATTTAAACGTTCTAAAGGGCGTTAAGTTTGCTAAGATAGGTAGAAAAATTTTTAAGGAAAACTACGCTTTCGAAGAAAATCTCGGTTACAGGGCGCATTGCCGTACTACGCTTGCGGATAATACTACGCAAGATGACGATGTATGGTTGTACGATAACGGTTATATTACGATATCTCCCGTCAAAAACGATTGGAACGACGAAATTTTCTACAATAAGCTCAAAGGAGAAAAGATAGAGTTATGAAAGTCGTGATAGTCGGGGGCGGCGCAAGCGGTATGATGTGCGCGGCACTTCTTAAAAAAGAAGACTGCGAAGTAGTGCTTATAGAGAAAAACGAGAAACTCGGAAAAAAACTTTTTATCACGGGTAAGGGCAGATGTAACCTTACAAACGATTGCACAATAGAAGATTTTTTGGCAAACGTAGTAGTTAATTCCAAATTCGTTATGTCGGCAATTCACGGTTTTACGTCTCAGGATACGATGGCGTTTTTTGAAGAAAATTCCTTAAAACTGAAAGTGGAAAGGGGAAACAGAGTTTTCCCCGAAAGTGATAAGTCGAGCGACGTTATAAAGTGTTTGGAAAGAGTTATAAAATCCAACAAAACACAAATTTTGTTAAATACTGAAGTTGATAAAATTTTGACTGAAAACGGCATTGCTAAAGGAGTAATAACCGACACGGGTGCAGTAATTCTTGCGGATAAAGTTATTATCGCAACGGGCGGAATTTCATATTCGTCCACAGGCAGTACGGGTGACGGATACAGGTGGGCAAAAGCTTTGGGACACAATGTAATAGCTGTGCGTCCAGCACTTGTTCCGATACTTCTTAAAGAGACTTACGGACTTCAGGGACTCAGTCTTAAAAACGTCTCGGCAAGCATTGTCAGAGACGGTAAAATTCTTTACTCTCAATTCGGTGAAATGATATTCACTCATAGCGGTGTGAGCGGGCCTATAATCCTCTCTCTGTCAAGCCTTATCAATAAGTACTACGACGGGAAAAAGTTCGATGGCAAATACACGCTTTGCGTGGATTTGAAGCCTGCGCTTACGCAAGAAACGCTGGATAACAGGATTTTAAGAGAATTTTCACAAAAAATAAATTGCGAAATCAAAAACGTTCTTCCCGAGCTTATGCCCAAAGCTTTGGTCAGCGTAGTGTTGGCTCAAGCGAGTATTAAACCTTCGCAGACCGTAAATTCTATCAGAAAAGAACAAAGAGAGAAATTAGTCGGTACAATTAAAAATCTTATGTTTGACATTACAGGACTTGAAAATATCAACGCGGGCATAATTACCAGCGGAGGTGTGGATTGCAAACAAATCAATCCCAAAGATATGTCCAGCAAAATTGTGCAAAATCTGTATTTTATAGGTGAAGTCCTAGACGTTGACGCGCTTACGGGCGGGTTTAATCTTCAGATTGCTTTTTGTACGGCACATCAGGTTTGCGCGGCACTTATGCGCGCATAAATAAATATTGTTCGATAAGATTGCAAAATGTTGCAATATGGTTTAAAATATTGATAAATGTTTGAGAGAGGTTGTTATGATTAACATAGCCATAGACGGACCTTCGGGTGCCGGAAAAAGTACGATAGCAAAAAAAATTGCCGAGAAGTTGGGAATAACTTATCTCGATACTGGTGCTATGTACCGCACTGTTGCTCTGTATGCGGTCAGTTCCGGGAAAAATCCTTCGTCGCAAGAGGAGGTAGTTCCGCTTCTCGAAAACATAAAAATCTCCTACGAAAAAGTCGGAGGGGAAAACAGAATTTTTCTTAACGGAAAGGACGTGTCCGAAGATATCCGTATGCACAACATATCAAAATGTGCGTCCGAAGTTTCAAAAATTCCCGAGGTAAGGGCTTTTCTCGTAGAAAAACAGCGCGAAATAGCAAAAAATAACGACGTAGTACTCGACGGTAGAGATATTACAAGTCACGTTTTGCCCGATACGAAATATAAATTTTATCTTACTGCCACAGCAGAGGAGAGAGCTAACAGAAGATTTAAAGAGCTTTCTGACAAAGGTCAAAACGTATCTTACGAGACAATACTTGCCGACATTAAAGACAGGGATTACAACGATATGAACCGCAAGGTTTCGCCTCTCGTGAAAACTCCCGATTCCATTGAGATTGACAGTACAAATATGACTTTGGACGAAGTCGCAGATGCCATAATGGAACATATCAAAGCCATTAAAGAGCAATGCAATACTTTGACGGTTTACAAAAATGCGTCTGTTCAAGATTTGAGAAAAGAAGCCAAAGAGTTTAATATCGACGCTAACAAAGTAATCAAAAAAAAGACTAAGAAAAAGGGCGGTTTTTACAGATTTATAGCGGCAATAGTCAGAAAGGCTATGGGTATTATTTGGCCTACGAAGATATATTTTAAAGACAACTTTCCTAAAAATACGAAAGCCATCGTTGTGTGTAATCACTATACCGCGCTTGACCCTTGCGTAATTATCTCCAAACTTTTGGGAAAAGACGGCAAAGTCCTCATGAAAGACGAGATTATGAAAAATCATGTGGTTGCAAAAGTCGCAACCGAACTCGGATGCATACCCGTAAAGAGAGGCGAGGCTGATTTGTCGGCGGTCAAGAGTATTCTCGGTGCGCTCGCAAAAAATCAACCCGTGCTTATTTTCCCCGAGGGTACGAGAAACAAGAGCGGCAGCAAAGAAATGTTGCCTTTGAAACAGGGCGTAGCTACTTTTGCTCTCAAAGCCAAAGCGCCTATAGTTCCGCTTTTGTATTACAAAAAGACGGGACCTTTCAAGCGCAATATTCTCATCGTAGGCGCACCTTTCTATCTCGATGAATATTATGACCAGAAACCCAATGCGGTAAAGGAAGAGGTTACGGAAGTTATCCGCGATAAAATGTGCCGGCTCAGAGCAGAACTCGATATTCTTGTCGAAAAATGCGGGGGCAGCAAAAAGAAGTATTTCAAGTACGTAAAAGAACACGGCAAGGAGATTTACGGTAATGAGCGTAACGGTTGCAAAGAGTAGCGGTTTTTGCCAGGGGGTAAAAAAGGCTGTAAACGTCGCAATGAATATGACTGAACCTGCCGCAGTGTACGGCAAGCTCATTCACAACGAGCAGGTGCTTGAAAAACTTAAAGAAAAAGGCGTAGATTGCATAGAAAATCTCAGCGAATTAGGCGACAGAAAACTTATCATACGTTCGCACGGCGTGGGTAAAGACGTGTATGATTATCTTGAAAAAAACGGCATAGATTATGTGGATTGCACGTGTATATTTGTCAAAAAAATTCACGATATCGTATATGAGAATTACCGGAAAGGCAAGCAGATAATCATTATCGGAAATCCGTCTCACCCCGAAGTTATCGGCATAAACGGTTGGTGCGGCAACAGCGCGATTATCTATAACGGAGAGAAAGATATCGTCTTTGATGATAAAAAAGAATACTGCCTCGTCGTGCAGACAACTTACGACCATAACAAAGTCGAGCAATTTATTAATTTTTTACAAAATAATATAAAAATGCTTGATAGAAATAATACAATATGCTATACTACACTATGCAGACAAGAGGAGTGCGACAAACTCAGTAAAAACTGCGATTTAATGCTTGTTTTGGGTAGCAAAAACAGCTCTAATACTTCTAAACTTTTCGATATTAGTATTAATAATTGCCCGAATACGCATCTCATACAGACAATATCCGATTTACAATCGGTAAATGTAGCAAAAAATACAAAAATCGGCATAGTTGCCGGTGCATCAACTCCGCCAGAGTTGATTGAGGAGGTAAAAAATCTAATGAATGAATCTCAAGAAAATGTAAAAATTGAGAACGAAACTGCAAAGGAGGAGACTTTCGGCGAGCTTCTTGCTGCACAAAACACCAAAGCAATGAACTTGAAGCCCGGTATGACTGTTGAGTGTAAGGTTATATCTGCCAACGAAGACGGTATTACTGTAGACTTCCAGGGCAAAAAGGACGGTTTTGTTTGCAAAGACGATGCAGAAATGGACGGTGTAGAGTACAACCCCGAAAACTACAAGACGGGTGACGTATTCAAAGCCAAGGTTGTTGATAAGAATTCCAAATCCTTGCCTAAGGAGTATATATATTTTTCCAAGAAGGAAATCGACAGATTCAACAAAGAGAAGAGCGACGCTATCGAGATGCTCTCTCAGCCTGAGTTTAAACTCGAAATGAAAGAATGCGTTAAGAATGGTCTTAAGGGTTACTATGGCGGTTATACAATTTTTGTTCCCGCATCCCAGATTAAGATTGCTTACGTTACCGATGCTGATTTGCCTAAGTACGTAGGCAAGACTTTGAGACTCCGTCTTATCAAGTCCAACAAGGACGATGCTGACAAGGAAATCGACCTCACCACCAAAAAGTCTTTGATTGCTTCTCAGAAAGTTATTCTCGAAGAAGAGCAGAAGAAGAAAGAAGACGAAATGTGGGCATTCTTCGAAAAGGATAAGATTGTCAAGGGTAAGGTTAAGAGATTTGCTGAGTTCGGTGCATTCGTAAACGTAAACGGTTTTGACTGTCTCGTTCACAACAGCGACGCTTCTTACAACAAGAACACTCCCGCAAGCGAAGTTTTCGAAATCGGCAAGACTTACGATTTTATCGTACGCTATGTTAGCAGAGAAAACAACAAAGTTAAACTCGGATATAAACAGCTTCAGAAGAAGCCTTACGAAATCGCTTTCGAGAAATATCCCGTTGGCAGCGTAATTACCGGTACTGTAAGAGACGTAAAAGACTACGGTGCATTCGTACTTATCGAAGACAATATCGACGGTCTTGTACCCGTATCCGAAATCTCTCACAGCTATACTAAGAATCCAGCTGACGTACTTAAGGTCGGTGATACAGTTACCGCTCAAATCATAAGATTTGAAGACAACCGAATTACTCTTTCTATGAAGGCACTTATTCCTAAGGAAGAAAAAGTCGTTGAGGATACTGTTGTAAGCGAAGAAGATTATCAGGAAGCTAAAGAGAAGCGCGCTAAGAAGAACGCTAAGAAGTTTGAGAATTCCGTTGCTACTCAGGCTCCTGTAAAGAAATCCAGAACAGCCAAGAAAGAAGAGGAAGAAGAAGTATCTTCTTGGTCCAGCGATGAAAACGCTACCGCTACTATGGCTGATTTATTCAAGGGTCTTAAGCTCGATATTAAAGACTGATAACTCACGCGTTTTAGCTCTTTCGGGGCTTGCAAAAGCCCCGAAAAAAATATCGCAAAATATAAGAAAATCTCTTGACAAATCGCTTATTATATAGTATATTTGAGTAGTCGCAAGAGTGGCGGAATACGATAGAGAAAGACAATTGAATGAGTTTTTGATATCGTTATTCAATGTGGGCCATTAGCTCAGTTGGTTAGAGCAACCGGCTCATAACCGGTCGGTCCAAGGTTCGAGTCCTTGATGGCCCACCACATTAAATACAAATTGGCTCGGTAGTTCAGTTGGTTAGAACGCTAGCCTGTCACGCTAGAGGTCGAGGGTTCGAATCCCTTCCGAGTCGCCAATTTATAGAAGTTTCGGAGATTTGTATAAATCTCCAAATTTATGCCTCGGTAGCTCAGTCGGTAGAGCAGGGGACTGAAAATCCCCGTGTCGGTGGTTCGATTCCGCCCCGAGGCACCACGTAATGGTGACGTAATATCGTGCTGGTGTAGCTCAATAGGCAGAGCAGCTGATTTGTAATCAGCAGGTTGATGGTTCGATTCCGTTCACCAGCTCCACATCAAAAATATATGGGTAGGTTCCCGAGTGGCCAAAGGGAGCAGACTGTAAATCTGCCGACTCTGTCTTCGATGGTTCGAATCCATCCCTGCCCACCAGCTCGCTTCCTGACAAAGGGAGCGAGTATTTTTTTTGCAAAAATACTCAACTTCATTTGTCAGTCGCTCGCTTAACCGACCAAACGAAACGGTATATATTCGACAAGCGAATAAAACCGTTTGTCGGTACTATTTTAATATGAGAAGATAGAAATCCTTCCTGACAAAGGGAGCGAGTATTTTTTTGCAAAAATACTCAACTTTATTTGTCAGTCGCTCGCTTAACCGACCAAACGAAACGGTATATATTCGACAAGCGAATAAAACCGTTTGTCGGTACT
>CALWHJ010000012.1 GCA_944380355.1 uncultured Christensenellaceae bacterium
AAAAAACCACCCTCACGCGAGCGCGGAGAGTGGTGTGATTTTGCGAATTTTAAGAGAGTTCGCGAGCGGAGCGTACTAGACGTACGTGACCGAGCGTAACTGCTCGCTAAAATTTGCGAAGGCGCGCCGCTATACGCGCTCGCCTATTCGCCAGCGACTGCGTTAAGCTTCTTCACAAGCTCATCCACGTCTACACCGTGTACCATAGCCGCTTCCTCGATTGTTTCGCCTCTTGCCATTGCGCAACCGAAACAGTGCATTCCGATGCTGAGAAGAGTTTCTGCGATTGCCTCTGCGTTTTTATGTTGAAGAGCTTCTGCTATGAGCATGTCTTTTGTTATTGCCATTATCGTGCCTCCTGTAAACTTTTTACGTATTGATTATATAACATTATTCCCCTTTTGGCTATTAATTTACATAAAATATTTTATATACAGCCAAACAATCAACGCTACTGCCGCGCCTACCGCCAAAACGATAGCGGTGATTTTAAAGGGTGATTTGGGATACTTGCCTATAATTTTGCCGGTACGTCCGTTGCCTATGCAACCGTACTCTTTTTTGCGGTACTTGTAATTAAATACCCATATAGGCACAAGCACGTACTTGTAAGTCGTACCCGAATAGGTATTGTTCATATTGACGTAGTCGATTACGTCGGCATTATATCGCGATATAATCATTCTTTTGATTATATCTTCCATAATCGTATATGCCTCAGCCCAGCTTTCGTCAAGTCCTTTGTCGTATCTTTCGGCAGAATAACCGGATATGAACTGATTGTGGTATTCGAGAGAATTATCCGTATCGAAGCCGCCCATTTTAGAGAGATTGCTCTGCGTAATCGACTTGCTCGCTTCTACCTGAATGTCATTGAAGAAATTGGATATCACGCCCGTATCGACATACCAGCGCGTACGCGTTTCGGTACGTCTGTTTTTACCCGAGCCGACAGTAACGGTGTAGTGCTGACCGTAGCGTATGGTATAAACGCCGTTGCACTGGCTGTCAAAAGTAAACACGGGTATATAGATACCTTGGCTATCCTGTTTTTTAGCCTCTTTTTTGAGAGTAAAGGGAGCGAGGTGTTTGCTCTTAAGCCACTTCATAAAATAGGTATGCTCCTGCTCCTTGCTAATCGCAAATGGCAATACCGCATTGGGCTTAAGCCCTGCAATCTCGTTTGTCTCAACTATATTGGACGCGTTGCAGAAAGGACACTTGACAGCCGTCTCGTAAGCAGAAAGCATTGTTACGGCACCGCACGAGCGGCATCTTATCGCTTTTACTCCCTGCCAGGGAATAAAACCGTTTTCCGAACCGACGTGATAAATTTGCTCTTGAGCCGGTGCAACAGGCTCGAGTTCCTCAACCGTATCGCAATAGTCGCATTTGAGTTTTTTCGTCTCGGGGTCGTAATGCAAGAAGTTTCCGCAACTGGGACACTTGTATATCTTGCTCTCTACTACCTCGGTATTCTCCGCACTCTGCTCGGGTGCGTCGTTTTGGATTTGCGTTTTCTTAGTTGCCATCTTCACCCCTTAACAGATATTATTGTTTCGCACCGCACTCGGGGCAGAATTTCTGAGAGGGCTTGAGTTTAGCACCGCACTCTTTGCATACTCTTTCGTTTACGTCCGCGCCGCACTCGGGACAGAATTTAGCTTTCGCTCCTATCTCTGCTCCGCACTTGGGGCAAACTTTCTTTGCAGGCTTAACCGTCTGACCGCACTCGGGACAGAACTTTGCCTTTTTGCCTATCTCCGCTCCGCAGTTGGGACATACTATCTTAGCCTCGCTCTCTTTTACCGCGGTAGGATTGGATACCGTAGCCATATTATCGGCAAACACCTTTCCGAAGCCCAGACCTGCGCCCAGTCCTATTCCCATACCGCTGACGCCGTTGGGATTATCCGCCGCAGAACGCATAGCCTCGAGAGTTTCCATCTGAGCGTGCTGCTGCATAACTCCGTCCATAACTCCGATATTCGTACGCTTGTCGAGCATCTTTTCCACTTCCTCGGGAAGAGAAAGGTTTTCTATGTACAGCGACTTGATGACGATGCCTATCTTCTCGAATTCTTCAGCGACTTTTTGTTTTGCAAGTTCTGCAAGTTCGTCATAGCTTGCCGCCAAATCAAGCGCGGCAATCTTTGATTCGGCTATTACGTTGGAAAGCGTGGAAGTGATTATCTTCTTGAAGTAGTCGTCTACGTCCTTGACCGTAAAACTGCTCATCGAGCCGATAAGCTCTCTCAATGCGTTGGTAGGAGTGCCTACGGAGAAAGAATACACGCCGAAGCCTCTGACTCTGACTACGCCGAAATCCTTGTCGCGCATCATTACGGGGTTAGCCGTGCCCCACTTCATATTGGTAAACTGCTTTGTAGATATAAAGTATATATCTCCCGTATAAGGACTCTCCCAAAGATACTTCCAGTTGTAAAGCTGAGTGAGCAAAGGCAAGTTCTTTATATCGTCGAGTTTATACGTACCGGGTCCGAATACGTCGGCAAGTTTGCCCTCTTGTATAAACATAGCTTTCTGTCCCTCGCGTACTACGAGCTGGGAGTTTTTCATAATCTCCTCTTTCTTCTCGAGAGGATACTTATAGATAATATCGTTTGCGTTGTCGGTTTCCCATTGGATAACCTTTCTGAATTGTTTTTTCAAAAAACTTCCGAATCCCATAAAAAAATCTCCTTTCGCCATAATCGGCGTACATATATATTGTAATATCCAAGCGGTATGTATGTCAAGATTAAATTTTAATACGCGCGGTATAAAGTGTTTGAGTTTTACATACGAAGGCAAAGATTTGAAGAGTGTTATCGAATATAGCGCGTTCAAAACGCATATTATTTGGTATGAAAAATATAAAAAATTTCAACGTAAGAATAATATTGATATTTATATGCATACTTCTTTGCGCTCTGTGCGCGCTGCCGCTTGTATCGTGCGACAAAGAACAACCACAAAAGGGTACGTCATACGAAATCTGGCTGGACATAGGCGAAGACGGAATTGCTTGCACTCAACGCGTAAACTTTGTCAACACGAGCGAATATATTCTCGACGAATTAATCTTCAACGTCTATGCGGGCGCGTATTCTCAGACATCTCCCCTGCCTTGCACTCCTCAGGAAGAAGCGGACGCGTATCCTAACGGCGTGAGTTTCGGCAAATTTGAGTTTAAAGGAGCTTACGGCGATTTTCAAAGCTGTCTTTATGACGCCCTTTCCAATCTCATAACCGTCAACCTCTTTTCTCCTCTTCTTCCCTCACAGGAGATAGCGGTAGACTTTGTGTATTCCATCACTCCTCCTAACACTAATCTGCGCTACGGTTTCAACGACGTATGTCTTTCGCTTACGGGATTTTATCCCCAGCTTTGCGCGCTAGTGGAAGGCGAGTGGTTTTTCAGAGAATTTTCCCAGATAGGCGACCCGTATTTTTCCGATACAGCGGATTATGAGGTAACTTTCAATCTACCGAACGGTTGCGACTATGTAGCAAGCGGTCTAAGTCAGGTATCCTCTGCGGACGGCGAAACCTTCGTAACCTCTAAAGCAAACAACATTCGCGATTTTGCATTGATAATCTCTCCTGTACTCAGCCGTACCGAAACGGAATATAAAGGAGTTGAGATATCGTATCTTGGAAGCGATACGCAAGTAATCGAATATGCAAAACGAGCAATCGACGTATTTTCTGAGCGTTTCGGAGAATACGCATACGATTCTCTCGCGCTTGCCAGCGTGCCTTTTGTGGCAGGCGGTATGGAATACGGCGCGCTATGCGTTGTCAACGAGCAACTCGACGCCATAGACATAGAGAGCGTCACGGCACACGAGATAGCGCATCAATGGTGGTACGGAGCAGTAGGAAGCAACAACCTGACAGACGCCTGGCAAGACGAAGGGCTTGCGGAATACTCGACTTATCTTTATTTTTACGATACCGACAGGCGCGAGCTGGCACAGACGATACTTGACTCGGCTTATAATCAATACTCCCGCTTCGTAGAGTTGGGACAAAAAGTAGGCGAGCCTGTAAAAGGTATGTTAGCGGGAGAGTTGTCGTCTTTTGCAAGCAATTACCATTATACCAACCTCACTTACAATAAAGCATTCATAATGTGGGACGCTGCAAAGATGATAATGGGAGAGGAAGCTCTTCAATCCGCACTTAAACACTATTACAAGCTCAACAGATTTGCCATAGCATCGACAAACGATTTGTATGCCTCGCTTGACAACGCAAAAAAAGGCTCCTCTGCTCTTCTTAAAAACTGGATACTCAACTGCTGAACTTTGTAGGCTTATTCTTTAGTTTCTGCCGAATTTTTGAGATAAAATTGCAGTTGCGCGCGTTTTGCCCGCGCGAGACAATCAAAAATTTCCAGCAAAAAGCAGTATAAAAGAATAGCACGTTTTCCATAATAAAAGTGTAGTCAATATGACAAATAACACAGGAGGATAATATGAAGAATTATCAATCACAGCAGCAAAACCAGTCCGGCAAGCAGATGAATAAGTCCAACGGCAAAAACAGCCAGACCAGCGACTACCAAAACTGCGGCAAAAACAACTAATCGCAAACGCGATAAAAGAAAGAAGGAAGGACTAAAGTCCTTCCTTCTTTTTAAGTTACGGGGTCAGAGCCCAACACAATGTCAGGTGACCGAATTAATTATATAAGAAGTTTTCTTCTTTGTCCGGTCTTGTCAAGAATTTTTCTTCTATACTAAATATATGAGAATTGGTGAAATAATCAAGGATTTGCGAATAGAGCGCGGATTTTCCCAACAAAAGCTTGCCAACGCGATAGGCGTAAGCCAAAAAGCAATAGATTATTGGGAAAGAGGCGTAAACGAACCCAAAGCAAGCTATATAGTATTGCTTGCGGATTACTTTGACGTAAGTTGCGATTTTCTTTTATCTCACGAATGACAGGCGTATCCAAAGTACGCCTGTTTTATTTTACACGCATTAATATTGTATTTATTTTTTATACTTGCGCGATTATTTATTTGAATTTATAAGGCTTTTTTTGAATAGACATTACAAAACAGATTAACACTCCTTTCCCCACCCTTTTAAATCATAAAAAATCCCAATTGCGCACAAAACGCGCGTATGTATAGGCGCATATCGTATACGCATACGCGTTGAAACCTCTAATTTATACAATTTAAGCCTTATGTAAATTGTATAAATTATTATATTATAATATATATAAATATTTAGCTTTGCTTATAGCGCGATATTGCGAGTATAATGTAAGTAAAAAAAGAATATATAAAAAGCTTCATGCGAGCGCATATAAGTGAAAAGCGCGCCGCGATATTACAAAAATTGTGCGACCGCAGAGATTGGTGCAGAGTTGCGATTTTGAAGAGAGTTCGCGAGCGGAGCATTTTTATCTATCCGATTAAAATAGTACCGACAAAGGGTTATATTTGCTTCAGCTAATATATACCCTTTCGTCTGGTCGGTATAGAGCGAACCCGACGTCTTGCCTTACGCTTTCGTTACTTCGGAAGCGTGGGTATTTTGTCGAGGTGAGCGAACCGTAACTGCCGCGGGTGCACCGCGGACAAAAGGAAAAGGCGCGCCGCTATGTTCACCCACTTCGTGCGAGCGCGTAGAGTGGTGCAGAGTTTGTCTTTTCCAGACCGAGCGCGACAGGCGCATACTTTGCGTATGTAACTGAGCGCGAGCGTCGCAGATAAAGGCAAAATATGCGCCGCTATACGCGCTCGCCTAAAAAGAAAGACGGTGTAGCATCTCTGCTACACCGCCTTCCAATTATATGATAAGGGGGAAAATTATGAGCTTTAGTATGTTTGTAAACCTGATTACTTTTGCGTACCTCTTGTTTACAGGCATAATATACCACCCTGAAAAAAATTTGTCAACAGTTTTTTCCCACTTTTTTAAAGATTTTACAAAATTTTAATAAATTACTATTTGAAAAGCCGATTTTATACTAGTTTTTAATATTTATTTAATATATCACTATTTTTACGCTATATTTATTTACCTGTACTTTACATAGATACAGCCGTCTCAATTAAGAAACGGCTGTTGATTTTAGGATAAAATGCTGAACTGTTTGTTTTAAGTTAAAGTTACTTTTTGCAATACTTATGCAAAAACTCCTCTATCCTGTCCATTGCTTTTTGCAAGCTGTTGAGCGAATAGGCATAACTTATACGCACAAAATCTTTTCCGCTCTCACCGAACGCACCGCCCGGCACTACAGCTACTTTGCTCTTTTCGAGAAGAGTTTCGGCAAACTGCTCTCCGTCCATACCCGTAGACTTCACACAGGGGAAAACGTAAAAGGCGCCTTTAGGCTCAAAACACTTAAGTCCCATACCGTTGAGACGGTTGACGAGAAATCTGCGGCGAATATCGTATTGCTCGCGCATATTCTCAATCTCTCTGAAGTTGTCTTCAAAACCCATTCTCAAAGCCTCTAAGCCCGCATGTTGCGCACTGGTAGGAGCGCACATTATTATGTACTGATGGATTTTCAGCATCTGCTTAAAAAGTTCGTTGGGAGCGCAAACGTAACCGAGTCGCCAGCCCGTCATAGCAAACGCCTTACTGAAGCCGTTGATTAATATCGTACGCTCTCTCATACCCTTTATAGCCGCAAAACTTACGTGTCTGCCCTCATAGGTAAGTTCTGCATATATCTCATCGCTTATCACGAGCAAATCGTGTTTTTCTACTACTTTGGCTATCGACTCCAAATTCTCTTTTGTCATTATCGCGCCCGTAGGGTTGTTGGGATAAGGCAAAATCAAAGCCTTTGTCTTGGGAGTGATTACCTTCTCGAGGTTTTCTGCGGTAAGTCTGAATTCGTCCTCGACGTAACATTTTGCGCCTACTGCCTTACCGCCGCAAAAAGCCACTCCGGGAGCGTAAGACACATAACTGGGCTCAGGGACGATAACTTCTTCCCCGTCATTTAGAATAGCCCTCAAAGCAAGATAAATAGCCTCGCTTGCGCCTACCGTCACGAATATCTCCTTTTCGGGTATATATTCGACGTCAAAACGCGCCTTGAGATATTTTGCTATATATTCTCTGAGCATAGGCAAACCGCTGTTGCTCGTATACTGAGTAAGCCCCTTGCGTATGCTCTGAATACCTGCTTCTCTAGCGCACCAGGGCGTATCGAAGTCGGGCTCGCCCACGCCCAAAGATATTGCGTCTTTGTACGTGGACGCCACGTCGAAAAACTTCCTTATGCCCGAGGGCGGAATATTCTTTACGATGTCGCTGAAGTATTTGTCGTAATTCATATCAAAAACTGCCTCTTTTCTTCTCTGTCGTCTTTATCCAGAATAACGCCTTCTGTCTTGTATTTTTTGAGTATGAAGTGCGTTGCGGTGGATATGATATCGCGCATAGTTGAGAGTTTTTCGGAGACGAATCTCGAAACTTCTCTCAGGTTTTTGCCCTCTATCGTAATACATAAATCGTAAGCCCCGCTCATAAGATAAACGGCTTTTACCTCGTCAAACTGATAAATGTTTTTGGCTATAGCGTCAAAACCCGACGACATCTGAGGCGTTACCTTGACTTCGATAAGCGCGGTCACTATATCGTCGCTGAGTTTTTCGGTATTGAAAAGCGTGGTGTACTTAGCGATTATTTCGCACTCCTCCATTGCCTTGATTCTCTCTGCTACCTGCTTTTCGCCAAGTCCTACCATAGGCGCGATTTGCGCGGGGGTAAGTCTGCTGTCTTCGTGCAATACGTTCAAAATTTTCTTGTCAAAATTGTCCATAGTCATTACTCCGTCATATCGAGATATTCTTCGTAAGTTGTAAGTTTATCAAAGGTCTTGGTACCGTTGATTTCGATAATTCTGTTGGCAACCGTCTGCATAAGCTCCTGGTCGTGCGAGGCAAACATAAGTCCGCCCTTGAAGTTTATCATGCCCTTGTTGAGAGAGGTTATCGCCTCGAGGTCGAGGTGGTTGGTAGGCTCATCGAGTATGACGAAGTTACCGCCCTGGAGCATAGCTCTCGCCATCATACATCTTACCTTTTCTCCTCCGCTCAATACGCACGCCTTTTTCTTTGCTTCCTCTCCCGAGAAAAGCATTCTTCCCAGCCAGCCTCTCAAATAGCTTTCGGTATGGTCTTTTACCGCATACTGGTTTATCCATTCGACGAGCGAAAGCTGTACTCCGTCGAAAAATTTGTCAAAATTCTGAGGTACGTAGCTGTTGACTACCGTCTTGCCCCATTTAAACGTGCCGGCATCTGCCTTTTCTATGCCCATAAGTATGTCGAACAGCATAGATATGTTTATTGATTTATCGGACAAAAAGGCTATTTTCTCACCCTTTTGAACGGTAAATGTCACGTCCTCGAAAAATCCTTTCTTGGTAAGTCCTTCGACCGTGAGAATATCCTTGCCGAGTTCCTGCTCGAATTCAAAGTTGATGTAAGGATATTTTCTCATCGAAGGCTTGATATCCTCGAGAGTGAGTTTTTCGAGTTCTTTCTTTCTCGAAGTAGCCTGACGTGATTTGCTCGCGTTTGCCGAGAAACGTGCGATAAATTCCTGCAACTCCTTGGCTCTTGCCTCGGCTTTCTTGTTTGCCTCACGTGCCTGTTTAGCTAGCAATTGGTTGGTTTCGTACCAAAAGTCGTAGTTGCCCACATACATATTTATATGCCCGTAATCCACGTCGCAGATATGAGTACATACCTTGTTGAGGAAGTGACGGTTGTGGGATACTATTATAATCGTATTCTTAAAGTCGAGCAAAAAGTTCTCAAGCCACATAATAGACTTTGCGTCGAGGTTGTTGGTAGGCTCGTCGAGTATGAGAATATCGGGATTGCCGAAGAGTGCTTGCGCAAGCAGAATTTTAACTTTCTGCTTACCGTCGAGTTCGCTCATAAGCATATTGTGATATTCCTCTCCGAATTTAAGTTCGTTGAGAAGCGACGCCGCGTCGCTCTCCGCTTCCCAGCCGCCAAGCTCGGCAAACTCCGTTTCGAGTTCTGCCGCGAGATTTCCGTCCTCTTCGCTGAAGTCGGGCTTTGCGTACAAAGCGTCTTTTTTATCCATTATATCTACGAGTTTCTTGTGTCCCATAAGCACGGTACGCATAACGGTATATTCGTCAAAATCGTTCTGATTCTGATTGAGTACGCTTATACGCTGGTCCTTACCCTTGCTTACGGTACCTCTCGTAGGCTCCAAATCGCCCGACAAAATCTTAAGAAAAGTAGATTTTCCCGCGCCGTTCGCTCCTATTATTCCATAACAATTTCCGTCCGTAAACTTAAGATTTACGTCCTCGAAAAGTTTTCTTCCGCCGAATTGCAAAAATACGTCGTTTACCTGTAACATTTTCTCTCCTTGGTGAAGGCGTATGCCCTCGGTGTATTTAATCCCCCTGTCGCTTACGCGATTGATGCGTAACATCAAGTATGATTGCGTAATTTATTTCTTATTGCTCCGCGTCTCCCGACGAAAGCACGGGTCCTTGCAACGTGCCTCCCAAATCTATCTTATATCCGTACGCCGTAAGATAATAACTCTCCAGTCTTCCCTTTTTTACCTCATACAAAAGATAAAAGGTCTTTTTCTCTCCCGCTTTTACGGTTATACTGTCTTCAAGCAATTCGCCCTCGTCGATTTGTCCGTACACGGCATCCCCGTCCTTTATGGAAAAATCGGATTGCTTTAGCGAAACCTCTTTTTCTGCGTCTACAGCAATTTCGATAAGCAAGAAGCAGTTACCTTCCTGCGCCTTAAGCGACCATATCTCCTCGCGCTTATTGTCAAGGCACGTCAGCGTCATAACAAAGCCGTCGCAATCGAGAGTCTCTCCTATATGCGCGCTTTTGAGTTGCTCGGCTTTTTGTTTTTCCACGTCACTCTTTTGCACAAGATATATTACGAGGAAAATCAGCGCAACTACCACGAGCGTCAACACTATAAGTCCTATCGTTTTCTTTACCCTGACGCTCATATCATTCTCCGATTATTCTGCGCGCTATTTTGTCGCACTCCGAATAAATTTTTTCTATATCCGTACCTATATTGTATTCGCCCTTTTCGTACACTATCCTGCCTGCTATTACCGTCATAAGCACGTTGGACTTATTGCCCGCGTAGACTACGTTTTTAAGCACGTTGTTGACGGGCTGCATATTCGGGGCGTGAATGTCTATCATAATAAGGTCGGCTTGTTTTCCCGCTTCTATGGTGTCGAGGTCGCTAAGTCCCATTGCTTTTGCGTTATTGCTTGTCGCGGCCTTAAGAATATATTCTCCGTCCATACTTGCGGGGTTTTGAGTGACTGCCTTTTGAAGTCCAGTAGCCAAAAACATTTCTCTGAACATATCAAGACAATTGTTGCTTGCGGGGCCGTCCGTGCCCAAGCCTACGTTGATGCCGCTGTCCTTAAGCTTTTGCAAGGGTGCGATTCCGCTTGCCAGCTTGAGATTGCTTGCGGGACAACTTACAACGGATACGTTATGCTCTTTGAGCGCGCGTATATCGTCGCCCGAAGGATGCACGCAGTGATACGCTATACCGCCGTAATCGAAAAGCCCCAGTCCTGCAAGATAAACCGCAGGCGTTTTGCCGTGCCTTGCCACGCACTCCTCGACTTCCTTTCGGGTTTCGCTGAGGTGGGTATAAACCGGCATCTTGTGCGCCTTGGCGAACTCCGCCATAGCCTTTATATTTTCTTCGCTGTTGGTATACTCGGCGTGAAGTCCCAAACGGTATTCGATAAGACTTCCCATCTTAGCCATAGTATCCATACCCCATTCAAGGCGTTTGTACAGCTTATCCTTAGGTCCGTTGCCCTCGGTAATGCCTTCGAGTATTACGTTGCGAAAACCGCACTCCTTGCACGCCTCGGCTATACCGTCGAGATGGAAGTACATATCGCTTGCAAGGCTTATACCGCCCGAGACGTATTCGGCTACCGCAAGTTTTGTCAGCCAGTAACAATCGTCCGCAGTAAGCTTTGCTTCGCGGGGAAAGATTTGCGTATTAAGCCATTCGTCGAGCGCGGTATCGTCGGCAAGCGAGCGCAAAAATACCATAGGAGAATGAGCGTGCGCGTTTTTGAAAGAAGGCATAACGAGATTGCCCTCGGCGTTTATCTCTCTGTCCCACGGCAAATATATCAGCGGGCAGACCTGACTGACAAGACGGATTTTTCCGTCTTCAATCCACAGCTCGCCGTTTTCGATATAGTGCTCGCCCGTCCATATTCTCGCATTGTAAATTCTAATCAGCATATTATATCAAATCCTTAATTCTCTTAATACTCTCGAATATAAGTTCTTGCATTTTTCCGCCCGTACGCTCTACCGCCAAAGCTTCGTCCACGTTGTCCAAAGCCATAGAAGTGATACCGCAAGCGGGGTTTGTTATGCAAGATATGCCTGCGACCTTTATGCCCATATGCCTTGCCGCGATAACCTCTATAGCAGTTGACATACCCACGGCGTCCGCGCCAAGAGTCCTTGCCATAGCCACTTCGCTTGCCGTCTCGTAATTAGGTCCTGAAAACTGAATGTATACGCCCGTGCCGAGCCGGATACCCAACTCCTTAGCCGTACCGTCGACAATCTTGCCGATTTGCTCGTCGTAAGGCTTTGTCATATCGGGAAAACGTTTGCCCAACACGTCCCAATTCTGCCCTATAAGAGGAGAAGGCACAAGTGATATATGGTCGGTGATACGCATAAGCGCGCCTATCTCGGGATACTTTATACCGCCCGCCGCATTGGTAACGAACATTAACTTTGCGCCCGCCATACCCATAAGCCTTACGGGCATTACGCACTGCTGGGAGGTGTAGCCCTCGTAATAGTGTATTCTGCCTTGCATTACGGCAACTCTGACGTCTCCTACGTATCCGAATACGAATTTTCCGACGTGTCCGCTGACCGTACTCACGGGCATACCTTCAATCTCGCTGTAGCTTACTTGTGCTACTTTGTCTATTTTGTTTGCAAAGTCGCCCAGCCCGCTGCCGAGTACCAAAAGTACTTGCGGGCAAAAGTCCGTCTTGCTTCTCAAGGACATATAGGCCTTTTGCAAATCCGTTATATATTGCGCCTGCATATTACTTGGTGAATACCTGTCTGGAACCGGGTTTTACAAGCTCGATTTTGCCTTCCTTGCAAAGAGGACACTCCTCAGGCTCGTAGGAAACCACTTCCATACTGATGAGGTTGACGTACTTAACGCCGAAGTCTACCGCACCGTTGCTTCTGTCAACGAGCGAAGCTACAGCCGTAACGTTACCGCCAAGACTCTGAACGAGTTTTACGACTTCTTTTACAGAGCCGCCCGTGGTAACTACGTCTTCTACGACGATTACTTTAGCTCCTTCGGGGATTGAAAAACCTCTTCTCAAAGTCATCTCGCCGTTTTCTCTCTCGGCAAAGATATTGGGTACGCCGAGCTGTCTTGCGACCTCGTAGCCCATAAGTATTCCGCCGATTGCGGGAGATACTACCATATCGACCTCTACGCCCTCGAGCTTTTCGGCAAGAGCTTTGCATACTATTTCGCTCTGCTTGGTGTCGATGAAGAGTTTAGCGCTCTGCATATAAGTATCGCTGTGTCTTCCGCTGGTGAGTTTGAAGTGTCCTTTGAGGATTGCTCCCGTCTTTCTGTAGCATTCCAATGCCTGTTCCTGTGTCAACATAAGTGCCTCCGATTGTATATATTTGAATTGTTTTATTATTTCGTTATATTGCTTAGCAGAATCTTGAATTTTCGCTAAGGGTTTTTGCGCTTTAAGAAAGAGACTCCTTTCTTACTTTGCGCGTTTTCCGCGATTGCGCGATTAATTGTTCTTTTGCAATTTTTCTTACCGCTCAAATGCCCTAGACTTTGCAAATCTCAGCCGTTGAGGATAAGCGTACCTACGAGATCGTTGATATCCATATTGTTTTCCTCAACGTACTTAGCAAGGTCTCTCGCTATGTCTCTCGCGCCGCAAGGCTCGGTAAAGTTGTGAGTTCCGACCTGTACCGCTCTCGCTCCGCATATCATAAACTCGAGTACGTCCGTATATTTAGTTATTCCGCCGAGACCGATTATAGGTATCTTGACGGCATTGTAACAATCCCAAACCATTTTCAGCGCAACGGGTTTTACCGCGGGACCACTCATACCGCCGTTGTTATTGAAGAGTATAGGACGGCGCGTCTTGTAATTGACTGCCATACCCGAAAGCGTATTGATGAGCGAAATAGCGTCCGCTCCTCCCGCTTCCGCGCCCCTTGCGTTGTCGGCTATGCAAGCGACGTTGGGAGAAAGCTTTGTAATAACGGGCTTATTGCAGACTTTCTTTACCGCCGCCGTAACCTTTTCCACGTTTTGAGGAAGTACGCCAAATGCCATACCGCCCGCTTTTACGTTGGGACAAGAGATATTGAGTTCGACCATATCCGCTTGCGCCTCGTTCATTTTCTCTGCTATTGCTATGTAATCCTCGAGCGTACTGCCCGCGATATTTGCTATAACTACCACGTTGCGTTTTGCAAGGTCTTTATCGTCCGTCTCGAGATAATGTTCTACTCCCGGATTTTGCAAGCCTACGCTGTTGAGCATTCCGCCGTAGCTCTCGGCTATTCTTGGAGGAGGATTGCCCAGACGCGGCTTTATAGTCAAGCCCTTTGTGCATATTCCGCCGAGTTCCTCAATGTTGTAAAATCTGTCGTATTCCTTGCCGAAACCGAAAGTTCCGCTTGCTGTTATTACGGGATTTTTGAATTCCACGCCCGCTATGTTTACTTTGAGATTGCTCATAATACCACCTCGTCTAATCTGAATACGGGGCCGTCGGCGCATACTCTCAGATATCCCTCTTGTCCGTTGAGTTTAATCTTACAATTGCATACGAGGCACGCTCCTATGCCGCAACCCATTCTCGCTTCGAGCGATACGATTACGGGTACGTCGAACGGCTCTAACGCTTTCTTGAGCGCCTTGTACATAACTTCGGGTCCGCAACAGAATACAACGTCGGGCTTGAGCTTTGCCATATCTTCGGCAAGAATATTCGTGACAAAACCTTTTCTGCCGTAACTGCCGTCATCGGTAGCGACTACCACGCTGCCCGTAAGCTCACGCATTTCTTCTTCGAGCACTACCTTGTCCTTGTTGGCAAATCCCAAATAAGTAACGTACTCTCTGTCTCCGAAGGCTCTGGGAATAGCGGGCAAAACCGCACTGCCCATACCGCCGCCCAAAAGCACGATTTTCTTCATGCTCTCGTCGGGAGTAAATCCGTTGCCGAGGGGCAACATTGCTTTTACGCGGGTACCTTTCTCATAGCCGGCAAGCTCTTTCGTACCCTCTCCGACTACGGCATAACACACCGTAACCGTCTTTGCCTTGCAATCAAAATCGCATATACAGAAAGGACGTCTCAATACGTGCGAATTGTCGGTGAGCTTTATATGTACGAACTGACCGCCCTTGATACCTTCGGGCAAATCGTCAAAGGCTATTACCGCCTTGTAAATATCCTTTGCGACATGCACGTTTGATACGATTGTCCCCTCTCTGTCTTTCATCTCTGCCATATTTTAAATGCACCTCGTGATGTCTTTTTGCATATCTATAGCCGCCTTGAGCGCAGCCTGCTTGTAATCCATACCCTTGTATGCGTCCTTCTTGTAAGCGCAAAGTATTCCTCTCGAAGAGTTTACTATACCGCCGATTCCGTCGCGGAAACATACAGCCAAATCTTCTGCCTTGCCGCCTTGCGCACCGTAACCTGGAATAAGGAAGAAGGTAGAAGGATGAGCGTTGCGGATAAGCTTAGCCTGTTCCATATGAGTTGCGCCCACTACCGCGCCGATACTGCTGTAACCGTACTTGCCTACGAGGTCTTTGCCCCAGCCGTCAACGAGCGTAGCCATATTGTCATAAAGAGTCTTGCCGTTGTCCATAGTCTTATCCTGCAATTCTCCGCTTGTAGGATTTGACGTCTTGACAAGCACAAACGCGCCCTTATCGTACTTCTTGCAATCCTCTACGAAAGGCAGTATGCCGTCGCTTCCGAGGTAACCGTTGATTGTGATAAAATCGCTTTCGTAAGGAGTAACCGTTTTACCGTTTGCTAGGGTCGTCTTGCCGATATATCCCTTGCTGTATGCCGCCGCGGTAGAACCTATGTCGTTACGCTTGATATCCGCGATTACGAAAAGTCCATTTTCTCTGGCATACGCTACGGTATCTCTGAAAGCTGTCATACCTTCTACGCCGTACATCTCGTAATAAGCAACCTGTACCTTGACGGCAGGTATTACGTCTTTCAAAACGTCGATGAGGTCAAAGTTGAATTTTGTAATCTGCTTGCCGGCCTCTGCCAAAGTCGTACACTTTGATTTCATATCTTCGGGAAGATAATCTATGCAGGTATCAAGTCCTATCACGGAAGGGTTGTTTGTTTCCTTTATTCTGTCGATAAGTCTGTCGATAATCATTTTCTTTTCCTCTTTCTCAGTATTTGATTTGTCCTTCTACTATTGTCTTTACGACTTTGCCTTTGACTGTCCAGCCGTCGAAAGGCGTATTCTTTCCTTTGGATTTAAAGCTCTTTGCGTCTATCGCATATTTCTTGTTGAGGTCTACGAGAGTTATGTCCGCAAGTCCGCCTTCTTCGAGTTTTCCGGCTTCGAGTCCCAAGAGCTCCGCGGGACGCTTACTCATAAGCTCGACAAGCTTGTCCAGCGTGATTACGCCCTTGTCGACGAGATACGTGTAGCTGAGCGCAAACGCGCTTTCAAGTCCGCTGATACCGTTGGCTGCGTAGTTGTATTCGACGTTTTTATCCTCTAAGCTGTGAGGCGCGTGGTCGGTAGCGATTACGTCGATAGTGCCGTCTGCAAGTCCCGCGAGAATAGCTTGTCTATCCTTTTCCGTACGCATAGGGGGATTTACTTTGCTGAATGTATTGTAATCAAGTATAAGCTCGTCAGTACCCGCAATGTAGTGAGGACAGGTTTCGCAGCTGACTTTAACTCCGCGCGCTTTTGCCTCTCTGATGAGTTGCACGCCGCTTGCCGTGCTGACGTGGCATATATGCACTTTGGTATCCAGCATTTCGGCAAGAATGATATCTCGCGCTATCATAATATCTTCTGCCGCCGAAGGTATACCCTTAAGTCCCGCTTTGGTAGCGTTTTCACCCTCGTTGACTACGCCCTCGTTGATGAGTGATTTTTCCTCGCAGTGACTGCAGAGCAAGAGGTCGTAATCCTTTGCGTATTCGAGCGCTAAGCGCATCATCTGAGCCGTCGATACGGGCTGTCCGTCATCGCTCATAGCTATCGCGCCCGCTTCTTTCATTTTGCCCATCTCCGCCATCATTTCGCCTTTAAGACCGACGGTAATCGCGCCGATAGGATATACTTTTGCGAGGTTGACTTCCTTTGCTCTGTCAACGATATATTTGACGATATATTTGTTGTCCGTAACGGGTTTTGTGTTGGGCATACAGCACACCGTCGAAAAACCGCCCGCAACCGCAGCGCGGCTGCCGCTCTCTATATCTTCCTTGTACTCGTATCCGGGCTCTCTCAAATGCGTATGCATATCTATAAACGCGGGCAGAGCCGTAAGCTTGTCGCCGTCGATAACTTCATCGTACTTGCCACCGATATTCTTTGCGATTTTCTCTACTCTGTTACCTTTTATCGCAATGTCGCATTGCTGGTTGTTGACCGTTACGTTTTTAATCAGTATTGACATATTAACTCCTTTCGTAATCTTATGTTAAAATTTGCTTTTTCTTATTGATGCAGTCGGTTTATTTATACATTTTTTCAGCCGCGGCTTCCCGTAACCCATTCGAGAAGTGCCATTCGCGTCGCTACTCCGTTGGTAACCTGCTCGTCTTTAAGACACATTTCGCTGTCGAGTACGTCGCAGTCCACTTCTATTCCTCTGTTTGCGGGTCCGGGGTGCATTACTATCGCGCCCTTGTTTGCCATAGCCATTCTCTCCATTGACACGCCGTAGAAGTGATTGTATTCTTCGATGCTGGGGAAAAGTCCTTTTTGTTGTCTTTCGAGCTGTATTCTCAGTCCCATTATGACATCGCTGCCCTTGAATGCTTCTTCGACGTTTTTGCACACCTTGCAAGGCTGGTTTTCTATACCCTTCGGAAGGAGCGTATTGGGAGCGAACACCTTGACTTTTGCGCCCATTTTGCTAAGTCCGACCATATTACTCTGAGCAACTCTCGAATGCTTTACGTCGCCTATGATAGCAACTTCGAGCCCCTTTATCTGTCCGAAGCGCTCTCTCATAGTATACATATCCAAAAGTGCCTGCGTAGGATGCGCGTGCATACCGTCTCCTCCGTTGACGACCGAAGCTTTGGTATGTTTTGCAATAATCGCGGGCGCACCGGCTATCGAGTGACGTATGACGATTACGTCAGTCATCATCTTGTCGAGCGTAACCGCCGTATCTATAAGGCTTTCGCCTTTTTTCACGCTGGAGCCCGAGGGGGATATGCTTACGACTTTAGCTCCGAGATATTTTCCCGCGTCCTCAAACGAACAGCGCGTACGCGTAGAATTCTCGTAGAAAAGCGTAACCATACTTTTGCCTTTGAGAATATCGAGCGACTTATTGCCCGAGGCTATTTTTTGCTTCATAAAGTCGGCACGCTCGAGTAAGCTTTCTATAAGCTCTATGGGCGTGTCCGCCATAGTCAAAAAATCTCTTTTCATTTGACCTCCGTAGTTATACTATTATATATTAACATAAAAATTATTAAAATAAAAGAGATATACGCATATTTAATGAGAAATTTTTATTTTATCAAACCGGTATATCGCATCTTCATTCATTGACATTGCACATCGGATATAATACTGTTCACTTTGCCGATATACTGCCCTCAACATGGCAAAAAAAATACGTCCCCTTAGGAACGTATGGTTTTTTGTCTTGACAAAATCTGCGACCGTCTTTAAGACAACCGCTATGAAGGATTTTCACCGCTATTACCTCTCTTGCGATTTATTCAAAAGAGTACATAGTACTCTTTTGAATATCGCTTTTTATTCTTCGGAAATTGCAGAAACAGGACAACCTGCTGCACAAGCACCACAACTAATGCAAGTATCAGCATCGATGATGTAGGTCTCGTCGCCTTCGGAAATAGCCGAAACGGGACAGCCTTCTGCACAAGAACCGCATTTGATGCAGTCGCCACCAATTACATATGCCATATTACCCTCTCCTTTTTATATTTTGCTAACATTATTGTAACACACACTTTTGCCTTTGTAAAGTGGTATTTTTATTTTTTTACAACTGCATAATAACTTACTGTATTTAAAGTCTGTCTTTCAGGCTTATTCGGCAATTGAGTAGTTATTGTTCTTGACCGAATAAATATAATCGATGATTGTCTATTAACTTTTAGAAAAATTGCCTCTGTTCGCTCCTATTCTCTTTCTGCTTGGCTTAAGACGAAATATTTATATCGTTTTATTTGCTGATAAAGCTAAAAAAGTGCCCCTAAAGGCACTTTCATAACAGAAAATCTTTGTTCGAAGCTAAATTTATATCAAAGATATAACATACTTCAAACTTTTATATCATTCATTTAACGCGACTGTCCGCTTTTACGATCATAAAGCCAACTCAAACACCGCAAAGCGCGGTAAAACGCGCACCCACAAAACCCGCAAGGTCGGAGGGAGATATTCTTATCTGTCTTCCCACTTTACCCGCGCTGACGTATATGCAGTCAAAAGACTGCGCACTCTCGTCGATAAAAGTCTTGAAGCGTTTTTTCATACCTATCGGCGAACACCCGCCGTGTATATATCCCGTAAGAGGCTCCAGTTCTTTTTGTTTTATCATAGCTACCGACTTGAATCCGGCGGCTTTTGCAGCAAGCTTTAAATCGAGAGTAGCGCACACCGGCACGCAAAAAACGGCATATTCCCGCTTATCGGAAACCGTCACCAAAGTTTTAAAAACGCGCTCGGCAGGCTCGTTGAGCACTTGTGCCACACTCTCTCCGTCCGTAATGTCGGCGGGATATTCGAAACCCTCGTATTTAATTTTTTTGACGTCTAAAAGACGCATCACGTTTGTCTTTTCCATATTTTTTACCTGCCGTGCATATTCTGCACTATTTCAAAACAAAACGGCTTACGCAACAGAGTAAACCGTCTTTTACGTCAATCCTCGAGTTTTTTGAGCTCGTCTTCGTTCTCTTCCTCTCTGTTGAGATTTTTCTTGGGAGCGTTATTCTTGGGCGGTGCGAGCAACTCGAATTCTCCTATATTGCAATACCTTTGCTCCACTCCGTCCTCTTTCTCCAGAGTAACTTTGATACGCTCCTTGAGAATGTCCACTTCGTCGACTCTTGCCGTACCGTCCTGCAATTTGACGGTAGAGCCGACTTTTGGCATACGCTTGCCCACCTCTACGTAAAAATCGTTTTCGTACTTAAGACAGCACATAAGCTTGCCGCACATACCGCTGACCTTTGTGGGATTGAGCGACAAATTCTGATTTTTCGCCATCTTTACGGTAGCCTTTTCGTAGTCGGCGAGATGTCTTATACAGCAACACTCTCTTCCGCATATACCCATTGCGCCGCGCAGCTTTATATCGTCCCTCTCGTAAATCTGTCTGAGCTCGATTCTCATACGCATCTCGCCCGCAAGGTCCTTGACAAGCTCTCTGAAATCCACTCTGCCGTCCGCAGTAAAACTGAATATGATTTTGGAGCGGTCAAACGTATATTCCGCATCTACGAGTTTCATTTTCAGCTTGTGCCTGTCTATGTGTTTTTGACACAGCTTTAGCGCACCCGCTTTCTTCTCGAAGTTTTCCTTTGCCCTTGCTTCGTCCTCTTCGGTAGCCTTGCGCACTACGGGTTTGAGAGGTACTTTTATCTCCTCGTCGGGCACCTGGGTATTGGCTTGACTTATGCGCGCAAATTCCAGTCCGCGCACCGTCTCTACGATTACGCCGTCCCCCTCTTTAAAAGTTATATTCAACGGGTCAAAATAATACTGTTTGCATCCTGTCCCGAATTTTACGCCTACTATCATCGGCATAGGTATTTTACCTCCATTAGTTTGATAAATAAATTGTCAAGCACATAACTCTCCTTGCAGTTACTCTCCAGCTTGCGTTTTGCCTCTATGATGAGAGAGTTGAAGTTGACAAGCGCGGGTATATTGAAAACGTCTTTTAAGCAATTGACCTTTTCGAATCCGTCCACTCTTATGCCCGCCGCTTTTTTGAGCAATACTCCCGCGATAAGCTGCATCATATCGAGATACCTCGCAAGCTTTCCGTCGGCCACGCCCAGTCTTTGCTGCATTCTGAGATTGTCTTTGGTAGAAGTCATATCTTTTAGTACGAATATTACGTTTGTCAAATCGCTCGCGTACTCCTCGTCCTTGATTAGCTCCTCGCAACGCGTAAGACTGCCCAGACAACAGTCTACCGACTCTTTGACAAGCGCGCGGTTGGGATACTCCTGAGTACGCTTTGCAAAATAATCCTCGAGTGCGTATCTGGAAAAAGGAAGTACGGCAAGTTTTTTACTACGAGATTTTATAGTCTCGAGTACTGCGGTCTGCTTTTCCGCTCCCAACAAAAACACTACGTTGTCGACAGGATCCTCGAGACTTTTAAGCAAAAAGTTCTGCACTTTGGCGTCAACCTTGTCCAGCTCGCGAATAATCATTATTTTGTATTTACCGTTGGGCTTTATATATACCTGCTCGACGAATTCTCTTATACCCTCCGCCTTGAGGTTTTTAGGCTCAAACACGTCTTCGTGATTGCCGTCCTCGATTTTCATACAAGTCACACACTCTCCGCAACCGCCTTTGTCGCAGAGTATCTTTTCACTCATAAGAGTAATCAATCCGTCTATTGCAACCTTATCGTCACCCGTAAGCATATAGCAATGGTTTATTTTGCCTTCTGCCACGTCCGCTGCGACCACTTTGTACGGCTTGGTAATTTCGAGAAGAGAACGGTACTTTATCATTCCACGATTCCTCTCTCTTTAAAAATCCTGACGATTTGTCTGTGCACGCTGTCCGCGTCCTTACTGCAATCCACGTCGACCATTCTGTCGGGGTACTTTTGGAGCGCAAGCTTGTATCCTTGGTAAACTTTTTTATGAAATTCCATTCCTTCCTGCTCGAGTCTGTCGTCCTTGTCCGCACCGCCTTTGCGCTCGAAAGCCTGCTGAGGAGGCAGGTCTAGAAAAACAGTCAAGTCGGGGACAATGTCTCCGCACGCAAGAGAGTTGAGCATATCTATTTTATCCGCGCCTAAACCTCTCGCAACTCCCTGATAGGCAAAAGTGGAGTCGGTAAATCTGTCGCACACCACGATTTTTCCCTCTTCGAGCGCAGGTCTTATCACTGACTCTACAAGCTGAGCGCGCGACGCGCTGTAAAGCAAAGCTTCGCACATACCCGTCATATCCGCGTTTTGTCTGTCGAGGATGACCGCGCGTATTCTCTCGGACACGGCATTGCCGCCCGGCTCTCTGAGAAAGACCGCGTCTTTTCCCTCTTCGGAAAGATATTTTTTTATCATAGCGAGCTGAGTGGTTTTACCTACGCCCTCGCCGCCTTCGAAAGTAACGAATTTTCCTTTCATATTATTTCCCTGTATTCTATTTTATCACAGCTATGCGGCCGCTAGCAAGTCCAAAAAGTCTGTTACGGTATTTTTTTATAAACGCCATTGCGCTTGTATCAATCAAATCCCCTCTCTTTATCGCCGGTACCCCGGGAGGATAAAGTCCTATTTCGCACGCGCTTATTCTTTCCTCGGCTTGGTCAATACGAATCAATTCGCTTTCTCTGCCCGTTACGTCGCAACTCTTAAGTACGGGCAAAACGGGATTTTCCCCATCTTGTAACTCTATCTTGTCAAGCTCATCTGATAATACTTGAAGTTTGTCGCAATTATAGGGCGTAACGATAAGTATCAGCCTGTCTCCGTAAGCTGCTTCGACAAAAATTCCCCTTTCGGTCAGCGCGTCGCTCAGCGCATAACAGTCCTTGCCTTTAAATTCGATGACGACTCTCGAAAAATCGTCGGTCTTGACGACTTTGCCTTTTTTAAGCGAGCGGGCAAATTCGTCCGTAGCTTGCTTTACCCGTCGGTATAAGTTTTGCCCTTCTCTTCGCATTTCGTCGGCGGCAAAATCAATGCTTGCCATTACAAGATAATCGGGAGAAGTCGAATGTATAAGCGCGCGGCACTGTCTGCATTTTTCGTACAGCGAATTGCCGTTGACGCACAAAAGCGCGCCCCCGCCGTATATAGGCAGAGTCTTGTGCATACCCTCTATTGCTATATCTGCATATTTTGACGCATTGTCGGGAAGAAGCTGAGAATAAGGGTAATGCGCGGCGTGAGCTTCGTCAACAATGAGCAACGCTCCGACTTCGCGCGCCTTTTCCGAAAGAAGCTTCAAGTCTTTAGTGTTCCCGAAGTAGTCGGGAGACGTAACGAAAAACGCTTTTACACCCCCGCTTGTCAGGTCTGCGTTTTGCACACAATCTACCGCCTGAGCCTTCACTCCGAAGAGAGTGCACGCGCTCCAGAAAGATTTATGCATATCTCCTACCGCGATTATTCTGCCCTCTCTGTCTTTAACGGCATTGAGTGCGATTTGCATACCGCTCGTAGCTCCGCAAGTCAGCATAAGCGCATAATCGTAACCGTAATCTTTTGCGAGTAATCTCTCGCTTTGGGCAATTACCTCTTCGCTCTCCAACAGATTGTCAAGTCCCTTTACCTCAGTCCAGTCATAAGACGCGCAGGCATAAAGTCCGCCGCGTTCCTCTCCGCTGTGCCCGGGCATACAAAACCTCGCGCGCGTCAGCGTGCGGTACTCGCTTATTTTGTCATAAAGGGGTCTTGCCATAGTTTTCTCCGTTTAGTAAAAGGGCGACCGCTAAGGTCGCCCTCGTTTTGTTCTTTGGATTATTTGCTTATCTTAAGAATTTTTACCTTATAGCTGTAATCGCCTGTATTTACCGTAGCTTCGTCGTTCTCTTTCTTGCCGAGGATTGCCTGTGCAAGAGGAGACTCGTTGCTTATTCTGCCTTCGAGTATGGACGCTTCGGTCGTGCCTACGATTGTATATTCGAGTTCTTCGTCTTCGTCAAGGTCCTTGATTTTTACGGTGCAACCGAGCATTACCGTGCTGGGCTTACCGCTCGTCTCAGCGATAATCTTAGCGTGGTCGAGCTGGTCCTGTATGATAATGATTTCCGATTCTACCTTAGCCTGATGGTCCTTTGCCGCATCGTATTCAGAGTTTTCCGACAGATCGCCGTATTCTCTTGCCTTCTTTATTCTCTCGCTAGCTTCGATTCTGTCTACGTTGATGAGATGTTCGAGCTTGTTTTTGAGATTGTCGTAACCTTCCTGTGTCATTACGTATTCTTTTGCCATATATCCTCCGCGCCTTTTGAGGCATCTTTATATTCTTAATTTTATACCGTCCTTATCCGCAGAACGGCAAAACGCTATTGCGCGCTGTTTTTCTTTTCCTTTCTCGTCTTGCTACGGTAACTGAGTACGTAAAGACTCTCGCTCATAGATATATTTTCTACCGTAACGTCCTCAGGCACTTCGAGTTCGACGGGAGCAAAGTTCCATATACTCTTAACCCCGTTGGCGATGAGTTCGCTCGCAACTTCTTTTGCCGAATCCTTTTGCGTAGCGATGATAGCTATATCGACCTGATTCTGATTGAGATATGTTTTGAGGAAATCCATCTGATAGACTTTTATGCCGTTGATACTCGAACAACGGGGGTCAATATCGAATAACGCCCTTACGTAAAATCCGTCATCTTTAAAACCTTTGTATCCCGCGAGAGCTCTGCCTATGTTGCCCGCGCCGACTATTATGAGGTCGTATACTTTATCGAGACCTAAAATCGCCGCAAGCTCGTTTTTGAGTTTTGCTACGTCGTAGCCGTATCCTTGCTGACCGAAACCGCCGAAATTGCAAAGGTCCTGTCTTACCTGAGAAGCGGTGATATTGAGCACGCTTGCAATCTTGTTGGAAGACACTCTTTCCACGCCGCTGTCAGAGAGTTGTTTGAGGTGCCTGTAATATCTCGGTAACCTCTTTATTACCGCCTCCGAAATCATATCGCACACCTCCTTTACCATTATAACATATAACATTTTAATCAACATTGAGCCGATTTGTCAATAGTTTTGGCTTTTCTTTTAGATAACAATTTTGTCAAAATACCGCGCTCACAGACAATCGGACAATATTTTAGACGCATATATGCGTAAATGACGAATACCCCTCGACTCGTATTGTCGCGCAAGCCGTAGCTAAGCTTTTCTCAAAGCAATGCAAAACTCTCTCTTTAAAAGTTTTTTGCTCTGCAAAAATCACCCCCTGTCGCAAAACTTGACAACTCGTCTTTGCTAATGTACACTGATGGTATGAAAATTTGGGCAAGACTTATGAACGGCGACAAAATCGCCAAAGACACTCTATACAAATCCACTCTCCCTCTCACAATGGAATCTTACGAATTGTGGCTGAGGGATATATGTCACATTCTCGACGCACCCAATCCGGTAGTCATCGAACAGCATTACAAAAATTTTAAGAATTTTCACAACACAAAATTCCGACAAGGCGACTTTATCGAGACGCTCGACTACGATATGCTTATTGTCGAGGACTGCAAGGAAGACTGACACTATTATTATCAATTGCAAAAATTTTATAATGCAAAAACAAATTTAACGGCACCTTTTTAGGGTGCCGTTTTTATCTTTAGATATTGTGAATTAGCGCTTTTACAAATTAAACGAATACGGCGATTGCTTTAAGCAATCGCCGTATTGTCAGCAATACGTTGTTAGAAAAAACGAAGTCTGTTTTTCGTGCGTGTTACGCGTTTAAATATTTACATTTCTTTGATTATTTTCAAAAACGTATAAATAAACAAGGGGATTTATACGTTTTTATATTATATCAATACTTATTGCACGAAAAAACGCCCCTTTTAAATTTCTTTTCGCGCAAAATTCCTGTAGTTCATAGCCGTAAAGAAGGCTACCCACGCCAGCGTCACAGGTATCATAGACCACAGCGTCAAGCCTCTGAGCGTAGGACTTGCCGTACTCAATACGCTCTCCCAGTTGACATTCATAAAGAAGCCTACAAAACCGACATAGGGAATTGCCGCAACGGTTTCCGCAAGCACACCCAGGTCAACAAGTGTTATGAGGATATTTATAGTTATCGCGAGAGCGTTGCGCTTGCACAGAAGATTTACAAACATCGTCAACTGAAGAAGCGCAAAAAGCTGTACGCTTTTAAGCAAAAAGTTTATAATCAGCGCGGCAATCGGGTGCACTCTCAGCGCGCCTGTCGCATTTGCAATAATCAAAACGTCAGGACTGCTTCCTCCGAATGCAATCAAGCCCACGAGGAAGGAAATTATCATAATGAAAAGCAATATTCCCTCGCTTACCACATAAACGCTAAGCCACTTGGCAGTAAAGAATTTATTGCGGTCGACAGGACGTATGAGTTGCATTTTCATAGTTCCGTTGTTAAACTCGCCGACGGTATTCTTGCTTGCCATAACGATTATGAAAACAATCAAAAGCGTCATCATGGTAGTGGCGCATACGCTGGCAAAAGAATAGTAGTTTGACGATATAAGCGCAGTTATATCTCCTAACGAATAGGGCGTTACCGCTCCTGCCGGCACGTTGTTTTCAAGCATATACTTATAGTAAGTTATCTGAGCGCGTACTGCATACTCCTCGTTGACTATAATCAACTTGTAAAGCACGCTGCTATCCTCTCTGGCTTGTATCTCGGCAAGCTGCATTTCGAGAATCGCAATCTGCCTTTCGTAATCCGAACTGACTTCCTGTACGCCCGCTTGTTTAATAAGATAGTCCATTGCAAGTCCCGCAATCATTACCAAAAGTATGATTACCACGACCGCTATGCCTACTTTAAGCAAAGTCTTTTTTCTGTTGATTTTGTAAAACTCGCAACTCAGAAGATTGTTAAAACTTTTCATTGTGCGTCTCCTTTGACCGTATCCTGAGGTACAGACATCTCTTTGTACAAGTCTTCAAGTCTTCTCTTGAGTTTTACCAGTCCGTATATATCAATGCCGTTTGCGGTAAGAATTTTGACGATTTGCGCTATCTCGGCGTGTCCGGCTCTTACGATCAGATTGTCGCTTTCTTTGCTTACGTAAAGTCCTGTTTCTTTTATAAGCCCGTATGCTTTTTGCACGTCGCTGCACTCTACAGAATACTTTTTGAGTTTATCCACGCCGTAATTGACCTCTTCCATAGTCTTGACGGCTTTTACTTCACCGCTTACCATAAAAGCTACTCTGTCGCAAAGTTGCTGCATTTCGGAGAGTATGTGCGAAGATATGACTATCGTAATACCGAGTTCGTTTTTGAGTTTGATAAACAGCTCTCTCATCTCGACTATACCGCTGGGGTCAAGCCCGTTGGTAGGCTCGTCAAGTATGAGTATTCTGGGAGAATGCATTATTGCCTGAGCTATGCCGAGACGTTGTCTCATACCCAAAGAATAGCTCTTGAACCTGCTGTCAATTCTGTCTTTGAGTCCGACGAGTTCGACTATCGAACGCAGCTTTTCGTCGCTGACGCCCGAATTTTGCAAGCGGGCAAAATACTTTAGATTTTCCCAGCCCGTAAAATCGTTGAAAAGCGTAGGCTCTTCAACGATCGCGCCTACGGCTACGAGTGCTTTCTCTCTGGATTTTTCCACGTCGTAACCCTCTATCAGTATCTTACCCTCGTCGGCTTTGATAAGTCCGAGAATAAGCTTGATAAGAGTGGTTTTACCCGCTCCGTTTGCACCCAGAAGTCCGAAAATCTCACCTTCTTCGATATCGATGATTACGTTTCTTACGGCGTGCACGGCAAGCGACTTTTTCTTGTTTTCTTTGTACGTTTTGTTTACGTCGATTATCTCTATTGCTTTCATAATCTTCCTATAATTGTGCCGGAAAAATATTCGGACACTATATTTTGTGTTTAAAAAAAACACAATAAATTTACCTTTTTATTTTGAAAAATCTGTGCTATATTAATATATAGTTTGGTTTGATTTAATTCTATCATATATTGACGCGTATTTCAAGGAGATATTTATGAGTTTGTGTTCTTTTAGCAAGGATTACGAGCAAAACACCGTACAGCTCGACAAAAACTTCATTCTCAATTATATGAACGACTGCTCCGAACAGGAAATTAAAGTTTACCTGCTCGGTCTTGCAATGAGTTCGGAAACTCTCTCTCCCGACAACAGCCCGTCTTATATGTGCGACTTTCTCGGACTGACCGAAGAGGAGCTGAATACCGCTTTCAAGGGACTTGGCGACAAAGGACTTGTCAATATTATTTCCGAATCCCCGCTGGAAGTGCAGTTTAAAAATATAAGAAGCGCTTACGCCCGCCACTACAAAAAGGAAAAGTATGCCGACTTCAACACTCAGCTTCAATCGCTTTTCCCTTCGGTAAACTTTGCCAACAGCAATCAGTACACCGTATATTACGACTTTATCGAAGAAACTAAAATCAAACCCGAAACTCTCATTATGATTGCGCGATACTGCGTAAACCTTAAGGGAGAAAACATAAAGACAAAATATATACTTACCGTCGCTAAAAGCTGGATAGAAGAAGGCGTACGCACACTCGAAGACGTCGAAGAAAAAATCAAACAGCTCGAAACCGTCAACGAAGCTATCCGTATGATATGCAAGGCGGTAGGCAAAAAATCCGAAATCGACCTTGAAGACAAAAACCTCTATATCAAATGGACAAGCAGCTGGGGATTTGCTCTCGACGCTATTCTCTATGCCGCAAAATCGCTTAAAAACAAAGGGGGCTTCTCTCGTCTGGACAGCCTGTTGGACGAGTTGTACCGTAACAACGCTATGAGCGTCATCGAGATAGAAAACTATCTCAACAACAAGCAGGCTATGTACAAACTTGCCGTCAACGTCAACAAAACGCTCGGTCTGTATTATGAGAATATAGAATACATAGTCGAAAAATATATCAGCAGCTGGCTGAGCAAAGGCTTTGACGAAAACGCGATTATGCTCGTTGCGGAATATTGTTTCAATAAATCAATCCGTACTCTCGAAGCAATGAACAAGAGTATGCTCAAATTCTACGCCGAGGGCTGCGTTACCACACAGGCAATCAACGAGCATCTCGCTATGCTTATGCAACGCGATATGGCTATCAAAAAGATTATCGAACTTACGGGCTTCAGCCGTAACGTAAATATGGCAGACAGAGATATGTACAAAGTGTGGACAAGTCAATGGAACCTCGACTACGAGTTGATAGAATACGGCGCAAGCCTTTGTCAGGGTAAACCGCTGTCCGCACTCAACAATCTCCTTGCGAAATGGAAGAGCAACAACGTCTATACCGTCGAACAAGCCAAAGGATTTGTCACACTCTCCTCTTCGACGCCCGCTCAAACGCAAACTCAATATACAAAAGAACAGCTCGGGGATTACTTCTATTCTCTCGACGAGCTTGACGAAATCGAGGTTTGATTATGATAAACTACTTTGACAAAAAGCTGGAGTCAATTCTCAACTCTAGGCGTACTATTGCAAAAGAACGCGCTCAGAAGAATTATGAAGAGATACTCTCGGCTCACCCCGATTTAAAAGAAAAAATCAAAATAAAAAAATCCCTCGAACTCGAAGTTTCGAGAAATACCGCGCTCAAAAAACCTTGCGAGGAAATCAGCGCACGTCTTTCGGATACCGAAAAATACATAAAAGACTATGTCAATGCCAACGGTATAAAATTCACATCGACCTACACTTGTCCTCTATGCAAAGATACGGGATATCTCGATAAAAAACCTTGCAAATGCCTTGTGGCAGAATACAACAAGCTTATAAGACAAAACGCAAGTCTTTCCCCTATGCCAGAGTTTACATTCAAGGACAACACCTTTGCGACAAACGGCGCGCCTCAGGCGGCAGGTATGAACAAACTGTATGCAAAAATGCAAGCGGTGGTCAATAAATTCCACACTACGAAATACAACTGTTTTCTTTTGTGCGGTGCCAGCGGAGTAGGCAAAACTTCTCTCGCGGCCGCTATCGCCAACGACCTTCTCGACAAAAACGTGAGCGTGATGTATCTCACGTCCTTTGAATTGGTCAACATATTCCTTGACAAGCACACTAGAAAAGATACAGCTTTCAGAAAGGCATACGATTACGTACTTGCGTGCGAGATGCTTATCGTAGACAATCTCGGCGCAGAGCCTATATACAAAAACGTAACTGTCGAATATCTGCTCTCAACTTTGGAAAAACGCCTGGGCGAAAACAAGAAAACAATGTTCCTTACTCAGCTTGACGGACAACAACTCGTCAACCGTTACGGCTCCGCACTGCTTTCGAAAATAGCCGACAAAAATTATTCTATCAGCATAGGCTATATACAGGGAGAAGATTTGAGAAAACTCTGAAAACGTATAACAACAACATTTTGAATCTGTCATAAAAAACTGCTTTCTTTTACGCGCACGCGTATTTCACGTAATAATTTATTATAATTAAAGTATTTATACAATTTAAGTCTTGGGTAAATTGTATAAATAGGGGGTAGCGCGCATACGCAAAACGCACATACTCACCCGCACGCGAGAGCACGCGCAACTTACACTTCTGCCCTCTTGTATACCGCAAAACAGCAATATAAAACTGTTTTTGCGAATTACAAAAAAATAATTGACACGGCTAAGTCTTTACATTATAATAGATAGGCAAGGAAAAAGATTTCCGCTTGCAAAAAGCAATATGCTAACGTGGCGCAGCAGGCATTTTGCGTATAAAAAACAATCCTGTGAATTGTTTTTAGCAAAATGAACCGCAACGTACCGACATAACAATAGAGACACTCGCTCTGTTTGCGGTCGGAAGCGCGCTACCTTTATAATAACAACTTAATATGCTAACGTGGCGCAGCAGGTAGCGCACATCATTGGTAATGATGAGGTCGGCAGTTCGAATCTGCTCGTTAGCTCCAAAAAGACCGTCCGAGAATGGACGGTCTTTTTGTTTGCGCGCTGCCTGCAAGACACGATAAATATCCGATTATAAGAATTCAAACAAACTAAACATTTCTGACATATTACACTCAGTCTGACATAACAGTATAATACTCACGTTATTCCCCGACCGTCCATACTGCCGTTACACTGCCTTTTCCCAGCGTACTCTCCAAATCCTGAGTATCGACTATGCGACCTATCGGCGTATAGCTGTATGACGTGTTGAACGTTTTATAAAATACAACCAGACAGCTATTGCCGTAAAGCAAAACGTCTCCCTTTTGAATCTGTCTGTATCTCTGTGCGTCCGTAGGCAGAGTAAAGGACAGGTATGCGTATTTTTCATTGGAATTCAACTCCTGCATATCTAGCGTCAAAGGAAGTTTTTGCGTCAATGCTTTTGTTGTAGCATTGTCGTAAAGGGCTATCGTAAATGTCTTTCCGTTTATATCCAAAGTCAAGTTCTCAACACTCATGTTTTCTTGTTCCTCCCCGACGGTATTTTCTTCTTGTACTGTTTCTTCAGGGTCTACGCAAGCGACAGCCGCTACTAAAACAGTTAGCACTTCTTTAAATTCTTCTACTGTCATAACTGCTCCTCGTCTTTATTTTATTATCCGCCCCTTTCTATGTCAAATACCTATAATTTATGGATAACTATACTCTGAGTGCATAGTTATAGCAATAATTTGCTTTCCACATTATTTCCGGCTTATCCGGCAATACAAACGACGCCGACATTGTTATCATTTTCCGCAACCGTTTTTATAAAATTTATAGAATATTAATATATTTTTTAATATATTATTGATTTTACAAAAACCTTTGTGTATAATAAATTTAGGACTTAGTCCTAACTTATCATATAAGGGGATTATTTTATGGACGACGCGACAAAGAAAAAAGTCATTCAATCCGTAATGATTGTCATTGCCGCCGGATTGAATATCTGGGGTATTCTCTCGCTTTTGCAAACTATCGGCACTAAAGTAGGTCTTAACTACATAGATAAGATACCTAATATAATAGGTCGTTACGCTCTCGTAATCGTTACGATGTCAATCGGCATTATGCTTATGTCAACCGCTGCCGGCACCTTTAAAGGCAAAGTCAAAAACGTATTTTCAATTACCGTATGCGCATACAGTACGATTATGACTATTCCTCTTTTCGTTTCGTTTGTTCTTATGATTCCCCAAGCTGCGGGAGCAAATCTGCCTGAGTTCTTAAGCGAAATGGTAGGCGCGATATGCGTGGCATTCGAAGATATTGCCGGACAAAGCGGACAATACATAATCTACGTGCTAGGCGTAATTATGAGTATAATTTTTCTTGCAGTGCCTATCATATCTACATACTGCACAGTCAAAGAGATTGACTTGATGGCTATAGTGAAAGCTCGCATTTTGGCAAAAAAAGCAAACGCACAGCAAACAGATTTACAGGAGCCGCCCGTATCGGATTCGGAAGACAAAACAGAATAAAATCAGAATAAAATATAAAAACCGCCGTTTGGCGGTTTTTTTTGTACCGATTTTTATTTTAATTTGCCTAACCTGCGCGCACGGTTTATCTCCCCTGTGCGTACACGCGACAGCTAAAACCGCCCTTATATATACAATTTAAGCCTTATGTAAATTGTATATATAACTATATATTAATACTAATAAATATATAATATTAAGATCGCATATATATAAGTAGAAGCTCGATAAGCCGAACATTTGTAAAAGTTTGATATTTTTTTAACATAATACTTTGATATTTCCTCAGCGTATGATATACTGTATATAATCGGTTTATTTTTCTCTCATTTCCCGAGAGGTGTTTTTTTAGTATAAGGAGGAATTTATGGATAAAAAAAGCGATTTTCATTCCAGCGCGCAACAAACGCAAAAATTAAAAGCCGTGATTGAAGAATCCCGCTCTACACCGGGGTGTCTTATGCACGTGTTGCAGGAAGCTCAAGGCATTTACGGCTACCTTCCTATCGAAGTACAGTCTATGATTGCCGAAGGTCTCGGCATCTCTCTGTCTGAGGTATACGGCGTTGCGACGTTTTACTCGCAATTCTCTTTGAAACCCAAGGGCAAACACCGCATCAGCGTTTGTCTTGGTACTGCCTGCTATGTAAAAGGCAGCGATAAAATTCTCGAAGAAATCGAAAAAGTACTCGGCATCAAGTGCGGAGAATGTACGGAGGACGGACTGTTTTCTATTGACAGTTGCCGTTGTGTAGGCGCGTGCGGTCTCGCTCCCGTAATGATGATTGACAATGAAGTTTACGGCAAACTCAAACCCGAGATGGTCAAAGACATTCTCGACAAATACAAAGCATAAGGAGACGGACGAATGACAATCAAAGAATTAGACGCTATACGCAAAAACAAAGAAGACTTGATTAAGGTGCGCCGTCTCGTAAAAGAAGAGGGCGAAAAACTCGCTAAAAAGACGGGCTACCGCAAACAAGTACTCGTATGCGGAGGTACAGGCTGTACTTCATCGCATTCTATGCAAGTTATCGAACAGCTCGAAAAATCGCTCAAGGAACTCAATCTCACGGATATTCTCGTGGTAAAAACAGGTTGTTTCGGCTTGTGCGCACTCGGACCTATCATGATAGTTTATCCCGAAGGTGCGTTTTATGCGCAGATGACGCCCGAACACGTAAAAACGGTAGCCGAACAACACCTCGTAAAAGGCGGTCAGATAGTAAAAGAACTGCTCTATCAAGGAACCGTAACCAAAGAAGGCGACATAATTCCTTTCTCCGAAACGCCTTTCTACAAAAAACAGATGCGTATCGCTCTGCGTAACTGCGGAGTTATCGCACCCGAGAACATCGAAGAAGCAATAGGCGCGGGAGATTACAGCGCGCTCGAAAAAGTGCTTACCTCAATGTCCCCCGACGACGTAATCAACGAAATGAACGCTTCAGGCTTGAGAGGCAGAGGCGGCGCAGGCTTCCCTACGGGAAGAAAATGGTCGTTTGCAAAAGCTTCTCAGGGCGACGAAAAATACGTATGCTGTAACGCCGACGAAGGCGACCCCGGCGCGTTTATGGACAGAAGCGTGCTGGAGGGTGACCCTCACTGCGTACTCGAAGCTATGACGATTGCGGGCTATGCAATAGGCGCGCATCACGGATTTATATACGTGCGTGCAGAATATCCCGTCGCGGTAGAACGTCTTAAAATAGCTATCGCACAAGCAAGAAAATACGGACTCTTAGGAAAAGATATTCTCGGCTCGGGATTTGACTTCGATATAGAAATCCGTCTCGGCGCAGGCGCGTTCGTATGCGGTGAAGAAACCGCGCTTATGACAAGTATCGAAGGTCATCGCGGCGAACCCCGTCCCCGTCCTCCCTTCCCTGCCGTCAAAGGTCTTTTCGGTAAACCTACTATCCTCAACAACGTAGAAACGTGGGCTAACGTCAACCCGATAATTATGAACGGCGCGGCTTGGTTTTCCTCTATCGGCACTTCGACCTCGTCGGGAACTAAAGTTTTCGCTCTCGGCGGCAAAATAACCAACGTAGGTCTTGTCGAAGTACCTATGGGCACTACTTTGAGAGAAATCGTCGAAGAAATCGGCGGAGGTATCCCCAACGGCAAAAAATTCAAAGCCGCTCAGACAGGCGGCCCGTCGGGCGGTTGTATCCCCGCGGAATGTATCGACACGCCTATCGACTACGACAGCCTTATCGCCATAGGCTCGATGATGGGTAGCGGCGGTATGATTATCCTCGACGAAGATACCTGTATGGTGGATATTGCTAAATTCTATCTCGAATTTACCGCAGACGAATCGTGCGGAAAATGTACACCTTGCCGTATAGGTACAAAACGCTTGCTTCAACTTCTTACAAAAATCACTGAAGGCAAGGGCGAGGAAGAAGACCTCGTAAAAATAGAGGAACTTGCCAACCATATGAAACAATCCTCTCTCTGCGCTCTCGGTCAATCCGCTCCCAATCCCGTACTCTCCACAATGAGATACTTCAAAAGCGAATACCTTGCGCATATAGTAGACAAGGTTTGCCCCGCAGGCGTCTGCAAAGCACTCCTCACCTACCATATAGAGGCGGACAAGTGCAGAGGCTGTACGCTCTGTGCACGCAATTGTCCCGTCAAAGCAATAAGCGGCGAAATCAAAAAGCCTCACGTCATAGATACTTCGAAATGTATCAAGTGCGGTCTGTGTATGGCTAACTGTAAATTCGACGCAATTACGAGAATATGAGAGGTGTAAGTATGGAAAAAATGGTTAATCTTAAAATCAACGGTATCCCCGTATCCGTACCCGAAGGTACGACTATATTGGAAGCTGCGCGCAAAGCGCATATCGAAATCCCTACGCTGTGTTTCCTCAAGGACGTCAACTGCGTAGGCTCCTGCCGTATGTGCGTGGTAGAAGCTACGGGCGCAAGAGGTCTTGTCGCAGCGTGCGTATACCCCGTCGCGGAAGGTATGGAAGTCAGAACAAATACCGAAAAGTGTCGTCAGTCAAGAAAAATGACTCTCGAACTTTTCCTTAGCAAACATAAGAAAAAATGCCTTTCCTGCGAGCGTAACCACAACTGCGAGCTTCAAAAACTTTCGCTCGGTTACTCCGTAGACGAAGACAGATTTAAGGGCGAGGACTTCGTGCTCCCTATCGACACCTCTACTCCTTACGTTGTAAGAGACAACGATAAGTGCATCAACTGTATGCGTTGCGTTGCCGCTTGCAAAAAGCAAAACGTAAACGCTATAGGACCTATCGGAAGAGGTTTTAACGTACATATCGGCAGCGCGTTTGACAGACCTTTGAGCGAATCTCCCTGCGTAGGCTGCGGACAATGTATAGTTGCCTGCCCCGTAGGCGCACTCGCAGAAAAGAGCAACGTCGACGAAGTATGGAGCGCACTCTCTGACAGCACTAAAAAAGTTATATTCTATACCGCTCCTTCGGTAAGAGCTACTTTGGGCGAGGCTTTCGATATGCCTATCGGTACAAACGTAGAAGGCAAAATGGTCGCTGCTATAAGACGCCTTAATCCCCACGCAGTATTCAATATGGACGTCACTGCAGACCTTACGATTATGGAAGAAGCCAGCGAACTTATAAACCGTATCAAAACTAATAAGCCTCTTCCTATGTTTACATCGTGTTGCCCCGCTTGGGTAAAATTCGTCGAGCAGACTTATCCCGAATTTATCCCCAACATATCTACCTGCAAATCTCCTCAGCAAATGTTCGGTGCGCTGCTCAAATCGTATTGGTGCGAAAAACACGACGTCGCAAAAGAAAATCTTTTCGTAGTCAGCGTAATTCCTTGTACCGCTAAAAAATACGAGTGCAAGCGCGACGAAATGCTCGGCGACGTAGATGCGGCTATTACCACGAGAGAACTCGCGCGTATGATAAAGACGGCAGGCATTAAATTCACAGAGCTTCCCGACGAAGAATTCGACAATCCTTTTGCCCTTGCCAGCGGCGCAGGCGCGATTTTCGGCGCAACAGGCGGCGTAATGGAAGCAGCCTTGCGAACTGCTGCGCATATGCTCGACGGAAGCTTCGAAGTACTCGACTTCTTTGCCGTACGCGGAAGTAAAGGCATTAAAGAAGCTACATATCTCGTAGCGGGTCATACCCTGCACGTAGCGGCAGTATCGGGTCTTGACAATGCGCGTACTCTTCTCGAACAAATCAAGTCGGGAGAGAAAAAGTACGACTTTGTAGAGGTTATGTCCTGTCCCGGCGGTTGCGTAAACGGCGGCGGTCAGCCTACGCTTTCCGACAGCGTGCGCAATTCCGTAGAGCTTAAAGAAGCACGCGCAAAGGCACTCTATTCGAGTGACACTCAAAACGAATTGAGACGCTCGGCAGACTCGCCCGTTATGGATGTCATATACGACGATTTCCTCGGATTCCCTAACAGCCACAAAGCGCACGAGATTTTGCATACGTCGTATGCGCCTCACAAAATCATATAGGCAAATAGGCGAGCGCGGAGAAAGTAAATAATGACTTTTGTGCGCTTGCGTATATACAACAATACGTGTCTTTGCGGGCGACCTTGAAAAAGAAAAAATCGCACTCTTCTCCAAGGTCACACGAAGTTTGGCAATAGATAACAGACTCGAATTAAAAATTAAGAGACTTGCAATTCGCAGGTCTCTTTTCTATATATAAATTTAAATATATACTAATATAAAAAGTAATTTATACAATTTACCCAAGACTTAAATTGTATAAATTAGTAGCTTCAACGCGTGCGAGCATACGATATGCGTGTGTAGTGCGCACGTTTTGCGCGCAAGTGGAATTGCATTTGGCGAAACTATACATTTATCACACGCTCTGTGTTATCGCATAAACCTGTGCAGTTATTCCTTTTCAATGTCTTATAAAAAGGCGCAAACCATATTAACCGATAAGTACAAATCGCGTAAAAGAAAGAATAAAAAAACCACCCTCAAATATAATAGAGAGTGGTTTTTGTTTTTCTTTTTCAAGGTCGCCCGCAAAGGCGCGGCGCCAATATTTCCAACCCTTTGCCTTACGCTTTCGATACCTCGGAAGCGTGGGTATTTCGTCGAGGTGAGCGAACCGTAACTGAGCGCGAGCGTCGCAGACAAAGGCAAAATATGCGCCGCTAATTTACACACTTCGTGCAAGCGCGGAGAGTGGTGTGATTTTGTGAATTTCTAGCGGTTGTCACAAGTCCTGAGCGTACTTGCCGTACGTGACGGCGAGTGACGTTCCTAAAATTCGCAAAGGCGCGCCGCTATACGCGCTCGCCTATACGCTTGCGCTTAAAACAGCTTGACACAACTTAGCAATCTGCGTATTATCCATCACCTTTGCAAATTCGTAATCTATGTTGCCAAACACAAAATAAGGTACGTTGACTGTGGAATGATGCGTGAGTGTGTACATACTGTCGCTCATCTGCTCAGACGTTTCTCCGTTATACTGAAGTCCGCCTGTTTCGTGGTCAGCCGTAACTATAACTATTGTGTTGCCAAGATTAAGAGCATAATCGACTACGGCTTTTATTGCATTATCATATGCTTTGACGTGTGAAAGAGCACCGTCCAAATCGTTGTTATGACTGCACTTGTCGATATGGCTTTCCTCTATCATCATAAAAAAGCCCTTTTCGTTGAGTGAGATTTTGTCAAGTGCCTTTATCGCAAGGTCGGCAAGCGTAGGCTTTGTACTGCCGCCGTCCTCAAGCGCGATTTCCTCAAAAGACGCGAAAACTTTCTCCTTGGACATATCGAGATTTGACGTACTGTCAAAGAACGAATAACCTGCTTTTTCTATCTTTTCGCTAAGCGAAGCGTATCTTTCTATATTGCTGCCGAAAAATACGTCCACACCGCTTACGAGCTGGTCGTCAAGTATTCCGTCCAAATCGTTACGCGTTGAAGTATGCGCGGAAAATCCCGCGGGAGTTGCGCCGTCCACTCCCTCTGTCGCAAGTATTGCCGTAGACATACCCAGTGATATTGCAAGTTCCGTCGTGGATTGCTTTTCCTTGCCGAGATACTGCCCTACGTGGCCGTTGTCGGTTTTTACTCCCGTAGCGAGCGCAGTTGCAGCCGCCGCACTGTCGGTAGCTCCGAAAAGATATCTCGAATATGTAGTCAGTTCACCCTGTACGGGCGCACTCTTCATAAACAACTCGCCGTATCTCGCCTCAGCGGCTTTGAGATGATTAGCTCCCATTCCGTCGCCTATCATAAGTATTACGTTGAGCTTTTCGCCCTCATATACTACTTCGGGTATATTCCCGATTTTTACTGCTCGGGCTATTCCCATAAATGCAAATACCGACGCAGTAATAAATATTGCGCACGCCAGTACGATAGCCGTAATTTTTATAGCTTTTTTATTGAAGGTCAATATTCTATCCCCCTGTACCTTTTTAGTTTATTATACTACTTTATCGCCTGCGTTTCAATACTAACAACCAATTTCTGAAAGATATTTGTTTTGCACTTATTTTTTATAAATTATGCGTTACTTTTTATATATATAATATTGTTAATGTTGGTTTGTCAAACATCTGTTACACTTTTGTTGTTAAAATAATCGGCAAGGTATTGGTTAGGCGACTTCCGGCCGAGTGGGCGCATAGGAGTGTGCTTGTACTCTCTATTGTATCGCTTTAATTGGTCTTGTAGATCGGCGAGGCTGTAGAAGCTGTGCTTGGAGTAGAAGCGCGCCTCGTCAACCTTCGCGTTGCACATCATTGCCGATCTTTGTCGGCATTTGAGCCGTCTTCGCTCGCATTCTCTTCCTGCGTCTCGGCGTCGTTCGCCGCGTCGCCCACGACGACCTCTGTTTCGGTCGCGGTTTTGTCTGCGGCGCCGCCTCGCACGCGTTTGAGGATCGCCGCATAGGCGAGCGCGATGCCGAAGACCAGCGCGATCAACACGAGTATCCACCAGAACGTCCCCATGAAGTATTCCCCGCCGCCGAAGCCGAACACGCCGGCGGGCGACGTCCAATTGAGGAAGAAGTAGGGGTAATTCCGCCCGTTGCCGAAGTCCCAATTGAGGACGAAGCCGATCGTCGCGAACGCGAGATAGTAGATCAGCGGCACGAGCGCCCAGACAGCGATGCCGAAGTCGGGCGCGTCGTGTTTGGCGACAAAGAGGTCGGCGATCGCGCACACGGGCACGACGACGTGAGTGAGCACGTTTGCGGCGTTGCCGAACGCTCCCGGCCCCGTCGGCGCGAGCACCGCGCAGAACACACCGCCCGTCAGCGTAATGGACACGGTGAACACGAATTTGAGCCGCCACATCGCCTCGGGGATATCCTTCGCGGACGGCTTGAACATCTTGACGATTTGCCACACCGCGAACGCGGCAAGCGTCGCCGCGATCCAAAGGTTGGATTGGGTGGTGAAATAGAGGAAGTTTTGGCTCAGCGCGATGCCTGCGAACGCGCACACCGCGACCACGGTCTCGAGAACTATCGATATCCACTTTCTTATCATTTTTCGTGCACCTGTTTTGCCGTCATATGTTCGATCTCGATCTCGAGCAATTGCACGCGATGACCGTCGCGCGCGATCTCGTCGTCGATCTCCTGTTGCGAGGGGTAGTATTTTTGGGCGAGAAGTCTCACATTTTTCAGCACCTCGTCTCTGTCTTCGATCCACTTCGCCCTGCCGAACGCGACGACGGACGTCGCATACCACGCCCAATCGCCCTCTTTGCGGAAGTCGTCGCGCGTCGCGGTGAAGCACACCTTGTCGCAAGCGGCGATCGCGTCCGACTTATGCCCTTGGGCGGCGCCGTGGATGTATATGCGCCCGTCCTCATAGACGAAGTCGACGGGCACGCAATATGGGTAGCCGCCGTCGCCGATGACGGCGAGCACTCCGCGCTTTGCCTCGCAAAGCACCTTTTCGCACTCTTCGGGGCGCGAAGCCTTAAAGCGCCTCATTTGTCTGAACTCTTTCATACCACCATTTTAGCACATTTTCGCAAACAGCGCAATAGGCTCTTTGCCCCACATCAAAAAACCTACACTTTTTATATATATAATATTGTTAATATATTGACCCGAGTGCTTGTTCTATGATAAAATTGATATTGGACTAAAATGAAAGGTGGCTAATTATGGGAAAAGATTCACAACCTAAGCAAAAGGGACAAGCCGCTCAAAAACTCAAGAGCGCACCCGCCAAACTCAAGAATTTCTGGAACAATCCCCCTCAAGGCAGATACCTCAACCTCAAAGAGATACTCTGTTTCGGCGGAACAGCTTTCGGCGTAAGTACTCTTGTTACCGTCGTTTCCGGTCTTATCACCGCTACGCAGATTTCGGAATTGTTCGACATCGACGTATTGCACGGACCCCTCATCTGTCTTGTGGCAAGTATACTCGGTCTTATAATCCAACCTCTTTTCGGTAAACTGCTTCAGAATACTCAGACAAAATGGGGAAAATATAAGCCTTTTATTTTGCTGATGGCTCCTATTTTTGCCGCATTCGCAATCGCTGCTACCTGGTCACCCGATTTGATACGTAATCAGGAATTCAATTCGTCTGCAAAAATAGCTTATGCTTATTGCATCTGTACCCCTACGCTTATCATCTGGAACCTCTTCCAAAACACTTTCTATATGATGCCCGGCGTAATTACCCCCAACCAGCAGGAACGTACCGATATATGGTCTCCTATTGGTTTGGTCATAGGTTTTTCGCCTACGATTATGAACGTGCTCGGCAATGCTTTGAGAGGATACTTCAACGAACAGGGCGCAGAATATCTCGCTTACCGCTACATCGGCTTTATCTATTCGATACTCGGTTTGCTCTTCGTTCTCTTGCTCTTTAAAGTTAAAGAAAGAATTATCGCTACTTCGAAAAACTCCGAAAAAGTCGGCCTTTTCCAGGGTATCGGTATGATTTTTAAAAATAAGCCTTTGCTTATCCTCACGCTTGCGCTTATTCTCGGTTGTATGCGTACTACGATAGAAGTCGACGCCGCTATCCTCGGCAAGTTGCGTTATGCTGCCGACATACCTACCGGTCAAAAGATATTCGCTTCTCTTACGCTCGTTACAGGCTTTGCAGTTACGCCTAATATGATTCTCTTGCCGTTTATGACAAGAAAACTCAATAACAAAACCATAATGATTATATGGATGACTTGCAATGCGGTAGGTTACGCAATACTAGGAATAATAGGCGTGGAAAACATTGCACAAGGTGCGCTCAGTGCGGCTTTGCTGACCATACTAAGATACATAGCATTGTTCAACGCAATTGCATCCTTGCAACCTCTTATGCTTTCGGAAATATCCGATTATCAGCAACTCAAAACCGGTAAACGTCTCGAAGGCTTCATTCAAATGTTTGCCTATACGCTGGTACTCGTGTTTACCAACGTAGGATACGTGGTAATTGCTCTCGTAAAACGCGATATGGGTTATCAGCCTGCAAATTACTTCAACCAAATTACTGTCAGTGACGAACTGATGAAAGTCGCTACCGATTACTTCAACCTTGCTTTGTGGATATCGGCTATATCTGCAGCCTTGATGGCAATCGCTATGATTTTCTATCCTCTCACCAAAAAGCAACACGCGGCTATCGTCGAAGAACTCAAAAAGAGAAGTCTTGAAGAATCTGGCGAAGTTGTTATAGGTGAAGAAGCTGTTGCAGCGGAAGAAAGCGCAATCGTCAGCGATAGCGAAGAATCCGTAAAAGGTGAAAGCGAAATTGATAATATACAAAGCGACGCTTCTCTTCTCGAAGACGACGTAACCAAACTGCAATCGGAAATTCGCTCTGACGAAACGTCTGATGACGAAAAGAAAGATTAATCGAAAGATACCATTGACAAAACCCGCCGTTTGGCGGGTTTTTTTTATTTATTGCCGCGACCGCTTAAAAACTAAAATACTTGCAAGAAGATAGTCTTTGCTGTCTGCCCGATAGCTATAAAGATTAAATCTTTCTGCTGTCCTTTTACATTAGCTCAGCAATATCTATCGTCTTATACTCATAAAAAAAGACTGCCCTTTAGGACAGCCCGTCTTTCTTTATTTTACCGATTAAGCTTTTTTAGCTTCGTCCAACATCTTAGAAAGTCTAGCTACCTTTCTGCTGGCGGTGTTGGCGTGATAAATACCGTCGCTCTTTGCTCTGTCAATCAAAGAGATGGTCTCAGGCAAAAGTTTCTCTGCGGCAGCGATATCCTTGCCGGCAATAGCAAGCTCGTACTTCTTGATAGCATTGCGAACTCTGCTGCGCTTGGACGTATTAGCCGCATTCTCCTTCTGAGAAATCAAAACTCTCTTCTTTTGGGACTTAATATTAGGCATACCTCTCCCTCCGTTTTAGTATTTTTACTAAGATATTTTATCATAACAATTCGATTAAAGCAAGGAATTTTGATATATATTTTTATCTATTTATACAAAATTATCCGTTTTGAGTTGCTTTTAAGACAATCAAAAGTGTTTTAGTTTTAAGATTAGTGTAAATAATCTTGTTATGAATTACTCTGATATGATAACGGAATGCGCAAGCGAAATATCCGTGCCTTGCAAAAGTTACGTTCAAAAAGGCGTGGAAGTACACGAGTGCAACGTAAACAAAGTTTATTCGCGCAAAACAGGAAAAAACGAAGGCAAATACCTGACTCTCTTCCCTTCACGCGATAATTCTGACGATTGCGTCAGAGGCGTAATAAAAAATTCGCTCAAAAAACTCCTGAGATTTTGCGGAGTGCACGAGGGCAAACTTCTGGTAGTAGGTCTCGGCAATGAAAATGCCGTTGTCGATGCGCTGGGAAACGAAGTTACAAAACGTATCCGCACGGGTAAAATACAAGACTATTATCTCGCGTCAATCGCGCCTAAAGTTGAGGGCGTAACGGGTATCAAATCTTTTGAGATAGTCAAGGCAGTCGTAGAGAGTCAACGTCCCGACGCTGTGATTGCCGTAGACACTCTCGCTACAGGTAAAATAGAAAGACTGGGCAATTGTTATCAGCTCACTAACGCGGGTATCTGCCCCGGCGGAGGCGTGGACAATCCGCAGCCTTGTCTTAACCGTCAAAGTCTTTCGGTACCCGTCGTGGCAATAGGCGTCCCCCTCATAATCGCAGCAGGCAATATCACAGGCACTAACGGCAAAATAGCGGGATACGCACACTATATGCTCACCCCGCGCGACGTAGACGCTCTGATAGACAATTGCGCAAAGATTATAGCAGGTGCCGTCAATTCGCTCAACCGCTGACGGTTTAGCTGCTTGTTTCATCTTACGTATGAATAAAATTTTTTTAATCAAAGCGGCTTTGTTGTAACGGCTTATACCAGCGTCGCATACAATGTAGTGTAATACAAAAGATAAAATCAAGATACGAAAGTAAAAGCCATAATTTATCCTTCAATACTCAAAAGCCAAAAAAGGTCGGCGTAAAAGCCGACCTTGATTGTTTGTCTTTTATAATCGAAAAAGTAATCACTTCTTCTCTACAAGCACTTTCTTGAGTTTTGCAAATCTGGGAAGACCGTCCTCGAGAGGAGCCTTGCTGTCGCCCTGAATCAAAGGCAATGCATAGTCGATAAATTCCTGAGAAAGCATTGTTCCGTCGTTGATAATCCACTCGGTAGGAACTTTCTTTTCGGTGTTTGCAGCTTTAGCAACACCCATAACACCCATCTTGCTCTTATACTTGCCGGAGGACATATCTCTCTTGATGATAACCATCTTGTCGGTGGTACCCTTTACTGCGTACTTAACTGCAGCTGCGCCTGCCTTGAAAGCTTCTTCGACGTCTACCTTGGAAGCAAGGTGTGCGCCGCATCTCTGCATCAAAGAGAACTCGATAGCTCTCGTCTTGCAGCCGAACTTCTCCTTGCAGAGGTTTGCAAGAGCGGTACCTACGCCGCCGAGCTGTGCGTGACCGAAAGAGTCTTTAGCAACGTTTTCGTTGATTTTTTCTGCGATAAGAGTACCGTTTTCATCGGAGATACCCTCGGAAATAACTATCATACACTTGCCGTTGTTTTCCTTCATCTTCTTCTCTACGTCAGAAAGGAACTTCTCAGTGGAGAAAGGAACTTCGGGAAGATAAATAAGGTCGGGACCGAGACCCTTGGTGCAAGCGAGCGCACTTGCTGCGGTCAACCATCCTGCGTGACGTCCCATTGCCTCAACTACGGTAATCATAGGAGTATCGTATACGGTCGCGTCAAGCTTAAGCTCCATAGTAGTGGTAGCTACGTACTTAGCTGCAGAACCGTATCCGGGACAGTGGTCGGTACCGAACAAATCGTTGTCGATAGTCTTGGGTACGCCCATAACGCGGCATTCCCAGCCCGACTTCTTCATATACTTGCTGACCTTGTTGCAGGTGTCCATAGAATCGTTACCGCCGTTGTAGAAAAAGTAACGGATATTATACTTTTTGAATACTTCGAGAAGTCTCTTGTAGTCGGTATCGTCAACTTTCTCAGACTTGAGTTTGTATCTTACGCTGCCCAAAGCCGAAGAAGGAGTGTTCTTGAGAAGCATAATCTCATTCATATCCTCTTTGCTGATATCGTAAAACTCTTCATTGAGTACGCCTTTGATGCCGTGTGCAGCACCGTAAACCGCCGTAATGCAGTCTTGTTTCAACGCCTCGGTAAATACGCCTGCCGCGCTGGAATTGATGACGGAAGAAGGACCGCCTGATTGACCGAACATACAAGCTCCAACTAACTTTTCCATAAAAAGCCTCCAAAATTTTTATCTGATAATAATTACAGTAATCTGTAAAACCATACTTATTTTACCAAATAACTGCCTCAATAGCAAATAAATTGTGCAATTTTGCTGAAAAACTGTAAATTTGCCGTTATATATAAAATTATTTTTCTCTCAGCCCGCTCGCCATGATATAAAAAATACCCCTCTTGCGAGGGGCATTGATTTAACGATTAAAGACCGAGTATCATCGCCGTATCGTAAAGTTCTTTGTCAAAGTGTCTTTCCTGAGCAAGAGCCTCTGCTATGTCTTCGTCGATTATCTTGTTATCCTTGATACCGACTACTCTGCCGCCCTTGTCCTGCATAAGAAGGTCAACCGCTCTTACCGCACAACGAGCCGCAAGCACGCGGTCAAACATAGAAGGCGCACCGCCTCTCTGAATATATCCGAGCGTGGTCGTCTTTATCGAGCCGAGTATGCCGTTGTCTTTGAGTTCCTGCTTGAGCTCTTCCGCCTTGCAAACACCCTCCGCAAGCACGATAATATCCGACGTCTTGCCTATTCTCTGATTAAGAGATATTTTCTTGACAATCTTCTTGAGGTCGCATTCTACCTCGGGCACGAGTATCATTTCAGCACCGCCCGATATTCCCGCATACAACGCTATGTCTCCGCACTTTCTGCCCATAACTTCGATAATACAAACTCTGTCGTGAGAAGTCATTGTGTCACGCAGATTGTTGATTGCCGAAACTACGGTATTTACGCTCGTGTCGAAACCGAGCGTGTAATCGGTATAAGCGAGGTCGTTGTCAATCGTGCCGGGAATTCCTATAGCCTTTACTCCGAATTTGTTGTACAAATCCAGCGCGCCTCTGTAACTGCCGTCACCGCCGATTACGACAAGACCTTCTATGCCGTAAGCTTCCATATTATCGACCGCTATCTGCATATACTTGTCTTCTTTGAATTCGGGACATCTGGCCGTCTTAAGTATTGTACCGCCTCTTTGAATAATGTCGGATACGGAGCGCTTATTCATCTCAACCATATGGTTGTTGATAAGACCCGAATATCCTCTCTCTATTCCGTATACGGTCAATCCGTTGTAGATTGCATAACGCACAACCGCTCTTACGCAAGCATTCATTCCCGGGGCGTCGCCGCCGCTTGTCAATACGCCTATTTTTTTCATATATCCTCACTCGTCCTCAATCTTAAGATTAAGGGCTAAAATTTTTTTCGATTTGTATTATATCAAAAATATTGACATAAAGCTACACTTTTTAATCACTTTTAAAAAAATTAAGGGATAGCGCGCGATTTTACCCGCAAATACCCCTTATTCTTTACTTTTACTTATTTTAAATCCTTGACAACTATATTGCCCGCGCCTACTATCGCCTTTATCCTGTTGACAAAACTCTCCTTTACAGTTACGCCCTTGCTGTACATCTGCGCCTTAGGGTCATAGAAAAGCTTGAAAATAACAGGCGTGACGCCGGGGAAAACCTCTATTACGTTGAGCACCTCTCTGTAACTGTGCATATCGTCTATTTTGATATACACCTTTTGAGTGCAAGCTGCGCTCTTCTGCGTAACCTCCTCTTTATCCTCGTCCTCCTCTTCGCTTTTGTGCCAAGGCTGAATGTCCGCTACGTTGATATTGATTTTGCCGTTGTTGCGCTTTATGCTGCCGCGCACCATTACGATATTATCGTTGATGAGCAAATCTCTGTACTTGTCATAAGTCTTGGGGAAGATTACGCCCTCTATCTCGGCGTACAAATCTTCGAGCTGAGCATAAGCCATTACCGAGCCGTTTTTGGTCGTCTTCTTCTGTATTCCCGAAAGCATACAGCCGAATACTACGTCCTTATTCTCGTATTGGGATATAAGCTCGAGGTCACTCTCGTCAAGCTCGTCTTCGTCGAGGTTTTTGCTGAGCAAATCGCTTATCTTTGAAAGATTGAAGTCATACTTCTGCATTTCCTCTCTGTACTCGTCGAGAGGATGCCCGCTCACGTATACGTTGAGCACCTCTTTTTCCATAGACAAAAGCTGTTTGTCGGGGTACTCCTTAAGATAGGGAATATCGTCCTCAACGCTAGTCTCGTCAGAATCGAGCAAGCCGAAAAGACTTATCTGGCCGTTGGCCTGCATCTTCTTATCATACATATTGAGCGTCATTATTGACTCGTAGCTTGCCGCCATAGCAGCTCTGGTATGTCCGAAGCAATCGAATGCGCCCGCCTTTATAAGACACTCGAGCATCTTTTTGTTGACAGTACCTGCGGGCAGACGAGTGAGCAAATCTCCTATCGACTTATAGTCGCCGTTTTTTCTGCGCTCTTCGACTACCGCCTGCATTGCCGCTTCGCCTACGTTTTTGATACCGCCCAGACCGAATCGCAAGCCGTCGTTGTTTTCAACCGTGAATATTACGTCCGACTTATTGATGTCGGGAGGATATACTTTTTTGTCGTAGTTTTTGACGTAAGCGAGATACTTGGCAATCTCGTCCGACTTGGTAATTCTGTTGTTGATTACCGCAGCAAAGAGTTCGAGCATATAGTATCTCTTCAAAAACGCCGTCTGATACGTAAGCGTAGCGTATGCTGCCGCGTGCGATTTGTTGAACGCGTACTTTGCAAAGTCCGCCATCGTATCGAATATCTTCTCGGCTTTCTCCGCCGATATGCCTCTCTTTATCGCGCCGTCTACGGCAGGAACGGCTTTTTGAATTATTACGCCCTGCTTGTTCTTCTTCTCGGGGATTGCCTCGCATCCGTTGATAAATACCGTCTTTTCCGCGTTCATTACGTCGACTTTTTTCTTACCCATCGCACGGCGCAGATTGTCTGCTCTGCCCATCGTATAGCCCGCGCAATACTGCACGGCTTGCATAACCTGCTCCTGATATACGAAAAATCCGAACGTTACGTCGAGTATGCTCTCGAGCTGAGGCGCATCGTAAGTAATCAAATCCCTGTTGGCTCTTGCGTTGAGATAATCGGGAATACAGCTCATAGGACCCGGTCGGTAAAGCGAAATACCCGCTATAACTTCTTCTAGGTTCTTGGGCTGATAGCTCTTCAAAAAGCTCTTCATACCCGCGCTTTCAAGCTGGAACACTGCTTCGGTTTCGCCCGTACCTATCAACTTATATACTTCCTCGTCATCGTAGCCCAGCTTGTCAAAATCTATGTCCACACCGTGGTTTTGCTTGACGTACTTCAATGCCTTGTCTATATCCGTCAGAGTGGTAAGTCCCAAAAAGTCCATTTTGAGCATACCCAGCTCCTCTACTTCTTCTTTTTGGAACTGCGTGGTAATATCCGGACCGTTACGCTGCAAAGGTACGTGGTCGCTGATGACTTCCTTACATATTACGACGCCCGCCGCGTGCTTGGAGCAGTTGCGGGGCAAGCCCTCTATATTGAGTGCCATATCTATTACCCTGTGCATCTCGGGATTGTTGTTGTAAATCTCTATAACCTCAGGATTACGCAGCTTCAAGTCCTCTTCCTTTGTCGAAGGGTCTCTGCCTAGCACCTTGTCGAGCGTTACGCCGGGAGCGTTGGGGATAAGTTTCGTCGTCGCGTTGACTATGTCCAAAGGCACGTTGTAAACTCTCGCAACATCCTTTATCGCGCCCTTTGCCTTCATCGTACCGAGCGCAAGAATCTGACACACCTTGTCCTTGCCGTATTTACGAATAACGTATTCTATTACCTCTCCGCGCCTGTCCATACAGAAGTCTACGTCGAAGTCGGGCGCGGATACTCTCTCAGGATTGAGAAAACGCTCGAAAATCAAGCTGTATTTCAAGGGGTCGAGGTTGGTGATTCCTATTGCGTACGCGATAATCGAGCCTACGCCGCTGCCTCGTCCGGGGCCTACGGGAATCTTCTGCGTGCGGGCATAATTGATGAAGTCCCACACGATAAGATAATACTCTGCAAAACCCGTGCGGATTATTATGCTAAGCTCGTATTCTGCTCTTTCTCTTATCTCGTCGGTAATGGTGCCGTATCTTCTTTCAAGTCCCTCGTAAGCGAGTTTTCTGAGATAATCGGCGGGTGAACTGCCGTCCTCGGGAGTATAAGGCGGATACAAATCTTCTTTCTCTATTATGACGTGGCACTTTTCCATTACCTCTACGGTGTTGGTCAAAGCCTCAGGACACCACGAGAAAATCTGCTGCATCTCCTCGTAGCTCTTGAGATAGAATTGGTCGCTACCCATCTCCATACCCGTAACGTCGTTGATAGTCTTGCCCGTATTGATACGCACTAGCAAGTCCTGCGATACGTAGTCTTCGCGCTTAATGTAATGCACGTCGTTGGTAGCGACTAACTTTACGCCCAGTTCCTTTGACAGGCGCACCAAATCGTCGCGTATGCGGCGTTGTTCTTCAAGTCCGTGGTCCTGAAGCTCGATATAGAAGTCGCCCTCGTCAAACATACTCTTCAGCCTAATAGCGTACTCTTTCGCACCATCGTAATCTCCCATCAACAAAAGTCTGGGAATTTTTCCCGAAAGACACGCCGACAGACATATTACGCCCTTGGAGTGTTTTGCAAGCAAGTCGAGGTCAATTCTCGGTTTGTAATAAAATCCTTCGATGTAAGCAAGCGAATCAAGTTTTACGAGGTTGCGGTAACCTTCGTTGTTTTTGGCAAGCAATACGAGGTGGTTACGCTCGTTGCTGTCGGTAGAGTGCATATCCTCGCAAGTATAAAACTCACAGCCTATAATCGGTATAAGGTTGCGTTTTTGCGCCGCTTTGTAGAATGTGTACGCGCCGAACATATTTCCGTGGTCGGTAAGCGCACAACCGGGCAAACCTAATTTTACGCATTCGTCGAGCAAGGGAGATTTCTTGCCCTTGGTAATTCTCGCTAAGCCGTCAAGCAAACTGTATTCTGAGTGCACGTGCAAATGCACGAAAGGCTTCTTGGGTATTTCTTCCTTTTCCTCTTCCTTGTGCTCTCCGTCTTTCTCGGGCTTGTCTTGTGCTTTTTCCTCTTTGTTTTCCTCGGCAGCTTTTTTCTCTTCTGCCTTATCGTCCTGCTTTTTATCCGTTTCGGGGGCTTTTTCCGCGCGCGCATCGCCAAGACCGTCGGCTACGGTCTTTTGTTGATTTTCCGCGGACTTTTGCGCGTCGAGCATACTGTCCAGCTCGTCGAGTAATCCGCTCTTCAAATCTTCGAATTTATTCTCTTCCATCGTACTTCCCCTCCGATATCGCAAGCAGTTTGTTGAGTGCGCGCGATAAACTCGTCTTGCTCATCTTGAGCCTGTCGGCAAGCTCCTGCATAGTTTCGTCTTCTCTTTCGCTTCTCGCACGGGCTACGGTTTGCAACTTCTTGTCAAGCACGTCCAAAGTACCGTTGTCCTGCAATACCTTTATTGCGTCGATATATTTTCTCGCGCCCGCCACACTCTTGTTGTAATTAGCCATATAAAAGTTGCTCATACGGTTAAACTCGTTGGACTCCTCGCGTTTCAACAGTACGTCGTTGAGAGCAAACAAACAATTTACTGCCTTGCACATAGCAAGTATGTCTTCGATATCGCTGCTGTTGCGCGTCAAAAGCGTATAGCCCGTCTTACTCTCGCTGAGTTTGAGATCGATATTCAGCGCAAGCATTTTGTCTTTGAATGCCTCGGCGTATTCCTTATCGGCAAAGGTAAACTGCATCGAATAGTTGGTATACTCTTCGTCGGCAAATCTCAGCCTTGCCGCTACAAGCGCGACGCCGCGCAGGTAATTGAAAAAGCTGTCTCTGTCTAGCGAATTGAGATATTCGACACCGTTGTCAAGCACAAAACTTTCACCGTAACGCGACAAGTGCAATTTCTCTAAAAGGCTGTCTGCCGCCCCGTCCTTGAGCTGAATTTTGTAAGCCTTTTCCCCTTGTGCTCCCTTTTGCACGAAAAAGACTTCGCCGCCGCTTATATCCCTTATCACGGGCAATAGCGCAACCGCCTCTTCTTTTGAGGTCAGCTCGTAAGTGAGCGTAGCGGATTTTTTATACAACTCCACGTAGGCGCAATTTTTTGTTACGCCCGCGAGAAAAGGCAACCTGCAAGAATTTTCCTGAGGTATGCCGCTTAATATTTCGCTTTTGAGTTGATCGGTAAAATCCATAAATCTCCGTATGTCCTGTGTCAATATGGCTTGTCCGTACGGATAACAAAACGGCAATCGCTTGCCGTCAGTATGCGTAGGATAATATAAAATCAAATCTATCTTTTGCTTCTTAAGTCGAGTTTCTTGCCCAGAATATTGGCAATCCTCGTGTCGGGTATACCGTATTTTTTAGCAAGCGCGATTGCAAAATCGCAACTCGCGATATTCTCGGGTTTGTGCGCGTCGGAATTGATTACAAAAACACAGTCCGTAGATAAAAGCTGCTCTATACTCTTCTCGTCTGGCGTCTTGTGCCTAGATGATAACTCCACGTACGTACCGTAATCGGCGCATACCTTGCCCACTTCCTTATAGTCTATATCCAGTCTGAAACCGGGATGCGTGAGAATATCTATCGGGTGTTTTTTGACGGCGTTGACAAACATAGTCGTATTGCGCGCTATCTGTGCCTTGGTAGACTTCATAGTATACTTGGTGAGTGCATTCCACGTAATCTTGAAATAATCGCTGAACTTGTAAGGAAATGACGTAAGATGATAGCCCGCAAGCACTATATCGAGCTTGGACATATCCTTTTCTTTGACGTCTATATCGCCTGCCATACCTAGTACGTTTGCCTCTATGCCCAGCATAAGAGTGAGATTGTCAAAACCCTTTTGCACCTCTTCGAGGTCGGCGCGCATCTTGTCATACTTTTTGGGACTGACGCCTACGATAGGATGCCTTACTGCGTGGTCGGTGATAGCGAGTATCTCAAGCCCTTTTTGGCTTGCAGACTTGGCATTGTCGAGTATAGTACCGCTGCCGTGCGAATAACGGGTATGCGAATGATAATCGGCAGTGAGTTTTATCTCGTCCACGCTCTTTCCTCCTCTTTTGCCGTGTGCCTTTTAAAGGCAATATCTCACAGCACGTCTATTTCATATTGTAGCCTAACGCCGAAGAGTTTGTCAACCTCTTGCCTTGCATATTCAGCCACTTGCAAAAAGTCGTCTGCCTTTGCGCCGCCCGTGTTGATTATGAAATTAGCGTGCTTGAAAGATATCTGCGCGCCGCCGATTTTGTAGCCTTTAAGTCCCGCCTTGTCTATATAATATCCCGCCGAAACGTAGTCCGCGCGCTTGAACGTACTGCCTAAAGATATCCCGCTCGGCTGACTTTTTTGTCTTGCTATTCTGTATGCAAGCATATCCCTGGCAATTGCGTATTTGTCACCCTCGACAAGTCTTATGCCCGCGCCTACGGCTATGCCCTTATCCTTTACGAGCGAAGTGCGGTAAGAAAAATCAAGCTCGCTTGCCTTTAATCTTTCTATTCTGTCATCGGCGAGAATATCCACGTATTCGACAAGGTCGGCTATTTGCCTGCCGAATGCCGAGCAATTCATAGCGACGCCCCCGCCGACAGTACCGGGGATTGAGCAAAGCCCCTCCAGTCCGCTAAAGCCCGAATTTGCCGCAAGCCGAGCGAGTTTGACAATACCTTCGCCTGCGCCGACGTGCCACATATCGTCCTTTACGTCTATGCCGCAGAGATATTTGGTGCATATCACCGCGCCGTCTATGCCCTTGTCTCGTATAAGCACGTTTGTACCGTTGGCGATAACCTTGTAATCCTCGCCCGCACGCTTTAACAAATCCACGGCTTGCAAAAGCTCCCACTTGTCCTCGGGAAAAATAACCGCGCCGATATTGCCGCCGCACTTAAATGCCGAGAGCGAGGGATAATCGAAACACACTTTGGCGTCAAGCGCCGTCAAAAAAGAAAATCTGTCCATACTAAAGCATATTCACGATATATGCCTTTTTTGCGAACAGACTGCCATAAACTTTATATAAATATATTATATTAAATAATTTATACAATTTACCCAAGACTTAAATTGTATAAATTAAAGGCTTTGCCGCGTGCGTGCGCAAGAGGACATAAAAAATACGGCGGAAAACCGCCGTATTTTATTTGTGTTTTATATGCTATTCGTTCAGCCCTTATAGCCCCACATCACGGGACAATTGCTGTAGTTCCAATTACTATCCCAACCGCTAGGCTTAGATTCCGCCTTGCAATATATTATCAAGTTTGTGCAACCATTGAATGCAGAAATAAACAAGCGCAATGCGCATATATGCTCCCAATATAATGCGCAGCGAAAACCTCTCGGGGAAGATCAGCCCCGCAATGCCGATAACGGATACCTTATCTGTTTTTCCACTCTACCATTATCTCTGTACCCTGTCTGTAAGTATAAGACCAATCCGGATCCCAACCTTCGGGTCTTTCCGCTACTTCGCAAATGACCGTAAGATCGACCGTATTGTTGTTGAAAACCAGTTCGCCAACGGAAACCACGCTTTCGGGGATCGTTATTTCCGAGATCGCCGCCTCGGAAAACGCTTTTTCGCCTATGCTCTCCAACCCGGAACAATCGCCGAGATTTACGGTATTCAATGCCGAGCAACTCGCAAATGCGCCGTTGCCCAACGTCTGCAGCTCCGACGGCAGTCTCAGTTCCGTGATCCTAAGACGGGCAAAGCTCCGCGACCCGATATATCTTAACGACGAAGGCAACTCCAAAACGGTGATCTTCTGCGCTCTCGTCGGAAAAAGCGACGTATCTTTTCCGTCAGCCACGCCGACTGTCCCCTCCTGTACCGTGAACGAAGTCATGGCAACATTATTGACCGCCACCAGCCAATTTCCTATATACAATCCGCCGTTTATATAGTTCGTATCCGCGTCGTATCCCGTTCCGCTGAACGCTCCGTAACCGATGGAACGCACCGTATCGGGGATATTGATCTCGGTAAGCGAAAAGAGCTTTGAGAAAGCGTACTGCCCGATGCGATACAAGCCGGTCGGCAATGTCATCTTCTTCAGTTTCGACGAATAACCGACTCCGGAAAACGCATCGTCCGCGATCACTATCGTGCCGTCTTTTACCGTATATTCGGTCAGCGGAGCAAAATCCTTGCTAACCGCTATGAGATAGCCGTCCACATAGAGCACTCCGTTTTCCCAATTGGACGGTTCATTGTAATACGCCGTTCCGTTAAACACGGAAAACGATACGGCTATCGGATTGTCCGGCATATCGATATCCGCAAGCGACGAACATCCGTCGAATATATGATCGGACAGCTCCGTCATTTTATCCGATAAACGGATCGATCGCAAAGCCGTGCAGTTCCCGAAAGCGCCGTCTCCTACGCTGCGCACATTTTTCAGTTCGACCGCCGAGAGAGCGGCGCAATCCTTAAAAGCGTAGGACCACACGTTTGTGAGCGAATCCGGCGCGATAAACTCAGTCAGATCCGTGCCGCAGAAAGCGTCGGAACGGATCTCCTTCAAAGTATCGGGGAAGTTAACCGTTCGCAGCGACGAGCATCCGTCGAAAGCCTCGTCGGGTATCACCGTAAGTCCGGCAGGCAGGCGCACTTCGCTCAAAGCCGTACAGCCGGAGCACATCCGATAACCGAGTTTCGTCACGGAATCGGGAATGATAAGTCTGCCGACGTTCTTATTATCCTTGAAAACGTCCTTTCCTATCTCCGTGACCGTGATGCCGTTGACCTCGGACGGGATCTCTACCGTTATGTCGCTTCCCGACAGACCGCTCACTCCCGTCAGAACGCCGTTGGCGTCAACGGAGAAAACGATCTTTTCCGATCCGCTCTGCGTCCATTTCGCATAAAGCGTCAAGTCTTCCGTCACCTCGTACGGGAAAGAGATTTTGTTCGAGAAAGTTTTATCCGTATACCAGCCTTCGAACTCATATCCGTC
>CALWHJ010000013.1 GCA_944380355.1 uncultured Christensenellaceae bacterium
GCGCAAGCAGTCTTAAAACTCCTCCGCCATAACAACAGTATCGCCGATAAGTAGTGAGTATAAGCCCTACGGGTGCGCAGCAGTCTTAAAACTTCACTACATAAAATCTGTATCGCCGCTAAGAGAAAATTTTTTGCCCCATAGGGGTGCTAAAAGCTATTGATAAAAATAGTACCGCCGATAAGTAGTGAGTATAAGCCCTACGGGTGCGTAGCAGTCTTAAAACTTCCCTACATAAAATCTGTATCGCCGCTAAGGGAAAATTTTTGCCCCGTAGGGGTGCCAAAAGCTATTGATAAAAATAGTACCGCCGATAAGTAGTGAGTATAAGCCCTACGGGTGCGTAGTAGTCTTAAAACTTCACTACATAAAATCAGTACCGCCGATAAGAGAAAAATTTTTGCCCCGTAGGGGTGCCAAAAGCAATTTAAGACGGGAGATTTGCGTCTTCTGCGAGGCGTGGTGCGCAGGCAATACTTGCCGTATTGTCAAGCGACACAACAAAGCAGGGGCACAAATATTACAAAACTAAAATACAAAAACAGTACCGCCGATAAGTAGTGAGTATAAGCCCTACGGGTGCGTAGCAGTCTTAAAACGAAAAATTTGCGTCTATGCAAGGCAAGACTCGCAGGCAATACTTGTTGTATTGTCAAGAGGCTTAACACAGCAGAAACGCAAATTTTGCTTTTAAGACCTTATACTCAATGCTTAGCGGCGGTACCCTAAATACAAAACCAGCAGATTGCGTTACAACACAACATAGTCGCGCAATAGCTGCACAATCCGCCGTCGCCCATACCCGCACCGACTTCGCGAGGCTGTTGATAACCCGCACGCGATTGGCGTTGAGCTTTTACCATATCGTCGGCACTTGACTGCTTCTTGTTGAGAGCTTCCAATGTCTGACGGTATTTTTCGTTGTCGGGGTCGTGGGTCAAAGCCATCTCAACCTGAGATTTGCTTTCCAAAAACCAGTTACGCTTGTAGAAGATATGAGCTTGCGTAAAGTGCCATTCGCCGTCTCTGGGCTCGATATCGTCGAGAAGCTGTTGAGCCTCGTTGAGCTTATCTTCTTTGATAAGTCTTTCGACAGCCTGAAAGAGCGTGCCGTCTCCGACTATCTCACGCTTTTTGATATCTTCTATACAATCGTTGTAAGCTATCTTGATTTTAGAGAGCATCTTTGCGGCACTGCTTCCTGCCTCGCCCTCTTCAAAACAGAGCTTCTGATATTTTTCTTTGAGAGTGCGGTACGCGTTTTCAACTTCCTGCAAAGTCGCGTTGTCCTTAAGTCCCAAAATCAAATACGAACTTTTTTGCATTTTTCCGTTCTCCTTAACAGCTCCTTCGTGCTATTCAACATACCATACCAAAGTATGTTTGTCAATATACCCTCGTATTTTTTTACTTCGATTTTATCGAAGTCGTTGCAAATCGTGTTGTAACAACTCATCATTACGAACTCCAGCGTGTCTTTCTTCTCCTCAAGGAAAGTTGCCTTGTCTTTATATTCGTAATCAATCAAAAATACGTTATATTTTTTCTTTTTAAAGTCTTCGTCGATATCGTCTATCGCGTCGGCAAGATACACCCATTTTCCGAGATTGTACAAAAGATTGCTCAGCTCTGGAGTATATTTATCCTCAAACACCGTCTGCCCTATTCTGACCATTATCTCTCCGAAGTGGTGGGAAATTCTGTCAATGCTCGAACACTTCGCTTTTTCTGCTTCTGCAAGCTCGAGATATTTATCCGATATATACTTATCGAGTTCGGGATAATTCTTTCTTGCCTTTTTATAATGTCTTTTTATTACGGCTTTGTCGATAAATCTCTTTGAGAGCGACTTATCGTCGAGGATATCGTCCACACATTTATAATGTGCAAGTATCGTACCTATATCCACGATTTTTTCTGTGAGTTTGTCATTCTGAGCAATAAGCTTTTTTTGCACCATATTGAGTACGCATTTGCCCATCTTCATCTCAATCTCTACGTCTGTTACGGCGTGAGCGAGAATATTGAGAAAGGTCATATCGTAAGTGGTATTGATGCGCATAAGCTGCGAACAGCGTTTGCCTATGCTCTTGCACAGACCGCAGTAGAAAGCACGGTAACCGTAATAGTCTTTCATAAACATATTCATCTTGTCGGGAACTACGTATCCGAACATTACCATTGCCTCCTTTGCGCGTTTGCGCTGTATTTATTTTGGACTTTATCCGCCGTATATTATACGGTAAAACCGTCTTGTGCGATACAGCCGATTGTTAACCGTATCATAAAAAGTCTTTAAAGCGAGATATATCCTATAGCGTCCTTAAAACGCTTAAGTACTTTTTCCGCCTTAGCCTGAGCTTTTTCTTTGCCGAGACGCGCGCACTTGAGAAGATAATCTTTTTCGTTTACAAGTTTCTTATACTCGTCCTGGAAGGGTCTGAGCATTTCGACAACGGCTTCGCCTACTCTCACCTTGAGGTCGCCGTATCTCAAGCCCTGACAATCCTCTACCGTCTTTTCGACAGATTTGTTTTCCGCAACTGCGAGAATACGCAAGAGGTTGGATATACCCGCCTTATTCTCGGGATCGTAAGCAATGGTCGTATCGCTGTCCGTAACCGCCTTTTTAAATTTCTTCATAATTACCGCGGGGTCGTCAAGACAGGATATAACCGCATTGGGATTGGGGTCGGACTTACTCATTTTGCTCTCAGGGTCTTGCAAAGACATAATCTTCGCGCCTACCTTGGGGATAAATCCCTCGGGCACCTTGAAAATATCTCCGTAGATATTGTTTACTCTCAAAGCAATATCTCTCGTGATTTCGATATGCTGCAGCTGGTCGTAGCCTACGGGCACGAGGTCGGTATCGTACAAGAGTATATCTGCCGCCATAAGCACGGGGTAATCCATAAGTCCCATATTTACGTTGTCGGCGTGCTTCAAAGACTTGTCTTTGAACTGCGTCATTCTGTTCATCTCGCCTACGTAGGTATAGCAATTGAGCAACCACGCAAGCTCGCTGTGCTCGTGTACGTGAGATTGAAGGTATACCGTACTTCTCTCCACGTCCAGACCTACAGCAAGCAAAAGCGCGTAAAAACTCCAGCAGTTTGCGTTGAAAGCCTGAGGCTGCTGTCTTACGGTAATGGTATGCAAATCGGCAAGCGCGAAAATACAATCGTTGTTTTTATCCGCCTGCATAGCACGCCAGTTGTTGACCGCTCCTATATAGTTACCCAAAGTCATTATTCCGGAGGGCTGAATTGCACTGTATATAGTCTTCATAAAACTCCTTAGTGGTTAGCTTAATTTTTCCGATAATCGGAAAGTTTTTATTTGCGGGTGTACTTCAAAACTTCTTCGGCAATCTCGGATTTGTCGATTACGTTAGTAAATCTGACTTCTCTCTTGTCAAGGTCCTTCAAAGGCTCGGGGACGTCCTCACCGGTAAACGACGCAAGTTTTTTGATAGCCTTTTGCGCGTCTTCTATACGCTCGCCCGCTACTGCTTCGTATACGTCGCAAGGAAACTTGTAGGCGTTTGCGGTAGAAACCACCACAGAGGGGGTATCCTCATCGCCGGTAGCCTCGCAATAATCGTCATACACGCTCATAGCGACAGCAGTATGAGTATCCATAAGATAGTCGTAAGCTTCCAGACAATTGTCGATGACTTCTTTAGTATCCTCTTCGGTCGCGAAACCTACAGCGAAGATTTTCTTAAGCTCATTGAGCTCGTCTTTGCTTACAGAATATTTTCCGTCCTTTTTGAGTGCGTCCATTCTCTCTGCCATAAGTTTGTCGTCTCTGCCCGAAAATTCAAAGAGAAGTCTTTCGAGGTTGGAGGATATGAGAATGTCCATAGAAGGGCTCATAGTCTTGTGGAATTGACGGTGTATATCGTAAGTACCCGTCGTGAAGAAATCGGTAAGCACGTTGTTGACGTTGGAAGCGCAAATGAGTTTGTTTACGCCTACTCCCATAAGCGACGCGTAGTATGCGGCAAGGATATTACCGAAGTTACCGCTGGGTACGCAGAAGTTTACTTTATCGCCGAGTTTGATTTTGCCCGAAGCTATAAGGTCGCAATAGGACGATACGTAATAAGCTATCTGAGGCGCAAGTCTGCCCCAGTTGATGGAGTTAGCGGACGAAAGCTTGTATCCGTCGGCAAGAAGTTGAGCCTGAATATCCTTATCGTTGAATATCGTCTTGACTGCCGACTGAGCATCGTCGAAGTTACCGTCGATAGCGCATACGTAGACGTTGCTTCCCTGCTGTGTCATCATCTGAAGTTTCTGCATATCCGATACGCCCTCGGAAGGATAGAATACGATAATATCCGTACCCTCTACGTCCTTAAATCCTTCAAGCGCGGCTTTGCCGGTATCTCCCGAAGTAGCTACGAGAATAAGAGTTTTGCTGTCCTCTCCCGTCTTTCTTCTTGCCGCAGACAAAAGATGAGGCAGCATAGTGAGTGCCATATCCTTGAATGCGCACGTAGGTCCGTGCCACAGCTCGAGCACGTAAAGGTCTTCGTCTACGTTTACGAGCGGACAGGGGTCGTCTCCGTAAAATCTCGAATAAGCCTTGGTAGCATAATCGAGAAGCTCTTCGTACGTGTAGTCCTCGAGATAGAGCGAAAGCACTTTAGCCGCTCTTTCGGGATAACTCATAGAGGTAAGCTCTTCGAAGTCCTTAGCCGAAAGCTTAGGGAAAGTTTCGGGAACGAAAAGTCCGCCGTCTTTGGAAAGTCCGCTGACGATAGCCTCAGCGGAAGTTACTTTGATGGATTTGTTTCTGGTACTGATATATTTCATAGTCCTCTCCGATTGTTTTGTCGGTAAATTTTTATCCGTTTTGTTTTGTTTGTTTTTTAACTTATGAGAATTTTAAGCTTAGAAAATCCTATCTTTATCCTGCGGATAACCTTTGGGATAAATATTGTGTTTTCGCGCAAATATTCTCAGTTGTCGAGTTTTGAGAGCAAAGCGTTTTGATTTGCGAGCTGCAATGCCTCGAGCATTTCGAGTATATCTCCGTCCATAAAGTTGTCGAGATTGTACATCGTATAACCTATTCTGTGGTCAGTCACGCGGTTTTGAGGAAAGTTGTAGGTACGTATTTTTTCCGACCTGTCGCCGCTTCCTATCTGCGTTTTTCTGTTGGCGGCGTATTCGCTTTCCGCTTTCTGAGAATAGTAGTCGTACAGTCTCGATTTGAGTACGTTCATAGCCTGTTCTCTGTTTTTAATCTGCGAACGCTCGTCCTGCGACGCTACGACTATACCCGTAGGCAAGTGCGTAATTCTGACCGCGCTTTCCGTCTTATTGACGTGCTGCCCGCCCGCGCCGCTCGAACGGTAAGTGTCTATCTTGAGGTCCTTTTCGGCAATCTCTATCTGCACGTCGGGCGCTTCGGGAAGTATTGCAACCGTAGCCGTAGAAGTATGCACTCTGCCTTGCGACTCCGTCTCGGGTACGCGTTGAACGCGGTGGACTCCGCTCTCGTATTTGAGTTTTGCATACGCGCCCTTGCCGCTAATCATAAACACGACTTCCTTTGCTCCGCCGAGTTCGGTATAGTTCATATCTATTTCTTTGATTTTCCAGCGCATACGCTCTGCAAAACGCGTATACATTCTCACGAGTTCGGCACCGAAAAGTCCGCCTTCTTCGCCGCCTGCTCCCGCTCTGACTTCGACTATTACGTTGTTGTCGTCATTGGGGTCTACGGGCAAAAGCGAAACTTTGAGTTCGTGCACGAGATTTTCGCTTTCTTTCTGCGCTGAGTGCAGCTCCTCTTTTGCAAGCTGAGTCATATCCTCGTCGCTGCCGTCGCTAATTATTTCCTTGCACTCCTCTATATTCTTCTGCAATTCGAGATACTTTTTGTAAAGTTCTATAGTGCCCTGCATCTGAGAGTGCTCTTTGACGAGCTGCTGCCACTTATCTCTGTCCGCGATAACATCGGGGTCGGAGATGAGCGCGGTAAGCTCTTCAAAGCGTTTTAACATCCATTCTAGTTTTTCAAACATACAAATTTCAATTTCCTGTGTTTTGTCTTTTTTTACTGAATACGCTTTCGCGTCTTGCCGTCGGGTTAATAAATGTTGTTACAGGTCAAAACCTACAATAATCCGTATTTTATCAGAGCGCGATTTCGCTTCTGCCGTCCGTAGAAGGAACGTCGCGTTTTACGCCTAAGACTATTCTGTCCACGCCCTCCAAATCCTTGATTACTCTGCAATCGAATTTTTCCGCAAGCATCAAACTCACTTCTTCCGTCTGACCTTGTCCGCATTCGAGCGCGAGCAAACCGCCGTCCTCGAGATAATCTGCCGCCTTTTCGGCAAATATTCTGTAAAAGTCAAGTCCGTCTTCTCCGCCGTCGAGCGCGCAGTGAGGATCGTAGTCCTTGACCTCTCTGTCAAGCTTGTGAATATCTTTTGTGCGGATATAAGGAGGATTGGATACTATTATACCGTATTTGCCCTCTACAGCTTCAAACATATCGCTTAAGATAAATTCTACTCTGTCTGCTACACCGTTGATTTGAGCGTTTTCTTTTGCCGTAGCAAGAGCTTTTTCGCTTACGTCGCTTGCAACAACCGAGCAGTTAGTCTTCTTAGCGAGTACAATGGCAATACAGCCGCTTCCCGTACACATATCCAGAATTTTTCCGTTCTTAGGCGCACGCTTTATTACTTCGTCGGCAAGTCCTTCCGTCTCGGGACGGGGGCAAAGCACGTCAGGCGTAACCTTGATATCGCAACCGTAAAAATCCACCTTGCCGAAAACTCTCCACAAAGGCATACCCTCGGCGCGTTTTTTAGCGTACTCGATTATCTTTTCGTACTGCACTTGAGTGATATATTCGTAAGGATTGCTCTCTGCCTTTTCGTCTTGCTGAGTGCTTTCGCTACTCTCGCTCCGGACTTTATTGTCTGAGCCATTTGCTTTTTTATCGTCTTTCTTTACCTTCTCAGGCTCTTTGGGAAGTTCGCTCCTCTTTGCGCCGAGCACCTCGCAGAATATCCAGTCGATATCGCTTGCGTCGGCTTTTCTCAGCATATTCTCGACGTCCTTGCGCACTTTGTAATAAGGCTTTTTGGTGTCAAACCTCATCTCGGGCACGTTAGGGTCGGCGTCCATTGCCATTACTGTCTTGAACGCAGTGATTGCACACTCGACCATATCGTCGTCGGGTTGTTTTGTGGTCAGCTTCTGAAGCGCAAGTCCGGGGGCTTTGAGAATGCGTACGAACCAGTTGTCGTACTTGGCCATTCCCTTGAGCATCTCATAGCTGATACCCATTATCACGGGAAGCAAAACAATTCTCGAAGCAAACAGTATGACCTCTTTCCACGCGCCCAAAGGCTCCATATAAGGCTCGAATATTCCTACTATCGAAAACACGAAAATGCTCACGAGCATTATTATAAACATAAACGTAGTACCGCATCTGTCGTGCACCGTAGTCATTTTTTGTACGTTTTCCACGGTAAGTTCGAGGTCGTTTTCATACGCGCTTATAGTTTTGTGTTCGGCTCCGTGATACATATAGGTACGCTTGACCGTCTTCATCAGAGTGGTAGCCCAAATATACAAAACGAATATAATTATTCTCAATATACCTTCGCCTATCGCGTAAAGCACCGTCACGTACCACAGCGAATTAGCCTCTGCGCCGCAGTATTTTGCGACAAGAGCTTTTATGCCCGTAAGAATACCCAAAGGCAGGAAGAAAAAGAGTCCGAGCGCGAGAGCAACACCTATAATTACGGCAAACACCATCATCACGTCGTAGACGTTGATTTTGAGTTTTTGCGCGCACCATTTTTCGAATTTACCGGGTTCTTCGTCTCCGCCGAACACCTCTCCCGAACGCATAAGAGTGCGCATACCTAAAGCCATCGTCGAAAAAAAGTTGAGCACTCCGCGCACGAAAGGCGTGCGGTATGCTTTGGGTTTTTCTTCTATAGGCGTGATATATCTGCTTTCGACGACGATTTTTCCGCTTTCGTCTCTGACCGCCGTAGCGATAGAGCGTTCGCCCTTCATCATTACGCCTTCTATAACAGCCTGTCCGCCGATTTTTGAGCTTCTTTTTCTAGCCATACTCACCTGAACAAAAATTAAGATAATCGTTTTGTGCAATTATGCTTTGTACAATTATACTATGATTTTTTTAAATTGTCTATTAATTATTGCGCCTTTAAAATAATATAAAATAATTTTAACAAAAATTTACCTCGGTTTTATTCAGTTTTTTCTCTTTTTCAGTCATACCGAAATACTTATTGACATATGCCGAAAATTCGCGCCTTTCTAACAAGCTTACCTCTCAAATAAAAGCCGCACTTTGGCGCAAAATAAAAAACAGGGGTATAAATACCCCTGTCGCAACGTCCGATATACGACGAGTTCTTACAAGCTGTAACGCTTCTTGAACTTATCTACTCTACCGCCGGTATCTACGAGTTTTTGCTTGCCCGTATAGTAAGGATGGCACTTGCTGCATACTTCGACTTTGATAGTGTCTCCTTCCTTGGTAGAACCGCATACGAAACTTGCGCCGCAAGCGCAAACTACAGTAACGTCATGATAATTAGGCTGGATATTCTCGTTCATATTATCACCTCACCTGGAATTGTTTACTCAATGATTATACCTGTATTCTTTTTATAAGTCAAGCAGAATTACAAGTATTTTTCAATATTTTTCTCGGCGGTTTGACGCGCCCGCCTTTAATAACGCGAGAATTACGCAAGCGCGGCGCAGTAGGTGCAACGAGCGCTCCTTAGTAGGCGCAAACGGTGCGCGGCGTGCGTGCTTATTCTTAAGTTTACCTCAATGAAATGACGTCGAAAAATTACAAAATATATTATTAATGATTATAAAAAACATTAAAACATTATTAAATTTTTACTGATTTTTTGCAATTTTTGTTTGCGGGTGTTGATTTAATGAATTGCGGCTTAATTTTTCAACTTCGTTGCCTTTCCCGCTTGCACAATCGTATAAACTGTGTTATAATCTTGTTACATGTTGAATTAAGAGGGTGTATGAAATCATACAAAATTATCAAAAATTTTACTATCGAAGCCCAATCCGAGGACAATTCCCAACCTCCTAAGGACTGCGCCAAGGTAAAAATCATCCGTGCTTCTCTCTGCCCCAGCGACATCGCAGTCTTTCAGGGCAAAGCCGAAGGCGTAAAATTCCCTATAGTCCCCTGCCGTATAGCAGTAGGCCTTGTCAGCGAAAGCGAAGACATCACTCTGCGCAAAGGTCAGAGAGTTATGCTCTCCCCCTATACGCGATACGAAAACGGTACCTACCGTATCCACGGTCTTAAGGAAAACGGCTATCTCGGAGACTACGTTTACGTCCCTTATCAGAACGTATATACCATTCCCGACGGCATCGCCGACAACGCAGTACCTTTTATCGAGGACATAGCAGTCGCACTCAACGTAATCGAAAAACTCGACGTAGACAAAACTCAGTACGTTATGCTCTACGGCTGCACCTCTGTAAATATGATTATCGCGCAGTTGTGCATATACTATCAGGCAATACCCGTTATCATAGATAACGACAACGAGCGTCTTGCTGTTGCTCAGGAACAGGGAATTTACTACTGCATCAACTACGCCGAAGAAGAAGTATTGCAGAAAATCAAAGAAATCACGAGCGGTAAACTCGTAGAATATCTCATACTCGACAGTGATATTTGCGACGAAATAGGCAGAATGCTTCACTACGTGCGCTCCGGCGGAAAAGTAGCTATCGTAGGATACGATACTTCCGTACAGTCACTCAAAGGAGACTTCTCCCCCGTCATCAAAAACAACCTGACCGTATACGGAATAAGCGACGGCTACGGAGAGATAGAGACGGCAATCAATATGCTGGCTACCGAAACCGTCAACGTCGACAAACTCGTAGGAAAAATTATTAACGTCGAAGACGTTCAAGACGAGATGACGGAAATGGCAAAATCGCACAACTATTACAAGACGATAATAAAGTGCTGATAAAAACAAAAAAACGAGCGGATTGACCGCTCTTTTTTTTTATCTTAAGGTCTTTTGAGCTAATTATCTGCCGTCGCAGAATTTTATCAACACTTTTCAATCATTGTTTTTTTGCAAGTCTTTGGGCAAGAGAATACACGCTGCCCGCACCAAGCACAAGTACCACGTCTTCCCCTCCCGTATGCCGTACGATATAATCGTACGCCTTATCGTAATCGTCCATATAAAGCGCACATTCACCGCCCTGATTGATATAGCACGCCAAATCAACGCCGTCCAGTCCGTCCTTTTTCTCTTCTCTTGCGGAATAAGCGGGAAGAATCAGCAGTTCGTCCGTCCAGAAAAAACAGTGCGCGAATTCCTTAAGAAGAGCTTTCGTCCGCGAATATGTATGAGGTTCGAAAACAGCGACTATACGTCCTTTAGTCATAAGCCTCAATGTATCTACCGCCGAACATATCTCGTCGGGGTGATGCGCATAATCTGCTACGATATCTGCTCCGCTTGCACATTTGCCCATATATTCGAAGCGTCGTTCCACACCCTTGAAGTCCGCTAAATACCTGCCCGCTTGTGCCGCGTCCTGCCACAAAATTCTGCACACCGCAATACTGGCGAGAGCATTGAGAACGTTGTGTCTGCCGTATACTGCGAGGTTTACCTTTGCGATTGTTTCCCCTCTGAAAAGCGCGGTAAACGAAAACCTTCCCCTCTCTTCTCTTATATCCGCGGCGCAAAAGTCGGCTTTTTCGTCAAGTCCGAAAGTATATACTTTATCACGTCCGTTTTCGATAGAATACAAGCCGAGAGTGCGGGCGCAATTTTCCTCCGCAAGCACCACGTGCGATTGCTCGGCAAACCGTCTGAACGCAGCATACATATCCTCTTTCGTCGGATAAGTATCGGGATGGTCGTACGCGCTGTTGAGGATTACTCCGACAGTCGGTTCGAGAGCGAGAAAACTTCTTTTATACTCGCACGCTTCCGTAACAAACAAATCGTTGCCGTCGTCGACGTAATTTGCTCCTATACCGTTGATAATCCCGCCTACGTGTCCTCTGAAAGCCGTACCCAGATTTTTAAAAATCCAGCACAACATAGCCGTAGTAGTAGTCTTTCCGTGACTTCCGGCAACTGCCAAGCAGGTATTGCACTCTTTTGCCATAAGCGCGAGAAAAGCCTTTCTTTCCATACAGCGTATTCTGTTAATACGCGCAAATTTCAATTCGGGGTCGTCGTCTCCTACCGCGCCCGAATATACTACGAGGTCGCATCCCGCGACGACTGAATTGTCGTGTCCGACGTATACTTTAAGCCCGCACTTGCCGAGCCTTTCGAGTGTCTTTGAATTTTCCCTGTCCGAGCCGCTTACCCACGCACCGCTCTGACTTGCAAGCACCGCGAGAGCGGACATACTGATGCCGCCTATACCTATAAAATGTATCTTTCTGAATTCCAACATATTCTATACTATGCACCTCATTGTCGTAATTTGAACGATTTTACCATTTTGCAAAAAAATCATTGAAAAAACCGCTCCCCCGACAAGTCGGGAAAGCGGTCTTAGTCAAATAATATCAAAGCGACGTATCGCAATCGTTCTTACTCTCTGCGTCTTGTCCGTCGCCGCCGTCCTCGCAAGACGGCTTCTGCTCACCGTCCGCATTATCCTGCGCGGTCGGCTGAGTTTCCTGCACAACCTCTCCGTCATCTTCCGCAGTCTGACTTTCAACGGTTTTTGCAGAGTTCTTTTTAAGTATTCCCGTCACTGCAAGCAAGCTCAGAAACGCCATAGTTATTTCGTTGACGTAAGGCACGTCTATCTTAATGCTTATCGTCTGCAAAAGTACCATTACGGCACTTGCGACGGATACCCAAAAATCGTAACTTTTCAATTTTTCTTTCATACGCTCTCCTTTTTGAGGGTACGTTTGCCCCTGTCGAGCACCGCCCTCATTTCCTCGTGTATTCTGTCGATGTTTTTGTTCATAACGTTCATATACCCGAGGTCCTGAGACAACTCGGCGATAGTTTTCTGATATTTTTGTTCTCTCGCTCTGCTGTCCTTGAGTTCGAATATCAACAAAAAACAAAACAACAACGCCCATATACCGTCGTCTATCGCAAGGTTGACTATCTTATCCCACATTTCAGCCCGCCTTGTTCTGCAGAGAAGCCACGAGGCGCGTATAGTAGTATCCGAGATACTTTTGCAAATCGGTATTGCCTTCCACGAGCTTCAATGCTATATCCTTAGGAATATTCTTATAATAGTCGTATGCAAGCTGATAACGCGATTCGTAGTTTTCCGCTTTCTCTCCCGCGTAGCCAATCTGTTGTTCGAGTTTTTCTATTTCGAGTTGGTCCTTTGCCCTTTGGGCAATCTGCTTTTCGATGGCAAGCTGTCTGTCTTCGAGGTATTGCGCCTCCTTGACTTTGAGATTGTCGTTGTATTTGTTGATTTCGTCTATCTGCTTTTGTCTGTCAGCCAGAAGCGTATCTATTTCTTTTTGAAGCTTCTGCGCATAGTTTATGTTTAGCTCGTTGAGCGCGGCTTCTTTCTGACTGTTGAGTTTTTCTATATCGGCATCGTAGGACGCAAGCTTATTTTCGAGATTTGCGCCTATTGCGCCGAGTTCCTCGTTTTTGGTCTGCTCTGCACGTGCACTCTGCGAATCTCCTATGGACGAACGCAAGAGCCCTTTTTCAACAAGAGAGTTGCGCATCTGCTTTTCAAGCTCGGCATACTCCCTCTCCAGTTCTTCGGACTCGAGTTTGCTTTCGTTTGCAGCATTGTCTTTTTCCGCTTCTATCTGACCTATCTTGCCGTCGTAATCCGCGCTGACCGACTGAGTATCGCTGCCCAGCAATTCGTCGTACTTCTTTTCGGTTTTGTCTTTGATAGTCTTCTCGTCATCGCCCGTATACTCTCTGTATTCGAATTCTATCTTTTCGGGCAACAAGTCCTCGATATCCTCGTACAAATCTTCGTTGCTGTGCTCGGCCTTGTACTCTTCGTCAATCTGCTTGAGCTGTTCGTTGAGCTTATTTTGAGACTCTTCGTAAGGAGAAAGGTCGATTTCCTTATCTTCCTCTTTACCGAAAAAGTCCTTTATTTTGTTTATTATTTCGTTAAACCAGCCCATTTTTATTCTCCTTTTGGTTTTTTGTAGAGTTGCAAACGGCTGAGAGATAGAGGTGCGTTTTGTATTTGGTAATATCGCGCGTCAATCTTATCAGCCGCTTGCTTTTCGTATATATCTTCATAGCGAAAGTATGCTGCTGAAGGACACGTCTCCCGTCAGTCTTACTCTCGCCGACGCGACGTTGGGCGAAGTAAAAAACTCCAGTGTATGGTATCCTCTTTCCGCCTCGATGTCCTCTAGCGTAATTACTCCTTCGCGCACTTGGAGTTCGACGCCGTCGAGCAAAACTCTGCACTGTACTTCTCCCGACAAAGAGTAGTCTGGCATAGCGATGACTTCGCATTCCGTCTTTCCTCCCGACGTAAAAAATCTTACCGCGAGTTCACCCGACGCGCCGTTTTGCTGCATAACGTAGTAATACGTGTTTTTAGTATTGAGCAAATGGTTCTGAAGGTTTTCGTTGACGTCCTCGACCATAAACTCTATTCTCTTCAAATTCATACTTCCTCCTAAGAGATAAAGTCCACCGTAAATTTAGGGGGACGGATATCTTCGCTTACGTTGTCGCTCCGTATGTAAAATACGAAGTTTTGCGCCTTTATATACAGGTGTATTTTGTTTTCCGACGGTGAAAGCACGTACTCGTTTCTCTCATCGTTTGCGATAATGCCGAGCGTATACTGACAGGGCGTCGAATACTCTACGCTTCTGAGCACTTTGACCTGAGCGGGCGTGCCGAAATCTATCTCGGGCGTCTGCCAGTATTTAAGCAAAGATTTGCCGAGATACAGTCCGCTGTCGTCGAGCTGAACGATTGCGTCGCAATCGTCGCTAAGACCTATGATACGGTTGAAGTCACTCGTATTGAGCGCAAGCAGTCGCGAAAAGCTGATGCCTCTCATAATATTTACGCTCTTGTCCGTAAGGTCAAAAAGCAAAAGCACGTTGTTGTCGGCGTCTTTAGTAAATACGCCGTAATCGGCATTGTCTGCATTTGTGAAAGAGAGTACGTATTTATGGTGGAGATAACAAGCGTACACGTCGTCGAATCCTCTCAAAATGAGGTCGTTGGCTTTGATTGAATATCTTGTGACGTCATAGCCGTCAAACAGGTATACGCCGTCCTCGCTCGCGAAGGCTATGTACTCTCCGCAGTCGGTAACCGTAGGCGCGTAAATTCTACCGCACGAAGTGTAGACCTTTTTCATTGAAAACTGATTTTGGTCGGCAAACGCTGTCAGGCGGTAAATTCCGTAGTCGCAGAATATGTACAGATAGTTGATAAAGCTTTTGAGAACTCTCACCTCTCCCAAAGTGCCGTCAAAGCCGATATAACCGCCCTCGTCTATGGACACGTTCCAGTTGAAAGGGTCGAAGTTGTCGCTGAACCACAGGCTGTTGCGTGTTCCTTTGGCTATCGCGTAAATTCTCTCGTAATGCACGCACAGACCTTCTATCTGTCCTTGGTACTCCACGTCGAGAAGCTGACCGTTTTTAAAGACTTTAATGCCGTTGCCTCCCGAGAGTATGAGCAAATCCTCGTCGCCGTAGAGATATTCCGTACCGCTCGTAAAGAACCCTTCGCAGTCTATATGGTTCCACTTATCGTCCCCTACGAGCGCGTAATCTACTCCGTTTTCGTACGTCAATACGAGAGTACTGACGAGTTTTCCGTCGGCTTGAGTTTTGGTGCAAAAAAGACGTTTGTCCTTTGCTTTCAAATCCTCAGAGAGCGCGGGCGCGCCTTTGCCGTTGACGTCCAGTTCGTTGATGCCGTAGGGATTTACGAGTCTGCCGTTTTTAAATCGGTAATTGTACACCGTATCCACGTAATCGCACGGCAAATCTGCAGAAGTTTTGGTTTCGTCGTAGCCCTTAAACCCCGAAAGAGCTACGGTTTTGCGCTTAGGTTTTGCGAGCGCATAGTCCTTGTCGTAAAACATATCACAACCACCTTCTGGGCTTGACTTTAATCTCGCCCTTTTTTCTCACGGCTGTGCGCATATCCTCTTTGAATCTCGTAGAGTATGCGACAGACTGCTCGTACATACCCTGTATGAGCGTATACTCCGCGCAAATACCCAAAGCCAGCGTTTTCGCGCTGACCAAAGGACTGACGGGACACTGCTCGTCTATCTCTATATCCACGGGCATATACGAGTATTTTACCGACGCGTTCTTTATGTTTTCGTTTTGCAGGACGCATTCGGTAGGGGTCATTCTGAAGTTACTCGCAATGCCGTCGGCAGCGTTTCGGACGGAGAGTATTTCCAGCACTCTGTGCAGAAGTTTTTCGTAACTTATTCTGCCTCCCTGCACCTCGACCTGCTCGGTTTCGATGAGCGGAATATAGTCGGTCGCGATTTCTTTGATTACGAGATTGGCGCACTTGACCAACAATTTAAGTCGCGGGTGCTGAGCCGTCTTGTTGTTAACCGACGCGTCTTCGTCCCCCAGATAAGTCAACGATATTTGTATAGCTTCTTTTAATTCCATTTTTCTCTCCTTATGATAAAAGGGTGAGTTGCCTCACCCTTAAGCTCAGAGTTCGATGCTCTGCATCGTCTTTTCAAACAATGCTTTAGCGTGTTCCTCTTCGAGTTGTTTGTTGTGTTGTTCTATTTGTCTGAGTATCCTTTCTCTGTTTTTAATTCCGCTCTCCAGCGCGTAGTCCACGGCACGTTTGTCAAGAGTCGGATACGGAAACGTAAGCTGATACGTAGGCTTACGTCTTTCGTTGTGCAATTCGTAGCGGTGCGTATCCCCGTTAAAGTAAATTTTGTAGTTTGCGTCTATACTCTTTATCCGCTCCGCTATCGAAAATAAATCGTTGCGCACTTCAAAAAGTTTTTCCATACTTACTCCTTAAAATTCCGTCGGGCTCTCATATCCGATACAAGACTTTAGAACACTCAGGCGGTAATACCCGAGAGCTTTGCCTGACCGATAGGCTTATCGCAAATCATATCGGCATACTTGACGAGGGTTGCGCTGTAAGTAGCACTGCCCGCTTTCTGTTTGATGACCTTGCCGTTGTCGCCTTCGAGCCATCTCCAGTCGCAAAGCTGGTGCATCTTGAAGTCCTTGCTGTTGAGCAAGTACATAGTACCGTTGTCGACAAATCTGTCTGCGATGAGAGGTATGCCGTTGTAAGACAAAGCCTTAAAACCTCCGTCAAGATTCATATAGTCGATATTGGTACGGGTAAGAGCGAGGTAGTCGAGGTATGCTCTTCTTACGTCGTAGGAGCATACGATGAAGTCAATCTGACTGCCCGCAACTTCGTCGATATAGTCGATTGCGCTCTGAATTTTAGCCGAAGAAATCGCGCCTACGCTCTCGTAGTGTTTGGGTTGCAACCAGCTTCTGCCCTCTCTTGCAAGTCCGTAGAGGTCTTTGTCCGAGAAGATTGCGCCGAGACCGGTAAGTTCGTTTTCCTTAGAGCCTTGTACGGTCAAGGTATCGCCGTCCTGAACGGAAGAAGATACGCTGCCGCTGACGGTTACGACGTTGTTTACTCTGTCGATAGCCGTAATTCTTACGCCCTTGAGGTCGGAATATACGCTGTCCGAAGACATAGAATATACGTCTACGACCATACCTTCCATAAGGTTGTTGACTTTGTCAACCTTGATATTGTTTGCGGAAGAGCCGCTAGCCTGACACGTAGCGAGAATACCGCTGCCGTCGCCGTAGAGCATTCTGCCGAGGTTGAATTTGGACGCTTTGAGAAGTCCTTCCATCTCCGCATTGAGCAGGTTGACAAACGCGCCGGTATTGGACTGCGAAGCTCTTATAGCCTTGTCGGACAGCTCAATCGTGCCGTAAAGGTTTTTGAGTTCGAGCTTGAATCTGTCGTAGTTGTTTGCTGCGGGAGAAGGCAATTCTCCGCTTTCGGTACCTGCGCCGATACCGCCGTTGATGCCGTAGGGAACGAGTTTGATTATTTCTTTACCCCATACGTCCGAAGTCGTCTGTTCGATTTTTGCAAGGAGTGGATTGACTCCTATGTTAAGTTGGTCTGCCACCACGTTCAAATAAACGCTTTTGAGTGCTTTTTCCGCTGTTTCTAACGTTACCATTATATCCTCCTGTTGTTGAGCATAGTTGTAATTACTGCACCCGCCTCTTCTATGCTCTTAGGTCTTGAAGGCGGTGTGAGTGTTATTTGTCCTCCTGAGGAGATAGCCCTTACGGGCATAGATTTTTGCAGATTGTCGAGATAATCGTCCACGATAGCCTGTCTTACGCTCTCGTTGGAATAGACGTAGTTTTTGAGAAAACTCTCGTCCGTTGCAAGAGTTTCGGGAGCCGTATACTCTCTGCAAAGCACTCTGAGAAGTGCTTTTTCGAGGCATTCGTCGTCATAGTGCAAGCTTTGGTCTTTTGCTATTTCGTCCCCTATCTGTGCGGCAAACCGCTTAGCTACGGGGTAATGCGCGAAAAACTTTGCGACCGTGCTTTTCCAGCCGTCTTTGTCGAATACCGCTTTTTTGTTTTCTTCGGGAGTGTCCGATGTTTTCTCCCCCTCTTTATCGGGTATTTCGGACGTAGTCTGCGCCGTATTGTCGGTTTGAGTTTGGCTCTCCGATTGCTCTGCCGCAGGCTCTTGAACGCCGTCTTGAGGGACGGTATCTTTATCTGCAATATCTTCCGTATCCTCACGGACAGGTATATTTTTCTCCTCGGGGATTATTTCCTCGGGAGCGGGTCGGGCTTGTTGCTCGTTGATTTTTTTATCTTTGTTCTTTTTCATTTTGCTCCTCGTATGCCTGCATTCCGCCGTTCATCAGTTTTGCAAGTCTGTGTTGTTTTATATGTTCGTCGAGTGCGGTTTTTGCCTTATCGTCCTTACTCTCGAGAAGTGCTTTTATATGCTCCTCGATATGCAAATCGTGCTCGTCGTATTCGGCTACGGCAAGTTTTGCTTTGCCCGCGTCAAGGTTTTCCTTGAGCGCTTTTTTGCGGTGAGTTTCGTCAGTGTCGCGCGCCGATTCCCAGTTTCCGAATCCCAAAAGCTCGAGAATTTTTACTTTATTGCGCGCAGATACTTCTCCGTTTTCTCCGTTGAAAATACCCATACGCACGAGTTCGAGTACCATATTTCTTCTGTTTTCGAGAGTGTCGGTAAGCTCGTTTTCGTTGTCGAATACCAAATCGTCGCTTCTCAAATCGCTCGCGGTAAAATAAGCAAGCTCGACTTCTCCGTTATCTTCGGAAAATCTCTTCATTCGCTTACCGCTGCAAAACTGTTTGTAAAGCCTCAGCATCTGCTCGCATATACGTTTGACCGCGTTGCGCAAAGAGGTAGTCGCTATGTTAAGTCTCGTTTCGTCCTGTTCGACGAGCAAGCCTATTGCTTTACCCGACATATTGTTGTAGACGTCCGAGTATTTGCTCAGCTCGCTCACGCCCGACATAGTGGTAAACTCCGAAAGTATTCTCTCCTCTTCGTACTGAAAATCCACAGGCACTCTTCCCACCTCGAGAAGTCTGGGGGGAGTCGAGCCCTGACGGTACACAAGCACTTTGCCGGGAGAAAGTCCCTCGTCTTCGAGATTATCGGTATCTATCGAGCCGTCCTCTACGGTCAGCACGCCCATAGCCAGTCTGTTCATAAACTCGTGTTTTCTGTTTTTGACCGCGTTGTAAGCCCTCTGCAAAGGAATAAGTCTTTCGATAATGCTGGTACCGTAAAAACAGCCTATTTTGTCGAGACAAATCGTCTTTGTAAAAGGATATCCTCTGACGTCGTTAGTTTCGTTGATATAGGGCAAATCTCCGTAGTAAAGAAGTTGGTCGCCCGCGACGATGACGAGTTCTCCGTCGGGTTTTTCGCCGGTCGGCTTGGTGTATCTTTCGATTACTATGCACATATCGTGCGCAACGCTGTCTATCATATTGGGAAGCGTAGCATTGTAGCCCAGTCCTCCGCCAATCTGCGCATTGTCGAGAGAAAAGACGTTGACGTCCTCTCCTTTAACGTCCGCGCCCCAGAGGTTTTTGACCTCGTCCACGTGATAGGCTTTTGCGTGAATAATGCTTTGACAGTCTTCGAGTTTATCGGTAGTAAGACAGTCGGGAAAGAGTTCGTAAGGCGGTACGACGCTTATTTCGACGTCCCCTTCTTTTACTCTCTTTTTGTTTTTATCCACGCCGACAGTTCTGCCCTTATCGGGAGACCAAACGGTCTTAAAGAAGCAGGTTCCCGTAACTTCGCTCCACGTAGAGGCGGTATTGAGCAGAGTTGCGAGGTTATTTTCTTCGCACAGAGCCTTGATAATCTGCGTAGACAGTTTTGCCGTCTGTACGTCGCTGTCGTCTCCGCTGAAAGGTCTTACGCTGACGCCGCACTTGAGGCGGTTGAGTTTGGAAAGTCGGGTTTCGACGATTGCCGCGATATGGTTGTAGACTTCTCTCTCCTGCCAGTAATACTGTTTGCCGTACTGTTCGATATCTCCTACGGGAGAGATTTCGGCATACTGATTGCCGTTGTAGAAGTTCATATTAAGACGCCACTGAAGTTCGAGGGGTTTTCTCTCCTCTCGTCTTTGCAAAAAGTCTTTTCTGACCTCGCTGACAATCTCCTCTTTGAATTTGTCGTAATTTTTCTTCATTTTTCATCTCCCTTTTTTACGGGTACGCGTTTATAAATCGCGCCTGCCTCTTTGAAAAAAGCTCTCATACACTTATCGCAGAGGTTGAGGTAGCTTCTCTTTTCCGTTTCGTCGGGAACGACGGAATAATGTGCGCGTTCAGGGCAAGTACCCATATCGCATTTAAGGTTGGTTGTCTGAATAATTATCTTCATTTTTCTCTCCTTCAGTAAAATCGTTTAACTGGGCAATAAGCCTCAGTTTGAGCTGTTGCAATTGACTGTCGCTGAGCGAAGCGAGATTACGGGAGGGGTCGTCGTCCATCTCGGCGTAAACCTTAACCGCGCTCATATCGGGCGGGAAGTGTTTGGTAGTAATCTTACGTTTGAGAAGTTCGTTGTCGCCCGAGTACTCTTCTGTAATCTCCTGTATCTCATAGCCCGTCGCTTTGCGGAACACGGCTCTTTCTATTTCTTCATTCACAATATCCTCCCATCAGAGAGATTTGTTTTTTCGCCGCGAAGAAAGCTGTTTGATAAGCTTTTGTTTATCCTTTTGAATTACGGTGGGTAGCGGCGCGGGAAGCTTAGCCGCTTTAGGTTTTGCGGCGAGATAATAACGGAGTGCGTCAAGCGCGTGGTCGTCTTTTTTAATAGGTTTATCTCCCTTTCCCCACCAGTAAGTTTTCAGCTCGCGTATAAGGTTGGTACAACACGAGAAGATTTTGATTTTGTCCGCCGTGAAATAACTTTTGACCTGAGCGATACCCGAGAAAAGCTGTTTGTCGACGTTGGTATTGACGAGTATGCCTCTATCGTAGAAGAGTTCGGATACGCTTTTAGCCGAAGCGAGAGTATGCTGGTCGGCCGCACTGTCGATTAGAGCTGTAAGTCTGCCCTTTGCGTCGGTGTGCCAGTTGAGCTTATGAGCTAGTTCCTTAATTTTTTGCGCGTGGTAGTCTACGTCTTTTCCCGCCATATACCATTCCCCGACCACGTATACGGTACCGTCGTAGTCCGTCGCAAAAAACAGACAGGCAAGCGGATTGTTAAGACCCGGGTCGATAGAGATTTCGTCCTGCCATTCGAAAGGCACGTCAAAAGGTTGGATGACATGCCTTGATTGTTCGAACTCTTTATAGACCATACCCTCTGCTTCGCAGAATCTTCCGTAGCGTCTTGAAGACAGCGTTTCTTCGTCCAGACACTTTGAAAGGGCTTCGACTTCGGATTTATCCAGAAAGGGATTATCCGCCCATTCGATATGTTCGTGCCATACTTCTTTGTCGTCTTTTGAATTGAGATAAATCTCGTCATACACCCACGTGAGACCTTTGAGAGGCGTCATCGTACCCCAGATATCTCCTACCCGGTCGATAACTCTCATACGGCATTCGTCGTAAATATCCTTCGGCGGCTCTTCGTCAAACCACACGAAGTCCAGCGACGTACCCTGAAACTTTTCTCTGCCCTGGTCGCAGCTTTTGAACGAAACCTTTGACAGTCCGCCGAATACGTTGCGGATAAGCACGTAATCGATGATACCGTACTCAGCCGACGATTTTTTGCCCGAAGACATCACTACGTCGGCAATCCATTCGGGGCGCAGATAACTCATAAACTTGCTTTGCGCGACGTCTCTCTGCACCTCGTAGGACAGCGAAACAATCCAGCCCGATACGTCTTTTCTGTTTTGCCTGTAAGGGTGAATACCTCTCGCCCACCATACCGCTTCGACCGCACCGCACTCAGTTTTTCCGCTTCTGTTACCGCCGAAGACCCAGCGGTTACGGCAGAGGCACTTGTGAAACGCGAGCTGTTTTTCGTGTACTTTTTCTCCTGTGTTGTAATGCGACAATTTGTCGCCGTCAAGCCTTTTTTCCTGTTCTTTTTCAATGGCAAGTATTCTGCCGAGTAATTGCTTTTCCGTCATAATTCGTCACAATAAATACACTTTTTTTCATTTTGCTGGTCGAATTGTATTGTAAAAATAATAAATGTAGAATATAATTAAGATAATAAAGAGCGAGGTTTGTATGAAAAAACTGATACTTGTTACGCTTCTACTCGTATTTATAATGATACCGTTTACCATAGGCGGTACGGTACTTGCCGAGGAAGAAGGCAAACTCTATTATTACACTAAGGACGAAATACCGGCATTTGCCAATCCCGACGATACGAACGCTATCTTCTATATACCTGCGACTTACGCATATCAATTCAATTCGGAAGTAACCGGCAAAGACGTTATCAGCATTAGCTACAACGGTATCGACTGCTATATAAAAAAGGAGCGCCATAACTCTAACCACGTGATAAAGCTCGACTGGCAGGGTAATTATTTTTATACGATAAACTTCGATATTACTTCAAGCGACTCCACCATAAATATCTATGTCGATAATACCGTCACCGAGAGCAATCCCTGCTCTCCCGCCTCCGTAACCATAAACAAAGTTTACAGCTATCACAAGATAGACAACACATACTATTTTTATATCAACTATAAGTACGGTTCGTTCCCCGAAGACGACGGCTATATCAAAGTATCCGATACTTCCTTAAGCGGTTTTACCTCTGCGTCGGTACCTCAGAATCCCCATTATGTAGAGGAAACCAAACCCGAAACTCCCGAGGAAGGCAACCCTTCGGGCGATAATCCCGACGGAATAGTAGAGCCTACCAACAATCTCGAGAGATATATCCTTATAGCGGTGATAGCAGTACTTTGCGTAGTAATCGTTGTGCTTGTATTTTTGCCCAACAAAAACCGCAAGTCCAACTAAAACCGACTAATCTCTTTTCGCTCAAAACGTAACAATTTGTATTTTATACAAAAAGCCGTATTCTTACGGCTTTATTTTTTTTACCTCAAAGGCATTCTTCTTCAGCTATACTCCATCAATTCTCCGTCAATTCTCCGCAAGGCTTTCGCCTACGGCGTTTGTCGCAAGCACCCCCGCAACCGCGCAGGCAAGTTTTTTGATTTTGCCGTTGACGGTATTTTCCTGTCGGGCGCAATTCTTTTCGAGTTGCCAAGAGTGTGTTTCGTTTAGTCTTACAAACAATGCGTCCCTTCCGTATCGCTTGTCCAGCCACTCCTCGTCATACCCTTTAGACTTGCATATCGCAGAAAAAGACTTGAGGGCAAAGGCATAACGCCTGAATACAGTCCTCAGACAAATTCCCAGATTTTTGGCGATGTCTTCAAACGAAGTTTTTTTCAAATACTTAAGTTCGAGGACTTCCCTGTACTTGGGTTTGAGGTCTTGAAGCGTGTTGTCCACTATCACTTTAGCGTTTATCAAAGCCTCCTTGCGTTTGTTGTTGTCGATAATTTTTTGCATCAGGTCTAGCGTATTGCCCGCATAAGAAAAACTGCCGAGTGCAAGCGACATTGTGTAAGAATCTATCGACTTGACTATCTTGGGCAGTATTCTGTAGGACGCGAGCAAACTTTTGGACCACGTCTCTTGATTCATCATATCACCTCCGTTTACACTCAAAGTATATTACAGACGGTTAGACAAAAGCAATCTTTTGTGACAATTTTATGAACATTTGTTTGCATTTTTTCGTAAAATTTTCAAAAAAGCCCTTTCTTGGGAAAAATTTTGGACAATTGATGTAAAATTGATAAAATTCAGTTATTGTTTTAGAAAATATATTTCTCTTGTATTTGCTTTATCTTTGCCTATCCCAAAAACAAACAATATCATTATCATCTCCCCGCTTCTTTGAACACAACTTTTTTATACCCCTTTACACTTATCTGCAAAGTTATCGTCAAAGCTCATTCTTTGCGCTCATTCTCTCCGCTTTACCTAAGGACTATTCGGATAAAATTACAATATAAAATTCCGATAAATAAAAATAATTTCTTACGCTTAAATTTCAGACTCCTATATGCAGACGCTTGTATGCCGGAATAGATTTTTATAAAAAAAACAAGGCGCACCTAAAAGGCACGCCTTATATAATTTTACTGTTTATTTAATCAATAATATTGTGTCGTTTACAATCGCCTATCGTAAGAATATTTTTATCCTTAGACACAATCTTTATGATATTCTTGCCCTTGTTGGCTCTGTCTTCGATACCTATCTGCTCGGTGTTGACGCTCTTGACTTCACCGTTGGGAAGCACTACCGCAAAATCGTAAGGCTCTGTCACGACGTCGATAAATACGCATTCTCCCGCCTTTGTATCGAAAATCTTGTTGCCCTTTGCCATTCTCATTCTCGGCTCGATAGTACCCAATATCACGCGCTTTGCAAAACCGCTGTCGAGTACGCTGATAATTTCGCCGTTGCCGTCGGTATGCGTAGCAAACAGCAGACTGTCGTCATCGTCAAAGCGCATCAGCTTTACGCCTCCCGCTTTTCTGCCCTGCGTAGGTATATCGTCATAAGATACCAAAGCCATACCGTTTTGCGTAACAGACAAAATATATCCTCTCGCTTCTCTCGTGCCGTCGTCCACCTGAGGAGGAGTTACGAGTTCTACGGCAGCAATTCTGTCGTCTTCGTCCTTGAAAGTCATTGCCGTAGTCAACGATTTCTTGTCAAAAGTAAATTCTTCGAGGTCGACGTATTTTGCCATACCCATACGGGTAACTATGAGCATCTTCTTGTCTTTGACTTCTTTTTCGTCGAAAATCTGCACGAATACGTCGTCGCTGTCCACTTTCGCAAACTTATTTACGCTCATACCGCGTGACTTCCACTTATCCTCGCCGAGTGCCGATACGGGGAACGTAACCGCATTGCCCTTTACGGTTATGCCAAACAGCATACCTTCGCTGTCCGTCTTTATGACTTTCTTTGACAAGTCCTGAGGATTGCAGTTGACGATACTCTTGGATGCGAGATTGTATCCTTTATCCGGCACGAATTTTACGTTGCCGTTGTAATGCAATACTACGTATCCGTCTTTTTTGATTTTTGCATTGAGGTCTACTTCCACGTCGGCAATCATACTCTCGTGTACGATTTCGCTAAGGCGCGGCGTAGGATATTTCTTTTTGATTTCGAGCAGTTCTTTTTTGACTACTGTATACTGACGTGCTTTTGAATTTGTTATCGCAGTAAGATAACTTATCTTTTCAAGCAACTCTTTCTGCTCTTCGAGCATCTTGTTTATATCTAGTTTGTTCAGACGTTTCAAAGGAATATCCAGTACGGCTATGGCTTGCTTTTCCGTCAAGTCAAAACGCATACGCAATCTGTCCTTTGCTTCCTGATAAGTCTTGCTGTCGAGGACGATATCCACTACTTCGCGGATATTGTTGACTGCTTTGAGAAGACCTTCGAGGATATGCTCTCTCTTTTCCGCTACGTCGAGGTCGTATTTGCTTCGTCTGTAAATGACTTCGCGCTGAAACTCCACATAGTGTTTGATTATATCCAACAGTCCCAGCTGCATAGGACGGTTGTTGACGATAGCCGTCATATTCGCGCTGAAGTTGCATTGCAAATCCGTCTTTTTCAAAAGAAGCGCAATCATCGTATCGGGGTCGGCGTCTTTTTTGAGTTTTATCACGCAGCGCATACCCGTTCTGTCCGATTCGTCGACTATATCCTGAATATTACCGAACAAATCCTTGTTGTTTTCTCTCAGTTCGTTAATTCTGGCCAGAAGTACGGCTTTATTTACCTGATAGGGAATTTCCGTAACGACTATATTTGTTCTTTCCCCTTCTTTTTCGGTATGGATTTTTGCTCTGACGACGATTCTGCCCCTACCCGTCGAGTATGCGTCGTATATACCTTGATTGTCTACGATTATACCGCCCGTAGGGAAATCGGGCGCGGGTATGTACTTCATCATCTCTTCGAGAGTGATGTCTTTGTTTTCGATATACGCGACTATACCGTCGATAGCTTCGCCCAAGTTGTGAGTAGGGATATTTGTCGCAAGGCCTACGGCTATGCCGTTTGCGCCGTTGACGAGAAGATTAGGCACTCTCGAAGGTAAAAGCTCCGGCTCTTCGAGAGAGTCGTCGAAGTTGAGCGTCATAGGTACGGTATCTTTGTCGAGGTCTCTGAGCATTTCGAGCGCAAAAGGCGTCATTCTCGCTTCGGTATATCTCATTGCCGCCGCGCTGTCGCCGTCCACGCTTCCGAAGTTACCGTGACCGTCAACAAGCAACATTCTCGTATTGAAAGGCTGAGCGAGTTTTACCATCGCGCCGTATACCGAGCTGTCGCCGTGAGGGTGATACTTACCCAGACAGTCACCGACGATACGCGCCGATTTACGGTGAGGCTTGTCCGGCGTAGTGCCCAGTTCCAGCATCGTATATAGTATTCTTCTCTGCACGGGCTTGAGACCGTCCTCTACTCTCGGCAATGCTCTGTCGAGAATAACGTATTCGCTGTACGGCAACATAGAATCGTGCAGTACCTGTTCGAATGTACCGTCGATAATCTTGGAATTGTCCACCGTTTCTTCTGTTTTTTTGTTCTTTGCCATATTTATCCTTATTTTGATATAGGTTTTGATATACGCTATGCGTATTATTAGTCTTTGTTGTCGGGAGCGTGCATATCGGCAGCTTTTTTCGTTTCGATAAAGTTATCCTGCTTATTGAAGTTTGCGTATTCGAAGATATATTCTCTTCTCATTTCCGCACCGTCGCCCATAAGCGTAACAATAAGCCTGTCGGCTTCCGCGCTGTCGTCGATAGACACTTTCATAAGCGAGCGGCTCTTAGGGTCCATAGTTGTCTCCCACAGCTGTTCGGGGTTCATCTCGCCAAGACCTTTATACCTTTGTAAGGTATAATTTTTGCCAACGTGCGCGAGAATTTGTTGCAATTGCTCGTCATCGTATGCGTATTTGACTGTGTTTTTCTCTGTGATTTTATAAAGAGGTGGCATACCGATATACAGGTGTCCGCCCGTAATGAGAGGGCGCATATACCTGAAGAAGAAAGTCAGAAGTATCGCCCTAATATGCGCACCGTCCTGGTCGGCGTCGGCAAGAATTATTACCTTATTGTATTTGAGATTTGCCTCGTTGAAATCTCTGCCGAAGCCCGTACCCAAAGCGTTGATGATAGTCTTTATCTCCTCGTTTTTGAGTATCTCTTCTACCTTCTTTTTCTCGACGTTTAGAGGTTTTCCTCTCAAAGGCAGAATAGCCTGACAAGACCTGTCTCTTCCCTGCTTCGCGCTTCCGCCCGCGCTTTCTCCCTCAACTATGAACAATTCGTTGAGTTCGGGTTTTCTGCCCGAGCAGTTTGCCATCTTTCCTATGAGCGCAGAGGACGACATACTGTTTATATTTCGCGCTACCGATTTAGCCTTTGCCGCGCTTTCTCTCGCTTTTGCGGCTACCTTTGCTTTTTCGAAAATAGCGTCGATAGTATCTTTTTTAGCCTTATTGAGATAGTCTTTTATACCGTCCGTCAAAAGGTTTTCGACAAGAGGTTTTACTTCGGGATTGCCCAGTTTTGTCTTGGTCTGTCCCTCGAACTGCATATCCTGCATCTTGACGGTAAGCACTGCCGTAAGTCCTTCGCGGTAGTCCTCTCCGTTGAAGTTTTGCTGTTTGTCTTTGATGATGTTTTTGGCTCGTCCGAAGTCGTTGAGCGCTCTTGTCAAAGCCGAGCGGAAACCCGTTTCGTGCGTACCGCCCTCGGTAGTCGGAATATTGTTGACGTAACTGAATACGTCCTCGGTATATGTATCCGTATGCTGAAAAGCCAGCTGTACGACAAAAAAGCCCTGCTTTTTCTCTATGAATGCGGGAGGGTTGTACTTGACCGATTTACCCTCGTTGAGGTGTACGACAAAGTCGCTTATTCCGCCCGTATAGCAATAATTGCGTACTTTAGGACGTCCGCTTTCGGTAAGCTGACGATGGTCGGTAAGCGAAAGCTTTACTCCGCCGTTAAGAAAAGCAAGTTCCCTTAATCTCTTTGAGATTGTATCGAAAGAGAATTCCTCTTTTCCGAAAACTCTGGCGTCAGGCTTGAACGTAACCTTTGTACCCTTGAATTTTTTCTCACAGGGCTTAGACGTCAAATCTTCGAGTTTTCTACCGCTTGCGATTTCTCCGTTAGGAAGCTGATAGGAGTGGAACTTCATCGTATACTGCGTACCGCTTTTAAACACGTCTACGGTAAGCCATTCCGAAAGCGCGTTGGTAACAGACGCACCTACGCCGTGCAAACCGCCCGAGACGGAATAGTTTTTGTTATTGAATTTACCGCCCGCGTGCAAAACTGTAAATATAAGTTCAACCGCGGGGATTTTCTTCTGCGGGTGAATGTCCACGGGGATACCTCTGCCGTTATCCGTAACGCTGATAACGTTGTCGGGGAAAATCTCTATATCAATAGAATTACCGTAGCCGTTGAGAATTTCGTCCATACCGTTGTCGACGATTTCCCAAAGGATATGGTGAAGTCCCTTGACTCCCGTAGTGCCGATATACATACCGGGTCTTTTTCTTACCGCATCGAGTCCCTCGATGACGTCAATGTCTTTTGCGCCGTAATCTTGTGCCATATTATTTCCTTGAAAATGCCGAATAAAATTCGGTTGTGCCTTTCGGCAAGAGGTATGTTAAGCCTTCTCTTCGAGACGACCGAGCAAAACTCGGTCGCACTCTCGTATTTGTCTTGTTTTTTATTATCTTTGAAACTAATGTTTCAGAGGCTTGTCCGATAATCTTATATCGCCGCGATACTATAGTATCGAATTGTTGCGATTTTGTTATTTTGCGTTTTCCGTATCGGATTTTTTTGCAGCCGTCCCAGACTTCTTTTGTGCCGTCTTAGCCTTTGCTTGAGGTTTATCCGAAGACGTGCCCGCCCCCTTAGCCGCAGAAGATTTGCTCTTTGCGCCGGTGCTCTTGCTTTCGCCGCCCTCTTTTACAGTCTTTGCGGCAGCTTTAGCCTTAGAAGGTTTAGCCTCTTTGTCGGTTGTTTTTTCCTGTACGGTTTTATCGGTCGCTTTTTGTTTTGCCTTAGCGCTTTCTTTTACCGCGCCTTCTTGCTGATTTTCGGTTTTCTTTGCCTTCTTAGCGGGTTTTTCCGCATCGGACTTTTCCGACTTCTCTGCCACCGCCGTATTTTCGGACTGTTTAGGCTTTATTACTTCTTTTATCCAGTCGCTTACGTCCTGATATACTTCCGCTTTGTTAAGCTCGTTGAGAATCTCGTGACGGGCGTTGTTGTATAGTTTGATTTTGACGTTTTTAATTCCGTTGTCAACATACAAATCGTACAATTCTCTTACAAGCTTGCCCATATTGCCTACGGGGTCCTTGTCGCCGCTTATGATAAACAAAGGCAAGTCCTTGTTTATCTTGTCGAGTCTTTCCTGTTCGTATATCTTTATAAGTCCGTCAAAGAAGTACTTATAAAACCCTATCGACATAGTGTAATTGCAGAATTTATCGTTGTTATACTTTTCGCAAGCGTCCACATCTCTGTTAAGCCAAGCGTTTTTTCTTTTTTCGTGTTTGAAAGGCTTGTCGTAACCGCCGAAAGAAAGTTTTCTGATAAGATTAGCGGGCTTATCCTTACCGTAAAGCTTGAATTGCATGTTTGCGACTTTTCTACCCATTTTGACATCGGAGTTATCCATACGTGCCGACCCGCAAAGAACGCAGCCGTTTATTTTGTCGCTGTTTTGCTGTATATATCCTTGTGCGAGGAAAGACCCGTAACTGTGACCGAAAACTATAGTCGGTACGTCGGGATATTTTGACTGAAGATAGTCCGTGAGAATAATCGCGTCGTCGACGGTATCGAAATAGGTATGTCCGTCGGGCACTTTGCCCAAATTTTCCTCTCCCGCCGTAAAACCGTGTCCCCTGTGGTCATCTCCTGCCACAGCAAAGCCTAGATTGCAAAGATATCTTGCAAAATCGTCGTATCTGTCAATATACTCGACCATACCGTGCAAAATCTGAACGATTCCTTTTATTTTACCGTCAGGCAACCAAAATGACACGCTGAATTCGTAACCGTCCTTACCCTTAAGAACTTCTTTAAAATTTTTCATACCCCCTCCTTAGCAAAAGCGTCGAATTTTTAGCTTTAATATATGCTTTATAAAATTCAAACGCATACCTTATCAAAAATCAAACACATCCCAAACATATACATTATATAGTATATTTTAAAATTTTTCAACCCCATTTATTGTGTTTTAATACGTTTTGTAAAATTTTTGCCGAATTTTGTCCGTTAAATGCCCCGCAATTATCTCAATCTATCCGCAAGCTGTCGTCAAGTATCAGATACATAAGCTAAGAAAAACCGCTTTTGCCTTTCCCCTCTCCCTGCTACAATTTACCCCCTATCCATAAATTGAACAGTGTTCAAATTGTTATATATTTCAATTATATCCGATGCTGCGCCGTTCTCTTTATACTAAAAATCAATCAATACACAACCATTGTCCATACACAACCTTTGCTCAGACATAATTACTGCTCAGACATAATTACTGCCCAGACATAATTACTGCCCGGACATACCCCCGCCTGGATACAACCACTGCCCGGATATAACCTTTACCTAGACACAGCCGTTGCAAGCAAACCACCTTTGACCACTTATCACAATTTCTGCCAATTAAAAGCATTTCTCCGGTCTATTAAAAGCTATTCCACTGTCAAGCAATATACAAACCTCAATATTTATTGCCATACTTCCGACGCCATACATTCACCTGTGCCCCTATTTATATATATTGTACACAATATGTATTGTATTCAATCGCCGCATACTGCACGAAGCAATCACGTTTTAAGTATAATTCAATCAACAATTTTACGCCCTAACATTCAATAGTATTTCTCATAATATCTTTCATAGTATCTTTATTATTAATTAGATTTTAGTGCGCCTTATAATCTTTAAATTTCGATTTGAACAATGTTCAATTTTTATATTTTTGCAAAGCGCAGCCGTTTTCTCTTTTATCAAACAAAACCAAACCGACTATACATCTACGCCACGAATACGACGCATATAACCCGAATACGGCTCGTAACTTACAAAAGAATTAAAGCATATTATGATTAGACTTTTGATAAAATCGGTATTTTGACAAACACTATTACCGATTTCGGAGGTAGATTATGAATATCGCACTCACAGGCGGCGGCACTGCAGGACACGTTATGCCCAATCTCGCATTATACGACGAATTTCAAAAAAGATTTGACAATATCATATATATCGGCAACAAAGATAAGATAGAATACGATTTATGCACAAAAAACAATATTGATTTTTTTGCTTGTGAAAGCATCAAATTCGACCGCTCGAAGATATTTTCAAATATACTTATACCTTTCAAAATGCCCGCCTATATACGTCAGGCGCAAGCCATACTGAGCAACAATTCAATTGACGTAGTATTTTCAAAAGGCGGCTATGTAGCATTACCGGTAGTATACGCAGCCAAAAAACTCAAAATACCCGTAATATGTCACGAAAGCGACTTTTCTATGGGAATAGCCAACAAGCTGACTTCAAAGTTTGCAAAAGGAATCATCACTTGCTTTCCTCAAACTTTAGCCCAAAATAACGTAAAAGTTTTTGCAAATCCCGTGAGACAGTCCATATTCGAAGGGGATGCGGGCAAAATATACGCAAAATACGCTCTAAACGCGTCAATACCCGTACTTTTAGTAGTCGGCGGGTCAATGGGTGCAAAAGCCATAAACGACGCCGTATACGCCGCTATAGAGCCTCTCACGCAAAGATATCAGGTCATACACATATGCGGCAAGTCCTTGACTCCGCTCGAACACAAAAACTATTATCAATTGCAATTTGCCGACAATATTCAAGACTACATCGCGGCAAGCGATATGATAATCTCGCGATGCGGCGCAGGCGCATCAACAGAACTGAACGCACTCGACAAAAAGGCTCTCTATATACCGCTCGAAAACAAGGCTTCGCGCGGCGACCAGGTTCTCAACGCAGAATATCAGCAAAACAACGGGTACGCTTTGGTACTGCACGAGAAAGACCTCAACACTCAAAATCTTTTGCAAATGCTCGATAAACTTATGAATTTTGACAAAAAGCCGTTTCATTACGACCCCGAGAACAATGCAAAAATAGCCGATTACGTCTATTCGTTAGCGCGCGAACACTCTCCCTTGCCACCTCAATGATATATGCTCAATAAAAAAATACGGCGTTTTGCCGTATTTTTTTATTATTACACCAGACACTAGCTTTCAATTGATAAACTTCTTAATCGCTTTTTTAACTTTATTAAATGCAACCGGACACCGCTCAGAGAATTTCGCTAAAACATCATATATCTTTTCGCAGTATATTAGGTTTTTTCTATATTATATTGCTTCATAGGCGCACTTCTCATATCTTATGCAAAGAAAATCAATTGCCCGAAGCTTGCTCCTGTAGCTTTTTAAAATCCACCTTACCAATCTGCGTAAGAGGCAAACTGTCTACCTTTTCAACTATTTTCGGTACGCTGTATTTTAATAGATTTGCCCCTATATATTTCTTAAGCCTGTCTATATATTTATCGTCCGCAACAACTCCGTCTTTGACCATTATATAGAGTTTGAGCTGAGGTTTTCCTTCTTTCTCGACTGATATAACGCAACTTCTGAGAATTCCCTCGTATTTATCTACCAAATCTTCGATTTCCTGAGGGAAAACGTTTACGCCGCTGATTTTGACCATACGCTTGAGCCTGTCGACAAAATAGACGTATCCATCTTCGTCCATATACCCGATATCACCGGTCTTAAGCCATTTTTCACCGTTTTTGTCAGTGAATATCGTCTCTTTAGTCAACTTTTCGTCATTATAATATCCGCTCATCATTCCCAAAGTAGATATTACGAGCATTCCTTTTTGCATAGGAGGCAAAAACTCGTTTTTTTCGTTGACAACGGCAAACTTATTGTTTTTTGTAGGTTTTCCGAGCGTACCTTCCTTGTGAATATCCATAGTATTCACACAGCACACTCCGCCTTCGGTAAGTCCGTAGCCCGCGCACAGCTTTATAGGGTTTCCGCTCTTTGCCATAGCGTCCTCGAATGCTTTTTTTACAGCGTCAGAAAGTTTATCTCCGCCGCAATAGCAGTTTTTGAGTTTTCTGAGATACTTTCCCTTGAATTTGCCCGATGCTACCATTTTGGCATACATATTAGGCACACCCGCAATATACGTAACAGTACGGTGCTTTACAAGCCTGCACGCGCCTTTTGCATTAAATTTAGGCATCATTACTGCTTGTCCGCCGCCCGAAATTACAGTATGCATACATATTCCCAATCCGTAAGTGTGAAAGAGAGGAAGCACCATAAGCATACCGTCTTTATCGTCAACACCGCCTCCCACAAGGTCTATTGTATTGAAAGCGAGATTATTGAATGCGGCATTGCTCAGCATAACAGTCTTTGATTTTCCCGTAGTACCGCCGCTATGCATATAAATAGCAATATCGTCGCCTTTTATATCGGTTTCTTTATGAGGATACTTTCCGAGAATTTTCTTGAATTTTACCACTCTGTCGTCATATTTGACGTGTTTTTTAAAGCGGTACGAGTACATCTCGTAAGGAATTTTGTACAAAGGCGGCAGATAATCGCTTGCCGCACAAAGTATAACGGGCTTATCGCTGTCACGCAGCCACTCGTATTTTTCGTAAAACTCGTCAAAGAGTATAAAAGCCTTTGTATTCATATCGTCAGCAATCTTTTTGAGAGCTTTTGACGGTATGAGAGGATGAACGATATTCGCTACCGCTCCGGTATCGTTGATAGCATAAAAACTCAATATAGCGTCGGGAATATTGCCAAGGCACAAAATCACATTGTCGCCTTTTCCTATTCCGAGATGTTGCAAATAACCGCTCAGACTTCTTATTGTATCTATAAACTCACCGAGCCTGATATAATTTCCGTAAAAGCTAAGCGTCTTATTTGTACGCGGCAGACGCTTTGTTTCGTCTACCACGTATGCAAACATAGATTTGTCGAATTTATTCATTTCACTCCATTTTTGCTAAAGCTTCGTTTGCGCAAGCAAAATTAGTTCCTTTTCTGAAGTATAGATATTTGAGCAATCTGTAAATACCGTAGGACAACATACTGCTGAATACGACGTCGGACAAGAAGTGCGCGTCGTCGCATATTCTCGATAATGCAGAAAGCACTACAAAGAGGAAGCAGCTTGCGGTCAGTACGTATTTGAGCCATTTTTTTTCTCTCCATTTAGGCAAACACTCCCAAAGCGCGCACAATAAGAAGATATGCGTAGCAGAGTTAGCGTGTCCGGAAGGAAAAGACGTATATTCGTAATCGGGATTAAGCTCGATTTTCGAGGTATCGGGAGTATACCAAGGCGTAAAATAACTGTAGCCGTCATTGCCAAGCGCGTTTTCCTTGAGCATATCTCTGAATCTCATTCTGTGCCAAAGCATTTTAAGACCCTGATTGATTACAAGCGCGACAAGCAGATAAGTGATTGCAAAGATAGCAAACTTGAATAGCGTATATCTTGTCTTTTTAGGAATAAACCTTCCCAAAAATACGCTTAAACCTGCACAAATCACCGATACGATGCCCATTACCACATAAAAGACGGTGCCGTCAAAGCCTGCTTCGTTGAGCATATCCATAACTTCGCTCTTAAAACAAAGTATTACCCAACCGCCGAAAGTCAAAACAACCATAGCGATTTTAAATACGACTCTGTATTTTTCTTCGATAAGGTCATTGCAATAAAAAAGCATAGGTCCGAATATCGGCAAAATAATATATGCGGGATATTCGGCAATAACGGAAAACAGCGTAGCAAACGCAGTCTTTGCCCAATTGCCGTTGATAGATTTTGATAAAGCCTTGTTGATTACAAGGTCATAATACTCGCCGTTGCCGTTTTTGAGCGCAACGAAAACAAGCAAGCCAACAAGCACTACCCCCAAAACGCTATGCAGCACTATTGATACTAATCTGTCTCTTTTTTGTTCCTCCATACTAATCCCCTTTTGAAGCTCTTTATAAATATTGTACAATATCAAAAGTTATTTTGCAATATAATTTATTATCATTATAATTAAATAATTTACGATACGTATCGTAAAATGACGAATAACCTCGCTAAAAGCTAATAAAACGCACATAAAAAATGCAAATAATAAAAGAAAATGCCGCCTGCACTAGTACTAATTGCAAGCGGCATACTTCCTATCTTTATTCAGTATCTATACGACATAAAATTTTAAACTATTTTTAAATTTTAAGTCATAAAAACTGCTTTCGAAAGCATTTGTCGATATCACTAATTCTGCATAGCTATTATGCTGCCGAGCTTTTCCACCGCACTGTCCCCGTAAGGCTTTACATACAAGGCGGCAGAATTGTAAAAGGAATTTTCAAATTCGTCGGCAGCGTATCCGTTCTCATTCTTGTCATAGGAAAACTGCACTTCCGTATTGAGCGTAACCGTACTGTTAAGCACACTGCCCAGCTTCATTGCGTAAGACTCAGTGATATAAACATTTCTTATCATTCCGTTTGCCCAAAGTACGAATCTGATTCTCAGCTGAAGAAAATCTATTTTATTGACTTCCATACCGGCATTGACGGAAAGCTGTTGTTTCATAGTCTTGACGTATTCCGTAGTCGACTTGACAGGATTGAATATTATGGCAAATCTGTAAGTATCCGTAGCTTCGTCGTAAATAGGCTCGGAAGCTTCTTCAACGTTTTCTTCAGAAGTATCGTACATACATATCGTAGTAGGATTGTTAGACTTCTTGTTTACGTAGTCCTGTATATCCTTAAAGTCGGTAGTGATACTGTTCCAGGATTTAATATCAATCGTATCTCCGCGTCTGTTGTATTTGGTATCGGCATTGCGGTAGAATATTTCGCCGTCCTTAATCATAGTTTTTTCGTAAAGGCTGGTAATAGACGAATAAGAGATACTGTCGGCATAGTAAGTAGCGTTTGACTTATTCAATCCTGTCGAATCGCCAACGCCTAATCTGATTTTAGCTACGTCGATAACCTGAGAAGTTGTGATAAGTCCTGCTTTCGTAAGCGCAGTACCGTATTGCTGGCTTATTACGAAGTCAGTATTGTAATAATTATCAAGCGCAACGGAAAACATCTCGTATGCAGACATATCCGAATTGAGAGGTTTGGAGTTAGTCCACAGAGGCTGTTCCTTGCCAATATTCATTTCTATAATATCGAAGTCCCCTACGGTAACCTGTTCAACTTTATTTGAGCAACCTACCATTGCAGTAAGGACAACCGTAAACACCATAACAATCGCTATTATAGTGAGCAAAAACTTTTTCATAGTTTTCTCCTGACTTGTTTATTTAAGTTTTTCACTCCCGCAAATGCGACGCAAACGTCCCACCCAAACTTTCACTTTTGTAATATCTATGTAAAATCCTAATACATTGTACAATATTAAAATCAATTAATCAATACTTTTTTTTGACAAATTGAGTAAAATTTCAAAATAACAAAAATATCTTTAAGAAACTTTTAATAAATCCTTTCAAACTTAAAATAAACTAATTTAATTAGCGCATTTTATAATGTTTATCTATAAATCAGAAACCGAACTTGTTGTTAAAATCATTAGTACATAATGACGATTTTACTAATATCTTTAAAATTCTATCGTTCTTTCTTTCAACATATCAATCGTCTGTACTTCTATGCTAATGCCATTTCACTTTAAAATAAAAACAATACGATAACTGAGATTTTTCGATAAGAAAAAAGAGGAGATTGCTCTCCTCTTTTTGTCTATTTGTTATTGTAATTATTAAGCTTCGGTGTAAGGCTTGGTGTAAGTCTTGTCATCGCTGTCGATAGATGCGATATTTGCAGCGATATCATAACCTGCTTCGTTGGGGTCGAAAGAGTACTGTACGTCAGAGTTAAGAGTAATAACACTGTCGATAACTCCTGCGAGCTTCATCTGGTAAGATTCGGTGATGTACATATTTCTAATCATACCGTTTTCCCAAAGAACTACACGAAGTCTGAGCTGTTTAAATTCGAGACCTTCAACCTTCATACCTGCGTTTCCTTCGAGCTGCTGCTGCATGGTCTTCTTATATTCGACAGTAGACTTATCAGGGTCGAAGATAATTGCGAATCTGTAAGTCTTGGTTTCTGCATCGTAGATAGGATCGGAAGCCTTTTGTACATAGTCTTTCTGCAAATCGTACATCCACAAAACCGTAGGATTGTTGGACTTCTTAGCAGTAAAGTCTGCTACGTCTTTAAAATTCGTATCGATGCCGTTCCACTCTTTAACCTCAACGGTATCCTGTCTTCTTGCATACTTGGTATCAGCGTTTCTGTACTTGATTTCGTCGGGAGTGATGACGATTTTTTCATAAAGGCTTGCAAACTGAGAATAAGAGATGCTGTCTGCAAAGTAGCTGGCACCGTTTGCGTTGTTGCCGGAAGCATCACCCTTGCCGCTTCTGATTTTAGCAGCGTCTACCATCTGAGTAACCTTGATAGGTCCGATGTATGTAGCGACGGAACCGAGAAGCTGAGAGATAGCGTAATCAGCATTATAGTAGTTAGCGACGGCAGTTTCGAGCATTTCGAAAGCAGTCATATCGGATTTAAGTGCGGTTGCGCCTTCTGCCGCAGGCATATCCTTACCGATGTTCATCTCGATGATTTCGAAGTCGTCAACAGTCAACTCTTCGAGTTCGTGAGTACAACCTGCAAAAGCACTGAGAGCTATGGTAAGCATCAAAGCTACAATCACAATTGAAATCAAAACTTTTTTCATAGTTTTCTCCTCATTCTTTGAATTTTTACTATAACTATAATATCTCATATTTTCAGCTATTGCAAGCAAATTCATATTATTTTTACAATTTTATTTTTCATACATTTTACAATAATGCGCGTTGATACCGCGCGCGCAGTATATACAGCTACCCCGAGCGGAAACAAAACCGTAATAATCTTTTTTAAATCCGCCCTCTTTACGGATTGCCGACGCATTTACAGCAAAACGAAAATACCGGCCTGGCTCAGTATACCCGTATTTAATAAACACCTGATGCGTATAAATCGTTATGTTAAGATAAAAACGCTTTATGACAAAATTCTTCTTATTTATATATAAACACTCTTTTATCCATATTGTCAAAGAAAAATATATTGACAATACTGCCCTGCGGAATATATAATATCTTTGTTAAATTATAAACGTACTTTTACGTTTTCAAAATTCAAAAAATTAAGGACGGATTACATTATGAAGATTATGATTACCGCAGAGGCAACCAGCGATATGCCTGAGAGCCTCATCACTCCCAATATCACGATATTCCCTATGGCGTACACCGTAAAAGGAAAAGCCTATGACGGAATTGAAACAAAACTCACTCCCAAGGAGTTTTACGATATTTGTCGCACGGCAAAGACAAAGGAAGATTTGCCCCAGACCACTATGATAACGGCTTATCAGGCAGAAGAATACTTCAGACCTATTCTCAAGGCAGGATACGATATAATACATATAGGTTTCACCAAAGCATTGAGCGGCACTTATGACCAGATGTGTATGGCGGCAGAAACAATGCGCAAAGAATTCCCCGACAGAAGAATAACCGTAATCGAATCTTGCGCCGCTTCTTTCGTACAGGGACTTTTGGTATACTACGTAGAGCAAAAGCTTCAGGAAGGCGCAAGCTATGACGAGCTTGTAGAATATGCCGAAAATCTTAAGCATCACTGCGGCGGATACTTCACCATAGACGATATGAAGCATCTCTACCGCACGGGAAGAGCCAGCAAAACGCAGGCATTTTTAGGAGATGCGCTTCAAATCAAGCCTATCCTTTACGTCAACAAAATCGGCAAACTCGTACCCGTAAGCAAGCAGATATCCCACAAAAAAGCTATGAAGACTATGCTTGAGTATTACGAAAAGCAGGCATTGCCCGCCGAAGAACAAAAGCTCGTAGGCATCGTACACGCAGACGCTACCGAAGACGCTCTTGCCATCGAGAAAATAATCAAGGAAAAATACGGCGTCAAGAATACTATGCTCGTAGACGTCGGTCCCGTAATCGGCTCGCACGTCGGCGCCGGTATGGTTGCATTCGTTGCGCTTCTCAAAGAGAAGGTTGAGCCCAACGACAAGAGCATTCAGGAATAATATCACAAATCCTACAATCTAAACAAAGCCCGCTTAAAGCGGGCTTTTGCTTATATTCGATTACTCTTTACCTTATCTAAGCGCAACGCACGTGAAAAATTACGTATAATCTCATACTTGCCGCAATTCGGAAATTAAAGGAATATGAGTATTCTTCCCTGCTCAAAGAGTCCGAATTCCCGATTTATCATCTTCATTCTTAACAAACAAAAAGAGCCTGCAACAGCAGACTCTTTATTATTCTCGTTTTTCAATGAGTAACTCGATTATTTTACTTCGGTTACCCAGCCGAATTCGTCGGGATATCTCTCAGATTGAATTCCCGTAATCTTGTCATAAAGGAAGGAAGTAATCTCACCCATCTTACCGCCGTTGACTACCATATCCTTGCCTTGATAAGTAATAAGACCTACGGGAGAGATAACTGCCGCCGTACCCGAGCCGAAACATTCTTTAAGTTCGCCCTTGTTGTAAGCGTCAACGATTTCGTCCATAGAAATTCTTCTCTCGCTTATCTTATAGCCGTACTTCTTGAGTACCTGTATGCAGGAATTTCTGGTAATACCGGGAAGTATGCTGCCTACGAGCTGAGGAGTAACCACTTCGTCACCGATTACGAAGAAGATATTCATCGAGCCGACTTCTTCTACATACTTATGCTCTTTCGCATCCAACCACAAAGCCTGGTCGTAACCTTTCTTGTTAGCGTTTTCGCCGCCCATGAGAGACGCGGCGTAGTTGCCCATACACTTAGCCTCACCCGTACCGCCGATAGCCGTTCTGACAAGTTCTTCTTCGACGAGAATTTTGGTAGGCTGAAGTCCGTGAGCGTAATACGAACCTACGGGAGAAAGAATGATAAAGAATTTATATTTATGACTTGCGTGTACGCCGAGCACTTCCTCGTTGGCAATCATAGTAGGTCTGATATAAAGAGCCGTACCGGGTTCGGTAGGTATCCAATCCTTTTCGAGTTTGAGAAGTTCGAACAAAGCTGCCTTGACTACTTTAGCGTCGAAAGTAGGCATGCACATACGCTTAGCGGAATTGTTCATGCGGATAAAGTTGTCGTCGATTCTGAAAACGGTAATCTTGCCTTCTTTGGTCTTGTATGCTTTTGCGCCTTCGAAGATACCCTGTGCGTAGTGGAGCACGTTGGTAGCGGGATACATCTCAAAAGGTGCGTAAGGCACGATTTCGGGTTCTTTCCACGCGCCGTTCTCGTAGTCCATAACGAGCATGTGGTCGGTAAAGTATTTACCGAAACCGAGTTTTGAAGAATCGGGTTTTTGCTTAGGATTAGTTGTTAAAGTAACTTTCATATTTTCACCTCATATATGCACCAAGCAAATTGTTTGGTTTTATCTGAATTTATGATATTTTTCTTCGACGAGAGTAACTTTTGCCTTGTCGAGCGTAATATCCACGACTTTTTTGCAAAAGTCTTCGCTGTTTTCCTCAGGCAGCACTACTGTCAGAGTTACGTCGTTGTCATACGCGGTCGAAAGTATTTCACCGCACAGAGATATTGTCTTCTCTTCGATTTTCTTATACAGTCCGTAAGACGCAACTACTTCGTATACGACGGCAGGCTGATTTTTAGCTAACGCGGCTTTATCAAGTGCCTCTGCAACCGACGATGAGTATGCGCCTACGAGTCCGTTTGCGCCGAGTTTTATACCGCCGAAATATCTTGTAACAACCGCCAAAGTCATATAGACTTTGCGTTTTTTCAGTACCTCGAGCATAGGCATACCCGCCGTACCCTGAGGCTCGCCGTCGTCGCTGAAACGCTGTTCTGTCGCCTGATAGTTGGATATGAAGGCATAACAGTTGTGCGTAGCGTCCGAATACTTTTTGCTTATCGACTTATATTTTTCTATCGCGTCATCGTAATTCTCAACAGGCAAAAGCGTAGTTATAAAACGCGACTTGTTGATTACGAGCGTATTTTCAAAAGGCTCGTTGACGCAGAAAAACCAATCTTTGCGCATTATTCCACGCTGACTTTGACGTGCATTTTCTTGCCTTTATGCAAGACAAAACCGTTAGCTTTCCGGCTGTCGCTGATGGTGTAATTTATATCGTCGATTTTTTCTTCGTCGATTTTTACGCCGCCGCCCGCAATAAGGTTTCTTGCTTCGCTCTTAGACTTGCACGCGCCTACGGCTATCATAATATCGAGTACGTTTACACAATCGCTCTTGATAGTTTTTGCAGGCATATTTTCGCTGTCACCGCCGAAAGCCGCAAGAGCTTGTTTTTGAGCAAGCTCGGCTTTTTCTTCGCCGTGTACTATTTGTGTAAGTTCGTATGCAAGGCGCATTTTAGCCTGATTGATTCTCTCGTCTTTGTGTGCGCAAAGCGCTTCTATCTCGTCAAGAGGCATATATGTCAAAAGCTTCATACACTTTTCAACGTCTGCGTCGGCAGTATTTCTCCAGTACTGATAGAACTCGTAAGGCGTAGTCTTGTTTTCGTCAAGCCATACAGCGCCCTTTTGAGTCTTGCCCATCTTCTTTCCTTCGCTGGTCGTAAGAAGCTGGAAGGTCATTGCATAAGCGTCCTGTCCTTTTTTGCGTCTTATCAAATCTGCGCCGGCAAGTATATTAGACCACTGGTCGTCGCCGCCGCATTCGAGCTTACAGCCGTATGCCTCGTAGAGGTGCAAGAAGTCGTAAGCCTGCATGAGCATATAGTTGAATTCGAGGAAAGAAAGCCCCTTTTCCATTCTCGTCTTGAAGCACTCTGCCGTCAACATTTGGTTAACTGAGAAGTGCACACCTATATCTCTTATAAATTTGATATAGTTGAGATTATCAAGCCAGTCGGCGTTGTTGACCATAACGGCAGCGTTTTCTCCTTCGAAAGAGAAAAACTTGGACATCTGCTTTTTAAAACATTCGCAGTTGTGCTTGATAGTTTCGTCCGTCATCATCTGACGCATATCGCTTCTGCCCGAAGGGTCTCCGATTTTACCCGTGCCTCCGCCTATCAGAACAATAGGCTTATGACCGGCTTTTTGCATATAGCTCATTACCATAAGTTGCATAAAGTGTCCGACGTGGAGACTGTCGGCGGTAGGGTCGAAACCGATATAAAAAGGTACGCTTTCGCTTCCCAAAAGCTTGTACAAATCTTCTTCCCTTACCACTTGTTTGATAAATCCCCTCTCGCGAAGGACGTCCATTATGTTTCTCGTGATTTCCATTTTTTCATCCTTAAAATAGCTGAATAGCGTTGATTACTCACATTATAACACCACTTTTGCGCATTGTAAATAAAAAAAATTATACTTTAGCAATATTTTTGGTTAAATAAACGGCGTTTTGACAAATACGGCATAATTACTTTACTTTTGCTTACACTAGGACAAAAGGGAGGATAATATGAACAAAAAAATCATTATTGCCATACTTGCGGTATTTGTGCTTTGCCTGACGCTTTTCACAGCTTGCAAAGACCAAACAAATCCCGCAGAAAGCGAATATTATACTGTCGAAGATTTTCTCAATCTCGACAACTTTACTTTAGTAAACTCAACCGAAAAAAATACCGTCTGCAAATATGAAGTCAAAGACGGCAGAATTTTATTCGAAAACAAATCCGCTACCGAAGAATTGGGCGAAAATACCGTATACTACGTCTTCGGCACGTCGGAAAGCAAAGCCTATATCGGCTCGAAGTGGCAAGCTATCGGAACAGACGACGTAGACGACTATCTATCTGCGATAGCCGACCGCACGGGACTTGTCTACAACAAACTGCAATCGACTTATTTCGAAAGAACTAAAGAAAGAGTTTATACCATTCAAAACGGTCATTTCTTCAAGGAACTTTTCCGTCAGAAGTACGAAAAGTTTTTCGGCAAGGACTATGAAGAAAGCGACTTTATGATTGAATACGAAAAACAAAAGGAAGACCTCTTCGGTAATATAGACGCTTACACAGTCAAACTCGACTGCTCGGAAAAAGGCAAGATGACGCTGTCTGTCGAAAAGCCTACCGACGACGGCAGAGAATACACCGCCTACACCTATTCGGATATAGATAAAACTCAAATCACTCTGCCCGAAGAATAATTCATTAATTAAGTTTGCTTAGAACTTAGGATTTTTATTATCCTTAGCCAAAAAAACGCGATAAATACAATTCAATTCTTTAATCGCATTAGAGCAATCAACTATAACAAAACGCAACCCGAAAAGGTTGCGTTTTTTGCAATGAATTTTTATATAATTACTCAGCCGTCATAATGCCCTTATGCTCTCGACGGGTTTTTTCTTCGCATACGTGTATACGGGTATAAACGTAGATACAAACGCCGTAACTATAGCAATTGCCATTATCGTGATTATCGACTCGAATCCGAAAATAAACATCTGGAACTCTATTCCTATACCTTCGGAAATCCTGTTGTTGATATATAAGCTCATAATGCCGGTAATCAATATCGACACAATTACGCATATAATTACAACTATTGCCGCTTCTACAAAGAATATCTTGAATACGTCCGTACCTCTTGCACCGACAGCTCTCAAAATACCTATTTCCTTTTTCTTTGCGGAGATAGACGCTGCAATGAAGTTGAACAACAGCAACATCGAAAATACTGCCAGCACGAGCCCTACCCAAAGGAATATATCAGACAAGGTGCTTACCATACCGCTGTAACCGTCTATATTATCCTTAAGAGAGTTGTCTATCTGAAATTTACTGTCGTCTTCGTATTTTTGTTCAGAATAATTAATCATATCCAGAATACTTTCAGGAGACCCGCCCGAAGGAACAAATACGCAAGAATACTTGTTTTGCTCGACTTTATCCATATCGTACTTACAGCTTCTTATTTCGTAATAATCGTTTTCGTAACAGTAGTCGCAGTAATCATTAAAATAACTTTCCGACAAAAGACAGCTGGGCGTGTATTCACCGAAAGCGAAACCTGCGATTTTTACATTGTCCTTAAAATCTTCGATTTCCATATAATATCCGATTGTTAGATTAGTTTTTTTACATTCATCGATAAATCCGGGGGAAATCTCTTCAATAATAGGTACGGCAGTTTTGATCATTTCAATCAGCTCTGCAGCGCCCACCTCGTCCGTGAATCCGTTGCTTATTGTATAGACGAGATCATAGCACGTCATATCTTTGTACGATGTTATGTCGCTATAATATTTGCTGTTTTTATCGTAATCGAACGATTCGTTGAGTAAATCGGAAATCTTTGTATCGATCTTACTGAACAAACTTCTTGTCAGATTTTCGTTTATCAATATTTCGTTTTCTGCCAAAGTGTTTGTATTCTTCAAGTTGCCGTTCCAATCGTAATAGCTTTCGACCAACGATGTTTTATAGATATTACCCATAGCAGTATTTGAACTTTCCGACAGTTGCAGCCATAAATCCGATCCTCTTGCTGACACATTGTCGGTTGCAGCATAAAATATCCATCCGTACCTACTCATAAAGGTATCGTAAGCGTCGCTCGATATTGCTACGTACGAATAAAATCTTTCTTCTTTAAGTGCCTCAAACTTATCCGCCAATTCTTTATCAGAAGTCGTTTTTAGTTCGTCAAATTCCGAAGGTACCTCATCGCACTTAAAGACGCCGCTGACTTTATAATATATATTTTCGACATCAACGCGAATGGAATTTTCATTTTTGAATTTAAGTAAAATATCGCCGTAATCGTTTACGGTAATTGTACTTCCGTCGGCAGGATTGCTCAATTTACCCTCAACTATACTGTTATACAGAAATTCGGATATAGCAACTTCGTTTTCGTTTTGAGGTGCACCGCCTTTTATATATTCGAGTGCCGACGAACTTTCTACGAAACCGTAAATCTTATCAGTATAATAATCATCGCTTTCGAGATACAGATTATCTACATCGACAGAGAAAATTTTCGTAACTTTTATGATTTTGTCTCCGAATTTTTGGCTCAAAAGTTCTATATCCTCATCGCCGATGGAAGTCCTTTCAGGATACGTGTTCGAAAAGCTGCCGTCTTTGCTGTAATAATCCGCTTGCGAAATATATGACTTACTAAAATTATAATACTGTGCACCGTCACTATAAAGGCTTTGCGCAACGGTTTTATCTGCATCGTAATACATAAGGCAGGACAAAAGTCCGAACATTATAAACGCCACCGTAGACAAAAACAGCGTAAGAATAAACCTGAAAGGTTTTGTCTTTATACCGCTTGCGCCTATCTTGAAAGCGTGCTTGAATTTTAGCTTGGATTTTATGAACTTGCCGCCGTCTTGCGACTCGCTAATCTCGGGCTGTTTGTCAATTTCGACAAAACATTCTTTAGAATTGTCGTCTTTTATCTTTGCGCTTTTTTTGTAAAGCAAAATATCCTCTTTGTTTGTACTTACAAGAACGTCTTCTATAGAAGACGAAATTATCTTTTTAATCTTTGCGATATCCTTATCCGAAAGTTCAACGCCGCTTTTAATGAGCAAAGTATTGTCTTCGAGAAAACTTACGTTCTCACTCTCTTTCTTTGCCGTTATGCTCGACTTGACCACGTCGCTTATGACTTTGCCGTCCATAAGCTCTATTATTCTGTCGCCGTATTCTTCGGCAAATTCTCTGTCGTGGGATACGACGATAACGAGCTTATCTTCGGACAGCTTTTTGAGTGTATCCAGCACCTGTTTTCCCGTATTCGAATCTAGCGCGCCCGTCGGCTCGTCCGCCATAATTATCTCGGGATTTTTGACAAGAGCGCGCGCTATAGCTACTCTCTGTTTTTGTCCGCCCGAAAGCGTATTTGGTTTGCGCTTTGCAAAGTCTGTCAAATCCACTTGTTCGAGTATTCTCGCTATCTCCTCTTTATTCTTGGGTTTTCCTTGAAGTTCGAGCGCAAGCGCGATATTGTCTTCGACGGAAAATTCGCTCAGGATGTTGTACTCTTGAAAGATAAATCCCACGTAGGTATTGCGGTAGCTGTCAAAATCGCTAGCCGAAAAATCCTTACTGCTCTTTCCCTTTACGATTATCTCTCCGCTGTCGGGCGAATCCAATCCGCCGCACACGTTGAGAAGAGTCGACTTACCGCTGCCGCTTCGACCGAGCAAAAATACCATTCCCTTTTCTTCGAACGCAAGCGTTATGCCGTCCAAAGCACGTACTTCCGCTCCGCCTTTCGTCTTGTAGACTTTGACTAAATCTTTTACTTCTAACATCGTCCGAGTTTCCCCTTTAATATTTCAATCATCTTCTATACGACATATATGCACAATAGAAAATATACTGCTATACCTATAATATCATATCTATAAGTTTTTGGCAATACCCAATTTTGCATTAAGTCCTAAGCAATCGTCCAAAATATATACATAGTATATAGATTGCTCGGCAACTACCCTTTTCGTTAAATTATTTGCAAAAATACTTTGACAAGCGCGCCGCGCGTGGTATATAATTTTTGTGTTAATTAAATTTATTATTACTCAAGGAGGATTTCCTAATGGAATATTCACACGAAGTTATGAATATGTGCAAGGTTACCAAGGGCGCTGACCACGGTCCTGCTCCTATTCCCGAAGAAGGCAAGTGGGTTCAATCCAAGCAAATCAAAGATATCAGCGGTTTGACTCACGGCGTAGGCTGGTGCGCTCCTCAACAAGGCGCGTGTAAACTTACCCTCAACGTCAAAGAAGGTATCATCGAAGAAGCATTGGTAGAGACTCTCGGTTGCTCCGGTATGACTCACTCGGCTGCTATGGCTGCTGAGATTCTTCCCGGCAAAACCATTCTCGAAGCTCTCAATACCGACCTCGTATGCGACGCTATCAACACCGCTATGAGAGAATTGTTCCTGCAAATCGTTTACGGACGTACTCAGTCTGCTTTCTCCGAAAACGGCTTGCCTATCGGCGCAGGTCTCGAAGACCTCGGCAAGGGCTTGCGTTCGCAAGTAGGTACTATGTATTCTACCGGCGCAAAGGGCGTAAGATATCTCGAAATGGCAGAAGGTTACGTTACGCACATCGGTCTTGACAAGGACAATCAGGTAATCGGTTACGAATTCGTAAACCTCGGCAAGATGATGGAAGCTATCAAGGGCGGTATGTCCGCTAATGACGCTCTCGTTAAGTTTACGGGCAGCTACGGCAGATACAAAGATGCAGTCAAGGTCATCGACCCTAGAAAGGAATAAGGAGGTACATTAAAATGGCAGTTACATTCGAAAGCTATGAAAGAAGAATAGACAAAATCACCAAGTGCCTCAAAGAGTACGGCATTTCTTCTCTTGAAGAAGCAAGACAGATTTGCCTCGACAAGGGTATCGACGTAGAGGCTATCGTAAAGGGCGTACAGCCTATCGCATTTGAAAACGCAGTATGGGCATACACCGTAGGCTGTGCTGTTGCTATAAAGAAAAACTGCAAGAAGGCAGCTGACGCAGCAGAAGCAATCGGCGTAGGACTTCAGAGTTTCTGTATTCCCGGCTCCGTTGCAGAACAGAGAAAAGTAGGTCTCGGCCACGGCAACCTCGCAGCAATGCTTTTGAGAGAAGAGACCAAGTGTTTCGCATTCCTCGCAGGACACGAGTCCTTTGCAGCAGCTGAAGGCGCAATCGGTATCGCTATGAAGGCAAACAAGGTAAGAAAACAGCCTTTGCAGGTTATCCTCAACGGTCTCGGCAAGGACGCTGCAAAGATTATCAGCCGTATCAACGGATTTACCTACGTACAGACCAAACTTGACTACTTCACCGGCGAACTCAAGGTAGTTGACACCATCGCATACAGCGACGGCGAAAGAAGCAAAGTAAGAGTTTACGGCGCAGACGACGTAGTAGAAGGCGTAGCAATTATGCACCACGAGAACGTAGACGTTTCCATCACCGGTAACTCTACCAACCCTACCCGTTTCCAACACCCCGTTGCAGGTACCTATAAGAAAGAATGTATCGAGAAAGGCAAGAAGTACTTCTCCGTTGCATCCGGCGGCGGTACAGGTCGTACCCTCCACCCCGACAATATGGCAGCAGGTCCCGCAAGCTACGGTATGACCGACACTATGGGTAGAATGCACTCCGACGCACAGTTTGCAGGTTCTTCTTCCGTTCCCGCTCACGTAGAAATGATGGGTCTTATCGGTATGGGTAACAACCCTATGGTAGGCGCATCTGTTTCTTGTGCGGTTGCTGTTGAAGAAGCCCTCAAGTAAGCGCACTTGTATATCGGCACGCCTTTTCCTTTTATCTGCGACTCTCCTGCTCAGTCACGTACATCTAGTACGCTCCTGTCGCAGTCGGTCTGGAAAAAGAAAAAATCGCACCAATCTCCAAGTGCTTGGGTGTAAAATATCCACTCTCCGTGCTCGCACGAAGTGGGTAATAAATGAAAAAAGACCACCCTTTGTAATTATGCAGAGGGTGTTTTTTTATACCTTTCTATACAAGAGTTACCATATATTAAGCTCCTGTCGCAGTCGGTCTCACTAGAGGTAGTAATAAAAAATTAACCGCTCCTTTTAGGAGCGGTTTTTCATTATTTATTATATTAATGTCTTTTGCCAAAGCGTTGCTTTTCGATATGCTTACCGTCAAATTTTATCAAATATTTTTATTATCTTCCCCGTCAGGTACGTTGGAATAATCATACCCGCCGTCGAGAGTGCGATTTCTTAACTGCTCTATTTGCTTTTGATATCGACAATATTAAGTATTTACTTAATTCAAACTAACGGCAATGTCATCGGCAAGCGCTTGCAAGTCGGCAAAGGTATTGACGTCAAGAGCGGATTTTATAGTAACCTTCTTGTCGAGAATAACGTTGTTTTTGAGTTTGGACAAGGCTTCCGTCATAAGATTGACAGTCGCGGGAGTCCACGTACCGTTTTCGATAAGAGCTATCGTGCGCTTTTGCAAATTATGTTCGGCAATCTCATGCAATACGACTTGCATAGGAGGGAAAATCGACATATTGTAAGTAGCGCAAGCGAATACTAAGTGCGAATACTTGAAAGCGTCGGCGATTACTTCGGAGAAATGTGCTGTGGACGCATTGACGAGTTTGATATTCTTCACTCCCATGTCAGCAAGCATATTTGCCAATATATCCGCGGCGTTTTCCGTGTGACCGTGTACAGAGCCGTATACTATGAGCACGCTCTTTTCTTCGGGAGTGTAAGTGCTCCAGAGATTGTATTTTTCGACTATCCAGCCGATATTTTCTCTCCATAAGGGACCGTGCAAAGGACAAATGAGTTTAATATCCAGCGCGCTCGCCTTCTTAAGAAGGGCTTGTACCTGCACGCCGTATTTTCCTACTATATTCGTATAGTATCTTCTTGCCTCGTCTACCCATCTTACTTCAAAATCCGTTTCGTCCGCATATATATTGCCGCTGAGTGCCCCGAAAGTACCGAAAGCGTCCGCCGAATAAAGCACCTTATCGGTCGTATCGTAGGTTACCATAGCCTCGGGCCAATGCACCATAGGAGCCATGGCAAAAGCAAAAGTATGCCTGCCCGTCGAAAGAGTATCGCCCTCTTTTACGACGATTTTTCTGGACTCTACGTCAAAGTCGAAAAACTGCGAAATCATAACGAAAGTCTTGAAGTTGCCGACAATTTTGACATCGGGGTACTTGTCCACGATTGCGCCGATGCAAGCGCAGTGGTCGGGCTCCATATGATTGACCACGAGATAGTCGAGTTTTCTTCCCGCAAGCACGTGTTCGATATTCTCGAAAAACTGAAGACTTGCGACGCTGTCGACGGTATCCATAAGTACCGTCTTGTCATCGAGTATGAGATAGGAATTGTAGCTTACGCCGTTTTTAACGGGATAGACGTTTTCAAACAGTGAAATTTTCCTGTCGTTGACGCCTACCCAGTACATATCGGATGTAATTTTCTTTACGCTGTACATAATCGCTCCTTAATATAAAGCCTTTTTAATTCAATTAATTTTAACACAAGCCGCACTTTTTTTCAATTATATTACACTCAAATTATAAAATAGTTAATGGCTGACTTAATTAAAAAATAAAGAAACGCACCTTTCGGTGCGCTTTTCAAAGGATTATGCCTTTATGATACTTCGTATATTTATCGATATTTTCCTCGAGACACTTTATTACGTCTTCGGGAGAAGATACCGCATAAATTCTGTCGTCGGGAATATCTTCGTACCTGACCTTATTGTCAAGTTTCATACCCGCGACTTTACTGCTCCAACCGTCCACGTTGTCGTATGCGAGAATAAGTCTTAGCATAGGCCACGCAAAAGCTATTTCGCTCAGCGTACCCGCACCTCCGCCTATTGCAATAACGGCATCGGCGTTGGCAACGATTGCGTTACGCATAATGTCGAGCCCCGTAGATATGACGATATCCGCGTGAGGGTTATGGCGCGAGCGGTCAAACGAAGGGATAATCGCGATAGTATCGCCCTCTTTGTATTTTTCAGAAGCTTTCGCGCCCTCGAATGCCGCCTCCATAACTCCCGCAAGTCCGCCCGACTGCAATCTGTAACCGTGGTCGACAAGAGCTTTTCCCGTCTCGTATGCAAGCTTATATTTCAATCCGTCTTTATCTATTCTGCTGTCACCTACGATAGCAACTATTTTTCTCATAAATTTCTCCTTGATTTTAGTTTCACAAATATTATATTATCCAAAAAACCGATGTGTGATAATATATTATTTTTATTTTATCATATCGGATAATTTTGTCAATACTCATAAAAAACGACGTCGGGAAAAACCCGACGTCGCAAATAGTGACTTTTTGTTATTTAACCGTTATCTCCACTTCGGGATTAACCATATAATTTATATTGTACACGTAAGTTCCTCCGTCCTTCTCAACTTCTTTAAGAGGTATAACTCCGTACGGAGAAGGATTGGATTCGACAAAGGTCTCGCTTACGATTTTCCAAGGGATACCAAATCGCAAAGACTCTTTTCCGTCAAAATTCGTCACGCTATCAATATAGCCGGTGAATTCGTAATTAACCTCTTCCTTTGCAATCGAATAGATATAGGTCAAATGCTTGCCCTCTTGATTCTTAATCTCAGATATATTGTCAATCGTCAATTCTTTTCCGAACCCCTTATCTTCGGGATAACTCACCTTGATTGTGAGATTGTCTTTTGTACCTACCTCGATTTTTACACCTTTCATTTCTTTGTAAAATTCAGGAACTATGTTCTTCTCCAAAACGCTTATCAATTCGTCAACGTTTTGAGGAGCGTCGTCCTTGCCGATTTTTTCCCAATCAAGGTTGTCCCAGTATTTTTCAAGCAATTCACGCGTGCTAAAATATTCCTGTATCATACCGTCTTCCATGGGATCAGCCCAAATCTTTTCGTTCCAATCTACCGCAAGTCCTGCGCCCGTGATAGTATAAGTCTTGCCGTAATATGTAGTATCGTCACTCTGACAAGCCGCAAAAGAAACCGCAGTCATCACAGCGCACAGCAGTACACATACCGCAACAATCGTCCTCTTCTTCATAGTTTTCTCTCCTTAAATCATAGTACAGAAAAACTTTCTCTGCAATTATATTTTACCAAATTTTAGGAATATGTGTCAATAGCGTATTTTGGCTGACTGCAATTAATACAAAAGCTGTATTTTAGTTCTATTAAAAATCTTACTACAAAGTTTTTTGAATAAAAAACGGAGCAAAGTTTCCTTTGCAATAAAAATCCATGTAAAATATAATTCTACGAGCATCGCGAGTACTCTCGC
>CALWHJ010000014.1 GCA_944380355.1 uncultured Christensenellaceae bacterium
AGTATCGAAAGCGTAAGGCAAGACGTCGGGTTCGCTCTATACCGACCAAACGAAAGGGTATATATTCGACAAGCGAATAAAACCCTTTGTCGGTACTGTCTTCAAGCGGATTACGGATTTGACTGCCTCGACAAAATACCCACGCTTTCGGAGTATCGAAAGCGTAAGGCAAAACGTCGGGTTCGCTCTACACCGACCAGACGAAAGGGTATATATTAGCTGAAGCAAATATAACCCTTTGTCGGTACTATTTTAATCGGATAGATAAAAATGCTCCGCTCGCGAACTCTCTTAAAATTCACAAAATCACACCACTCTGCGCGGTCGCACGAAGTTAATATAAAAAAATTACCACTCTTGTCATTTGCACAAGGGTGGTTTTTTATGCGTGTGATATTTGAATGAAAATGCAAATCCGTTTTATATATAATACTAAATATTTAATATATAGTAGTAATTTATACAATTTACATAAGGCTTAAATTGTATAAATTAAAGGCAACTTTGTGTAAGTGAACGGCTTTTTCAATACCGACTGCGAAAGAAGCAGACTTTTCGTACACAATTATACTTTACCAACAAACAAACTGACTAACAAAATACCACCCCTGCGCCAATGCAGAGAGTGGTATTATAATTCTTCCTTAAAATGTATTAATTAACTCCGTGCGAGCGCGGAGAGTGGTCGACTTACTTTTTTATTACCCAACTTCGTGCGACCTTGGAGAAGGGTGTGATTTTTTCTTTTTCAAGACCGACTGCGACAGGAGCGTACTTTGCGTACGTGACTGAGTAGGAGCGTCGCAGATAAAAGGAAAAGGCGCGCCCTTATACAAGGTCGCTTAAAGTAGCGCGAATTCTACGTATCCCCGCCGACGACGACTGCTCTTTTTCTATCTTAAAATGTCCGAGCTGGCCGGTATGCTCTGCGTGAGGTCCTCCGCAAATCTGCAAATCGACATCGCCTATCTGATATACCTTGACGATTTCGCCGTATCTGCTTCCGAATACGCCTACAGCGTTTTTAGCACGCGCTTCTTCGATAGTCATTTCGGTGCAAACTACGGGAATATCTCTCTTGATTGCATCGTTGACTGCATCTTCTACCGCTTGTTTTTCTTCCTCGGTCAAAGGACGGGGGAAGTTAAAGTCAAAACGCAATCTTTCGGGAGTGATATTGCTTCCCTTCTGCTGAATATTGTCATCGTGCAATACTTTCTTAAGACAAGCCAAAAGCAAGTGTGTAGCGGTATGCAAATACGTGGTCATCTTACTGCTGTCGGCAAGCCCTCCTTTAAATTTCTGTTCAGCACCCTGTTGCGACTTTTTAATATGCTCTTCCTGAGCGAGCTTATATCCTTCGAGGTCGACGCTCAAGCCTTTTTCCTTACAAATCTCCATAGTCATCTCAATAGGGAAACCGTACGTATCGTACAATCTGAATGCCGTCTTTCCGTTGACGGTATCTCCCTTGAGATACTGAATGACTTTATCGAGTTGTTTTATACCGTCTTCCAAAGTCTTGGAGAATTTTTCGATTTCCTTTTCGAGTTCTTCAAAAATCTTCGCGCTGTTGATGCCAAGCTCGGGATATACTTCTTTGTATTGCTCAACGTAAAGCTTAGCAATTTCTACAAGAGAACCACCCTCTATACCGAGCTGACGCGCAAATCTTACGCTGCGTCTTATGAGTCTTCTCAATACGTAACCTTGGTCAACGTTGGAAGGTACTATACCGTTTTCGTCACCCAACAAGAATGTAGCCGTACGTATGTGGTCGGCAATGATTCTCATAGCGCGGGTACTGTCTTCTTCCTCTCCGTACTTTTTGCCTGCAAGCTCGCTGATTTTTGCAATCGCGCCCGTAAAGAGGTCAGTTTCGTATACGGATTTGAAGCCGTTGAGCATACAAATAGTACGTTCGAGCCCCATACCGGTATCTACGTTTTTCTGTTTGAGTTTCTCGAATTTGCCTTCGGCATTACGGTTGAACTCCATAAATACGTTATTCCAAATCTCTACCCATTTACCGCAATCGCAGCTGGGGTCGCAATGCTCCGAACAAGCGGGCTTGCCCGTATCTATAAATATCTCTGTATCGCTTCCGCAAGGACCGGTTGCGCCTGCATACCACCAGTTGTTTGCTTTAGGAAGATAGAATATTCTGTCTCTGGGTATTCCAAGACCTGCCCACGTATCGGCAGCTTCTTCGTCTCTAGCGCAGTCTTCGTCACCGGCAAATACCGTTACTGCGATTTTTTCTACGGGTATCTCGAGCACCTTTGTCAAAAATTCAAAGGAAAAATTGATAGATTCCTTTCTAAAGTAGTCGCCCAAAGACCAGTTGCCGAGCATCTCGAAGAAAGTACAGTGAGTAGCGTCGCCTACTTCGTCTATATCACCCGTACGCACGCATTTCTGCACGTCGCAAAGTCTTTTACCCTGAGGATGTTTTTGTCCCAAAAGATAAGGCACGAGAGGGTGCATACCCGCAGTAGTAAACAATACCGAAGGGTCGTTTTCGGGAATAAGCGAAGCGGAAGGGATTATCTTGTGTCCTTTGGACTCAAAAAACTTAAGATATTTTTCTCTCAATTCATAGGATTTTATCTCTTTCATCTTTATGCCTCTAGCTAAAAATTTACATATCTATTATATATAAAGCTTGCTAAAATAGCAACAGAATTGTACTCTTTTGTATATTTTTATTGTCGCTTAAAACATCTCTTGCCCGTCTGTCAATCCTAACTATTATCCAGGAAAAAAAAGCGGACGCCATTATCGCACGCAAATAAATATTTTTAAAATGGTTAAATACAGAAATCGTCCCCGCTTATCAAACAAAAAAAGCCCCCGCGATTGGGGGCTTTTTGAAGCTGTAGAAATTCATTATTCTGAACGCAACGCGACAACAGGGTCTCTCTTTGCGGCTATTCTTGCAGGTACGAGTCCGGCTATCAACGTAAGGCAGATACTCAGTACTATCAGTGCCAGTGCGTGCAAAGGATTGAGAAGCGCGATACTCGTGATAGTTACGCTCAGATTCTTGACAGCGTCAAGGTTGGCAATAATAAGGTTGATAGGTATTGAGAGTATATAGGTGACAAGTACGCCTATAACGCCCGCCGTAAATCCTATGATGACCGTCTCGGCATTGAACACGTTTGATACGTCTCTCTTTCTCGCTCCCAGCGCACGGAGAATACCGATTTCCTTGGTACGCTCTACTACCGACACATAGGTTATGATGCCTATCATTATCGATGAAACTACAAGCGATACTGACGAGAAGCATACGAGTGCGATTGTAATTATTTTGATAATCTGATTCATCATACCTATAATCATCTCTGCACTGTCGACGTATCTGATTTCGTTGTCTTCCTTATGCTCTATGTTCCACGCGTCGAGGTCGGCAAGTATATAGTCTTTACCGTCGAAGTTGCTGGCATAAAAACTAATCATACCGGGTAAATTGCTGCCGCCGATTTTTTGCATAACGCTGCTATAGTTGCCGCTGGGGGTTAACAACGACAGCAAACCGTCCAAACTCTCGAGGTCCTCTACGTCACCCATATTGATACCGTCGGAGGTAAATTCCTTACCGGTCAGACAGCTGTAATCGGAATGTTCTTTCTGGAATTTTACTATTTCGCTCTCTGAACATTCAGCGAGAATTTCCTTTGTAAGGTCTTGAGTATAAGTTACGCCCGCCAACATAGGTGCGTATGCCGAAGTTTCTTTCTGACGCATTATTCCAACGATGGTAATTTCTCTCATACCTTCAAGCGAACCTATCTCTCCGAAAGTTTTTTCGGTAAAATACTCTTTTCCCGTTTCGGAATTGGTTATTTTCTTGTATTTCTGATTATTGGATGGGATATAAAGTTTTGCAGGCTCTATGCCTTTGTCTGCGTTGCCTATGATGTAATCGAAAGATATCTGACCTTTCGTTACGCCGTCCTCACCGTACTTGAATCCCAAAGCGTTGAAGAAGGTGGAGCTAACAGTATTGGTCGAATCTACTATAAGCACTACTTCGTTGGCTTTTTCGGGATATCGACCGCCTATGACGTCGAAGTTTTTGAGCATATACTCTTTATCTCCGACCATTTCCTGCCAGTTGACTGAATTAATGAAGTCATCGGTACCGTCGCCAAGACTGCCTCCGATATTGTTTATATCGAAAGTCTTGCCTACGTTTTGACCTTTACTGTTATACACGGTATAGCCGTAACCGTAGTTGTAATACAAACTGTCAATATATCCGTTAGCTTTCCAGGTTTCGTTTTTCTCATCGAGATAGTCAATGTACTCTTGGGTAATATTGTTGGTGTGTACCATCTGCGCGAAAGCAGAAAGAATATCCTGAGAGTATACCGTTTCGTCAACCGGGAATTTAGGCTTATTGCTTGTTCCCATAGTAACGTTGATAAGGCTGGTGATATCCATAGAACTGCTCGTTACCGTTACGGGATAGCCTGAAAGCATAGTCCTCTGCATATTGTTGACGTAAGTGGAAAAGCCGTTGGAGATAGCAAGCACGAGCGCAACGCCTATGATGCCTATACTACCCGCAAAAGCAGTCATAAAAGTACGTCCCTTTTTGGTCATAAGGTTGGTAAACGAAAGCTTTATAGCCGACCAGAAAGACATCGAAGTCTTTTTGAGCATCATTTTGCGGTGTTTTTTGGACTTATGTTTTATAAAATCGACTTTATTTTTCGCGCTTTGTTCGGGACTTACAGCCAAAAGCTCGGGCTGTGGCTCGCTGTCGCAGGTAACTTCGTCAGCATTCTGCTCTTGCTGCACTTCGGCCTGCAAGGTTTTGTTTTTGGATTTGGACTTGGACTTAGACTTCTTGTCGGAAGTTTCTTCAACAGCTTGAGCCTCGTCTTCATGATGCTTTTTCTCAATCTGTCCGTAATAAGGATTGGTATCGTCTACCACTTCGCCGTCAAAGAGTCTTACGATACGGTTGGAATACTTCTGAGCAAGCTCGGGGTTGTGAGTAACCATAATAATGAGCTTGTTGGCAGATATCTCCTTAAGAAGCTCCATAATTTGCACGCTGGTATTACTGTCCAACGCGCCCGTAGGCTCGTCTGCGAGAATTATGCTAGGATTGTTGATGAGCGCTCTCGCAATGGATACTCTCTGCATTTGACCGCCGGAAAGCTGATTGGGCTTTTTGTGAATATGCTCCCCTAGACCTACCGCTTCAAGCGCAGCTATGGCACGCGCCTTACGCTCGTGCTTCTTTACGCCAGCCAACGTAAGAGCCATTTCGACGTTGCTAAGTATATCTATATGCGTAATGAGATTGTAACTTTGGAAAATAAAGCCTACGCGTATATTACGGTAAGCGTCCCAATCTACGTCAGTGTACTGCTTTGTGGATATGCCGTCGATTTCGAGGTCGCCGTCGGTATACCTGTCGAGGCCGCCGATAATATTGAGCAATGTAGTTTTACCGCAACCCGAAGGACCCAGAATGGAAACGAATTCGCTCTTTCTGAATCTGAGATTTACATTCTTGAGCGCAGTAACCGAAGCACCGCCCCCCAGTAAGTAGTCTTTTCTGATGTTTGTCAACTTTAACATAATTTTTTACCTCTCAGTTACCTTGCATTATACGACTGAAACTCAGTCCTTGCCACATTTCCCTAACGTACACTTACTATTTTTTATTAATAATTACAGTTTATACCCTATCGGCTTGAATTTCAAGAGGATAAAGGGGATATTCGCGAAGTTTTACATACAATTTTCAAAACTTAACTAAATTTTAAAATACTCTAAAATTTTCTGAATTTTAAAATCTTAGGCAATATCAACACATTTTGCCATAAATAGCGCAAAAACAGCAAAAAAAAACAGCGCGCCCGTGAATAGGGCGCGCATTTTAGGTTAGAAATTACTTTATAAAAACACTTTATTATCGTATTTTTATGCTACTATTTTTGAATAATCCACAAACGCGGTATTGTCATAGCTGGGCATCATAATCTTTGCTCCGCCGTAAGCTACGTTTATACTGAACTTGCCTGCAAGCGTAAAAGTGCTTATCTTGTCGTTTGTAAACACGATGGTAAGCTGTGTACCGCCGAGTTTTTGTCCGAGATATTCTACGGGGCAATCCTCTTTGACTCTGACAGTAAAAGTACTTACTCTTCCTTTTGTCTTTACCGTAGTTGCGTCGCTGACAATATAATCTTTGAGAGCAGCTACAACTTTCGTAAGATTTCTCAAGTCGCACTTTGCGTGTTTCTCCATAGCCAAAAACTCGTCAAAACCGCCTTCGAGCTGTCTTTTTACGGTAAAAGTACCTGAGGTCTGAGAATCGTTTTGTTTAGCGGTGTAATATACTTTGTCCTCTGCCTTAGAATCGTAGTAAAGCGTAGCGTCGTAATAGTACCAGTCCTGATAGTCTTCTTCCGTAGCTTCTTCGAGTTTGAACAACGAATCGGGGAAAGAAGCCCAGTAATCGGTATATTTGTTTGAAGGTACGCTTGCGCCGTAATAGGAAGAAGTGTACTTGGTATATTTAAAATCCGTTTCGTCTACAACGGTAAACTTTGCCTTAGCGTGCGCACCCGTTTTGTAATTCAGCTCGTAGGATATCTTTTCGTTGTTTGTTACGCTCGTACCGTAAGCTTTGAGCGTATAGTCGGTATTCTCCACTACGTCCGCCGAGCAAGCATAGTCAATGAGTCCGTTCAAATCGGAAGGCGTTACCTTAGAACAACCCGCAAACGCCAATACCGCCGTCAGACAAAGACACAATAAGGTAAATATACATACAATGCGTTTCATTTATTTTACCTCCTTGTCATCTTGACTGTTTTGGGACTTTTCGTCCTCATAAGCATTATCGTCTTTTACGGTTTTCTGCTTCTCGTCGAGCACCGTTTCGTCGACTATTTCTCCGCCCTTTTCCAAAGTCTTGAGCACTTCAGCCTGTTTAAGTATCAGCTCTTCGGAATTTTCTTCGTAGACGTTTTCGTCAGCTTCTAGTTTTTCGTCGCTGTAAAGAATACTTGCGTCAGCATAACCGTCTTCGATATTCTGAGCGCGCGCTCTTTCCTTGAGGTCCTCTATTATCTTCTTGTGCTTTTCGTCAGACAAATCCCAGAACAGATAGGGTATTATGAAGAGTACCGAGCCTATCAGGCTTATTACCGACAATACTCTGAACATAGGCAGTCTTATACTTGTATCGTAAAGAACGTTGTAATCTGTAACCAAACCGAAATATTCGTTTACAAAAGGCATTATATAGTTTGTACCTAAAGCTACTATCGAAGTAATAATGGCAAAGTTACCCGCAAAGCCTTCGAGTCTGTCTCCTGTCTTCCACTGCTGATAATCGAGAGCGTCTCCGTTCATCGCAGGAGTTGTAATAATCTGCACTGCCGCAGAGAAATAACACAGATAGATGCCGACGGAAAACAAAGCGAAATTATTGACAAACAAGAGCGTTATCACAGAGGCACCCGCAAATATCGCATTTGCCAAAATAACCGTATTCTTTTTGCCGATTTTTTTCATCATTATCGGGCCGAGCGCCATACCGAACAGCGAAGCCGTGCCCATTATCAACGACATTACGGAATATATATTATCGTTTTGCAATACGTAGACGTATTCCCAACTCATAACCGTAGTTATGCTTCCTCTTACTACCGCCAGCATTACGCCTAGATTCGCTATCCACAGATATTTGTTTTTTAGAATCTTGGCAAATCCGTCCTTGAATTTAACCTTTTGCTCGTATCTTTTAGCGACGACTATTCTTTCTTTAGTAAAGAAATACGCAATCAAACTGAGTCCGTATCCGAAAATAGTCATTACGGGAGCGATAACGCGATAGAAATTCTGCGAATACCAACCCGTACCGTTTTCGCCGAACTGTGCCGCTATCAGCGGGAATATAACGCCTGTAATGGTAGGCGCCATCGAATAAATTATAGACGACAAAGATATTATCTTTGCGCGCTCGTTGGTATTGGGCGTCATAAGCTGAGAAAGCTGTATGTACATACCGTAATAGAATTGGTAACAGAAATTCATAATGATGAATATCACGCCAACCAATACGGCTTTGACGTCAACAGACCACGTGTTGGGTATATAGGCTATTAACGACATAAACAATGCCGTCGGTCCGCCCAGCCACAAAAGCCACGGTCGCGCCTTGCCCTGTTTGCCCGGCGTGTTGTCAATCAGCCAACTTTTCAGAGGCTGCACCAACAGCGTTACAATCGTATTTACGTTGGCAAGAGTGATGATTACGGTAGGACTAATCTTGTATACCGCACCGATAAGAAGGCACGCCGACGACAAAGTAATGTTGTTGGCAATAGAAGCAATAAAAAATACGCCCATTCCGCCTACGGAATATGCGATTATCTCTTTGCTTGCTACGTAATTATCGCCTTCGGGTTTGTTCCATTGTTTGAAAAAGCCTTTTACGGCCGAAATAATTTTCCCCATTATTTTCCCCGCGAAAATTTTTGTTAAATACATTATAAATTATTTATTGATTTTTGTAAATAAGCTTTGCAGATTTTAGGGAAATAATAAAAGTTTGTGCAATATATATCACTTGAGTTCTTTATTTTCAACTCATAAGCCGACAAAACCTTGCCTACCGACAGTTAGGCATAAAAAAATCTCCCCCGCTTAATGAGAGAGATTTTGATATCAGTTTCTTTATCGAGACGCTCATATTATTTGCGTTGTAAGCGTCTGACCCGATATTGCGGATTGATACATCATCCAGTATCCCCTGCCGCCCTTCTCGAGCTCCAGCCATTGACGGCATTCGTTGGAATTGTCAGGCGGATTTGAGGAATCTTTGTCGGGCACGCCGTAGCAAATTAAGTTGGGATTTCCATCGCTGTATATAAGCCCTACCACGTAATAATTGCTATCGTCGACGGGGACTCTTGCCCATTTGCTGTCAGGCACGAGATTGATAAGCTCTTCGTCTTTTTCATACTTATCGAAAAGCTCTTGCATACTCGCTTCTATCTGTTTAAAAAACGGTTCTTCGATTTTTACCTTCGCGCTCTTTTTCGTCTCTTTGGACACAGTGGGTTTTGTCTGGGATTTTTGCTCTTCTGCATCAGCGGTTTTTTCTTCTATACGTACGTCAGAATGATTATCGCTGTCGTTATCGATTTCAACTATTTTGGATTTTTCTTCTTGCTCGGCGTGCGCTTGCGCTTGCTCAGTTTGATTATTCTTATTGACGCTTACTGCTTCTTCGTCTGAATTATCGACCTGTCTTGAATCTTCCTTAGTCTGCGACCTAACGGCTTCTGTTTGTGCGTTAGCGTAGTATTGATAAAGCAAAGGAGAGAGCACGGAAGCGGAAAATCTTCCGGTATTGCTTCCCATACAGACAATCGCGCCCTGTCTGGCAACAGCCACGTATATAGGTTTGGTCAAATCGTAAAACGCGCCGAATTTCATTGCGCCGTCACTGAGCGTGCCGCAATACATTACGTCTTCGCCGCATTTAATGCAAACTTCCGCTTTGTCTTTTATGCCCAGCACTCTGACAAAACAACTCGTGCGACCTGCAAAATTTTCAAACTTTACTATTCCCGATACGCCGCTTCCCTCGTATTCGGTGAGAATAATTATCTTTTTGAGAATTACCATAATTCCACCTCCGTACACGATAATGTATGCTCGCTTACCTCAGGCTATGACTGTAATTTTATCAAAATGCAGAACAAGCTTTTTTCGCGCAACTTTTTTCGCGCAAATAAAAAATGCGACTTGCGCCGCATTGCTTGTATTGTATCAGTCTTTAAATCAAAATAAACTATAATATATATTTCCTTATATTTTTTATCATTATATATACAATTTAAATCTCGGGTAAATTGTATATATAAGCTTTTGTATGCGCAAGCGCGTTCGCACACGCGCTGAGCGCAATCTGCTTTTTATACCGTTCCCAGCGCGTCGTTCAATGCGACGTAATCGTCTACGGTGAGAGCTTCTCCCCTTATTCTCGTATCCATACCGAGTTTAGAGAGTGCGCTTTCCGTCTTGTCCTTAGGTATGCCCATAGCGGAAGACAGATTGTTGACGAGAGTTTTTCTTCTCATCGAAAATGCCGATTTAATAAGTTTTTTCACAGCCTTTTTGTCTACGCCCGCATAGGTATCGTCAAGGTCAATTCTCACTACCGCGCTGTCTACGTTGGGTTGAGGCGTAAACATATACCTGGGTACTTCTCTGGTTATTTTCGCCTTACCTTCCAACGCGATAGATAAAGTGATTACGCCGTAATCTCCGCAATCGGCTTTGGACGTAAGTCTTTCTGCGACTTCCTTTTGCACCATTACGCTTAGGCTTCGAGGTTTGTTTTCACGCTCGAGAAAACGCATTATGATAGGCGTGGTGATATAGTAAGGAAGATTTGCCACAACCTTGTAACTTCCCTTGCCTATTATCCCGTCAAGCTCCTCGTCGGACACTTTCATTACGTCCTTGAAGATAACTTCTACCTTGTCGTCAAGTCCCTTTAACGTTTCGGAAAGCACGGGTATGAGATTTCTGTCTATTTCAAAAGCATACACTTTGCCGGCTTTTTCTGCAATCGCCCGCGTCAGCGTACCCGCTCCGGCACCTATTTCCAATACGGTATCGTCTTCGCTCACACCGGCATCTGCCACCATAGCCTGCAAGAGATTTGAGTCCGTAATGAAGTTTTGCCCGAACTGCTTATTGAATCTGAAGTTATTATCTCTGAGTACCTTGCTTATATCGCCCATCTCACAAAAGCTCCCTGACCCTGAGTTTTGCACCTATTTTCTCTGCTATCTTTCTCGCTTTTGCGATTTCTTCTTCACCTACGCAATCAACTATACTCAGCACTACGTTGCCACCGTGCTCCACGCATTTTTTAGCAAAATCGAGCATAATGTCAAACGCTCTCAGACCGTATTGCGAATGGCAAATCTTGTCGTATTTTTCCGCGTCCGTAGCATTGAGAGATACGTTGATGGTGTCGATACATTTGACTATTCTCTCGGTAATGTCTTCACCGAGAATTTCGTTGGCCTGACCGTTGGTGTTTATTCTCGTCCTTGCGCCTTTGGAATGAATATACTCGCTGATTTTCTCTATCGCGTCAAATCTGTAAGTAGGCTCACCGAAACCGCAGAATACGATTTCGCGATAGTCCGCGAGATTGTAGCACTTGTCGAGTATGTCAATTACTTCTTGCGCCGTAGGCTCGTGTCCTATCCACAAATCTCCGTATACGGGCTTATCGTAATAGCGCACGCAAAATTCACAGCGGTTGCTGCATCTGTTGGTGAGATTTATATAAAGATTATCGTCTACCTTATATACGTAAGTATTTTGCATAATGACCTCTTATTTGCCGTATTTGAAAAACAGTCTTTGAGTATTCTGATAAGTCAAATCGGCTATAACCTTTGCATCGGTTTGTTTTATTTCGGCTATTTTATTGACTACGAGATTGACGTATTTAGGCTCGTTTGGCTGACCTCTGAAGGGTACGGGAGTCATATAAGGGCAATCCGTTTCTACCAAAAGTCTGTCATCGGGTACGACTTTTATAACGTCGTCCTTTTTTGCGTTTTTGAAAGTTATCGCGCCGCCGAAAGCAAAATAACAATCATATCTCAAAAACTCTCTTACCATTTCCGCGCTCGACGAATAACAGTGCATCAATACGCCGTGATTTAATTTATCCCTGTGCGCCGCAAGTATATCCAAAGCGTCTTTGTAGGCGTCGCGGATATGCAATACCGCGGGAAGTCCCGTTTCGTAAGCTAAGCAAATCTGTCTTGCAAAAACGTCCTTTTGAGTTTCGCGAGGGGACAAATCGTAATAATAGTCAAGACCTATCTCCCCTATCGCAATAACTTTTTTATCTTGCGCTGCTCTTTTGTAAAAGCTTTCCGATTCGTCATCGTAACTCTTCGCATCGTGAGGATGAGTACCTACTACCGCCCAGACTTGAGAGTATTTCCTGCTCAATTCGAGTGCGTCTTTGGAGCTTTGCAAATCCCAGCCCACTTCGAATACGCTTTCTATGCCGTTAGCCGACAAAGAGGAGATAATCTCCTCCTGTCTGTCCTTAAGTCGCGCGTCCGATAAATGGCAATGACTGTCGATAATCATCTTACTTCGCTGCCTGCGCCTATTTCTTTCTCGGGCGTAACTAATGCGAGATTGCCGTTTTCGTCGCTTGCACAGAGTACCATACCCTGCGACTCTATACCTCTCAATTTAACAGGCTTGAGATTGGTAACTACGATTACTTGCTTGCCTACCATCTCTTCGGGAGTGTAATATTTTGCGATACCGCTGACTATCGTGCGGGGTGCGCCCTCTCCCAAATCTATCTTGCTGCAAAGAAGTTTGTCTGCCTTCTCTACCTTCTGACACTCTACTACCTTGCCTACCTTAAGCTGAATTTTGGCAAAGTCGTCTATGGTTATTTCGCTGATGTCTGCCACGTTTTCTTTCTCCTCTTTCTTCTCGTTTTCTTTCTTGGCTTGCTTCTTTTGCTCTTCGAGAATATCGTCCATTACCTTGAGTTCCTTCTGTATGTCTATTCTCTCGAAAAGCTGCTCGCCCTTGTCTACCTTGTGGCCGTCTGTCTTTGCTCCGAACTTCTCTATAGATTTAAAGTCCTTGAGATTGTCCTCGCTTATGCCGAGTTTCTTGAATATCTTAGCAGGCGTTTCGGTAAGGAAAGGCTGAAGTATTACTGCCACCATTCTTATGACTTCGCAAAGATTGTAAAGCACGGTTTTGAGTCTTTCTCTTCCCTCTTCGCTCTTAGCAAGTATCCAAGGCGTACATTCGTCTATATACTTGTTGGCTCTTTGAATTACCTTGAAGATTGTATCGAGCGCATCGGGCACGTACATCTTATCCATACTTGCGCTTACGCTTTCGTACATTGCGTTAGCCATAGCGATAAGCTCGTCGTCCACTGCCTCTTTTTTGTCAGGAGCGGGAATTATTCCGTCAAAATACTGCGCTACCATCGCCGTAACTCTCGACACGAGATTGCCGAGGTCGTTGGCAAGGTCGCTGTTGCGACGCTTGAGGAATATCTCGTTGGTAAAGTTGCCGTCCTGTCCGAAAGGCACTTCTCTGAGCATATAATACCTCAACGCGTCTACGCCGTATCTCTCGCAGAGTATGAAGGGGTCTACGATATTGCCTTTTGACTTGGACATCTTATCGTTGTTGAACATAAGCCAGCCGTGTCCGTACACTTTTTTAGGCAAAGGCAAATCGAGTGCCATAAGTATAGCGGGCCAGATTATAGAGTGGAAACGTATTATTTCCTTACCCATCATATGAATATCTGCCGGCCAGTATTTTTTAAACTTACTGTCGTCGTCGCTTCCGTAACCCAAAGCCGTGATATAGTTGGTGAGCGCGTCAATCCATACGTAGATTACGTGCTTGGGGTCGAAAGGTACTTTTATACCCCAGTCGAAAGACGTACGCGATACGCACAAATCCTGAAGTCCGGGCTTGATGAAGTTGTTGAGCATCTCGTTTTGTCTGGTCGTAGGCTGCAAAAATTCCTTATCCTCTTCGATAAGCTTTTGTATTTTGTCCTGATATTTGCTGAGCTTGAAGAAATAACTTTCCTCTTTCATAAGCTCTACGGGTCTGCCACAGTCGGGACACTTGCCGTCTACAAGCTGAGTTTTAGTCCAGAATGCTTCGCAGGGAGTGCAGTACCAGCCCTCGTAGTTGCTCTTGTAGATATCTCCTTTCTCGTACAGCTTGGTAAAAATCTTCTGTACCGCCTGCATATGCTCTTCGTCGGTAGTACGGATAAACTTGTCATAAGAGATATCGAGAAGCTTCCACAGCTTTTTGAGTTCTCCCACAACGCCGTCGATATAGTCCTTTACAGGAGTATTTGCAGCCGCCGCAACTTTCTGTATCTTTTGACCGTGCTCGTCCGTACCCGTAAGATAGAATACGTCATAGCCCTGCATTCTCTTATATCTCGCAAGCGCGTCGCAGATTATCGTCGTATAGCACGTACCGATATGCCACTTTCCGCTGGGATAATAGATAGGCGTAGTAATATAAAATTTCTTCTTTTCCATATAGTCCTCCGATTGAGGGATAAATTTTCTTATATATTATACTCTAATGCGCAAAAAAAGTAAAACGTATTTGTGTATTTGTAAATTAAATTGCGTCGCCCGATAATCTCGAAAGACGGACGGAAAAAATCCGTTTGTTTTCTAATTTATACAATTTAAGCCTTATGTAAATTGTATAAATCAATAGGCGACCTTATAGGCGACCGCATATATCGGCACATATTTGCGATTTTGCGCAAGCAGTTACGCTCGGTCACGTACGTCTAGTACGCTCCGCTCGCGAACTCTCTTCAAAATCGCAACTCTGCACCAATCTCTGCGGTCGCACAGAGTTAGTGATTTAGCGAGCGCCTTTTCCTTTTGTCTGCGGTACGCCCGCGGCAGTTACGTACGGCTAGTACGCGCCTTTGCGGTCGACCTGGAAAAAGAAAAAATCGCGCTCTTCTTCAAGGTCGCACGATGCTGTGTTTTTATTATTTATTTCAGATTGAGAACAGTACCGACAAAGGGTTATATTTGCTTCAGCTAATATATACCTTTTCGTCTGGTCGGTATAGAGCGAACCCGACATTTTACTTTACGCTTTCGATACCTCGTAAGCGTAGGTATTTTGTCGTGGTGAGCGAACGAGAGCGCGGAGAGTGGTGCAGAGTTGCGATTTTGAAGAGAGTTCGCGAGGGAGCGTACTAGACGTACGTGACCGAGCGTAACTGCTCGCGCAAAATAGCAAATATATTTCGCTCTCTTACCTACTCTGTGCGAGCGCGGAGAGTGGTGTGATTTTGTGAATTTTAAGAGAGTTCGCGAGCGGAGCGTACTAAGCGTACGTGACCGAGCGTAACTGCTCGCAAAAATTCGCAAAGGCGCGCCGCTATACGCGCTCGCCTATTTAAAATCGAAAGAATCAGGATACAACTCCTTAATATTCGTCTCTACTACTTCCCCTTTATTATTGCTGACGTAGATTATCAAATCGTTGCAAAATTCTTTGATAAACTGTCTGACGATACCGCAAGGATAAGGCATACTCTCTCCCGAGCCTACGATTGCCATAGCCATAAAACCTTTTTCGCTGCCCGCGATAGCAGTACCCATAGCAACCTGCTCTGCGCAAATCGTCGCGCCGTAGCTTACGTTTTCGATATTGCAACCTACATAGATTTTGCCGCTTTCGCCCATTACCGCACAGCCTATCTTATATCCCGAGTAGGGAGCGTGAGCGTTGTTCATAACCAAAAGCGCGTTTTCAAGCAATCTTTGTTTCTGCATCATAATAGTCTTTCTCCGTCCTAATATCTTAAATTTATCTCCAGAAGACTTCGAGGGTTTGTCTGTTGAGTACGCCCCATCTGTCATCTGCTCTTACCACTGCTTTTCCGTCGCAAAAAGGCGTAGCTATATCGTATATAAAATCTATCACCTTATTTCCGTCGGTGTCGATGTAACCGCTCTTTTCACCGATTGTTACTGACGCAAGCCCCTCGCTGAAAGAGGTAGCGCAATCGTACTGATAATCTATCACAAGATTGTTTTTGCGGTCGATATAGCCGAGCTTACCGTCTTTTTCCACGCAACCTCTCTCCTCGTAAAATCCGAATGCTTCTTCGTAGGTGGGAGGAATAACGACATTGCCTTTCCAGTCCTTATAGCCCCATTTGCCTTTGCGGCAGAATTTGACGAGGCTTGTCTCCGTAAGAGGAGGTCTTTCCGCCTTTTCGTGAGGAGGACGTTCTCTTTTCCCCATAAGGATTTCGTTGATTGTCATACCCTCGTATATCTTCGAAAGATAATTGTTGAGAGAAGCGTTTTCTCCCCTGTTGTCCTTTTGTCTGTTTTGCTGATTAGGGGTATTTTTATTGTTGTTATTGCGGTTGTTTTGCTGAGATTGCGAGTTATCTTCGGCAAAAGCTACGTCAAACTTCGCCAGTGCCTTAGATATTTCGATTAGGTTTTTCTTGCCGATATTCTGTATGCGGTACATTTGTTGCATGGTGCGGCAAGCGAGGTCGGCAAGTTTTGATACCCTGCCCGCTTTTAGTGCGTTGTAAGTACGCTCGCTAAGCTGTAAATCCTCGATTGGTCTCAATAAATCCTCGGGCTTTGCTTTTCCCGACGAAAGAACTTTGGCTACGTTTTGCGCCTGCTCCTGATTGCGTTTTTTATTTTTATTTCTGTAATAAAATCTTCCTTTTGACATTTATCGCCTTCAAAATTATACTTGTTTACACTGATATTTTAGCATATTTTCCGCTTATTTACAATCCTTATAATATATAATTTTTATTATTTTGTTGCTGCCTTTTAAAAATTTTGTTTTACTTTTGCAATTTGTATGCTATAATGCAAGTATGAGCAAGAAAATTTTACTTATTTCGACTTTATTGTGCTTTGTAATTCTGGCGGGAGTACTGTCCGTATTTGCGGGCGGCGGCGTTGCCCTTGCCGAAAACAGCAACGTGTCGATAGATATAGTCAACGACAGCTCTTTTACCGCTTACGGTGACGCTTTCGCGCTCGTCACGGACAACAACGTCTACGTAGTCAAAGACAGCATTGTACACAAGTATACCGAAGAAGGACAGTTTACTGTGCTGGATATGGCAATGAACTCAAAGTATCTCGTCTTGCTCGTTACGGACGATAGCGGTAAGAATCTTTACATATATTCTTACGACAGCAAAGGCATAACCAAAATCAAGCTTGAAAATCCCAACGTGTATCCTGAGGAGATTGTCGCGCTTTACAACGACAATTCGTCTATTTTTGCAATGGACTCCAACAAGGTTTATAAAATAGACGTAGACTCCAGCTCTACTTTATGGTCGACTTTTATATCGAAAAATCCTCTGTATACTCAGATATCGGATATGGCTATACTCAACGAGGACGTTTTGTATTTCATACTTGACGGAAACCTCTACTCCACCTCGTCAAAAAACTTTACGTCTGACGATTTGAGTTCCTTTTTGAAACTCGAAGGCTCTTATACCGACCTCGTAATTTCCGGCGAAAAGCTGATATTGCTTGACGCTACTAAAGCGTACGTATATGACGATGCGAGCAATTCGACGAGCGAACTCCTCTCCTCGGGCATCAACGAAAAAAGCAAGCTTGCGGCAACGTATATATCTTCTTCGAATACAAATTACGTATACGTAAAGTCCGACCTACCCGCTCTCAATATGTACGAATTTACGGGTAGCGCGCTCAATTACTACAATACTTTCGACAGGACGATATACACTCACCCTGCTACTTATACCATTCTTACTATGAACAAAATCAATGCCGAGGCAACCGTATACTCCTCGCCCCGTCACCTTCAGAAGCTTGCTACGCTTTCTTCGGACGACTACGTGATTTTGCTCAGCGAAGTAGGAGATTATTATTATATCTACTTCTCCAAAGACGATAAAAAAGTCAATCTCGGATATATCCGCAAAGACAGCGATATTACCCTTTGCCCCGCCAGCACGGAGTGCGAAATAGGCGCGTTTGCTCAAGCACTTCACCCCGATACTGCGGTATATAAATACCCCTTTGTGGGAGACGGTATGAACGATACGGGAAGCGAAGCGGTAGCATATCTCACAATATACGACCAACTCGTAGTAATCGACAACGTAGGTCAGGACGGCACGTATAAATGGGGCTGGTACAAGATTCAGTACCTCAACGCCAACAATCAGATAGTAGAAGGCTACGTCAAAGAAAAGGACGTATCTCCTTACACGGTACTCACTCCGCCCGACATATCCAAAACCGTCAAAGTTTCGTCTAAAAAGCTGGGAGAATACGTAAAAGTTTACGCACTCCCTCAGGAGGATTCGAAGCTTATCGCGGAACTTAAAGAAGGCACTTCGATAGACTTACACGAAAAGTACGACAAAAACAGCGAATGGACGGCAGTAATATACAACGATATGATTGCCTACGTCAAGACGGAAAACATTCAGCCCGGCGGGCTTACGTCCTGGCAACTCGCGCTTGCAATAACCGTGCCTATCGTAGTAGTGGCAATCGTAGTTACGGTAATAATTCTCGTGGTAGTCAAAAAGCGCAAGTACCTCAGCAGAATGTAACTCGGCAATAGGTAAATTCGTAAACACTAAAACAATTACTGGAAAATCAAAGGAGCGACGGCTGTCGCTCCTTTTTATATCAAGGTACGATTATACAAAAGTGCGTCCTGTTTTTGAGCAATTCAAAATATCCTTCTCAAATTTTTTCTTCCGTCCGAATTAAAACTATAAGCCGTCGCAGAAAAGCTTTTGCGACATACTGCGAGATTATACGCATTGAATATTTAATGAGTTGACTTTTTAATATAAAATATTTATAATTATATTTAGTTTTTAAGAATTACGGATGTTTTATAAAGGAGGGTCAGAATAATGAAATTGACAATGACTCAACAAATTCTGGCAAATAAGCTCAATATGTCGCAGGATAAAGCCGTCAACGAGCTCTGCCCCGGTACTCTTACCCTGGTAGAAGTCGATACAGCTTTGTCAAACGACGTTACCGCACCCGTCGCAATCGACGTTTTCAATAAGAGCGGCGGCAAACTCTACGATGCGGATAAGGTTACTTTTGTACTCGACCATTTCACACCCAACCGCGATATCAAATCCGCCGAACAGTGCAAATGCGTAAGAGCTTTTGCAAGAAAAGAGGGCGTGAAAAACTTTTTCGACGTAGGCTCTATGGGTATAGAGCACGCGCTTCTTCCCGAAAAAGGTATTGCTAAACCCTGGTCGGTAGTAATCGGTGCAGATTCACACACCTGTACTTACGGCGCACTCGGCGCATTCTCCACGGGCGTAGGCAGTACGGATATTGCGGGCATTATGCTTTCGGGCAAAGTTTGGCTCAAGGTTCCTTCTGCAATCAAGTTTAACCTCATCGGTAAACCCGGCAAATACATATCCGGTAAAGACGTCATACTTCATATCATAGGTATGATAGGCGTAGACGGTGCGCTCTATAAATCAATAGAATTCGCAGGCGAAGGCGTAAAATATATGACTATGGACGACAGATTCACCATCTGCAATATGGCTATAGAATGCGGTGCGAAAAACGGCGTATTCCCCGTAGACGATATTACAGAGGAATACGTAAAAGTTTCCTGCGGAAAGACTTTCGACAAACTCGAGGCAGGCGATGACGACGCTTACGAGCAGGTAATCAATATTGATTTGTCGGCTATCCGCCCTACGGTAGCCTTCCCTCATCTCCCCTCTAATACCAAGGCTGTGGAAGACGTAAAGGAAGATATCGCGGTAGACCAGGTAGTCATCGGCTCTTGCACCAACGGCAGACTCAGCGACCTCGAACAGGCAGCAAGAGTGCTTAAAGGCAGAAAAGTCAATCCCAACGTACGCACGATAATTATTCCCGCAACCAACAAGATTTACCTCGAAGCTATGGAAAAGGGCTATATCAAAACTTTTATCGAGGGCGGCGCAATCGTATCCACCCCTACCTGCGGTCCTTGTCTCGGCGGTCATATGGGTATCCTCGCTAGCGGCGAAGTTGCCGTAACGACTACAAACCGCAACTTTATAGGACGTATGGGCGCAAAGGACAGCTATATTTATCTTGCGTCTCCCGCTACCGCAATGGCTAGCGCGATAGCAGGCAAACTTACTTGCGAAAGCAAACTGGAGGACTAAGTTATGTTGAAAGGAAAAGTATATAAATTCGGCGACGATATCGACACTGACGTAATCGTACCTGCTACGTATCTGTCGACTTTCGACCCCAAAGAACTTGCAAAACACTGTATGGAATACACCAACCCCGACTTTTACGGCAAAGTAAAGGAAGGAGATATTATGGTCGCAGGCAAAAACTTCGGTTGCGGCTCTTCGCGTGAACACGCGCCTATCGCAATCAAGGGCTGCGGCGTGAGTATTGTAATCGCAAAATCCTTTGCGAGAATATTCTACCGCAACGCGCTCAACATAGGTCTTTATATCCTCGAGTGTCCCGCGGCTGTCGACGGTATCGACGAGGGCGACGAAGTCAGCGTTGACGTAGATACCGGCGTAATAACCAACATCACCAAAAACACAACGTATAAGGCTCAGCCCTTCCCTAAGTTCATTCAGAACATAATCGAATGCGGCGGTCTTATCAACGCTATCAAAGCCAACAAGATTTAACTATCAAGGAGAAATATATGTCTACATTTAATATAGCCGTAATTAAGGGCGACGGTATAGGTCCCGAGGTTACGGGTGCGGCAATGGACGTACTCACCAAAATAGGCGAGAGATACAATCACAAATTCAATTTTACAGAGAGCGTATGCGGCGGCTGTGCATACGACAAATACGGCGAGCCTCTCCCCAAAGAGAGCTTAGATATCTGTCTTAAGAGCGACAGCGTGCTTCTCGGCGCGGTAGGCGGACCTCAGTACGACAATCTTCCCTACGAATCCCGTCCCGAACGTGCGCTTTTGGGCGTAAGAAAAGCTATGGGACTTTATGCAAATCTCCGTCCCGCTAAAATGTTTGAGGCACTCTCCAACGTATGCCCTCTCAAAAATCCCAAGAATATCGACCTTATGGTTGTAAGAGAACTTATCGGCGGTATCTACTTCGGTGAAAAAGGTATCAGACAAGGCAAGATGGGAAGAGAAGGCTACGACGTAATGGCTTACGGCGAACTCGAAGTAGAAAGAATCTGCCGCGTAGCTTTTGAGCTTGCACAGAAGAGACGTCATAAGGTTTCGTCCGTAGACAAGGCAAACGTGCTTAAGACTTCGGGCATATGGCGTACAGTCGTACACGACGTACATCAGGACTATGCTGACGTAGAGCTCGAGGACGTACTCGTAGACAATATGGCTATGCAGCTTGTCAGAGACCCTTCGCAATTCGACGTTATCGTAACGGGCAACCTCTTCGGTGACATTCTTTCCGACCTCGCTTCTCAGTGCGTAGGAAGTATAGGTATTCTTCCCTCCGCATCTATCAACGACACGACGAGAGGACTTTACGAGCCTATACACGGCTCTGCTCCTACGATTGCAGGCAAGAATATTGCAAACCCTATCGCGACTATTCTCTCTGCCGCAATGATGCTCAAATACGCATTCAATCTTATGGAAGAGGGCGACGCTATCGAAAACGCTGTCGAAAAAACTCTCAACAGCGGCGCGCGTACGGCTGACCTCAAGGAAGAAGGCAAACCCGTACTCGGTACTAAAGAGATGACCGAGCTTATCATCAAGAATATCTGATAAATACAGATTGATAAAAGTCCCGACAATCGGGGCTTTTTTAATATACTAAACCAAACTTTGCGAGAACACTATGTACAAAGAAAAATTTGCCCAAAGATTAAAGGAACTTATAGGCGACGAAAGCGTAAATTCGGTCGCTAAAAAGATAGGTATTCCGCAGCAAACGATGTCGAGATATTTGCTCTGTCAAAGAGAAATCGGCATCGAAAACCTTTGCAAAATAGCAGAATACTTTAACGAGGATTTGGATATTCTCACAGGGAGAAAAGACTACTGAGAGAATTATTCTCACCCCTTTACCGTTTTAATACGAAAATACAACGCTTACGAAACGCTTTAAAAACTCCTTACACTTTTAAATAATACGACAACACAATAAAAAAAGCACGCTTTTGCGTGCTTTTCTACTTTGTTTTCTATCCGTTGAAATTTTACTTTACGCGGACTTCTTTTCGATATAATTGACTACGTCGGCTATAGTATTGAACTGCAATGCGTCCTCGTCATCTACCTCTATACCGAATTGCTCCTCGATTTGCATAATAATTTCGACAATGTCGAGAGAGTCTGCAAGCAAATCGTCTTTCAAAGACGTATTCATCGTTATTTTACTTTGTTCCATACCGAGTTGTTCCGCAACTATCTTGCTCAACTTTTCAAGTACCATATTAACCTCCGTAAACTCTAAAGTTTCCTAAATTATTATATCAAATGCAACCTGGCTTGTCAAATTAATTATATCTACCTTTTTATCCTCTGAAGCCAGCGATATAACGTATTCTCCGAAGGTATAACTATCAATCAAGCCTTCCGGCAATTCAGATTGCAAAAGTTTTTTGCTTATACCCGTACCCAGATATTTGCCGTATGCCTCGTACCTTGTCCACTCTCTTATATCTTTGCATATTTTATCCGATACTTGCCTGTCGGTTCTTTCTATGTCTATTCCTACTTCACTTTCGCTAAAAGCAATCACCAGCAGGCCGTCCGTATGACTTACAGATACGCCCCCTTCTCTTTTGCCGTTATACAAAACGACAGGCTTTCCCCCGGAAAGTCTGTCAATAGTTACGCTTTTACCCGTGCGATTGCCGTGTGCCTGCAAAATCGCGTTTTTTGCGCCCGTTTTATCTTTTCCGATAATACTTGCGTAAACAATCATTATGCCCTCTCCTCGGCCTTTTTAAGAGCCTGAGAATAAAACTCTTCTACGCTGTCCATAAACTTTTCGTCGACAGAATTGAGTCTTCTGCGGTCAGCAAACTGATAATACACGTTAAGATTGTGTTCAAAGACGTTGGTTTTGCCTCGTTTGAGAGTAGATACGTTTTTCTTATTGATTTCTTTTATCTCGTTCTCAATCTCTACAGGACGCGCAAGCGTATGTCCTCTGTCCTCGAATATGACGAATTTTGCGTTGGGATTGGTACACTTGTCTTTGTGAATTGCTACGGAATCGTGGTATCTGACCGTCTTATCGTCCTTGCTGTGCATAACAAGCACGTCGCCTTTGTACTTATTGATGCCGCCTATACCCGTATACAACGCGCGCTTTCCGTAGAATACTATAAAGTGCAAATACAGCCAAGGCTTTGCAAGCAATATCATTTTCGTAGTATACTTAGCTACCTGATAATAAACAATATTCCATATATCGTTAAAGCCACTGCAAGTCACAACCGCAGTAATCTTTTCGGCGCACTTTTTATTATTGAGTACGGTAGCTGCCGCATAACCGCCCCAACTGTGTCCGTAGACGAGAATTTTATAGTTCTTTAGCTCTTCTACCGTACCGACGTATTTGATAGCGTTTTCGAGGTCGAGCTGACTTTGAGGAAGTCCTTTTATATCTCTGCCTTCGCTCTTGCAGGTACCCGTGCAATCGTATGCGAATACGATATAGCCTTTGCGTGCAAAATAGTCATAACGCGCCATATAGTTGGCTCTGCTGCAACCTATGCCGTGCGCCATAACTATGACCGCTTTGTAATCTTTTATATTCTTGTTTGTGACGAAAAATCCGTCGAGAATACAGCCTTTGGATTTAAATTTGACGTAAGTCGCATCGAGGTCGGGATAGTCCTCGAGAGTTTCGTACTTTTTGGAAAGCTCCACGCGTTTGCCGAAAGCGAAAGCGCACAAAAAGATTGTCGCAACGACAGGTACGACTATCGTGACGGCAAGCAATCCGTAAACTATAAACAATCCGAAACCGAATAATACTCTCAGTGCTTTCTTATTTTTCATATTTTATATTATACCATATATATTGTAAAAACAAAATTATAAAAGCGTCTGTTTTTGTAAAATATAGCTATAATTTGCACAGAAAATCGACATATTTTCGATATTTTTGTATTTATTATAATATCTTCCAAATAAATTAAAACTATGAAGTTTTGCCCGTCGCTATTTGTACGCCGAAAAAATGCCAAAACAAATATCAAGCGCGTGTACAAAGCGTCTGTCTACGCTTATCTGTGTCTAAGGCAATTAGCAACTCCGTTTATTTTTCCCGCCGAATTAGACAAAAAAATAAGAACGCATATTTTGTATGCGTTCTTAATAAATCAATAGTTCAACAATTATTTCTTCTCGGTGTTCTTTACGAGTTCGAGTTTTGCCATCTCAGCACCGTCACCGCGTCTTTGTCCCAACTTGATGATACGGGTGTATCCGCCCTTCTGACCGAGCTTTTCTGCACGGTTAGCATAGAATACGGCGTGCTCTCTGAAGATTTTCTCAATAAGGGGATGATTTACGTCCTTGGTTCTCTCCTTGTACGCGCTCTTGCTCTCACCATCGTTTTTGAGTTCCTGAATGTCTCTAAGGCTTGCCATAAGCTTTCTTCTGGCAGCCAACTTCTTAGGACCGTCGTTGACGAATTCCTTCTGTACTTCACCCTTGTCGGACTTAACCGTCTTGGTAACCTTTACGGTGTCGTTATAAGTATTTATAGCGAGAGTCAACATACTCTCAGCATAACTTCTTACCTCTTTTGCTCTGTCTACAGTGGTTTCGATAGAACCGAACCACAAAAGTTCTGAGGCTTGATTTCTTATTATGGCCATTCTTTCTTCGGCTGTTCTACCCAACTTTCTTGCCATTTTTGTCTACCTCCTAATTATTCATCCTTGTCCTTGAGTTTAAGTCCAAGGTCGTCGATTTTCTTCATAACTTCTTCAAGCGATTTCTTACCCAAGTTTCTCACTTTGAGCATATCGTCTTCGGTCTTTTCAATCAAATCCTTAACGGTATTGATGCCTGCACGTCTTAAGCAGTTGTAAGACCTTACGGACAAATCCAAATCTTCGATTACCATTTCGTAAATCTTTGCCTGCGACTCGTTGTCCTGACTGATAAGGATTTCTCTGTCAGCCATATTGTCTACGAGTTTAACAAAGATACCGAGGTGGTCGTTCATAATTTTAGCAGCCAAACTGATGACTTCGTTGGGCGTAGCGGTACCGTTGGTGGTAACGTCGATAGTGAGTTTGTCAAAATTGATATCCTGACCTTTTCTGGTGCTTTCTACCTGATAGCTTGCGGCGATAACGGGAGTAAAAATAGAGTCTACGGGTATATAACCGATGCCCTGATCTTCATCCTTGTTGTCGTTGGCGCATACGTATCCTCTGCCTACGCCGATATAGATTTCCATTTCGATGCTTGCGCCCTCGTCGAGAGTGCATATTTCAAGCTCGGGATTGAGGATTTCGATATCGTCGCTGTGAGAGATGTCCGCAGCGGTAACTACGCCGGGCGTATATTTGTTGATAGTGCAAAGCTGTTTGAAGTTTTTGTCTTCGGTATTAGCTTTTACGGCAAGTCCTTTGATATTGAGTATAATATCGGTGACGTCTTCCTTAATTCCGGGAATTGCGGTAAACTCGTGCTGTACTCCGTTGATTTTGATACCTACGGGAGCTGCGCCGGGAAGTGCACCCAAGAGAATTCTTCTCAAACTGTTGCCGAGAGTGGTTCCGAATCCTCTCTCGAGAGGTTCAACAAAATATCTGGTTTTTCTGCCTGCTTCAAGGTCTTCTCTGTTTATGTTTGGTTTTTGAATCTCTATCATTGTAAGCCTCCTTATTCAATGATTTGATGCGACGTCAAGATTGTATTCAAAAATTATTATTTAGAATACAACTCGACAATCATATGCTCTTCGATCTTCTGCTCGATGTCAGCTCTCTCGGGCAATTCTACGACGCTACCCTTAAGCGTAGCGTTGTCAAACGTCAACCACTTGGGAAGATTAAGTGTCTTAGCTTCCTTAACGGATGCAAATACCTTCTTGTCTGCCTTGTTTTCCTTAACGCTTATAACGTCGCCCTTCTTGATAAGATAGGAAGGAATGTTGACGCACTGTCCGTTGACGGTAATCAAACCGTGAGCAACGACCTGTCTTGCCAAAGACCTAGAAGATGCCAAACCCAAACGGTAAACGACATTGTCAAGTCTTCTTTCCAAAAGGATAAGCATATTTTCACCGGTAATGCCTCTCATTTTTTCGGCCTTATCGTAATATCCTCTGAACTGTTTTTCGCAAAGACCGTAAATTCTCTTGGTCTTCTGCTTTTCTCTGAGCTGCGTAGCGTACTCACTGCTCTTCTTGTGAGCTGCGCCGTGCTGTCCGGGAGGGGTGGTATTCTTCATAAAAGGACACTTGTCCGAATAACACTTTTCACCCTTCAAAAATAATTTTTCGCCCTCGCGTCTGCATTGACGACAATCGGGTCCTGTATATCTAGCCATTGTGATAACCTCCTATATTACAGTCTTCTGCGCTTGGGAGGACGGCAACCATTGTGAGGAATGGGGGATACGTCCTTGATGAGCGTAACGTTGAGACCTACGTTCTGAAGTGCTCTGATTGCGGACTCTCTGCCCGAACCGGGACCCTTTACGTAAACTTCTACGTTTCTCAAGCCGCTGTCATAAGCAACTTTACCTGCGTCTTCGCTTACCATCTGAGCGGCAAAGGGAGTAGACTTTTTGCTACCGCGAAGTTGCAATTTGCCTGCGCTGGACCAGCTTATAGCGTTACCTTGAGTATCGGTGATTGTTACAATAGTGTTGTTGAAAGAGGCGTGGATATGTGCACAACCGTTTTCTCCGCGGCGCTTATTTACAACACGCTTCTTAGTTGTTGTCTTCTTAGCAACTGCCATTATCTTAGACCTCCTTATTTCTTCTTACGGCTAACGGTCTTCTTGGGACCTTTTCTTGTACGAGCGTTCTGCTTGGTACTCTGACCGCGAACGGGCAAGCCCTTACGGTGTCTTACACCTCTGTAGCAGCCTATTTCTTGCAGTCTCTTGATGTTCATCTTGATTTCGCGTTTCAAATCGCCTTCGACCATAATGTTGTTGTGGTCGATGTACTCACGAATCTTGTTTACTTCCTCATCGGTCAAATCCCTAACTCTTGTATCGGGATTAATACCTGTATCAGCGAGAATTTTGTTAGAAGTAACTCTGCCTATACCGTAGATATAGGTAAGGCCGATTTCTACTCTTTTCTCATTTGGCAAATCTACGCCACTAATACGAGCCATTGAAATACCTCCAATAATTTAATAAATTGATATTATATTATTAAACGCTATGAGAAGTTAGATTGTCTGTATAAAGCGGAATGAAACAACCTATTGCCGCTCCCCAACGATTAATGTCTTTTTTACAGCCTGTGTATTATAACACAATTTAATATATTTTTGCAAGCGTTATCATACACATTTTTCAATTTTTTACGCAATAAAGGAATTATGGAATTATTCCATAACCCTCTATGCTAAAATCCTTGATATTCGTTATGTTTTTGCCGATATATGTCGGTTATCAGCCTTGCTTCTGCTTGTGCTTCTTATACTTGGAGCAGATAATCATAACGGCTCCGTTTCTCTTTATAACCTTACATTTATCGCACATAGGCTTTACTGATGGTCTGACTTTCATTGTTTACTCCCTCCGTTAGTTCTTATTACGCCATACTATTCTGCCCTTAGTAAGGTCGTATGGACTTAATTCTACTTTTACCGCATCTCCCTCGAGAATTTTGATATAGTTTTTTCTCAATTTACCCGAAAGGTACGCAGTTATAACGTGTCCGTTGGACAATTCTACTTTAAAGTTTGTATTTGGCAATACTTCGATTACGTGTCCGTCTGCCTCGATTACGTCTTCTTTAGACATTTGCGCCTCCTATCTGAATATCCTGAAGCAACTTAGCGATTTTGCTTGCTATGCCGTCGTTGTCGACTGCGGGTTCTGAGCCGAGGTCGATACAACCTACTTTTCTCAGATGTTTAACGTTTTTCTGTTTGGGCTCTTCCGCCTTGCGCCCTACGCCGTCCGCTATAAGCACGAACTTATCGTTGAGCGTTGCTATGACTACAAAATATCTGCCTTTGTCGTGTCCCGCAAGAGATTTGACTACGTCCGATACTTTTATATCCATATTGCACCTCACAGGGACAGTATTTCCACTCCGTCTTCGGTAATAGCTACCGTGTTTTCGTAATGCGCGGAGGGAAGATTGTCCGCCGTAACTATCGTCCAGCCGTCGTCCAGCATATAGACGTCGTGCGTACCCATATTTATCATAGGCTCGATAGCTATCGTCATATTTTTTCTGAGTCTCAAGCCGTGTCCCTCTCTGCCGTAATTGGGCACTTCGGGGTCTTCGTGCATATCGCGTCCTATTCCGTGTCCGACCAAAGCTCTAACCACGCCGTATCCGAAACTCTCGGCATAACTCTGTATCGCGTGTCCGAGGTCTCCGAGTCTTACGCCTTCCTTGAGAATCTTTACTCCCTCGAAGAAGGACTGCTGCGTAACCTCTACCAGCTTCTTTACTTTGTCGTCCACCTTACCTATCATAAAGGTACGTGCCGCGTCTCCGTTAAAGCCCTTGTAGATACTGCCGCAGTCTACGCTGACTATGTCGCCCTCTTTTATGACTACTTTGTCTGAAGGAATTCCGTGTACGACTTGTTCGTTGATAGACGTACATATAGACGCAGGGAAACCGTCATATCCTAAGAACGAAGGCTTTGCACCGCATTTGGTGATGTAATCGTAGGCAATCTTGTCGAGCGCCTTGGTCGTCATACCTTCTTTGATGTTATCGCGTATAAGGTCGAGCGTATCTCTGACGATTACGTTAGCTTTTCGCATGAGCTCGATTTCTTCGGCCGTCTTAATCGTTATCATCCAAAATCCTCACTATGTCTTCAAACACTTTATTCATTTCCTGCGCGCCGTCTACGTCGTAAAGCACACCGGACTGCTTGTAGTACTCAATGAGTGGAGCCGTCTGTTTTTTATAAACTTCGAGTCTGGATTTTACGGTCTCTTCTTTATCGTCATCTCTTTGGTAGAGCTTTTCGCCGCACTTTTGGCAAGCGTCTTTATCGTACCACGATATGTGATAGCTTTCTCCGCACTTACACATTCTGCGACCCGCAATTCTCTTGACGACGAGGTCTTCGTCGACCTGAATATTGATTGCGTGCGTAATCTTCGCAAATTTACCGAGTGCCTCGGCTTGTTCGAGAGTGCGGGGGAAGCCGTCGAGCAAAAAGCCTTTTTTGCAATCCTCCTCGCCAAGTCTCTCTTTTACGAGTCCGATAACCACTTCGTCGGGCACGAGCAAACCCTTGTCGATAAACTTTTTAGCTTCTACGCCCAAGGGAGTGCCTTGCTTTATGTTTGCCCTCAAGATATCTCCGGTGGAGATATGAGGTATATTATACTTTTCACATACTCTTGTCGCCTGAGTACCCTTTCCGGCACCGGGCGCACCCAAAAATACCAAGTACATAAAAACCTCTTTATTTTATTATTTGAGGAAGCCCTTGTAATGCTTCATCATAATCTGTCCTTCGAGCTGCTTGTTGAATTCGAGCGCAACGCTTACCGCAATGAGCATACCCGTAGAGGATATTGCGTTGTTGATACCCAAATCCGCACCTATCAACTGGAAGAGAGCCGCAGGGATAATAGCTATGAAGCCAAGGAACAACGCGCCGAACAAAACTATTCTGTTGTTAATCTTAGCGAGATAGTCACTCGTAGGCTTACCGCCTCTGATACCCTGTATCGTTCCGCCGTACTGCTGGAGATTTCTTGCTACGTCCTGAGGGTTGAATTGTATCTGAGCATAGAAGTATGCAAAGAAGATAATCAAACCGAGCATTACGAGATAGTAGAATACCCAGCCTACCCATTGCCAGTTGCTGCCCGTAGTGCCGGGATAGCAGAAGGTAAGGTAGTTGTAGTAGTGTTGAGAATCCGTACCTGCAAACTGGAATATCATCAGAGGAATCGTCATAAAGGACGATGCGAAGATGATAGGCATAACGCCCGAACTGTTGACCTTGATAGGAATGAAGGTCGACTGTCCGCCGTACATTTTGTTGCCCTTTACCTGTTTAGCGTAGTTGACTTTGATTCTTCTCTCGCCGCCGTCTACGAATACGATGAACGCAAACAACAAAAGTACGATTATTAAATATCCGATAAGGTTCCAGATTTTGGTAACGTCGGACTGAATCTGAGGAATGGTGTTTACCAAAGCCAAACCGAACGAAGACAAGATACCGCTGAAGATTATCAGGGAAGTACCGTTACCGATACCGAGTTCGGTAATTCTCTCACCCAACCACATTACAATCGTGCTGCCTGCGACGAGCAAAGCGATGAGCATCAACGCGGTGAGCCAGCCTTTAGCTTCGCCGAACATAGGGTCGAGATAATCCTTGTATGCTACGACGATACCGATTGCCTGTACGACAGCCAAACCTATAGCAACGAATCTCGTGATAATCGTAATCTTCTGGCGACCTTCGTCACCCTGCTTGGACAATCTCTCGAGAGGAGGTATGATAAGTGTGAGCAACTGCATTATGATAAAGCTGTTGATAAACGGCAAAATACCGAGCGAGAACAACGTCAGGTATTGCATAGAGCCGCCGCTCATCATACTCAAAAGCTGGAAAATCTGGTTATTCGTACCTTCTCCGCCGCCAAACTGCGTGCTGTAAAAGTCAACGGATATACCGGGGAGAGGAATCCAGCAACCTATACGGAACGCCAAAAGGATTCCGAAGGTTGCAAAAATTCTACCTCTGATGCCTTTATCGCTAAATGCGTTTTTAATAGTTTGCCACATTAGAGCACCTCTGCTTTGCCACCTGCTTTTTCAATAATCTCCGCAGCTGACTTAGTAAATTTATTAGCTTTTACTTCGAGTTTCTTGGTCAACGTACCGTTGCCGAGAACCTTCAAGCCGTAAGGCTCAACCTTACTAAGAACGCCCGTTTCGAGAAGAAGTTCTGCCGTAACAACAGTGCCGTTTTCGAATTTCTCGAGGTCGCTTACGTTAACGATGGAATACTCCTTCTTATAGATGTTGTTGAAACCTCTCTTAGGTATTCTTCTTACAAGAGGCATCTGACCGCCTTCAAATCCCGGTCTTACGCCGCCGCCGCTACGAGCCCATTGACCCTTGTGGCCTTTGCCGGACGTCTTGCCGAGACCCGAACCGATACCTCTACCAAGTCTCTTGGATTGTGTTTTTGCTCCGGGAGCGGGAGCCATATTGTTAAGTTTCATTGTCCGCCTCCTTATGCCTGCTCAATCATTACGAGGTGAGATACTACTTTGAGCATGCCCTCGGAACAAGCGTTTGAAGTGATTACGTTGCTGCTGCCGATTTTGGTCAAACCGAGAGCTGCTACGGTATCCTTTTGCTTTTTGGTGCAACCTATCGTGCTCTTAACGAGCGTAACTTTAATCTTTTCCATAAGTCGCCTCCTCTTAGCCTCTGATTTCTTCGACAGTCTTGCCTCTCAAAGCTGCAATCTGTTCGATGGTTTTCATCTGCTTGAGACCTTCGAAAGTAGCCTTAACGCAGTTGATTTTGTTGTTGCTGCCGAGCGCCTTGGTTCTTACGTCCTTGATACCTGCGCATTCCAATACGGCACGTACGGGACCGCCGGCGATAACACCGGTACCTTCGCTTGCAGGCATGATGTAAACCTTGGAGCTACCGAATTGACCGATTGCGTCGTGAGGAACAGTCGTATTGATGGTAGAAATCTTAACCATATTACGCTTAGCCTCAGCAGTTGCCTTACGGATTGCTTCGGGTACTTCGCCTGCTTTGCCCATTCCGAGGCCTATCGTGCCCTGTCCGTCACCTACGACGATAAGCGCAGCGAATCTCATTGTTCTACCGCCCTTAACTACCTTCGTAACGCGGTTTACGCAGATAAGCTTGTTGAGCAAATCGTTTTCTTGATTTTGAAATCTTTCTCTTCTTGCCATTTTCACCGTACCTCCTTAGAATTTCAGGCCAGCTTCTCTGGCACCGTCGGCTACCATCTTTACACGACCGGTATAAAGATATCCGCCTCTGTCAAAAACTACTTCGGTAATACCGGCTTTCAAAGCCTTTTCGGCTACCGTCTTGCCGACGAGGTTAGCAGCTTCGCACTTGGTCAAATCCTTTACTTTAGCTACCATATCCTTGTCGAGAGTGGAGCAAGATACGAGCGTAGCACCCTTGACGTCGTCGATAATCTGAACGTTGATGTTGTTGGTGCTTCTGTATACGTTGAAACGAGGTCTTTCTGCAGTACCGCTGATTTTAAGTCTGACTCTTTGATGTCTCTTTTGTCTGACAGCGTTCTTATTAATCTTACTAATCATACTATCTCACTCCTTATTTCTTACCTGCCTTGCCTTCTTTACGAGCGATAACTTCGTCTTTATAACGAATACCGTACGCGTGGTAAGGGTCGGGATTACGAACCTTTCTAACGTTGGCAGCGATTTGACCTACCAACTCCTTGTCAATACCTTTTACTACTACTTCAGTAGCGGAAGGGCACTCGAAGGTAATACCGGGTACTTCTTCGATTTCAACGGGGTGCGAATAACCTACGCTGAGAACGATTTTCTTACCCTGCTTAGCAACCTTGTAACCTACACCGTTGAGCACGAGACCTTTCTCGAAGCCCTTGGATACGCCCTCGACCATATTAGCGATGAGCTTTCTGTATAAGCCGTGCAAAGCCTTGGTTTCCTTTTCGTCGTTGGGTCTCGATACTTTTACCTCGCCGTTTTCGACGTTGACTTTGATAAGACTCTTAACGTTGAGATTCAAAGTTCCCTTTGCGCCCTTTACCGTAACGACGTTCTCGGGAGAAACGCTTACTTCTACGCCCTGGGGAATAACTACGGGAAGTCTACCTATTCTTGACATATTGCATTACCTCCCTATTACCAAACGTAAGCGAGCACTTCGCCGCCGATGTGAGCCGCACGGGCTTTCTTGTCCGTCATAACGCCCTTGGAAGTGGAGATAATTGCAATTCCCATTCCGTTGAGGACAACGGGCAAATTCGCGGAACTTGCATATACTCTGAGACCGGGCTTAGAGATACGCTTTATACCGGAAATGACCTTTTCGTTGTTAGGTCCGTACTTCAAATTTACCTTCATAACACTTTGAACGCCGCCGTCTACTACTTCGTAGCCGTTGATAAAGCCTTCTTCCGTAAGAATGTCGGCGATAGCCTTCTTCATCTTGGATGCGGGCATCTCAACGCTTTCGTGCTTTGCAACGAGTCCGTTGCGGATACGTGTAAGCATATCGGCGATTGGATCAGTTATCATCATAGTAAATACCCTCCTATTACCAACTTGCCTTCTTTACTCCGGGAATTTCGCCCTTGTAAGCGAGTTCACGGAAGCAAATTCTGCAAATTCCATACTTTCTTAATACTGCGTGAGGTCTACCACAAATCTGGCATCTCGTGTATGCTCTCGTGGAGAACTTAGGCGTCTTTTGCTGCTTATTAATCATTGCTTTCTTAGCCATAATGCGTTATCTCCTTATTTCACAAAAGGCATACCGAGGAGCGTCAAAAGCTCTTTAGCCTCTTCGTCTGTCTTCGCTGTCGTAACAACGATGATGTCAAATCCTCTTACTTTCTCTACCTTGTCGTATTGAATTTCGGGGAAAATGATTTGTTCCTTGACGCCCATAGCGTAGTTGCCGCGTCCGTCGAAGGAATCGCCGGGGACACCCTTGAAGTCTCTTACGCGAGGAAGAGCAACGGATACGAGCTTATCCATAAAGTCGTACATCTTCTTGCCGCGGAGGGTAACCTTTGCGCCGATTACCATATTCTCTCTGACTTTGAAGTTTGCAACGCTCTTCTTAGCCTTACACTCTACGGGTGCCTGACCTGCTATCATCTTGAGCTCTTCAACTGCGAGCTGAAGGCTCTTGCTGTTGTCTTTTACGTCGCCGAGACCCATGTTGAGAACTACTTTCTCGAGCTTGGGTACTTCGTTGATATTCTTGTAATTGAACTTCTTAATCAATGCAGGTACTACTGTTGATTTATAAAGTTCCAACATTCTGTATTCTCTTTCCACAGTCGTTATCCTCCATTAATTACTTTTCTTCGGTCGTCTTAGCCGCCTTGGTAGCAGTCTTGGACGCCGTGGTCTTCTTTGCGGGAGCTTTGGTTTCGCCCTCAGCCTTTACGGTCTTAGCCGCCTTGGTAGCGGTAGCCTTCTTAGCGGGTGCTTTTACCTCTGCTTCCTGTGCGGTAGCGGTCTCTTCTGCCTTTACGGTCTTAGCTGCTTTAGCAGCGGTCTTGGGAGCTGCCTTCTTAGCGGTCTTGGCTGCCTTAGCCACCTTAACGTCCAAAGAAGCGCCGCAAGCCTTACATACTCTGCTCTTTACGGTCTTGCCGTTTTCGTCGGTCGTAACGCTGTGAGCTACTCTCGTGGTCTTACCGCAGGAAGGACAGATAATCATAACGTTGGATACGTCTACCGAACCTTCTCTCTCGATAATGCCGCCCTTTTGCTGTGCGTTGCGAGGCTTAACGAAGCACTTAACCGTCTTGAGGCCGTCGCCTTTCAAAACTACTCTGTTTGCTTTGGTATCTACTGCCAGAACCTGTCCGGTCTTGCCCTTGTCGGCACCGGCGATAATCTTAACAGCGTCGCCCTTTTTTACGTTCATACTCATTGTGGTCTACCTCCGTTAAATTACCTCAGGGGCGAGAGATATGATTTTCATATAATCCTTATCTCTGAGCTCTCTGGCGATGGGTCCAAAGATACGGGTACCTCTGGGCTGTTTCTGGTTGTCGATGATTACTGCTGCGTTATCGTCGAATCTGATATAGGAACCGTCGGTTCTTCTGATACCTTTCTTAGTTCTTACGATAACCGCCTTGACTACGTCGCCTTTCTTAACGACGCCGCCGGGCGTAGCGTTCTGAACTGCTGCGACGATTACGTCACCGATATTACCGCTTCTACGGAACGAACCACCCATAACGCGAATACACTTAATTTCTTTTGCGCCGCTGTTGTCTGCGACGACCAATCTTGTCTCAGGTTGTATCATCTATGTGGTCCTCCTTATTTAGCTTTTTCTACGATTTCGACTACTCTCCAACGCTTATCCTTGGAAAGGGGTCTGGTCTCAGCGACACGTACGGTATCGCCTATTCCGCATTCGTTCTGCTCGTCGTGAGCCTTGAACGTCTTGGTTCTGTTGACGATTTTACCGTAAAGAGGATGCTTAACACGCTCTTTGATAGCTACGACAACGGTCTTGTCCATCTTGTCGCTTACAACAACGCCGACTCTGGTTTTTCTGAGATTTCTTTCTTCCATTTGTCAAATCCTCCTTACTTAGATTTTTTAGCCGTCTTCTTAGCTGCCTTTACAGGCTCCTCGGAGATACCGAGTTCTCTCTGACGGATTATCGTCTTAACTCTTGCGATGTCCTTCTTGCAGGTTGCAAGTTGGTTTGCGTTTTCGAGCTGGCCTGCCTTGTGCTTGAAACGGAGATTGAAAAGCTCTTCCTTCAAAGCGTTCAGCTTAAGATTAAGCTCGTCATTTGTCATTTCGAAAAAATTACTTGCTTTCATCTTCGTTCACCTCTTTCTTAACGATTTTGCACTTAACGGGCAATTTGTGAGACGCAAGTCTCAATGCTTCGCGAGCTACTTCCTCGCTTACGCCTGCCATTTCGAACATTACTCTGCCGGGTTTAACTACGGCTGCCCAATATTCTACGCTACCCTTACCGCTACCCATTCTGGTTTCTGCGGGCTTCTTGGTGATAGGCTTGTGAGGGAAGATGTTTATCCATACCTTACCGCCTCTCTTAATGTAACGTGTCATTGCGATACGGGCTGCCTCAATCTGATTTGAGGTAATCCAGCTGGGCTCTTGCGCTACAAGACCAAACTCGCCGTAAGCGATTTTGTTGCCCTTGTTTGCCTGACCGGTCAATCTGCCACGATGTACACGACGTCTCTTAACTCTTTTAGGCATTAACATTACGCGTTACCTCCTTCCTTTACTTCCTTGTTGTTCTTTCCGAGGATTTCACCCTTGTAAACCCATACCTTTACGCCGATGATACCGAAAGTGGTGTGAGCCTCAGCCGTACCGTAGTCGATATCTGCTCTCAACGTCTGGAGGGGGATAGAACCTTCGTGGTAACTCTCGGACCTTGCGATTTCCGCACCGTCGAGACGACCGCTTACTTTAGTCTTGATACCCTTGACGCCGCTCTTCATTGCCTTGGAAATGCAACCCTTCATTGCGCGACGGAAAGCCGTACGCTTTTCAAGCTGCTGAGCAATGTTTTCTGCGATGAGTTGCGCGTCGGTATCGGGTCTCTTGACCTCCATGATATTGATGCTTACGCTCTTCTTGGGAGCAAGCTTCATAACTTCTTTCTTGATTTGCTCTACACCTGCGCCGGCCTTGCCGATGACAATACCGGGCTTAGAGGTGTAAATCGTAACGATGACGATATCGTTTGCCGAAGAAAGTATTCTGCTGATAGTAATCTTGGAGATGGAGCACTGATAATACTTCTTCTTGAGGAAAGTTCTGATTTTGTGGTCTTCTACAAGGTTCTTGGAGAAGTTCTTCTTATCAGCATACCACTGTGCGTTCCAGTCTCTTATAACGCCGACTCTTAAGCCGTGCGGACTAACTTTCTGACCCATTTTTAATACCTCCTTCCTTATTTAGCCTCATCGAGTACGATGGTGATGTGGCTAGTACGCTTGTTGATTCTTGCCGCGCTGCCCTTTGCTCTAGCTCTGATACGCTTGAGGATAGGACCTGCATTTGCGAAACATTCTGCTACGTACAAATCGCTCTTTGCCATATTCAGATTGTTTTCTGCGTTTGCCGCTGCGGAGTTGAGCACCTTGATTACGGGTTCGCAAGCAGCCTTGCGGGTAAACTTGAGGATTGCCAACGCCTCTGCGTATTTCTTGCCTCTTATGATATCGAGGACGATTCTTACCTTGTCGGGAGAGATTCTGACGTACTTAGCCGTTGCGCTAGGACGCTTGTCGGCATTAGTCTGACGCATCTCTGCCTTTTCTCTGATTCTCTTAGCCATTTTATGCCTCCTATCTCTTTCCTGTGGACTTCTCGCCAGCGTGACCCTTAAAGGTTCTCGTAGGAGCGAACTCGCCGAGCTTGCAGCCTACCATATCTTCGGTGATATATACGGGCACGTGCTTTCTTCCGTCGTGAACTGCGATTGTATGACCGACCATCTCGGGGAAGATTGTGGAGGACCTGGACCAGGTCTTAACTACTTTCTTTTCGTTAGCTTCGTTCATAGCGATAATTCTCGAAATAAGTCTCTTTTCTACAAAAGGTCCTTTCTTTACCGATCTACTCATTTTCCTTTATCCTCCTAGTTGATACGCTTGATTATAAGCTTGTTGCTCTTGTTCTTCTTTCTGGTCTTGTAACCCAAAGCAGGTTTACCCCAAGGGGTAACAGGGCTGGGCATACCGATAGGCGACTTGCCTTCGCCACCGCCGTGAGGGTGGTCGCAAGGATTCATTACGACACCACGAACGGTAGGTCTGATACCCATATGACGCTTACGTCCTGCCTTACCGAGAGAGACGATTTCGTGCTCGAGGTTGCCTACCTGACCGATAGTTGCCTTGCACTTGCTCAAAACGTATCTCATTTCGCCGCTGGGAAGTCTCAAGGTAGCATACTTGCCTTCCTTAGCCATAAGCTGTGCGGAGTTACCTGCAGCTCTAGCTATCTGACCGCCCTTGCCGGGATGCATTTCGATATTGTGGATAACCGCACCTACAGGAATTTTCTCGAGGGGAAGAGCGTTGCCGACTTTGATATCAGCGTTCTCGCCGCTCATTACCTTGTCGCCTTTCTGCAAGCCTACGGGAGCGATGATGTATCTCTTTTCGCCGTCTGCGTAGTTGAGAAGTGCGATGTATGCGCTGCGGTTAGGGTCGTATTCGATAGATGCAACCGTTGCGGGAATGTTGTCCTTATTACGCTTGAAGTCTATGATTCTGTACTTTCTTCTGTTGCCGCCGCCGATGTGTCTTACGGTAATTCTGCCGGTAGCGTTTCTACCGCCGCTCTTGTTGAGGGATACGAGCAAGCTCTTTTCGGGAGTCGTGGTCGTAACTTCTTCAAACTTGGATACCGTCATAAAACGACGTGCAGGGGAAGTAGGTTTATATCTCTTAATAGCCATTTTCCATTCCTCCTATTATGCCAGACTCTCGAAGAATTCGATTGCCTTGCTGTCATTCGTCAGCGTTACTACGGCTTTCTTGTAGTCGGAAGTCATACCTTCGTTTCTACCCATTCTCTTCTTCTTGCCGTTGACGTTGACGGTGTTTACCTTTGCTACCTTAACTCCGAAAATATCCTCGACTGCTACTTTGATTTGAGTCTTCGTAGCGGTGGAAGCTACCTTGAAGGTGTACTTCTTAGCCGCAATGCCGTCGTAGCTCTTTTCAGTAAGGATAGGGGATATAATAATATCGTACTTATTCATTATGCGTATACCTCCTCGATTTTAGCTACGGCGTCCTTGGTGAAGATACATTTAGCGTTAGCTGCCAAATCGTATACGTTCAAAAGGTCTGCGTTGATGAGCGTGAGGTTTGCGATATTTGCGCAAGCTCTCTTTACTGCCTCGTCGTCGTTTGCAACTACGAGCAATACGCTGTTTTCAATACTCATAGCCTTAAGCATCTGTGCGATGTACTTGGTCTTTGCTTCTTTAAGAGCGATTTTGTCGAGAACGATAAAGTCGTTGTCTGTTACCTTTGCGCTGAGTGCGGAAAGAGTAGCTGCAACTTTCATTTTCTTGTTTATCTTCTGAGCAAAATCTCTGGGCTTGGGTGCGAATACTACGCCGCCGCCCGTCCATTGAGGACTACGGATGCTACCCTGTCTGGCACGTCCGGTACCCTTTTGTCTCCAAGGCTTCTTGCCGCCTCCTCTGACTTCGGTACGGGTAAGAGTGCTTTTGGTGCCCTGTCTCTTGTTTGCGAGCTGAGCAACTACTACCTGATGGATGAGTGCTTCGTTGTATTCTACGCCGAATACGTTTTCGTTGAGCTCTATATCCGCTACTTTCTTAGCGTTCATATCCAATACGTTAACTTTCATTTCTGCTCACTCCTTTAACCGTTTTGCTTTACAACAACGATGTTGCCCTTAGCTCCGGGAACAGCACCCTTGATGAAAAGAAGATTACGTGCGGTATCGACTTTAGCAACCGTGAGATTCTTAACCGTAACCTTTTCGTTACCCCAATGTCCGGACATTTTCTTGTTCTTGAATACTCTCGAGGGAGAAGAACAAGCACCCATAGAACCTACGCCTCTGTGGTAACCGGAACCGTGTGCCATAGGTCCGCAGTGATGATTCCATCTCTTGACCGCGCCGGTGAAACCGTGACCCTTAGAAGTACCGCTTACGTCTACCAAAGAACCTTCTGCAAACTGTGCGCAGGTAAGTTCCTGACCTACTTCGTAAGCTGCTACGTCCGTTTTGAATTCTCTCAAAACTCTTCTGGGAGTAACGCCTGCTTTCTTGTAATGACCCTTCATAGGCTTATTGACGTTCTTTTCTTTGATTTCGCCAAAGGCAATTTGCAATGCCTCGTAGCCGTCTTTGTCAAGGGTTTTCTTCTGCACTACGGGACAAGGTCCTGCGAGGACTATGGTTACGGGAATAACCGTGCCGTCTTGTGCAAAAATTTGACTCATTGCCAACTTTCTTCCAATGATTGCTTTATTCATAGATAAAGTTCACCTCCTGTATTATTTCGCAAAATCGCTATTCGCAATTTTATAGTTGTCGTGTTTTATTAAAGTTTAATCTGAATATCTACGCCTGCAGGCAAGTCGAGCTTCATAAGAGCGTCTACAGCCTTGCTGGTAGGATTACAGATATCTATAAGTCTCTTGTGGGTACGGAGTTCGAACTGCTCTCTGGAGTCCTTATCCTTGTGTACCGCACGAAGTATAGTAACTACTTCTTTCTCTGTGGGAAGGGGAATAGGTCCGCTGACCTGTACGCCGCTTCTTTTTGCCGTTTCTACAATCTTATCTGCTGCGAGGTCGATAAGGTTGTGGTCGTAAGCTCTAAGTCTGATTCTGATTGTTTGTCCTGCCATTTTTGTTTCTCCTTTTTCCTAACTTATTTTATTACACACCGCCGTGTGTTCCGCTTTAGCCATTTTATAAAAGGCCGCAGTAGCCTTCTAGTTAGTCGCCCGATTGTCGGACCCTTGTCCACGGAAGTTCTCTATATATATTATAGTAACCTCCCGCTTCATCCCGGTGGCGCAAGCAACATTGATATTACAGTATTAGTAAAAAAAAGGCAAACATTTGAATTTGATTATAATGTAAAATTTATGTAAAATCTACAAATATTTGTCATTTAAGTAAAATATTGGCTAAAACATACAATTTCAGCTTAATAAATTTGAGCCTTTAATCCGACTATAAACTCTAAAAAAACGGTTTATACATTATAGCGCGAGTATTTTACGCCTGAAAATAATCCGAAATACAATATAGACTTTATATATTTCCTTCTCAATACGATAAATGAAAATCAAATAATTAAAATGTAATAGCAAAATGTAATAGCGCATATCACGTGATAAAACATATTAATTGTCCCCCGCCCGACTGTGCGAAAGATAAGACGCATTGATATAGTACGTTTGACGACAGCTTACCACTTGCGCAAAACGCATATACGCGTATGCGCACACAAGAGCGCATACGCGTAAGTAAAATAACATATTTTCTTTTATCAGTAAGTTAATTTATACAATTTAGGTCTTGGGTAAATTGTATAAATTATACTTTGCACCGATGTATAGCCTTTTGCTTTTTCCGCAACACTCATACTCAGTTACGTACAAACGGTACGCACCTATCACCCTCAGTCTAGAAAAAGTAAAAATCACTCCACTCTCCAACAGCGCAAGTTACTTTTTAATGTAAATTAAATTACCAACTCCGTGCGACTGCGCAGAATAGTGCGATTTTGCAAATTCTCGGCGGTTGCCATTATAAAAAATACAAACTCGGTGCAACAAAAAAAACCACCCTCACGCGAGCGCGGAGAATGGTGTGATTTTGCGAATTTTAAGATATTTCTATATAAAAAAATTACCAACTCTGTGCGAGCACGGAGAGTGGTCATTTGCATTTTTTATTTATTTTGCACAGCGCGTGCGACTGCGCAGAATAGTGCGATTTTGCAAATTCTCGGCGGTTGCCAAAAAATACAAACTCGGTGCAACAAAAAACCACCCTCACGCGAGCGCGGAGAGTGGTGTGATTTTGCGAATTTTAAGAGAGTTCGCGAGCGGAGCGTACT
>CALWHJ010000015.1 GCA_944380355.1 uncultured Christensenellaceae bacterium
ACCGTTTCGTATCGGCAATGCGAAAGGAAGAAGTAATACTTGCCGTATTACGATGACGCCGAACTGAAAAGCGCGGATAGAACCAAGTTAATATATAATATTAACCTCAGTACCGCCGAGAAGGGGGGCGGGCTAGGCTGTAAACAGTAACTTCTCCGCTTATCTTTTATAGACAAGTCGGATAGAATAACTAACCCCAAACCGTACCGCCGAGAAGGGGTGTGAACTAGGCTGTAAGCAGTGAATTTTGCGATGCTTTTCCGCGAGAAGGAAGAAGTAATACTTGCCGTATTACGATGACGCCGAACTGAAAAGCGCGGAAAAGACACGCTTACAGACAGTGAGCACCCCTTCGAGGCGGTACACACCCCTAAACCAGATTCTCGGGGTTAAGGCACTTTAAAGAATCGAGTACGAAAACTCCGTCTTTTCTTATGAGGACGTCGTCAAAGTATATCTCTCCGCCACCGAATTCCTTTCTCTGCACAAGTACCAAATCCCAGTGAATTGCCGAATTGTTTCCGTTGAAAGCGTCTTTGTAGCACGCACCGGGGGTAAAGTGAATAGACCCGCTTATCTTTTCGTCGAAAAGTATATCGCCCATTGCCTTGGTAATATAGGGGTTTACGCCGAGAGAAAACTCTCCCACGTATCTCGCCCCCTCGTCGGTATCGAATACCTTGTTGATTGCTTCGCTGTCGTTTGCCGTCGCATTGACTATCTTGCCGTCCTTGAATTCGAGACATATGTTTTCGAATTTTATTCCGTTGGCCGTCGAAGGCACGTTGTAAGTGATTTTTCCGTTTACGCTGTCGCGTACGGGAGCGGTATATACTTCTCCGTCCGGTATGTTGCGTCTTCCCGCGCACTTTACGCCGCCTATTCCCTTTATTGAGAATGTCAGGTCAGTTCCCTTGCCGACAATGCGTACTTTATCTGTTTTGTTCATAAGCTCGACGAGAGGAGTCATTGCCTTTTCCATTTTGGAATAGTCGAGATTGCATACCTTGAAGTATAAATCTTCAAAGCTTTCCGTACTCATAGCCGACATTGCGCTCATACCTTGCGTGGGGTATCTCAATACGCACCACTTGGTATTTGCCACGCGTCTTTCGTGATGTACGGGATGCGAATAATAGATATTGTAGAAGTTGCGGTTTTCGGTGGGTACGTCGCTGAGTTCGTAAGCGTTTTCTCCGCCCCTTATGCCAAGATACGCTTGCATTTTATCCATCTGATATGCGTCGAAATCGCACATTCTCTTTGCCATTTCCTCGTCCATTCCCAGCATAAGCTGACGCTGTACCCTGTTGTCATAAAGCTTGACGAAAGGATAACCGCCCGCCTTGCGCGCCTCGTCAACAAGCGCGTTGACAAGCTGACAGTCTATGCCCGTAGCCTCTATGAGTATGTTTTCGCCCTTTTTAAGCTCACACGAAAAATTGATAAGATTTTTTGCAAGAATACGTATTCTCTCGTCTGTTAACATTTTATCCTCCTTGCGCCGTCGCGGACATTGCTCTTAAGTCTGTATCGCAAAAGCGCGTCCTTTTTATGGTTTTGCATTAATATTATATCCCCGCAATAAGCTTTTGTAAAAGTATTTGACAAAATTTTCCTCTCACGTTTTTATAAAAAAGTATTCGCCCCGCCAAAAACTTGCCCAAACTCTTGTCAAACTAATTCAAGTGTGATAAAATCTATGTGATAAAATAATTTTGGAGGTAATGTTATGCCACTCGTAACATCTAAAGAAATGTTCAAAAAAGCATACGCAGGCAAATACGCTATCGGTGCTTTTAACGTAAACAATATGGAAATCATTCAGGGTATCGTAGAAGCCGCTACCGAAGAAAACGCTCCTCTTATTTTGCAGGTTTCTTCCGGCGCAAGAAAGTACGCTAACCCCGTATATCTCCGCAAAATGGTAGAAGCTGCAGAAGAAGTCAGCCATCTTCCTATTTGCTTGCACCTCGACCACGGCGATACTTTCGAACTCTGCAAGAGCTGTATCGACGGCGGTTTCAACTCCGTTATGATTGACGGTAGCCACCACTCTTTCAAAGACAATATCGAACTCACCAAAAAAGTTGTTGAGTACGCTCACGACCACGGCGTTACCGTAGAAGGCGAACTCGGCCGTCTCGCCGGTGTAGAAGACGACGTTAAGGTTTCCGCTGAGGACAGCTCCTATACCCGTCCCGAAGAAGTAGAAGAATTCGTAAGCAAGACGGGCGTTGACTCCCTCGCTATTGCTATCGGTACTTCCCACGGCGCTTACAAATTCAAGCCCGGTACGAAGCCTCAACTCCGTTTCGATATCCTCGAAGAAGTAAGCAAGAGACTTCCCGAATTCCCTATCGTATTGCACGGTGCATCTTCCGTTCCTCAGGAATTCGTAAAGATAATCAACGAAAACGGCGGCAAGCTTCAGGACGCTATCGGCGTACCCGAGGATATGTTGCGTAAGGCTGCAAGTATGGCGGTATGTAAGATTAACATCGACTCCGACCTCAGAATGGCTTGCACCGCAGGTATCCGTAAGCACTTTGTGGAGCATCCTGACCACTTCGACCCCAGACAATATCTCGGCGACGCAAGAGCAAATATCAAGTATATCGTTAAGCATAAGCTTGTAAACGTACTCGGATGTGCGGGTAAGGCTGACGAGATTCTCGGCAAGTAATAGGCGAGCGCGTATAGCGGCGCGCCTTAGCGAATTTTCTCAAGCAGTTACGCTCGGTCACATACGCCAAGTATGCTCCGCTTGCGAACTCTCTTAAAATTCGCAAAATCACACCACTCTCCGTGCTCGCACGTAGTGGGTAATAAATGAAAAAAGACCACTCTCTGCTCTTGCACGAAGTGAGTAATAAAAGAAAACGACCACCCTCCGTATTAACGCGAGGGTGGTTTTTTACTATGCTCTTTTGATATAATTGTAGCAATTAAATTGATTGTCTTTATATTATTTGTAATGTTGATTATAAATGATAATATATGCCTATATTGTTGTAGATATTGACTATCTGAGCGCAGAGTTATTATATATACTTAAATATTAAAACAATTTATACAATTTAAGTCTTGGGTAAATTGTATAAATTAACTTTTCCCTCGCACGTACGTATGCAAATACAAAAAGCCGCTAGATATGCGGCTTTAATTTTTTTGATATTCAACTCTATATTACTAACTCCGTGCAAGCGCGGAGAGTGGTGCATAGTTTGTCTTTTCCAGACCGAGCGCGACAGGCGCATACTTTGCGTATGTAACTGAGCGCGAGCGTCGCAGACAAAGGCAAAATATGCGCCGCTAGTATTACATACTTTGTGCGACCGCATATACGTGGTCGCCTATTTGAAAAAATCAATGATTTTCTGCCTTATAACCTGCAACCTACCTTCGATGAACTGTTTTATTTCACTCTTTTTGGATTTTTTGAATTGTTCGCGCTGTTTGTCGATGAGTTCTTTCTGTATTACCTGATTGTTTGAAAATATCTGCTCGGTGTTGCCTTTTATCTCGATATAGCTTTCGGCTACGAGTTCGCAATAGGCAAGTATGCCTTGCTGAATTTCCGCATCGTAGGTGCCTTTTTCCAGACTTGCAAAAGCGCAGAGCAACTCGACGATATTGTCGCTGACCTTGTCATAAAAGTTCTTGCCGGAGATGTACTCCGCAATTGCCATATATGCCGCAGTATCGCGAGTGTATTCGCGGCAAAAATCTTTGATGCACTCCTCTACTTTGGCAAACATATCTTCGTCGAGCAAGAACACATTGTCCCACGTAATCTTCTCGACTAAGGTATAGCCCGACGAATAGAGTTTTTTATTGACAAGTTCGAGAATATCGGCCTCACCCGCTACTCCGCTCAAAAACTGTATTTCCTTGGGATAGAGATTGTGATTTACTTTGCTTTGGGAAAATAGTATTGCCTGAAGTATTCTGTCAAACTGCCTTAGACAGTTTTGCGTGCTGAGATTAGGGTCGACGTTGCGCGCGATATCGCATATCTCGACGAGATACTTGGTTATCACAGAATACCGCTTGTAAAGCTTGAGCCATACTTTTTCTTTAGTGTCAATCATAAAGCCTCCGTATCTATATTTTAATACTCCTAAGCAATTTTAGTCAATACCCTTTGCTTTTTTGGGCAATATAATCCACTGTTTAGATAAAAAACGAGCAAAAAAGTACGTCGTCGGAATTTTGTACAAAATTATTCTACATTGTTCGCGATTTTTGTACAAAATTCGCCAAAGTCTCAATTTTTAGCATAAAATAGAACGTATATAAGTGAGAGGTCTAGAAGTTATTATGATAAAATGTTGAAAAATATGTAATATGTGTCAGTTTAGAAGTAAAATTAAAAACTTTTGGAATTTTGTACAAAAATACCCTCAAAACGCTTGTCTATACTTAAATGTTATGATATTATTGTATCATGAATTAAATATCAGTTATTTTTATTCAAATCCCAAAAACAAAAATTTACGGAGGTCGGAAATGCAAACCGCTGAAGGTGTTAATTTGCATTTTTTAGCAAAAAGAGCCAAGACCCACTTGTGCCAAAAGCCTCAATTTGTGTCTAAAAGCACAGAACATTATTGCCCTTGCTACAGCTGCGAGAGAGAATTTGAAAGTTACTACAAAGTAATGCGTCTTATTATGAGCGATGAAACGGTCTACGACCCTATCGCGCGTCTCGCGGGCAGAGAATTGGCTGAACTTCCCAATTCTTCCGAAAAGCAACGCATCATACTCGAAACTTGCAGTATGTACGCTACTATGCGTAACAGGTTGAGAAAAGACTTGTTGTGCGCTATGCGTCAAAACAAACTCCTGTCCGTCGGCGATATTTGCGTTAATCCCCAATACGTACTGAGAAAACTGGGCTGATTGTTCAAAATTGCATTTATATACCTCTCTTTTTTCGGGGGGGCTGACTTTTTATGCGCTTTTTTAGTAATTTTGCGTGCATTTTATCTGTTTTTCGACAATAATCTGCACGTAATTGCATTTTTTGTACAAAATTCGACAGCTAAAATTCCCATTTTTGTACAAAATTCGCTTGTCAAATCGCGCGGGCGGTGATATATTAGCGTATGGAAGGTTTTCGGAAAACACTTCCAAATAAAAAAACCGAGGTATTTATGAATAAGTTTTCTACGAAAATGCTGGCTCGTGCCGGTATTATCGCCGCTCTTTACGCGGCATTGACGCTAACTCTCCCCGCCCTTTCCTTCAACAGCATTTTGCAATTCAGACCCGCAGAAGCTCTGACTTTGTTGCCCCTTTTGTATTCGGACAGCATTATAGGTCTTTTCATCGGCTGCTTTATCGCAAACCTGCTCTCCCCCTACGGCGTGCCCGACCTCGTAGTCGGTAGCCTTGCTACGCTTGTAGCCGCAGTATGCACGTATTTTACGGGTAAGATGATTAAAAACCAAAAACTCAAAGTATTCGTAGGCGGTCTTTTCCCCGTACTCGTCAACGCAATCTTTTTGCCCCTTATGTGGTATCTTATGGACAGCGAAGCGGGATATTGGGCAAGCTTCGGCTCTATGCTCCTCACTCAGGCAATATACGTATACGTACTGGGCATACCTTTCTATATGCTTTTGAAACGTCTTCAGTCAAGCGGCGTCGCTATCCTTCAGGAAACGCTCTCGGGCTCTGATACGCAATTTACCAAAGGACAAAAAGCCCTTGCTTTCGTTAGTGCTATCGTCCCCGTATTCGGCGTAGTACTTACACTTAAGACAAAGAAGGATTTTAAAAACGCTCTCGCTTGCACCCCTTGCGACAATGCCGACCAAACCGCCGATGCAGTCCTCTTAGCCGACAACAAAACCACTTGCGAATTGGGCTCTTTCTACGGCACGGCTACGGCTATATGCGCTTTTCTGTGGACGATAGTCATAGCTTTCGTAATCTACGCCGTAATGGTAAAACAAGGCTATGCCGCACCGCCTTTCTTTATGCAATAAAGGCTTTTATATGACTATATGATAAAAAGTATGCGGTCGATATTCCGATAAACCGCGAAAGCCTTGCTAATACCAATCAGATAATATAATTAAAAAGTCCGCAACAGACCGTTGCGGACTTTCTCTTATTTCTCAATATATCGTTTTCTTTGTATATTGTTTTTTGCTTTTTGTTTTCCCGTTATTTTCTCGGCAATTTAACGAATTTGTAAAGACGGTTGCAAAGAAGTGCCGACAACGCGCATTTTGCTATGTCGATAGGGATAAACGGCAACAAAAACGCTACGAGGAATTTCCATACGCTCATAGCCGAGTGCATATATCCGTACATAATGATTGCTCCGTATACTACGCCTATTACGTCAAGTACCACCAGACCTATGAGCGACGATACGAAATACGTAAGATAAGTGTCCTTGCCCGACTTTTCTCTTACAAAAGCGGCTACCTGTCCGCCTACGGCAAAGCCTATCAAAAATCCGAAAGAAGGCTGCAATACGTAAGAAAGCCCGCCCGCAAACTGCGAAAAAATCGGCAAGCCTACCAATCCCATAAGAATATAAATCCATATCGAAAGCCCGCCCCACTTTTTGCCCAGCAACAGACATACGGTGTTGGTTACGAGAAACTGCAAAGTAATCTTTATCGTGCCTATCGGTATGCTTATATACGCGCCTATAGTGGTCATAGCGATGGACAATGCCATCATCGCAATCGCGTACAGATATTCTCTGCGCTTCGCGTGCTTCTCGCGCGCCGCTGTCTCATCTGACGAAGCTACGTCGGCTTCAGCTTCGGACATTACCTCTGCGGCTTTAGTATCTGTGCTGTCGATACTTTCGCTTAAGGTTTCGACTTCTGTGTTTTTGTCGCTTTGTAAAATCTCTTTTTCTTCCATATCTTTTCCATTTATAAACTTTAAACTTTTTATCGAATTATCAAAACTTTTAAATCCAGCTTCCGTCCGCGCTCTTTATGGAAATCTCTCCGCACGTAAGCGTACGTCTTTTCCCGTCCTCGTTTATTATCAGTCCGCCGTCGCTATCTATATCTTCGACTATCCCCGTCTTTTGCTCGTTGTTTATGGCGTAACTTATTCTGTTGCCTGTAACGAGTGAATACTTTTTGTACTCTTCCATAAAAGAGTGGTCGGTAATATCGTCCGTCAATTCCATAAGCTGAGAGTAAATCTCGGCAATCATCTCGCTTCTCGTAACCGTAGGATTATTATCAAACAGCGCGCAAGCCCTGTCCTTTATATCGTCGGGAAAATGCTGATTGACGAAATTCACGCCTATGCCCACGATAAACGTACCCGCACTTCCGCTCTCGAAATCTATATCCGCTTGCGTAAGTATTCCGCATACCTTCTTCTTGCCTATATACACGTCGTTGACCCACTTTATACGAGCGTCCTTGTCTGTGTACTTGGCTATGGCGCGTCTTACGGCTACCGCCGCGGCGGGCGTGATAATCATTACGTCGGAAAGCTTTTTTGTGCTTTTGCAAAGACACACGCTCATATATATTCCGCTCTTGGGTGAGAAAAAACTCTTGCCCATTCTTCCCCTGCCTTGAGTCTGCTCGTCTGATACGATAAGCGTGCCGTGCTCGATTTTGCCGTCCTGCAACATTTTCATTGCCTCGGCATTAGTGGACGTCGTGGTCGCAAGCACGGTAATATGCTTGTCCTTGTACTTACCGTCAAGATTTACGCGTATGCTCTCGGGCGAGAGTATATCGTTTGCCTCGTCAAGCAAATACCCTTTGTTGGGCGCGGCGACTATCTTGTAGCCCTCTTGCTGAAGAGTCTTGACTACCTTCCATACGCTGTTGCGCGATACGCCAAGCATATCCGCAAGCTGCTGCCCCGACAAAGCTTTGCCTCTGTTGGTTTCAAATAGAGTCAAAATGTCTTTTTTTAGCGTCATAAACTTATCTCCTTGCTAAAGTATAAAAGTATAAAAGATAATTGTCAACCATTTTTGCAAATTTGGTTGACAATCAAGAGCTTTATATTTTTTATTGCAAACTACTTTTCAGATTGCGTGTTATGTATTTTCCTGTAACGTTTCTCTGCATTTTTATTTTCTCTGTTTATAAAGCTTTCGTAAATTACTTTATGCAGCCACTGTCTTAATCTGAAAAATGCAGGCTTTTTGTTGACGTAACCGTTATCTTCGTATGCACCTATAAATTCAATATAAGGTTTACGTCTTACCTGAGTGAATACCACTTCGATGCAATCGGTAAGTACGGGTTTGAATACGGCTATCCTGTTGTAACCTATCGTAGTGCCGTCATAAACTTTTTTGCGCTTTCCTTTGACTGAAGCGTATATAGAGAAGGTTTCGACGCGTTGAGAAAAAGCCGTATTTTCCACAAGTCGCAATCTGTTGATCAGGTATTCCTTGTCATACCTCAATACGATTTTATAGGCGTCGCTCTCCTTCGCGGGAGTGTAATATCCGTACGGGTCGCAGGTCGTTTTATCAAAGGAATAATCCGTGATATTATGCACCTCACAGCCTTTCTCGCTCTCGGGTGCGGTCAGAGATACGGGAGAGACGTACTGCGCATTTGATTTTCGGATATGCTCCCCGAGAAGTCTTGCCGCTTCAGAGTCGTTTTCGTGTATAAGTCCGCGCCTGTCGGGCGGAAGATTGAGAAGCAACATTGAATTGCCCCCTACCGAATCGTAGTAAATCTTAAGAAGACGCGAATGGCTCTTGAGCATATTGTCCTGAGAAGAATGATAAAACCAACCGGGACGGATTGACACGTCCACTTCGGCGGGATACCACATAAACTTGTCGAAGTTTGCCAAGAATTTGCGGCTGCCCAAATCGCTGTAGACTATGTCCGCGCCCTTCTGAGCAAATTTGCCGTCGTCTTTTTGCTGACTGTTTGCCTGTATGGTCTGTATGTCGCACGCAAATTCAGGCACTACGTTCCACTCGCTCTCTCTTGCAAATCCGCCCTCGTTGCCTACCCACCTTATGTCGGGCGCGCAACCCGATATACAGGCATCGGGCTGTAGCGAGCGGATAAGCGCGTAGTATCTCTGCCAGTCGTATTCCTGTCGAGGTTTGCCGTCCATATACGAACCGCACGCACCGTCAAGCCATACGCACCAAACTTCACCGTAATTGGTAAGAAGTTCTTTAAGCTGAGCGCAGTATACGTCATTGTAAGCGGGAGTAGAATAGCTCTCGTGGTTTCTGTCCCAAGGCGAAAGATAAACTCCGAACTTTATGCCGTGTTTTCTGCAACTGTCGGATACCTCGCGCACAATATCCCCCTTGCCGCCTTTGTAGGGAGAAGACGCAACGCCGTAATTCGTAGTAGCCGTCTGCCACAGGCAAAAACCGTCGTGATGCTTGCACGTCAGAATAACACCGTACGCGCCCGCGTCCTTTGCTGTCTTTATCCACTGGTCGGTATTTTGCTTTGACGGATTGAACAATGACGGGTCGGCTTTGCCGTCCCCCCACTCCTTGCCCGTGAAAGTGTTTAGCCCGTAATGCAAGAATACGTTGAAGTTTTCTCTCTGCGCTCTCTTCTGCGCCTTTGTGGGCACGTACGATAAGTATAAATCTATTCTGTCCTTTTCCATTTTTCCCCCGAAAAGCCGTGAATATCTACTTAGGCTTATATGCACTGATACTGTACTTTAAGTTTAGCATATTTTCCTTTCGCCTTCCATAGATAAAATCAATAGCTAAATGGTGTTTATCACATAAAAATGCGCTCAGGCATAATATATAAAAAATCCTAAAATATAAGGAGCCATTGCTATGAACTATTATTCCCATTGCAACCCTTCAGCCCGCCCTGACAGTCTTTGCCGTCACCCCGCCTGTGTGCCGAGATGTCTTCCTTGCTGTCCCTCTCCCATAAAAGGAGCAACGGGAGCTACGGGCGCAACAGGAGCTACGGGCGCTACAGGTCCCGCCGGCAGTACGCAAAGCGCATACGGCGGAGCGTATAACTCCCAGCCGCAACAAATCATTGCTCAAACAGCGCCTGACGAACTTGCCCTGACTCTAGATACCCCGATGCCTCTCAAAGACATAGGTCTTGAAAACAACTCTTTGCAAATAAACGAAAGCGGAGTGTATCAGGTGTTTTATTCCTTTAACGCGTCCTCGAAAGTACCCGGAGAAATCCAGACTTTAGTAAGAAAAAATCAAACGGACGCTTTTCCTTACAGCGCAATAAACACTCAGTTTATGGAAAATACTCTGCCATCATCGTCCGAACGCATCTCTTACGCGGTCGATACTCAAAACAGCTTTATAGCCAACCTCGACAGCGGAGATATCCTCGATTTGTCGGTGTTTTTCCCCAACCTCTCTTTCTATCCTAACCTCGTAGTAAGCGTTTACCGTTACGGAGCGGTGCTCTATGCAATAAAGATAGATTAAAGGATGATTTAATACTAATTGTGAAATATAAAAGAATACCTTATAAATTATACCTACCTTTTTTGCCCGTATTGACTTTGACTAACTCTTATGATAAATTAAACTTGTAACCGCGCGTGTAGATTTTACGCACTTATGCAGTAAGGCTTATCTTAACCGCTTTGTATCGGCAAGGCGAAAAGAAGAAGTAATACTTGCCGTATTACGATGACGCCGAACCGAAAAGCGCGGAAAAGACTCTTTAACGCAAAAGTATAATGAAAAATATCCGCTTGTCTTTTATAAGCAAGTCGGACAGAATAATAAACAAAAAGCGTACCGCCGAGAAGGGGTGCGAGCTAGGCTGTAAACTGACGTAAAAATTTATACAATAATTATCCGCTTGTCTTTTATAAGCAAGTCGGTGAGAATAATAAAATAAAAAAACGTACCGCCGAGAAGGGGTGCGAGCTAGGCTGTGAGTCGCGGATTTTGTGATAATTTTTTTCGAGAAGGACGAAGTAATACTTGCCGTATTTCGAGGACGACGAAACGCAAATGGCGCAAAAGACTCTTTAACGCAAAAGTATAATGAAAAATATCCGCTTGTCTTTTATAAGCAAGTCGGACAGAATAATAAACAAAAAAACGTACCGCCGAGAAGGGGTGCGAGCTAGGCTGTGAGCCGTGGATTTTGCGATGCTTTTCCGCAAGAAGGAAGAAGTAATACTTGCCGTATTACGATGACGCCGAGCGGGAAAGCGCGGAAAAGACACGCTCACAGACAGCGAGCACCCCTTCGAGGCGGTAGGAGGAAAAAAATGAAAAGAAACGGTATGTGCCCTGCGTGCTATCTCAAAATGTTATTTACCCCCGGTAAAAGGGCGGTTACGCTGGATTTGGGCGAAAAGTATGACAACGGCGTTGCTCTCACTCCGCCTATGGGCTGGGCAAGTTGGAACACTTTCAGAAACAACATCGACGAAGACTTAATCTACGATACCGCCAAAGCAATGGTAGAAAAAGGACTCAAAGACGCGGGCTATACCTACGTCAATATGGACGACTGCTGGCAATCCAATCTGCGCGACGAAAACGGAGAAATGCAAGGCGATATGGTGCGTTTCCGTCACGGTATTCCCGCCCTTGTCAGCAAGATAAACGACCTCGGACTCAAAGTAGGTACTTATTCGTCCAACGGCACTTTGACGTGCGAGGACTTGCCCGCAAGTCTTAACAACGAAGAGCGCGACGCCATGACCTTTGCAAAGTGGGGTATCGAATACTTCAAATACGACTTCTGCCATAACAAGAGAAAAAGCTCTTACGCTCCTTTGGTTTATGCGATAAGCGTTGCGCCTCAGGGAGAAGACGAAAGCCAGTATATCCCCTGCAAACAGGCTAAGCTCGACGGACTTGCTAAGTTTATGCCCGACGACAGACTCGACGGCGGATACTATATCTCGGGACTGGATAACGCACGCGGCAAAGCCGTATTCGACAACGTATACGCAGAGGAAGACGGCGAATACGTACTCACCGTATATATCAAAAAGAAAGGCTGGTACGAAAAAACCCTCGTCGTAAAAGTCAACGGTAAAAACTATATCTACGACTTCCCCGAGCAAAAATGGTTTAACCTTACGGCGCGTTTCCAGCAGACGGTTACGCTCAAAAAAGGCATTAATACCGTGGAGCTTGCCAACCCTATAGCAACCCGTGCCGATTCGTCTGCGCTTCAGTACTACAAGATGGGACAATCTCTTAAAAAAGCTACGGAAAAAGTCGCAAAAGACAGCGGACAAAAGGAAAAACCTATCGTATTCTCCATCTGCGAATGGGGCTTTAACAAGCCTTACAAATGGGGCGCAAAAGCGGGCAATCTGTGGCGTACTACGCCAGACATACGTCCTATATGGCCGTGGATAGTAATACTCTACAAACACACTTCCAAGCTCTACAAGTACTCCTCGGTAGGCGCGTGGAACGACCCCGATATGCTCGAGGTAGGCAACGGCAAACTTACCTACGACCAGAACAAATCCCACTTCAGCGTATGGTGTATGCTCAACGCTCCTTTGATACTCGGCAACGATTTGAGAAGCATGAAGCAGGACGTCATCGACATAATCACCAACAAAAATATGATTGCCATCAATCAGGACCCCTTGGGCAAACAGGCTAAGCCCGTCAAACGCGGACTTGTAGACGTACTTGCAAAACCTCTGGCAAACGGCAAGACGGCAATTTGTTTCTTCAACAAATCCAAAGGAAACAAGACTGCCGGCTTTAATCTGCAAAAACTCGTAGACGACGAATACGTAGCTATGAACAGAAAGGACAAATACACACTCACCGAACAATGGACGGGCGAAAAACTCGAAACAACGGGTAAAGTAAAAGTCAAACTCAAGAGCTACGAAGTACTCGTATACGTAATCTGACGCATTGTTATGCCAACGGATAAAGCAAAATACAATTAAAAACGCTTGTAAAAATGCAAATTTAAACGGATAAAAAAAGAGAGAAGTTTTTCAATTCTTCTCTCTTTTTATTACTCCTGATAAACGTATATTTCAATCCGCTTGCTCATCCAAAGTTTCGAGCAAAAAACTTACGGGACGAAAACCGTCGTTGCAGGAAATCATTGCCGAGCGTTTGTTTTTCATCCAGCCGTCGTAAAAGTTTTCTCCGCCGTGAGCGAGTGCCATTACAAAAGCGGATATGCTTTCCCACGCGCTTTGACAAAAATCCTGCGGCTTTTCCCAACCGTTGGCGATAAAGACTTGTCCTTCTTTCATATCGCAAGCGTGCGAAATAGGATTTTCGTACTTTTCAATCAAGTCTTTGTAGCACGCAATTCTCATTACGGTAATTTTGACTTTTTTCATTTCCACAGCCTCCGCAAAACTCTGTCGCTTACAGCCATTATATAACAATCGGCTCGAAAAGTAAATAAAAAGCGCACTACCCTCTCGCAAGGTATAGTGCGCCGCTACATTACCCACTGGAAAATTATCTATTACCCACTCTGTGCGACCGCAGAGATTGGTGCAGAGTTGCGATTTTGAAGAGAGTTCGCGAGCGGAGTATTTTTATCTATCCGATTAAAATAGTACCGACAAACGGTTTTATTCGCTTGCCGAATATACACCGTTTCGTTTGGTCGGTATAGAGCGAACCCGACGTTTTGCCTTACGCTTTCGATACTTCGGAAGCGTGGGTATTTTGTCGAGGTGAGCGAACCGTGACTGAGCGCGAGCGTCGCAGATAAAGGTAAAATATGCGCCGCTACATTACCCACTGGAAAATTATCTATTACCCACTCTGTGCGACCTTGGAGAAGAGTGTGATTTTTTCTTTTTCAAGACCGACTACGACAGGAGCGTACTTTGCGTACGTGACTGAGTAGGAGCGTCGCTGATAAAAGGAAAAGGCGCGCCCTTATACAAGGTCGCCTATTAAGGGAAGAGCCCGCGCTTCTTCTTGGCAGTACAAATCCTCTCTATCGCCACGGCGTAAGCCGCAAGACGGTAACTGAGTTTGTGTTCTTTGGCTATGTTGTAGACATCGTCAAAGGCACGCGACATAACTTTGTAGAGAGTGTTGTTGACGTCGTTTTCGTCCCACGTGAGGGATTGGAGATTCTGTACCCACTCGCAGTAGGATACTACTACGCCGCCCGCATTGGAAAGTATGTCGGGAAGTACGGTGATATTGCGCTCGGCAAGTATCTTGTCGGCGTCTACGGTCGTAGGTCCGTTGGCTGCTTCGATTACCATTTTGCACTTGACGTCGCGGGCTATGTCCGCCGTAATCTGATTTTCGAGAGCGGCGGGTATGAGAATATCGCAAGGACAGGTCAGCACGCCTTTGTTATCCACGTGCTCGGCATCTTTATCCTTGTAATCTTTCAAGAGGTTTTTGGACTTGACGAATGCGTAAATCTTGGGAATATCCAGTCCGTCTGCATTGTACAGTCCGCCCGACACGTCGGATACGGCTACGATTTTACAGCCCTTTTCGTACAAAAGCTTGGCTGCCGTCGCGCCTACGTTGCCCATACCCTGTATGCTTATTCTGACGTCCTTGGGAGCAAGGTTGTTTTTCTCGAGCATCTTGAGGGTAACTATCATTATACCTCTGCCCGTTGCCTCGGGTCTTCCCAAAGAGCCTCCGACTTCGAGAGACTTGCCCGTAACTACGCCGTGTACGGTGTATCCGCTGGTCATAGAATAGGTGTCCATTATCCAGTCCATCACTTGTGCGTTAGTGCCTACGTCGGGCGCGGGAATATCTTTCTCAGGTCCGATGATAGGGAAAATCATCGCGGTATAACGCCTTGTCAGTCTTTCGAGCTCGCCTTTCGAGAGCGTCGAAGGATTTACCTTGATTGCGCCCTTCGCACCGCCGTAGGGTATATTGACTACCGCGCATTTGAAACTCATCCACGCGGCAAGAGCTTTTACCTCGTCTACGTTGACGTCCTGATGGTATCTTATACCGCCTTTGCAAGGACCGCGCGAAGTGCTGTGCTGTACTCTGTATCCCTCAAAAACTCTTATCTTGCCGTCGTCCATACGTACGGGCACGCTTACTTTGAGTTCTCTCTCGGGATATTTTATGAGAGCGTAATCTTCCTCTTTCATACCGATAGCCTTTGCGGCGTCGTCGAGCACTTTGAGGAAGTTGTCATAAGGGTTGTATTGTGCCATAATCGTCCTCCTTATCATATATTTCACTTAAAGTTTAGCACACAAAAAAGGGCTTTTCAACGGCAAAACGCGATAATAGACAAAAGCGACGAAATCGTATTGCAAGTAAGTGCGGTTGTTAATTTTTTTGCATATAAAACAGTCGGCTTTTAATTTAAGCATTGCTAAAATCGTTATTTTCGCTACCGCAATAAAAATGCCGTCGCATATACGACGGCACACAAAGTTTTGATATTATGAGATATTTATGCGATATTGTTCAATATCATCTCAACGGTATCCTTAACCGCACCGTCAACCTGCGATATCGTCGCATCGTCGAGAATGAGAATATACGCCTTGACCCAAAGTCCGCCTTTTTCGTTTTCGTCTTGCAAAACAAACAAGGATATATCCGCAACCCCCACCGTAGTCGTATCAACGGCGTAAGAATAACTGTATTCCCCGTATTCTTTTATCGTGCCGTATTGTCTGAAAGCGTTTTTGTCATACTCTGCCGTTACGTCCGTAAGAGTCATTTTGTCGGCAAGCTCGATTTGAGGTTTGAGCTCGATATGATAGCGTACCGCTACCTCGTCGTAACCCGTAACTTTACCCTCTTTTTGCGTCTTGTTGGGTTGCTTGTTAAAATCTATAAACTTGTAATCCTGAATATAGTTTCCGTCGATAAAGGAATCCTTGAGATACATTGCGTCGTCTCCGAATACAGTCTTGATTTCAGAATAGTCGGCAACTTCGAAAATACCTTCGCCGTAAGTGCTTCGTCTGTATACCCCTACGCTAACGCAAGTTACTATTATTGCAATCACTATAAATACCGCGCATACCGGCACGGCAATAGCTATCTTTGCTTTTGCCGATAATTTGCTCATATCGTTTTCTCCTTTTCTATTAAATGCTGTTTTTATAACGCATCTTTATTTTACCGCCTTTAATAGAAAAAAGCAATACCGCCGAGTATTCCCCGTGATTAAATACAAATTTTGCCCGCGGTTTTAACAACTGAGGTTGTATATTTTATAAACGGAAAAAAAGCCGCTTTCAAACTGCGAAAGCGACTCTTTTGCTCTTTAAACGTTATCTGCAAATCTTGCGCAATTCTTTTATAGGTCCGGACATATCTTCGCTCATACGGGGTATGCGCGCCTCTCTGTCTTTGAGAAGTCCCTTGAAAAGTCTTGTCTTGACGTGCGTTTTGAGCTGATACTTGGATACGAGATTGACAAGCTCGGCAAAGTATTCGCCGTTTTGCCTATGCTCGCATTTCTCAAGCACGACTTTGACGGGACTGCCGTCATACTCTATTTCTACGCAGTCGGGAGTTGTCTTATCTCTCTTGCCGTCAACGCTTACTTTCGCGCCGGCTATATCCTTGAACATAAGCGTGAATTTGCGGGGTTTGGAGATGAGTTTGATATCTCCCGACGAGGAGATATCGAGAGTGATTTTGTCCCCCTCTTCGCGCATCCTGAAAGTCGTAAAACACTGCTTGCCCTTGAGATATTTCAAGGTTTCGCCGTCGTCCTCGTAGAGAGTATATTCGCCGTTGCCTCTATAAAGCCATATATCGAGAGACTGATTGACAGACACGTCGTTGGTATCGCAATTCGAGTATAAAGGAATTATCGCGCCCGCCCTTGCGAATACGGGCATATCCTCAATATCGCGGTATACCGTATAACTGCCGCTTTCGTATATTCTGCCCGTAAAAATATCCGTATATCTCTCGCCTTGGGGTACGAAAAGTTTTGCTCCCGCAAGTTTTGTCTTTGCGCTCGTATGAGAAGTAACAGGCGCGCAAACGAGCTGTGTACCGAAAGAATACTGATTTTTGACGGCGTAAGCTTCTTTGCAATCGTACGAGTAATACATAGGCTCGCAAAGCGCTCTGCCCTCGGTGTGCGTCAAGTAATTTATCGAATATATATAGGGTATGAGCTTGTGCCTTAAGCGCAAGTACGCTTCCGCGCAACGCTCGGTTTCCTTAGAGCATTTCCAAGGCTCCTTGCCCATAAATTCGTTGCTCGTGGAATGGAGTCTGTTGATAGGACTGAACACTCCGAACTGAAGCCATCTCAGATACAATTCGTCGTCCTTGTAACCCATATGATGTCCGCCTATATCGTGACTCCACCAGCTGTAACCTACGTTTGTCGCGGTCGATGTCATATAGGGCTGAAAGTCGAGTACCTGCCAGTTTATCGCGCTGTCGCCGCTGAATCCGAGAGGGTAACGGTGACTTCCTATACCCGCGTAACGCGAGAGAATAAGCGCGCGCTTGCCCTCGTCAGTCTGGTCAAGCGTATGGTAATGATTGAGCGCCCACAGAGGGTCAAGTCCCTCTATATCGCTGCGCGTGCCCTGCTGCCAGTCTATCCACCAAAACCTTACGCCCTCGTCCTGATAGGGGCGCAGAAGTACGTCGAAATAAGCCTTTGTGTATTCCTTGCTTTTCAAAGAAAATTTCACGGGCGCTTTGCTCTTCGGGTCTTGCCCTACGGCTTTGCAGAATTCCTCGTATCTGTCCTCGAAAAATCTCACGCCCTGCGCGGGGTGCAAGTTGAGAGTTACCTTGAAATTCTTGTCATTGAGCCACTTCAAAAGCTCTTTGTAATCGGGAAACAAATCGGTATTCCAGCTATAGCCCGTCCAGCCCGGCATACCGCCGTAAATGAGTTTGTCTTTCAAGCTGTTGAAATAGAATACTCCCGCCTCTTTTCCGAATCTTTCGACGACTTTTACCCAGTGCCAGTCCATATCTATCGTCGCGACAGTAACGGGAATTTTCCTGCCCAAAAACTCTTGCATAAGAGAGCGGTATTCTTCCTGCGTATATGCCTTGTATCTGCTCCACCAGTTGCCCAGCGCAAAACGGGGTATGAGCGGCGTATAGCCTGTCAGCTCGTAAAGCGCGCGTATGCACTCGCGATAATTGTTGCCGTATGCGAAATAGTAAAGGTCTTTGCACTTCTCTCTAGGCAGAATATCGTCGCCTTTCAAGATAAGCGACTTTGAATCGTCGAATACCGCAACGCCGTTTTTCGATACAAGTCCTTTAGAGAGTTTTACCGCTCCGAAAGTCATATCGAGAGTACGCCTCGTACCTCTTAAATTGCCCTTGCGGAAATTGCTTACTTCTCTGCCGTCGGCAAGCAATATTTTAAAAATCTTTTTGCTTTTTCCGTTAAAAAAGAAAGTTGTTCTGTCGGTAATTATACGCAAAACCGCGCCCTCTTTTTCCACTCTGTATTCGGGTTTCTCCCACGCTCTGTACCACACTCTTTGAGTAGCCTCGTCGCAGAACGCGCCACTCTCTACCCTGAGCAAACAGGGCGTAAGTACCGTAATGCGGTAGCCCTCTCCCGAGATAATCTGACTGTCCGCGCTTTTGCTCTCGGTGTCAACAAAAAATCTGTCCATATATCCCCCTTGCGTTTGACTTGATTTTCTATAAGCCTTGTTATATTTTCTTTGCAAAACAAACTATCTCACCGACTTCGTCAAAGCCTGCCGCTGTGTGAAATCTTCTGCTTTCTTCGTTACTCAATCGGCAGTCGCTCGCATACGCATAGGCGTAATTATATTACGCTTTAATTATCCGTCATAAAACAGCTGTTGTCAATACACAAATATCTGCGGTTGTTTTTTGTTTATCACGATATCTCGTCAATCCATCTGCATTATGATATTTTCAGCAAATTACAAGAACTTAAGAGGAACAACGCGACAGCTTAGCGAGCATGCGGCAGCGTCGCGTGCAAGCGTGACCATTTCGGACTATCCCGTCATTAAGCATAAAAAGCAACTAGCCAAAATTTGAAATAAAAAATGAGAGAAGAAAAACTCTCTCATTTTTTTCTATTTACCGACAACGTCGCTTTAAATAGTACACCGTCATAAAAAGAGATTTAAAACCAACTCTTTTTTATTAATCCGAGTAAACCGCTAATAGCTCCGTGAGCCTTAGATAAAATACCACATTGATATAAATTTACTCAATCGAGTTCAAGCACAGAACAACATCAGACGGTTGGCGGTTTGATTTAAAGTGCGAAACGAGTGTAAGGACGCAGATTTAATTGTTTGCCGTTACTGAGAGCTGATCGCCGTATCGGTAAAAACATAATACTGCCCGACTGCGCCGCTTAAAGTGCCGCCGTTGACGTGTATGCAGAAGGTCTGAGGCGGATACGAGCTTGCGGAATTGGGCTGAGTCTGTACTAACGCGTAACCGTTCTGCGAAACTATCGTGCAGTTGTTGAATATCGGCTGAGTCGGATGCAGGAAATAAACCGCCACGGCAAATCCGGTGCCGGGAGAGGAATAGGCAGACGGTGCTGAGTATCGTCCCGTTGCGGTTATATTACAACCGTTGAATTCTATTTTCGTTTCCCAGCCGGACATATAGACGGCTTGTTCGGCGGTAACGTTGCAGTTGTTAAACACGGCGGAAAGACCTATATTCGCGCTGTCGTGCATATAAATCGCATATGCTCCGCCTCCTGCGTAGAAAGTACAGTCGGTGGCTGTCAGTTCGCATTTTTTACCGCTGCCGCTCACGGGCTTCAAACCGTAGACGGTAATATTTTCAAGCACGACCTTTACGGAATAATCACCGTGTCCCGACGTTGTGACGGCATAACCGCTACGTTCGCCGTTTGTCACTATTCCGCTTACGGTACCCGTCCGTTCGGAGGAGGTATCCGTGATTTTGAGATCGAAAGAATTCTTGCCGGGAGATAATTGGACGGCTGCTTTAAGGTCAAATCCGTTGAGGTCGACGACAAGATTAACCTTGTTTTCTGATGAGTCGAAGATTAAGGTTTCGGAATTGTCTCCGATATTCGAGACAAGAGAAATGTCTGTTGCGAACTTAATATAAGATTTAAACAATCCGATATCCGACACAACGGCTTTTATCGAAGAATTGTCAGGAACTACGGGGTAATTGCCGTCGGACAACGTAAGCTCGTACGAGGAGCAGTCCAGTATGACGTCAGGTTGCAAAGTCAGCGACGCGTCGCCGAGATAGACGTTGCTTTCAAGTTCAATAAGACAATAATTGCCGTCAGCGGCGGCAGACAGAAGTGCTTGGGCAGAGGTGACCTGAACGGAGCTGCGCAGTATTTCGAAAGTGATCTCGACTATGCCGAAATAAGGAGCGAAAACCCCCGGATCCTGCACCGCAACGAGTATTCTCGCCGTGCCGGCATTTACGTTGGAACGATAATCGAAATACAGACGGTCGGTTACGACTTCGGAGCCGTCGGACTTTTCGCTGACGTTCACGACAGGTGTTTTTGCCGAAGCGTCGTAATAGGTCTGAGTATATTCGGGAGTAAAGTCAAATTCGGTCAGATAGCGTCTTAACGATACGAAACCGTCGCCTTCGACTGAAGTCGCGTCGTCGCGTGCGTTAAGATAGGCGTATCCGTTATTCTCGAAAGTTGCGCCGTTGTGCGAAACGAAATAGGAATTCTCCGAAGAACTCGTCGCGAAAATCCCGTTGTTTACGAAAGTTCCGTAGTTGTCGAATTCGCTGCAGATAAGGCAGTTGTCGCCGTCTGAAGGCAAATCTTCCTGCATGGCAGACGCACCGTTAACGATCGTGCCGTAATTTTTCACGGACAAGAACGTAGCGTAAGCACCGCCGGTATCCAGCGTGACGTTTTCGCTTACGGTAATCATTTTAACAGACGTTGTGGAATCGTTGTAATTTGTATCGAGCTGCACTTTTTCATAATTTACGTCTTTCAGTGCTCTCGAAAGAGAGGAGTAGTCAGATACCGTCGTCGTTCCTCTGTTGATGGTGTAATAACGGCTTGCGCTGCCGCGGTATGCGTTGGGAGTGTCTGAACGTACTGAAAGGCGCACCTCGATAACGCCCGGCTGAGTAAAATCTGTAGTCGGCTTTCCGTCACGGTAATAATACACATAACAATAACTCATAGACAACGAGCCGTGTGCAAAACGCAGCCCGGGTTTTTGTTCGGTGGCGTTGTAGTATGCCGTATCGTTTGCGAGGGAAAAAACTTCTTCGTCCGCAACGTCATATTTTACGGTCACATTGAGCAATCCGTCAATTTGGCAATAGCTGTAAACGTTGCCGTTTACGTTGTCAAACTCACCGGCGACGAACGGTGTCTCCGATTTGTAATATACGTTGCCCGTGTTGATTATAGTCCCGTTATTCACAAGCGAAGACACGGAAAGACCGGGGGAAAGACCGGAATTGTTCGTAAACTTCACAAAACCGTTATTTACAAACCGTCCTTCGACAACAAGCGCTCCGTCTACGAACATACTACCGTTTATTTCAATGTCGTTCGCTACGAGTTTTGCCGATGACGACGATACGGTGCCATTTACGATAACTGAGCCCTGAGAGCGCAGAGATCCGCTGTATAACGTCAAAGCGTATCCCTCGGGAATTATCAAAGTTTCACCTTCGGGAACGGATATATTGCCATCAATATATATATCTGCGTAATCCGGATCGCCAAGCGCGGCGCGCAGAGCTTCAAGGTCTTGAACCGTTGCCTTGCCGGGCACTATTTCGTAAGGGACGGAAATGCTGCCGTAAAAGTTTGCGTCGCCCGGAGCCGCAGTCAAAGTGAGGTAGGCGATGCCGATATAGTCATTGGACGAAAAGACGGGCGAAAAGTCGTTGACGTCACGAGTGTACCCGTCGGGACGTCTGATAGTTACTTTGCCGGGAGTATAACCGGTGACGCCCTTTTGATACTCAATGCGTTCGTTCTGCAATTCTACGGTCGCATCCGAGAGAGGAACCCTGATCACCACGTTGCCGGGATAACCGTGTTGCGCATCGTTGCAGTACAGCGTGCCTCTGTTGGAAAAAGTTCCCGTACCTGTGGCAGGAGAAGAGTTGTAGAATTCCGCATTGCCCGATATATTAATTTCTCCGTTGTTGGTTATAGAGCCGGAATTGACGAGAGTTGCTCCCGAGAGCAACTGCAGTTTGCCGTTAATATCCAAAGTTCCTTTGAAGTCTATCGCCGAGCCTATGCCTATATTCAAGATTTTTCCTTCCGGGACGTTAAGCGCGATCTCTGCGCCGATGGACATCACACCGTTAAGCGTAACGGTGGAGTAATTGTCGTCCGCAAGGAATGTCGCGGCGTCTTGGGCGACGTATACGTCCGCAGTGGCGGGAAGTATCGTGAAAGGAATCCTGACGCTGCCGTACAAACTCGCATTGCTTTCTTTTGCCGTTATTACGATATACGCAGTGCCGGCGTTTACGTTGTCTGAATATTCTATGTCGAAGCCGCTGAGCTCCTGCGCTCTGCCGTTCAGACGAATATCAATGGCTTCGCTTCCCAGCTCTATCGGCGAGCCGGTATAAACTGGACTGACGTAATGCAGAGAAACCGCGTCGGAAGTGAGAAGCACCTTGCCGTTTTGTTCTGTCGGCACATGCGTGGAAGCGCACGCGACGAAACACGCCGCGAATATTGCAGTCAGAATTATACACAAAAAGATTTTTCCGATTTTTTTCATGACCCACCTCTGTTTTCCGCACAATGCGCTCTATATTATTATTTTATCATTTCATCGCAATTAAATCAATACCGTAAATAACGTATGCGTAAGCCGACACAGCTACTAGCCTTTCGCTTTTAAACATATTTATTCTTTCAAAAACTCTGCTTTCGGACAGGCACGTACTCAAACGCGTAAGCGGCTGCGTCTCGTGCGAGCGTCACCCTTTCGGACTATCCTATTATTAAGCACAAAAAGCGACTCGCTAAAATTTGAAATAAAAAAAATGAGATAAGTAAAACTCTCTCATTTTTTATTTCCATTTAGCGGCGATGTCGCTTTAAATGGTGCACCACCAAAAGTCTAAATTGAACCGTAAGAATACGAGTTTAGTTTAGGCTTTTTGTTTTGCTTTTTAACGCAGATACATCCGACAATGCCAAACGAAAAGGCAAATACGGAGGTAGAGAAAAAAACAATATCTTAATAGACATTGCAATACAAATGAAAATAGCGAGAAGGCAAAAGCGAAAGATTGCCCAAGCGGATCAGCGGGCAACTTCGCTTGCCTCTCGCTTTCATTTTAGCAAGTCAAAGAGTTATTCAGACGTGTGCTTGTCTGGCGGAGCGAAGCGACGCCACTTGTCTATGACAAGCACACGCCACGGTGCCAAATTAAATTTTATATTCATCATCAAACTGGTTTACTATCATTTGCAAAGCAGCAAAATTTTTACCGCGTTTTGCAATTCTATTTCTTTCTTCTACATTTACACATAATGCGACACAAATTATTGCCTCTCGAACAAGTTTTAACAGCATAAGAGTATGGTTACTTAGTTCTATTTCGGAAATATATAAAGCAACTTTCTCTTCCTTACTATGATTATTCTCGATCGAATTTTCAAACATAGTTACAATTGTGTATTTATGTTCCAAATAATTCCTTATATCTTTAATTCTTCGAAATTTAGGACATGCGTATTTGTCTTCGCTATGTTCAAATTCTCGTTGAATCCATTTTAATGATAGCAATGCAAAATTATTTGAAGTATCTAATGTGTTCTTATAATCATAGCCGTTCCTTCCATTTTTCTTTGACTGCCATATGCTCTTAAAATCAACGTCTTTTTGTTTTATTCCCAAATCAAAATATGTGTTAAGGAAATAAGCAATTTTATCTAATATCCCAAACAAAGTTTTGAACGACGTTTTTAGTTTTTCAATGCGTAATGAAAATTGAGCATACTCTAATGTATCAGTTAAACAAGTTCTCTTATCTGAAAAATGCGGCTTTGATCCGTGCGTTAAAGTTTCATAATATAAATATCTGGCAGAAACAAACTCCTGTTTTAATTGATTATACATTCCGATTTCGATAGGCATATTTTGATCAATGCTCGTTATTATTTCAGGAAGGGTCATTTCATCAAAAGCAAACGACAAGCTATTACATGGTAAATCGCTAAAAGGAGTAATAAATAATCCCGCATTTATACACCACTCTCGGTATAGCCGTTCATTTTTACTCATTTTTTCAGTTTTATCGAACGTAATGCCTTTTTGTAAAAATTTTCGATAATCCGGATTCAAATTATTTAATGCACCTTTGAAAAACTCACGTGCTTCTTTGTATATATTTTTATCTTTACTTTTTATAGCAGAATCCAACAGCGTAACAGCATAATAATTCATGCAATCTCTTACATATGTTTTAGTTGATGATAAGTATTGAGAATAGTGCAATAAAGCTACGCCTAGATTGCCTTGTGCCATTGGATGCCGAGGATATATATTTATTGCGAAATAATATTGTTCGATAGCAGCAATGATTCTGCCGCAAGATTCCAAAGCGTTGCCATAGTTAATAAATGTGCTCGCCATTAAAGAGATGGTCGCTCCATCATTACGATATTCCTGAAAAGCTTCATCTTCAAATGACTCTATTGCCTTACGATAGTAATACAATGTTTTTTGTATAGTGTCATTATCTTTTTGCTTATCAGGATTTTCAATGCTCCACAAATCAGATACTGCAGTAGCCAGAGAATAATATAATTGGACACGATTACAAATATCGTAATTTTCAACATCCTGTTCAATTTTTTCTATTAACGCTTTCAAGTCGTCAGCATTCTGCTCATATGTAGCTTTATCGAACTGCATAGCTATTTGTTGAGATTCTTCGTACACTTCTATATTTTCCTCATTATATTTTTTCCGTAAGATTTTGATACATTTTCATTAATTCTGCTACGCATTCGCTTTCCGTATTCAGCTTGCCCCAAAAACCGTATGCCTGCATTACAGCCTTGTCATTATGTTGATGTGCGCGGCGCAACTCAAAGGGCATTGTCAATTCATCGTACAAGTCGGAAAGAGAACTGTCCGGATAAAGCGCACGTGCGTCGAGAATTTCCTGTGCTGTCTGTTCGATTTTAGCCTTTTGTTCGGCTGTCGGAGACGGCCACGGGAAATTGTTGTAGACAATGTTAGCAGAATAACGGTAATCGCTTTTCAATCTTCCGCACACCGTGCGCATCCAGGCATTATGGACATTAGATGTAAGTACTCCAAAATGATATAGATTTGTATCTGGAATAATTAAATTCGCATTACTAGATATAACTGTACAAGGTAAAAAACCTATAGGGATGTATTTTCTGTTCTTTGATGAAGTGCTTGGAACTATAAGATATTTGCCCTCTTCTGGTTGACGAATTTCGCCAAAAAGCATAGGGGTTTCTGCAAGCTTTCTTGTAGCATCTCTATTACTTTTTGCACGTATTTCAGCTACGCTTTTAATTGCTTCCATAACTGGAGGAACGCTTTGAATTATCTTTGGCTCTATTCCTTTTAACCACAAACACCAGCGTTTTTTATTATTAATAAACTCAATTGCGCCTAAAATAGGACGGAACATTTCTTGTGCTTGTGGATATTTATAAACGATTTTATTTTTATCTTCTTCGGAATAATTACTTAAAAAGCCTCCGTCGTTTGGCATACTTCCGAATATCATTTCAGGGATATTACAAATTGGCTTTTTTCTGCTTTCTATAAAAATATTATCTGCATCAATCAAATAGCCGTTTATATTATGAACAATTTGAGGACGATCAGATGAAAATATTATTTTAGGTTTGTTATTTGGGCAAGAAGAAAATCCTATAATTACGCAATGGACATGCGCTTTTACGCTTGCTTCGCTATCCCAACGAAATGTGCGATGTGCAAAATCAATATGTATACCCGTAGCAAATAAAGGTTTCCAAAGATTAGCAACTGCTTCGCCTTGAGTTACTGAGTTTGTTGAAACGAGTGCAACATGAATCGAAGTCCCAACAATAAAATCAGTACATTTCTTATACCAACAGGCAACATAGTCAAGATTCCCAGCATTTTTCCAATCTTTACCAAATACAGAAAGCAGATCCCCTTTTTGTGCAGGCTTCATCAATCTTGCTCCCACAAAAGGCGGATTTCCCATAATATAACTTAATTTGTTTTTTTGTACTAAATTCTCCCAATCAATAGTTAAAGCGTTTCCTTCGACAATATTTGCATAGCTTCTTAATGGCAAAAATTCGAGATTGATTTTTACTATTTCCTCGGTTTCTTTCATCATCTGACTTTCTGCTATCCATAATGCGGTTTTGGCGACTGTTACGGCAAAATCGTTTATTTCGATACCGTAAAATTGTCCGATAGATACTTTTATCAAATCGTCAAATCCGAGAACGATTTGCCCGTTATAGATATAATTGAGAGCTTCGTTTTCTAATCTGCGCAGAGAAAGGTATGTTTCTGTTAGAAAGTTACCAGAACCGCAAGCAGGATCGAGGAATGTAAGCGTAGCTAATTTTAAGCGATATTCTTCCAATTTTCGTACGCGAGTTTTATCAACCGCAATAGTTTCAATTTCAGCAAGTTCTTTACGTAATTCGTCCAAGAACAACGGATCAATTACTTTGTGGATATTTTCTATCGAGGTATAATGCATGCCTCCGCTACGACGCGTTTCAGGATTCAATGTGCTTTCAAAAACCGCGCCGAAAATGGTAGGGGAAATTTCACTCCAATCGAAATTTTCGCTTGCATTATGAAGTAATAAGTTGACTATTTTTTCATTAAACTGAGGGATCTCAATATCTTCATCGGCAAACAAGCCACCGTTTACATAAGGAAACGAGGCTAGCATTTCGTCTAAATAAGGATCGCGCATTTCAGGCTTGGTATCAAGAACTTTGAATAAATCGATTATAGCGCGGCGTACGTCTTTGACTGCAAAACTTTTAATATAATTGTGAAATTTAAGATGTTCGCCAAACAAACCGCTGTCTTCTGCATATAAACAAAAAACTAATCTGACGCAAAGCATATTTAGACTTTTTAACGTTCTTTCAGCTTCAGGATCTTTGTATTGTTTTAATATTTCATCGTACAATAAACCTACAATTTCACCTGCCTTAATGGATATTTCCATTTCTTTGCGGATATTGTCATTGCCCGTATCAACGAGAAATTGCAATCGATATGCCTCTTTGGGAAGATCTTTCAACAAAATGCTCTCTGGATCTCCCGTTGGTTTTTCCATATCGTATATCAGAAACTCGCGGAAATTACATGTAACTATCCAACGAGGACGCTCAGAATAAGGAAGCTCGGCAGAATAGCGTTTAGCTTGTTGAAAAGGAGTCAGCAAACTGCCGTCAGCTTGTTTGATAGGTTTTCTTAAATCTTTATCTGTACTTTTCTGTTCAATTAGTACATGGGTCGAAGAAATAGTGGCATCAATAAAACTTGTATTATCAATTTTTACTTGGTTTTCAAAAGTGATAAATTGTTCTGGCTTATCTATACCAAGTACATCTCTTAACAAAGAAAGCCAAAAAGGCTGACTTTCTCCTTTTTCATACCCCCGATCCTTCCAGTAGTTTGCAAACTCTTTTGCCGCTGTTCTTTTTTCGTTTTCGGTCATTTGTTTCACCTTGATTATTTTTAACTACATTATACCAAAATCTATATCGATAAGCAATATTCGAGGCAAATAAAATAATACATGAAAATTATTATAAATAAAAATAGCGTAAGTTGTCGGTTCAACTTACGCTAATAGTGGTGCGGATGACAGGACTTGCAAGGAGCAGCGCGACGGCTTAGCGAGCAAGCGGTAGCGTCTCGTGCGAGCGTCACTATTTCGGTACTCCGAGTCTACCGCACTTAAGGCGCAAGCATTTTCGGGAATAAAAAAGAGAGACTCTGTGTCTCTCCTTTTTGTGCCCGTCTTAAGCGACGCGCCGTACTGGTGCGGATGACAGGACTTGAACCTGCACAGCCTTGCGACCATAAGAACCTGAATCTTACGCGTCTGCCAATTCCGCCACATCCGCATATGCTGTTTGACAACATATATAATATCAAAACTTTCGGGTGCCGTCAACCTCTTTTGAACAAGCTTGAAAGGTTTGTAATATTTTTCGGTATGCAAAATATACTATATTGACGAAAAAACGATAAAAAGGGACGGATTATGACTCAATTGACCACTAACGTAACTACCAGAGCACCCAAATACGTAAATATCGATTTTGACAAAAACACCGTACACATAAGCGGTATTACAGCAATGATAGAGAGCGATGACAAGCAAATCCTTGCCAATATGGGGGACACGAATCTCACTTTATGTGGAGAAAAACTGGAGATAATATCGCTGGATACCGCAGGCAATTTATGTACCCTCGGCGGGCGCGTGAACTCTCTTAAGTATTCGAAGGGAGCAAAAAAGCAATCTTTAATCAAGAGAATTTTCAAATGATATTGTCCGAGAGCGTTTCGCAGCCCTATGCGCTGGCGGTATTTGCGATATTAGGAGCAACTATGGGCGCACTCTATGCGTGCATATATTTTACTGCAGAATTTATCGTTAAGAAAGAGTTATTCAGACATACGGCAAATATAATATACGTATGCATATATGCCGCTCTATTCGTGTTGTGCGAGATAAAATTTTTTGACTACAGCCTACACGCCTATCATTTTGTTATAGCGTTTTCCGCCAGCGGCATTATTATGGCCGGACAGTGGCTTGTTATGCGACTTTGTCGCGAAAAGTTAGAGAAAAAATGCAATGCCGTAATTGAAAAAATACACTCGGGCAAGCACTACAAACGTCTTACAAAATAGTTGAGATTGTCTTTAATTTTAAATTGCCGATACGTAAGCAAAAAGCAACACCATTGTAACTGCGAAATTAAAATACCTATTTTATCCATAATTTTAAAAGAGTTGAACCTTGTCTGTCGCGAATCCTTTGCCGATTGACGATATTCAAGAATATTTTGTCTTTTAAAACACCTTTATTCTACTGCAATTTTGCCCGTTTGGCAGGTGATTTTCTTTTAAAAAATTAAATTCCCAAATAACTCACTAAAAGATTTTTAAGTAATTTACCCGATAAACTTCTGCCGTAAAATTACACTTTTCAAATATTTTTAAAATTACCTCTCTAGCCTGCTAATTTTTCAAAAATCACCTTAAAATCGCACTTTTAAACACTTAGTCGATTAATTAAAAACCAGCTTAATAAACAGCCTTTTACAGGCAGATTATAGGCTTGATAAGCAACTAAAGAGCATTTTTTTAAAGCAAAAAATAACCTTTTCCCTATAAAAGATAAAATTGAAAAATCTTTATGCTTTATATAAATCTAAGTATTATTTTTTTTCTAAAAAAAGGGCATCTGACTAGCTCAAAAATATTTTTTAGAATAGATGAAATTTGTCAAATCGTCCATATTTTTATAAATAATAATTATATCGCGTATAATGTTTAATTATAAAACAAAATACTGAAATATCAGCAAGTCAAATTCCTGATCGCATTAAGCGCATTGAATTATTATCCGGAAAATCAGTTATTTGCAAAACGGTTGTAATAAAAATATCAACGACCGTCCTCCTTAGCAATATTGTGCATTGCCGCTATATTAAACAATACAATATCTTAATAATGCGCGCGCAAGAAACACACAAGCGAGAATTTATAAAAGAGTAATTAAAGATATAACTCAATCACATTGAGTCAAATGCGACAAATTTTGCATATAAATTTGCACGGAGGATAACTTAATTGACGTGATATAGCTTTCCGCCGCATTCGCAATCGTGTCCATAACTCGAATAACAGTGTTCGCATATAAAACTGTTGCATTTATGGCATATATAAGCCTTGTCATAGTCGATTTGTTGACTGCATATACTGCATCTGGGCATAAAAACCTCCTGAAATTGCATATAAGACCTATTACATAGGCATATTTTAGGACTTACAGTTACATTATCATCGCAAATCTTCTCACGCCGTATAGTCAACTTAATGTACGTTTATTTATATTATTATATATGATTATTATATAAACGGCATAAGTCGCGCCATAAGGGCTTTGGAATATGGCGGAAAAGTTTGCAAATATAATTATTTACCGTATTATGAAATTTATTCTCAAATTTATACGCGGACATACGTGGTCGGCAACTGAGATACAAAAGAACGTAATGTATAAAATTGAATCAAGCTTGAATCCGATAAGGAAAACGAGATATCAGCCATATAATTATATCCGATAGAAATAACAAGACGGTTTTTATATGAAAAAAGTTAATTTTTATGTTATTTTTGCGTTTTATTACCCATATTATACGCAATACTAACTATCCGGGCTTTTAAGTATTCTATTTGAGCTTATACTTTTCGAGAATACTAAATAAGACAAACGTATCCCGGGTCAATCTACGAAATAAACAAAATCAATACTAAACATTGCAATTTAATAAGTCAGATTACGCTCATAGGGCAGAGAAGTCTGCACGTTAACAAGCTAGTACTTACGCCTTGTTAAGCGAATATTCCGCGTTAACCTTATTTCAGGACGGTAAAATAACAAAAGGACTGCAAGCAAATTTGCGAACTTAAGAAAATAATAGGCACTCACTCAAACTAAAGAAGAAACAAGGAAAAACAATGGCTAAAGTGTGAAATAATAAGTAAACCGCAATATTGTTTACCTATTACCGGTGCATTGCTTATAAAAATTATATGGTAAAAACGGGTATTTTATAACAATACATACGCGCGATACGCACACATACGCGAGCGCAATGCGTGTATGCTCACACGTCTTTAACGCGTGCGCAAAGGTAATTTACTTAAACTAACCGAAAATAACGAATAAAACAGCGTTCCAAAGCACAAACGATTTGAACAGGTTCAGGAATTATGGGCGAAAATACCCCGTTTTTAGTATATATTATGCTGAAAACACCCAAAAACAGGGGATTTCTGAGGGTAAAAATGAGTATGTAAATTGTTTCACAAAACGCGTGAAACAATTGAAATTTTTTTAGCAGGAAGTAGCAAAATAGCAGAATTATGGCTGTATTTTTGCGTAAATTTTAGCGTATTTTAAGAATATTATTTTCTAAAATAGGCATTTTTAGAAGTAATTATTCTTTATTATTGTTTCACGCGAAACTGTTTGCCTTATACAGGAAAATGGCATTAAACCTTTATGAAACATACCGAGAAACCGACCATTTTTGATTAACAACTCACGAAAAACCGCAACAGCTCAAAATTTAATTAATATTAAAGCTTTTATCTCTTTGCTTTCCTGACAGACTATGAATACAGCTGACAATGCTTTCTCATACTTATCTTTAAGCCTTGTCTTTTATCGCATTAATACCGGTACTCTTCTAAGTCAGATCAATACCGACACTCTAACAGTAGAACGGATAACACCATCTGAGTCGGTGAAATTATTATTAACTTGCTAAAGACCTTCTTCAACAGAGCAGAGAAAACTTTAAAGCTTCTTGATGATTAAGCGTTTATCTATATCTATCAAAGTCTAATACTCATATACCTCGAGCTTGCTGCGTAATGCCTTCGAGACACAGAGGCAACCGGATCATACCTTTTAATAGCACAAAAACGATATGGACGTTTTGGATTACAATAAAGATACCTTTTTTCTCTTTTACAGAGTGAGTCCGCTTTACAACCGAATGTTTCACGCTAAACATTTCTTTATAAGCATTTATTCTCAATGATAATTTTATTGCGCGCTTCGTAATAACCGTGCAAAGATTGTCCGGAGCACATTAGCCTGATTCTCAACGCGTCGAGTAGATTAACTTGCTTTTCCGCTCAATTTTACTTAATCAAATTATTTCCGCCTTTCTGTTTAAAGAAAACTGCGCTCGATATTAATTCGTTAAGCAAGATAAGTTGCTAAGCTTCCACAGACCTTTTCAACCCGCAAGAGTTCTTATATACACAATACGCGTTATAAATACATTAAATACATCAAGTTAAATTGTATTGTTTAAGATATCTTCAGCCGCCATCAATCCTCAGCAATTATCTATATTTGTTTTCTATTTCAATTTCTGCATAGGCTAATTATTACTCAACTATTTTTGCCTTGGAGTGTGCCGCCCACACAATTGCCGACCTCTACTCATAGATATTTATTGACTTTTGCATTGAGCTTTAATTTAATTATTAATTCATTATATAGTATATAAGATAAGTCAGATATTCAGGCTTTGAAGCGGCGCGCCAAAGTGAAGCCGACCGCTAAACAGAAACAATATAATAGATTGAATTCAACCAAGACAAAACGCGTTAGAAGCAGAGCGTTGCATTTTAAAATAAAGCGATTATTCAACAATTCCCGTTAAGACAACATTAAAACTTTTACGCGCGCGTAACGTGTATACGCAGTAAAGACTTTTCGAGCAAGCCTCACTTATCTATTGCTCATAAAAACACGTATTTTGAATTTTACTTATTATCAACTAAAATTAATATTCAGACAAGATAAAAGCATTGCAAATTGATATTTGCCAACATAACCGGAGTTGGATATCTGAAAATTAAACTGCGCGTATATTCGTTACGTGCGCGCGCATTTATAAATTTACACGTGATAAATCTTCTCAATCTTTTGCGATTGCCATATATAATTCAAATTACAGATTACGCATATCTCATTCCGATAACCATTGTATTGTCAAAATTGTCTACCACTCGAGCGCGCGAAAAGACAAAAGCGATATTGGCAAGAGTATTCGCATATTACTCATAGCCAAATAAGATTCTTTCGCTGTATTATTTGGATTAACTAACTTATCCGAAAAACAGACCGCCTGCCGAAGATAGACGCATTATCGCGCGCGAAAATGCCGAATTTTCAAAATAACATAAGTGTGACTGCGATATCGTAATTATGTTTAACCTACTAATTCTCAAATATCTTATCTCCGATGAGCATATCAAGGATTACAAATAGCCCGCGCGCATTATAGTCCTTTTCCTGCCTATTACAATCCGCCTGTACAATACTAAGAGCAAACAGCAATAATATAAGAAAGTAAAAGTTTCACGTGTAACAATTTCTGTAATTATAGCCCTTAACTAATGTCGTCATAGAAAAATAACTTGCAAATTAAGTCAACTTATACTCATAGGGTATATCGGCAGACACTATTCTGCTTATTATGCGTGCAAAAATTCAGAAGCGCGGAGAATGTCGCACTAGCTCGTTTTGCCGTATTTGGTCGTTTTTGAAAATTTTTAGATTTTTGAAATTTTAACTTTGTAAAATTAGCAAAAATAATACTGTATAAGAGACATTATACTGCTTTTCTCCGATGATTTATCCTTAGCCGTAATCAACTCTTTCTCATTAATCGAATAATTTGCGCACAGCCTACTACTTTATCTTAAATATAACAATGTGTGGGCAGAATTTTATGTTATAACTATAGCTTATCTTAGTACAATCAAAGGCCATCTTGTATTTTATGGACGAAATGGGAAACTTGCTTAGGGTGAATTACATACTTCGACTAAATCGCATTGCTAATGACTGCACAAAAAAGATTGTTGGGCTCTTTGCTAGATTGTTAAGACTTTCGGCATATTATGACTTTAGATTATATTAGATTCTTTGCGTAGAGGTTTATATGCACGCAAATATCTTTTTGAATTCATACTTAAGGAATTAAATTCGGATAAATAAATTAATCAAAACTCGATTTTAATCGTACCGCGAGAATAAGTGAGAGCTAGGTTGTATGTTGCGGATTTTCGATTTGTATTTTATAGATAAGTCGATAAATGAATATTGTAACCGTCACAACGGGGGGGGGGAGGGCTAGGCAGCAAACAGTGAATTTTGCGTTTTGTATTTAGTAAAGTAATAAGAAAACTTGTACCGCCGAGAAGGGGGAAGCACTTGCCTTTGCATAGCAAAGGTGCTGCGCAATTCAAAATGCATTGATTAAGGGAGTTACAAGGCAAAGCGCAAAAAACACAAAAGCATAATTGACAATAAAAATATCCGCTTACCTTTGTAGGCAAGTCGGATAGAATAATTAGTCAAAAATCAGTACCGCCGAGAAGGGGTGCGAGCTAGGCTGTAAGCCGTGGATTTTGCGATGCTTTTCCGCGAGAAGGAAGAAGTAATACTTGCCGTATTACGATGACGCCGAACTGAAAAGCGCGGAAAAGACACGCTTACAGACAGTGAGCACCCCTTCGAGGCGGTACCAAAATCTACAACAATTTGCTTGACACGCTTACTTTTTTTATTTATACTATTAAAGCATAATTATTTATATATAAAGAGAGGAACTCAAAATGAAACAAACTTATCAACCCAAGAAAAGACAAAGAAGCAAAGTTCACGGTTTCCGTGAGAGAATGCGTACTAAAAACGGCAGAAACGTTCTCAAAAGACGTCGCAACAAAGGCAGAAAACAACTGACCGCTTAATCGTATTATGCAAAAACAGTACAGGCTAAAAAACGGAAAAGTTTTTGACTATCTGCATAAGCGCGGACACAGCTTCGCCAACAAACTGCTTGTACTCGTCTACGCTCCCTCGAAGTATCCGCTCAAGGTCGGGTTTATCGTCAGCAAGAAGATAGGTAAAGCCCACGTACGCAACAAGACGAGAAGAAGATTGAGAGAAGCTTTCAGAGCTTTGATACCCTTTATAAAAGAAAATCATAATTTTATCGTCATTGCAAGACAAGAATGTGCGCAAGCGGATTTTCATCAGCTTGCCGGCGCGCTCGTACATATTCTTACGAGAGAAAAACTCTTCGACAAAAAAGTCGACGACAGCGTTGCCGAAAAACTGGGCTTGCATTCTTCAAAACAAAAAAAGGATAAGTCCTCGCAATCCTGAGTGTTTTGACTTCGTGCGTTTATATTAAAGCTGTTTGGCAAGACTTTTATCGTAACTTGCGGTTTGTCTTTCGCGGCAAGTGCGTCAGGGTTTTCCCCGACTTACGACAAGTCTACTTCATCTCCCGATACGACATTGTGCCCTACAGCCCGACGTACGCTCGCTATATGCGCGCAGATATCAATACCGTTATTCAATAATATTATTCTTAATTGATTTCGTCTGCCCGCACATTATTTTATTTAATCCGCGCGTATGTCTGTATACGCAAATACGACTGACACGGATATCGCTTATCCGAAAATATCCCACGTCTGAGGGAAAACCGATATGAAAAGATACAATCCTCTGGTAAGCTGCTATAAGTACTTCGTTAACCCCGTTCTGCCGAATACGTGCAAACATGTTCCCAGTTGTTCGGCATATATGATTCAGGCTGTAAACAAACGCGGTTATTTCAAGGGCACGGCGATGGGAATAGCAAGAATACTCAGATGCAACCCCTTTTCTCAAGGCGGTTTCGACCCCGTAAAAGACGATTTTAAAGGAAACGCAAAATGGCTCTTATAAATTTGATTACGCTCAGTGGCGTAAGTTCTATCTGGAAACCTATCATCAGCCTTCTCGACTGGATGAACAGCGGTATCGGCAACTTCGGCTGGACCGTAGTCGTATTTTCCATTGTCCTGAGAGTTGTGCTTTTGCCTTTGGATATATGGCAAAAGTTCAGTATGCGCAAGCAGAAAGAAAAGATGGATATTCTCCGTCCTCAGCTGGAAAAACTTCAGAAACAGTACGCTAACCGTCCTGATATCTTAAGACAAAAACAGTACGAATTGCAAAAATCGGCGAATGTTCATATGATGTCGTCTTGTCTTCCTATGATTTTTACGCTCGTAATATTCGCAATCGTCTTTCAAGGTTTCAGAGAATATATCATTTACGTCAACGAAAGCATAGTTACAAACCTTTACAACGACGTATACCTGCAGTTCTTTGTGGACAACCACGCTGCTATAGAGAGTGTAGTAGGTCACAGCATACTCGACTCGTCGGGTAATCTGGCCGCAAACTTCTTCCCTTCGTACGCACACATAGAAGCGGCCGGCCTCGTCGACCAACTCAATCAGAAACTCGTGGAAGGCTATAGCCCCGAAAGCTGGCTGTGGGTCAAAAACGTGTTTATGTCCGATACCTGGGCAAACGTAATTCCTTCGTACGACAACTTCATATCGTCCGGTCTCGGCGGTATTTCCGCTACCATTCCCGATATCGCGGGCGTATCTTACAACGAGCTTATGACCCCGATTATGAACGCTTACAACAAGTCGGGATTTACCGATTTGAAGAACTGGAACGGTTATTTGCTGCTCCCTCTGCTGTCTATTCTGACTAGCTTCTTCGCTACGATGCTCCAGCAGAAGATGCAACCTATGCAGCCTCCTACGACGGGAAGCGAAGCTCAGCAAAAACAACAAAAAATTATGAACAAAGTTATGGTATATATGATGCCCCTCGTTCTCGGCTTCTTCGCTATTATGTACAGTGCGGCATTTGCAATTTATTACTTTGTAAGTAATATAATTACGACTGTTACTTCCGTAACTTTCAATCTTATCGTCAAGAGCGCGGACAAAAAACGCATTGCAGACGACAACGTGATTATTACTAAAAGCTGACTACAGCTATTTGTAAGGAGATAAATAAATGAAAAGTATTGAAATTACCGCCAACAGCTACGCTGAGGCTCTCAAGGAAGCTTTGGAGCAACTCGGTTTGAGCGAAAACGAAGTTGATGCGGAAAAAGTAAAAGAAACAGGGCTTTTGAGGAAAAAGGTTACGGTAAGAGTAACTCAAAAAGTAACGGGTGCAGTACTCGTCAGTGATTTCCTCAACGGCATTATCAAGAGAATGAACATAGACTGTAAAGCCGAAGTACAAGAAAAAGAAGACGCATATTACGTCTCTCTCTCGGGTGAGGATACCGGCGTACTTATAGGTTACAGAGGAGACGTGCTCGACTCTTTGCAGTACCTCTCGCTTCTCATCGTCAACAAGGATAACCCTCTTGGCAAAAGACTTGTGATCGACGGAGAAAATTACCGCGCTAAGCGCACCGTTACGCTCTCCAAACTCGCAAAGAAGATTGCTTTCAGAGTAGCTAAAAACCGTAAAGAAGAAGCTCTCGAGCCTATGAATCCTTTCGAGAGAAGAATTATCCACTCGGCACTTCACGACGACAGATTCGTTACTACCGAAAGCCACGGCGAAGAGCCTAACAGATACGTTGTTATTTCGCCCAAAAAGCCTTCTTTCGATAGAGAAAGAAAGCCTCAGAACAGAAAATCTTACGACAACAAGTCGCATTCTTCCTCTTCCTCGACGCGTTCGTCTGCACCCGTAACTCATACGGATACAAGAGCGTTCAATAAGACGGGCTACGGAAGAATGAAGACTTACGGCGGAGAGAAAAAGAAACTCTTCTGATGTAATTTGCCGTATGCGTAGCGAGTATATAGTCAGGCACTATATGCTTTGGCCGCATATCAAAAATCTATCCGAAAACAAAAAAGGCTTGCTATACTGCAAGCCTTTTTTTATGATAAACAACAGAAGATTATTATATTTTTATTATTTTTCATTATTCCTTTTTTGCACGGTCGTAAAAAACAAATAGTATAGTATGATACATACTGCCACACTCACTGCCGCGCCTATAATGAGTATCCACAAGAAGCCGTTCCAGCCCTCTAACGCCGCGAAGAAAACCGTATACAATGCTATAATAAATATCCATACCGTACACGTCAAAGCCAAGAAAATACGGGCATTCTTGTCAGTATTATCTCTCACTCGCTTTGTCAGCAATGCTTTTACAGGCATTTTTATTTTTATTGCTACGGATAACAATTCTAACGCCGCAATAAACATTACCATACCCAAAAAGTAACAAAAATCCGAAGTGCTGCTTAGTCTTATGCCGCTCAAAGAGTAAGGCAGAGGACTCAATATCAACAATACTATTCCTACCGCTATAAGCACTTTTCCGGTCAATGAGTATTTTTTAGCGTAATCCTCAACAGCAGCTGTTGCCTCTTCGTCAAGTACGAAAGGGGACTTGACGGGTTTGTTTTGTCTTATGAAATCGTATACGCATATCACTGCAAACGCTACCAAAAGCACGATGCTTACGCACGCCGCCGCAATAATGTTTTGAAGTCGCATAATTTTGGAGAAACTGTTGAAAACCGTCGCATACCAAATTATTCCGACAACTAAGAAAAATATTCCTAGCGACAAAGTGCATAAAAGCGTGCTTTTTTTATTACTTTTTATCACTCCGTAGGCAAAATCTTTTCCCTTGTTTTCAGAAAGATTGTCGGTATTATCCGAAGAATTATTATTGTCAAAAATGACTGCCTGTACGACAGGCATATCCTCTATAGAGTCTTGTAAAAGATAATCTGCCGTTACGCCGAAAAGCTCGCACATTTTTAGTACGTTGGGTATATCGGGAGAACTAATCGAGCCTTCCCACTTGGATATTGCCTGCCTCGTAACGTCTAATTTTTCTGCCAGTTGCTCTTGCGACAAGCCCGCTTGTTTTCTAAGTTTAATAAGTTTATCTGCAAAAATCATTTCTTCCTCCTCTTTCTCTGTCGGTACTTTGATTTTAACATTGTCAAAATACTCTTTCAACCAACCGACGCCATACAATTTGTCAACCGACGGTTGCTTTTTGAATTTTGCATATAATTATTTTACAATAAAAACGGCTAATTAACAATACCCCTAATTAAGCGGTAATTAGTAGTATATTGATAAATAATAATTATTATAATATAGGAATATAAAAAGCACGCCGATAAAGCAGGCTAGAATAAAGATGAATTTATTAATTTTTACTAACTTCGTGCAAACACGGAGATTAGTGCAGAATAGCGATTTTGAAGAGAGTTCGCGAGCGGAGTATATATATTTTATCCACTTGTCTATGCCAAGCACACGCCACGGTGCCAAACGGTTAAAATATAGGAATTTATTATCGTTTTGCCTATAATTTTTCTTGACGGAATTAGTTCTATATGGTATTATATGTTTGTACTATATGGTACAAATAATTTCAAGAGATAGTGTTATGAAAGAAATCAAGATCGCACAGGCACCCGTTTTCACTTCCCCCAACCCCATGACTTTTATCTGCTCCAAGAAGGCGAACGGGAAAATGAATATGGCAACGCTCGCTTTCTGGACATATGCTTCCACTAATCCCGGGAAAATTGTGTTTTCGCTGAACAAAGAGGCATATACGCTGGAACTTCTTGCAAAAAATAAAGAAGTAGTTATTGCGGTGCCCGGCGTTTCGCTTGCGGGTGCGCTCATCGCCTGCGGTACTTCTTCGGGAAGGGATACCGATAAGGTTGAAAAATTCGGCATTGAAATGCAGAAACTTGACGGCACGGATATTGAAGTTCCCAAAGATACCCGCCTTGCCATTGTAGCAGACGTATGCGAAACAGTCGATGCGAACGATCATGTTCTGCATATCTGCAACGTCAAGAATGTATTTGCGGACGAAAGCGTGGAAGCGGTATTCGGCTGGAACGGTTATGCCGAACTTGCCGCCGCGCAGAAAAAGTAAGTTATGGTATTCCCCATCAAAGATAAGATCAAAAATCTGAATATCGTTATCGGCTGCCCGATTGGTTGTCGATATTGCTACGCGCGTAACAACTGCCGCCGCTTTCACATCACGGACGACTTTTCAAAGCCGCAGTTTTTTGAAAACAAACTCCGTTTATTCGATACAAAGGAGCCGAAAGTTTTTCTGCTCACGGGCATGAGCGACCTTGCCTATTGGCAAAAAGAGTGGACGGAAAAAGTATTTGAAAAAGCGGCGCAGACGCCGCACAATCAATATCTCTTCTTGACAAAGCGCCCCGAACGGCTGAATATACAGACCGACCTTGATAATCTCTGGTTCGGCGTGACCGTAACCTGTGCGGCGGAAAGAGAGCGTATAGAGATTTTAAGGCGCAACGTAAAGGCAAAACATTACCACGTCACGTTCGAGCCGCTTTCCGACGGCGTGGGCGAAGTCAATTTTTCGGGCATCGGTTGGACGGTCATCGGCACGGAAACGGGAAACTGCAAAGGAAAGATACCCTCTGAAAGAGCGTGGGTAGACGATTTGTATTTGCAGGCAAAGGCGAAAGGCGTTCCCGTCTTTATGAAAGAGGCGCTGGAAGGCATTGTGCCGGGCGATAAAATGATACAGGAGTTTCCGAAGGAGTTTCATCTATGAAAGAAAGGCAGGGCGGATTTTTAATATCCAAGATAAAACAGATCGGCGGGCGCAGGTTCGATAAGATTTTGCAAGAAAAAAATATCGACGCTTTCAACGGCGCGCAAGGCAAAATTCTGTATGTGCTCTGGCAGGGCGGGAAAATGACGGCGACGGAGATCTCCAAAAAGAGCGGGCTTGCCAAAACGACGCTCACCGCCATGCTTGCAAGGATGCAGGAACAGGGGCTTATCCGTATCGAAGAAAATGCAAACGACAGGCGCAGCGCGCTCGTATGCCTAACGGAAAAAGCCGCCTCACTCAAAGATAAATACGACGGCGTGACTAAAGAGATCGAAGATATTTATTACAAAGGCTTTACGAACGAAGAAATCGACCGGTTTGAAAACTGCCTGAAACGTATCCTGAAAAATCTGGAGGAAAACGCATGAACGACGTAAAGATAAGCGAACTGCACGTAAAAACGGTGCTTACAAAGTCGAATCTGCCCATTGCAGGGTACTCGATCAATCCTTATGTGGGCTGCACGCACGCCTGCAAGTATTGCTATGCCTGCTTTATGAAACGTTTTACGGGGCACGCCGAGCCGTGGGGAAC
>CALWHJ010000016.1 GCA_944380355.1 uncultured Christensenellaceae bacterium
ATTCTGCAAAAGCCGGAGCTTGTCCGCCCCAAAGATAAGGTAAAACTTACAGACTATACCGTAAAGGGAGAGAACGTCCGGTTCGGCTACGACGAGGGCAAAGAGATCCTGCATGGCGTAAATTTTGAATTCCGGCAGGGGACGGTGAATGCGCTCGTCGGGCCTTCGGGCAGCGGAAAATCGACGATCGCAAAGCTCATTGCCTCCATGTGGGACGTGGGGAGCGGGAAAATAACGATCGGCGGCAAGGACATCCGCGAAATTCCGCTCGAACAGCTCAATCAAAACATCGCCTATGTCGCGCAGGATAACTTCCTGTTCAACGAGAGCGTGCGCGAAAACATCCGCAAGGGCAACCTTGCCGCGACCGATGAGGAGGTAGAGAACATCGCCAAAGCGTCCGGTTGCCACGAATTTATCATGAAACTCGAAAACGGCTACGACACCGTGGTCGGCAGTTCGGGCGGGCACCTTTCGGGCGGCGAAAGACAGCGCATTGCCATTGCGCGCGCCATGCTCAAAAACGCGCCCGTCGTCATTTTAGACGAGGCGACTGCCTATACCGATCCCGAAAACGAGGCTGTCATTCAGAGTGCCGTGTCAAAACTCGTGCAGGGCAAAACGCTCATCGTCGTCGCGCACAGGCTCTCGACCATCGTCGATTCGGATAAAATATTCCTTGTCAACGGCGGTAAAATCGAGGCGAGCGGCACGCACGAAGAGCTGCTCAAATCATCCGCGCTCTATAACGAGCTGTGGCAGGCGCATGTAGGCGCAAAGGACAGGGTGGAGGATTAAACTATGTTCAAATATCTGTTGAAGTTTATAAAATTTGCAGGAAAACAGCGCAAACACATGATAATTGCGCTCGTGTTCGGACTGTTGCAGTCGATATTTACCGCGTTTTCACTCCTTGCAACGGCGTATGCCCTGCAAAATATGATAGAGGGAACAGCGACCATGTCCACGGTCTGGTCGGCGTTCGGCATTGTGGGCGGGGGCGTGCTGCTCGCCGCCGTATGCAATTATTTCTCTACGCAGTTTTTGACGTATGCGGGCTATACCATAGCGGCGAACGCGCGTATTCGCATAGCCGACAAGCTCAAATACGCGCCGATGGGGTATTTCAACGAACATAACCTCGGTCAGATTGCCAACACCGCGACCAACACGGCGGAGTCGTTGCAGGATACGCTCACGCGCTGCCTGCTGCTGACGACGAAGGGACTGTTTATGGCGCTCGTCATAACCATTTCGTTGCTTGTTTTTGATTGGCGTATAGGGCTTGTCGCCGCGGCGGGGTTCGTTCTCTTTCTCATTATCAATCATTTCCTGCACAAGGCGGGCGAAAAGAACTCGGACAGAAAGACTGTTTCGGGCGACAAAGCGGTGGAGGCCGTGCTTGAATATGTGCAGGGCATCGCGGTCATCAAGTCGTATAATCTGACGGGCAAGGCCAACAAAAAGGTAACATCCGCCATCAAAGAGGACAGGGACGTCAACTACGCGCTCGAAAAGAACTATATCCCGTTTATGGCACTGCAGGGTGTTGCCGTCAAACTTGCGGGCGTGGCGATAATCGCGGTATCGGTTTGGCTCTACACGCAGCTTTCCATGCCGCTGTTTACGGCGCTCGTCGCCTGCATCGCCTCCTTTATGGTGTTCAACGACCTCGATTCGGGCGGCAATATGTCCGCGCTGTTGCGCATGGCGGCAAACAGCATCGACAAGATCGAGGCGGCGATGAATTTGCCCGTCATGGACATAAACGGCAAGGAGATCACGCCCGCAAAGACGGATATTGACGTGAAGAATGTGGATTTCTCCTATGACAAGCGCAAGATCATCGACGGCGTTACGGTAGATATACCCGCGCGCTCCTCGCTCGCCATCGTCGGCGGTTCGGGCAGCGGCAAAACGACGCTGTGTAACCTTATCCTGCGGTTTTGGGATGTGGATAAGGGAAGCATCTCCCTCGGTGGGCACGACGTGCGCGACTATAAACTGGATAGTTTGCTTAAAAATTACAGCATGGTGTTCCAGAACGTGTACCTGTTCAACGATACGATCGCCAACAATATCCGTTTCGGCAAGCCGGACGCGAGTATGGAAGAAGTGATAGAGGCGGCGAAAAAGGCGTGCTGTCACGACTTTATCTCCGCGCTCCCCGACGGCTACGATACGGTGATAGGCGAGGGCGGCGCGAGCATTTCGGGCGGTGAAAAACAGCGCATCTCCATCGCCCGCGCAATCATTAAAGACAGCCCCGTCATTATTTTGGACGAGGCGACGGCGAACGTCGATCCCGAAAACGAATGGATGCTGCAAAACGCCATTCAGGAGCTGACGAAGTCCAAAACGGTCATTATGATCGCGCACAGATTAAAGACCGTGCGCCATGCCGATAAGATCATCGTACTCGACGGCGGCAAGATTGTCGAAGAGGGTACGCATAAAGAGCTTCTCAAAAAGCAGGGCAAGTACGCGGAATTTATCGCAATGCGCGAAAAATCGGTGGGCTGGAAACTCGGCGGAGCAAAACAAGGAATATAAAATAATCAGTGTATGCGAAATTCAATAACTGGATGATAGGGGAACAGAAAAAGAAAGAGCCGGCGTAAGTAATAAATTACCTGCGCCGGTTCATTTGTTTGATTGAGATAATTATGTCCATAAAAACAGTCAGCACTGTAGTATTGGTTCATATCCTTTGAGGAGCGACTTAAGCAGAATGCCTTCCGGAGTGTCAGGAATATTTTCCATCGCGGAAAGTATTTTGATGCCGTTGTCTTTCAGGTGCTTGCGGTGGATAGCCATCTCGTATTTGTTTCGGGAGAATCGATCTAATTTGTAAACTATCATATAGAGCTTATGTAATATGCAAAACATTTATTGATTTATTTAATTAAATAAAACCTTAACAGATAATATAGATTTTATATCAGAAAAAAGGGAGCGAAAATCTTGCGCTCCCTTGTCCGTCTTGGCAGTTTGAATTTTATTCGTCTTTCTGACTGAGTTTGTTGGCGGTAAAGCTGAGGGTTTCGATATCCTGATTGCTTCCGCCGACTACGATAATATCGTCTTCTTTAAGCGTGGTATCGCCTGTGGGCGCGGTAATAACCTCGTCGTTGGCGCGAATGATTATGAGTACGTTGACAGCATATTCGCTTCTGAGGGCAAGTTCGCCGAGATTTTTGTTTATCCATTTATCGGGGATACGAATCTCCGCGATAGAGTAGCCTGCTACAATCTCCATATGGTTTTGAATATTAGGATTGATTAGGGTAGTTGCTACTTTTACCGCCATTGCCGCTTCGGGGTAGATTACTTGGTTTACGCCGATTTTGTCAAGCACCTTGCCGTGCTTTTCGTTGTGGGCTTTTGCAATGATATTCTTTACGCCAAGCTCCTTGCAGATAAGCGCGGTAATTATTGAAGCCTGCATATTGTTGCCAATCGCGATTACTACGGTATCGAAGTTTTCGATAGCGACCGTGCGCAGCGTGTTTTCTTCCGATACGTCCGCGACGAGCGAGTGCGTGCAGTAATTTGCCACCTCGTTTACTTTTTCTTCGTCTATATCTATGGCAAGGACTTCGTAGCCGTAATTATAGAGAGCCTTGGTAATTTCCGTACCGAATTTTCCCAGACCAAGTACGGCGAATTGTTGGTTTTTAGTGTGTTTGAATTTTTTCATAACTGACTCCTTTTCGTGACGTAGGAATATATTATACCGTTACGTTTGCTTCGGGGTAACGGATTTTGCTTACCTGTTTGATATTTTTGGTAAACGACATAAAGAACGTGAATGCGCCTATACGCCCGAGATACATATTGAGCATTATTACTATTTTGCTTATGGGCGACAGCAGAGGCGTGACGCCAAGCGACAGTCCGCACGTTGCGTACGCACTTATCTGTTCGAATATAAGTGCCGTCATAGTCGTTTCTTCGACGTTGTTTTCGACAATCAGCAGTATAAACATACTCGTTATCATTACGGTCAAAGCAAGAGATAATACCGTAATGGCTTTTGCAAGGGTATTCGTACCGATAGCCTTCATATCGACTACAAACTCTTTCTTATTTCTCAGCGTTGCGAAGACTTGCGCGCCGAGAATATATACGGTGGTAACCTTGATACCGCCGCCGGTAGAGCCGGGAGCCGCGCCGACAAACATAAGGAGCATCGAAGTGCCTATCGACAAGTCGCTCATTTTAGACAAATCGAAGCTGTTGAATCCCGCTGTACGACAGGAAACCGAGTGGAAGTAGCTGTTGACCCACTGACCGAAAAGAGACATGTTGCCTATAGTGTCGGGGTTGTTGCGCTCGGCTATCCATATCGCGAATGCTCCGCCGAAAGCAAATATGAGCGTCATTACGATTACTATTTTAGTATGGAGCGACAGACGGCGGAAGCTCTTGTTTTCGGCAATATCTATGAGGACGATAAATCCTATACCGCCTACACCGATCAATACAGCCAGAGTAATGAGAATGAGATAGTTGTCGTTGACGGAAGTCAGCGAAGAGCCTGTCAGGCTTACTACGTCAAAACCCGCGTTACAGAAAGCCGAGATGCTGTGGAATATTCCGAACCACAGAGATTTGCCGAAAGAGTATCCCTCTAAGCAAAATCCTATCGTCAGCAATATCGCGCCGATTATTTCGACGCCGAAAGCGAGAATAACGATTTTGATTGCTATGGATTTGAGTTTGTCCATACCCGTGGACTGCATATCTTCGCTCATACTTACCAGACGGCGGAGAGTGAATTTTCTGCCTATCATAGAGTAGAAGAAGGATGTCAGGGTCATAAATCCCAGACCGCCGATTTGTATGAGCAATAAAATAACCACTTGTCCGAAAGCCGTAAACGTGTCAGCCGTAGGAGCTACGATAAGACCTGTTACGCAAGTTGCGGAAGTGGCGGTAAAAAGTGCGTCGATGAATTTGAGGTCAACACCTTCTTTGGTAGAGAAGGGAAGCATCAAAAGCAAAGAGCCCACGAGAATTATTATAGCAAAACCCAACAAGAGTATTCTTGCCGTAGTAAGATGTCTGAAAATGGAGTTTTTGTTGGATCGTGTCAGGAGCGACTCGTTCAAACTAAAAGGTTTTCTCATAAACTGTCGTTCAGAGACCTCCCTTTACCCGCTTGCGGGTAGCTGTCTACGATATTATATATCAAATTGAGCCTTTTTGCAAGTATTTTTCTCTCTATGACCGGACTGTGGAAGAGAAGATATAAAAAATGTGAGATTAATCGACACATATCGGCAAAAACTATCAAAAAATATTTTTAAAACCAAATTTTGTTTATTGCGTGATATTTGCCGAAACACAACAATGCACAAGCTTGATTTTCGGATAAGGAAAATATTTCCTTTATATTGTCTCTTTTTTTTAATATATTATAAGAGTGTAATATAGATTTGCAATAAACTGTACAAATTTAATTTTGTGTGTTATAATATGACAAAAGGTTGCGGATATAATCCGCATGGAATGCCTGTGAAAACAATATCATATTCATATCAAAGTTTATAGAGGAGTGAAAATGTCTAAGGCTAAGGAAGTAAGAAAGGTTGATATCCCTAAAAATGAAAGAGCGATTAGGCACAATAGAATAAACAAGAAAACAGGCGCGATTATCGCCGCTATTTGTGTTATTGTTTTAATCGCGGGTACGGTAGGATTGTGTTTCGGCGCATACGGTATCGCTGAAAAAGTATGGAACGATAAAATCGGAAACGAGGCGGGAGTGCCTTTTAACGAATTGTTCAACATATTCAACGGAGTAACGAAAGCGGACGAACAAGCCATTGTAACCAACAAATATTCAGAAGAGGACCTTGACGGCTTTTACGATAACCTCAAAAACAAACTGTATCTCTCCAAAGATTACGATATAGACATAACCAAGCTTCTCAGCGCGTTCCTTAAATCCGACGAGGGAGAAGAGAGCAGCGGAGAAGCCGAGCAGGTTACGGTTACTTTAGAGGGCAGTGACGGTTACGATTTGGTATACGTATATACTTATCCCGACGGCAGTCAGCTGAGGAGCGACGTTGCGCTTACTTCGCAGGAGATTGCAGATAACCAGGAAAATGCAGTAGAGCCTGAAGAAGCAACCGATGGCAATACAGAGGGCGAAACCGTTCAGCAGGGCACGGGTAACGAAGCTTTGGATGAGCTTCTTGCCGAACTCGAGTTTGATTTTTCATCGCTCGAAAACTATGACGGCGAGAAGAATATTCTAGAGATATCCGACAAACAGCTTGCCGCAGTGGTAAACGCCGTTTACGCTTCGTTGTCCGATATCCTTCCTCAGGTGGCAGAGATAGAAACTACTTTGGGAAGCAAGCTTGACGAAGTAATGGAAGTCAAGCAGATAGTTATCGGCGGAGATATCATCAATCCTCAAACGGTTAAATTCAAAATAACGTTGTCGGTAAAGGCAAGACAACTTGTTTCGAATATCGTAGACCAAAAGGGACTTCCTTCATTCATCAAAAAGCTTGTGCCCGAAAATCTGTATGCGTCCGCAATAATTTATCCCAATGACAGCACCAAGGCCGTACAGGCTTCAATCAACCAGATGGAAGAAGTCAATACGGACAAAATCGTCAGCATTGTAGACGTCGTTCTTAAGAAAATGGGGAACGATTTGAATATTCACGATTTACTCGTCAGCGTAAATACCAAAGTCGTGGAATTCCTCGAAGGCCTGCAGGCTACTTTGCCTATCAACTTCGTTACGACGGGCAGCGTTAACACTTTCCCTATCGAAACTCTTATGAAGGCTCTTAAGGTAGAAGTCAGCGAACAGGCTTTCCTCTATCTTATGCGTGATATCCAGCTTCCTGACGAGGAATCTTTGGGTTACGACGTCTATACGGACGAGCGCAAAGAGCGTGAGACGGGAGAGTTCGTCAACGAAATAACGACTAAATACTGCATTGACAATTCTGAGGGTATAATCACTACTACAAATACCATTGCCGACGTAATCAATCTCGCCGGCAGCGAAAACTTTTTGCAGACCGTTAATATTCAGAATATCCAATATTACAGCGCGTACGTTGCAAATCTTTACAGAGCGCGCACTTCATACGTCGCGCTTGCCAATATGCTTACCAAATACGTCACCGACGAAAATATGCTCGGCGAACTCAAGGCGGAGATAATCACAATGTCCTATCAGACGTCGAAGTCCGTTTTGAGCGTTGACTTCAAAGTAAACATATCGGAAATGTTGGGATTTGACGGCACCGGCACGCTGTCCAATCTTATACGTCAGCTTGTCCCTGCTCAGATATTCGTAAGAGCGAATATTTGTCTTGACGAAAATCTGGGTATTGCTACGAATATGGAAGTCAATCTCGTAGGAACGGAAAAGTCTCAGGAACACCTCGCGACTTTGACCTCGCTCGCTACGACGTTCGGTATGAATGTAGAGAATCTCAATTACGATAAAATCTGCGAGCAAATAGACAGCGGTATCAGACAGGGTCTGCAGAAAATCAAGGACGCCACGGGCTGTGAAATAGTCTTCGATACGGGTGAGGCGTATATGCCAAATCTGTTTGAGATAGTCAGTGCAGACGAAAGAGTCAACGGCAATATTGCCGAGAACGAACACGTCATTACCGACGAGGAAGTTTGGGAAGTGATGAAAGGTTTGTACGATTACGAATACGTCGACGACGGAACGTTTGTTCCTTCCGATAATATAAGCCATTTTATCGATGAGCTTTACAATAAATATTTTATCAGCGATTCTTTCAAAGAAGAACTCATCGCTTCGCAGGAGAACAATACGTTCCTCGATACTCTCAAGAGAGGAGTGGGACAAGACTTCAGCAGCAGCAGAGTAAGACTGCAAGATACGGTAATCGAGGGTGAGGACGGAGCGCAGACCGTAGTCGACGGCATAATGTCCAAAAATAATATTACTCCCGATTGCAACGAAGCGGAAATTACCGGCAGATTCAAACCCGTATTCTTAATCGAAGAAATAGCTTATTTGATTAACACTCAGGACGAGATGCTCAAGAGTTTGTCTTTTCTTAAAGACCTTAAGGTTATTTATGCCTACAACAACTCCGACGAAATGAGCCTTATCGTCGAAGGTCAGGGCAACTTGTCCGACCCCAATATGAAAGCTTTGCTTCCGGAGAAAATCAATGTAAATATCATTCTCAATCTCGGAGAAATAAATGCTGACGGCACCAGAGACGATTTGTTAGTAAACAAGTTGGGCGTCAACGATATAGATAGCGTAGATGTCGATGCGCAAACTTCTATGACTAAGCTTGATTTGCTCTTCCTGTTTATCGCAAGAATATCCAGAAACTCCGAGAGCGTCGAGCCTCAGGAAGAAATGACCGTCGAATCTGTCAGTGCGAATATAGAAAAAGGACTCAATGAAGACGTCTACGAAGAAGACGGCGTTACGGTAAAAAACGTATGTTTGAAAAATCAGTTGCACAATGACGTATATACGGTAACCTTCCTCGAGAGCGGTGGTTTCAGAGTAAACCAAACTATCTACGAGATAGTAATCAACGAACTTTATAAGCCCAAGAAGGGCGAACCTCAACCCGATCCGTCGGAGATACCTGAAGAAAACGATTTCAGAAACGCTATCTGTAAAATCAATAATATGCCCGACACAACGGTATACACGGCAAGCTCCAGACAGGACTATATAATTGACCTTCTCAACGGCAACAAAGCTCTCAACGCTAACAATGCAATAGACGATATAAACGACAAATACTTCCTCGTTGATTCGGCAAAACTGCCTTACGATTTTACGGGCAACGTTCTCGATTCTATCTCGGCTAAAGCAACCGATTATTCTAGGGTAATTGACGGAAGAGCTATGGCAGAATCCACCTTGACCATAGACCAGTCGCGTCCCGTAATCGACGGTTCCGAAATGCTCGTAATGCTAGAAAGCAGTATTAAGATTACGGCTAAAGGCTATGAAAACGCTGCAATGAAAGCTCTTTACGTAACACGCAATTCCAATGCTCTTACAGGCGAAAAGGGCGAGATAATACTCGTATTCGACAGCCCCGTAGACAAGTCTATCGCAGAAGTCAAGTATCAGGATATGCTGCCCGAAAAACTCGCGCTTCTTGTAGTTGTGGATATGAATAAACTTGCCGTTACCGACGTGCTTTGCACCAACGTATACGTCAATGACCTCACTCAAAACGAGATGAACGCTATCAACGCGTTGCTTAAAAAGATTACCGAAGACGAAACGGGAACTTCCGATTCAATGGACCTTGTTGCACTCAACAGCGAATGTTCGGATTCTGTCAAGTCGACAATGAAGGAACTTACCGGTAATATGGAACTTACGCTCACTGCGGGAGTAACTACTCAGACGGGCGACATAAAGTCAACTACTGCAGGCTCCATTAAACTCGAGAGCGCGTACGAAATTGCTTCCGACAGACTGTCGACGCAGGATAACAGCGTAACTCCCGACGAATTGAGAGATTTGCTCAAAGCACTCTTTGCGGAGTTTGTGCCTGAAGGCTATACAGGCGCTGCTACCGATTTGACAGATACGGCAGACGAGAGTCAAAAGGATAACCACAATATTCTCATCCAGCCTTCTATCGCAGAGATGAAAGCTACGGTTTCGGGCAAGATAGGCGAGGGCAACCTTATGTCTAAAATAGATATGGTTTCGCTGGGTGCGGACTTTGGTGTCGACAGTATGGTACAGACTGCTTTCGTATCAACGCTTGCCAACGACGCTAGCGGAGTATTTACCTTGCTCAGAACAGACTTTGCGCTCGATAGCAACAAAGAGTACTTCATAATCACCTTTGACGTCGCTGCTTCGTCGATAATAGGCAATACTTCTCCCGACGCAGGAAAAGTGACACTGTTGCCTGAGACGATGTACGCTACATTCTGCGTAGATATCTCGTCGCAGAATACGGAAATGCACGTTGTTTACAACAAGATGAACGCTTCGCAGACAGCATTGCTTGAAAGAATAATTGAGACAAACCAAGGTGAAAATCCTGACAGCTGTATGTCTGCCGAGAAAATGGATAAGATGAAAAACGATCTTATGGATACAGTATTGCTTACGTACATTTATTCGGGTTACGGCACTATGGAACTTACGCTCAGAGAAGTTTTGCTCGACGGAAGCGTGGTTACTATGCCAAACGATTTGTCCAACAGTGCGGTAGACGGCGTAGGTATGTTGACTTTTAATGTTACCAAATCTATGGTTAGTATATAAAACATATTGAAAATTTATAAAATTGTTGGACATTTTAAAAATTTAGTTATATAATATCAATACTAATTTGTCTTACAGCCTGCCGAGTGCAGGCTGTCTACGTCAAAAGGCTCGTACAGCATCGCATTAAGGAGAAAAGCGAAAATGAAAAAACATTACGATACACTCACAATCGGTCATATCTCGCTCGATTACAATATTGATTATCTCGACAATCAGATAATCGAAGTAGGCGGCGCGGTAATTTATTCTTCCGCTGCGGCATACGCAGGCGGCTATAAGGTAGGCGTGGTTACTAAAGTTGCGCCCCAAGATACCGACAGACTTAATACTTTTGTAATTCCCAAAGAGGACGTTTATTATATTCCTTCCAAGGAATCCACTTCTATCAGAAATAAGTACCATACCGCAGACAAGGAACGCCGCACCTGCACGTGTATAGGTCAGGGCGACTCCTTTACGATAGGGGATATACCCGACGTAGATTGCACGGTGTATCACTTCGCCGGATTGATATACGGTGATTTTACGGGCGAGCTTATGATTGAACTTTCCAAGAGAGGAAAGATTGCCGTCGACGTACAGGCTCTTTTAAGACACGCCGACAGGTCTACGGGGGCTATGTATTTCGAAGACTGGGCAGATAAGAAAAAGATTTTGCCTTACGTGGATTATCTCAAGACGGATACGGCAGAAGCAGAGATTCTCACGGGACAGACGGACAGAGTGGTCGCAGCAAAAATGCTTCACGAGTGGGGCGCGAAAGAAGTCGTTATTACCAACTCGGCTGAGGTTTTGGCTTATGACGGCAAAGAGCTTTATACCTGCCCTATAAGAGCGAGAAATCTTTCAGGCAGAAGCGGAAGAGGAGATACTACTTTTGCAGCATATATTACCGAAAGACAGAAAGAAAATATGCAGAAGGCTCTTTTGTGGGCAACTGCTACCGTTTCGGTCAAGATGGAAAATCCCGGGCCTTACAGAGGCAACAGAGAGGATATATTAAAGTATATCGAAGAAATTTATCCGGAATACGATTTGTATAAAAAATAAGAGGTGAATATGCATTACACATACAAAACGAGCGGTGTATGCTCGAGAAGCATAGATTTTGACGTTGAAGAAGGAAAACTCAAAAACGTAAAATACGTCGGGGGTTGCGACGGCAATCTTAAGGGTATAGGCAAGCTTGTCGAGGGTATGGATATCTCCGAAGTCGCAAAGAGACTTGACGGAGTAAAATGCGGCTTTAAATCGACTTCTTGTCCCGACCAGCTTGCAAGAGCATTAAAAGAAATTCTTGCGAAAGAGGGCTGAAAAACTATATTGCAAGATAATGATATTAAGAAAAAATTGTTTTAAAGTATCTGTCGGATAAGGAAATATTAATTTAAAATTAAAAAATATTTAATCAATATAATTATTAGTGTTGACAAAGTAAAACATATTGATTTATAATGTTATCATTATCACTAAACGGTTAAGATAATTACGGAGGTAAAAATTGTGGAAGAGCAAAGAGCGAGTTTCGAGATGAGGATAGCGGATTTGAGCGAAGATGCCAAATCATACTACAGTCAACTCAAAGATTACATTCTTTCTTTCAAAAAAGTCAAAAGCAGATTGAGCAACAGATGCGACAGCTTCAGAGTAGGCAGAGAGTTGTTGTGTAAGATGGCAATCGGAGGAAAAACGCTGAAAATTTATTTGGCTGTCGATGCTGACAGAGAAGATATCGAGAGCAAAAAGCTTCACTTCAGAAATATGTCCGAATCAAAAGCTTACAGCGAAGTGCCCGCTATGATTCCCGTCAAGAGCGAGTTGTGCGTAAAGAAAGTCTGTGAAGTTATCAATATTATGATGCAGGAAAAAGGTCTTGCGCAAAAAAAGTAAAAAGCCGTATAATTACGGTTCAAAGTTCGAAGAGCGTCGCAATTTGCGACGTTCTTTTAATTTACGCAATTAAGGTCGTAAACTTGTTGAATTTAGAAAACAGACGGACAATAATCTGTCTTATTTTTAGGCAAAGCAGTTTGCTCAGAGCGGGTATTAACCCGCCTGAGTTAAGCTTCGTCTTTGAGAGACATTTCGAGATTTGCCTTGTCAATCTCGCGCATCTTACTACTGTATTTGCCTAAATTTTTTAATTCGGGCGTCTTTTTGGTTTTTTTCATATACACCTCCTCAAATAGTATGTGCAACAAATTACTTTTACGGCTTGACAAATACGACTTTATTGTATATATTCAAGACAAAGGCAGGATTATGAAGATTAAAGACAAATTTGAGACGGATATAGTCGCTGTAGGTATGAACGGGGAGGGTATTGCCAGAATAGACAATACCGTAGTGTTTGTACCGTCCGTGCTAAAGGGTGAAATGGCATGGGTAGAAATTACCGACGTAAAAAAGAATTATGCTTTCGCAAAAGTCATAAAACTGCTCGAGGCTTCACCTGATAGAGTAAGTCCTCCTTGCAGGATATGCTATAAGTGCGGCGGTTGCGAAATGCTCCATATTGCATATTCCGCTCAGCTTGAAATAAAACGAGCCAACGTCAAAAACTGTCTTGACAAGGAATTGAAAAGCGATATCGAAGTCAATGAGACCGTGCCGTCTCCGGACGTGTACGGATACCGCAATAAAATTCAGCTGCCTATAGCAATTGTCGACGGTAAAATATGCGCAGGATTTTTTGCACCCAATACTCATAAAGTCATACCTTTTATACGCGAGGGTGAAGAGGGGAAATGCCTGCTCAACGACGAAGGTATGCAAAAGATTATATCGACCTTTTTGACCTTTGTCAAAGAGAATAATATATCGGTATACGACGAACGCTTACATAAAGGATTGATAAGACATCTCGTCATTCGCAGAGTTGGAGACAGTTATGCAGTATGCGCGGTAATCAACGGAAAAAGTTTGCCTTCGTATAAAAGATTTGTCGAAAAACTACAATCTTTCGGATACTCCTTTTCGCTTTATATCTCCGCCAACGAAAAGCGCACAAACGTAATTATGGGAGAAAAGACGGTTACGCTTTACGGGGAAGATAAAGTGCGCGGTAATGCTTTGGGGGTAACATACGAAGTGTCGCCCTTATCATTTATGCAAGTCAACGACAAAGTGCGCGACCTGATATATTCAAAAGTGGGTGAAATAATAAAAAACAGCGGCATAGATAACGTTATCGACGCTTACAGCGGTATAGGCATAATGAGCAATATCTTTGCGCGCTATGCAAAAAAAGTATATGCGATAGAGATTGTCCCCGAGGCGATAGAGGACGCTAAAAAACTTGCCGTACTCAACGGCAATCTAGACAAAATAGTCAATATATGCGGAGATTGCGCAAAGGAATTGCCGTTGCTGACAGCCCGTCTCGGCAGGTCAGTGGTCGTAATAGACCCGCCTCGCAAGGGATGCGACGAGGCCGTGTTGAAAGCCATGCTTAAGGCACGTCCCGCCAAAATTATTTATATCTCCTGCAATCCCGCCACGCTTGCAAGAGACCTGAGGATTCTCTGCGAGGGATACGATATCGAATCGGTTACGCCGTACGATATGTTTCCCAACACCCGCCACGTCGAGACCCTGGTAATTTTAGATGCAAAATAATAATAAAAATATTTATTCAGTATTTAGCCGTAGGAATGCGGTTTGTCTACAATGATATCGGACGGGCAAACGGACAAAAGATTTTTTGCGCTCGAAATTACAATAAAGACGTCACTCAATTCAAAGTCGAAAACGTTGTTTTCGGCTTTTTTGCAGCCTTATAAGATATTCGTTTTGAGAAATTTTTCGCTATTGATTTGCACATAATTGTTTGGTATAATAAAAATATAAGGGAGGAATGATAATGAATAAAAAAATTACTTTATTTACGGTTATAACGCTTATTGCGGTTTTGGCTTCTCTTGCGCTGTGCGCTTGCAGCGAGACTCAAAAACTCGAGAGAGAAATGGACACGGAAATTGTCGGTGTGTATCAAGACTTCAGCGGTAATTTGCTGGTAGAGCTCAAAAATTTTACGCACTCTGATTACGAGGGCGGATATGCTCAGGACGGAACAGCTATGGAGTTTTCGCTCGACGGCGGCAAAACGTGGATGATATGGTCGGCTTCTACCGAAGAGTGGTGCAAAGGCAAAGGTATTTATTACGTAATGTATCCTACGCGCGACGGTAATTACGATATCACGGGATTTGAGGCATCGTCTTATGACGGTACCAAGACGACGTTCGTGATAGGCGACAGCGTTAGCGTATGTGTACGCATCCCCGAATCCTCCAAATACAAAGCAAGCGAATTTATTACCTCCGAGAGCATTAAGCTAAAGGACCAAGCGTCTGAAACAGCGGTAGATATGTCGGGGATTAACGTTAGCGGTTTTCGCATAATGCAAAAGGGATATATCGAAGGTTTTCTGCCTTGGTCGGCAGGATATGAGGAAGTAGGTACGTATTTCCCTTATATTGACGGTGAGAGCGTAAAATTCGGCATTATATCGCAGATTGAAGAGAAAGACGGCGATAGAAAAATAACCGCGCTTAAGTATTATGAGGAATTGAGCGGTGTCGAAAAACAGGGACTCAGTAAATTCGAGTACAGAATTATCAAGCCCGACAATTATTACGACATTATCGATGACCCTGACGGCTCTTTTGTTTTCGAAGGCGAGCGTTATGATAGTTTTACAGCCAAGTGGACTTCTTTGAATTCTAACGGAATTGCTTTTTCCTCTGTTGCACAGCCCGAGAATATCTGGGAATACAAGAGATTAACGGGAACAAGCAGTTTCGAAGACACCGAAACGGGCGAAATATTTGACGTGCAATACAATTACAGCACTTATAGTTCGGTATTTATACTTCTCAGAATTAAAGCGGACGACGATAAGGTAGCGTCGTATCCGATTGCGTTGGAGATTGTCTTAGACGAACAGGAGAGCGTAGAGACGGAATAATCTCGCAAGATATAGCGGTAACGCTATGATTTGCCAAATGTCTTAGGCATCAGCGTTGGTATTCGGACGCAGAATTGCACTGCTTTATACTATATATGAGAAAACGGAGAATGAGTATGGATTGCCTTATTGAGAAAAAAGATTTGATATTTTCCTCAGAGGGTACCGACTGTGCAGGTTGGTACTATACCGCCGAGGAAGAGAAACGCCCCGTCATAGTTATGGCGCACGGGCTCGGGTCTACGCGTGATATGCGCATAGACGTATATGCGGAGGCTTTTGCAAAGGCAGGGTTTGCGTGCTTTCTGTTCGATTACCGCAACAACGGCGACAGCAAGGGCGGCAGACGTTTCAGAATAAACGTCAAAGAGCAGATTCAGGATTGGCGCAACGCTATCGAATTCGTCAAGACGCTTGACGGGGTAGACCCCGACCGTATTTTGCTTTTCGGCACTTCCTTCAGCGGCGGACACGTGATGACTCTTTGCGCAAAAGGCGCAAGGGTACTCGGCGCCGTAGCTCAATGTCCTTATACGGATACTTATGCGTCGGTTTTTGCCGTTCCGTTTGTTACAAGAACGAAATTGTTCTTCGCATTGTGCGCCGACTGCATAACAAGAATTTTCGGACACAAAATAATGGTTCCGCTTGCCGGAAAATCCGGTTCGCTTGCGCTTATGGTATCTGACGATTATCAAAAATACCTGGATTTGATGGCGAAAAACAGCAAGACCTTCAAAAATATCACTCCCGTTGCGACGGTGTGGGGGTTTTTCAAATACCGTCCAGGAAAATATGCTAAAAAAATCCGCGTGCCGATATATTACGCCGTTTGCGAAAAAGACGAAGTCGCACCCGCAAAAAAGACTTTGAAATATATAGAGAAAGCCCCTTGCGCTACCGTCAAGAAATACGATTGCGGACATTTCGATATATATTTTGACGGGTATTACGTGGAGGCCGTAGGGGATTACATAAGATTTTTCAAAAACCTGATTCAAAGTTGATTGCAAAAGCATTTCGGTCTGCCGTGTGAAAGAAATTTTACACGGCATAATGTTTGTGCTCGGTTCGGTATAGTATTCGTATAATAGCGACGTTTTGTTTTGTAAAAACTGCATAATATACGCAAAAATTATGAATATATACTATTGATAAAAGGAGCGGCATAGTTTATAATGATAAAAAAGGAGGCTAAAGATATGTTTTTAGCAAGTGACGGATTGACGTTTTGGCAAGAGCTTCAGATAGCTTTCGGCGAAATTGGCGTTATTCCCGCGATACTGCTTTTGCTGGGTACGGTCTTTATAATAATAGAGATTTTCCAGCCGGGCTTCGGCTTTTTCGGCATAAGCGGTATAATACTCGTCATAGTAGGTATGGCGATAAGACTTTACAGAAGCGACAGAGGTAATCCCGTGCTGCAATTTTTCGTTATGCTTTTGTGCGTAATATTTGCCGTGGGTATTGCGTTTATCGTGATGATACACTCTATGCGCAAGGGAAGACTGTCAAAGACGGCGTTTGTACAGAGTTCGACTGCCGTTCCCGAGGGAATTACTAAGGGTACGGAAGACTTTACATCTCTCGTAGGCAAGGCAGGTATAGCGGCTACGGTTTTGCGCCCTGGCGGTAACGCTTTGATTGCGGGAAAATTGTACAGCGTAGTTGCTCAGGCAGGACTTATTGAAAAGGATAAGGAGATAGAAGTCGTATCTGTGGAAGGCGCGAAAATCGTCGTAAAAGAACTGGAAAATAAAAAGAGTGTATAACGCTCATAATAACAAAACAAGGAGAGAAAAATGGTTTTATTAACAATGGGGGCATTGACGACGGGTGCTATGATAGCCATCATCGTCGCAGCAATCGTTCTTGTTATCGCTATAGCCGTGCTTCTCGCGGTACTGCCTGTGAAGCTTTGGTTCAGAGCACTCGTATCGGGTGTAAAGATATCGATGGCAAGACTTATCGGTATGAAGTGGAGAGGAATTAAAGTTACGCCTCTCGTAGACGCATATATATCGGCAAAGAAAGCCGGACTAGACATCAGCATTGACGAACTCGAAAGTCACGTACTTGCCCGAGGCGACGTAATAAAAGTAGTCAATGCTCTTATCTCGGCGCACTCTGCTAATATGGAACTGACGCCCGAAACGGCAAGGGCAATCGACCTTGCGGGACGTGACGTACTCAACGCAGTAAGAGTATCTGTCAATCCTAAGGTAATCGAAACGCCTGCTATCTCGGCTATAGCAAAGGACGGTATCGAGTTGCGCGTAAAAGCCAGAGTAACCGTAAGAGCGAATATCACGAGACTGATAGGCGGTGCGGGCGAAGATACGATAATTGCGCGTATCGGCGAAGGTATCGTTACGACGGTAGGCTCGTCGCTGTCGCACAAGGACGTACTTGAAAATCCCGACACGATATCCAAAACGGTGCTCAACAAGGGGCTTGACAGCGGTACGGCATTCGAGATATTGTCCATAGACATAGCTGATATTGACGTAGGCAGAAACATAGGTGCTCAGCTTCAGATGGACCAGGCTGAGGCAGATAAGAGAATAGCCGAAGCCAGGGCAGAAGAAAGACGTGCTATGGCAGTTGCGCTCGAACAGGAAATGAAGGCTAAGACGCAGGAGATGAAAGCTCTCGTTATCGAGGCTGAATCCGAAGTGCCTAAGGCAATGGCGAGCGCGCTTAAGAGCGGTAAGCTCGGCGTAATGGATTATTACAATATGCAGAACATAATGGCGGATACCAATATGCGTAACGCGATAAGCGGCAACGATACTGAGGCTACCGTCGATAAAGACGCAAAGAAAAAGGATAAGAAATAATGCTTGTCATAGTATTCGTAATATTCATAATACTTGCGGTAGTCGGGTCGATAATAAAGGCGTTTAGTTCAGGTTCTAAAAGCACAAACGCCGCCCAAGCCGACAAAGAGGTCAAGGAAGATAATATTTCGTGGGACAGTGTTTTCGCGAAGATTTCTCCCGAATCCGACGATGCTCTTAAAGCTACTAAAGAAAGCGTTTCGCAATACAGAAAAACTCCCTCTCAACGTCCTGCTCAAATGCAGGCGCAGAGAGGAATAGAGCGCAAAGAGACTTATTCTCAGGGACATCACCAAATCCATTGCGACGTAAACGCCCACAACGACAAAGACAAATACAGAGTCGAAAAAGTGCCTGTGATGAACAGCATAGGCGGTAAGTCTGACGAGGGTTGTCGCGAGCATTACGACGTGCGCTTTGTCAAAGTGGACGAAAAGCCCGAGAAAAAGCGTGAGCTTACGGAGTTGCAAAAGGTAATCGTGTACGGAGAAGTACTCAATAATCCCGCATTCAAAAGAAAGGGAAGCTATTATAAATACAGATAGCGACTTTCGCAAAGACGCAAAAGCGTCTCAAATCAAAACGTTAATTCAAAAAACAGACGGTTTTTGCCGTCTGTTCCTTTTTACGTTAGATTATTATTTTGTTTTAGAAATATTTTCAGTTGTTTCTGTCCTTCATAGGCACGTAATCGAGTGCGGGCTGAGTACAGTTGTAAGCGGGACGCATAATTTTAGAAGAGTTGAGCAGTTCTTCCATTCTGTGTGCCGACCAACCCGAAATTCTCGATATAGCGAATATAGGAGTAAACAGCTCCTGAGGAAGTCCCAGCATATCGTATATAAATCCGCTGTAGAAGTCGATATTCGCGCTGACGTTTTTGTAGATATTCTTTTGCGTGGATATGAGTTTGATGGCAATCTTCTCGACTTTGGAGTAGAGGTCGAAATCTCTCTTGAGTCCCTTCTCTATACTCAAAGATTCGGTAGACTGCTTGAGGAGTACGGCTCTGGGATCGGATATGGAATATACCGCGTGACCGATACCGTATATAAGACCCGACTTGTCGAAACATTCTTTGTTGAGAATTTTGTTGAGGTATTTTTCTATCTCCTCTTCGTCGTTCCAGTCAGCCACGTTTTTCTTTATATCCGCAAACATCTGTGATACTTTGATATTCGCGCCGCCGTGCTTAGGTCCCTTGAGCGAGCCGAGTGCCGCAGCAATAGCAGAATATGTATCGGTACCGGAAGACGTTACTGCGCGGGCGGTGAAAGTGGAGTTGTTACCGCCGCCGTGTTCTGCGTGAAGTACGAGCGCAAGGTCAAGTACTCTCGCTTCCAGCTCGGTGTACTTGCTGTCTATTCTGAGCATATGCAGTATGTTTTCTGCCGTAGACAAATCGTCCTTGGGTTCGTGAATAAAGAAAGAGTGGTTGCCCTTTATATAATAATCGTATGCCTGATACGCATATACCGAAAGAAGGGGGAAGAGCGCGATAAGCTGGAGACACTGATTGAGTACGTTGGGCAAAGAAATATCGTTTGCTTTGTCATCGTACGAGTAGAGTGTCAAAACGCTTCTTGCGAGCGAATTCATAATATCGCTGGAAGGCGCTTTCATAATAATGTCTCTTACAAAGGTATTGGGCAAAGACTTTCTGTATTTAGCGAGTATCACATTGAATTTGTCGAGTTCTTTCTGAGAGGGAAGCTCGCCGAAAAGAAGAAGATAGGTTATCTCCTCAAAACCGAAACGCTTATTTGCGAGAAAATCGTTGCAGAGGTCATTGATGTTGTAACCTCTGTAAAAGAGTTTGCCTTCGCAGGGTACTACTTCGCCGCCGACCATCTCTTTGCCTACGACGTCGCTTATGTTGGTAAGGCCGGTAAGTACTCCCTTACCTTTTTGGTCTCTGAGTCCCTTGTTGACCTTATGCTGAATAAAGAGTTCGGGGTCGATAAGACCGTTGGCCTTGAATTTTTCGCACATAGCGTTGATGTCTTTGTATATTTCCATATCGCTCTTGGATATCATTTTGCTTCCTCTTTTTGGTAAAAATTATACTATATTAATGATTTTATACCTTGTAGGGCTTGTTTGTCAATTAATCGGCAAAATACTTTTGCGCGCAGGCGCGTAAAAAGTGCAAAAACAGTCAAATTTAGAGATATATTATAAAAAATTACGCGATATGCATAACTTAAGACCGGTTCTGTAATTATTTTTTACAAATCAAAAAATAATTGAAGATTATACAGTCGCGCTATAGGTGTTATTTTTAATATCTTAAAGTTATGCAGTCGTATTATCTGAATATTTTTTTAAGGCTTTTGAATAAACGAAGTATTTAAAATATCCCTGAAATTTAAAAATCGCTTTTTTTTAAGATATGATTATGCTATAATGTTATCAATTACAAAACAGGAGAACCTATATGGATTTACAAAAACTCAGAGACGAAAGCGGTAAACACGCAGACTATATGATGCAAGAAATCACTTCCGTCATCAAAACCTGTGGCAAAAGATTCCCCGGAAGCGAAGGCGAAAAGCTGGCTGTAGAGCAGATGGCTGAAACTTTGAAGCCTATGTGCGACAGCGTGGAAATCGAACCTTTCAGCGTGCATCCAAACGCATTTTTCTATTGGATACATATAATGGTTACGATTATCCTTGCGGCGTTTGTCAGCTATTTCTTCATACCGCTACTCACTGTAATTCTTATCGGCGTGGGTATGTTGTTGATGCTTTTGCAATTCGTGCTTTACCTTGAAATAGTAGATTTTCTTTTCCCCAAAAAGACGTCGCATAACCTTACGGCTATCAAACATCCTAAGGGCGAAGTCAAGAGAAGAATTTTCTTTAACGGACATCCCGACGCCGCTCACGAATGGACGATGAGTTATCTCATCAACGGCAAAGCGTTTGTCGCGCACTTCCTTATATCTATGGTAGGTCTTATGTATCTCACTGCTATCTCGATAGTATCCATAGTGCTGGCAAAAGGCGTAACCGCTGACATTGCAGAGGGACTTCCTCTCTATCTCGGATTGGGTTGTTTTGTATTTATACCTTTCTGGCTGGCTATGTACCGTATGTGGAATACGAGCGTTGTAGTCGACGGCGCAAACGACAATCTTACGGGTTGCTATATGGGTATCGCGCTTCTCAAGGCTCTCAACGACGAAGGTATAGAATTTGAGAATACCGAAATCGGCGTACTCATATCGGGTAGCGAAGAAGCAGGTCTCAGAGGTGCTAGAGCGTGGGGTAAAGCTCACGCCGCAAAAGGCGACTTCAAGGACGTCGAAACCATTATTTTCTCCTATGATACGATAAGAGACGGCGAGTTCCTCTATGTCAACAAAAAAGACCTCAACAATACCGTAAAAGCAGATGAGCACGCGAGCGAACTTTTCTACAATGCGGCAAAGAAACTCGGTATAAAGTGTTCTTACGGCTCGGTACCTCTCGGCGCAACGGACTCTGCGGCATTCAATCAGAACGGCTATGCGGCTACGGGTATTACCGCGCTCGACCATAATCTTCCCAGTTATTACCACACGAGAAGAGATTCTTACGATAATATGGACCACGGCTGCTTGTCAGACTGCTTCAAGGTTACCGTTCAGGCACTCGAGGACTTTGACAACGGTATTTAAGTAATAAGACAATAAGCCGCAACGGCTAAAATCAAAGGGAGCGTTTGCTCCCTTTTTTATTTTCCGCTTTTTATTTTAGCTTTGTATAAAAGAAGCAAAACTCATTTCTCGTAAAAAAATTCGCAATCGCTGTATAAAAACCTTTTGCTTTGGCAATACTCTGACCGACAAGCGAGGTGGAATATGAAAGCGTTAGCGGTAATAATAATTTGTCTTATTATAATAGGAGCGGTGGTAATAGCACTCAGAAGCGGCTCAAGTCAGCAGGAACAATACCTGAGAATACATATAAGAGCCAACAGCAACGAGGCAAGCGACCAGAGCGTAAAATACAAGGTCAAAGAAAAGGTCGTAGAGTATATGTCTCCCAAGCTCGACAACGTATCTTCCAAAAGTCAGGCTATGAAAATTCTCAAAGCCAATCTCGACGGAATGAAAAAAGTAGCAGACTCTACATTGGCGCAAAACGGTTATGCTTATACCGCCAACGTCAAGCTTTGTAGCGAAGAGTTTCCCGTGAGAACGTACGGAGATTTGACTCTCGAGAGCGGAGTGTACGACGCGCTTATAATAGAGCTTGGAAGCGGCAGCGGCGACAACTGGTGGTGCGTGGTTTTCCCTCCGTTGTGTTTTGTCGGCGAAGAGAGTGAAGACGAAGATTTCGAATACAAATCTTTTTTTAAGGACGTATACGACAAATTCACTCAAAACTAATCCTTAAGATCCTTAAAGATTCTCATAGTCTTAACGGTATAATAATCCCTCTATCATATATTTTACAAGCCCCCGATATGCAGTCGGGGACTTGTTTTTTTGTGGACAGTTAAAGCAAATTTACTTTGCTTGCACCTTTAAAATACCGATAGAACGAAAGGCTCTCAAGGCGGTGGTATAAACGCCGATATTCTAGGCAATAATCAATTCAATCAACAAAAAAGGAGTATATATGGACAAAAAACTCGTTTTAAAGAGAAGTATGGTTGCCGTAGCGGTACTTATCACGGTCATAGTCGGTATTGCGGCTTTTTATTCCGTACAACCCGCCGAAGAAACGGCAGTACTCAAGAGGGGCTCCAGCGGCTCGCAGGTAAGAACTCTTCAGACCAAGCTGAATAACTGGGGATACAACTGCGGTACGGTGGACGGTATTTTCGGTTCAAAGACAGTTGCGGCAGTCAAGCAGTTCCAAAAAAACAACGGACTGACGGTTGACGGTATCGTGGGCGCAAAGACGGCAGCCGCGCTCGGTATGACGCTTACGAGCGGTAGCAGCAGCAACAGCAGTTACAATTCTTCGGACGTATATCTGCTGGCAAAATGCATATATGCCGAGTCAAGGGGAGAGCCTTATCTCGGTCAAGTGGCGGTAGGCGCGGTAGTGCTTAACAGAGTTAAGAGCAGTGCTTTCCCCAATTCGATATCGGGCGTAATATATCAGCCTTACGCATTTACGGCAGTACTTGACGGTCAGATTAATCTCGAGCCTAACGATACCGCGTATTCGGCGGCACGCGACGCAATGAACGGTTGGGACCCTACTAACGGCTGTTTGTATTATTACAATCCCGCTACGGCTACCAGTTCGTGGATATGGACGCGTACCGTAAAACTTACGATAGGCAAACACAGATTTGCGGTATAAAGGAGGCAATATGTTAAGAGACGCATCGGGTAAGATGGTGCTTACAAAAGGATGGAAAATATTTCACGTAGTAGTAGCAATAATTTTGCTTACGGCCATAATTCTATTGTCGGTATTTCTCGGATTGTCGAGGGCTGACGGCAAAAGCTGGATGGCAATGAGCGAAAACAATATGGAGAGTGCGTATTACACTCTTACGGACAGCCTTTTGAATATAGAGAATAATTTCTCTAAACTGAGGGTTACGCGAGACGGCAATCTGGCAGGAGAGATGCTGATAGACGTAGCTATGGACAGTCAGACTGCGGCGGCAAATCTTGCGATACTGTCATACAGCGGTTACGATATGTCCGCGCTCGTCAAGTTTTGTAATCAGGTAGGCGATTACAGTAAATATCTCGTTACAAAACTTACCGGGGGAGAGGAGTTGAGCGAAGAGGATTACAATACTCTCGCCAAGCTTTACGAAGCTACCTATTCCATAGGCAAAAAGCTAAACGCAGTCAAGGACGCGCTTATGTCCGGAGAAAAGATTGTAACGGGTCTTGACGAATTCAATTCGCAGTTTACCGAGATAGCTGATTCGCTCGTGGACGGCAGTATTAAGTACCCTTCGCTGATATACGACGGAGCATTCAGCGATTCACTGGAAGAGCGTCAGCCTAAGGCACTTTCGGGAGAAGACATAGACCCCGAAAAACAGCAGGATAATATTGCAAAGATACTCTGCGACTACGAAATAAAAAGCGTTAAGTATACGGGAGAAAGCGACAACGGATTTACCGCATACGTCTATGATATTACGCTCGAGGACGGCAGCAACGTATATCTGCAGCTTGCAAAGAAGGGCGGGTCGATAGTTATGTGGGACAAACAGTTCGATTCTCAACAACCTACTCTTTCCGTTGAAGAGGGCGTAGTGCTTGCCGAACAGTATATGCAAAAACAAGGCTACGAAAACGTCAAGGGCGTATATGCCTGCGTAACGGACAGCGTGCTTTACGTCAATATCTGTTATGTAGAAAACGATATCGTATTATATCCCGATATGATTAAAATCAAAGTCAGTCTCGACGATGGCAAAATTATAGGATTTGAGGGATTGAATTATATCTACAATCATACCGAAAGGTCGCTCGAAACGCCTTCTGTTACTGAGGGAGAAGTTCGCAATATGAACTTCGGCGGGCTTGAAGTGCAGTCCGTAAGACTTGCACTGATACCTTTGGACAACGGCAAAGAAAGCCTGACTTACGAGGTGTACGGCAAGGTCGACAATTACGCGTATTACGTCTTTATCGACGCAATGACGGGTAAAGCCGTAGAAGTGTTGCAAGTCATAGACAGCGACGAAGGCGAACTTTTGATGTAGGTGTACCGCAAGTCGGCGGTTAGGACTAGATTTGAGGCGTGTTTATCACGCCTCTTATTTTGTTGCGCCGCTTGACAATACGGCAAGTATTGCCTGCGCGCCGCGCCTCATAATAGGCGCAATCCTCGCACCTCAAATCGCTGCGCGCCTGCGGCTAGTCCGCACCGCCGCCTTGCGGTACTTTTCGCATTTAGGTAGTTTGTTGCCTATTTTGTTTGTTAGTTAGGCAATACAGCAAGTATTACTTCTTCTTCCTCACGGGAAATCACTGAAAAACTCACTGCTTGCACTCTATCTCTCACCGCCTCCTTGCGGTACTTTTCGCATTTAGGTATATTGTTGCTTATTTTGTTTGTTAGCTTGACAATACGGCAAGTATTGCCTGCGCGTCGCGCCTCATAATAGGCACAATCTCCGCACCTCAAATCGCTGCGCGCCTACGGCTAGTCCTCACCACCGACTTGCGGTACTTATGCGCATATTATATTGTTGCTTATTTTGTTTGTTAGCTTGACAATACGGCAAGTATTGCCTGCGCGCCGCGCCTCATAATAGGCGCAATCTCCGCACCTCAAATCGCTACGCGCCTACGGCTAGTCCTCACCACCGACTTGCGGTACTTTTCGCATCAGTATGCATTAGGATAGAGCATTTGTTGATATAAGAAATACGTCTTCCTTGTGCATTTTCTAATATTGTCAGACAAAATAAAACAATATCAATCTAATGCTTAATATATCAAACATAAAATGTAATGGAAAAGGCTTGATTTTGTATATCCGTTATGCTATCATATTTATGTAGCGTATTATTACGCACAAATTAAAAGTGAGGCAGTATGGATTCACACAGTTGCCAACCTAATATTCACTTATGCAATACAATAGTTTTTGATTGTATTGGTTTTTCTTATAGTTTCTCGGATAATAAAAATTTAATATACATTATACACGGAGGTTACAATGAGACCGTTTTTTGAGTCTGTATTTAACTTTGAAAAAGACTCCTCTAATATGGCTATCATAGCCCTTAAAGGAGCAGAGGAACTCGGCAAAAAAGTTGACTATTATCTTGTCAACTGGTACAACAGCGAGGCTAAATCCAACGGTAAGAAGAGTACTAAGAAGACTTTTTTAGTAGGCAATAATTGCCCCAGATTTACCACTGGTGACGGCAAAGCTCTCATCAATGACAGTATCAGAGGCAAGGATTTGTTTATTATCTGCGACGTCGGCAACTATTCTATCGAATACAATATGTTCGGTACCCCCAACCGTATGTCCCCCGACGACCACTATGCGGACCTTAAAAGAATTATCTCTGCCTGCGCCGGCAAAGCCAACAAAATTACTGTGGTAATGCCTTTGCTCTATGGCGGAAGACAGCACAGACGTACCGCAAGAGAATCCCTCGATTGTTCGCAAATGCTTCACGAACTCGAGTATATGGGCGTCAATGACGTAGTTACTTTCGACGCACACGACCCCAGAGTTCAGAATGCAGTACCTACTATGGGCTTTGACAACTTCATGCCCACCTATCAGATATTGAAAGCAATGCTGCGCACCTTCCCTGAAATCAATATGAAGAAAGAAAACTTTATGATTGTCAGCCCCGACGAAGGCGCGATGAGCAGAAATATTTACTATGCTTCTGTGCTTGGTACCGACCTCGGTATGTTCTACAAGCGCAGAGACTATGCAAACGTAGTCAACGGAAGAAATCCTATCGTTGCTCACGAGTATATCGGTAACGACGTAAGAGGCAAGGATATCTTCGTAGCAGACGACATTATTGCTACGGGTGACAGTATGCTCAAACTCTGTACCGAACTCAAAGCGGCAGGCTGCGGAAAAATCTTCCTTTCGGCTACCTACGCTCTGTTTACCGAAGGACTCGAGAAGTTCCAAAAGGCATACGAGCAGGGACTGTTTAATGCGGTTTTGTCCACAAACCTTACATACGCTACCGAAGAAGTGCTCAAGAAAAACTGGTTTATCCAGGCGGATATGTCAAAATTCGTGGCGTACATAATTGCGGCTATCGACCAGAACAAGTCCGTAGGTCAGTTGCTTGACCCTCACGATAAGATACACGAGCTTATCGAAAAATTCAACGCCAGCAAACCACAACAGTTAGCGATGGATATCAGCGAGGAGTAAAATGAACATAGAATGGCTGGGTCACTCGTGCTTTAAGTTGACGGAATCTACCGGCACGACTATAATCACAGACCCGTACGAAAAGTCTATTGTAGGAATCGAAATGAAAAAGACGAATGCCGACGTGGTGACTTGTTCGCATCAGCATAAGGACCACAACGCTATCGTCAACGTACTCGGCGCGCCTATGGTGCTCAGTGAGTGCGGCTTTTGGGAAGTCAAAGGCGTGGATATATCCTCGGTACTTTCTTATCACGACGATAAGAAGGGCAAAAAGAGAGGGGAAAACCGCATATTCAAATTCAGAATGGACGGCGTGGACCTTTGCCATATGGGCGACATAGGCGAAGAGTGTACTGTTCATCTTGCCGAGGGAATAGGCTCTGTCAACGTGCTTATGATACCCGTGGGCGGCAACTATACAATTGACGCTCGTCAGGCTAAGGAATACGTGGATTTTATAATGCCGGATATAGTTATTCCGATGCATTACAAGACGCCCGGCAGCGCAGTTGATATAGAAAAACTCGACGAGTTTTTGGAGCTTTTCGACGAAAATCAGATTATTTACATAGACGGACAGACCCTCGAGGTAGACAGAGAATACTTCGACACGGACAGTACCAAAGTCATTGTTTTTAAAGACAACGTTTTCTAAAATAACACTGTTGCGCCTCGGGCATACTGCCCGAGGAAAGCACAGGAATAAATTATTTTTTTCAGTTAATAATTACTTTATTAAAACAGTTTTTACCGTCAGGGAAAATTTATCAAAATCCAAAAGAAGTCAATCAACCAATATGATTTAAGCATTAATCGTTTTATACGGCATAGACTATAACGAAACAATCAACAGGAGAATATTGAATGGCAAAGAAAAACTATACTAAAGAAGAATTGCAAGCCAAGACGGTATTTCAACTGAGAGATATCGCCAAGAAGGCGGGAGTAGAGGATGCGAGTTATCTCTCCGCCGAAGCTTTGGTGCAGAGAATTTTACAGGAATCGCAGGAGGATAACAAGGCAAAAGTACCTGAATGGGCTGCAGGCTACACTAAGGAAGACTTTAACAATATGACGATACATAATCTCCGCGAGTTTGCGAGAGAGTTGGGTATCAACGCTCCTACGAGAAAAAATAAAGAAGAAATTATCAACGAGTGTTACGATTTTATCAACAACGCCGAGCATATCGTAACCCCTGTCAGCAAGAGGGGAAGACCTCCCAAGAGCGGAGTTATGGCGGTAGAGGTGCAGGATTCGGCGCAATTCCATTACAACCTTTCCGATAAGAGCGAGGAGCAGACTGAAAAGCGAGTCGACGACAACAAGCGCGGCGGTATGACAATCGAAGAAATGCTCAAACAGGAAGACTGCGAGATGCGCAGCGGAATTTTGGAAATGCTTGAGGGCTACGGATTTTTGCGTGCAGAAAATTGCGAGTGCAGCGAAAAGGACGTGTACGTATCGGGCAAGATGATTAAAAACGTAGGCTTAAGAGCAGGCGACTTCGTCGTAGGCGTAGCAAAGCGCAATTCCGACAACAAGCCCCCCGCACTCGTAGCGATAGAGAGAGTAAATCCCGAGCTTAAGTACGAGATAGTATATCAAAAAGACGCAAAAGGAAGAGATATTCCCGAGACGGGCGAGTATAAGTCAGTAGGGTATGTAGGAGACAGCGGCAAGGACTTCGGCAATCTTCGTTCCCGTCCTCATTTTGACAACCTTACGCCTATCTTTCCTCAAGAAAGATTGCGCCTCGAGATAAATACCGCAGAGCGCAACGTAACGAGGAGTGATTTTGCTATAAGAAGTCTTGATTTGATTGCACCGATAGGCAAGGGACAGAGAGCTATGATAGTTTCTCCTCCCAAGGCGGGCAAAACTACGCTTTTGAAAAAAATAGCAAATTCCATTACGACCAATCACGAAGAAGTCAAACTTTTCGTGCTGCTGATAGACGAGCGTCCCGAAGAAGTTACGGATATGAAAAGGTCGATAAAGGGCGAGGTAATTTATTCGACTTTTGACGAAGTGCCTGAACATCATTGTCAGGCGTCGGAGATACTTATCGAGAGAGCGAAACGTCTTGTGGAACTCGGTCAGGACGTCGTGATTATGATGGATTCGCTCACGCGTCTTGCAAGAGCGTACAACCTGACAATACCTCCTACGGGCAGAACGTTGTCGGGCGGTATAGACCCAGGCGCGCTTGCAAGCCCCAAGAAGTTTTTCGGTGCGGCTAGAAATATCGAAAACGGCGGCTCGCTTACCATCATTGCTACCGCTCTCGTCGATACGGGTAGCAGAATGGACGACGTAATATATGAAGAATTCAAGGGTACGGGCAATATGGAAATCACGCTTGACAGAAAACTCAGCGAGAGAAGAATTTTCCCTGCTATCGACCTCAACCGTTCGTCCACGAGAAGAGAGGATTTACTGTTGACTCAAAAGGAACTCGAAGGAGTATGGGCATTGAGAAAATTGCTTTCCAACGGGGATTCGCAGGAGACTACCGACCAGCTTCTCACAATGATGCAAAAGACAAAGAACAACGAGGAGTTTATCGAGTCTATAATCAATCAGGTAAAAGTATTCGAGAAAAACGGCTATACCTTGAGAGGGTTATGATAAATTTTCTTGCGTATAATATTGTTAAGTAATGTTTGCAAAAAAGTTTTTAAATTAAAATAAAAATACGCACCCAAAAGTGCGTATTTTTTTATCCTTTATGCTATATGGTGTATCTGTCCTTGTAGAGCTGTTTTGCGATATTTGTATATTTGACTACGAAATCCGTCTTAGCCGCCGTGTATTCGTCGCGGTCATAGGTATATTTGCGCCATAGCTTGAGTTTGAGTTTTTCGTACTCCCACGCAACGTTGTCGTGCGTAGCGAGATAATCTCTGAAATACAATTCGTCATTGTCGCCCTTTAGTCTTAAATGTATGTGATAAACTTTATCGTCAAGACCTTTTGGGGTATAGCCCTTATTGAAAGAGTATCTGTCCGACGTCTTTGCCATAAGTATGTAGCCCGCTTTAATAAGAGTTTCGCAAACTCTCTCAAGTGCGGTTTTGTCAGGCGTTTCGATAAGAATATCTATAATAGGCTTTGCCCATAGCTTATCAATAGCCGTGCTTCCTATATGCGATATGCGCATTGCGTCGTTTGTGCCGAGAAGTGCGCGCAGATTTTCCTCTTCCTCTTTATACCATTCAGCCCAGTCGGGGTTGTGTTTTGTGAGGAAGATAGGGAAGAGTTTCCACAGTTGTTCTTTTGTCATATTTTCAAATCGGTTGTCCATATTTTTATTATAACATAACACGTATGCGTTTTCAATACCCATTTATATTTATACGGAATTAATATGAGATATAGGTAAATGCTTTTGTTTTAATATCGACATTTTATATCGTGACAGAAGTAAGATAAAATAAAGAAGCCGTAATATCAAAGCTGTAATGTTATTAATACGGATATAATATAAATATTTATATGATTTAAAGGGTTTGAGGAGTAATAAAAATAGTGAAATCATATTTGTAAAGAAAAATAAAAATAATTATCATTTTTGTTTTAAAAACTGTTGACAATATATTTTGCTTATGCTAATATGGTATCAGGAAACAGGATATGAGTAACTTTTCTTCCCGCCGACAAGCAGTGCTTGAGGTAATGAAAACTATGAGATGTCACCCGACGGCAGACAGAGTATACGAGGAATGTCGCAAGACTATCCCCAACATATCTCTCGCGACGGTTTACCGCAATCTGGCGTTTTGGGAACAGGCAGGCGTAGTGGGCAGAGTAGTGGGGTGTGACAATAAAGAGCGTTATGACGTAGAGCTCGACAATCATTGCCACGTTATATGTCCCGAATGCGGAGAAGTAGAAGATATGGATTATCCTGCTGAGTTAAAAGAATATCTCGACAATTACTGCTTAGACAACGGCTTTGAAAAATTCGGATTGAGTTTTTACAAGGTGTGCGACAAGTGCAGTAAAGACAACTTAAAACAGGCAAAATAAAAATAGAAAAAATATTACAAGCAAACAACGGAGGTAAATTAATATGGCAAAATATGTATGCAGCGTATGCGGTTACGTACACGAAGGAGACAGCGCACCCGAAAAGTGCCCTGTTTGCAAGGCTCCCAAGGAGAAATTTCAGGAAGTAAAGGCAGGCGAGATGAGCTGGGCTACCGAGCATATCGTAGGTTCTGCTAAGAATTACGATGCCGAAGTAGTAAAGGGTCTTATCGAAAACTTCAACGGCGAGTGTGCTGAAGTAGGTATGTATCTCGCTATGTCCAGACAGGCAGACAGAGAGGGTTATCCCGATATCGCAGAGGCTTTCAAGAGATACGCTTTCGAAGAAGCTGAGCACGCATCCAAGTTCGCAGAACTTTTGGGCGACGTAGTTACCAACAGCACCGAGAAAAACGTTCAGATGCGTATGGAAGCAGAAAACGGTGCTTGCGCAGGCAAATTCGAGCTTGCAAAACTCGCTAAGAAACTCGGTTACGACGACGTACACGACACCGTACACGAGATGGCAAAGGACGAAGCAAGACACGGTTGCGGATTCCTCGGCCTTTACAACAGATACTTCAAGAAGTAATACGGCGGGCGTGGATTGCCCCGCGTAATGACTCCCTAGTATAATATCCCCCAAAAGAAAAATACGGCTTCGCGCCGTATTTTTTCTTGCAGAGAAATTTTGACGTTGTCGAAATTATTATAAGCAAAACGATTTTATCGCATCTTGATAAGCTTGAATCAACGATTTTTTATAAATCTTGTAGTTTCTACATAATTTTTTCAAAATTTACAATTTAGTTCTTGCATAAGCATAAATCATAAGTTGACTAAATGCCGTCGAAATAATAATTTAGAAGCAGCAATATATTATTATATACACGCAATATATTTTCGGAGGGTACTCAATGGATTTTTGGGGAATAGCTGCACAGTTGTGTTTGCTCGTAGTCGGTTTTGTATTTTTGTCAAAAGGTGCCGATTGGTTTGTAGACGGCGCGTCATGGATTGCCAGAAAATTCGGTATTCCGCAAATCGTAATAGGACTTACGATAGTAGCTTTCGGTACGTCTCTGCCCGAAGCGGCGGTAAGTATCACATCTGCGGTGCAGGAAAGTGCGGAGCTTGCTATAGGTAATATTATAGGAAGCAACATTCTGAATATTTTCCTTATACTCGGTATAAGCGCTTTGTATGCTTCTCTTACCGTACAAAAGACGACTTTGTATATAGAGATACCCTATGTCGTCATTATAAGCATAGTGCTTATGATAATGGGATTCATCGGTGGACAACTCGGTTGGATCGACGGCCTTATTTTGTGGGTACTCTTTATATTGTTTTGCGTATATCTCATTGTGCTTTCCAAAAAAGGTAAAGATAAAAATCCCGAACTCATGGACCCTGCGCAAGGAGCTCAACAGTCAGAAGTCGTTGTCGAAGCTGACGGCACTGCAAAAGTTGAGAAAAAAGGCGTTGAGGCAGTCAAGATGATTGCAAAGCTCGTGTTCGGTATTTCAATCGTAGTGCTCGGCTCGCAGATGGCTGTCAACGGTGCGAGAACAATCGCAAGAGAAGTCGGAATGAGCGAAAGCCTCATAGGTCTTACAATAGTTGCATTCGGTACGTCTTTGCCCGAACTCGTTACGTCCGTAGCTGCGGCACGTAAAGGCGAATGCGATATAGCAATAGGCAACATCGTGGGTAGCAATATATTCAATATTCTGTTTATACTCGGCACGTCTGCATTGATTACGCCTATAGCTTACGATACCAACTTCCTGACGGGCTTTACTTTCGACAATATTATGGCGATAGCCGCAGCTGTTGTGCTTTTCTTGTGCATAGTATGCACCAAGGACAAAAAGCTCAAGCGCGCGGGCGGCATTACTATGCTTGTGATTTACGCGGCATATTTTGCGTGGCTTATCGTCAAGGACTTTAAATTCAACTGAAAAGCGTAAGTGCAAACGTTTTCCGCCCGCCGATTTTCATCGTAGGGCGGCATTTTTTTTGAAAATACGCGGATATTTACAAATTTATATAAAAAATAGTTAAAAATGTTTGACAATCCTATCGCTTTTTACTAAAATAGATAAGCAAGAAAATATATCAAAGAACTAGCCCCTCTGCGATATGACAGCAATATAAAATACTTTTGGAGGGTTTTATCCGTGAATAAGACATATATGGCAAAACCTGAGGACATCAAAAAAGAGTGGTACGTAATTGACGCTACCGACCTCGTTTTGGGTAGACTTGCCAGCAACGTTGCAAACGTTCTCAGAGGAAAGAATAAGCCTACGTTTACACCCAACGTCGATACGGGTGATTTTGTTATCGTTATTAACTGCGCTAAGGTTCGCCTTACCGGTAAGAAGCTTGAGAAGAAGTATTACGTACACCACACCGGTTACGTTGGCGGTCTCAAGGAAGTTCAATACAAGAAGTTGATGGCAGAGAAGCCTGAGAAAGCCGTTATGTTGGCAGTAAAAGGTATGCTCCCTAAGAACTCTCTTGGCAGAAAGCAGCTCACCAAATTGCGTTGCTATGCCGGCGCTGAGCACAACCACGAAGCTCAACAGCCCAAAGAATTAAAATTCTAATAAGGAGTGTATGACAAATGGCTACTAAGAAGACTAAGAAAAAGGTTCAGTTCTGGGGAACGGGCAGAAGAAAGAAAGCTATCGCCAGAGTAAGACTTATCCCTGAAGGAAGCGGCGTAATCACCATCAACAAGAGAAGTATTGACGAATACTTCGGTCTCGATACACTCAAGCAAATCGTTCGTCAGCCTCTCGAGCTTACGGAAAATCTCGCTAAGTACGACGTAATCGTCAACGTACAGGGCGGCGGTTTCACAGGACAGGCAGGCGCAATCAGACACGGTATCGCAAGAGCATTGGTACTCGCTGACGAGACCACCAAGGCAGCTCTCAAGAAAGCAGGTTTCCTCACCAGAGACCCCAGAGCAAAGGAAAGAAAGAAGTACGGTCTCAAGAAAGCAAGACGCGCACCTCAGTTCAGCAAGAGATAATCGGATTGCCGAGCAAATTTACAAATCGCAAGTACCTTGCAAGAGGTACTTGTTTTTTTTATGCGTGCGCGCGCAAATGAAATATGATATCATAATTATGATAATAATATAAAGGCTTTTTATTGAAGCCTTTGAAGAGAGGACGCTATGACTGAAAAAGAAAAGGGCGCAATGGGTATGTTTTACGACCCCAACAACGACGTTGAGCTTACCAAGGACAGAGAAAGGGTAAAAGACAAGTGTTTTGAATACAATAATATTCCGCCTTCCCGCAGAGAGGAAAGAAAACGCAAGATGCTTGAGATACTGGCGGAGCAAAAGGGGATTTTCTTATAGAATCGCCGTTCAACTGCGACTACGGCTACAATACTTTCGTAGGCGAAAATTTTTACGCTAATCACAATCTTGTCATACTCGACACCGCAAAGGTTACGATTGGGGACAACGTCTTCGTTGCGCCCAACTGCGGTTTTTACTGCGCGGGACATCCCGTGGATAAGGATGAGAGAAACAAGGGCATAGAATATGCTCTTCCGATAACGATCGGGGACGACGTATGGATAGGCGGCAACGTGGTAATACTCCCGGGGGTAACGGTGGGGAGCAACGTCGTGATAGGCGCGGGAAGCGTGGTAACAAAAGACGTGCCGTCGGGTGTTATAGCTGCGGGTAATCCTTGCAGAGTCATTCGTCCGATAACTGCTGAGGACAAAGGAAGATTTCCGTCTGTTGCACAGCGCAAAACGGTAAAATAAAAAATGTAAAAAATTTATGTATATCGTCTGTATGCTTGACAGATCGAAATCAATTTTATAAAATAAACGTGTAAATCTCAATCGCGGGGAGTAGTCGGCGCGTACAACGCGCAATTAAATCGGTATCACGGGGCGTTGCTCCCGGTTTAATTTGAAATGACGAGACCGTATCGGACTGCTCAAAGCGGCTCGGTACGGTTTTTTGATAAATAGTTAAAGGAGTGTTTGCTATGGATTTTTTGATTGAATCTATATCACAGGTCACCTGGCAGAACGTTGTCATGTGGCTTATCGGCGGACTTCTTATCTTTCTTGCGATAAAGAAGGATATGGAACCCGCGCTGTTGCTTCCGATAGGTTTCGGCGCGATACTCGTCAATATACCGCTTTCAAACGTGGTCAATGAAATTGCGGCTGACGGAACGGTTACGGCGGGTATTATCGACTGGATGTTTGAGGTAGGTATCGAAGTCAGCGAGGCTATGCCGATACTTCTGTTTATCGGTATAGGCGCGATGATAGACTT
>CALWHJ010000017.1 GCA_944380355.1 uncultured Christensenellaceae bacterium
TGCTTTTCATCATACCTAGAAACATATACTCGTCATATATGTCTCCTACTATGCAGTTGTCAATGTGCAAATTTGTTCGGTTAGACCGAAGTTGGTGGGCTCAAGTGGACTCGAACCACCGACCTCACGCTTATCAGGCGTGTGCTCTAACCAGCTGAGCTATGAGCCCATTAGTGGTGGAGAATAAGAGAGTCGAACTCTTGACCTCCTGCTTGCAAGGCAGGCGCTCTAGCCAACTGAGCTAATCCCCCACGTCAGGGTATTTATTTGCTGTCTTCTCAAACAGCCTTTATATAATATCATTAAAGAATTTAGATGTCAACAATTTTTTCAATGTTTTTTAAAAATTTTTACTGCCTTCTAAATTCCCGCTTTTCCCCTGTCTTTTATCGTCGGCTTACTCGCATAATGCACGCGGATTTTGGGGAGAAGTGTATCTAATATATCAAATATTTAAGCGTATGTCAAGACTTTTTTGCAAGCAAGAAAATATTCTTCTTTTAAATTTTTTCTCATTTTTCATTCGCTTTCAGCGGCTTATTCCGAAAGGCTTTTATATATATAATATTTTATCAATATATATTGTATCAGACTCAACTACCCTACACTATCGGTTGATTTTCAATCGAGGTTGATTTGTAATATAAAATTTTTCCAAATCATTTTTAATCAAAAATATTAAATTTGAATATTATAGAAAAAAATAAAAGCCACATAAGTGGCTTGCGGTTTTTAATCAAAATAAGATAAACGATTCAATCTTTACTCTTTTATAACAATTTTTTCTTTTTAAGGAAAAGCGCAAGTGCAACAGATATCGCAGCCGATACTCCCACTACTCCCAAAAAGCCCCACTTGCTGCCTTGTCCGGGAACCCAGGTATTCATACCGAACAACGACGCTATCAACGTAGGTATCGATATAACGAGTGTGATAGAAGTCAGTATCTTCATCACTATATTGAGGTTGTTGGATATAACGCTTGCGTAAGCGTCCATCGTACCCGACAAGATGTCTCTGTAAATCGAACACATTTCCATAGCCTGCTTGGTATCTACCGCTACGTCTTCGAGAAGGTCGGTATCGTCGGGATAGCTTTTCAATATATTGTTGGTATTGAATTTACTCTGCAGAAGTCTGGATATTACCGCGTCGTTACCCGTAAGAGAGGTCGAAAAGTATACGAGTGAATTTTCGAGGTCGAGCATCTGAATAAGCTCTTTGTTTCTCGTGGACTTGTGCAATTCGTTCTGAATACGCTGCGACGCTTTGTCTATCTGCTTGAGGTATGCCAAAAACTTGGACGCGATGTTATTGAGAATCTGGAACAAAAATCTCGTCTTCTTGAAAGTAGCGAATCCCTTTACTCTGTTACGAACAAAGTCTCTGGTAATTGCCGTATCTTTGAGCGAAACGGTAATAAACAAATCCTTTTTGATAACCGCGCCCAAAGGTATGGTAAAATACGAATAGTAGTCGAGTCCCTCTTCGATTACGGGAATATCCACAAGCACGAGAGTAAAATCGTCTTCCATCTCTACACGCGACCTCTCCTCGTCGTCCAAAGGAGTTTTGAGTACTTCGTCTTCCACGCCGCTGATTTTGGAGATAAGAGCAACTTCCTTATCGCTGGGATTGGTAAGATTTATCCAACAATCCTTAGGGTCAAAGGCTTCGTCCATATAGACGCTCTCTTCGATTTGTATGAGCTTATTGTCCTGTGCATCGGTCTTATAAATCTCTATCATAAGCCATACCTCCTTTTGTCCCGTGTATAATAACAACACCTTCATTGTATGCTAAAAATAAGGTCTTGTCCAGTGATTACGGTCAAAAAATACTTAGCGGATGACTTTTTTGTCAAAAAACCGAGCGAATAAGTCGCTTATGACACGTAACTTTTGAGTTTATGCATAGCCTCTTTGAGCGCAAATACACTCTCACGGGAAGTAGCTGCAGTATAATTTGCCGAATACAGACTTTTTAGCACGACTTTTGCCAAACTTTTGTCGGGATTAGCGGCAAGAAAACTCTCTACGCCGTTGGCCAGCGCGCTTACGCTGTCACCGTCAAGCGTTTTTACGTCCTCTATGCTTCCGAGAGAAAATGTCGCTACAGTCCTTGTATTATGGCTGATTGCATAAAGAAAATCTTTTCTTTTATTGGTTTCTCTGTATATATACAATCTTTTTACAAGCAAAGTGCCTATGCCTAATACCCACCATACGAAAGCCACGCCCAGCGCAATAAAAGCTACCGCAGCGAGCGAATAGCCGTTGAGTGCCATAACAACACTTACGGCAATAAGATGAACTACGCAGCCGGATTTCATCATCTTAACGGGTCTTTTGCCTCTGTAATTCTCAAAGGTTGTACAAATCTCCTCTGCGCTTACGTCTTTTCCTTCCATTCTTTTCATAGCCTTGCGCACTCGCGCGGGGAAAAACTTGGACACTTTCTTATTGAAAAGAAAAAGATTGAGAGATGAGATGTAACTGTTGTGTTTTAAAAATTTGCCCAGTTTGCGCTCTGCCTTGGCAAATATGCTCGAGTGCGAAAATGCCGCTAACTGAAGAACGGTAACTACTACGGGTACGGTTGCTACGAGCGCGACTAATCCGTAAATATTCCACCCCTCGAGAGCGGTTTTGAAACAAGCGTATAAGAGTATCAAATACGTCATATTAAGCCTCCTTAGATAATATGTACAGGCTTAATCTCTTGTATTGTTGACATATCAACGGCATTTAATCACACGATGAGATTAAATTTGCAAGCTCTCACATCTCGATAACTTTATTTTTACCGAGTACGTAGATTACCTTTCTGTCGACTTTGGTATTCATACACTCCTCTATCGCCATAGCGTAAAGCTCGAGCTGTTTTGAATAGCGTTTTTTTATTTCCTCGTCGCTCTTCTTAGAAAACTTGAAGTCGACAAGTACGTTTTGTTCGCCTTTCTCCCGTCCTGCGATAAACAAATCCACCGTACCTTGCAAAAGCACCGTATCCTTTAGCGAAGTATCCGTAATTTCGTCGGCGGGAAGATTGAGCATAAATTGTTTTTCACGATAGTGCGTATGCTTCCTTGCAAGCGAAATGACGGGGTTGTCAAGACAATCCAGAATCAGAGCGGGATTAACAAAATCGCGCTGCTCGGGAGTAAGCAAACGTTTCTCTACCATACTGTCAATGCTGTTTTGTACGTCTTTGACAGTATAACAGTCAAAATCTATACACTCCATTACCCTGTGATAAGCTATACCCTCGTCGGCATAAAGTCTGATATCGCTGTCGTACTCTCCGTCCTCTCTCATCTCCTCTACAAAATCCTCGATAAGGTTTTTGTAATTTACGGTTTTTTCTTTATCTTTCTTTTCCGTCTTGGATTCGTATGCGATATTGTTGAGTGCGGTTACGGTATACTTTACGGGCGTTACGGTTGCTTCCGCATAAGCGTAAGGCTTGTCAAAATAATCCGTCAATTGCTTGAGAGCTTGCTCGGAAGGACGGCGGTACGTATATACCGACGTTGCCTCTTCGAGTTCTTCTTGCTCGGCGGACTCAACGCTTACGGCATACTGCTCCTTGAATTTTTCGTCCGTATACGCTACGTTATTAAGCCACGCCCACATACTCTTGGGATTTTTGATATACTTTTCGGCAAAACCGTCTGACGCCGTCGCGGTAAGATACAATCTGTTTTTCGCGCGCGTTACCGCCACGTAAAACAAACGCATATATTCTTCGAGTATTTCCTTGCTCTTTACCTGCTTTAAAAACAGCATAGGCAAGCTGTCGTCGTACTCTCTGTCTTTCTCATTGAGGCTCCTTATAGCCATACCGTACCTTTTGTCGCACGATATCAAGGACTGCGTTGCGTCGCCCATATTTATTTCTTTGGCGCAATCCGCTATGAAAACTACGGGATATTCCAAGCCCTTCGACGAATGTATGGTACTCGTCCTGACATAATCTCCCTGCATACCCGTATTTCCCGACACTTTGCCGAATTCCTTTACACTCTCCATAGCCTTTACAAATTTTGCTACCGACGAATTATAACTCTTTTCCGAAAGCGTACCGACAAATTGCTCAAGCCCTACGTACTCTGCCTGTCCGTCTTCGAGCGTATGGAGATATGTAGAATAATCGAAGTCCGCAAGTATACGTCTTATAAGCTCGCTCACGCTCATAAATCCGCCGGCAAAACGGTACTTTTCCAGCATATCGAAAAATACCCTGAGTTTTTTGGCAATATCGTCCCTCTTCTCTCGCGAATACCTTATGGCGGCATTGTGGAAAAACTTTTCGACAGGATACTGTTTTTTTATCTCAGCAAGCATACCGTTGGTAAGTCCGCCGAAAATACTTGTCAAAACCGATACGAGAGGAATATCGTTGCGGTGATTGTCTATAACTCTCAACAAATCCGCTATAAGCTCTATGCTTGGATTACTCTTTTCCTTAAGCACGTTGTTTGCGTCAACGGGAATACCCACCGACTTAAGCACGCGAATAATCTTTTCAACGCCGCCGCTTCGCGTAGCGCTGAGTATGGCGATATCGCTGAATTTTATCTTACGTCTTTTGTGTTTATCCTCGCTCTTTACATCCTGAATAGTGCCGTTCTGGACAAGGTTGAGTATTTCCTTGGCAATGTAAACGCCCTCCTCGTACTCCTGCTCGGTCTGCTCTGACAAACTATCCTTAACGCTGTATACTCCGTCTTCTCCCACAGGTACAACCAACTCCGCCTTACTCTTGGCAAAAGTAGCTATCCTGACGGGAGAATCGCTTTGAGGGTCATAATCCGTATTTCCTCTTACAAGACGGCTGTCTTTTTTATAGTCTATACCGCCGCACTTCTCCGTCATTATAACGTCGAAAATTTTATTGACAAAATCGACAACCTCTATGCACGAGCGGTAATTACTGTTTAGACTGAAAGGATTACCCTCGTCGCCTTTTTCGCGGTATCTTTTGTATTTGGAAAGAAAAATTTCGGGGTCAGTCATTCTGAACTGATATATACTTTGCTTGACGTCGCCCACCATAAACAGGTTTTTCCCGTCCGAAAGACGCGTAATTATATATTCCTGAACAGCATTGATATCCTGATATTCGTCCACGCAGATATACTTGTATCTCTGCGAAAGTTCCTCTGCGATTTTGTCATCCTGCAAAAGCTTTACGGCATAGTATTCGAGGTCGGAAAAATCAAACTTGTTTTCTTTTTTCTTGAGTTTTGCATATTCTTGCGCAACCTCTCTCACTATTTCGGTAATCCTGAAAAGATACTTTGCGTCTTTATCGAGAGTTGAAGTTATCTCCGAAAAAGGTCTGTCGAATATATCCCTAAGCTCCGCATAGAGAGATTTGCATTTTTCGTTGAATACCTCGTACTCCTTAGCTATTTCCTGCAAAACAGCATCGTCTTTTTTCCCCGCCGAAGGTCTGTTGGGAATTTTCTGCTGCAAGTTATTTACGGTTTGACACAACTGCTCGATATCTTTGGCTGAGTTGATTTTATCGAGCGTAGCAAGATGAACGTCTATATGCTCAACAAATTTTTGAGCATTTGCAAAATCGTATTCTCCGCGTTTTTTATTGCCCTCTATAAGATATTCCAAACTTCTTTCGCTTACCGAAGCAAGATAACGCTTTGCCAAAAGCGTATCTTTAAAATTACCCTTGTAATTCTGTACGGCAATTTCGTCGAGATACTTCTGTCTGTCGGGCTGAGCCTCGAGAAACGTATAGATTTTGGCTATATTTTCATAGAGTTTGCTTTCGCTCTTGCAATAACCTATGAGCATATCTATCTCATAATCGTATCCCGACTTATATTTTTTCATCACTTCGTCAACGGCTTTTTGAAAAAGCACTTCTCTCTCGCTGTCGTCCGCGATAGAAAAAGAAGGGTCGATATCGAGCTGTTCAAAATTAGTTTTGATAAGGTTGCTGCAAAAAGCGTGCAAAGTAGATATGTCCGCCAACGGAATATCCTCTATCTGAGCGCGCAGATAATCATTGTCGGCAACGCCGGTATTGATAAGCTTAACCAGCTCGCTTGCTATCTTGCTCCTCAATTCACACGCAACCGACTCGTTGAAAGTTACGGTAACGATATTTTTCAGCGGCACTCCCGCTCTTCCTTGCTGACGGTCACCTACGATAATACGCATAAGCCTTTCGAGCATAACTGCCGTCTTACCGCTACCCGCAGAAGCCGATACGAGGGTATTATTGTCAAGACTGTTTATGACGTCTTTCTGTTCGTCAGTCCAGTTGATTTGCGCCATTTCTTCCCTCCGTAACTTCTTTGAATTGTTCTTTTTTGACTTGCTTTACGTCTCTTACAAGTCTGCCTGCCCTGTCGCACACGTTGCGGTAATCGCAATAACCGCAAGCCGAAACTTCCTCGTCCCCCTTAATATTCAAAGGCGACTTTGCGATATAACCCTCTTCTATTTCTCTTGCGGCTTTTTCGGTGAGCGCCGTCACGTAATCGCACATTCCGTAAAATTCGTCCGTTGTCAGTATTGCCCCGCCTGCCTGCGCGCTGATAGTAATTCCGCTTTTTGTACTCTTACGCTTAATAGGATATACGGTGCTGACAAAATCCGCGCCTTCTGCGAACCCCTCATCAAGGTCAGCAAGACCGCTCTCGTCGCAACCGACAAAACCGCGATACATAAACCTCTTTGACGGCGTCTTGTCCCCCTTGATAAACTTATTGTTCATCAGCAGATAGAATACTCCCTGCGGGGTAAGGTTGCTGTTGGCTCTTAGCGCATTGAGATATATAAACAGCTGTATTCTGTCTCCGTACAAAACGTTTGAGAAGTCAAACTCTATGCTTCCTTTAGACTTGTAGTCTATGACAATAGCCCTGTCCTTGTATACGTCCACTCTGTCAATCGTTCCTTTAAAGTACAACTTGCGATAGCCGTTGTTCACTTCCATACCTTTGAGTGAATTTTCATTGTCTTTATCGCCGAATTTAGCCTCCAGCATAAGCGGCCTGAACTTGGTAACCTGCATATTTTTTACAAGATTGACAATAACGTATACGGCTTGGGATATTAGTTGTTTTACAGTCAAAGTCTGCTTTTCGTCATCCAACAAAAAAGCATAGTCGGGATTTTCCCTTACCGCCTCTGCAAACAGTATCGGAACGATACTTTGTATCTCGTCTTCGCTCTTGTCCGCACAATCGGAAAGCGCAAAATATTTCTCCAGGACGGCGTGCAGAAGCGTACCCGTATCCTTTACTTCCAAACCGTTGATTTCTCTTCTTTTAAGCTTAAGCACCTGCTCGGTAAAATGCAAGTAAGGACATTTGAAATACTTTTCTATCTGACTGGAGGATATATGGTTTCCGTTGAACATAATACCTCTGCCGTCTATTTGCTTCTCGTCCTCTTCTTGCGAAAGAAGCTTGTCCACGCTCTCTTTTCCGTATTCTTTTACGGCAAGCGAATACAATACGTCGGCAGTCTGAGCAAAAACGTCGTCGGGCATTATTCTTCCATCTACAAAAGCTTTATTCATATCCAGAAGCTCTTCAAGCACGTTGCCGCGTGCAGACACGTAGCGCGCGTAATCCTCGAGCGTCCATTCGCTTTGGGGCTGTATTGCGGGAATTGCCTTAATACTGAGCAGTTCCTCTATATATTTCACCGTATCCGACGGCAATAATTCCGCACCCGATACGCTTGCGGAAGGATAGCTTACATAAAGTTTTTTCTTTGCTCTCGTAAGAAGCATCAGTACGTTGAGTCTTTCTTGCGCGTTACGTCTTCTGCAATCGGGCTGCACGTCGATACCCATACGCGACCACGCGACGTATTCTCTCTCTGCGACAATACCGTTGTCAACGTGTTCGAGAGGAAACTTGCCCGCATTGGCTCCGAGAACAAACATATAATCAATGTTTTCGTACCTGCTCTGACTGCTCTCTCCTATGAATACGCAATCAAGGTATAAGGGGATATTCGACATTTCCACGCTGTCGATTGCCGTGGAAAATATCTTATAGAATTCGTCAAAACTCATCTCTTCGCCGCCCAGCATAGCGTCGCACCTGTCGAGTAATATACTTATCTTCTGCAAGGACTGCAAAGTCAGAGATGACAATTCGTCGTACCCCTCCTCGCTTTGCTTCTGAGCTAACGCATTGACGAGATTATCGGCGTCTACCGTCTTGAAAAATTCACGTATTTTTGCCGTATAATCGCTTACCTTTCCTTCCAAATCGACAAAGGGCGCAACCAGTTTTGCTAGTTTTGCCCTTATGCCTTCGGCTATTTTCCTGTCATTTTCTTCGCCTATGGTAAAGGGAGAAAGAAAACGGGTATATTCTATACCGTACTTAAGACAGTAATTCTCAAACACGCACACATCGTCGTAATCGAGCAACAATAAAAGCTGTTTCGACAATTCCGTAACGTCCGCACACTCCATTCCGTTTACTGCGCAACGTACAGACGCGTCGAGAAGTTTTGTTACCGCCTGCTGAGAAAGAGGCTGTTTGACATCGGCGTAAAAAGGTATTCCGAACGCACTGAATATACTCTTTATATAAGGAACGTACGCGGGAAAATCGCAACATACGATTGCCATATCCTTATAACGCGCCCCCTCTGCTTTTACGCGGTTGTTGATAATACGGGCAATATTTTTCACTTCGTCGGCAATATCCTTGCACGTATAAATTTCCGTATATCCCGTGCTTTGGCTTTTATTGTCGTGAGCATAACCGTAAAGCTGCTCGTTGATGACTTTTGCATCGCCTTCGAGTTGCTCTCTGCAATAGGTGATTTTTGCAGACAAGCCTATCTCGTCTATAATCGACAATAAACGCTTTTTTACATTTGAAGGAAAGACGTGCTTATTCTCCCCCTCGCTGTCGACAAGGCATATTCTCGTATTCATACAGTTGAGCATAATTGCTTTCAGACATTCGTACTCAACTCCCGAAAACGACATAAAATCCGATATGTATATATTGCAATCGTTGAGTTCGCCCGCGCTGATTCTGTCAGTCAAAGCCTGCAATTTACTGGTACCGTCCGTGTAACCGTTTTGCAGATACTCTACGTAACTTCTGTAAATTCTGACGATATCTTTTGTCTTGTTGGCAACTCTCGTAGGCAATCCGTCTACGGACTCTGCCATACGGTTGACGGGTATATTGCTGTTGCGGATTTGAGATATCGCGGCATACATATCCTCTGCAAAGCTTACGCTTGCGGTCGCTCTGCCAAAACACAACAACTGTTTTTTGTTTTCCTCTATAACCTTTCTCAAAAGCATTACTTCGCTCTGCTTGTCAAGTACCTTTTTATCGTTTTCGAGCATTTTGTCGGCAAGTCGCACAAACGAAGTAACCTCTATATCGAAGCTTCCCTTTATCCCCAAATGCTCGAGTACGGCTTTTTGGTATGACAAAGAAAACCTGTCCGGCACAAACAACAGATGTCTTTTGGTCTCTTTAAGACTGTTTTTCAATTTTTCCAAAATAGGGAAACTGTCCAAAGTGTTGGTTAAAATCAACTCAATCATAGTTATATTGTATCAATTATTGTCAATAATGGCAATATATTATTAAAATTTTTATTGCAATTCTGTTTTAATATGCTATAATATATACATTATGAAAAAGAAAATTTTATTGATTACAGCTGTAATAAGTCTCGTAGCGATATTGCTCTCCTTTACCGGTTGCAACGACTCTTTCGGTATGAGCGATATACGCGCACTCATCGAAGACAACCTCGGCTGGCACAAAATGACGCAGACAGAAGTAGCCGTCTATGACGCTTTTGATAAAGAAGGCAATAAGTTCGGCGAATATACTCTCACCGTAACCCGTATCTATAAAAAGGACGTTACGGTAAAAGCAATCAACGAAGACAATGACCGTACGCTCAAAGTTTTTGACGGTTACAAGTTCACGTCTTCCCTCACCGTAGACGATAACCCCGACTACGTACAGATTGCCGAAAGCTATACAAGTCTCAGCCTTACCCCCAAGCTTTCCTATACCAGAAAAGTAGACGGAACGGCAACGGAAATTTTCACTTCCTACGGTGAGAAAAAAGCTGAATCTACCTTCATCATCGACGGAAAGACCGTAACTTCCGATGACAAGTACGCTACGTCTATACTCTGCGACAATACTTATCTGTATCAATTCGCGAGAGTAACGGATATGTCGTCTTCTCTGTCAGTAAACATTCCTTCGTACACGATGACTTCCGACCTTACGCAGGTATATAATCAGGCAATCACAATGTCTTTCGCTTCGTCCAGCAACGTCAACCTCGACAAGTCTTATATCCTCGACAAGACGTTCAGCGAAACCGTTACACCTAGCGGAGACGTTACACCCGAGGTATCGGGCGACCTAGTAAACAACGGTACTGCTCCCAGCGGAGACGCACCCGAGACCAGCACTGACGAAAGCGGTAACGTAACCACTACTTACCCTCTCACCGAAACAAACAGTATCCCTGTCAAAGCCTGCACCTTTACGGCAAGCAAGGACCTTAACATTCAGGCAAAGGTAATGTGCTACATCTCCACTTCACCTATCAAAAACACTCTCGAGGACAACGCTTTCTTCAAGCGCGTAATCGTAATGATAAGAGAGGGAGATATGACCTATGAGCTTACTTCTGTAAAATACGAATAAAATAAACACAAAAAATCAAGACGTCTTCGGATGTCTTTTTTTATGCTCTGAGTTTATCATTTTGTCGCACTCTGTCTCATATACCGATAATATAAGACATATATTAAATCGAGGTGAGTATGACAAAACTGTATTTCGACAATACAAAAGGCATAGTGCTTATCGACGGAAAAAAATCAACTTCTCCCGCTTTGACAGACGAAAACTTTGCCGTCGAATTTTTCCCTTATGACAGCGATTGTCTGCCCGTTCAGCACGCATTGAACAAAAAAACGGCAAGCTGCAAAGATATGCTTTGCATAAGACACGGGAAAGATACGATAATTAAATTCCTCCCCCAAAGAAAACCCGTATTCGAAGAAGCTTATATAATCAAACAAGCAGAATGCAATCAGGTCAAACATTTGCTGACTTGCAAAGCAGACAGATGCCACGTAGCCGTTATCGAAACGCAAAACGAGATAATCACTCTGCCATTGCCCGCCCGTCCCGACAACGTATCGTTCAAAATAAAGAGTTTTTGCGACGGTCAGCTTCTGATAGTAAAAGCGCATACGGGCAAAAAAACGTATATAGCAGTTTTGCATTATAATGATGATTATACTCTGCTCATGAGTGCTTATTGCGACAAAGCCCAAATCGCTGACAACGGCAGAATAATTCTGAGAGATAAACTATACGACTGTATGCAGCGCACTTGCGTGAGAACGCTAAAATTCTGCAACGACGCTTTTATCGAAGAATCGCGCTACTTCGAATACGAATGCGAACGCGATTTTCCCGACGAATTAATACCCTACGTATTTCTCGAAAGCATTAGCTGTAACGATGACGACGCTATAAAAAAGTTTGTATCGTACTCTCTCAGAGAAGAAAATTTCCACGAGGTTTTCGGTAACTTTATCGGAATATGCGATACAGTAGAATACGTCCCTTACAAAGTAACGCTGGTTTATGCCGATAAAGGATTTTATACAAAGTCTTTTTGCTTTTCCCTTTCGGGCGGAAGAATAAACTTCGTCAATTGCGTGTAAAAAGATTTTAAAATACTGTATATATAACTTAAATTGTGTTATACTAGAAAAAAAACAAAGGACCGCACGAATGTTCGAACTTATACTTTCTATTATAGCGCTGTGCTTTTTCCCTCTGCTTTTATGGATGATTATAGCAAGCATAGGCGTAAGAAGCACTTACAATAAATTCAGCCGGATACCGGCGGAAAGCGGTATGACCGCACATCTCGCGGCTCGTACTATACTCGATAAAAACGGACTAGTCAACGTCCAGATAAGCACATGTCCCGGTACACTTACAGACCACTACGACCCCAGAAGCAATACCGTATATCTTTCCGAAGCTACTTATAACAGCTCCTCTATCGCCGCGATAGGAGTAGCGGCACACGAAGTAGGACACGCGATTCAGTACGCAGAAGAATACGCGCCCGTCAAAATGAGAACGGCCCTCGTACCCGTAGTCAATTTTACGTCGCGTATGATTATGCCCTTGATGCTGTTGGGATTAGTATTTGAGTTACTTGCCTATACCGTAAGCTTTAACGTTTCGGCTATTTTCTTTATGGCGGCACTTGTATGTTACGCTTTTTATGCGCTGTTTACCTTTATAACCTTGCCTTGCGAATACAACGCAAGTAAGCGTGCAAGAGTTCAGCTAGAAGAATGCGGAATACTCTCCGGCGAAGAAACCGCTATGGCAAAAAAAGTACTCGACAGCGCGGCAAAAACCTATCTCGTAGCGTTTATGATGTCCTTAGTACAGGTTGCAAGAATATTGCTTTTACTGCTGGGTACGAGAAGAAGAAGATAAATTTTTTAACCGTAAATCTTAAAACAAAATGCACCCTCAAGGGTGCATTTTCTGCTTTTGTGTTTATCCTGTTCTACGGATAATCGGATTGACTATTCGGGCTTGACCTCTACCTTGATGTCGGTAGTTACGTTGGAATGAATCTTGATTTCCACGTCAAAAATTCCCGCAGACTTAATCGAATCTTTGAGATTGATTTTTTTCTTGTCTATCTCATAGCCCATCTTGGACAATTCCTGACATATTTCTTTGGACGTAACAGCTCCGAAAGGCTTACCGTTTTCGCCGAATTTTATGCTGAGGACTATTGTCTTGCCTTTGAGTTCTTTGCCCAAAGCCACAGCCTCTTCATACTCTTTTTGTCTTTGTCTTTCGAGTGCGGCGTTTTTTTGATTTGTCTCGTTGATTACGTTAGCCGTAGCCTGTTGAGCCATACCTTTCTTTATAAGAAAATTGCGCGCGTATCCGTCGTTGACTTCTACGATTTCGCCTTTTTTACCTACAGTCTTTACATCTTGCGTCAATAAAACTTTCATATTTCACCTCGCTTTTTTATATTTTAGCACACTGCACGTGTAATTTGCAATGTATTTTGCATATCGCTTTGAGATATCGTACAGAAAAGTATAAAAATTAAAAATTATGAGATACTAAATAAAAACGCGGATAAATATCTACCCCCGATAAACATACATACTTGCCGAGCAAGGAGCGTGAGGGCGCGCGGATAAGCAGGCTATTTTTAGAATAGTTGCTGTGAGGAGGAAGAAGTAATACTTGCCCCTTACGATGACGACGAACTGCAAATAGCTAAAAAGACCACCCTATAGACATACATAATTCTTGCCGAGCAAGGAGCGTGAAGGCGCGCGGATAAGCAGGCTATTTTTAGAATAGTTGCTGTGAGGAGGAAGAAGTAATACTTGCCCCTTACGATGACG